>NC_016614.1:0-1974339 GCF_000241385.1 Vibrio sp. EJY3
ATTGTAAATTAAAATTTATGCGGAACGATTATATTGACCGGCTAAATTACGGATTATGTAAAATCAACATGTTTACAACAAAAAATGCAGAAACGGGGACAAGATTCATTCACGGATACCTACTTGATCATGCTTCCAAAGCATTTGAGGCCATTTTTTAATAGATGGTTCGGAAAGATGATCAAGAGGGTTACTTGATCATCTTTCCGTGTTTTATCCAACTTACGAAAGCATGATCATGACAAAAGTAGGGGAGTGCATGAGTAGATGGACGTTATTCGATGCGATCAAACCATCGGAAAAATGATCAAGTGAATAGGTTTCTCGGAAGCATGCTTTTTACTCGCCATTTTACGGACGAATGCAGATATACTGGGGCATTCAGAGAATCAAGCGTAAACAAACCTCGGAACGATGAAATAAAAACATGGTATTTGATAAGTACGGCTATCATGATCATGCTTCCTAAATTTAGAACAGATATAGGATTTACACGCTTAGTACTGATATCTGATGATATTTTCAGCACATGAATAAATTACCGCCGAAATGAGACTTTAACTTGGCATTAACGCTACTCTTGATCATCGATCCGGAACCAAGGAGGCGGTAAAATCCATGGTGTTTACACCTTTGTTGATCAAGCAAACCCGCATTTCTGTGGATAACCTGTACAAATGTCATGATCATCGTTTCAAGACCATTTTGATCATCTTTTCAGAAACTTAATGATCATGCTTACGAGAGGATATGATCATGCTTTCAAGATATTGTTGATCATCGTTTCGTTATATTCATGATCATGGTTCCGAAAGGGGTTTCGACAATTCCTTTTTATAACAACAACTTAAAATGATAAAAATTGCCAGATCAATAGATCATATAATCAATTAAGATCATATAATCAAAAAGATCAGTTATTTAAAAAACAAGATTTTTTCTTTATTTATGATCTGTTTTTCTTTATTCTTCGGAACCATAGCACAACTACGGCTAGTGTGATCTGGATCTAAAATGATGGCTGATGAAAAAATTCTGA
Organism: Vibrio sp. EJY3; assembly: GCF_000241385.1. NCBI lineage: Bacteria > Pseudomonadati > Pseudomonadota > Gammaproteobacteria > Vibrionales > Vibrionaceae > Vibrio > Vibrio sp. EJY3. Next base: position 1,040 of record NC_016614.1, read on the forward strand.
TTAAAGCACCAAGAAGCCACAAAGACGGGCATCTTTTTGAAGTGCACGAATCTTCTGCAGATTGGGTAGAACAATACCAACACTTCAAAGGGGTGACCAAAAGCATCTTAGAATTGCTTAATCTGATCTCGTTGAGAGGTTTCAGCAGCAAAGATGGACTTGTATCAACTACTGAAATCGTTGAAGCAACAGATGGTCAACTGACTCGTGCTGCGTTACAACAACGATTACGAGCAGCGGTGAACATTGGTTTATTTACGCAAACTCCAGTTCGCTTTGAAGAAGGACTGGCAGGTAAAACCATGCTTCACACGTTTGTTAATCCCAATAAGCTCATTTCCGCTTTGGGTGCAACGAGCTTAGTTACTGAAAAAGTCCGCCAGAATGAAAAACAAAAACGCTCAAAAGCACTAGCTCAGACGCAAGTAAACAAACGCTTGCTGACAGAACATGGCTTAAACACGCCGCCGACGATGAAAGATGAAGCGGATCAATTCGTCGTCTCTCCAACTAATTGGGCAGGGATTATTGACCAAGCTTTGGCGCCACCACGTACTCGTAAGAGTTATCAGAAGTCGATGGTGTCGATCTCTGGTACGAAAGCGGTAATAGAAACTCGATCGTCAAAAAATATCATGACAGTCGATGATCTGATGACCTTGTTTGCGCTGTTTACCCTGACCGTGCAATACCATGATCATCACAAAGATCAGTACCATCTTGATGCTGCTCATGTACCGAATAAAACACCGCTGTATATCACCGACATCCTGTCATTGCGTGGCAAAAAGGACAGTGGACCTGCTCGTGATTCCATTCGTGACAGTATCGATAGAATCGAATTCACCGACTTCCAGTTGCATGAGCTTACAGGCCGCTGGTTAAGTGAAAACATGCCGGAAGGTTTTAAAAGTGATCGATTCCGCTTTCTAGCGCGAACGATCACCGCATCAGAAGAAGCGCCAGTTGAGGGCAGCGACGGTGAGATCCGAATCAAACCTAATTTGTACATATTGGTTTGGGAGCCGTCGTTTTACGAGGAATTGCTGACTCGTGATTACTTCTTCCTCTTTCCGCCAGAGATTCTGAAACAACATACTTTGGTGTTCCAGTTATATTCCTTTTTCCGTAGCCGCATGGTTCGTCGCCATACGGATTGCATGTTGCTTAGTGAACTGAATCAGAAGTTAGCGCGTAACATCGAGTGGCGTCGATTCTCCATGGATCTTATCCGGGAACTGAAACGATTATCTGATGGAAAAGGGACGGAAGATCTTTTTGTTGTTAACTTATGGGGCTACCACCTGACGATCGAAACCATGATCGAGAAAGGCAAAATCATGGATTACCAGATCGATATCAAGTGTGATGTTGAGGAAGTCTTGCGTTATTCACGTGCTCGTACCACAAACGCAGGAAAGCGTAACATGGCTCCTACGCTGCCAAACCCACTTCGTAATGAGATGGTATCCAAACAACAGCTAGAAGAGCTCTCAGGCATCATTGACGGCGAATTTGAGCCTATTCAGCGCAAAGCACCGTCTCCTCGTGGTAATTTAGGGCGTAGGATCAAGCAAAGAAAACATCTGGTTGAGATTAATGCAGATGAAATTACCATTACTCTATCCAAATATACCTCACCAGAGGCTCTGGAACGCAGCATAACGGCGTTATCAGCAATGACAGGGCACTCATACGCCTCGATTAAGGAAGAGTGCTCTGAGTACATTGAGAAGCTTGATTGGTTAAGAGTTGGAGATGACCCATTACCTTATGAGACTCTGAGTAAGACCGTTGAGCTGTTCAATACGCAAAATGATCTCAAACATCTTACTATTGAGCGTCTGATTGCCGGTTTAGCTGTTCGTCGCAAGGTCTGCAGACAAATTTATGATGGCCATATGGATGAGATGGTGTATCGAGCTCTTGATGAAATGGCGATTTAACATCATTCAGCTTTATGAATTGAAACCGATTAATGTGACTGATTGATTTTAAATGTAAATATATATTTCGATAATAGAAAACAGACCTAACTCTAACAAAATCATGACATAGTGTTTCGGAGTCGAGACTAAGCTTGATCTCGAATAGACAACCTTTTGTCCTTTCTGATGATTAATAGATAGGCTCATATATTGTTACATTCATTCTGAATAGACTTCGCGAGTTTCTGCTTAGGAAACTCGCTTTTTTTTGTCTCAAATTCGGGGAAAACCTTGATCATCTTTCCGGGTTAATGACGTAAACCTTGATCATGCTTCCTGTTTCATTCCAATTTAAAGATCGCATCAACGCCACATGTGACTCGATCAAGCTGTGAGCTTGTTGTTGCCACTCACTTTGATCGCACTGCTGATTACAAAACTCTAAAGCGAGCACCGTGAGATGCTGCAAACGTTTCAAACACCAGTCCTTAATCTCAATATCGGTTGATACCTGACACGCAGCTTGTTCCAATTTTGCACTTGCGTAGAGCAAGGTTTGGTAGGCTTTTTGATGGTCATGATACCTGGCGTGTTGGAATACTCGTAAACAACCGTCAAGCCAACAAGCAATCGCTTTACTTTGTCGCTCGCACAGCTTGGGCCCAAAGACCTCATCTGGTGCCTGGTATAAGATCGTTTCCAATTTACCAACTTGATCATGCTTCCGATGTTCATACCACATCGAGATCTGATCTTGCCAAGTACTCAATTCCATTACGCTGCCTCAGTCCATTGTTTTACAAAGTGATTTGGCCCTATTTGATCAAATTCGTCGACAATGATGCTGCTTCGACTACGAATCTCATCGGCGTCTACTGAATAGTTTGGTTCATTTTTCACTAAGTTACCAAAGGGGAGGTCTGGATCGGGTACAGCAGAAATCAACAGCTTAGTATAAGGGTGCTGCGGATTCTTGAGTATTGAGTGAGTATCACCCCATTCAACGATTTGCCCCTTGTACATCACTGCGGTTTCTTCTGCGATGTAGTGTGCGGTTGCCAGATCATGAGTTATATACAAAAAGCCAATGCCAAGCTCTTGCTTCATTCGCTGCATTAAATTCAAGACGCCCAAGCGAATGGATACATCAAGCATTGATGTCGGTTCATCCGCGAGAATTATCTGTGATCCAACGGCGAGAGCACGCGCTAAATTAACCCGTTGGCGCTGGCCACCACTTAGCTCGTGTGGGAACTTATTTAACGTTTCCTCTGGAAGTTCCACCAGCTTCAACAGCTCCAGCAAGCGGGCAGATATGTCACGATCAGTTTTGACTTGCTTATGAATTTTGATAGGACGCGTGAGGTGATGGCGAATAGTATGCGTTGGATTGAGTGAGCCAAAAGGATCTTGAAAGACCATTTGTACTTTACTGCGATACTCTCGGATATCAGATCGAGTCGTGATCTCATTGATGTCGGTACCATTAAACAGGATCTTGCCCTCAGTTGTCGGATAGACTTTCGTGATCAAGCGCGCACAGGTACTTTTACCGCACCCAGATTCACCGACCAAAGCCAGGGTTTTCCCGGCATAAAGATCAAAACTAACGCCTTGCAGAGCGCGAAAGGTTTCTTCTTTCTCAAGACCGCCGCCGACTTTGAACTCTTTAATCACATCTTTCATTTGGATAATAGGCTGGTTCATGATTAGGCTCCTAGTGTCTCAGGTTGTTTGTGGACGTCGTGGATATTGGGGAAAGAAGCCCAGAGCTTCTGCGTGTAGGGATGTTGAGGATGATTGCGAATGTCGTAAGCTTTGTTAACTTCAACTATTTCTCCGTGGCGCATGATGGCGATTCTGTCGCACAATTGGCTCATTAGTGCCAAGTCATGGGTGATAAAAAGTATCGAGAACCCGAATTCATCTCTAAGCTGATAAATTTGCTGCAAAATTTCTCGTTGTACAACGACATCTAAAGCTGTCGTTGGCTCGTCCATAATGATCAGTTTCGGATTAAGAGACAGGGCGATGGCAATGACCAAGCGCTGACGCATCCCGCCAGAAAATTGATGGGGGTATTCGCTTAGTCGCTGTCGAGGAATGTTGACCAAGTCCATCAACTTCTCGGCTCGATCCTTAGCTTGAGCATTGGTTAAGCCTTGATGGTGACGCAATACATCGGCAAATTGCTCTTGAATCGTTAAGACAGGGTTAAGTGAGTTCATCGCACTTTGAAAAACCATAGCGATTTCACTCCATCGTAAAGCCGTTAGCTCAGAATCCGAGAGGCTAAGGATATCTTTTCCCTCAAACAGTATTTTGCCGCCAGAAATGAATGCAGGTGGCTTATGGAGACGATTCACGGAGAACGCGATGGTGCTTTTCCCACACCCTGATTCACCAGCAAGACCAAATATTTCCCCTTTACCTATGTCAAAACTGACGGATTTCACTGCGTTAAAATCACCATTATCTGTGATGTAATCGACACACAACTCTCTGATCTGGATGACCGGATCATTGTGGTATGCATGATTTAAGTTAATACCACTCATATAAACACCTTACCAATCTAAAAGATAATTATTATCATTAGCATGTTGGGACGGTTTTTAGAAAGTGACAGATGGAGAATCGGTGAAGTGACTCGAAAGTTAAGTGAAATAAAAACAGGTTTACGGTGTACGTTAAAAATGTCTGAGAGGACTAAAATGAGAGCTGGATCAGCACACTTTTCTTAGGGGTAATCATTCAAATTTAATCCTAAATTGTTACTTTGGCAAAACTTAAATGATGAAACTATTAATGAGTTAGCGAAAGGTCGGGAGGGTTCACATTTCCCTACTGTTTTGCTTACCACACCTGATGGGGTTTGCTATAGATTACTCATCGAAAACATGGTGTGTTCGGAGGAAATATGTCCATTAATTCTATCGACCATGAAGAAATGAGTAACATCGCTCACAAATGGGAATTACCTGAAGAAGAATCCGTTGTGCAGCCTGACAAAACCGTGAAATCGGCAGAAGCCAGAAGACGCATTGAGGCACTTCGTGAAATCCGTGAAAGTGGTTTGACGATTGAAGAAGCCAAAGAACTGGGTTTGATCCACTGATTCATCTTTGTCATCAACAAACAATTCAAAGGGTAGCTCATTGCTACCCTTTTTCATTTTATGACTCATCGCACCTACTTCAATGGTTAATGTTTTTGTCAACTTTCCTAGTTGTAAAACTATAGCCGCACAATGCCAGACTTTGCTGGATACCATGCTCGCTGGCCTATGGTTATCACTCGCTGTTTTACAGTGTAAATAAGATTTTTAAGCAGGGGATAGCAGTGCCGCGCGTCGATAGAATTTTGATTCGTCGCCAAAAGCGTTGAAATTCGATGGGATAGTCACATCGGTAACTTGAAATTGATCAAGATAAGTGCGTTTCTATTCTCCAATCTATAGTCGGTATGCTATAGTGCGCGGCTAGTATTTAAAGTACCTTGAGGCTGTGAATGTCGTTTAATCTATCCCTGTTGCCGCCTGATGAAAAAAACAAAATCGAACTGGATAAGCAAGCTTCGTTTTTGGTTTGGAAACTCAGAGAGGCCAAATCTGGCCCTGAAGCAATAGAAGAGCAATTATCTAAGATTAACGATGCTGATGAAAAAGCATTTTTCCAGCAATCGGTTGAAAAGTACAAGCGAGTAATGGGCGTCGCGTAAAGCGAATCGTGGCCTTGATAGGAATCAACGCGGCGAATGAGGTAACTTCCCCCATTCCTCAGCAGAGCGAAAATTGAAAACGTTTCGCTTTTTGCTAAAATCCTTCGCATTAAATTTGAATTTAGAGAGAACATCCCGATGGGAAGAAGTTTTGAAGTGCGCAAAGCCTCTATGGCGAAAACTGCAGGCGCAAAAATTAAAGTTTATTCCAAATACGGTAAAGAAATTTACATGTGTGCGAAAAATGGCGGTGCAGACCCAGACATGAACTTGTCTCTTAAGCACCTGATCGCGAAAGCGAAAAAAGACCAAGTTCCTGCACACGTTATCGACAAAGCGATTGATAAAGCGAGTGGCGGTGGCGGTGAAGATTACGCTCCTGCGCGTTACGAAGGCTTTGGCCCAGGTGGCACAAGTGTCATCGTTGATTGTTTAACAGATAACGGCAACCGTACTTTCCAAGATGTTCGCCAGTGTTTTGTAAAAACAGGCGCGAAAATTGGTGTAGAAGGTTCGGTATCTCACATGTTCGATCACCAAGCGGTATTCCAGTTCAAAGGCGATGATGATGAAATCATTCTGGAAACGCTAATGATGGAAGATGTTGATGTCACTGACGTTGAACTAGAAGACGGTGTGATCACAGTATTTGCACCTCATACTGAGTTCTTCAAAACGAAAACAGCTTTGAACGGCGCATTCCCAGATCTAACGATTGATGTGGAAGAAATCACTTTCGTTCCTCAAACTCAAACGCCAATCGCAGGTGAAGATGCTGAGAAATTCCAGAAGTTCCTAGACCTTCTTGATGACTGTGATGATGTTCAGCAGGTTTACCATAACGCTGAGCTGTAATTCGTTCGCGAATTCGATTGAAAGGCTTCCTTCGGGAAGCCTTTTTTGATCGTGCTGGGCGAGTCTTTAATCTTTCTGATTGGGAGGCCGATACAACCATTCATCCGTGCTGAACCCCATTCACTCCGCAAAAACACCATTGGTCGCATCCCTAAGCAGGGGAGAGCACCTTTCCTTAATCTGAAACCATCAAATCAATATTAATAAAGGACAATTACTATGATGGTTTTCAATTCGTACTTCCGATCGGGATTTCAATTATTCATCGCCTTATTTCCCGTTCTCGTACTGAGCAGTAGTTTCGCATTTGCCAATCCTACGGAGTCGTTACTTCACCGATTTAATCAAGCTGAACAAGGAAATTCAGCTTTGGTCGACAGCGTTCATGACGAACTAGCGGTTCTTATCGAGCAGCACGGCGCTACGCCTTTGACTTTGGTGTACCTCGGCTGCACTCAAACTCTGCAAGGTCGCGAAGCATTTATGCCTTGGAATAAGATGAAGTTTACCGAGTCAGGTCTGGCGACGATACAAAAGGGTTTAGATTTAATGGCTACCCAGCCGATACCGGTTCAAGAGCAGCAACGATTGCAAGGCTTACCAGAATATCTGTTAGCGACTGCGATGGCGGCGACAACATACACAGCCCTTCCTGATATGTTCAATCACTTTGAGCGAGGCTATGAGCTGTTTCTTGCCTTGATCAATGATCCAAGTTTCCAGCAACAGCCTTTTTCCGCTACTGCATGGGTTTACCGTTACGCCATTGATTCTGCTTTACGCGCTGACGATCAGACACAAGCCCAAGCTTGGTTGGATGAGATGGAGCGCTTAGGTTATGACAACATTGAAACGCAAAACGCCAAGGCACTGCTCGCGAAGCGGTAAGGAGCCACTGTGATCACTTTCAATCAACTCAGTCGTGATTATGTCTTAGGAAGCCAGACGGTTCATGCACTGCGAAATGTGTCGGGAGAAGTGTTTGCCGGAGAGATGGTGGCGCTGTGTGGTCCTTCTGGTTCGGGAAAAAGCACGCTCCTTAATATTCTAGGCATGCTGGATACGCATTATCACGGGCAAGTGACCTTTAAAGGAAGCCCATACCCAACCGGACAAATACAAGCCGCTAAAATGCGCCGAGAAAAGCTCGGTTTTGTATTCCAGAAATTCAATTTAGTGCCCGTGATGACGGCTTTAGAGAACGTTGCTTATCCGCTGCATCTCAACGGTTTTTCCAAAACCGAACAAACCAGACTCGCTCACGAAATGCTCGACCTCGTGGGCCTTGGGGAGTTTGTTCACCATATGCCAGATAATTTGTCGGGAGGGCAGCAGCAGCGCGTCGCTATTGCACGAGCTTTGGTCCATAAGCCGGCATTGGTGATTGCTGATGAACCCACTGCCAGTCTGGACAGCCAAAGTGCCAATAAGGTTATCGACATCATGAAAAAACTGGGGCACGAAAGGGGCACCACTTTCATTATTGCGACTCACGATATGCGAATGGCTTCACGCTGCGATTGTACTCTTGAGCTGGTGGACGGAAACATGACTCACACGCCTCTTGGGGCTGAGGAGGTTTCATGGGCAAGTTAATCCCAGATTCAGTTCGTCTTGCGTGGCTCAACCTACAGCGTAACCGCCGCCGTAGCCTGCTTTCGATGCTGATTATCGCCATTGCTGTATTTGCCCTGACCAGTGCAGGCGGTTTCGGCTTATATACCTATGACAGTTTGAAAGAGGCAACCGCGCGCGATACCGGGCATTTAACCCTAACAACTCCTGGATACTTCACGAAAGAGGAGGAAATGCCTCTAAGCAATGGTCTAAGCCATGTTGATGCTTTTACCAAGCAACTTATCGGTATTAATCAAGTACGAGGCGTGCAGCCGCGTGTGGAGTTCAACGGGCTGGTTTCCAACGGCAGTAAGTCATCCATTTTCATCGGTATAGGTGTGAATGACCGGGAGTTCGATATGAAAGGGCCATTTTTGGATGTGAGAGCAGGGCAGACGCTGTCCAATATCCACGCTTCACGTTATGACCCAGCTGAACCGGAAGTCATGTTAGGTGTGGATCTCGCCAGCAATCTAAACGTAAACGTAGGCGACTGGATCACGCTACTGGCTACGACGACGGACGGCGCGCTCAATGCGTACGACTTTAAAGTCCGCGGCATCTATTCAACGGGCGTTCCAGAGCTGGATAAACGTCAGTTGTATGTACACATCCATAGCGCGCAGTCTTTGCTCGGTTCGGACAAAGTCAGTACCTTATCGGTTTTCTTATTCGATACCAATCTGACAGACAAGGTCAGACAAGATGTGGCAACAATTCTGTCGAATCAAAAGCAAAGCTTCGGTAATCAAGAGGTTGAAATCACCCCTTGGCAGGAAAGAGCGTTCTTTTATCTCAAAGTGAAGGGGTTGTACGACCGGATCTTCGGCATCATGGGAGCGGTAATGGCGCTGGTGGTGTTTGTCGCGCTGTTTAACACCATGACCATGTCCGTCACGGAGCGAACGCGTGAGATAGGTACGTTGTCTGCGCTGGGAAGTTATCCGCGTGAAATTATAGCCGGGTTCTTAAGAGAAGCGGGGTTGCTTGCCGTGATTGGCAGCTTGATTGGCGCGCTGCTGACCGCCGTCGTAACGGTTTTGTTGATGGTGGTAGACGTGCAGATGCCGCCACCGCCGGGACGCACAGAAGGATATCCTCTCACTATTTACTTCTCTTGGGAGCTCGTTGCGGTTGCCGGATTTGCTGTACTACTGATTTGTTTGGTTGCGGCGTTTTTCTCGGCACGAAAAGGGGTGAACAAGCCTATTACGGAGGCACTGATTTATGTTTAATTTCAAACGAACCATGCCACTGGCGGTGTTAGTAATCTGCGGCGCAGTCTCCGCAAATGTGCAAGCGCTGGATACACAGCAAGTGGTGCAATTGATCGAAAAAGCCGATGGCTACCGCTTACAGGATCAATCATCTAAAGTCGTATCGTTGGTGCGCTTGTACCAAGATCAAGAATTGGATAAGACTCGCTTGTACCATGTTTATACTCGTCCCAATCGAGAGTCACTCGTGGTGTTTAAATCGGCAGTCGAGGCTGGTCAAAAAATGCTGATGATGGGCGATAACTACTGGCTGCAAATGCCTAAAAGCCGTCGCCCGATTCGCATTACACCAATGCAAAAGTTACTGGGTGAAGCATCGATCGGAGATATATCTACACTCACCTGGAGCCAAGATTATCAGGGAGAGTGGAAAGCGACAGAAACCACCTCTTTGAGCGGCAAGAGCATTGCCACTTACCATCTTGTCCTGACCGCTAAAACTGCAGGCGCGAGCTATCAGAAAATCGATCTATGGCTGGCAAAGCAGGATGCGTTTCCAATCAAAGCTGATCTTTATCTACGTTCAGGCAAACTCGCTAAGCAAGCGTACTACCGCCGAGCAACGAAAGAGACGCGAGATTACGTCAGTGAGATGACCTTGTTGGACAGCATCCAGCCAAGCAAAAAGACGGTGATCGAGTATCAGGCGATCTTGCCATGGCAATTGGACGACAAGTTCTACAATCCCAGCTATTTGCCAAAAGCGAACACCTCGCAATTGTAGGCTGCGGTAGGGGACCAATATGCGATTTTGTACTACTTGTATCGTAAGCCTTTTGGTTGGCGTTTTCGCTTCCCCCGTATTAGCGGGTAACGAACTGAGTCTCGAATGGGATTGGGCGTTGAGCTACGAGACCGTTAAGCAACGCGATACTCATTTCATTCCAGCGCAAGGAGACTCTCGTGACTCGCTTAATGCGCTGCTTGATGTGCAAATGAACTACCAAAACATCAGTGGCTTATTTTCGTTCTATAGCCAAGGCTTGTATCTGAATCAACATGACCGAAAAGGATGGGGGAGCGAATCAGACAACCAACTCTTAATACGAGAACTTGTCTGGCAGGACGAATGGCAAATCGGTGATGCTATTCTCGATATCAGTGTGGGTAAATTACGTGTCGATTGGGGAGTGGGGTATGGCTACCGTGTCTTGGATTTGTTCAAACCCTACCGACAAAATCCAGTTGGTTTGGTGGCAGAAGAAGGGGCGGGCGTTTTTTCTGTTTCTCATTACGATTTAGCCGGTGAATGGACTTTGATTGCCACAGACTCAAGTTGGGGGCAACAAGATCAAAGTGCATTGGATCAAGCGACCGAGCAGCAAGGTGTTGGTGTACGTCGTTATATGCTGGTGGATGACACAGAATTCCAATGGATTGGTTATTACGATGATGTTCGCCGCGGCTTACTTGGCGCCAGCGTGATTACCGTTTGGGACGAATCGATTGCCATGCACAGTTCTCTTTTGTGGCAAAAACAGAGTGTCAGTTATCAAATTTCTGATCAGCTTGAACAGCCTGTGTCTGTTGATAGCCATGGCAGTGCATTTCAAGCTTTGGTTGGACTTAACTGGGCTAACCAAGCTGGGCATAACGTAATCGCAGAATATTGGTATGACAGCCGTGCCTGGTCAAAGAGCGAATGGGAGAAGGCGATAAGCCGTGGTGACTTACTCTCTTTATTCCCCTCAACTTGGTTGCTTGCGAGCAGTTACGCGCAAGGTCTTCAGCATGCCAATATTGTGCAACATAACGTGATGCTGCATTGGAGTTGGGACATAGAAGCCTGGGCTGCATGGAGTGGCGTGACGTTTATGACAGAGAATATGGGGTGGTTAAGTGACGTCACACCAACGCTGGATGTCTTGATTTCTCCACAAGACGGCGGTGCGATAGTAACTCAATGGGTGAGTTATCAATGGATTGATACTGGTGACCTAAGCGTAGAACTGGAAGCTGCTGCACGATTTTTATCTGGAGATAAGCAATCCGCGTATGCGCAGATCAATGATAAATATATGATTGTCTTTAATATAAAAGGGAAATTCTAAATGTTCTCAGGGAAGTCAATGAAAGAAGGTGGATGGCGAAGAAGTTTGGTGGAGACCTCTTTATTCTGCCTATTTATTGCTGTAATGACGCTCTTTGTATGGGGCGGCCCGTTATATATTCATTTACTGGTCAGTTTTGGCTTTGGCTACTCGGCCATTTTTTTCTCGTGGTTGATCGACAAACTCTTTCCCACCATCCCGCGTGTAATGGAAATTGCCATTTCTCTCACCGCATGTTTGCTGTTTGGGGTGGTAAATGCACAGTTTTGGCTTGGCGAATACTTCGGGATCTCTGGCATGTTGCCCATCGGTTTGATGGGATTGTTGTTCAGTGCCATGTGTTTTTTCTATTTTCACTCGCGAGAGAAGCAAGCCATCGCACAGCGTGAATTGGAAACCATCAAGCTCGAGAAAGCGGAAAAAGAGCGCGCCTTATTACTCAGTCAATTGAAACAGATGCAAAGCCAAATTGAGCCGCATTTTTTGTTTAATACGTTGGCGAACATTAGTGCGCTAATGTCACAAGACGTGGATAAAGCCAGAAAGATGCTTGATCAGCTCACCGCATTATTGCGTGCAACATTAAAAAGCTCACGTGAACAAAACACGACTATCGACAATGAAACCGCGTTGATTGAGGCGTATCTCGCGATCCAACAAATTCGCTTAGGTGATCGCTTGCGATACTCCATTGAAGTAGAGGAAGGCACTGAACAACTAGAACTGCCACCAATGATGCTACAACCGCTGGTTGAAAATGCCATTATTCACGGCATTGAACCGAAGCGAGAAGGGGGAGAAGTGAGTCTGCGGATCAAACGTGACAACCGGTTACTTGAAATTGAAGTCCGAGACTCGGGTGTCGGGCTGAATCACGTCAGTCAACATTGTGGATCGGGGATTGGGCTTAGCAACTTAAAGCTGCGAATTGATGCTCTATTTTCCGGAGAAGGGCAGGTGTTAATCAGTGAGCTTGCCGAGGGTGGTGTCAGTGTCCGTTTAAGCTGGCCAATTGAGTGGTAATCGTAAACAAGGATATGGGGAAATGAAGACTGGAATCACTGCAATTATTGCCGATGATGAGCCGTTGCTGAGGCATCATTTGGACAAAAGCCTGGCTGAAGTATGGCCAGAACTGGAAGTGGTCGCAAAAGTTGCGGACGGTGAGCAAGCTTGGAGTACCATTCAAAATAACCAACCCGACATCGCCTTTCTTGATATTCGCATGCCCGTTTTAGACGGGGTGAGTTTAGCGCGAAAAATTAATCGTATGGTGAATCCACCTTTGATTATTTTTGTTACCGCATACGACGATTACGCGATTAAAGCGTTTGAACAAAATGCGGCAGATTACCTACTCAAACCTATCTCGGATGATCGGCTGCAAACCACTTGTGAACGTGTTCAAGCGCGCCTTGCTAATCGCGTGCAAGATAACGGCAACATGCAGATGAATAGCTTGTTAGAGCAGCTTCAGCAACTGTCAGCGCCCCAAACTCCCCAATATCTGCAATGGATTAAAGCCACTCAGGGGGAAGACATTCATTTGATCGCTACCTCTGATGTGCTCTATTTCAAGGCAGAAGAGAAGTACGTCTCGGTCTATGCACAGCAAGGGCAGGGGAGGGGTGTGGAATACCTGATTCGAACATCGTTAAAAGAACTGATCCAGCAACTTAATCCTGACCAGTTTTGGCAAGTTCACCGTTCAACTGTCGTTCAGGTTTGTAAAATCAATAAAGTTAACAAAGACTTTTCAGGACGAATGCTTGTCCATATTGGTGATACGAAATTGGCGGTAAGTCGAGCCTCACAAAGTTTATTCAAAGGTATGTGACCGTGACTTTGCAAGGCGCTTTGTTCTTTACACTGTAAACTACACTCTTATTCCATTAACAGTATATCTACCAACTTTTGTGAAATTGTGGCGTATTAGTGTGCACGGAGGTTTAGTCCCTGACGGTCACTTTCTCGATAATAATCGGATCGCAAGGAACGTCATCATGACCGAGTTTAGAGGTTGTCTTCACATCTGCGATGCGATTGACAACATCCATACCGGCGGAAACTTTGCCAAATACTGCGTAGCCCCAACCGAGATTTGTCGTTGCGGTGTGGTCGAGGAAGTCGTTATCTTCCAGGTTAATGAAAAACTGTGCCGTGGCGGAATGTGGTGCATCGGTGCGAGCCATTGCAATAGTACCAATAGTATTTTTTAAGCCGCGATTTGCTTCATTTGCAATAGGTGATCGGGTGGGTTTCTCTGCCATGTCTTCAGTATGGCCACCACCTTGGATCATAAATCCCTTAATGACACGATGAAAAATCGTACCGTTATAAAAGCCGTCTTCACAGTATCTTTTAAAGTTTCTTGAGCTTACGGGGGCTTTTTCGGTATTCAGTTCAATTTCTATATCACCGAAATTGGTTGTCATAATGATCATGAGTGGTTCTCTAGTGGTGTTTGGGGCAGGCATTATAGCCCAAGCGATAACATGTTCGTATTATCTTGAGCATTGATCGGTGCCACAGCGCGATGTGCCAGTGAGCCAGTAAGAGATGCGGTATCTATTGTTGGCGAATTTTATATACAGCCAGTCGGCAACCGGTCTAATCAAGGGCCAACGTAATGGTGCATACAGCCAACCTCTACCCACCAGCTGCCAGGCTCGATAGGTGACGTCCAATCCAAGCATTAAATTACCGCAGTCGTCCAAAGCGTGGAGTATGGTATTTGCTTTGGCGGCATCGATTTGTGGGTAAGCAGAGAATGCTTCACTATAAATATCGACGATGCGGATATGTTGATGCGTATCGCGCTTTGTCAACGCTCTCATCTCTTTGGCACAAAGCGGACAGGTACCATCATAAAATATGGTGAGTTTTGCCATAGCTGCTCCTTACATTTCTGCTGAGAATACCGTTTTGAATACACTTTGTTATACGTTGTGTCAGCGATGTTGATTCTAGCTTATTTCATTTTATATTTTCGATAGAGCAATCGTGCATGATGAATAGGTTTGACTGTAAGTCATAGATTGCATGAATGTTATTGAAATAAAGACAGTTTTTGCTGATATGCTATAATCTGTCTCCGTTATAGCGAACATTTTTGTTGTTGCTTGAGAGTTTCTCTGGATTCGGCTCATTTAAATATCCATGAGTCAGAGTAAGTAAACTACTCGATAACAAGTCCCCTTTCTGCTTACATTTTAATGCGCTCTCATAGAGTCTATCGCGCATTTGCATGATCTTTAGAATATTTTTGAACACATCAGTGAGAATATTTGCTATTGGAATACGGTTAAATTAACACTCAATCATTATGGAGGATGAAGAGGACAACAATAAGAGGTGATATGAATCATATAATATCTATCGGGGCTCTGGAGTCCTTCATGGTTGCGATCAGTGTGCTATTTCTAGGGCATTTCGTGAATGCCAGATTGCCAGTTTTAAGTAAGTTCAACATACCGGAGCCGATTGTAGGCGGTCTTCTCGTAGCCTGCATTATTACGACACTTCATTTCTACGGCATCGATTTAGAGTTCGATCTTCCATTACAAAACACGTTTATGCTGATGTTTTTTTCAACCGTCGGCTTAGCGGCAAATTACACCCAATTGATGAAAGGTGGCGCTAAGGTTTTCATCTTCCTGGCTGTGGCTTCATTCTACATCATCATCCAAAATGGCGTGGGCGTCTCACTCGCAGCAGCACTGGGCTTGGACCCACTAATGGGGCTGATTGCTGGCTCTATCACGCTTTCTGGCGGACATGGAACTGGCGCGGCCTGGTCTCAAACTTTTCAGGACGTATATGGATTAAATAACGTTTTGGAAATCGCGATGGCGTCGGCCACATTTGGTTTGATCATCGGCGGTATTATCGGCAGCCCGATGGCTGAGCGTCTGGTGGATAAGCATGGTATTGAATCGGAATATGGTCGCAGCGCAAAAACGCATGAAAAATTCCCAGAATTAGTCACCTACAACGAGTATGAAGAAGACAAAGTGACCGCTAAAAAAGTGGTTGAGAAGCTGTTCTTTTTACTGATTTGTGTCACTGGCGCTAAATATTTAGAGCAATGGGTAAATACGTTTGAAATCTCATGGCTGATGATTCCTGATTTTGTGTATGCCCTGTTTATTGGCGTGATTGTGACCAACTTCCTCGAAGTGACCAAAATTCGCAAGTTGGATGCAGAAACGGTCGATATGCTCGGCACGGTGTCGCTATCCCTGTTCCTGGCGATGGCATTAATGAGTCTGAAACTGTGGAATATCTTCGATTTGGCGATTCCATTTTTGGTGATTCTGGCTGTGCAGTCTGCGGTACTGGCAATCTTTACCTACTATGTGACGTTTAAAGTCATGGGGCGTAATTACGATGCTGCCGTCATTGCTGGTGGACACTGTGGTTTTGGCTTGGGTGCCACGCCAACAGCGGTCATGAATATGGGCTCTATCGTTAACCGTTATGGTCCGTCACCTCAGGCATTTATGGTCGTGCCGATTGTGGGGGCTTTCTTTATCGATATCGTCAACTTAGTCATCCTGCAAGGATATATCTCGTTTCTTGGCTAAGAGAAAAGAGAAGTGAAAAAAAATGGTCACAACGAAAGTTGTGACCATTTTTTGTTTTTGAGTTCAGCGTTGAACTTCGACCGTTATTGAATGGTTCGGCTGACTCTCAGGCATGCTGCCCAGGCTAATAAGCCAATAAAGACATAAATTCCGAGATTAGTTTTTCCAACTTCAGCTACTGCATCCAGTGGATTTGGCGCGATGATCGCGTGGAAAGGCAGGGTGAATATCTCAGAAAAGAACTGATCCACTCCGTAATAACCAAACAAAGCGATCGGCATCCAGCGCAGCGCATAAATGGCGATAAATAAGATCACCAGCGGTGAGTTTACTTTCTGTGAGATAACCATGGTGGTTAAAGCCAAAGGTAGCAGCAGAAAACCAGCCAACCCCATCCTTAACAGAAACTCACTCCAATGCAGTAAGACATAGCCTACTGATGAGTAGCGATACAAGAAACCGATTTGATGATTGGTGGATACGTTGAGTGACCACAACATAAAATCGGCAATGATCACCAAGGCAGAACACACTAAAGGTATCACTAACAGTCCAAAGACGAGCTTGACGACGTGCGTCTGAACATCGCTGATCGGCATACTACGCCAGAACATGATACTGCCTTCTGAACGCTCTTTGCGTAGCGTTCTCGGAAAATATTGGGTACCAAGTAGAATGGAAAGTAAGCCTGCACCTCCCGCAATGAGAGAACTTAACTCTTCCCCCAGCTGTTTTTGGATACCGTTGGCATCACCGCCGACACTCATTTGGAAGAAGAAATTTTGCTGAAGGTTCGAGTTGCTCATTAAACCGATAAACAACAAGGTCCCACAGACAAACATAAAAAATGGCACCCGAGACACGAGTGGGTTTTCTAGCCATTCTTTATTTAACATCGTCATTATAGAACGCATTAAGCTACCCCTTTTTGCAACGCGAGAAACAGATCAGCAAGCGTGACACCGTGAATGTCACCTATACCATCGACTTGTGCGGCGTACCTTGCGGGGAGTAACCACTTCGTTGTACCAAGCCCTTTTTGGGAAGAGAGAGGATGCATCGCTTCAATTTGTCGATGGTATTGATCTTGTGCATCAAGAATGAAGTAGTCTTCATGGATTTTATCCATCGATGTTTGCAAAACAGAATGACCGTGCTTGAGGATCAGGACATCCGTTAACAGGTGTTCGATTTCGGCCACTTCATGGCTGGCGATGATCAATATGCGTTCACCATCGTGAAACCATTCCAGTAGATGACGATAAAATGTATCTCGATAAACTAAGTCTAAACCGAGAGTTGGCTCATCAAGGATCAGAATTTGCGTATTAGTCGCGATGACTATCGCCAGATGCAACTGTACTTTCATCCCTTTTGACAACGCTCGAATGCGAGACTTTGCTTTGATATCAGTTTGGTGAAGTATGGCATCGGCTTTATGACGATCAAAACCTGGGTGAACCCCCTCGGTATAGGCCAGCAGCTGTTCGACTGTCATCCAGTCTGGTAACACATTCACATCTGAGATATACGACAAGTGCTGCATGATTTTGTGGCGTTGCATGACGGGCTCATAGCCGTTGATGAGAATCGTGCCTTTATATTCATGAGCGCCGAGCAGCGCGTTAATTAACGTTGATTTACCAGCGCCATTGTGACCGAGTAAGCCGAGCACCTGACCAGGATGCAAGTCAAAACTGATATCGTGTAGTGTTTCTCCTTGTTGGCTATAGTGTTTGGAGAGGTGCTTTACACTGACGGTTGCGTTCATTGGTCACCTTTAATTTGTAATTTGAGTTGCAGGATAAGTTCATCGAGAGACATATCCAGATGCTTTAACGTGTCGGCT
This sequence comes from Vibrio sp. EJY3, assembly GCF_000241385.1. Classification (NCBI taxonomy): domain Bacteria; kingdom Pseudomonadati; phylum Pseudomonadota; class Gammaproteobacteria; order Vibrionales; family Vibrionaceae; genus Vibrio; species Vibrio sp. EJY3. Next base: position 18,923 of record NC_016614.1, read on the forward strand.
ATCTGAGGAATTTGCTCATTAAGGAAGCGTTTTTTTTCTGTGGCGAGTAATCGTTGTTTCGCGCCAGATGAGACAAACATACCCTGACCGAGTTTCTTTTCTACGACGCCTTGTTCAACCAAGAGTTGGTAGCCTTTCATGACAGTCAGGTGGTTAATTTTCATATCAGCAGCGACACTACGAACAGAAGGCAAAGCCTCGCCCTCCTTCCAAGTTCCTTGCAGGATTTGCTGAGTGAGCAGGTCCGCCAACTGACGAAAAATTGGCTGACGATCATGCCAATGTTTCATGATGAAACCTTTTGGCCAAGTTAGTGTTATATATAGGTATAACACCTTGGCGTTTATATAGAAAGCTCTGCAAGAAGATGAGTGAGAGTTATGGTTTATTGATTGCCCAAGAGGTTTGTCATAGGTGTCACTTCAAGTAATAAAATCAATAAGTTAATATTCAACTAATTGACCAGCAGCCAGAGGTAAAACATGTCTGAAAAAGTATCGACGTCAGCATTAGCAAAAATGCGTAATGTAGAAGCCAAGCTATTGTTCGCCGATCTTCAGCGAGCGGGTTATATCACACGTCAAGACGACAAATGGCTGTTGACGGAAGAGGGGGCTAAATTCGGCGGAGAATATGTCGAACATGCCAAATTTGGTCAATTCATCGTGTGGCCAACCACACTGCATATTGAACTCTCTTCAACGATCGGTAAAACATTCAGTGCGACGCAACTAGGGGATAAGCTCAACTTAAACCCGAAGCGTATTAATCAACTATTGAGCGAACTGGGTTGGATCAATAAATCAGAGGCAGGCTGGAACGTGACTGCCACGGGGGTTCGAGCCGGAGGAAAGCAGAGAATTGACAAGGAATCTCAACATTCTTTTGTTGTCTGGCACGAAGTCGTTCTGAAAAACAAGCGCTTGAAGCAGTCTGTGGTCGAGTTTTTAGGTCAGGATGCGGAGTCTCACTCGACGGACAAATCTTTTTCTAGTTTTCGTCAAAAATTTGAAGCCAAACACCGCACTTTAGACGGACATTATGTGCGCTCGAAAGGTGAGCTGTTAATTGATAACTGGCTCTATTTGGCTGGAGTGGTACATGCCTACGAACGCCAACTGCCGATTGAGCAGGATGTCACCAGTGATTTCTATTTGCCAACTGGCAAAGTCTATTTGCAGTTTTGGGGAAGTGATCATGGTGAGATTAGCCAAGATGACCGAGAGACAATCCGTGCTGTTTATGAGCAACACCAATTCAACTTGATTGAAGTTGATGCTAGTGAACTCGAAAGGTTAGATGAGGTATTACCCCAACGGTTACGTCAGTTTGGTATCAAAGCGTATTAAACGATAAACAAAAAACCCGTGAGTGATCACGGGTTTTGTATTTCTAGCGTGGGCTAAAAATTGCGCTGCGATTAGAAGCCTTTGATGTTTTCTGCTTCTAGTTCAGAGAAGTATTTTACTGTCTTCACTTTTAGCTCTTGCTGAGAAGGCTCGTCACATACGATCACGGCTTTCGGATGCAGTTGAAGTGCTGAGACTGTCCATAGGTGGTTAACGCAGCCTTCTACCGCAGCTTCAAGAGCAAGTGCTTTGTTGTGGCCTGTTACCAGAATCATTACTTCTTCAGAATCCAGAAGTGTGCCAACGCCGATAGTCAGAGCGTATTTTGGAACTTGGTTGATGTCGCCGTCAAAGAAACGAGAGTTCGCGATACGAGTGTCTTCCGTCAGAGTTTTGATTCGAGTGCGAGAAGAAAGCGAAGATGCTGGCTCGTTGAACGCAATGTGACCGTCGTTACCCACACCGCCCATGAACAAATTAATCTTACCGTAAGATTTGATCTTATCTTCATAGCGTTTGCATTCAGCATCGTGGTCGTCAGTATTGCCGTTCAGCAAGTTGATATTTTCTTCTTGGATATCAATGTGGTTGAAGAAATTGCTGTACATGAATGAACGGTATGATTCAGGGTGATCGGCTGGGATGCCGATGTATTCATCCATGTTGAAAGTCACAACGTGCTTAAAGCTGACTTCACCCGCTTTATGCAGTTCAATCAATGCGTTGTAAGTTGCTAGAGGAGTGCCACCAGTAGGTAGACCCAGAACGAATGGACGTTCAGCAGTAGGTTGGAAATCGTTGATGCGTTTTGCGATGTGTGCTGCTGCCCACTTACCTACTTGTGCTGCTTGAGTTAACGGGATAAGTCTCATTTTGTGCCCCTAGTAATTGAATTTAAGATGTTCTGAAACATTAATTCGCATTATAAAATAAGTTGTCGGCAACTGCTATTGTTTTAGGTCAAAAATTTGCTTTTTCTTTGAGCGTTGTTGTTTTTATCAACAAATGAGCCTTCAAATAACACTAAAAAGGACCAGTATGCCGTTTTTTACTTCTTATTAGCTTAGAGTGTATTGAGGTAAATTTCATGGCTGAAATTAAGTTTTTCATCGTGTGGAAATACGGCCGTGACGCAGAAAAGTCACAAGCATCGGCAGATATGAGAATGTTTTGATTTCAGATAAGCTCGATAATGGCAAGGTGTCAGTTCCTTATCCATAATTAAGGCGTGTGTATTGGTGAGGAACTCGCTATGAAAAACGAATTAGATCCAAGCAAAGTATTATCGGCATACGAAAATGTGATGAACAATGGTACCCCAACTGAGTTTGGGAAGATCTATGAAGGGGTTGAGGCGTTTTCTGACTATGATGGCTACAACGTATTTTTGAGAGGCAACGGTGTGGAGTTAAAGATTGGTTTCCACAATACCTACAATCTTGAATACGATCAGGAACACTTGAAGGAGAGTTTTTTGAAAAAGATTGCCATGCTTGCCAAGTAAACCAACACGGTTTTATGAACAAATAAAGCCCTCGGGAGAACGCGACCTTGGGCTTTAGGAGAAGAAACAAATCACAAACGTTCAATCTTAAGGCGAATGAACGCTTGTCTAAGTCTTCGACTTAACTATCTATTAGATAGTTATACTGGTTAATTAATCGTCTTCAACCAAACTCTCTTCCGTGTAGTCTTCCGTTGCATCCGGCTTGTTGCGTCCGTTTAGCGTATGGAAGCGCTTGCGACCACGAGCGAGTTGCGTGTATTTTAACCACGTACGCTCAATTTTGGTTTTTGCTTTGCCTGGGTGTTCTAACACCTTAACGAAGTGTTTCTCTTCGCTGTTTTCCGGTGTTAACTCGCCTGTTTCCAGACCAAGCATTGTATCCCCATAAATTGTTAGAATTTCCTCTTCTGCAAGAGTAAAATCACCAGACTTTGCAAATCCGCGTGGGAATTTTACGTTATCGTAAAATCGTTTTTTGCCATGACGGAATTCAGTGTCAGACATGTCAACAGCCTCTGTAACCGTTATTGATGAATGTAATGAACTAAGGCGAAAATTAGGCGCAAACCTAACAAAAGAAAAACAAATTTTTTTTATCGTCATGATTTTAAATAGTTGTTAATCTGGTTTGATATTAACCAGGAGATGGTTTATGGATGTAAAGGTCTTTCGAACATTTTTAGAGCTGGCAAGGGTTCGTCACTTTGGACGTGCTGCTGAGAACTTGTATATTACCCAAGCAGCGGTCAGCGCTCGCATCAAGCAACTGGAAAGTTATTTCGATACTCAATTGTTTATTCGTGATCGCAATAACATAAAGCTAACGTCTGCGGGTGAGCGATTAATTAGTTACGCTGAGGTGATGGTCACCACATTGCAGCAAGCCAAGCTGGAACTGTCACTCGATGATGGTAAAGCGCTGCAACTTACCTTAGGTGGCACCCCGAATATTTGGGATGCGTATCTACAGAACTGTTTGAGTGTGGTCACCGATTCTTTCGGCGGCTATGGCTTTATGGCGGAAGTCATGGGGCGCGAAATGCTCAGCCGTAGTCTTTTAGAGCGTACTCTGGACATGGCATTTGCCTTTGACCAGATAAAAGCGGATGAGCTGAACTGTAAAAAAGTGGCTGATGTTGTGCTTGTTCTGGTATCGACCGAACAAGATTCGCTAGATACGGTATTTGATAAAAAATACGTATACGTTGACTGGGGCACCCGTTTTGCTTCTGAGCATTCCGAGCGCCACCCGAAAATCCCGGCGCCGTTCTTACGGACCTCAACTGCGCGTATTGCACTGGACTTTATTCTAGAAAAGGGTGGGGCCGCCTACCTACCGATATCTCTTGTTGAGCCATTTATTGCTAATGGGCAGCTCTACAAGGTGTCTGGAGTGGAAGACTGGCATCGCCCTATTTACTTGAGCTATCGCAAAGCCAGCTCGTCTGTAGAGGCGATTAAGCAGGTTGAAGAGATAGTGAAGCAGGTTGATCCCCTTACCGCATACAGCTTGCAGCAAATTGGATCAGGTGCGTCTGACGAATAAGCCATCATTTGCTGTGAAATGAACACAAAGTAAAAGCCCCTGATGTGATATCAGGGGCTTTTTTATCAAAACTGGGATTACGCTAAGTCAAACACCAGTGCGAGAGTCTGTGCCGTGGAGTGATTACGAAATGTGACGCTGTTTTGCTGCTCAATCTTCGCACCATCACCTTCAGCCAATGTTGTGCTGTCGACATCAAGCGTGCTTCGAACCTGATGAACATAAAGGTTTCTGCTTTGCTCAACACTAAACGTCAGTTCTTGGTTTGGGTCTAAAATCAACTGGTATAAACGCGCATCCTGTTTGATGTGTAGGGTGCCATTTTCACCTGTTGGCGTCGCAATGGGCGTGAGTCCGCTGTGCTGGCCAAAATTCTTTTGTTGATAACCCGGTTTGTTTCCAAATGAGTTTGGCTGTATCCAGATTTGAAGAAAACGCAGAGGGTTGGTTTCCGAAGCGTTAAATTCGCTGTGGTAGATCCCCTTACCTGCCGACATTAACTGAAATTCACCCGAGGGTAATTTCTGCACATTACCTTCACTGTCTTTGTGAGCAATTACGCCCTCAAGTACATAGCTGATGATCTCCATGTCTCGATGACCATGAGTGTCAAAGCCAGCGCCTGGTTGGACGATGTCGTCGTTGATCACACGGAGATCAGAAAAGCCCATGTGTTGAGGATCGTAGTAGCTGCCAAAAGAAAAAGTATGCTTACTGTCCAGCCAGCCAAAATCAGCTCTTCCTCGATCTTTTGCGTGTCGCACTGTGATCATCTGTGTTTCCTCAGTATTCGTGTTCAGATATGGGGTTCAGAGTGGAACTGCACTCTGAACCGTACGTCCAGGAAGGGAAATTAAGAAAGCTTCTTGTTTAAAAGGTTATCCAGACCAGCTTTACCAGCACCTGAGAAAATCAGAGAAACGCTCGCTGCTAACAGTGCTAATCCAAACTCATAACCGTTGTTTGCCAGGAACAGACCGTTCTCGAAGTGAACCGAAAAAATAGCGATAAGCATGGTAAAAGAAAGTACGGTCGCTGCTGGTCGAGTCAGTAAGCCTAATAGAATAAACAAACCACCAAAGAACTCACCACTACCTGCTAAGAAAGCCATTAAAACACCAGGACCTAAGCCAATCGATGCCATCCACTGACCAGTGCCTTCCAGTCCGTAGCCACCAAACCAGCCAAATAGCTTCTGAGAGCCGTGTGCCATAAAGATGATGCCGATAGGAATGCGAAGTGCCAGCGTGCTGAAACCTGCGTTTGATGCGGTAATTTTTTGTAGAAGTGCTTTCATGATTCTGTCCTCATACGATGTTTTTTGAGCGGGAGTCCATTCTCCCTTGCTGTTGAGTACAGTTTAGGTCGGGTTTATACGATAAAAAATTGGGGTTATTTGATGCTCTAGTTCAATAAATTCGAACTAGTAGTTTTTTGCCTTTTAAATCAGTTTATTAAGATTGTATTCGGTGTTTGTTTTTCCTGAAAAAATCGAGGTTTCTTAATCACTATGTCATTTTTTTCGAAAGAGAGGGGGGATTAACTTTGGTGATAAATCTATGAAACTAGAACAAAAAAATAGAGCACGGGGGCGTGTGCTCTATTTTTTCGATATTAATGAGGGAGGAGGCTTCCTCGGGAACAAGAATTAGAGATTCATCAAACTTTCAAGCGACTCCTCTACATTGTTGTAGTGATAAGTCCTAATATTACCCCCATCGGTAGTATTGATTTGAATTTCTGAAATCTCGTTATTTGAGTCTCGCTCAATTATTCCGATAGAATGATCAACGGATTTACTCGTAATAACCTTTTGGTTTCTAAGCACAATTACGCATGTGTGTAAGTCCATACCAATTCCCTTTTAGCCGACGTTGTTGTGATGTTCTGGTCTTAACTTTAGTGTAGAAATACGCTAATGCCAACTATTCTCAATATTGAGTTCCGAAAATGGCTAACCTCAGTAAACACCTCGTTCTACAATGAGCATATAGCCCATTGAGCAGATGAACTGCTCGTTAAGATTGTGCAAGCAAGGACAGCATCATGCTTATACACCCCTACACGTCATTGACGTTTGAGCAGTGTCAGAAAGCGCGTATGTCACGTGATAGCCGTTTTGATGGTCGATTTTATATTGGTGTTAAAACAACCGGTATTTTCTGCCGACCAATATGTCCAGCTAACTTACCGAAAGAAGAGAATGTCGAATATTTTACGGACAAAACTCAGGCTATTAAGGCAGGTTATCGCCCTTGTTTGCGCTGCCGACCGGATAGTGCGCCTGGTTCGTGGGCCTGGAGAGGCGTAGAAACCACGTTTCAACGCGCTATCTCTATGATTGATAAGGGCGAGTTGCATCATCATTCGGTGTGTGAACTAGCAGAGCGTGTAGGAATATCTGATCGTTATTTGAGAATGTTGTTCGAACAGTACCTAGGTATGTCGCCCAAGCAATATGCTCAATATCAGCAATTGATGTTTGCTAAACAGTTACTGCATTCGAGTTCGATGTCTGTTACCGAAGTGGGCTTTGCCGCAGGTTTTAACAGCACGCGCCGGTTTAATGATGCTTTTCAAAAGTTTCTCAAATTGACACCGTCTCAGGTTAGGCGTAATGAGTTTGAAACAATGGAAACGAATCGGATCGTGTTACCGTTTCGCGGCGAATTTAATTGGCAGCATATGTTGGACTTTTATCGTTTAAGGGCGATCGAAGGCGTGGAAGTGCTGACGGAAAACAGTTACAGCCGTACGGTTTGTGTCTCAGGAAGCAAAGCGTGGTTTAAAGCGACGAAAGGTGAAAGCCATCTCGAACTGGACTTCGAAATTGAAGATGTCGCCAAATTACAGAATTTGGTGACCAGTGTTCGCCGAATGTTTGATCTTGACGCTGATATTTGCACGATAGAGCGGCATCTCAGTTATGTTGCCCCTGGGGTTGTAAAGAGTAGTGGTATTCGGATTCCTGGCGTGTGGAGTACATGGGAAGCGGGCGTTCGGGCAATTTTAGGCCAGCAAGTTTCGGTTAAAGCGGCGATTGGCCAGTTGAATCTGCTGGTAGATAAACTCAGTGCAGAAGGAGAAGTGCGTTATTTTCCTGAGCCAATTGACATCGTGAATGCGGACGTGAGTTTTTTACGCATGCCTCAGAGTCGAAAGAATACGTTAGTGACCTTTGCACAATATATGTTGGATAATCCACAAGCGGAACCACAGCAATGGTTAAAACTTAAAGGTATTGGGCCCTGGACGGTGAGTTATGCCGAGCTTCGGGGAGAGTCTAACCCTGACTGTTTTTTGCATAACGACTTAGTCGTAAAAAAGGCAATGCAGCGCTTCCCGTCTCTCAATAGCCATACCGCGTCACCTTGGGGAAGTTACGCAACTTTTCATTTATGGAATCAATCATGAAAACAATCTATACCGAAATGCCCAGCCCGTTAGGCACCGTGACGATCCAAGCTAACTCTGACGGCTTACTTGGTATTTGGTTTGAAACCTGTACAACAAAACCGGATGATTTGGGTGAACGAGATGATCGCCAGCCAATCTTGCATCAGGCCGTTGTTCAGTTAGGGGAATACTTTTCTGGGTTAAGGAACGAGTTTGATCTTCCCTTGGCGGCCACGGGGACGGATTTTCAAAACCAGGTCTGGCATGCACTAACAACCATTCCTTACGGAGAAACCTGGAGCTATCAACAGCTTGCAGACGCAATAGGCAATCCTAAGGCCGTGCGTGCCGTAGGGTTGGCCAACGGGAAAAATCCAATTTCTATCGTCGTTCCCTGTCATCGTGTCATTGGTAAAAGTGGGAAATTGACCGGCTATGCGGGTGGCGTTGAGCGTAAGCAGAGGTTACTGGCTTTGGAGCAGGGCAAGCCTCTTTGATTGAGATGAGAGTGTTCTCAGACTGAACCGAACTTAAGCTTACTTACTTTTATTGAGTATAAAAAAGCCCCGAGACGTTGGCTCGGGGCTTTTTCTATTTCTTCAGGCATTATCTGGCGATTATGCTTCCTGAGGTTTGGGTTGGTAACGGCCAGGTTTATGATTCATGGCAAGAATCAGGTTGATAATCACAGCCCCCATTACAGATAGAGCGATGATGTAAACATCCACGATAAACAGAGACATGATGACAATGGCACAATCCAACGCCATCTGTACTTTACCCGCCCGGATTCCGAAGCGTTCCTGTAGATACAGCGCCAGAATGTTAAAGCCGCCAAGGCTCATCTTATGGCGAAAGATAACCAACATTCCGATACCGATCAGTCCACCACCCAGAAGTGCCGCATACACCATATTGATTCTCGAAATTTCAATCACTTGATGCAGATGGTCTACCGCGAAAGAGACAATCGTCACCGCAATAAAGGTATTGATGGAAAATCGCCAGCCCATACGTGTTACAGAAAGAATGTAGAACGGGAGGTTGAGTGCGAAAAAGATTTGACCAAAACTGAAATCACTCACTTTGGTGAGGAATATCGCTAAACCTGCCGTGCCGCCAGTCAGTAGTCCAACTTTGCTGAAAATAATAACCCCCAAAGACACCAACGCACTGCCAAGCGTCAGAGCCAAGAGGTTCTCTCTAAAGCTATGATCTTTATCCATAAAAGTTTTTCCTTGGTTTAAACCCTTCCAGCCACATTGGCAGCTGGAGTCGGGGATGCGGTCGCCAAAGTGGCCACCAAAATATTTGCAATAGTATTGATATAACCTGATGACGTTATGCTGCTGCGTGAGCTAGGGAGGTTGGCAATACTTCAGAAAAACACGCCATTGTTAGCCTCCCAATTGTCACTGAAACCGCTTAAGTCTGGGTTACTTGCGCATAAAATGTCTTGAAAAGTGACCAATGTCGAGTTTTCAACAAACATTGAATTTTTGTTAGCCTGTTTAACATAATGTACACGTTGTAAAGTTGAGCTAGAAAAAGAAAGGAAAATCATGATAAAGCGAGTTGGACCAACTGAAATTAACGCTTTGCACAGGCTGAGTTGTCATTGTGGAGCAGTAGAACTAGAGCTTTCATTACCTAATGGCATTGAAAAACCAAGACGATGTGATTGCTCTATGTGCCGCCGGCGTGGTGCTATTGTGGCTTCTGTCCCCCTAAGTGGCATTCGAATTGTTAAAGGAGAAGAAAAGCTTAAGCTTTATCAGTTCAATACCCTTACCGCAAAACATTACTTCTGCAGCGAATGCGGTATTTATACCCATCACCAGCGTCGCTCAGACCCTACTGAATATGGTTACAATGTCGGGTGCCTTGATGGTGTCAATCCATACGATCTAGGTGATATTGAAGTGATGGATGGCGTGAACCATCCATCAGACAGATAGCGTTACTGAAACAAGCCACCGTTCATCCAGACATGTGCAGCGATGCTGGTGGCGTAACCCAGAGCAATCACCGGTGTCCACTTTAAGTGACCAAAGAAAGTGTATTGACCACGTGCTGCTCCCATTAACGCGACGCCAGCGGCCGAACCGATAGAGAGTAAACTACCACCGACACCCGCAGTGAGTGTGACCAGAAGCCAGTTGCCGACAGACATATCTGGCTGCATAGTTAATACGGCAAACATCACTGGAATGTTATCCACGATGGCTGAAAGTATGCCGACCATTACGTTCGCCCACATTGGATTCCATTCGGTGTACATCACATGAGAAACCAGCTCTAAATAGCCAAGCAAGCTAAGCCCACCAACGCACATTACGACTCCGTAGAAGAAGAGTAAGGTATCCCACTCCGCACGTGACACACGATGGAACACATCAAACGGCACGACGGAACCGATACGTTTCAGAGCCTGCTCGTCGCCATTCGCAATCGCGATGGCCGTTTTTTTCGCTAAAGACTGCTTGAGTGTCCGACGTAGGAAATAGCCAAAAAATTGCAGGTAAGCCAAGCCCATCATCATGCCTATCACAGGAGGGAAGTGCAGCACGGCATGGAAAGAGACGGCGGTAGCGATGGTCAGTATGAATAACAGAACAATGCGTCTTGCTCCGCGTTTCAGCTCCACGTGCTCATGTTTGGTATTGGGTTTGGTGTTTGGTACAAACAGCGACATCAAAAAGGCTGGGACTAAATAGTTGACCAAAGAAGGGATAAACAGAGGAAGAAATTCAGAAAATCTGACGTGACCCGCTTGCCAGACCATTAACGTTGTAATATCACCAAAAGGGCTGAATGCACCGCCCGCGTTGGCGGCGATGACGATATTGATACAAGCCAGATTGACGAATTTTGGGTTGTCGCCAGAGACTTTCATTACTACAGCACACATCAACAGTGCCGTCGTTAAGTTATCCGCGATGGGTGAAATAATGAATGCGAGGAAACCTGTCAGCCAAAACAGCTTTTTAAAGCCGAAACCCTTACCCACCATCCACGCTTGTAAAGAGTCAAAGAGTCTTCGCTCTTCCATGGCGTTGATGTAAGTCATCGCCACTAATAGAAATAGCAGCAATTCTGCGTATTCAAGCAAGTTGTGCTCTAACGCAGCTTTAGCGACATCCTGTTGGTTGTGTTGAGTAAAGGTGTACCCGATCAGAATCCAAATTAACCCTGCTGCGAGAAGTACAGGTTTGGATTTTCTCATCTTGAGATACTCTTCCAGCATAACCAGAGCGTAAGCAATAGAAAACAGAACCAGGGCGGTATAGCCAACGGTAGAATTAACTAGGTTGAGCTCGCTGGTGACCGCAGCCATGCTGGAGCTTGAGAATAACAAACAGCAGAAAGCTACAATTGGGTAAATTGGCATAGACATTTCTCCCTTGTCTTGTTGGAGAAATATTAGCCATAAATTAAGAGGTTAGTTGTGAGAAAGCTCGAATTAACGGTAGGAACCGGGCGTTATGCCACTATTTTCTTAGTGACACGATACCCGCTACGCAACATAAAATCGCTGCGGCATACAAACCGTAAGTCAGCCAATGGCTTATTTCTAAAAAAGGAGTGACTCCTTGAGATGCCCACATACAGCCTCCGTTAAATGAGCAGTGTTTTATTTATTGGGTAAATCTAAAGGAAATGCTCAATGTTTTTTGTGAGTATCGACAAAATTATTGAGGCTCATAGCGCTAAAATTTTAGCCAGTGAGAAATCACTCTCATTTTTGTTTGGCTTGCTCCAACGAACGTGTCAGAGCAAGCTATGACACGCATTTTATTGATTTATCTAAGTAATAGTTTTCTTAGTGGTGAAGCCTCAATACTTTTGACTAAAAGCAATGTGGCGACAATGGTGGTTGAGTAAATGAAAACATCTTTAACTAAACCTTGTAATAGGAGAATGCCTGCTACATTCATCATGATAATTACCACCAGTAGGTGGCTAACGTAGATTCCTAATATGCTCGGTGACCACTTGTGCACCCATGACATATTGCCAAAATTGGGGTTAGCAAGTAGCCACATGAAAATACCAAGTGACCAAATAACGGTCCCAAATAAGAAATCATGAGTGTTAAACATAACGTTGTGTTGCATCAGTCGATTGGCTTCTGCAAAGTGAAGCCCCAAACCAATCACCATCAGGAATAAGGCTTTGCTGCTAGACCATTGCCATTGTTTCTCTCTGGCCAGATAACCCAGTACAACCAGTAATGTACTAAAGAAAGGGCCATTGCGAGTAAAAAAGGGAGCTGGCAGTTCAGTTAATGTAGAGTAACTTCCTGCTAAAACTCCATATACGTAAAACAATAAAGCGATAGGAAGTAGGAGTCGTGACTGCCCAGCTTTGACCAGAAAAGCGATAAGTGTCACGGCTATCAGGAGTGCCGGCAGGAACCACAAGTGAACCAAGCCCCCTTCTAGCAATGAGTTAATCGGGGATTGCATCAGATAATCCCAGTAACCTTGTCGCTCTGCTAAATAACCCGCTTCAGAGACAGTTTGCCATCGGAACGGTACGACTAGGCAAATTACACTCCACACTAGCCAGATCCTGATTAACGGTTTGGCGTAGCTCTTCAGTGTTTTAATTGGATTGGTACTGAGTTTGGGCTGAATCAAATAGCCCGAAATAAGGAAAAATAAAGGAACCGCAAATCGAGACATCTGGTTAATAATGTACCCGACCCAGGGCACCTCGCCCCATTGCCAGTATGTGAGAGCCATTTGACAGTGAAGACCAATTATCGCCAACATGGCGATGATTCGGGCAAATTCTAAACTGGCGATCTTCTTTTTGGTTGTCATAAATTACTTACCTGAACATAAAACTATTCAGCGAAAGTAACAGTTCCCGAATAACGGTGTACGTGAAGAAATCAACTCATGCTCTCTTGGTGACAGGTAATGTTTTAAATTCAGACGTGGTTCAAGCTTCTCATTTATATACCTATCACGGAACTCAATATACCGATCGTTGCAATTGTTCTTGCCAATGAATGGTTAGACCAGAACACTAAACCTTGCATAAAAGAACGACCGTGCTAAAAATACTGTTATGAAAAAAGGAAAAGTAACGAAAGAGTTTATTCTGCAACGAGCCTTTGAGATTGCCAGTGAAGAGGGGCTGGAAAGCCTTACCATTGGTGAACTGGCAAAGCTGTGTGGGATGTCGAAAAGTGGCCTGTTTGCTCATTTTAACTCTAAGCTGAACTTGCAGCTTTCGGTACTCGAGCACGCGAATCAAGTCTTTACTTCTCGGGTGATAGAACCTGTTCGGGAGCTAGGGGATGACCATATAGAGAGAAAAATTCGTGGGTTGTTAGATTCATGGATGACTTGGAACCACTCTTTTCAGGGTAGTTGTATGTTTCTTGATGCCTGGAACGATACTGCAGCGGATGATTGTCCATTACAAGTGGCATTGAGAAAATCGATCAATACATGGTTGAACTACTTAGAAATACAAATCGCGAAAGGAAAAGATAATCGTGAGTTCTCAAGTGATTTAGACACCAAGCAGGCAACCTTTGATTTGTACGGGCAGTATCTAAGCGCGCATGTGTTTTATTCGATTAAAGGCGAGGCAGAGAGTCAGAGACTGTTCTGGCAAGGGATAGATAACTTGTTTGCTCGTTGGAAAGCGTAAGTATCCGGTTTCGAGTCAGTTAAAACACAAACACATTCAATATATTAGAGAGGGCGACAGAGTTCGCTCTTTCTTATCAGCACAAAAAGCACGACCGTTCTATTTTGTGCTGCTAGTTAAGGGAAAGATCATGAGCGACAAAATTTACTTTAATACTTCGCAGCGTTTTAGCGTTAAACGTAGCTTGGTTAATATCAGTACCCGCCTACATCACACTCTGGCACCGTCACACGCCAAAAGTACTGCAAGAAAGCTCCTTTTGACGCCAGTGCGTACTAAACCGAAAAATGCAGAGCCTGAAGGTTTGGTCAAAGGGGAGATCCAAGGGTTTGATGGCGTGATTAAAACCTACTCACTTGGAACTGGCCCTATTTGGGTTCTGACTCACGGTTGGTCGGGAACCGCGAGCCAGTTTTTTCCTCTGATGGAACATATCGCCGCGAAAGGCTTTACCGCACTGGCTTACGACCATCCTGCTCACGGTGAGAGTGAAGGTCAGTATGGTCACATTCCCGGTTTTATTCGTGGTCTTGAAGATGTGTTGGATTCGGTTGATGACATTGCGGGAGTAATTGGTCACAGTATGGGTACCGCTTCTGCACTGGAATGTCGTCACAGCAAACTGGAGAACAAGCCATTTTTGCTCATCGCGCCTGTTCTAAACTATGTAGAAAACCTGTTTGGTAGTATTGCGCGCTCAGGCTATTCCATGAAGCTGTTTCATGCAGTGGTATCAGAAGTGGAAGCGCAGTTTGATTACCCGTTACAGTCAATTGACCCGCTAAAACGCCTTTCTGAGCGTGAGTCAGTGACGATTATTGTTCACGATGAGCAAGACAAGTTCACTAAACACAGTATCTCAGCAAAAGCGGCGGAGGACATCGCCAATGTTGAGTTAGTCACCACGCAAGGTCAAGGCCATGGCCGAGTCATGAAGTGCGAGCAAGTATTTCAAAGTTTTGACCGCTTAATCGAATCTAAAGCGTAGTGGTTTTATAAAAATAAAGGACAAGGAAGCGAGTGCTGCCCTTGTCCTTTAAACATCATGGTTATGCTTTAGCTTTGTAGAAAGTAGCTTGGTTAGTGCGGCTTAGTTGCAGCTCGCTGTGCCTACTTGTTTCCAAACACCCCATTCACCTGTCGTTGTTGGGTCCTCGCCGCGAGTCCACCACTTCGCCTCCCAAGTACTGCCAGCATGCGTCACTTGATCACCCCCTGTGTAAACCGCATATGAATCCCAAGCGTTATCACATGTGCCCGTATTTGGATCTGTGGTGTATTGTGCAACGACTATGGTTGTACTTGCGGTCGCGGATGCTTCACCGTCACTCACACTCACCGTGAAGTTTAGGCTGGTATCCTGGGAGTACTCAGCAGCAGTAAAGGTCACTTTCGCACCTTCAACGGTCGCGTTTAAACCTTGTGGTAGCGTCCAGCTAAACGTGAGTGTGTCGTTGTCTGCGTCGCTAGATCCCGACGCGTCTATGACCACAACCTCACCTGCATTCGCTGTTGCTGGAGCGGTGATTTGTGCAACTGGCACTGTGTTTTGAGGTGGTTCGATAACGCCTGCTGGCTTCACGGTGACCACAACAAGATCAGAAGCGGTTGCACCTTCGTTATCTGTTACTGTAAGTTTGAACGTCAGTTGTTCTTCTGCGGTTACTTCAGCCACATCGAAGCTTGCGTTTGCACTATTTGCTCCGGTCAGGGTTACTGCTGTACCAGATATTTGCTCCCAAGCGTAGCTGGCGATCGTACCGTCAGAATCGGTGGACTGGCTGCCATTTAGCGTCACGGTTGTAGGACCTGCTACGGATTGATCTGCGCCAGCGGTTGCTGTTGGAGCGCGGTTTGGCTGCTCAATAACCGCACCAGACATACCTTCGTGCATGGCATTGAGGATATCGCCGTTATCTGCATCAATCTCCCAGGAGAATAGACCCGCAAGCCCAAGCGTTTTAGCGTAGTTGCCTTTTGCTAGTACGGAACGGTGGTCATCAAAAGTAATCAGCTCGCCCGTTGAGCGGTTCCATACCCACGGCGCTTCTGCCAGATCATCGTAACCGTATTCAAAGCCGTTGATCCCAGTGCTATTCGCTCCAAGCATGAATGACTTAATGCCTTTGTAATCGATAACGCCAGCTTCCCAGACACCTTGTGTAGTACTGCCTTTTAGCTTGCCTGTTGCAGTACCTGTCATTGGATCATTTGGATCGGTTAGGGTGTCCGGTGTTACCCCTTCCCAGCCACGACCGTACATAGCAGTACCGAGTACGAGCTTATTGGCAGGGACGCCTTGGGCGAGAAGAAGCTGGATACCGTTGTCTGCAGTATAGGCTGGCCCTTTGAACGGTTCGCCGTTTTCATCAACACCACTGCCATCACACTGACCAGGGCGCATGAACGACCCGCAGTAAAGGGCGGTCTGATGCCCTGGTACGTTGTTCCACCCGCCATAGAAGTCGTAGGTCATCGCGAAAATGTAATCCATATATTGGACCGCGTCCGCGTAGTCAACGTCTTCGATCTTGTCGTAACCCACACCAATGGCTGAAGTGAGTTCGTATGTTCGGCCTGTCTCTGCCTCTAACTCATCCAACATTGCACGCAGTTCACGCATTAGAGCAACATATGCGGGGCCATCGTTGATGGGGTCGCCTCGGTCTGTCGCTGCACCGCCGCCGCCAGGGAATTCCCAGTCAATATCGACGCCATCGTAAAATTTCCATGTGTTGAGGAATTTTTTAACGGAAGCCACAAAGGTGTCTCGATTGGCTTTATCGACGAAATCAAAGAATGGATCAGACAGAGTCCAACCACCAATCGATGGGATGATTTTCAGCTCAGGGTTACGTTGTTTCAAGGCCATCAGCATTGCGTAGTTACCCTTGATCGGAGTGCTGTATTCATGACCGGCTTGTGGGAAGCTCTTTTGGTACGCAGCCCATGGATCATGGATAACGACTTCATAATCAGGTACGCCGTTACAGGCGGTTTGCAACGCGTTAAAGCTATTCCCGCCAACGGATTTAACGGATTCATTAGGGCCACAAATTGGGATGAAGCCGTAAAGGATGTGGGTTAGGTTGTCTGCCGGAATATTGTCTACGGTGTAGTTACGGCCATAAATGCCCCACTCAACAAAGTAAGTCCCCATCACCACGCTAGGGTCTGTGCTGTAAGATTTGTTGTTTGGATCCACATTCATCGTAAGCGGTTTTAAGTGCGAGCCATCAGTGTCAGCGATGGTAATTTCAGCCGGGGCACTTCTCGCACAACCTGTTTCATCACACGCTTCGATCTCCATTTGATACAAACCGCCTTGACCATATTCGAAGTTGGCGGTGGTTTGGCTACTGGTAATGGCGCCAGTGGCAACTTGGGTACCATCAAAGTAGATGTTGTATGTGTCGCCCGTCGAGCCGCTCCACTGGTTGAATGTCACCGCAATCTTTGCTTGGTCATGGTAGGTCACCATATTGTGGTAACCGGATGTGGTTTCCATGGCCAATTCAATTTTAGAAAACTGAAGGTTGTTGGAACCGTACAGATCAATACTTGGTGCAGTTGGAGCAGCGACAGTCGCTCCGGATAATGCCAAAGCAACGCCTGCGGCACATAGGTTAAATCGAATCATAACTTCTCTCTATCCTTAGATTCATGTTCTATCACAAACACAATCTGCTCTTACGCCAAAGTCCGGCACCACCTGCAAAAGCATCACGTTTAGCATTTCAGAGAGTTTTTTTTCGTCAAAAAAAATCAAAGCGTTTTTCGAGTCACTTGAGAGAAGTTAAATAAAACTCGTACGCTGTTGCACGTGAAATACAATCTTGAGTCAATAATCTAAAAATATTCTGCAGAAGCAGTATTTATCGTTTACGCACTTAAAGAAAAATCAAAATGAAGCGTATTTATTTGTCTGAATATCTTGGGAATTCTTACATCTAAAGGCGCTAGGAGATTGAGGGCTCAGGTGCCACATTGTCTATTTGTTATGCCTAAATAATCACCGGTTTTGATGTGCTATGCATGATAAGAAAACCTAGTTATGAACCTATTTGTCACTAATGTTTAATTAGAAGGCTTTATGGGCTTGAGTCATGGAGAAAAACAGGGTAAAAAAGGTCAGATTTTTAATGAGGGAACTGATAATGAGTATCAAGGAAAACAGCTATTTTGCAGGCGGTGTGAAGTCACTAGGTTTTAGTCAACACGAGCAAGAAGTGAGTGTCGGAGTGATGCTTCCAGGAGAGTACACGTTTGGTACACAAGCTCCAGAACGCATGACAGTAGTGAAAGGTGCCCTTATTGTTAAACGTGTAGGTGAAACTGACTGGACAACATACAACAGCGGTGAGTCTTTTGACGTTGAAGGCAACTCATCGTTTGAACTACAAGTTAAAGATGCGACAGCGTACTTGTGTGAATATCTATAAAACACCGTCTTGCACCGTGAATTGAAGCCACCTTCGGGTGGTTTTTTTGTGTGTACTTAGGGTCTGTTGACCTTTCGAGCTGATTTTTGCAGCAGTTGCTGCCCAAAGGGTTCGGCTAAAAGCGCTATACTCTTTGTTGAGAGGTGCTTTACTTAGAATTACTAAGCTACAAACAACTAGCCGTCCGCCTCTCGCCGCGATTAAAGCGCTTTTATCTCGAACAAAAATTAACCACGAAAGATAAACAGACCCTAGAGAGTACTCATCAATCCAAGGAGGAAATGATGTCAGTACAACGCAAACACACTGATCTCCCTCCACGTTACGAGGTTTATGATTTTACTACAGAGCAAAGACGACGCTTCACTGCTGTGGCGAATGCTGCGCAAAAGCGGCGAGATTTGTATAAACGAGTATTAGATAACGAGCTGTTGGGTAAATTGAGTCAACAAACCTGCAAACCTAACGAGGCTCCACATCAAGGAAAAACCAGACGTGCAAGCCAAGTCATCTGGTTAGTGGTTATCCTGCTTGTTGGTTTATGGGCGACGTATTGGTTCGCTTATTAGTATTCTGTAAACGTTCACTCGACGAGCTAATAAACCTCTCCGATTTCTGGTTGGCGCAACTGTTGGGTGCTCAATTCTTCCAACTGCACACAATCTTCATAGTAGGCGTACTGATTTTTTCCGGTGTGTTTTGCTACATACATGGCTTTATCTGCACATCGAATCAGTTCCGATAAGTCGTTTGCATCTTGTTTATAAATCGCCGCCCCGACACTCATCGTGATTTCATTAATGAGGTCGTAATCTAGAGAGCGGTTTGAGAATACATTAACAATGCGTTTTAACACTTCGTCCAAACTTTCTTTGTTAGGCACATCGTGTAGTAGCAGGACAAATTCATCACCGGCAAACCGAGCGATAGAATAATCATTCTTCGGGGGAGTGTGGCCAGCTAAGCGAGTGCTCTCTTTCAATCGAGAAGCAAATGTCTTTAGAACGTGATCACCAACGTCATGGCCATAGTTGTCATTAATGAGTTTAAAGTTGTCGAGATCGAGGAAGATAACGGCGGTCAAACCTTTGGTTTGATAGCGATCGATTTCGCTCAGTTTTTGTCGTGCCCAAGTTTCAAAGCTCCAGCGATTGGCCAAACTGGTCAGTTGGTCAAAATAGGCCAGTTCTTCAATGCCTTCTCGATAGAGGACTTGAATGTAATTCAGAACCTTGGCGTAGTAATAAGAAAATGTATGACAAACAAAGCTAATCGCAATCAACGTCAACATAAACCGACGCTCAATCATAGGAGTGGCGGTTGGTAATCTATCCAGAAAAGCGATGCCGAAAAAAATAAAGAGTATGTAGGTACAGCTAAAGAGAAGCCCAACTTTAAACTCGTTGATAAGAATGAGGGTTGCGACAATTGGATACAGCCACAAAATTTTTCCTGAAGGCGCATCATTAAACAGTAGTAACAGCAAACCTTCTAGCATGAGTACTGCGCTTAAAAGTAGATCGGCATACTGGTGATGTTTTTGTACTTTTATCATGTAGCAAATTGCAAAGCAGGCAAGCGCAGATAAAGCATGGAGCAAACACAGCCCCCAGTGCTGCTCAAATGCTTGAACAATCGCACCATAGACTAGGCAAGTGGCGGCGATGCTCGAACATATAAAAACAATCTTCTTTTTTCTCGTTGCGCGGATATCCGCCATCTCTTCTAAGCGTGCCCCTGCCAATGTCGACATCTTGTATCCCTAACTTTATAGTTTTAACTCTATTCTAGTTGTTAACTGAGCGATAGATAGAATAAAAGTTCGGCTAACTGTGAAGTAAATCATTTTGAATATGGCGATGAGTAATTGAATTAAAAGTAGATTTTCGAGTCGGCGATGATGTTTAACGCGGGTCATACGCTCTTCAGCTATTGTTTTTTGTATACGTCGAGAAAGTGCCTTTCATATCGTCAATGAGTGACCGTGAGATGAGAAAAATATTACTCATTTCGACGAAATTTTGTTGCTGTTGTGACCGGGATGCGAATAAAATTTGCGCACAGCAACTTTTCGCCCATTTCAAGTATGAATGGCTATTTTCTTAAACTGCTTCACAGTTTCCTGTGAAGCAGTTTTTCATTGTGTGAAGGTTTACAACTATGCCTAAGAGCCAGAACATCAACCAGCGCATGTCCATCGTGACACTCGCTTGGCCGATACTCGTGGAAATTTTGCTAAGGACGGCTTTAGGAACCAGTGATGTATTTATGCTGAGTGGTTACTCAGACAAAGCGGTATCAGCGGTTGGGGTTATTACCCAGTTGACGTTTTTTCTGATCATTGTTTCAACATTTGTGAGCAGTGGGACGGGCATCTTAATTGCACAATACAATGGCGCTGACCGTGAGAAAGACTCGGTTGATGTTGGTGTCGCGAGTGTTGTGCTGTCGGTGATTGTGGGTATTTTCCTCAGCGTGATAGCGGTACTTGGTGCGATATTCTTTTTGCCATATTACGGCCTTGAAGCCCAAGTGGAAGAATACGCGCGCAATTACTTGTTGATCAGTGGCTCGCTGACATTCAATGTCACCATTGGCATCGTGCTAACCACGATTCTGCGTAGTCACGGTTTTTCGCGCTCACCAATGGTGGTTAACCTGCTCAGTGGCGTACTAAACATTGCAGGTAACTACATCGCGTTGTATCAGCCGTTTGGTTTACCCGTTTATGGCGTAGAGGGCGTTGCCGTTGCGACCGTCGTTAGCCAAGTCGTAGGTACATTGATGTTGTTGGTGGTTGTGGCACGTTCGAGTATCCAGTTGCCAATGTCGACCATGAAAAAAGTTCCGGCGGACATCTATAAAAAGATTTTGAAGATTGGCGGCATGAATGCGGGTGAGGTGTTGTCTTACAACATTGCGCAAATCTGTATTGTGTACTTTGTGGTACAGATGGGCACGGCTTCGTTGGCGGCATTTACCTATGCGCAGAATATTGCGCGTTTTTCTTTTGCTTTTGCACTGGCGATTGGTCAGGCAGCGCAGATTCAAACCGGTTATTACATTGGTAAGGGCTGGGTGACCAGCATCCTGAAGCGTATTCAGGTTTATTTCTTGGTGGGCTTTGTTGCTTCTACCGTTGCCACGACCGTGATCTACGTATTCCGAGAAGATATTCTCCGCGTGTTCACTGATCAGCCTGAAATCCTTGCTCTTGCTGGCTCATTGGTTCTGGGATCGATCCTGTTAGAAGCCGGACGTGTGTTTAACCTGATCTTCATTGCTGGTTTAAAAGGTGCGGGTGACATTAAATTCCCAGTGCAAATGGGCATCGTAAGTATGTGGGGCTTGGGCGTGTTGTTCTCTTACGTGCTTGGTATTCACATGGGCTACGGTGTAGTGGGAGCCTGGATGGCAATCGCTTTGGATGAATGGGTTCGAGGCATCATCATGGCAAGACGATGGCGTTCACAAGTGTGGACGAAATTTAAAGTCAGTTAAATGCGTCATAGCCGATAGTGGCAAAGACTGAGTCGGAATATACTTGGTCTGAATTTAAAAAGGCACTGAATTCAGTGCCTTTTTAGTTTCTTCAGATTAACCGTGCTGGGTTTAAAACTCACAATCGGCATGGAAGCTCATACGCTCTTTGCTGTATGGATGATCCAGTTCCAGCATTTCTGCATGCAGGTGTAAGCGATTCGCCTTTTCGCCATACAGGCCATCGCCGACCATTGGCATATTTAATCCCATGTGATGAGCGCTGTGGACACGCAGTTGGTGGGTACGGCCAGTTTTAGGGTACATATACACCTTGCTACGGCCATTTTTAACTTCAATCAACTGCCAGTGCGTCTCCGCTGGTTTTCCATGCTCAAAGCAAACCAATTGGCGCGGGCGATCTTCTGGGTCACCACGCATAGGTAATGAGATATCACCCTCGGCATCACTAAGTTCACCTTCCAGCAGAGCCATGTAGCGTTTTTGTACGCCACGAGCCATGAACTGCTTCTGTAAGCTTTTATTCGCGCGTTTGGTCAGTGCAAACACCAAAATGCCTGATGTCGCCATATCTAAGCGATGGATGACAAAAGGCCCTTCAACGTCAGGGAACATTGCCTGTAGCCTTGTGTACGCCGAGTCTTTGATGGTTTTGCCCGGAACAGACAGCAAACCTGATGGCTTGTTTACTACTACCATGGCTTCGTCCTGATAGAGAATTTCCAGCTCTTTGTCTTCTGCCCAGTTTTCCGCCAGCGGGTTGGGTTCGACGTTCATACCTTGCAGCATGTGGCCTAGTATCGGTTGGCACTTACTGTTGCACGATGGGTAAAACTTCTTGTGCTGGCGCACTTCGGACTTTGGTGATTCCCCCCACCAGAACTCGGCAAGCGCCAGCGGTTTAAAGCCATGTTTAAACGCGTACTGAAGCAGTTTCGGGGCAGCACATTCACCTGCGCCTGCTGGTGGCACCGGATTCGTGGTGGTAGCGAAAATATCCACTAAATCGCGTTCTTGTCCCAGTCCGTTAAGAAACCGGTACTGTCTGTGCAGTTTGTGCTGTAACGCGTTAGAGAGTGTTTTTCGACGCTCTTTAAGTTCTGAAAGTTCATGTTTTAAAGTGGCTAAACGCTGCTCTTTGACTGCCAGTTTTTCATCCCACGCCATCTTGAGGTATTTGAGCGCATTTTTCTCGGCCACACTTTGCTTACCCAAGTCGTCTAACAACGTCTTTAGTTCATCGGGACCTAGTGTTTGCTCACCCTGTTTTCGCTGTAGTTTTCGATTCGCACGGCCGTCTATCATGATTTGGCGTTGCGCCTGTTCTTCTTGCTGGTATGAAGCGCGATCGGCTTGAATCTCTGCTTTGAGCTCAATTAATTCGGGGTTATCTGCACACTGCTTGTATTCGGCATTGATTGCATTGATGGCGTCGGTTTCAGCGCGGAAAAAACCTTCATCTGTCAGCATGTCATACACTGGTGGTACAAACCCAGGCAGCAAGTTTTGATCGGCGATCTTGCCGGAGAAAGCACTGAGATACCCTAGCTCACCTTGTTGATTTTGTACCAAAAGCACGCCGAACATTTTCCCTCGTCCCGCTTGCTCATCCTCTAACCCAAAGTCATGCTCAAAGTCATTTTGCGTGAGTAAGTGTTGTTGCAGTTGTTCAGCGGCTAATACGCATAGAGGGTGCGGTGTGTAATAGAACGGAAACGTAAACTGCTCTGGTAACTCATAACCAGAAATATCAGCAGTAAAACGAGTAAAGCAATGTTCAGGCGAGTGCATGATGTGTATCCGCGCGAGTAAAAATTTGAGCGAGGATTGTACCTGTTTGATTCAAGATTGCCATGTTGATATTGCACCGTGAAATCGCTCTTTCTACGGCTGAAAGAGCGAATCTAATAAGTGGCTTACTGCAGCTGTTGCAATGCGTCCTGCCATTGTTCTGGTTTACCGTAATAAGCCGTGTGAGGAATTCTAAAGAATTGGCCTTCTTTTTCTACCAGTAACGTTGGGAATCCACTCACTTGCAACTGGCTCATTAACTGCTGGCTGGAGTGAATTTCGTTGATCAATACGGTTTGATTTTGCTCCATCAGTTCGTCCCAATCGCTTGTGTCCAATCCGAGTGTTTCAGCAATGGATTTAAGCGTGGAGGGCTCATTTACTTTGAGTCCCGATTGGTAATGAGCAGACTGAATCGCTTTCAGCATAACCCATGGGTCTAGACCGAGTTTCTCCGCGGTTAAGATGGCTAGCGTAGGCAAATAGGAATCTAGGATGAACTCACGCTCTTGCTTCACTCTTTGCACGTAAGCATCGCCAAATACAGCGCCTGTCTCCGCAGCTATACGTTCGTCACTGCCAATAATGTGCTGGCGAAATTCGGAACCAATCTCGTGCTGATTGAGCATGCCACCCGGATGGAACACGACATTAAATTGCGGAGATGTCACCAGAGGTTCTATGAGGTCTGATGCGCCATAGCACCAACCACACATCGGGTCGAAAAAGTAATGAATGGTAACCATGAAAGATCTCCTTAGGAATGAAATTAGTCAAACGGCACGGTTCGTTTGGGTACAGAGGCTATGTTATGAAATTGATACGCTCAGAAAAATACACAATAATGTGCAACACTGTTTCTTATTCCGAGCAAATCAATGGATAGACTAACCGCCGCTAAGGTTTTTATTGATGTGGTGTATTCCGGCAGTTTTACCGCAACGGCTGAGCGGTTGGAGATGTCCCGGCCGATGGTGACGCGCTATGTGGACGCCATGGAAAACTGGCTGCAAATTCGCCTGCTGCATCGAACCACGCGCAAAGTTTCACTCACCACCGCTGGAGAACGCAGTGTTGCGCAAATTGAACGTTGGCTAAAGCAGGCCGACTCCCTGACCTCGAATATTGTCGCTGACGGTGAACTGGCAGGTAAAATCCGACTCGCGTCGAGTGCTTCTTTTGGTTTTTCTCAGTTGATCCCTGCCGTACACAGTTTTATGCAATTACATCCTAAGGTTGATATTGACTTGGATCTGCAAGACTCCGTGAGTGACCTGACGGAAGAACGTATCGATCTGGCGATTAGAATAGCTTCGAACCCGGATCCTGCTTTGATTGGCAAGCCCATTGCTGACTGTGATTCTGTCCTAGTGGCTGCGCCTGAATATCTGAAGAAACAGAGAGTGATTTCTCAACCAAGCGATTTGTCTGACCATGATTGTTTAGGTTATAAAAATTTTGAGCGGCGCGTCTGGCATTTATCCCTGGGTGAGCAGTTTGAATCGGTCAGCATTCATTGCCGATTGACGTGTAATGAAGCGACTGCACTACTACACGGGGCTTTGCAGGGGATGGGTGTTGCTTTACTGCCCACGTATTTAACCACGAAGTATGTGCAATTGGGCGAGCTTGAAATCGTGCTTCCTGACTGGAAACCGAATCGGCTACACATTTACGCACTGTACTCTTCCCGCAAACATTTATCTCCGGCGGTGAGAGCCTTCATCGACCATAGTGAACAGTACTTTAAGCGCCATCCATGGTAGATCAAGAGTCAATATCGCAAAGCAATAGAACAACTCAACTTGAGATTCACACACGATCCTGTACCTTAAACGTAATCGCAGTTTTCCTTCCCTAATTAGAGTTTTAGTTCATGTCACAAGCTAGCATTAAATTTATCGCCTCCGATATGGATGGCACGCTACTCGATCAGTACGGTCGTTTAGACCCAGAATTCTTCGATGTCTTTTTACGATTAGAAGAACAAGGTATTTTGTTTTCGGCTGCCTCTGGCCGTCAATATTATAGCTTGCGTGACACTTTCGCTCCGATTCAGGATCGCATTCTGTACGTGGCAGAAAATGGCACTTTGGTGATACACAAAGATAAAGAACTCTATAGCTGTACCATTCCGAAACCTGAAGTAGCAGAGATAATCAAAGCGGCGCGCGGCATAGATGGGGCACACATTGTTCTGTGTGGTAAGCGTTCGGCTTATATCGAAATTCAGGATCAAAAAACGTTGGAAGAGTTTCAAAAGTACTACCATCGCTGTGAAAACGTTGACGATTTGCTTGAGGTTGATGATGAGTTCATTAAAGTTGCGATCTGCCATTTTGACGGTTCAGAAGAGTTAGTCTTCCCGACGATGAACGGCCAGTTTGGTGACTCACATAAAGTCGTTGTTAGTGCCAAAATCTGGTTAGACGTGATGAACGCAAAAGCTTCTAAAGGGGCGGCAATTCAGTATCTTCAACAAACCATGAACTTTACGCCAGCAGAGACGATGACATTTGGTGATTACTTGAATGATTTGGAAATGCTGCAAGTGAGCGAGCACTCTTATGCGGTGGGCAATGCTCATGAAGAGATTAAGAAAATCGCCCGTTTTTCTGCGCCAAGCAATCAGGAATCTGGTGTGCTCACTGTGCTGAAAGAAAAATTTCTGAACAACTAGTCGCGCAGACTCACCCTCAGTTGTAATGAAAAGCCCCGCTTGTTGAAGAGCGGGGCTTTTGTATGTTTGAGATGTCACTCTGTTCTATCTTTGGAATTTCATCTTGTACATGCGTTTATCTGCGATATTGATAAGGAAGTCGACATTATCGCTATCCATCGGATACCGCGCGATACCAATACTTGTCGAAAGCTGATGATCGTTTTCTGTTTTTAGTACCGGGTCATCAAACACGGCATTAATATGACGCTGTATTTCTTCTTCGCTGATGGCTTTGTCCTGAACGACGATGGCAAACTCATCACCACCCATTCGGTAAGTGGTAAAATTATTGATCTCCATCGACTTTAGCCGGTTAGCGATAGCTCGTAAAACTTTGTCGCCAGCTTGGTGTCCGTGAGTATCATTAATTTTTTTAAACCCGTTTAAGTCCAGGATACAGAGATAAAACGTGTTTTTTTGTTGCATGTTTTTTCTAAGCGTCACAAACAGCGCGCTTCTGTTGCCAAGCCTTGTCAGCGGATCGCTGAGTGCTAGTTTTCTGTGGAAACTTGATTCGCGGTAAAAGAAATAAATAAGAGAAAGTGTCGACAACACAAAAGTCGCAAACAGCATATATTGCGCTTGTACCAGTCGCTGTGTTTCACCTTTTTGTGCTTCATATACTTTGCTGGTGAGTCGGAAGTTTTGATTCACAAAATCCACTAAGTCTAAGTATAGCGTCTGGGTTGAGCGATAAAACTGGGCTGCCGCCTGACGATCTCCGGTGCTCGCCTCGACAAGAAAAGGCTCAAGGTCTTTGAATTGTTCGAAGAGTTCTAAAAAATACTGCTGAATATTGTTGCGAGAAAAGAAAGTGTACGCATCATCGCTGTTGATGAGTAAGTCAAAGCGGCTCCAGGCGAGCTCATACTGTAGCTCTGCGCCATTTATGTCCTGTATGTCTTCATCAAGCCGACGTGCTTCCCCAACCAGTTCTGACAGCTCTTTAGACAGCTGAAACAAAAACCACGTGGCTTGTTTTTGCTCGTTAGTAAAGTTTTGCGCTAATGCACGCGTTTGTTGAAGCAGCACGACATTCGCGAGTAATAAAGAGGTAGCAAAGACGAACAGCAGCAGTTTGCTGAGTGTTGTGTATCGCCACTTTTGGGGCTTGAGTGGATAGGTATCTGATAATTTCATTATTTCTTTATCAATTTAATTTCATTCACCTGCCAGACCATTTGGGCATGATATGCGGATCGATTTAGCTCTGGGTAAAGGTTCAGCGGATATACAACCCAATATGGGCCTTTGTCCCTGATTTTTATGTAATGTTTATCTTTTTGATAGGCCAAAATCGGCTCATATCTAACGATATCTGGTCGCGTTACGGTCGCGTGGTAATTGTTTAAACCACTGATATCGATTTGCGCTGGAATATCACCATATACGTAAGTGAGTAAGTCACTCAGCTTTACTCCAGTAAACTCAGACTCCCCTTTACTCCAAGGTAACTCGGTGGTGTAAGTGGTTTCTGGCAACGATTGAATGTCTTCTAATTCTAATGCCACACTGGACTTTTGCGGACCGTTACTAAATGAAACGGTATGTGCAGAAATAAAAGGGGCAAAACACAGCAAGCCTAATACGAGTATCTTTTTCATTCTATTCATTTTGGAGTTTTATGCTTTTACTGAGCTAGAGAAAGCGACGCTAGCCGTGATTTATTTAAGGTTTCGATGATTTGAATAAATGGATAAGGTTGCAAAAATATATCTTGTTTGAAAAGTAACCTTACGCTTACTTTACGTCAAGGCTATTACGTGACTTCTTAAATAAATGAACGATGAAATGCAGTGATTAGAGGAATATTAGGACTCTTAGCGTATTTTAAGTACTATTCAATAAAAATCGATATAATTATCAATTAATAATTATTAGAAGAAAATTAACATTTTCAATTCAATTTTAAAATTAATATTATTTCTGAATAACGAATAGATATTCAAAAAAGAATAAAGCCACCTTTTTGGGGTGGCTTATTATTATGTTACTTATTAGCAACTTACTCGAACAAATACTTAGCATGAAAGTTCAAATGGTCATCAATAAAGCTCGAGATGAAGTAATAACTGTGATCATAACCTGGCTGCATTCGAAGCGTTAGTTCTGAACCATGCTTATTCGCCGCCGCAACGAGAAGTTCAGGTTTAAGTTGTTCACTCAGGAACCCGTCTGCGTCGCCCTGATCAACCAAAATAGCCAATGGTGATGGAACTTGTTTCAGCAACTCACTCGCATCATATTGTTTCCAGTTTTCGATATCGGTACCTAAATAAGCGGTAAACGCTTTTTGGCCCCAAGGACACTGAATAGGGTTACTGATAGGGCTAAATGCTGAAATTGAGCGATACTGATCGGCATTTTTTAAGCCGATAGTCAGTGCACCATGCCCGCCCATGCTGTGGCCAGAAATAGACTTCACATCAGAAACCGGGAAGTTGTTTTCGATGATTGCTGGTAGTTCTTTCGTGATGTAGTCATACATGAAGTAGTGCTGTGACCAAGGTGCCTGAGTTGCATTGAGATAAAAACCAGCACCCTGACCGAGGTCGTAATTTTCATCATCTGCCACACCTTCGCCACGAGGGCTGGTGTCTGGGGCAACAATGGCGATGCCAAGTTCGGCAGCCATACGAAATGCGCCAGCTTTCTGCATGAAGTTTTCATCGCTACAAGTGAGACCCGATAGCCAGTAAAGCACTGGTACTGGGTGGGACTTTGTCGCGTTTGGCGGCAGGAAAATAGCGAATCGCATTTGGCAATTCAATGAACTAGATTCGTGAGTGTATTGTTTGTGCCAGCCACCAAAAACTTTGGCCTGACTTACGTTTTCTATCATCATGAATAAACTCTTAAGAAGCAGAAATTAGATTCAACGGCAGGACACCGTTAATACAATAAGGCTCTCCCTAGGGAGAGCCTGCAGAGACATTATTTGTCCATGTGAATCACGCTACGGATACTCTTACCTTCATGCATCAGGTCGAACGCCTCGTTGACGTCTTCAAGTCCCATAGTGTGAGTAATGAATTGTTGTAGACCGAATTCACCTGCCATGTATTTTTCTACAATTTCTGGAAGCTCAGAGCGGCCTTTTACGCCACCGAACGCACTGCCTCGCCATACGCGGCCAGTTACCAGTTGGAATGGACGGGTAGAGATCTCTTGACCTGCGCCTGCTACACCGATGATGACTGACTCACCCCAGCCTTTGTGACAGCACTCAAGCGCTTGACGCATCACGTTGACGTTACCGATACATTCAAACGAGAAATCAACGCCGCCATCTGTCATTTCAACAATGACTTCTTGAATTGGCTTATCGAATTTCTGAGGGTTAATCACATCTGTTGCGCCAAGCTGTTTCGCAAGATCGAATTTACTCTCATTGATATCGATACCGATGATGCGGCTAGCGCCAGCCATACGTGCACCAATGATTGCAGACAGACCGATGCCGCCTAGGCCAAAGATGGCTACTGTGTCGCCTTCCTGAACTTTTGCTGTATTCAGTACTGCGCCCATACCGGTAGTCACACCACAGCCAAGTAGACATACTTCTTCCAGAGGTGCTTCTTTGTTTACTTTCGCTAGTGAAATTTCTGGTAGTACAGTGTACTCAGAGAACGTCGAACAGCCCATGTAATGGAAAATTGTTTCGCCATTGATTGAGAAGCGGCTTGTGCCATCTGGCATTAGGCCTTTACCTTGAGTTTCACGTACTGCCTGACAAAGGTTCGTTTTGCCTGATTTACAGAACTTACACTCGCCACATTCTGCTGTGTAAAGAGGAATAACGTGATCACCAACTTCAACACTAGTCACGCCTTCGCCTACCATTTCAACGATACCGCCACCTTCGTGACCAAGGATCGCAGGGAAGATGCCTTCTGGATCGTCACCAGATAGAGTGAATGCGTCCGTATGACAAACGCCAGTTGCCACGATACGGACTAAAACTTCACCTTTTTTAGGCAGTTGTACATCCACTTCTTCCATTTTTAATGGCTCGCCTGCCGCCCATGCGACAGCCGCTTTAGATTTGATCGATGTTTGACCTGGTTTGATTTCAAGTGCCATTGGATTTCCCTTATCTAATCAATAGGTAGGCGTAGTAGTTAAGCGTAGCTGAGCTTTCGCTTTTCGCCTGTAGTTTTATTTATGCTCATTTTATCTATTTCATTAAAAATGATAATCCGTCGTTTATGAAAATGATTTTTACATATAAGTAATAATAAGAGTGTTAAACCGGATAGAAGACAAAAGGATTTTTGATGACGACAGGTGTGCTTTGGGGCAAACAAAAAAAGCGCTTATCGTGTTTATGATTCAGCGCCTTTTTCTTTATTAATCAGTCTTTGTAGCGTGGGTCGATTCGGTCCAGTTTGCGCAATAACGCTGGCCATACGATGGAACCATCCACGCCTTGTGTTTTCACCGCTTCAGTTATCGAGCTGACAATCTTAGGTTCAATGTGAATGAGCTCACTGCCTCCCGATTGTGCGGCTAATTGGATTTGGCAGGTGGTTTCCAAGGCATACATAGACAAAAATGCATCCGCGACGGTTTTGCCTACCGTTAATAGCCCATGATTGCGCAGCACAAGGAAATTTGCCTCTCCCAGATCTTGCTGCAAACGTGGTTGTTCATCTTCTCTTACTGCGACGCCTTCATAGTCGTGATAAGCCAATGACGACAGCACATAAGTTGACTGTTGACTGATTGGCAAGATGCCGTTTTTCTGCGCGCTGACTGCGACACCAGCTCGCGTATGGGTATGAATAATACAGCCGACATCATGACGCGCCTCATGAATACAGCTGTGGATGATAAATCCAGCGTGATTGACGGAGTGAGGTGTGTCTTGCAGCTTATTACCGTTTTGATCGATCTTGATAAGGTCGGAGGCGGTAATTTCATCAAACATCATCCCGTAAGGATTGATCAGAAAATGATGCTCAGGGCCTGGAATTCGTACACTTATATGGGTAAAGATTAAGTCGTCCCAGCCGAATTCTGCGCCCAGCCTGTAGCATGCGGCTAATTCCACACGTAACTGCCATTCTTGTTCGCTAACTTGATTTCTCATTGATGAGTTCATGATCGCCTCTCCCTATTCTGCTGCTATTTTGTCTTGAGCTTGTTTGTAAATCGAACGAACGGGACGCTCAAATACCTTGCGGATCATCGGCTCAAAGAATTCTAGCGGTAGGGTGTCTAATTCAGGATCAAAGGCTGGGGCGTCATATTTACGCACAAACTCCTGAGTGCGTTGGTAACAAGGATGATCGATGTACGCTTTGTGCATCTCTCTGTCCATATTCAAGTGATGGAAGAAGTAATATCCCTGAAAAATACCATGATGTTTGATCATCCAGTGATTCTCTTCACTGACGAAAGGCTCGAGGATTGTAGCGGCGATGTCTGGGTGGTTGTACGAACCCAACGTATCGCCAATATCATGCAGTAGCGCACACACTACGTACTCGTCATCCTTACCATCTCGATAGGCGAGTGTTGCACATTGGAGGCTGTGTGTGAGCCGATCAACCTGAAAGCCACCAAAATCACCATCAAGCAATAAAAGGTGTTTGATGATTCTGTCTGGTAATTCTCCCGCATAATCAACAAATTGTTCCGCGATGATCTTCCAGTCTTGTGCTGTGCCATGTTCCATATGAGTAAAACCAGCTAATGGGGTATTGTGCTTGGTCATTCTTCTGTCCTACTTGTGGATTCAGACGCTATAAAAACACAGCTCATGTTTGTTCAATGTTAAATCGTTTACATTTAATTAACTTTTTGTATTGAGGGGTATAGATAAAGGGAAGTTTCTCCCGGTCAGAGTTTGTGTGACAATGTTGTCGTTAAATGATTTGACGGGAACAAAGAAATGGCGAATTGGGAAGGTGTTACTGAGTTTGTAGCCGTTGCAGAGACAAACAGTTTCACTGGCGCTGCAAATAAACTTAAAACATCGGTTGCACAGATCAGTCGTCGAGTTTCCGCGCTAGAGCAACGTTTAGCGGTGAAATTGCTTCATCGCACCACGCGTAAAGTTTCTCTTTCTGAGGCAGGTCAGCTTTATTATCAGCAGTGTAAGCACCTGTTAGAAGGACTAGAGTTAGCCGAGCTTGCCGTGACTCAAATGCAGGCAGAGCCAAAAGGCATACTGCGGGTGACGGCTCCGGTTACCTATGGAGAAATGAACCTTGCGCCATTATTGCACCAGTTCTTAGAGAGGCATCCTCAGGTGAATCTCGACTTGATTCTGACTAACCAGCGACTCGACTTGATAGAGAAAGGGGTGGATGTGGCCATACGTCTGGGGCGATTACAAGATTCAAGTATGATTGCTAAGCGCCTTTCTTCACGCCAAATGTATGTCTGTGCGAGCCCTAATTATCTGGAACGATTTGGCGAACCCCATACACTATCAGAGTTAGGGCGTCATCAGTGTTTGGTGGGTTCTGTCGATTACTGGCATTTCAAAGAGCAGAACCGAGAGAAGTCGTTGCGCGTCTCTGGACGGATCAAATGCAACAGTGGTTTCGCTTTAGTGGATGCGGCAAAGCGTGGGCTTGGTTTAGTGCAGTTACCGGATTATTACGTTCAAGAGGCGTTAGATTGCGGTGAGCTGGTCGAAGTGCTCAGTGATTACCGGGATGATCGTGAAGGTATTTGGGCGCTGTATCCACCAAGTCATAAACTATCGCCTAAAGTCAGATTACTCATCGACTTTTTAGCGAAAGAGTTGGCGTGATCAGCGCATCAGCTGCCGAAGCGTTAAATAAGGTAAATTGCGAAATTTAATCGCCCTCTCAATATTTATAAAGTAGGCAATAAAGCAGCCGTCTAGCTGCTTTCCAGACTATGCGGGGTAGTTATGATATCCCAAGTGCTCGGAAATATTTTTGCCTGCTTGATGCAATAAGCCAACATACTCTTCCATTCGTTCTTCTTCAAAGCGAATAACAGGGAATGAGATAGACAGAGCAGCAATGATTTGACCAAAGCGGTTATAAACCGGCGCTGCGATACAGCGAAGGCCAGGCTCTTGCTCTTCGTTATCTTCTGCAAAGTGTTGAGCGCGCACTTTTGCCAATTCTTCTAGCACTTGTTCCGTGTTTTCTAGCGTTTTTTCAGTGTGTTTAATAAATTCTACACCGCTTAACACCTCACGGACGAAACTTTCATCGCGCTCAGAAAGAAGAACTTTACCAATAGCAGTACTGTAAAGAGGGTTACGGCGACCGATGCGCGATTGCATGCGTAGGTTGTAGCCAGAATCGATTTTGTGGATGTAAATGATGGCATTGTCATCCAGAGCACCCAGGTGCAAGGCTTCATTGGTTTGTTCTGAAATATGACGCATTTCTTTGTCGGCCAGTTCAATCAGATCAACATACTCGAGCGATTTTGATCCCAACTCAAACAGCTTGAGTGTTAGTGAGTACTTATCGTCTTCACCTTCTTGCGATACGTAGCCTAGTGACTTCATTGTTTGTAGAAAACGATATGTTGTTGCTTTCGACATCATTAGTCGTTGGGAAAGATCGGATACACCGATGGATTTTTGCTCCCCTAGTGCTTGAAGAATGTGAAACACTTTCAGTACTGATGAAACTGCTTCAGGTTGATTTGAGGTTTTCATTGATGTCCTTGTGAATTTTTTGTTTGCTTCATTATATCTTATAAAATCTGTAGCACTAGTATTTATAAAATACCTTTTCAATAATTTGGAATTAAATTGGGGTTCGGTGCAGAAAAATTGGATCGTAATCTATTTTTTGAAACGTCTTTTCAAAAATAATTGAAACTAATTTCTTTTTTATTCAGTATATGTGTGTAGAAAGTGACATGGCCAGTCGCCAAATCACGAATTATCTAATTATTGAGGAAAAAGACATGATTCTTGATTCATTTAACCTTGAAGGCAAAGTAGCCATTGTTACGGGTTGTGACACTGGTCTTGGCCAAGGTATGGCGCTTGGTTTAGCAAAAGCCGGTTGTGATATCGTGGGCGTAAACATCATTGAACCGACAGAAACTATTGAGAAAATTGAAGCCGAAGGCCGTAAATTTGTTGATGTTCGCGCTAACCTAATGACGCTGGATGACATCCCTTCAATCGTTGATCGCGCAGTCACAGAGCTGGGCCGCATTGATATTCTTGTAAACAATGCAGGTATCATCCGTCGCGAAGATGCGATCGAGTTTTCTGAGCAAGATTGGGATGACGTAATGAACATTAACATCAAATCGGTGTTCTTTATGTCTCAAGCCGTTGCAAAGCAGTTCATCGCTCAAGGTGAAGGTGGCAAGATTATCAACGTCGCATCTATGCTGTCTTTCCAAGGCGGTATCCGCGTTCCTTCATACACTGCCTCTAAGAGCGGCGTGATGGGTGTTACGCGCCTAATGGCGAACGAATGGGCAAGTCACGACATTAACGTGAACGCGATTGCACCAGGTTACATGGCAACAAACAACACCGCTGCTTTACGTGCTGACGAAGAGCGTAACGCTGCCATCCTTGAACGTATCCCTGCTGAACGCTGGGGCTTGCCTGAAGATTTAGCTGGCCCTTGTGTATTTTTGGCATCAAAAGCGGCTGACTATATCAATGGTTACACGATCGCGGTTGACGGTGGATGGTTAGCTCGCTAATCGATTTGTGAGAAGTTGATTGTGGATACCGCAACATTAGCGCAAGTAGTAGGGTTTATCAGTTTTGGTTTGGGATTCTCCGTCTTTTACCAAAAAAATGATAAACGCCTAAAAATCTTGATGCTGATATTTAATCTCAATCATCTTCTCCATTTTTTATTGCTTGGTTCAATGACCTCAGCGCTTGGGGCGTTCCTGTCGACAATCAGAACGACCACAGCAATATTTGTTTCGTCGAAGCGAATCGCTGCTGCATTTATTGTTATCAGTTTAGTTAGTGGTTATTGGGCTGCTGAGCAGTGGCGTGACATTTGGCCTATTTTGGGAACGATTATCGGGACCTACTCTGTATTCTGCTTGTCGGGAATTCAGATGCGTGTGGGCTTTTTGATTGGTGCTTGTTGTTGGCTGACCAACAATATTCTGGTGGGTTCTATTGGGGGGACACTGCTGGAAATGACCGTGATCGTTATGAATTCAATGACAATTTACCGTTTATATCGCCAGCGACTGGAGCCAAAGCTTCCGCCTTGTGTGAAGACGCTACAAACTGATCAAAATCAGCTTGAAAGGTCATAGATTCTAAGAATTTTGTTTAAGAAACTTTTTGAATGCGGTTTGTACCGCAGGAGTAACAGATGAAAATTGCACTAATGATGGAAAACAGCCAAGCCGCGAAAAACGCAATGGTGGCTGGTGAATTAAACACTGTAGCGGGTGGTCTTGGCCACGAAGTATTTAACGTTGGTATGACTGATGAAAATGATCATCATCTAACGTACGTCCACTTAGGTATCATGGCGAATATTCTACTGAACTCAAAAGCAGTAGATTTCGTGGTAACGGGTTGTGGAACTGGCCAAGGCGCGCTGATGTCAAGCAACCTACATCCAGGCGTAGTATGTGGCTACTGCCTGGAGCCATCTGATGCATTCCTGTTCAACCAAATCAACAACGGCAACGCTATCTCTCTAGCCTTCGCTAAAGGTTTTGGTTGGGCTGGTGAACTGAACGTGCGTTACATCTTCGAAAAAGCGTTCACTGGAAATCGTGGTGAAGGTTACCCTATCGAGCGAGCAGCGCCTCAGCAAGCTAACGCTGCGATCTTGAACGACGTAAAAGCCGCAGTCTCTAAAGATGTGGTTGAAGGCTTACGTGCCATCGATCAAGAGCTAGTGAAAACGGCTGTTGGTAGTGCGCAATTCCAAGAGTGCTTCTTCGCACATTGCCAAGTGCCTGAGATCGCAGAATACGTGAAGTCTCTACTGGACTAATTACTTAATTTATCGGGAATTAAGTACAAGCCAGCCATTGTGCTGGCTTATTTTTTGTACCACTAAGGAGGCTCCCATGAACCCAATCAGTCGCGTCGCTATCATCGGTGAATGTATGGTGGAGCTTAGGAAACATCATGGCGTGCTACAGCAAGGTTTTGGTGGTGATACCCTCAATACTGCTGTTTACCTGTCTCGTTTAACCCAACAACATGGCGTCGAAACATCCTATGTGACTGGGCTGGGACTCGATCCGTTTAGCCGCGAAATGCTGACAGCTTGGCAGGACGAAGGCATCAACACCGACATGGTCTACTTCTCTGAAGATAAATTGCCGGGCATTTATGCGATTGAAACCGCGGACGATGGTGAACGAAGTTTCTTTTACTGGCGTGAAGACGCTGCAGCAAAATATTGGCTACGCGAGCAAAACTTTGAATCTTTGGTTAAAGATCTTTGCCAACATCAAATGATTTATCTGAGCGGTATCAGTTTAGCTATTATCGCTGAAGAGCATCGTCAAACGCTGATCGACCTGTTGGCTGCCTGCCGTAACGAGGGCGTTACGATAGCGTTTGATAACAATTTCCGGCCAAAACTTTGGCCAAGTATAGAGTTGGCTCGTCGTTTCTACTCGCAAATTCTCAGTGTTACTGACATGGCATTTTTGACTTTTGATGATGAGGTCATGCTATGGGGTGACAAAGAGGAATCTGAAGCCATTAATCGTAGCAAAGGCTTTGGAGTGAAAGAGATCATTGTTAAGCGCGGCGCGGACGACTGTTTTGTTGTGACACAAGACCAACAGCACTCCGTTGCGGCATTGAAAGTAGATGCTGTGGTCGATACGACGGCAGCTGGCGACTCTTTCAGTGCAGGTTACCTTGCAAAACGCATTCTAGGCGGAGACGTTGCTGAGTCTGCGCTGGCTGGGCACAAAGTGGCTGGTTCTGTTATCCAACATCGCGGTGCAATCATTCCAAGAGAATCGATGCCGACTATTTAAGGAACGATGAAATGAAAGACCTAAATCAACAACTTTCTGAAATTAAAGTAGTCCCTGTTATTGCAATTAAAGATGCAAGCAAGGCTGTAAAATTGGCTCAGGTATTGGTTGAAAACGGCCTACCTTGTGCTGAAGTCACGTTTCGTACTGAAGATGCGGCACGCGCGATCAAGAATATGCGCGACGCGTACCCAGAGATGTTAATTGGCGCGGGCACTGTCCTAACCAGTGCTCAGGTGGATGAAGCGATTGAAGCTGGTGTCGATTTTATTGTTAGCCCGGGCTTTAACCCAACCACCGTTAAATACTGTCAGCAGCGTAATATCGCTATCGTACCTGGTGTAAATAATCCAAGTCTGGTTGAACAAGCGATGGAAATGGGCCTTCGTACCCTTAAGTTTTTCCCTGCGGAGCCATCGGGTGGCACAGCAATGCTTAAAGCACTTTCAGCGGTATACCCAGTTAAATTCATGCCAACAGGTGGGGTAAGTCCTAGTAACGTAAAAGATTACTTGGCCATTTCTTCTGTATTGGCGTGTGGTGGAACCTGGATGGTGCCTGGCGATTTGATTGACAACGAGCAATGGGACGAACTGGCGTCGTTGATTCGTGAAGTTGCAACAATTATTGAATGATTTATACCCCGCTAAGCCTGAAAACTATCGTTGATAGTCAAAAAAGCTATTAGGCATTTTGCCGACGCCCGGCTCCACCGGGCGTATTTTTTATCGTGAATTGCTATTGATTGGATTCGGCATCTTCACGCTTAATCACTTTATGCCCATCTTCTGCCACGCCTTGTTTCCAGTAGCTGCTGATGTAGATATTTTCACGCTCGACTTCTTTTTCATTGCGGAAGTACTGGCGTAATGCGCGCATAGAATCAAATTCACACGCACACCAAACGGCGGCATTCCCTTCCAACCATTCCAATTCGCGAACGGCGTCTGCCAGATTTTGTCCTTCAGTCAGCCAAATCAGTTCCATACCCGCCGGCGCGTGCAGTGGTTGAATGTCTGCGGCGGAGATGACGCTAATTACCGCATAGCCTTTTGCCTCTTCAGACAACGTTCGGATTTTGGCGGACAGAGCAGGGAGGGCAGTCATATCGGCTGCCATGAAAAACCAATCTGCGTCGGTATTGAGGTTAGAAATACTACCCGGACCAACGATGTTGATGGTGTCTCCTTTCTGTGCTGACATCGCCCAGCGAGCGGCAAATCCACATTGCAGATCTTGTGTGATATGACGAACAAAATCGACTTCAATGCTGCATTTCTCTGGATGATAACGGCGAATGGTATAAGTACGCATCAACGGGCGATTATCTTCAGACATCGCTTCTAAAGTGGTACCACCATCTTGATTAAAAAGCAGCTTAATGTAGCTACCCTCACAGTCTGCCGGGAATTGGCTGAGGGCATCTCCTTGCAAAGTAAGGCGCTGCATGTTTGGGGTAATCGTTTCTGTGTGCGTAACGACAAGTTCTTTAGGTTCAGGTTTCTTTTTCATCTTTACTTTTCTCGATAATTATTCTCTTTCTCATTTAAGAATATCAATATCTCTCTTGAGAGAGTAGTGTCTTTAAAGAAATTTACACTGTGAATTGAAACTGAAACCTAAGCGGGGAAGTTTGCGTCTTCGATGATTATCCCTCAAACATACAAAAACCTCCGAAGAGGTTTTGATTGGAATTCAGTTATATCATTGGAATCGTCGATAAAAGCAGTAATGCCGCCATGCCGTAATTAAACCCTTTGACACGTTTAGATGTGGTTAACCAGCGTTGTAGCTGTATCCCGGCAGCGGTCCAAAAAGTGACTGATGGTAGGTTAGCCAAGCAGAAGATGCCTGCAATAAATGTCAGCTCTAACCATGCGGCACCCGAGCTGTACACCGTGACAGCCGTGAGCGCCATTGACCAGCCTTTTGGATTCACCCACTGAAATGCCGCCGCACCGATAAACGACATTGGCTTAAAATCATTTTTTGTTTCTGCTTTACCACTGGTGGCGATTTTATAAGTCAGATACAGCAAGTAACTTAAGCTGAGTGCTTTTAATATTGTATGGGTAACCGGATACGCGTGAAATAACCCCATTAAGCCAATACCAACCAGAATTAGCATTGCACCAAAGCCAAAAGTAATACCTAACATGTGTGGAATGGTGCGTTTAAACCCGACATTCGCGCCTGATGTCATCAGCATGATATTGTTCGGTCCCGGAGTAAAAGTCGATACAAAAGCAAACAATGCCAGAGCGCCTAATTGATGGTATTCCATAGTTTTTTCCTTACATCAAAACTGTCCTGAGTGGACGTCATCTTTCAAACAACTATAAGTAGAAACGTCATCAATATTGTGCTTTTATTGACCTTGAATGGATTAATTAAGCAATAAAAAATCATTATGGATAAATTTGACGAAAGAATATTGCAAGAGCTTAAGTTGGACGGAAGAATCTCCAATGTTGAGCTGTCTGAGAGAGTTGGTTTGTCACCTTCTGCGACGTTGCGCCGTGTGCAAGAATTGGAGCGTCAAGGCGTAATCAAAGGCTATCGTGCGGTACTCGACAGTCAGCAACTGGGTGTCGGTTTTGTCGCCTATGTTTCGATAGGGTTAGCTTCTCACTCTAAACAGGCGCAGCACGCGTTTGAGGATCACGTACGTTTTGTGAAAGAAGTCGTTGAGTGTCATAACATCACTGGCGCGAACGAATATTTGTTGCGAGTAGAAACGCGGGACTTAGCCGCCTACAAAGCGTTTCACGCTGGGGTTCTTGGGGAGTGTGAGCACGTTCAGGGGATTACAACCATGGTGGTGATGGACACGCCTAAAGATGAGCGATGATAGCCTTACCACTGCTGCTATTGGAGGTGCCTACGTGGTTTCCCACTTTTTCCAGTTCAGCATGGCGTGATCGGCAAGTTTGAGCATCGGGATATCTTCATGGGTATCACCGTAGGCATAGACGGAGGCAAAATCATTCAAGTTAAATGATTCGTGTACCCGTCTTACTTTTCTTTCCAAACTGCAATCGCCTTGCAGATATCGTCCGCTGATTGTGGGCGTGTTGGTCAGCAGTTCACTGCATAGTAGATGGTATCCGTTTGCTTCACACCACGGCCGTAAATACGCATTTAGGGAAGCTGATACCACGACAATGGTATCGCCATTTTGTTGATGCCAACCCAGTTTATCTGAGGCTTCTGGTCTGAGGTATTGGGGGATAATCTCGTTAGCGAATTGAGTACCGATGGCGTTAACGTGCTGAGTCTCTTTTCCCGCAAAGGCAATAAAGCTCGCAATCGGACGCATAATGTGCGCAGGTAATATTCCAATTTTGTACAACAAGTAGAATGGCGTAATTACGAACTTGCCGACGCTCTTTCGCTTGCCTGACGCGGAATAGTGCAAGAACAGGCTGTACATATCCTGATTGGTGATGGTGCCATCAAAATCAAACAGTGCCAATGACGGCTTTTTCACATCGCTCACTATGAATGCCTACTTGTTTTCGCTTTTATCAAGGTAACTTGATTTTGAATTATTGGTAAAATACCGCCAACCAAATTGTTTCCGTATCGGGGGCGGTCCAACTGACTTTGTGTTTAGTGTGTGCCGGGATATCAATGTAATCGCCTGCTTCTAGACGTTTGACTATATCATTCTCAAAGGTGAGTTCTCCCGCTCCTTTTAATACCAGCACCCACTCATTTTCTTCTTGATCGTACCAACCAGTTTCGGGAGAAGTCTGCCCGTAAGAAACAATACGTTCAATACGCAACTTGTCGTAACACAGCAGATCTTCAAATATTTCTTCATTAACATCATGAGGTAAATCTTTAAACAGGTTCATCGCGTTTCCTGAGCTTGAAAAGTGTCTCACTCATCTGATGATAAGTGATTTATCGTCGTTCAGCCTGCTTAAGCTAGTACCTCTAAAGGGGCAAGAGCTTCTCACACGCACATTTTGCATTACAAGGTTGTGTATCATTTGCATAATTTGTTGATCAATTTGGCGTTTTCTAACACAGACTCGCTATATTTTTTACAAATTGATTTCCGTCAAAATAGTAAGGTTTTTATGTGCTAGATTGCGCGCAGTTAACAAATATAAATACCCGGGTTCGTTAATACTCTGACTTTCCATTGGATATTGCAGAGTTTCATGAACCAGTGACGGGTACAAAAACGAAGCCCTATAAAAGGAAATAAAAATGAAAAAAACAATCTGCAGTTTGGCAGTGGTTGCTGCGCTCGTGTCACCAAGTGTTTTCGCTCATAAACAAGGTGACTTCGTTCTTCGCGTGGGTGCGGCGTCTGTGGTTCCTAATGATAGCAGTGATAAGATTCTTGGCTCGTCAGAAGAGCTGAAAGTGGATTCTAACACTCAGCTTGGTTTGACATTTGGCTACATGTTTACGGACAACATCAGCTTTGAAGTGTTGGCAGCGACACCGTTTAGTCACGATATTTCTACAGATTTAGGCAATCTTGGCGATATCGCTGATACCAAACACCTGCCACCAACGTTTATGGTTCAGTACTACTTTGGGGAGCCACAAAGTAAGTTCCGTCCATACGTTGGTGCGGGTCTGAACTACACCATCTTCTTTGATGAAGGCTTTAATAACAAAGGCAAAGTGAATGGCCTGTCGGATCTGAAACTGGACGATTCATTTGGTTTAGCGGCAAACGTTGGTGTGGACTACATGATCAACGATCAATGGTTCCTAAACGCATCTGCTTGGTACGCTAACATTGAAACAGAAGCAACCTACAAAGCAGGTGGCGTGAAGCAAAAGACTGACGTAGAGATTAACCCTTGGGTATTTATGATCAGCGGTGGTTACAAGTTTTAAACAATAACCAGTAGTTTTCAGGTCTTTTGACCGCTAGCAATTTTTATAACGCGCAAGGCTAGAGGCCCAGCGTATGACAGGTTTGGCATGACTTTAGGGGCGGTATTCGGGCACTGCCCCTCTTTTTTGCTCTCATCTTTAAACCATAATGCACTAATCAAACGTTACTTCACTAAAATGTGGGTTGGCTTTTAGCGCTCGCATCATGAGCAGTTGTTCGGTCGGAAAGGCCACATGTTCGCCGTCAACATCAAGAAACAAACATTCTTGTCGCTGCATATCAAAGCCGGTATCAAACGCTTTCCCCTGATGGCTTTCACCATTCTTCAGAGTAATTTCAACAGGTAACTGAAACATACAGGCTATTTCAATAAAATCGTATTGATTGCAGGTCACCATCGTTGTTCTCCCTTTGTACCAAATCTATTTGCTTTAAGTATACCCAGTACAAAATGTTTGGTTTGAGATTCCACTCGAGGGGAATCGTTTCCACTGAAACCTAATCTTCATTTTACGCCTCTGGTTGGTCATAAAACAGACATGAAAGCGGGCTTTACTAAACCTATCGTCGAGCAAACGAAGCTAAGAAATGTCTGAAACGACCCTGAAGAGCAATTTTTTGAGCCCTGAGCGCAAATTAGGCTCACCGATTAAGCCGCAAGCTTATACCGCGCAACTCGCACATCGTATTCATCACTCTCCCCAGTTCGAAAATGGCCGGGTCAAAAATGCCATGCCGAACGTGCCAAGTCATCAGTCGCTCTGGCAGGTTTGCTGGAGCTATTTGGGAGGCCGTGCGCCACTGTGTCCCAATGGACATTTACCTTATTCCCCAATCGTTCAAGATCAGTTTTTACACCGCAGTGATTCTATGCGAGTGACCTGGCTTGGGCACTCAACCATGCTGGTGGAAGTGAATGGGGTTCGTATTCTGACCGATCCGGTATTTGACTATGCTTCACCGTTAATCGCGAAGGCTTGGTTCGAGCGTAACATCCCTAATACACACGCTCGAGAGAGTTTGCCTATCCCAGATGTTATCGTGATCTCGCACGATCATTATGATCACCTAGAGGCTTCGAGTATCCGTTTTTATGCAGATAAATCAGTCACCTTTTACGTGCCGCTTGGCGTTGGTAAACACCTTATCAAATGGGGAGTGTGTGCTGATGATATTGTTGAGTTCGACTGGTGGGAGAGCATACAGTATGCCAATGTCGAGCTTATTTGTACGCCGGCTAACCATAACTCAGGGCGAACTTATCTCGATAAAAACACCACATTGTGGGCTTCATGGGTCATTAAAGGGCGAAGCGAGACACTGTACTTTAGTGGAGACAGCGCTTACGACCAGCATTTTGCCGACATCGCACAGCGGTGCGGACCTATCGACATTGCCTGTTTGGAAGTAGCGGCGGATGTAAAAAACAATCAGGGCTATCCAGTAGAAAACTGGGGCCACATGCAAGCACACCATACGGTTCAGGCATTCAAGGACTTAGAGGCGAAAAAGCTATTGCCTGTTCACTGGGCAACTTATGAGTTGTTCACGCATAAATGGGATGAGCCAATTGAAGATTTGATTCGCCACTGCCAAAGCGAAAGCGTAACGTTACTCACGCCTATGCCGGGAGAGAGTTTTCTCGTTCAGAACGAATACAAAAACCGAACTTGGTGGCAGAAGGAATTCAGTGAAGAACGCGTAAGAGGGATTGAGGTGTAAGCTGTTTTTTGCATCTTATACTTATTGACGCCTCAGTGTGGTTAAGTCTTTAGCCTATTCTTCTCTGGTTCTCTGGTTCTCTGGTTCTCTGGTTCTCTGGTTCTCTGGTTCTCTGGTTCTCTGGTTCTCTGGTTCTCTGGTTCTCTGGTCGATTGGGTTTATTGATAGGCCGCGAGAGCTTGTTGCCAAATTCTAAGC
This sequence comes from Vibrio sp. EJY3, assembly GCF_000241385.1. NCBI lineage: Bacteria > Pseudomonadati > Pseudomonadota > Gammaproteobacteria > Vibrionales > Vibrionaceae > Vibrio > Vibrio sp. EJY3. The sequence continues at coordinate 62,587 of NC_016614.1, forward strand.
ATCTCATCGCTAAACAGGTAAAAGTGCATCTGCAGCGAGTGGTATTTCGGGCGCTGACAGACTGAGAGTGCCACTTCGGCAGCTTCATGTGGTGGATAACCATAAACCCCGCATGAGATGGCGGGTAGCGCGACAGTCTTACAGCCGCTTTCCAACGCCAGATCGAGTGCGTTTTTATAAGCCGATTCTAACACCGCTCGAGGGTCGTGAAATTTATCGTAGATCGGCCCAACGGCATGAATAACGTAACGTGCGTCTAACTTTCCAGCGGAAGTAATGCGCGCGTAGCCAAAAGGGCAGCGAATACCATCGATTTCTTTCACTGCTAAGCAAGCGACATACAGCTCGCGTCCAGCGACATGGTGAATCGCACCATCGACGCCTCCTCCACCGAGCATGCTTGGATTGGCGGCATTAACGATAGCATCGACTTTTGCTGTGGTGATGTCTCCCTTAATCAGTGAGATAGCGTTCATTCTGTTTGCCTTATCGAAATCATGTTGAGATAGCTGAAACTTACTCGATTATCACCTGAGGTTTGAGCTCGACAACATTCCCCTCGGGATCATTAATATAGAGCGATCGTCCAAAACCTTGCGCACCATAACGCTCGGCAAAATCCTCAGTCTGAATATCGTGGGTGTTCAGATATTGGATGAGTTCAGCTTCTTCAAACGGCGTAAGTTGCAAACAAAAGTGATCGACGTTCCTACCATTTTGTACAGGAGGTTTTCCGCCCAGTTTGCCCAGTTCACTCTCTACTGTGACGATATCAATCAATGCTGTACCGGCTCTGAGCTGAGTTAACCCCAATTCAGCGAGTTCCCTTTCGACCGGGCAACCTAGTATGTCTCGATAAAAGTACAACATGGCATTGAGATTAGTTGTTCGCAAAACAATGTGATCGAGTGCTTTTATTTCGATGGGGTTCTGACTAGGCATGTATTCCTCCTCCTGTTTGCTATTGAGAATAGCATATGGTTGAAGAGTGCTTGGACATCTGTGAGAGTGGCTGGCAGCACTTAAATCAAGATTAGGAACTTATGTCTGATAGAAGAGTTTGTATTATTAACCAGCTAACGCAGAAACGGCCTGCTGAACACTACTGAAATGGATTTTAATGATGCATCTTTGAGCCTGACTAAATTCATGAGATTGAATCAGAGTAGTGACTTCCTCGACAGACAAGGTTTTGTTATTTGGATTCAGGGTTATGTGATTGGCATTATCATGCTGCAAGCCGAAAGTTTGACCGTTTGAATCAATCACGTAATCTTCTTGTCCCCAAATGAGTGCCTGACACTCTGTTTGTAACTCTGAGTGGGATTGCAGATAGATGAGTTCGTCATCGCCCTCTAGTTTCAATAAGCACGGCCACATTACGGTGTTTAGCGTCATTCTATTGCCTTGTTGTTTACTGACGTTAAAAGCCAGAATTTGGTGTTTTCAAGAACTCAACTTCCTCTGGTGTACTCGTTCTTCCTAATATCGCATTACGATGTGGATAACGCCCAAATTGGTCGATGATGGCTTTGTGTTTTAGCTCAAAATCGTAGTTGTTTTCAAGCCCCGGAGCTCTAAACAATTTTTCTGCTTCCACATGGATGACACGAGATTCACTGTGCATAAACGGCATGTACAAAAAACTACGTTGATCGCGATTCAGCGCTTTATGCAGACCAAGTCGAATGGCCTCTTGTGCTAACGAGAGCGCGAGTGGATCTTGTGCAAACGCTTTTGGCGTATTGCGGTACACGTTACGCGAGAACTGGTCGAGTACAATGATTTCGGCTAATCGACCTTGTGCACTGTCGCGCCAAGTAAACAATTCGCAGCGAGCCGCTTGTTCTAGCACTGAAGAAAACCGAGATTCAATGAGTTTATCCAGTTCAGGATTACTTTCGAACCAATTTTGTGGGGTCAGTTCTTCAAACCAGAACTTGATGATCGACTGATGCATAGCGCTTCCTTTTGTAACCATTTGTCAGTAGCAAAGAGCCAGAACGCAGATTCTGGCTCCTCTTTTTACTATCGACCGTACGTTTCTACGATGTAACGTTCAAAATCGTCACACATTTGCTCGTCGGACGTGGTATTGCTTGCGAGTTCCTTACTGCCGTCGACGACTTTAATTGTCGCGTTCAGCGATGCTACGGGAGCTCGTTCACGCGTGGCAAGTGAGTTGATTTTCTGCTGCTGCACTTCCCACGCTTGCTCTGGTGACAGGTTACATACGTTGGCAAGATACTTGGCGTTGAATCCTTCACCTGTCAGGCTAACAATCGTTTCGTTGTGCGACAAATTGTTGCCTGCGTGCCAGTAATGCTGCGCTAGTAGTGGACCGATTTCTGGGTTGTCGGTTAGGTAGCCAAATTTATCCAGGAAGTAAGCTCGGGTCTGATACACAGCCATATGCGCGAGCAGATAACCTTGATAAGCACAAGCGGCTTCGTCAGATAGTAGGTGCGGAATTGCCATAAGTGGGCGAGGGCTGCATTCCAACCCAAGTATCTGCTTCTCACAATCACGTGCAAGCTTGGTGATGCGCTCTGGCGTTAACTCTTCATCGCTGAGTTGATATAGCGCGCGCTCAAAATATGGCACAACTAAGATACTGCGCTCTTCGTAGGCTTTGAATGGCTGACGGCTGTTGATCATCGCTTGAATGATCTCATCAGGAACGGGGTTACCTTCTTCGTCCAGAGCGTACTGTTTTAGCCAATCCGCATCGGTCAGCAGGCTGTCACAGAACATCGATTGCGTTTCTGCATACGCCATGGACGTCGGTGCAAACTCCTGTGAAAAACAAGGAGCATTCATTTTAACGTTGGCAAAGTGCGCGGCGTGGCCGCCTTCATGGAATAACGTATTAATGCCATCGTAGCCGCTGCCTACTTGGTCTGGTTTGGCATTACTGGTGAAGTTGACCTGCGCAGCAACCCATTCACCTTGGTTGTAAAAAGAAGGAATAGGGCCGTGGCAGAATCCGTTCGGGTATTTACCTTTGCGATCCAGTAAATCCAGAGTCAGTGTTGCGCCTGAGTAATCAATGTTCAGACGGCCAAACGACTCTACCCAGCGTCGCAGAGATTTCGAGAACGGTACGTATGGGTCTAGGTCACGCATGACGTCACCTGCGAATGAATAGATAAAGTTGTAGCCTGTCAGCGCATTTTGACCTTTCTCTTTCGCCAGGTTTTCTAAACTATTCAGGTGCGCATCTCGAGTACGCTGTTCGAAATCTTCCAGAATCTCGAACAGCTGCTCAGAGGTCATCTTCTCGGTTTTTTGTACTGAGTAATCAAAGAAAGTTGCATAGCCCAATGAACGAGCGAATTGATTACGCAGTTTGATCAACTCAATAAAGCCATTTTCCAGCAACCATTGCTCAAGGTTCAGCAGCGCCTGATGCGCAGATTGGCGCACTTCTTCATGATTATTGGTTCGAATGGTCGAGCTCAATACCGGAAGCGAACCTTCGGTTTGTTTGCCATTTTCATCGGTAAACGTTTGGACATGGTTCTGTTTTTTTTCAAAAAGCTCGGCTTCAAAGGCAATCAATTGATTTTTTAATTCTTGCGCTTTTTCACCTTCGATTGCATGTGATTCAAACATCGCCAGCCAGCCTGACAAACCCGTGATGGTTTGCTGCTTTTCTTGCGGGTCAGAAATGGAGTCAGCGGCTTCAAGCTGTTGTTTGATTGCGGTAATTTGTTCCGCGTTGCTCAAAAAGCTTGTCCATGCTGTTTGTGCTTGCGTCGAACCGTCATGGTCATCGCTGATCCCCATGTAAGTTTCCCAAAAGAAATCTTCCTTGGTGCGGTGAATCGCGAGGTAGCGCTGATTGAGGTCGTTGAGGTAATGCGTTGCGGTCATTTTGATCCTTCAAATGGTTGCGTTATGTAGACGGTTGATTATGGCACGCTTGGGAGCAAGAAAGGAGTGTGCACTTTATTTACTGCTTTTGCTGTTCGTAAACGTAGTTTTACTATTCGTTTACATTTTAATGGGTTAGTGGCTGATTTGTTTCTAATCGAGCCTGTAAGTTAAACCTGGTTGGTTAAAGCGTAGGCGATTGTGTGCCTCAGTCTCGTCGTTGATCACGGCATTTAGCATCAAAGCCATACACAGATAGTTTTTGCATATATAGTTTATGCATTCTCTTTCAGCAACGATAAAAATTAAAATGATAAAGAAAACACTTACAACGTTACTGACACTAGGTTTGATGTTGACAGGGTGCTCGTCGGTCACATCGCCACAAAAGGATTCAGTGAATAGTATCCAAGAGAAATGTGCACTTATTCTCAGTAGCCATATGTCCGAGGATCAGCGCTGGGCGGTCTACAATGACTTGCTGCAGGAGTACGCAATACATGGTTTACACAATCAGGCTGATGGTGACCGGTTCAATGCGTTTATCCAGTCTGTGCAATCGGATGAAACCAGACAATTAATGACGGAGTTGATTGAGGTGACCGATTGGGGATGCGCCAATGGTAACTATCTCGAAGAGATGACGATGTTTATTGAAGAAGTGACAAAATAAACCGAGCGTAGGCCGCTCGGTTTAGTGTCTGTTATTCAGCAGGAGTTATGAACCGCAATCGGTTGTGGGATTACTCTTCAGGGTATTCACCCATGCCTTGAGTTTTACCTTCTGCTTTCCAATGCTCACCTGGGTCAAACGCTTCATCACATAAGTCAACGGTATAGCCCATTTCGGTAATTTCTTTCAATGTTAGGTTGTCAGCGATTTTTGCAACTTCGCCGGCCTTATTGTGTAATTCCATGGTTGTTCTCCCTTACTTCCGTTTTTCGCCAAGTGACTTCAACGTGCTGCTCCAAGTACATCGAAGTGCCTTTGGTTTAAGTATATATGCCAGACGTGATAATGACGTATAAAACCCTATTTTTAATAAGTCTAATAAAGCGCTGGTAAGAGCTACTCGTCTAATTTGTATTAACGTCATGGTGATATTGGACAGTTTGTGATTTATTGGATTGTTCATTGTTTAGGAAGGAAACGTTATGGTGATTCTGGATCATGTGCTCGCACAGGAGATCGTCGACAGAACCATGTCTATTATTGGTCACAATGTTAATGTGATGAACTCATCTGGCATCATTATAGGCAGCGGTGACGCCAAGCGAATTGGGCAGGTGCATGACGGGGCGGTGCTTGCGATAAGTCACGGGGAATCCTTAGAATTAACTCAACAGCAATGTTCCACTTTGCAGGGCGTGAAACCGGGTATCAATATGCTGCTCAAACTTCATGGTGAAGTGGTAGGCACGGTTGGTGTTACTGGAGAGCCAGACACCATACGCGATTTTGCGAGTTTGGTTAAAATGACGGCTGAGCTCACCATTGAACAAGCCGCATTGGTCGAAAAGTTTCAGTGGGATAGGCGTCATCGAGAGGAGTTTATTCTGTCTTGGATTAAGGGCAGTTTAACCGACGAAGAGCTTAAAGATTGGGCAATGCGACTGTCGATTGATATTACTCAGCCCAGAGTCGCTACGGTAATTGAAGTTTCGACTTCATCAGCCTCGAAAAGCATGAAAAGTGTGCGAAATATTGTTGAGCTGTTGGAATATCCAGAACGAAATAACCTTGTCGCCATTGTCTCTGTAAACGAAATTGTCGTTCTTAAGCCGTGTCAAAGTATCAAACAGTGGAACAGCCAAATAGAAAGCGAACGGATTGATAAACTGATGTCTCGCTTAAGTGACCATGACTCACATACCTTTCATATTGCTCTTGGTCAGGTATTTAGCGAGCCCAAAGATGTGGCGTTATCGTATCAAAGTGCTAAGCAAGTATTAGCCGTTGGGAAGCAGTTTTACCCAGAGCGACGTAAATACTTATTTGATGATTTACGCTTGCCGGTGTTGTTGGCTCCATTGGCGGATGTTTGGCAGGGTGAACAAATTATTGATAGTGTGAACCTGTTGAAGGGCAAAGATAAATCTGGTCAGCTGCTGAAAACACTGGATGTATTATTCGAATGCGACGGGAACGTGAAAGAGTGCGCTAATGCTATGTTTATTCATAGAAATACACTTAGGTATCGTTTGGATAAGATCACGGAAATTACCGGTTTATCCACTACAGATTTTGTGGGTTTAGCTGAGCTATATATTGCGACCCGGCTCTCAAAAATGACCTAATATTGTGCATTGGCCCAATAACGGCCAATTTTCTATTCCGATCATTTGTCACTCGGCCTAAAGGAATTTGATCGCAATCAATTGATAATTCTAATGTCCCTACATATTGAGTGAGCGAGTCGTTTGACTCAGCTCGATACAATAAAAATAAATGGAGTTATCATGAACCTTATATTAATCCTGCTCGGGGTGATCGCGTTTATCGTGCTTACCACCACCAAATTTAAGTTACATCCCTTCCTCGCTTTAATAATCGCGGCGTTTCTTGCTGCGTTTGCATATGGCTTACCTGCCGATAGCATCGCTAAAACCATCGCTTCTGGCTTTGGCGGTATCCTTGGATACATCGGTTTAGTTATCGTCCTAGGTACCATCATCGGTGTTATCCTGGAAAAAAGTGGCGCAGCGATAACCATGGCGGATACTGTGATTAAAGTGCTGGGTGAGCGTTTTCCAACCCTCACGATGAGTATTATCGGTTACATCGTTTCTGTACCAGTATTCTGTGATTCTGGCTTCGTTATTCTTAACTCTTTGAAAGAGTCACTGGCCAAGCGACTCAAAACGTCAAGTGTGGCGATGAGTGTGGCGCTAGCAACAGGTTTATACGCGACACACACCTTTGTACCGCCAACTCCGGGCCCTATTGCAGCAGCAGGTAACCTTGGTTTGGAATCTAACCTTGGTTTGGTTATTGGTGTGGGTATCTTTGTAGCGGCGGTCGCAGCGTTAGCAGGTATGTTATGGGCAAACCGATTCAAACATGTTGAGCCTGATGGCCTTGAAGCAGAAGAAATTCAACATGATTGGAAAGCTCTGAAAGCCTCTTACGGCAAACTTCCGACCGCAAGCCAGGCATTTGCCCCAATTTTTGTTCCAATCTTACTGATCTGTTTTGGCTCCATTGCAAAATTCCCAAGCTTGCCGTTAGGTGAGGGTATACTGTTTGATGTACTGACTTTCCTAGGTCAACCTTTGACGGCATTGGTAATTGGCTTGTTCCTTTCAGTTCGCCTATTAAAATCGGACCGTAAGATTGAAGAGTTTGGTGAGCGCATTAGCCAAGGCATCACGGCGGCAGCGCCTATTCTATTGATTACTGGTGCTGGTGGTGCATTTGGTGCAGTGCTAAAAGCGACGCCGCTTGGTGATTACCTTGGTACGACATTATCAGCGTTAGGTGTTGGTATCTTTATGCCGTTTATTGTTGCCGCAGCTTTAAAGTCAGCGCAAGGTTCTTCAACCGTTGCTTTGGTGACTACCTCTGCTTTGGTAGCACCAATGCTTACGCAGCTTGGTTTGGATTCAGAAATGGGCCGCGTGCTGACTGTAATGGCAATTGGTGCGGGTGCGATGACGGTTTCACATGCAAACGATAGCTTCTTCTGGGTTGTTTCTCAGTTTAGCCGAATGTCAGTCGGTTTGGCGTATCGAGCGCAAACCATGGCAACTCTAATTCAAGGTGTTACTGCAATGGCGTTGGTATACATTTTGAGTCTCGTTCTCTTATAAGTCTCAGGAAATAGATATGAAAGTGGTAATTGCACCTGATTCATTTAAAGAAAGCTTAACCGCCAAGCAAGTTAGCGAAGCGATAAAGGCAGGTCTTGCTCGTGTTTGGCATGATGCCGAGTTTGTTACGGTCCCCGTTGCCGATGGTGGCGAAGGTACTGTCCAGTCCTTGATTGATGCAACACAAGGTGAGCAAGTCTTCACTACTGTTTTTGACCCTTTAAATAAAGAGGTTCAGGCGTTTTACGGCATTCTCGGTGATGGTGAAACTGCCGTGATTGAGATGGCAGAAGCCAGTGGTTTGCATCTTGTTCCAGCGGAAGATCGTGACCCTAAACTGACCAGCAGTTTTGGTACTGGTCAGTTGATTAAACATGCTTTAGATCGTGGTATGCAACGTTTAATCATTGGTTTGGGCGGGAGTGCAACCAATGACGGTGGTGTCGGTATGTTGGCTGCGTTGGGAGTTAAATTTCTTGATGAATCGGGGAATGCAATTGCCACAAACGGTGGTGGCTTAATTAATCTCGCTTCCATCGATACGTCAGGCCTCGACGTCCGTTTAGCACAATGTGAAATACTCGTAGCGTGTGACGTGGATAACCCTCTTTGTGGTGAAAAAGGTGCTTCGGCAACTTTTGGGCCACAGAAAGGAGCGACAACCACTGATATCTCTGTGCTGGATAATGCATTGCGTAAATTTGGTGAGTTGACAGAACAAGTCACAGGTAAGCATGTACTCACCCGAGAAGGTGCAGGTGCTGCGGGTGGCATGGGGGCTGCACTGCTAGGTTACACACCTGCTCGTTTACAACCGGGCATTGAAATTGTATTAGAGACGGTCAAACTAGCGGATCATGTTGCCGATGCTGATATTGTTTTTACGGGAGAAGGAAGAATTGACCATCAAACGGCTCACGGGAAAACTCCGATGGGGGTCGCGAAAGTGGCGAAGCAATTTAACCTACCAGTAATAGCGTTGGCTGGCTGTGTGGGCGACAACTATCAAGCCGTTTATCAATGCGGTATTGATGCGGTATTTCCTTGTGTGCCAAGAGCCATGAGTTTAGCGGATGCGATGACAGAAGCGGAAACTAACGTGGCTAATTTGGCCGAGAACGTCGCACGGTTATGGACAAAGAAATGATTTAGATCTGTCTGAGACAAAAAGATAAAACTCCACGTCATGTGGAGTTTTTTGTTGATATGGTGAACGATGGTACTTAGTCTGAAACCAGCTCCGACAAACAGCGGATTTGCTGCTCAATGGGTTGACTCGGAGCGGGATCACCAGCAGCGTTAAACCATATGGCATTTAATCCCGCTTCGATCGCTGGGTAGATATCTTTGGTCGGTATGTCACCAATCATGGTCAACTCTTTTTCCTTAGCACCCAGGATTTTCGCCACCGCTTGGTAAAATTCGGCACGATTCTTTTTAATGCCGACATTGGCAAAGCAAAAATAACCGTTGATGTACTGGTCTAAATCAACTCGCTGGAAAGCCCGCTGGACATCTTCCATTACTGAATCTGACGCACTGGTCGCGATGTAAATCTGATGATTTTGCGAGAGCGCAGCCAAAACCTCTTTGGCCTGAGGGATCGCTTCGACAGTGTTCCAGTCACACATTTTCCCCTTTGCGTGAGGGAAGTCGACCATTAATGTGTTGCCCCAATCGAATAGATAAATCATGTTTGAATTTTCCCTCTTTCACTCTATTAACGTTCTTATATTTCCAGAGCGTAGATTTTGTCTGCGAAACGAATACCGCCTATTTCATAAGCCTCTGGGATGACTTTCACTAGGCCAAAGCCGCATTTTTCCAACACACATTCAGAAGCGATATTCCCCTCAGTCACCGTGGCAGAAAATACATTGATCTGATGTTGCGTATGTGCCCAGCTTATTACGGTTTCGAGAGTTTCGGTACCTAATTGCTTGCCATGAAACTCTGGCAGAAGCAAATAGCCGACTTCTGCAGCTCCGTTATGAACAACAAATCCGGTGATACCTATCGGTTGTTCGGTTACGGAATCTTTTATCACCAAGCAAAGCCAGTGTTCGCTCTTCGGTGTCCAGGTTGATAAGCGCGATGCGAACTTTTCTCTTAACTGTTCCTCGTTGGGTGCATCGAAACAGAGAGAGATGATATCCCTTTCAGTATGAAGACGATGAAATAATGCCCAGTCGTTTTCTCCGATAGGTGTCATTATTGTTCTGGGAGTGGATAGTTGAATCGACATACGCTTCCTATCTGCATGAGTCTCAACAGACAGTTTCTCACCTTTTTTATACATTGTTCAATTGGTTGCATTTATAAAAGGCATTTATTTTGTGAGTGACGAATTATTCAAATTATTAATGCTGAAACTTTATTAATGGGATCAATGTGGCGATATTTCATTCTTGAGATACAGAAATCAGTAGCGTATGACGTGGATCATGTGCCACCTACCCACAAAGTATTAGTTTACAACCTACAATTACAATTTGTGAGCAAGTGTTGCGAGTTATTACAATGAAAAAACGAACTATTATTTTGTTATTAGCGGTTGGGATAGGGGTTGGTTGGTTAACCCTCGGGGGATCGGCTGCGGTGATGCATTACACTTCATCTACGGAGTTTTGTGTCTCGTGCCATACCATGGAAACACCTTATAAAGAGTATCAAGGGTCTGTTCACTTTAGTAACGCAAAAGGCATTCGCGCAGAATGTTCTGACTGTCACATCCCTCATGAACCTGTCGACTATTTGATTACGAAAATTCGTGCATCGAAGGATATTTACCACGAGTTCATCACAGGCAAAATAGATACGCCTGAAAAATACGAAGCGCACCGGAAAGAATTGGCTGAAATGGTTTGGGAGCAGTTCCGCGAAAATGATTCTGCAACCTGTCGTTCGTGTCACGACTTTGATGCGATGGAACCGTTTGAGCAATCACGTGATGCTGTAAAAATGCACGAGTACGGAATTGCAAACAATCAGACCTGTATTGATTGTCACAAAGGTGTGGCTCACTTCGCACCAGAGGCCGAACTCGACAGTAAAGCGTTTGAAACACTCATGAGCTTTACCACTCAAACTTCTCCGGGAGCAGAAGTGGTTTACCCAGTCACAGCCATCGATATGGGTGAGTTGGGTACTATTAATCCAACAACGAAGTTAGACGTTGTCAGTACGGAAGGTGATGCTCGCACGGTTAAACTGAACGCTTACCAAATGAAAGGAGCCGAACAAGTGCTCTACATGGGTGAAGGTCAACGTGCGATTGTCGCCACACTGACAGAGCAAGGTCAGCAAGCGCTTGAAGGTGGCGAGTTTGCTGCTGATGTATACGGTAACGAATGGCGCTCTGTTTCTCTAACTGGCACGATTGATTCTCCAGTCGTAGATACGCTAGAGCCAGTATGGTCATACGCAGAAGAGTTGGACAATGTTTACTGTGCAACTTGTCATGCGAAGATTCCTTCAAATCACTTCACGGTGAACGCATGGGGACCAGTCGCGAAGAGTATGGGTGATCGCACGGATATTACCGCCGAAAACCTAGAAATTCTGACTAAGTTCTTCCAGCACCACGCGAAAGATGTGGTTGGTCACTAACGATAAATAGAAGGAAAAGATTATGACTAATATGACCCGCCGCGGATTTGTGAAAGGCACTGGTATGGCGGCCGGTGCGATGGCCTTCACTTCATTTTCACCGTTGTCCGTTGCCTCTTCGGATGCGCGTGGTAAAGGCATCTTAACGGCTGGCCGTATGGGCCCTATGCTGTGTGAAGTGCAAGATGGCAAACTGATTTCTACAACGAATGCGCTGCCTCAGACGGTACCAAACAGCCTGCAAAGCACAGGGCCAGACCAAGTGCATACTAAGGCTCGTGTTAAATACCCAATGGTGCGAAAAGGCTACCTGGCAAACCCATCCTCACCCGAAGGCCTTCGAGGCAGTGATGAATTTGAACGCGTGTCCTGGGATGAGGCTTACAAGCTGATCCATGAGCAGCACATGCGTATTCGTAAAACCTATGGTCCAGCTTCTGTTTTCGCCGGCTCGTATGGTTGGCGTTCTAGCGGCGTGCTGCACAAAGCGCAGACCCTGCTGCAACGCTACATGAGTATGGCGGGCGGTTATTCTGGTCACCTAGGCGATTACTCTACGGGGGCCGCACAGATCATCATGCCGCACGTTGTCGGTTCGATTGAAGTCTATGAGCAACAAACCACTTACCCTGTTGTTCTTGAGCACAGTGACGTGGTGGTACTTTGGGGTTTAAACCCAATCAACACCCTAAAGATTGCGTGGAGCTCAACTGATTGCGCGGGTCTTGAGTTTTTCCATCAACTGAAAAAATCGGGCAAGACGGTGATTGCGATTGACCCGATTCGTTCTGAAACCATCGAATTCTTTGGTGATAATGCCGAGTGGATCGCGCCGCATCCAATGACTGACGTAGCGATGATGATGGGTATTGCGCACACTTTAGTCAAACAAGGTAAGCATGACAAAGCTTTCCTCGAGAAGTACTCCACGGGTTACGATAAATTCGAAGCGTACTTATTTGGCGAAGAAGATGGGGTAGAGAAATCAGCCGAATGGGCGTCAAGTATCTGTGGGGTGCCTGTTAAGCAACTAGAGCTGTTGGCCGATATCTTCAGTAAAAACCGCACCATGTTAATGTCTGGCTGGGGCATGCAGCGTCAACAGTACGGTGAGCAACGTCACTGGATGCTGGTTACGCTGGCCTCTATGCTGGGTCAGATTGGCTTGCCGGGCGGTGGTTTCGGTCTCTCGTACCACTACTCTAATGGTGGTAACCCTGCCCGAGATGCGGGAGTACTTCCTGCAATTTCAGCATCGTTAGGTGGCGGTTCATCAGCGGGTAATGACTGGGCGGTGTCTGGGGCTGTACAAAGTTTCCCAGTGGCGCGAATTGTAGAAGCGCTGGAAAACCCAGGCAAAGCTTATCATCACAATGGTCACGAGCTGACGTTCCCTGATATCAAAATGATTTGGTGGGCTGGTGGCGCGAACTTTACTCATCACCAAGATACCAATCGTCTTATCAGAGCATGGCAAAAACCTGAACTGATCGTGATTTCAGAACCTTACTGGACAGCTGCTGCGAAGCATGCCGATATCGTTCTGCCAATCACCACGTCGTTTGAACGCAACGATATGACCATGACGGGTGACTACAGTAACCAGCACTTGGTTCCAATGAAGCAGGTGGTTGAGCCTCAGGGAGAAGCGCGCAACGACTTCGATGTTTTTGCTGATATGGCGGAGATGATCGCTCCGGGTGGACGAGATGTTTACACCGAAGGCAAAACGGAAATGGAATGGCTGTACGGGTTTTACAAAGTGGCGCAACAAGGTGGTCGTGGCTCTCGCGTAGCAATGCCGAACTTCAGTAAATTCTGGGAAGATAACCAGCTGATCGAGATGAAATGGAACGAGAAAAACGCTCAGTTTGTCCGTTATGCTGACTTCCGCGAAGATCCTGTTTTGAACCCTCTTGGTACGCCAAGTGGCAAAATTGAAATCTACTCGAAGACGATTGAAGGCTATCAGCTAGAAGATTGTTTGCCGCACCCTGCTTGGTTCGAACCAACAGAATATACGGGTAATGCGCAAGATGGTGAGTTGCAGCTCATGACAGCACACGCAGCCCATCGTCTTCACAGCCAGTTTAACTACGCGAAAATCCGCGAAGAGTACGCGATTGCGAACCGTGAACCGATTTGGATTCACCCTGAAGATGCGAAATCCCGTGGCATAAAAACGGGCGACCTTGTTCGAGCTTTTAATGGCCGAGGTCAGGTGTTAGTCGGCGCAGAAGTGACGGATCGCATCAAGCAAGGTTCGGTATGTATTCACGAAGGTGGCTGGCCAGATCTGGATCCAAAAACCGGGATTTGTAAGAACGGTGGCTGTAATGTGCTGACACTGGATATTCCGACCTCCAGACTCGGCAATGGCTGCGCGGCAAACTCGGCACTGGTTCGTATCGAAAAATATACCGGCCCTGAGTTAGAACTCACCGCGTTTGAACCACCTAAAAATGGGTAGCAACAAGTAGCATTTAAAAGCAAGAAGCCAGCAATTCGCTGGCTTCTTTTTTATCTAAAATTCGTTCGTATTAGCGCGGCGCTAAAGCAACAAACGGCATCTTTTTAGTGACCTGAAATGTGGGCAGAAGTGTAAATATCACGGCGACAAATACCACTGAGCCTATCAAATCTTCAGGGCGATGCATGCCTAACCACAAACGGCTGTACGCGACACTGACTCCCCAAAACCAAAGAGAAAAAGCGGAAAAGTAACATTGCTGTTGAAGCATTAAGCCTCCAAAGAAGGCGAGACAAATTGCGACGAAAATCGTGTGTCCAGAAGGAAAAGAGTAGTCTTTTTCTCCTTGCCAATGGCGGGTTCGCCAATCGCTGACTTGGTTTGAGACGTGTTCAATCGCGCTCGATTGTTGTTCTGTTGTTAGCTGATAAAAAGACTCTGGTGTGTCTATAAGCTGTTCGGCAACCAGAAGTTCGGTATATGGGCGTGGGCTTTCTGTCATCAGTTTTAAGCCTGCTTTACAGACAAAACCAATCACTAACAGTAAGCCAAGCATAGACAGCTTCTGCATCCACTCTTTATAGCTGGGTTTAAATCGATAGAGAGACAGAATCAACAAGATAAGAGTGATAAGAAACCCCTTACTGCCAGCGGAGTCTGTTAATAAAGTGAAGGTGATACCGAGTCCGTCCGATACTGGAGAGGAGAGATTCTGATATGAAGAGGAGAGTGACAATGGGATGATGCCAAGAACAAACAAGGCGAGCATCATCAATCCGTATTTTTTTGTTTTCATTAAGAACTTTTACAACCGGGAATATAGACAGTTATCTTACGCCACTGGGCGTGAAAAACTTATCAAAGATGTGTCAAATCGCAAAAGTAGAGTGAAAATGGTTTGAAGAAACTCATTACCTCATTTGTTCTTGGTATATCAGGCCATTAGGCTAAGTAAGTACTCGCAAGCCAGTTTAGGGTCGTCGGCATGACAGATAGCCGATACCAGAGCCAAACCGTGTACACCCGTTGCGCTTAGCGCTGGGATAGTCGATTCGTTAATGCCGCCAATCGCGACGATCGGCAGAGATGTAGTATTGAGTGCCATTTTTAAACCATCTATATCCCAGTGTTTTTGGGTGTTGGTTTTGGTCGGTGTCGCATAGATGGCACTTAAGCCTATGTAATCGATGGGTAGGGTGTCGACTTCCGCGAGTTGTTGCTCATCCTCAATGGATAAACCGAGGATTTTATTTGGACCAATCAGTTCGCGTGCGATATGAGCAGGCATGTCCGATTGACCGAGGTGCACGCCGTCAGCATCGACGGCAAGTGCAACATCAACTCGGTCATTGATTATCAAAGGTACGTTAGTATTTTTGAGGATATCTTTTACCGCTTGAGCCCGTTCGATGAAAGCACGTACGTCACCATGTTTCTCACGAACTTGCACCATGGTCACGCCACCTTCCACTGCTTTACTGACCACATGCTTGAGCGTGGCAAGATCTTGTTGGTCATCGGTGACCAAATACAAACGATAGGCGTTCATTTTGTTTCCTTTATGCCTCCAACTCTTCGTTATGAGCCGGAGGCATCGATGTTAAGTTGTCAGTCTTGAATGACGGTAAGCTTGAGTCGTTTTGCCAGTGTTTGTTCGTCAAGCTGATACAACTCGTCAAGCAAGGTTAATTGTAAGCTGCCCGGACCGCGCGCTTGTTCGGCGGCGATTTCACCCGCTACGCCAAGTACGGCAGCGGCGGCCAAACCGGTTTCATCACCCACCGCGGCAAATGCGCCAGTGAGTGCAGATAACGTACAACCCATTCCCGTTACGTATGGCATCATTTCGTGGCCATTGCCGAGTGTTACGGTCTGCGATTTCGTCACGATGTAATCCGTCTCGCCAGAAATCACCACGTTTGCGCCATACTCTGCAACGAGGAACTGCGCAGCGCCTAATGCTGCATCGCTGCTATCCAGAGCATCGACCCCTTTGCTCTGAGCTTGTTCACCAGCCAGAGCAATGATTTCTGACGCGTTACCACGAATGATAAGTTTGTCTGCAAGACGCGCTATCTGACGAGATGTTTCTGTTCGCAGAGTGCTTGCGCCGCAGCCCACAGGATCGAGGACGACAACTTTACCATTGGCATTGGCTTGCTCTACCGCAAAGATCATACGAGGTGTCCACTCGCTGTCGAGCGTGCCAATGTTGATCACCAGCGCGCCATCAAATGACATCATTTCTGCCATCTCTTGTTTGGAGTGCGCCATGATTGGAGAGGCACCAATTGCCAGCAGAGCGTTCGCCGTGTTGTTCATTACAACGTAGTTAGTGATGTTCACAACCAACGGCTTTTGTTGACGTACAGCGGTTAATGCTTGAGTGATATTTTCAATTAACATGGGCGTCTCCAATTAATCTTGCTGAGCATTCAAGCCTTGTTGCCAGAAAGCGACTTCCATACGCGTTGCCGTTTTGAATACCTGAATCAGGTTCTGGCCGCGCTGGCTATTGATATCGATTTCAGCCAATAGCTCGTTAAAGTGCGCTGCGCCCTCCGCAACACCTGACTGGAATTCTTCACCGCCATAAAGGGTGATCCAGCTAGCGTACGGGTTACCTTCAATGATGGTGTTTTCATCTTCCATCAACATTTTGCCAATAACCGCGTAGCCGATAGAGCAAGGCGCTAATGCCGCATACAGGTCAACCAAATCCCCCGTCATACCTGCATCTAACACATAGCGTGTGTAGGCTACGGTGCCGAAATCTTCCGGTTCGTTTTCCAGATCGGATTCAGTCAAGCCCCATTGACCACAGTAAGTAACATGGTGAGCGATTTCTGAATCCAACAACGCATGAACGCTTGGCAGTGCGCGACGCATGTCATACAAAGTTCGTGCTTTATAAATCGCTAATGCGTAAGCGCGCGCGTATTGCTTGAGAAATAAAAAGTCCTGTTTCAAATAATGCAGAAAACAAGGTTGAGCAAGCGTACCGTTCGCCAGTTGCTGAACGAAAAGGTGCTCGGTGTATTCCTGCCAGTCTTGACGGCAAGCGTCGATCAAATCTTGGTATTTCATAATGGGATAACCTCAGAATTAGTCAAAGCTAGGCACGTAATCTTTTGCTTTTGGTAGTGTTTCGATGATCTTTTGTGAGTACATGAACTCGGCGTAATCGTCGTAGCGTTTTAGATCAACTGCGGATGGGCGAAGCGCGAAACGAGTCAAAGTGTCATTCCAGGCGCGTTGGTTCAGTTCATTGTGCAGCGTGTCTGGGGAGTAAGCAACAAACTCTTTCCAAGATTGTTTTGGATGGTTCACGATGTAAGTAGTGGCTTGCTCAAGCGCTTTGTTGAAGGCTTTGATGGCCTCTTTGTCGTATGTATTTGCATTCGCGACAAACACAAGTTCGTCATATGCTGGCACGCCGTGTTCTTCCGGGAAGAAGGCTTTAGCTTGGTAACCCTCTAACGCAAGCTGGTTAGTTTCGAAGTTACGTAGTCCACCCCAAATTGCATCCACTTTACCTGATGCCAGAGAGGAAGATAGCGCCCAGCCAACGTTGATGATTTGTACGTCAGAAAACTTCACATTCTCTTGTGCCAACATTGTGCCGATGGTTGCTTCTTCATTACCCGCGATAGCAATACCGATCTTCTTGCCTTTTAGATCGGCAAGGCTGTCGTTTTTACCGTTGTCCAGCACCATCATGGTATTAAGTGGTGTTGCGATTAACGTAGCAGAGCGGATAAGTGGCAGGCCTGCGGCAACATCAATCGTCAGACTTGGTTGGTATGAAATCGCCATATCCACTTTGCCTGCGGCAACCAGTTTAGGTGGCGTGCTTGGGTCGGCAGGTTCTTGAATGTTGATCTTCAAGCCTTGCTCTTTAAAGTAACCACGCTCTTTCGCAATAACGATAGGGCCGTGGTTCGGATTCACGAACCAATCCAACATCAAAGTCAGCTCTTTTTCGGCCGCCAGTGCGTTAGTTGAAACAATTGAAGCAAGCAGAGCTGCAGCGCTAATAAGTTTGTTTTTATTCACGGGTAATCTTCCTTTTGGTGATCTCTATTTGTTTTATCTATTTGCTTTCCCAAGGGATGGCTTTTTTCAATAATTTGTCAGTGATGAAGTAGAGTGCGATGGACAGCACGGCGAGGATAAACAGTGCGGCAAACATCTCGTCGATGATCATGCGTGCGTTGGCTTGTAGCATCAGATAACCCAAGCCTTCACTTGAACCGACCCACTCGCCGACGACCGCTCCAATTGGGGCGATAACCACTGCGACACGAATGCCTGAAGCCAATGTCGGCAGTGCCGCTGGCAATTGAATGTGACGCAGAAGTTGCCATTTCGAAGCGCCCATCGTTTTCACCAAATCCAGGTATCCAGTTGGGGTATTGCGTAAACCGTCGTAACAACACGTCGTAACAGGGAAAAAAATGATGATCGCTGCCATCACGACTTTTGATGCGATGCCGTAGCCAAGCCAAAGCATCAGAACGGGTGCAATGGCAAATACCGGAATCGCCTGGCTAGCAATCAGAATCGGTAGCAGCCAGCGTTTTAGTGGTTCGAACAGCAACATTTGCAGCGCAAACAGCAAACCCATCGACAAGCCGAGTCCAAGACCAAGTAGGATTTCCTGTGCGGTGACCCAGGTGTGTGCGAGCAACACGTCATAGCGGGAGATTAATCTATTCAGCACATCAACAGGCGCAGGCAAAATGAAACTGGGCATATTGAACGCCACGACAATCAGTTGCCACAGGCCTAAAATGACCGCAGTGCTGATCACCAAGCGCAGAGCTGGATGGGTGACTCTTTCTTTTTTGCTGATACGTTCTGAGACGGAGTTGTATTGAGTCATATCACTCATAATCTTTCTCCAACTGATCTAAGATCGCTTGTTGCAAGGCGGCACATTCGCCATCAAGCACGCGAGGAGGCATCGTATCTGGCACCAGCAGATGTTTAGCTTGTGCAGGTGTGCCTTGCAGTACATACAATTGGTTGGCAAGACGAACGGCTTCTTGCGGATCGTGAGTAATCAGCACGACCGTTTTTCCTTTGAGCAGTGTAGCCGATAAGGTTTGCAGCTTATGACGAGTAACGGCATCCAGAGCAGAGAAGGGCTCGTCCATCAAGACCACAGGTTTGTCCTGCATCAGTGTACGAGCAAGAGCAACACGCTGGCGCATACCTCCGGAAAGTTGCGTTGGCTTAGCGTAGGCGTCGTCAGCTAATCCAACTTGTTCGAGCAATTGAATAGCTCGCTGTTTCTCATCGGTTGAATTTGAGTTAGCGTGAGAAAAGCGAGAACTCAAACAAACGTTGTCCAGCACGTTGAGCCACGGCAGTAACAAATCCTGTTGAGCCATGTAAGCGATACGCTCGTGCAAAGCTATTCCGTCAGTGGTCGTCAGTTCACCTTGCCATTTCACCTGTTCATCAAGTAAACCGGCGAGATAGCGCAAAATGGTGGTTTTACCGCAGCCGCTTCGCCCCAGTAAAACCGTCCACTGACCTGCAGGAATGGTCATGTTCACTCCTGCCAGAGTGGGTGCCTGGCTTTCGTTGTATTGCAGACTAGCGTGACTAAACTGAATACCAATCGCGTTAGCGCACATACGTGTGACCTGCGAAGAAGTGGTGGACCGGGCCGTGACCTTTACCGACTTCCAGCTCATCGGCATGGGCAATCGCTTGAGAGATGTACTGTTTACCTAAGTGCACGGCTTTGTGTAGGTTATTGCCTTGTCCAAGGTAAGACGCAATAGCAGAAGAAAGCGTACATCCCGTACCGTGTGTATTCTTGGTTGGGAAGCGCTTCGCGCTAATGAGTTCTGAAGAGTCTTGCATGATCAGTAGGTCGCTACTGTTTTCACCTTTCTCCAAGTGACCGCCTTTCAACAAGACTGCTTTTGCGCCGAGTTCACGGAGATCCGCAATCATCTCATTCATTTCAGCTTCGGATTGCGGTGCTGCTTTTCCGGTTAACGCTGCGCCCTCAGGAAGATTAGGGGTGATGATGTCTGCGAGAGGGATGAGTTCTTCTTTTAACGTGCTTATCGCAGAGTGTTCCAGCAATAAATCACCGCTGGTGGCGACCATTACCGGGTCAATAACCAGATGTTTCGGTTGGTATTGTTTAATTTTGTTAGCCACTACTTTGATGATGTTGGAATCGGCCAGCATGCCGACTTTAACGGCCACGATATTAAGGTCAGTGAATACCGCATCGAGTTGGCTTTCAACGTGCTCAAGTGGAATAGGAAAAATGGCTGAGACGCCTTGAGTATTTTGCGAGGTAATTGCAGTAATGACAGAGCATGCAAAACTGCCCGTTGCAGACATGGCTTTAATGTCTGCCTGAATACCAGCGCCGCCACCGCTATCTGAACCAGCGATCGTCAAAACAATTGGGGTTGTTGCAGATGGCGTCTTGTGGGAATTAGGCTGTGATTGCTGCGTCATGGTCGCTCCTATTACAAGACGTATAGGAACTGACTTTGACCACGGTAGGCAGATCGATTTTCGTATCCGCTGCAGCGTGCCTAGTAAATTAGGCGAAAGGCAAAGTGCTCATAGTTCCCTACGTCAGTGCTAACTGAATCAGGTTCAACGGGTCTCGAATTTCGATCTCAGCCAACGCGTAATACGTGGCCCCCCGACTATTTCGTTTTGATGATAGCAGGACACTTACTTGAGGGATACGTTTTTTAATTGTTCATTTGTGTGTTGTGAGTGATAGAGTAGCCTTTATATGTTTTGTAGCGCGGAATTGACCAGTGCAACTCTCTGGTTTATGTGCAGAAACTGGAATATTTAATAAACAATCGTGGTCTCACTTAGCAAGGATTAGCACAAAACAAGGTTAATAAACTGTTAAAATTTAACGTGTTGCCAATTTAACTTTACTGAATTAACAGTAAGTTATTTAGGAAGGCTAAGACGATCATCAAGCAAGGAGACTTCATGCTTAATTCTGTAACAGCGAAGTCAGTGATCGATCATGCTCTTTTTCTAGGAGCTGATTTCGCTGAGCTATTCGTTGAACATCATCAAACTAACACCGTCCAGATCGCATCTGGTGAGGTGGATAAGGTCAATTCCGGTATCGATTTTGGTATCGGTATTCGCCTCTTCTTCGGTCACAAAGTGCTTTATGGGTACACCAACAGCACAGACGAAGCAGAACTCAAACGCGTCACCTCGTTGCTGGCTGCGAAAGACAAACGTGAGCAAATCGCATCTGCGGGTTCTCTTAATTTGAATCGCTACCCAGTTCAGCACGGATGCCGTTTGCCTCTGAGTAAAGACGCCAATCTGGATTCTAAAATCGCGTTTCTTTTAAAAGTTGATCAAGCGGCACGAGCGGAAAGTGAATACATCAGCCAGTTTATTGGTAGTGTGTTACAGCGAGAGCAGCAGGTATCTATCTTCAACTCGGAAGGTTTACACGTTGATGATACGCGTCATTACATTCGCGTCGCAGGTAACACTGTTGCTCAAAAAGGCAATGAGCAATCTTCTGGCATGGAAGGTCCCGGTGCACTGGCTGGCTGGGAGTTCAGTGAGCAGTTAGATGCCAAGGAACTGGGGCAGACTATCGCTCAACAAGCTTTGGTTAAGCTTGGGGCCGATGCGTGTCCATCAGGTGAAATGCCTGTGGTTATCGGCAATGGTTTTGGTGGTGTTATTTTCCACGAAGCATGTGGTCACTTGTTAGAGACTACATCGGTTGCGAAGAAAGCATCCGTATTCCATGACAAGATGGGCGAAATGATTGCTCACACGGCCGTGAACGCAGTTGATGATGGCACCATGACCAACGAGTGGGGCTCAATTCATGTCGATGACGAAGGGTTGCCTACTCAGCGCACTCAACTTATCAAAGACGGTAAGTTAACCAGCTTTATGGTCGACAAAATGGGCGGCATGAAAACGGGTTATGAGCCAACCGGTTCAGGCCGTCGTCAAAACTATAAGTTCGCTCCGACTTCTCGTATGCGTAACACCTTTATTGAAGAAGGTGAGCATTCACTGGACGATATGCTGGCAGGTGTTGAGCGTGGTATTTACGCCAAGAAAATGGGCGGCGGCTCTGTTCAGCCAGGTACTGGCGAGTTCAACTTTGCAGTACGTGAAGCTTATCTGATCGAAAACGGCAAAATCACCAAACCACTCAAAGCGGCAACGCTGATCAGTACTGGCCCTAAAGTTCTGAAAGAAATCAGCATGGTGGGCAAGGACATGGCACTTGCTCCGGGTATGTGTGGTTCTGTGAGTGGTGCTGTACCAACAACCGTCGGTCAGCCTTCGCTGAAAGTCGACAATATTCTGGTAGGAGGTGGTAACTAATGAGCCAAGAACAACAACTTCTTAATGCCGTTGACTACGTTCTGTCAGAAGCTAAACGCCAAGGCGCAGAAGCGGATGTGATTGTTAACCGCAACAGCAGCTTCTCTTTGAAAGCGAACCAAGGCAAGCTGGATGAATACAAAGTAAGCTCGAGCCAGGTACTCGGTGTTCGAGTGGCAAAAGACGCACGAGTAGCGACCAGTTATTCTGAGTCATTAGAACAGCCAAGCCTAGATTTGATGCTGACTAATGCGTTGCAGAGTGCTCGCTTCTCCAAGCAAGATGAACATCAAACGATCAGCTGTGTAGACAGCCAGATCACGACGGATGTTGCGGAAATTGCGCAGGAAGACACCACGTCTGTTGATGAAAAAATCGAGCTTTCTCTTGCGCTTGAGCAAGGTGTGGTCAGCTTACCTCATGCTTCAAGCTCGCCATACAACGGCTATAGCGATGGTGAAACTCAACTGATCATTGCTAATACGCAAGGTACTCTGTGTCAGCACTTCGAGCGCTCTTTCAACTGTTACGCCTACACGCTTTTTGAAAAAGACGGTAAGCAGTCGATGGCGGGTAAGATGTCGGTAGGGCGTCGTTTCGACGAGTTGAACTCGGCTTTCTGTATTGAAGAGGGTTACAACTTAGCCCGTGACTTGCTTGATGGCGGTCCGGTTAAAACTGGCAACTATCCAGCTATCTTCCATATCGATGCGCTGAGCAGTTTGTTCGGTGCATTCGGCAGTGCTTTCTCTGGTGTAAGCGCAGTGAAAGGGATTACACCATTGGGTAACAAGCTTGGTCAAAGCGTTGCAAGTGAATTGATCACCCTGACTGACACCGCATACATGGCAAATGGTATGGCAATTTGTGGTTTCGATAGTGAAGGCTTTGCAACTCAGGACAATGTGTTAATTGAGAATGGTCAGCTCAATACGTTATTGCACAACAGTCACACTGCAAGCTACTTAGGTGCCGTTTCAACCGCGAGTGCTGCTCGAGGAGCGAAATCAAGCCTAGATGTTGCTGCTAACCACAAAGTGATTGCTACGGGCAAGAGCAGTGTTGCTGAAGTTAAAGCGGGTGAGTACCTTGAACTAGTAGAACTTCAGGGTGTTCATTCTGGCGCCGATGCTGTCAGCGGTGATTTCTCGTTTGGTGCTAGCGGGTTCTTATGCCGAGATGGTCAACGAGTTCAACCAGTACGTGGTATTACTGTTGCGGGTAACTTCTACAAAATGCTGCAAGAAGTGGACGCGGTTGGAGATACTCAGCTAATCAATGACAGCCGAACTTTCTTTGCACCAGATGTGCGTTTTGCACGTTTGAGCATTGGTGGTAAATAAGGCTACCACCAGAAATTGAGAAACAAAAAGAGGACTCCATGGAGTCCTCTTTCGTTTTTTACCATCTGTCAGTGACACTATTCGTAAGCGAAGAACTAGAATTCGCGAATGTCCAGTTCATTGTGAATCAGTACTACACACTGAGAAGCAAACAACATCTTAGGACCAAGGCTTATCTTTTCTGTCCCAAGGCGTTTCAAACTGTTGAATGACTTCTTCGGCATTGGAATGTGATCAGTTAGCAAGAAACAAGGGTTTGTCCCAATTTCTGCATCACGAACGAAATCGCCTTTCTTATCCAACATATATAGCTGATGGTCTTCAGCCAGTTCTTGAACCAAGCGCTCGAAACTAATGGTACGAACCGTAATACCTGGCTCAACGTCACGCAGCTGCTCTTTGCCCATACCAACCGATGCATCCAAAGCACGCGCCACGGCAGCGATCAACGTCGACTCGTGGAATCCACCAATATTAGTCATATCATTCGATCGAATCGTAATCGTGCGGGAGTAATCTTTGGTGCTCTCAAGAACCAGGTACACAACTACGTCTTCACGATGTGACTGTGCAACAAACATAGTGTTCATCATAGTGTGAGCAAGGATCTCAGTGTGTGCTTCCTGACCGACACCTTCGAGTAGTGCTTTGCTGGTGGTTGGTGCAGCACGAGCTCGTAAAACAAAAGAGCGCATGAATTTAGCCTCTATATATGAAGAGTGAATGCGCGGAGTATATACCCAGACGACGCTTTGATGCGAGAATTATGAACTTACTTACAAAGCTACGATTGTGGTGCCGATTCTCGCCGCTACAATAGGGGTAACCCTTTAGGAGTGGTATATGGAAATTAAAAAAATCAATAAAGAAGTCTATAAAAAGAAAGTAAACCTGGTGATTGGCGGCTTTGTTGTATTGCTTGCTGTCTCTTCATTAGCCTTCAGTACGCTACTCATTAGTCTTTTTGGCAATACCAACATTCAACCGGAACAATCTACAGGTAACTTTCATTGGAATTTGATTGGCGTACTTCTGTCTCTCGCGACGTCCCTCTCTTTGCTAAACCAATTTAAAACTCACCCTTACATGCGAGAAGTTCTGTACGTTTGGAAGCTTAAGCAAATACACAACAAGATTTACCGTAAGCTAAAAAATATCAAAGCTGCTGCAAGTATGGATGATTTGAAAGCGCTGACCATTCTCAAGTTCTACTACACCACGCAAAGACAAGTATTCGAGTTAGACAACAACACGCTCACCATGAGTAGCGTAACTAAAGAATTAGAAACCATAGAAGAGATCGAAGTGAGCAAATCGCTTTCACTTGATATTACAAGCTTTGAAGAGTCTTGGTTGGATACATTCTGATTGCCTATTTGCTACCTGGCATTAACAAATGAGTGCTAAAAATAAGCGTTTGAGTGAGATTTCATCACTCGGCGCTTTTTTTTGAATTTTTTCTTCAAAAAGGGTTGCCAAGAAAAATCATCTCCCTATAATGCGCCTCCGTTGTCAGGGCAAAGCGGAAACGCAAAAGCAGTTGGCAACAAGGCGAATTAAAAGCTTCTAAAAATTAATTTAAAAAGTGTTTGACACCAAGAATTAGTTCATTAGAATACGCCTCCGCTTTGAGAGAAAAACTTCTCGCAAAGCAAGCTCTTTAACAATATAGACCTATCAATCTGTGTGGGCACTCGTTGATGATAATCCAATTAGGTATTTCTTTTCTTAACGGAAAGCGGTATCAAATTAGGTTTCAATGATACGAAGTGACCATTCGAATTGGGAAGCAGCCTTGAGCTGTTTTGTTTTACTTTTTCAAAAGTGAAAACCAATAAGAGCACAGTCAATTCAAACATTACGTTATGTAATGTTCAGTATTCATTGAGCCGAACAAAATCTTAAATTGAAGAGTTTGATCATGGCTCAGATTGAACGCTGGCGGCAGGCCTAACACATGCAAGTCGAGCGGAAACGAGTTAACTGAACCTTCGGGGGACGTTAACGGCGTCGAGCGGCGGACGGGTGAGTAATGCCTAGGAAATTGCCCTGATGTGGGGGATAACCATTGGAAACGATGGCTAATACCGCATGATGCCTACGGGCCAAAGAGGGGGACCTTCGGGCCTCTCGCGTCAGGATATGCCTAGGTGGGATTAGCTAGTTGGTGAGGTAAGGGCTCACCAAGGCGACGATCCCTAGCTGGTCTGAGAGGATGATCAGCCACACTGGAACTGAGACACGGTCCAGACTCCTACGGGAGGCAGCAGTGGGGAATATTGCACAATGGGCGCAAGCCTGATGCAGCCATGCCGCGTGTGTGAAGAAGGCCTTCGGGTTGTAAAGCACTTTCAGTCGTGAGGAAGGTTTATGCGTTAATAGCGTATAGATTTGACGTTAGCGACAGAAGAAGCACCGGCTAACTCCGTGCCAGCAGCCGCGGTAATACGGAGGGTGCGAGCGTTAATCGGAATTACTGGGCGTAAAGCGCATGCAGGTGGTTTGTTAAGTCAGATGTGAAAGCCCGGGGCTCAACCTCGGAATAGCATTTGAAACTGGCAGACTAGAGTACTGTAGAGGGGGGTAGAATTTCAGGTGTAGCGGTGAAATGCGTAGAGATCTGAAGGAATACCGGTGGCGAAGGCGGCCCCCTGGACAGATACTGACACTCAGATGCGAAAGCGTGGGGAGCAAACAGGATTAGATACCCTGGTAGTCCACGCCGTAAACGATGTCTACTTGGAGGTTGTGGCCTTGAGCCGTGGCTTTCGGAGCTAACGCGTTAAGTAGACCGCCTGGGGAGTACGGTCGCAAGATTAAAACTCAAATGAATTGACGGGGGCCCGCACAAGCGGTGGAGCATGTGGTTTAATTCGATGCAACGCGAAGAACCTTACCTACTCTTGACATCCAGAGAACTTTCCAGAGATGGATTGGTGCCTTCGGGAACTCTGAGACAGGTGCTGCATGGCTGTCGTCAGCTCGTGTTGTGAAATGTTGGGTTAAGTCCCGCAACGAGCGCAACCCTTATCCTTGTTTGCCAGCGAGTAATGTCGGGAACTCCAGGGAGACTGCCGGTGATAAACCGGAGGAAGGTGGGGACGACGTCAAGTCATCATGGCCCTTACGAGTAGGGCTACACACGTGCTACAATGGCGCATACAGAGGGCGGCCAACTTGCGAAAGTGAGCGAATCCCAAAAAGTGCGTCGTAGTCCGGATTGGAGTCTGCAACTCGACTCCATGAAGTCGGAATCGCTAGTAATCGTGGATCAGAATGCCACGGTGAATACGTTCCCGGGCCTTGTACACACCGCCCGTCACACCATGGGAGTGGGCTGCAAAAGAAGTAGGTAGTTTAACCTTCGGGGGGACGCTTACCACTTTGTGGTTCATGACTGGGGTGAAGTCGTAACAAGGTAGCGCTAGGGGAACCTGGCGCTGGATCACCTCCTTATACGATGATTACTCACGATGAGTGTCCACACAGATTGATATGGTTTATGAAGTTTAAGAGATAGAACATCCCCCAAGATGTTCACTTAGTGTCCCGTTCGTCTAGAGGCCTAGGACACCGCCCTTTCACGGCGGTAACAGGGGTTCGACTCCCCTACGGGATACCATTGGGTCGTTAGCTCAGTTGGTAGAGCAGTTGACTTTTAATCAATTGGTCGCAGGTTCGAATCCTGCACGACCCACCATTATCTCAAGATATGGGGCTATAGCTCAGCTGGGAGAGCGCCTGCCTTGCACGCAGGAGGTCAGCAGTTCGATCCTGCTTAGCTCCACCATTCTTGATTCGATGGGCGATTAGCTCAGTTGGGAGAGCACCTGCCTTACAAGCAGGGGGTCACTGGTTCGAGCCCGGTATCGCCCACCATCTTTAAGCGCATTTCTTTTAAAACAGAAAGTCTTAAGTGTTCTTAAAAATGGTTCTTAAATGAATCTAGCTCTTTAACAATTTGGAAAGCTGACAAATCAAACCTTGTCTTTAAATAGATAGGAGTTTGATTGTAAAGTTCTCAAAGTATTCCTAATGGAATACAACTAAAAACACATTCAAGTGTTCTTGGAATTTGAGTCCGGCAAAATCGAATGTCTCTCGCTCATTCAAATAATGAGAGACAACTTTGGTTGTTTAACTTCAATTCGAAACTCCTTCGGGTTGTATGGTTAAGTGACTAAGCGTACACGGTGGATGCCTTGGCAGTCAGAGGCGATGAAGGACGTATTAACTTGCGATAAGCCCAGATTAGGCAGTAAAAGCCACTTGAGTCTGGGATTTCCGAATGGGGAAACCCACTTACATAAGTAAGTATCCTGTTGTGAATACATAGCAACAGGAGGCGAACCGGGGGAACTGAAACATCTAAGTACCCCGAGGAAAAGAAATCAACCGAGATTCCGAAAGTAGCGGCGAGCGAAATTGGACTAGCCCTTAAGCTTTACACACGTTAGACGAACGGTCTGGAAAGGCCGACGATACAGGGTGATAGTCCCGTAGTTGACGATGTGTGTTCAGTGAAATCGAGTAGGGCGGGACACGTGATATCCTGTCTGAATATGGGGGGACCATCCTCCAAGGCTAAATACTACTGACTGACCGATAGTGAACCAGTACCGTGAGGGAAAGGCGAAAAGAACCCCTGTGAGGGGAGTGAAATAGAACCTGAAACCGTGTACGTACAAGCAGTAGGAGCAGGCTTTGTCCTGTGACTGCGTACCTTTTGTATAATGGGTCAGCGACTTATATTCAGTGGCAAGGTTAACCATCTAGGGGAGCCGTAGGGAAACCGAGTCTTAACTGGGCGTTCAGTCTCTGGATATAGACCCGAAACCAGGTGATCTAGCCATGGGCAGGTTGAAGGTTGAGTAACATCAACTGGAGGACCGAACCGACTAATGTTGAAAAATTAGCGGATGACTTGTGGCTAGGGGTGAAAGGCCAATCAAACCTGGAGATAGCTGGTTCTCCCCGAAAGCTATTTAGGTAGCGCCTCGGACGAATACTACTGGGGGTAGAGCACTGTTAAGGCTAGGGGGTCATCCCGACTTACCAACCCTTTGCAAACTCCGAATACCAGTAAGTACTATCCGGGAGACACACGGCGGGTGCTAACGTCCGTCGTGGAGAGGGAAACAACCCAGACCGCCAGCTAAGGTCCCAAATTACTACTAAGTGGGAAACGATGTGGGAAGGCTCAGACAGCCAGGATGTTGGCTTAGAAGCAGCCATCATTTAAAGAAAGCGTAATAGCTCACTGGTCGAGTCGGCCTGCGCGGAAGATGTAACGGGGCTAAGTAGTAAACCGAAGCTGCGGCAATGCACTTTTGTGCATTGGGTAGGGGAGCGTTCTGTAAGCGGTTGAAGGTGTGTGGTAACGCATGCTGGACGTATCAGAAGTGCGAATGCTGACATGAGTAACGATAAAGGGGGTGAAAAACCTCCTCGCCGGAAGACCAAGGGTTCCTGTCCAACGTTAATCGGGGCAGGGTAAGTCGACCCCTAAGGCGAGGCCGAAAGGCGTAGTCGATGGGAAACGGGTTAATATTCCCGTACTTCTTACAATTGCGATGGGGGGACGGAGAAGGCTAGGTGGGCCTGGCGACGGTTGTCCAGGTTCAAGTGCGTAGGCTTGAGAGTTAGGTAAATCCGGCTCTCTTTAAGGCTGAGACACGACGTCGAGCTACTACGGTAGTGAAGTCATTGATGCCATGCTTCCAGGAAAAGCCTCTAAGCTTCAGATTGTAAGGAATCGTACCCCAAACCGACACAGGTGGTCGGGTAGAGAATACCAAGGCGCTTGAGAGAACTCGGGTGAAGGAACTAGGCAAAATGGTACCGTAACTTCGGGAGAAGGTACGCTCTCGACGGTGAAGTCCCTTGCGGATGGAGCTATTGAGAGTCGCAGATACCAGGTGGCTGCAACTGTTTATTAAAAACACAGCACTGTGCAAAATCGTAAGATGACGTATACGGTGTGACGCCTGCCCGGTGCCGGAAGGTTAATTGATGGGGTTAGACTTCGGTCGAAGCTCTTGATCGAAGCCCCGGTAAACGGCGGCCGTAACTATAACGGTCCTAAGGTAGCGAAATTCCTTGTCGGGTAAGTTCCGACCTGCACGAATGGCGTAATGATGGCCACGCTGTCTCCACCCGAGACTCAGTGAAATTGAAATCGCTGTGAAGATGCAGTGTACCCGCGGCTAGACGGAAAGACCCCGTGAACCTTTACTACAGCTTGGCACTGAACATTGACCCTACATGTGTAGGATAGGTGGGAGGCTTTGAAACAGGTACGCCAGTATCTGTGGAGCCGTCCTTGAAATACCACCCTTGTAGTGTTGATGTTCTAACGTTGACCCCTTATCGGGGTTGCGGACAGTGCCTGGTGGGTAGTTTGACTGGGGCGGTCTCCTCCCAAAGCGTAACGGAGGAGCACGAAGGTGGGCTAATCACGGTTGGACATCGTGAGGTTAGTGCAATGGCATAAGCCCGCTTGACTGCGAGAATGACAATTCGAGCAGGTGCGAAAGCAGGTCATAGTGATCCGGTGGTTCTGAATGGAAGGGCCATCGCTCAACGGATAAAAGGTACTCCGGGGATAACAGGCTGATACCGCCCAAGAGTTCATATCGACGGCGGTGTTTGGCACCTCGATGTCGGCTCATCACATCCTGGGGCTGAAGTCGGTCCCAAGGGTATGGCTGTTCGCCATTTAAAGTGGTACGCGAGCTGGGTTTAGAACGTCGTGAGACAGTTCGGTCCCTATCTGCCGTGGGCGTTGGAGAATTGAAAGGGGCTGCTCCTAGTACGAGAGGACCGGAGTGGACGAACCTCTGGTGTTCGGGTTGTGTCGCCAGACGCATTGCCCGGTAGCTAAGTTCGGGATCGATAACCGCTGAAAGCATCTAAGCGGGAAGCGAGCCTTGAGATGAGTTCTCCCTGATACTTTAAGTATCCTAAAGGGTTGTCGTAGACTACGACGTTGATAGGCAGGGTGTGTAAGCGTTGTGAGGCGTTGAGCTAACCTGTACTAATTGCCCGTGAGGCTTAACCATACAACACCCAAGGGGTTTTGATGGACTCAATGTAAGAACGTTGAATGTGTAAATTGAGAATTAAAAACAGCTTTCCAAGTTTTCTCTAGAAATAGAGAGTAAGAATTTGCTTGGCGACCATAGCGTTTTGGACCCACCTGACTTCCATTCCGAACTCAGAAGTGAAACGAAATAGCGCCGATGGTAGTGTGGGGTTTCCCCATGTGAGAGTAGGACATCGCCAGGCTTTAAATATCGTTTTCAGGCATAACCTTTGATACAAGGTATATCTGAAAGCAAAACT
Source organism: Vibrio sp. EJY3 (assembly GCF_000241385.1). Classification (NCBI taxonomy): domain Bacteria; kingdom Pseudomonadati; phylum Pseudomonadota; class Gammaproteobacteria; order Vibrionales; family Vibrionaceae; genus Vibrio; species Vibrio sp. EJY3. The sequence continues at coordinate 93,418 of NC_016614.1, forward strand.
AAAATTTGGCATCATTAAATAAGACTAAGTTTTAGTAACAATTTGTGGAGAGATGGCTGAGTGGTTGAAAGCACCGGTCTTGAAAACCGGCATACGTTAATAGCGTATCTAGGGTTCAAATCCCTATCTCTCCGCCACTTTTAACAAAAAACCGCTGTTCTTACAGCGGTTTTTTTGTATCTGTTGTTTTTAAACAGCCTTGCAAATAAAAGTTCTGTAACGTCTTGCTTATCAAGTAAGTACTTCTTCTAAAATTTACCTTTCTCGAACCTCTTTTTGTACATCTGCATTCGAGTTAAGTTCGCGTCGATTCTTTTCCGTGCAATAGTTTCTTCATTGTCTAGTAAGATTTCTGTGGAGCGGTACTTTATAGGGTGCTTAATAGCATTTAGGTAAACTTAACAGAGAGATAGAGTGTGTTACTTATTTGGTTGGAGGATAAATGAAGTTACTGTACTGGTTAGATGAATGGCGAACGTGTACCCGTATTGAACAGCGGTCTAAACTACCGATTTCCGGGTTTGATTTACTTGACGATGTGTATGTTAGGTATGAGTTAGTCGATCCGAATAAGCCTTTACTGTTTACCTTTTCTCCTTCTGGTACTGATGTTCAGGTACAGGATTTAAACCCGAATTTTAAACCCTGGGGTTATCAGCTCGCAGAACAGCAAGAAGTGAACATTATTGCTTTCCAGCATTTGGGTAAAAGTAATTGGTTCCGAAGTCGTAATTTGATTTTCTTTCTTGAGCAGTTATCCGAGCTATTAGCGCCCTTTAAGTGTCGTTTGGGTTATGGTCAGAGCCGAGGTGGCTTTGCTGTTGGTGCATTTTCAGAGTTGCTAAAGTTGGACCATGTCCTGCTGTTTTATCCTGTTAGTACGAAGAATAAGACTATTGTTCCATGGGATGACAGACCTAGCACTGATTTAGCTCAGCAGTTTGACTGGGAGAGTGGCTACCATGATCGAGATTTGGGTGATGCCAAAGGTTACGTTATTTATGACCCTACCAATTGCATCGATCGTCTGCATGCAGAACGTTACCCGGAACTCACGCACTTAAAAGTTGTTGGAATGGGGCACGGAACCCAATCCAACCAATTGGATAAATTAGAATTTTTTAATTCAGTGGCGGAGGAATTTATCCGCCATCAACAGATAGATATTGCCCAATTTAATGAGCAAACCAAGACTTTGTTTTTAAAAGAGGACTGATATCAGAGCCCCCTGCGATAGGGGGAATGATCACGCACTAAAAATTAAATTTTTAATACAATTGCTAGGCGCAATTTAGATGGAGGATTAATGAAGTTACTGTACTGGTTGGACGAATGGCTGACTCTTTCTCGTAAAGAGCAGGAAACCAGACTACCAATATCCGGGGAGGACTTGCTTGATGATGTCTTTGTTAAGTATGAGTTTGTTGATCTTAACAAACCACTATTGTTCACCTTTTCTCCTGCAGGTACTAACTTGCAAGTACAGGACTTACATCCCGATTTCGCGCCTTGGGGCTATCGTCTAGCCCAAAAACAAAAAGTAAATATTATTTCTTTCCAGCATCTGGGTAAAAGTAATTGGTTTCGCAGCCGTAACTTGATTTTCTTCCTTGAGCAACTGTCAACGCTGCTGGCGCCTTTCGAGTGCCGTTTAGGTTATGGACTGAGTCGGGGAGGTTTCGCGATAGGGGCATTCGCCAATTTGCTTAAGCTCGACCAAGTTCTGCTGTTTCATCCGGTTAGTACCAAAAACCAAGCACTGGTGCCTTGGGATAACAGATCCAGTACTGAAATAGCGCAACAGTTTGATTGGGATGGTGATTACCACGATCTGGATCTGGGAGATGCAAGAGGCTATATCATTTATGACCCGACGAATGATATTGACCGACTTCATGCTAAGCGCTATCCAGAGCTGACGCATCTTCGTGTTTACGGCATGGGACATGGAACTCATGCTACGTATATGAATAAATTTGGTTTTTACAAACAAGTGGCCGCTGACTTTATCCGCCATCAACAGATAGACATTGCCCAGTTTCGCCATCAAACCAAAACACTGCGCTTAAAAGAGGATTACTACCATTGCCTAAACAAGGCAAACGCAAGCTCACAACATCGTTTGAACTTACTGAGTACTGCTCATAATGTGTTAATTGATGAGAAGAAAGAGCATGTGAAAGAGCATCAGGCGCAGATTGATATTCAGCCACTGGTAGACATTGCGCTTAAGCATGAGCATGACAATCCACAAGATACGGTCCAGCTTTTAGAAGTTGCTCAACAATTGGTTCCTGGTGATCCATTAGTTGAACATAAGCTTCAGCAATTGACTTAATCTCTATTGCAAAGCCTCGTTAGAAATAGCGAGGTTTTCCTTTCATGTGCTAATTACATTCTTATTAGCGAGCATTTTTCCTAAGTAAGAACTAGGCCACTAACCTATTCGATTGGTAGAAAATAAAAAGCCCGAGTTTTTGGACTCAGGCTCAATATAAACGTTGTGCTAACGCGAATTAAAATTCTTTTGGTGCAAAGCCTGTCATTACATCCAAACGTAGCTCTTTACCGATTTTGGTCATAGGGTGAACGATGACAAGTCCGCGCACGCGTTTTTTGAGTTTGCCAATGTCCGCTTGCTCAGCTTTGGTGATTTCACGAGAAAATGGCATATCTAGCAAGCTCTTACGCTCTTTGTTCAGCTCATAACTCTGTTTGTGTTTAAGCTGATTTAGCTTTTTGGTTAATTGCTCAACTTCGTCGGTAAACTTAGAAATCATTTCGTGATCACCACGAGAACGCGCTGCATCGAGCTTACGTTGGCAGTTATCTACGCGGTTATGCAGCTTTTGAATATCAGTTTTAATGCTCATGGTAGTTAGACTCTAAATTTCAATGGCCGAGGAGTATAGCATAGCTAAAATTCTACGCTCTACTATCCTCCTCGATTCCTTATTTAGTTGATCAGTTCATTGCCTGAAACTTGCCCGGAGAAGAATACTTCTACGTTATTTAGTGTCACTGACGCGATGTTATTAAGCGCTTCGTGAGTTAAGAAAGCTTGATGACCCGTGAACAGCACGTTATGGCATGCTGACAGTCGGCGGAAAACATCGTCTACGATAATGTCGTTTGATTTATCCTGGAAGAACAACTCTTTCTCATTGTCGTACACATCCAAGCCTAGTGAGCCGATTCTGCCTTGTTTTAGCGCTTCGATTGCTGCTACAGAATCCAATAACTCTCCACGACTCGTATTAATGATCATCACCCCATCTTTCATTTTCGAAAATGAGTCGGCATTGAGGAGGTGGTAGTTTTCTTTACTCATCGGGCAATGCAAAGTAATAATATCCGCATTGGCGTATATATCTTCAAGAGAGCAGTAACGTGCGCCCATCTCTATTGCCAGTGGGTTTTCGTAAGGGTCATGGCAAAGAATTTCCATGCCTAATCCCTTAAAAATTCTCATCGCAGCAATGCCGATTTTTCCCGTACCTATTACCCCAACAGTCTTACCAAAAAAGTTGAAGCCAACTAAACCTTCCAGAGAGAAATTCGCATCCCGGGTTCGCTGATAGGCTTTGTGTAGTCGACGGTTTAGACACATCATCATACCAACCGTATGTTCGGCAACCGCTTCAGGTGAATAGGCGGGCACACGTACTACTTGCAAGCCTAGCTTTTTAGCCGCTTGTTGGTCGACCTTATCAAATCCCGCACAACGCATCGCTATAAGCTTAGTCCCGCCCTGAGATAGCTGTTTTAAAACGGGTTCTGACAGATCATCGTTAACAAATGCACAGACGACTTCGCAGCCGTGAGCCATTTTCGCCGTCTTCGTGGTCAACCGAAAATCGTGATAATGAAACTCTAAATCCCGTTGATTTTTTACTTTGTTAAAAGAAGCTTCGTCGTAGGATTTGGCGCTAAAAAAAGCAATGTTAATCATGGTTCTCTCTCGAAATCATTGTGTTCTCTAATACCGTAATGCAACTTAGGTACAATGAATAGATAAATCTGCAATACGGGCTCTGTCATACCAAAATGCCATTAACATAGGTTTTTTACGTCCCTGCGTTATAATCAGATTGCTTTGTCATCATCAACTGACTAGCATATCCCTTCTCTTCTTTCCTTGTTGGCTTCTTTATTTATTAGGCGTTCTGGCGATGTCAGTAAAATGGTGTTCTTTGCTTGTATGTTGTGCGTTCGTGTTCGAAGCGCAGGGTGCTGTCGATCTTGTTAAAGTCGACAAGTCGAAGCGTCGAATGTACTTGATGGAAGAAGGCGCTGTGATAAAGGAGTATCGAATTGCGCTGGGTGCTAACCCCAAAGGTCATAAACAAGAAGAAGGAGACAATCGTACACCAGAAGGTGATTATACTCTGGATTACGTGATCTATGACTCGGCTTTTTACCGTTCCGTACATATCAGCTACCCCGATCCTATTGATACGCTTGAAGCTCAGCGTCGCGGTGTCTACCCTGGTGGCAACATTAAAATCCATGGCTTAAAAAATGGAGAAACCCAAGATCCAAGCTTTATACAAAGTTTTGATTGGACCAATGGGTGTATCGCGATTACTAACGAAGAGATGGATGAGTTTATTCAATTGGTTAGAAGGGGCACACCTATTACCATTGAGTGGTAGCAGCATATCCCCCTCATGATCTAAAACAGTTTTTTACGGAAGAAACCGTGTAGGGTAATCACTGAAGATGCCATCTAAAGGTGGCAGATGTTTGAGTTTATGTGGGTTGTTGACGGTATAGCACATCACTTTATAGCCATGTTGTTGGAGTTTTTTAATCTGACGGGAGCGCACCCAATTGATGTTTAAGTTACAGCTGTAAGCCTTGACTTCTTCAAGCAGCAATCGGTCTTTTCTGGTAAGAAACTCACTCAATACACCTAAATGGTAGCCTCTGCAGTGCTCAAAGAGCGCTCTAATCACATCATGGCTAAAACTAGAAAGTAAAATACTCTCTGAGGGCAGAGGGCTACCAGAAAGCACTTTCGCTAATAACTTTGCAACTGGCTCTGCGGGATGACGATCAACTTTAACTTCGATGTTTAAATTGAGGTTGTGCTCTGCGGCCAGTTCAAGAAGCTCTTCCAACGTCATGATGGTTTCACCCTTAAACTCATCACTAAACCAACCACCAAAGTCTAAGCTTTTGAGTTCATCCAAAGTCAGTTCATCTATTCGCCCATGTCCGTTACTACAGCGGTTGACCGTGTGGTCATGGCATACCACCAAAATGTTGTCTTTTGTCGGCTGAACATCGACTTCTACCCATTTCAAATCAAGGTTTATTGCAGCCAGAACGCTTATCTTTGTGTTTTCTGGGTAAGACCCCGCCACACCTCGGTGACCAATTATCAATGTATCCATGTTGTCGTTCTTCTCGTTTGGGTTGAACCCGATAGTAATCGATATTAAGTTGTTTGGTTTAGCGGGCATCAAGCGAGGTCGATGCAACACCTTCATTTACAGTGGTATTCACAGGAATACAAATATGTTGGACTTTTACTCTATCGCAGCTCATTTTTAAAGTAACGACTAATCTTGCAAGCGCAGAACAATACCCAGAAACGCACGGAGTTGAGCTGAGCATAAGCCTTTATGCATGTCGAAAAATTTGATGATTGGATGGACTTGAATCCTGTATTTTGCAGTGATTTTTTAGAATTATCAGGGAGAGAAAAATGAAGATCGGTGTCATTGGCGCTGGAGCGGTTGGTGTTGGTGTTTGTAACTACTTACTCACAATGGGTAGTTTCAGCGAGCTAGTTTTATTAGATCAAAATCTGGAAAGAGCCGAAGGAGAAGTGTTCGATTTCCGTCACACAACGGCGTTAACGTTTTCTAAAAACACTCGTATTATCCCTTCGAATGACTATCTGGATTTATTAGAAGCTGACATTGTCATCATCACTGCTGGCGCACAAATCAAACATGGGCAGACTCGTCTGGATATCGCAGAAATCAACGCCAAGATTGGGGTGGATATCGCACGTAATATAGAGCGTGTGGCACCAAATGCCATTCTTATTGTTGTCACTAACCCATGTGACATTGTTACCCATTTTATTGTTGCTAATACTGGGTTTGAAGCGAATAAGGTGATCAGCAGTGGCTGTGTTATAGATACTGCCCGATTGATGAGTATTGTCGCCAACCGTGTGGATCTCGATCCTAAGAATATCTTTGGTTACGTATTAGGCGAGCATGGTAGCCATTGTTTTACGCCGAAAAGCTTGATTTCTATCGCTGGCCAACCGGCGGATTATTACTGTGATACGCACAATATCAAACGAATTGATGCGGATGAGCTGTTGGAGGCGGTGAAACAAGCCGGCTATGAAATATTTCGCCGCAAGAACAATACTGTACACGGCATTGCAGCGAGTGTATTTCGGATAGTGCAGGCAGTTATCATTAACGAGCGCTCGGTATTGCCTGTCGGAACGATGATAAAAGGGCAATATGGCGTGAATAAAGTCGTACTCAGTTTGCCAACGGTTGTGGGTAAAAATGGCGCAGACTCGGTTCTTACTCATCCATTTAGTGGTGAAGAGCTCAAAACGTTAAGAGCCATCAGTGAGAACTTACGTTCAATCGTAAAGAACGTTGCATCGTCAACCAGTTTAGAGTGTTAGCGAGTTTAAAACGGAAACCCTCGCTTAATTTCACAAAGCCTGCTTTAAAGCAGGCTTTCGTATTTTTGGTACAGATAAGCCTCTATTGCTCAGTTGTTTAACTTACAGGTGAGGAATATAATGAGAACTATTTTTATTTGAATAATAGGTTAGGCATGTCTCGAGTTTTAATCGTTGATGACGACGTTCCTCTGTGTGAACTCTTAGCGGCAGTGTTACAAGACGAAGGGTATACAGTATCTTCTGTACATTGTGGTGAGAGTGCTCTGCAATACATGGAAAAAACACCTGTCGATTTGGTTTTGCTCGATGTTATGTTGCCGAACTTAAATGGAATGCAAGTTGCGCGTCGTGTTTGTCAGAGATTCGCTACTCCCATTCTTATGCTCACGGCTTTGAATGATGAGAACTCGATGCTTGATGGCTATCAAGCCGGAGCTGACCAATATATCGGTAAGCCATTCAATGTCGCAGAGTTACTGATGCGCATTAAAGCTATCCTTCGTCGAGTAGGTTTGGAGCGCCAACGACAAACCATTTGTAATACCGTTCAGAATATAAGTGATCAACTAACGAGCTTGCCGCTGACCAGCACGGAGGCTGAACTTTTAAGTCACCTGGTTAAAAATCAGGGAGTAGTGATCTCTAAAGCGGAGCTACAAACAGAAGTTCTGCAAAAAGAGCTCAGTCCGTTTGATCGTAATCTTGATATGCATATCAGTAACATCCGCCGCAAACTGGTTGAGGCGGGTCTTTCAAAGCAGCACATCAAAACGTTTCGTGGTAAAGGGTATAGCTATTTAGAAGCTGTGAGCATGTAATGAAGCTTGTCTGCCCATCTTACATAGTAAAACGTAAAGACAGCCTTGCGTTTAAGCTGTTTAGCTACATGACGGCAATAGTCATCAGCATATTGCTTGTTCAGGACTTATCCGAACGAGCTTTGGTCAAAGCCATGCTAAAAGTCCCTGATAATGTCAAATCAGAGATGCTAGAACTTGCCCACCAAGCAAATGAACTGATTGAATACGGTGATATGGATGAATTGGCAGATTGGGCCAATGCACAGCAATTTTACCTGTTTGTATTGAATGAGCAGCTCCAACCCATTACACATCGTTTGATGCATCCACACTTTGAATTTAAGCTTCAGTTTAAACGCAGTCTTGACTCTCAATTGGAAGACAAAGTTAATCAACCCCTTATCAATATTCCTCTGGTTAATGAACACAATTTAGTGATTGAACTCCCGCATCGTTTGCACCCTGCGAATGACTTTATCCTTTATTTTTCTATCATCAAGGTCGTGATTGCCGCGGTAATTTTGTCTTTATTCTCACTTTTAATGGCGCGTAAATTACAGCAGCCACTCGCTCGTCTCAGAGAGGCGAGTAAGAAGCTTTCTAACGGGGATTTCGACGTCAGTGTTGTGCAGGAATTAAAGTCTACCACCCGAGAGTTTATTGAGCTCGCGGAGGACTTTGATCACATGACCAGAGAGATCCACTCACTAGCGGAAAAACAACGTCTTTTGATTCGTGATGTTTCTCATGAGCTCAGAACGCCACTAGCCAGGCAAAACCTCGTGCTACACCTCTTGCGCAAGCGCGTGGGAGAAGATGAACAGGCTCTGGTTACCCGGCTAGAAGAGGAAACTAAAGAGCTAAACCACCTGATCAGCGGCATCTTAGAATTTAGCCGTCTTGAGAATGCCCGTTACGATAAAGCGACTAAACGTAATGATTTAGAAGTGCTTTTGGCACCACAAGTAGAGCGCTGCAAAATCGATCTTAAACAAGAACAAAGCTTGTCATTTGTTTCTCTTGCGACTGAGCCGAGCGCATATTGTGAAGAAACATTGGTGGTGCGTTGTCTTAATAATCTTGTTGGCAATGCCATCAAATACGCAGGCGAACGTGCCCAGATAGAAGTGGCTCTGAGCCACAAAGAAGTCAATGGCCAGCGTTATCTCGTTATGTCGGTATCTGATGATGGGCCCAGAATTGCAGAGAACAAGTTGTCGGAAATCTTTAATCCTTTTACACGCCTGGATGCATCGAGAGATAAAAACGTCGGAGGGTATGGTCTCGGGCTGGCGATTGTCAAAGAATCGATGCGAATAATGGGAGGAAGCGTTAAAGCAGAAAGCCGTCCGCAAGGTGGGTTAAACGTAAGTTTGATGTTCAGACAATAATACGACATGATGCGGCCAAGATTTTTTGTGATCTAGATCTCGTATGAATAATTCGTCATCCAATAGTTCTTTACAAAATCCTGCAAATGCAAAGAATGTAAATTTAATGCAAATGGTAATACTTATCACTTATATTCACTCGCGATATAAATAAGAGGGAATCACATTCATTGTATGTGCGACCCGAAACACAATCGGAGTGAAAGTATATGTTTACTAAGAGCCATTTGGCATTAGTGATCGGTGCGGTGTTAGCAGCACCAGCAGTGGCAGAAATTCAAACGGATGAGCATCTAGTTGTTGAAGGACGCGAGTTCGGCTACAAAGCGGATACCAACAGTACAGCGATGCGTATGGAAATGACGCAGCTAGAAACTCCGGGACAAGTTGCCGTCATTGACGAAACCGTGATTGATGAGCAACGAGCGAGTACGCTGGGTGAAGTACTGCGTAATGACGCGAGTGTAAGCGCTGGCGGCACTAGTCGTAACCGTGAACGTTTCTCGCTTCGTGGATTTGAACTAAGTAGTTCTGATGGTTTTCTAAAAGATGGTCGCCAACACTGGTCACATTACCGTCAGCCAATTGAGCTTTTAGAGCGTGTTGAAGTTTTAAAAGGTCCGTCTGGTCTGCTTTACGGTAAGTCTGAGCCGGGTGGTTTAGTAAACATGGTTTCCAAGAAGCCAACAGCCAAAACACAAGTAAGCCTGAGCCAGGACATCGGTTCAAACGAGCATTCACGTACAGTGCTGGATGTAAGTGGCTCTTTAAACGAAGCGGAGACGCTGCGTGCTCGTGCGATTTTGGCAAAGGAGAACTACAGTTCTTGGCGAACATACGGTGATGGTACAAAGCCTCAAACTGACCGTTTTGTTGGTGGTTTAGTTGCTGAGTATGACATTACCGAGAACGTTATGGTGTCAGCGCACTATGACCGTACAAAAGATGAAGGTAGCGTAGACTCAGGTGCTTACGTTGTGAATGGTAAGCCTGCGCGTGGTGACAAATACATTTGGGATGCGCAGTGGTCGAAGATCGATAACGACGTCGAAAACTATGGCGTCGACATTAACGCTCAAGTAGTTGAGAACGTTAATGTTAAAGCGGGATACAACCGCCAGGACTTTGAGCGTTTTGACGTAGAGTCGTACCCAAAGTTCAATGAATACGATGCAGGTAACGTCATTGTTCACCGTGGCAACGATCGTTCAGATAACTGGGTGTTCGATACCGCTTATTTGGACGTCACGACGGGCTTTGCTCTGTTTGGTACGGAAAACACACTGTTAGTCGGCGCTAACTACTTAGATTACAGTTACGACCGCTTTATGGCGTTTCATAATGAAGCTCAGATTGCTCCGGGAGAAACGGTGCCAAAGCCTGACTATCGCAGTTCTAGAAAATGGCCAACGAATGAATACGATACTTGGGGAATCTACGCGCAAAATATGATGACCATTAACGATTACTGGCAGGTACTTGCGGGTGTTCGTTATGATGAAAAACGCAGTGATGAGTTAACAGAGAGTCAAATTTCTCCGAAGTTTGGTGTGACTTTCCACCCAACATCGAATGGCTCTATTTATGTGCAATACTCTGAAAGTTTTATGCCACAAGGGCAGGTAAATGGTGAGGATTATACTAACGATGGTGAAGAACTAGACGCAGAACGCGGCATTTCTTACGAAGTTGGTACTAAGTGGGAGTTGTTTGATCAACGTCTTTACTTAACAGGCGCTCTATTTGATATCACCTTAGAGAATGTAAAGCTAACGGTGGATGCGCCAAATAATCCGGGCAAAGAGACGATTACGCAAGATGGTGAGCAAGTTCACCGTGGAGCAGAAATTCTAGCGCAGGGCTTTGTGACGGATAAGTTGTCGCTTACGGCTTCTGCAATGTATTTAGATGCAGAGATTACACAAAGTAAAAGTTACAAAGGTAATCGTCCGGCAGATGTACCTGAGTTTTCGGCGAGTGTTTGGTCTAGCTATAAAGTGCAAGACAACACTAACCTAAACCTAGGTTTGATTTATGAAGGTGATCGCTACGGAGATGAAGCGAATACCTTCGAAAAAGATGGGTATGCACGCATTGATATGGGTGTGTCATACAAGCATAAGTACGACGAAAACTTGGATATTATTGCTCGATTCAATGTAGAAAACCTATTTGATACTGAGTACTTAGCAGGTGGTGGTAGTACCGACCCTCTAGAGTATGAAGGAGCGAGCGGTGTAGTGGTTGGTGAAGGCCGAAACTACATGGCGACAATCCAGTTTAAGTACTGATAACAATCTGATTAATAAAGGGGAAGGGTCGTATTCCCCTTTAGTCGTTTTAGGAAATAGCATTTAAACTCGTATGAATCTAATTAAATCAAGTATCGCTCTGTTGATTTCATCGGTTTTGATTCCCGTTCACGCGGAAAATCTCAGCGGTGCACAAGCAGTGCAAAGTAAAACCAATCAAGCATCCGCGGCTAGTCAAAAACGCATTGATACCAGTGCGGAAAAGGCGTTGACCTTGGAGGCAGAAATCGAACAGTTGCAAGAAGAAGTCAGCAATTTAAAGATTTATCGCGATCACCTTACCAGTCTTGTGAATAGTCAGAATCAAGAAGTAAATAACTTGAATGACCAAATTGAGCAGATTGCGCACACTCGCCAAGGTGTTGTGCCGTTGATGTATCACATGCTTGACGGGTTAAAAGAGATCGTGGCGAACGATAAGCCGATTCGTAAAGCACAACGCGAAGAGCGTATTGCGAAGCTTGATTCGATGATGACTCGTGCGGATGTTGCCGATGCAGAAAAGTTTCGCCGAATCCTGGAAGCGTACCAAATCGAAATGGATTACGGCACTCGACTTGGCGTTTACCAAGGCAAGATTGATTTATCTGCGAACGAAACAGTCGAGGCCGACGTCCTTTATTTAGGTCGAGTATCGTTGATCGCACGTAGCTTATCCGGAGAAACGTTCTGGAGTTGGTCGCAACAGCAAAAAGCCTGGCAGCCACTTGGTTCTGACCAAAAAACAGAATTGGACAAAGCGTTTGCCATGGCAAACAAGCAAATCGCACCGAGCATGTTAACGTTGCCAGTGTCGCTGACCGTTGCGGAGGGCAAATAAATGATCAAAAAATGGTTATCGGTTGCATTAATCTCAGGCGCTGCGTTGATGCCTCACACCACATTTGCCAGCGACACTTTGTTGCAAAAAGCGCAGCAGGAAAATCGTCAACAGCAATCTCACAACGTAACGCGTGAAGCCGGTTTTAAACAATCAGAACAAGAGTTGCAGTCGCTTAAAAATCAACTGGCTGCAGAGCGTGCAGCTTTGCAAACTGAAGCTGACGCGTTAAGCGCGACGTTCAGTGAAAATGAAGCTGAATTGGCACAACTTGAAGAGAAGCTTCGTTTAGAGACAGGCAGCCTTGGCGAGCTATTCGGTGTTGTACGTCAGAATGCAAAAGAACTTGAATCTGAGCTTAAACATTCCGTAACGGGAGTTGACCGTAACACTTACCAGAAAGACATCGAGGCTATTGTTGCTGCGACCTCTTTGCCTACTTTGTCACAGCTTCAGGCCATGTGGCGCAGTATGGAAGAGCAGGTGAAGGCAAGTGGTGAACTCGCGAATGTATCATTCACATTGCTGGATGGTGAAGGTCGTGAGCAGACGATTTCGGGCGCTCGCCTGGGCGCGATGGCGTTACTGGATGACAACGGTTATGTGAACTGGAATGGTCAGCGTGGCGATGCGGTTAACTACCTTCGTCAGCCTGAAAATGGTCCGACAGCAAGCTCACTCACCTCGGGCGACCTAGAGAGCATCGTTATTGATCCATCACGCGGTATCCTTTTGGAGCAACTTGCGAACTCGCCAACCCTGCAAGATCGCCTCAGCGCTGGTGGTGTCGTGGGTAAGATCATTCTTGGCTTACTAGCTATCGGTTTGATCATTGCGCTCGTTCGTGGCGTATCGCTAATGATTGCACGTCAGAAGATCGCACAGCAACTGAAGAGCCCTACTCAGCCACAAGATAATCCGTTAGGCCGTGTTCTTGCGGTGTATCAGAAAGACAAACATCGCAGTGTGGAAGCATTAGAATTGCGTCTGCTTGAAGCGGTGGTTGATGAACAGACGCATCTGGAAAAAGGCTTGTCGATGCTGAAACTACTGGCGGCACTGGCTCCTATGCTTGGTCTGCTTGGAACCGTAACAGGCATGATCGAAACCTTCCAGGTGATCACTCAGTTTGGTAACGGCGATCCAAAAGTCATGGCTGGTGGTATTTCAATGGCGCTGGTAACGACAGTACTTGGTCTGGTTGCTGCAATGCCTCTGCTTCTGGCTCACAATGTGTTGAGCTCACAAGCAGAAAATATTCGCAATATTCTTGAGAAGCAAGGCATCGGCTTAGTCGCAGAACAGGCTGAGCGCGATATGCCGAAAGGAATGAATAAAGTGAACACTGTCGCGGAGAATGCAGCGTAATGGAGCAGATCTTACTCAACACATTGGGTTTGATCAGCGAAGATTGGGCCACAACCTTGATGAGCTTTATGCAGCAAGGTGGCCAGATCTTATGGTGGTTGGCTGCCGTGGTTGCGGTGTGCTGGTTATTGGTCATGGAGCGGGTGATTTACCTGACTACGGTTTTTCCTAAAGTAAAAGCAGAGCTTCGTGACCAGTGGTTGGCAAGGTCAGAACATCACTCTTGGTACGCGCATCAAATCCGCGAAGGATGGATTGCAAAGGCGCAGATTGAATTGCGTCAGAACTTATCAACGATCAAATTGCTTGTGGCTATTTGCCCAATGCTTGGCTTGTTAGGCACGGTGACGGGCATGATTACCGTGTTTGATGTGATGGCTTCACAGGGCAGCAGCAATCCAAAATTGATGGCTTCAGGCATCTCGCTTGCCACTTTACCTACTATGGCTGGAATGGTAGCAGCGTTGGCGGGGATGTTTATTCATGCACGATTAAGCAAAGTGTGTGAACGCAGAGCCATCCAATTAGAACAATCTTTAAGGAGTCAGAAGTGAGACTCGGACGCAGACCTAATCAACAAGACGAAGCTCAAGTCGATTTAACATCCATGCTTGATATCGTGTTCATCATGTTGATTTTCTTTATTGTTACTAGCTCATTTGTTCGTGAGTCAGGGGTAGAAGTCAATCGCCCGCAGGCTTCAAACGTGGTGAGCCAGAAAGATGCTGGTATTTTTATCGCGGTAACGGCAGCAAACGATGTGTATATTGACAAGCGTTTGGTCGATATCGAGCGTGTAGAAGCCTCTATCGAGCATTTGCTGCTTGATCAGCCTGATGCATCGCTTGTCATCCAAGCGGATGAGCATGCTTATAATGGTACGGTTGTAAAAGTAATGGATGCAGCAAAAGGCGCAGGCGTTAAGAACATTGCATTGGCAGCGGAGACACCTTAATGGGTAGGCTGTTACTTGCATTACCTGTGTCTTTGTTGATTTCAGTCAGCTTGTTTAGCTTTATGGCGTGGATGGTAGACAATGGCAACCAGCGTGCGCCCAAAGCTTCTGAAGCGGTTCGCTTTGACATGGTCATGGTGGAAAACGATGCAGACATACAGCGTCGTCAACGCTCGGTTCCAGAGCAGCCTGAGCCGCCGAAAGCACCAGAGCCGATGGATTTGTCTCAAGCGAACACGCAAGTTGAGCCGATGAGCCAAGTCACGCCGACCAGCGCTTTGGGCCTAAATACGGCGTTGGATGGTATTGCGATTAGTGCGCCAAATCTAAAAGGCACGATGGGTAATCAACAAGCGCTACCTCTTTATCGCGTGGAACCTCGCTATCCGAGCAAAGCTCAGAAACGTAAAGTAGAAGGTTACGTGGTGTTGCGCTTTACTATTGACGCGACTGGCCGTCCAAAAGATATTGAAGTGGTTGAAGCTGAGCCAAGTCGCATGTTTGAGCGTGAGTCGATACGTGCGCTTAGAAACTGGAAATATCAGCCAAAAGTTGAGAATGGTGTGTCAATCGAGCAGTTTGGGCAGACCGTAAGACTGGAGTTCAAGTTACCGAAATGATGAAGAAATTCCTAATTGGTGCCGTCTTATGCTTAAGCGCTTTTACGACCACCGCTAACGAGTTAAGTCAGTACACGGCTTCGCGTGTCCAGCGGGCACATGCTATGGCGCAGGAAGATAACCTCAAAGAGGCCATTTCTACACTTGAAGGATTAGATCTTTCTCGTGGTTATGATCAGGCTTTCGTCGCTCGTATGTTGGGTATTTTCTATTGGCAAAACCAGCAAATTAAGCCTGCAATTAAACAACTTGAGTATGCAGTGAACAGTGGTTTGTTGCAGGATGAACAGGCGTGGCAAACCCGTAAGATGCTGGCTGATATGCTGCTTAACGAACAACAGTTTTCCAAAGCGTTACCGCACTATTATGCGTTAAGTAAGAACGTGCCTAAAAATCACAAAGCCCATGATGTTTGGTTGCGTATAGCACAGTCGCATTACCAACTAAGAGAGTGGAATAAAGTGATTTCAGCCATGGGGCGCTATGAGCAGTTTGGTCAGCCAGACAAGACAGGCCCGCTTTCGATCAAGCTTTCTGCTGAGCTGGAACTCAAAAAGTGGAAGCCAGCGATTGGCACAATAAAGCGTTTGATTGCGATTGAACCTGCACGTGTGGAATGGTGGCGTCAACTGGTCGCTTTACATCTTCGCATTAATGATAATAAGCGTGCTTTAGATTCTTTGGCTCTTGCTAAGCTTCAAGGTGTCGAACTCAGCCAGGATGATTTGAAGCTGTTAGCGCAACTGTATGCAAATCGAGGAATTCCAGAACGTGCTGCGTTGGTCTTGGATGAGCTCAATGAGATTAATTCAGACAGTAAATTGAAAGCTCAGCAAGCAACGTACTGGCAAATGGCCAAAGAGTGGGATAAGTCGATAGATAGCTGGCGCATAGCCGCGAAACTCGACTCACAGTACAACTGGAACTACTCTCAGCTACTCGTACAGGAAGGGCAGTACCAACAGGCATTGGCCGTTTTGGATGACGTTTCTGGCAGACCATCTGACGTCGCGCTTATCAAAGCTCGGGTTTATTACAAGTTGAAGCGAATTGATGATGCGCTCGCAAACGCGAAACGATCTTATGAAATGAAGCCATCCGATCAGGCAAAAAGTTGGGTGACTTATTTGTCTCAACTTCGTAAAGCAGAATCCAGTTTAAATTCTTAGATAGCTGTCAAGAACACTCAAAAAGCTCGAGGTAACACTCGGGCTTTTTTGCATTTTAACCCTCCATATTTCCAATAATCTATAGCATTTATGCAAGAGAGTTAGACTGAGTAGTCTGTACCGATCAGTAAAAAATCAGCGAATTTATCTAACAAACTAGGCTGATTTCGATACAAAGCTCTGCATTGGTCAGGCAAAGATCATTAATTCCAACTCACTGGTTTTTACTTAATAACACATCATACTGCAAAGGTATCAGCCAATATTTTTCTATTGATAGAATTAAAATTAATAGATATCGGTACATTGAGAGAAGTAGCACGCAAAAAGCACAAATTTTATGCATATGAATGAAAAGTTCACTATTTTTATGTGACATTGTTCATATATTAATCAATGGGTGGATTGGTTGCATAATAAGTTGTTTGTTTTATTTAAATTTCATTACTACCTTGTTATCTGTTCGTTGCAAATGATGCAGGGTTATTCTGTTTTTGAACGAATCGGCACAAACAACTATATGGATGTTAACAATGAAAATGAAAGCTCTAGCCGTAGCAGTGGCGGCACTAGCATGTGGTACACAGGCATTCGCAGCAGAAGTTTACAACAGCGATGGTACATCTCTATCAATCGGCGGTCATGTATCTGTGGGCGTGGGTGAGTATTATGACGAGGACGTAAAGGTTCACCAAGTATCTCCTCGTATCAACGTGGCGGGCAAAAAAGACATCGGCAATGGTGTGACTGTTGATGCTAAAGGTGAGTGGGCACTTAACTACCTAAACGGTGGCGATCAGTCTTTTTCAACTCGTCTTGGCTACATTGGCGCAACGCATGAGCAACTTGGTCGTCTGGTTGTAGGTACGCAGTGGACTCCATACTACGATGTAGGTGGTGTTGCTGATTTGCCAATCGCGTTTGCGAACGACTTCCTATATTCAAACTACTACGAGCTTGGTTCTGCTCGTGGTGAAAAAATGGTTAGCTACCGTAAAGGTTTCCAATTCGGTGAAGGCTTTGCGTTCAATCTAGGTCTAGGTTGGCAAGGTCAAAACGGTGATTACGATGACCGTGGCCAAGTTTCTATCAGCACTGAGTTAGCAGGCTTCGGTCTTGGCTACGCATACAGCGGTGGTGATGTTGAATTTGGTGGTCAAACTGGTAAAGAAAACGCAAGTTCACATATTTTGTCAGCATACTACGGCTCTTACGGTTCAGGCCTTTATGCGGCAGTTGTATACGGTATGAACGAATACTTCTTTGAAGGTCTAGAAGACACTACTCAGCTAGAAGCACTTTTAGCGTACGGTGTTAACGATTGGACTTTCAGCGTGAACTACGAAGGCGTGGAAGACGATGATCTAGACACTCTTTACAGCGAAATGGCACTACAAGCAGAGTACGCTGTTACTCCTTCATTCTATACATTCGCAGGTTACCAAATTGATCTAGGTAACGACATTGATGAAGATGAGAACGACTACTGGACTATCGGTGCTCGTTACTACTTCTAATCAATAGGACAGTATCTACTGCCTAAACACAGTTATTGTGTTAGCGCCTACTTCTTGCTTTGTAAAAAGGATTAAGGGAGTAGGCGTTTTTATTTCCGGCCGATTATTGTGCTGACGCTGATCGTAACAATGCCCGCAAGTGCGGGCATTGTTTTTCTGTTACTTTGTTTCTAGCAGGTCCAGGAAGAAAGCATACTCTAGTGCATCTTCTTTTAGGCGTTTAAATCGACCGGAAGCGCCACCATGTCCTGCCTCCATATCGGTCTTAAACACCAGCACGTTGTTATCAGTCTTCATTTCGCGCAACTTAGCTATCCACTTCATTGGCTCAAAGTACTGAACCTGAGAGTCATGCAAACCCGTGGTGACGAGCATGTTTGGGTAATCCTGCGCTTTAATATTGTCGTAAGGCGAATAACTCAACATGTAGTCGTAATAGGTTTTGTTGTTCGGGTTACCCCACTCATCGTATTCATTCGTGGTTAATGGAATCGATTCATCCAACATCGTCGTCACAACATCGACAAAAGGTACATGCGCACCAATGCCGCGGTATAACTCAGGCGCTTGGTTAATAACAGCGCCCATTAACAGGCCTCCTGCCGAACCTCCCACCGCGAACACTTTATCTTTTGCACCATAGTTCTTCTCGACTAAGCCTTTCGTTACATCGACAAAATCGTTAAAGGTGTTTTGCTTTGTCAGCTTTTTACCATCCTCATACCAAGGTCGGCCGAGCATTTCAGAGCCGCGAATATGGGCAATGGCGAAAACGAAACCACGATCCAGTAAACTTAAACGTGTTGAGCTGAAGGTTGGCTCTATTGTTGCGCCATAAGAACCGTAACCGTATTGATAAATAGGGTTGGTACCATCTTTGTTAAAGCGATCTTTGCGATAAACCAGCGAAACAGGCACTGACTTGCCATCACGAGCTTTGACCATGATTCGTTCAGACTGGTAATTATCAGCGTTAAAGTCACCCAGGACTGGGGTTTGTTTCATGACCTCAGATTCACCCGTTTTCAGATCGAAATCATAGTAAGTACCCGGCGTGGTTAAGCTACTGTAGTAAATGCGTACTTTATTGTTATCTAACTCGTAGTTTCCAGTTAGGTACGCCGCAAATGCGCTATCGTGAAATTGGAGGGGGAATTCGCTACCGCTGGATAGTTCACGCACAGTGACCGTTGATAAGCCATTTGCGCGTTGCTCATAAACCAGATGGTCATCGAACAACTCAAAATCGACCAGCTGAGTATCATCGTCTGCCGGAATAACATCTTGCCATTGAGAACGGTCGTGCATGTTGTCTTTGTGCACTTTCATCAAACGGAAGTTAATTGCCTCATAGTTAGTGTAGATGTAGTACCAGTCGCCAAGTTTTGCGATGCTGTACTCGATACCGGTTTCGCGCGGAAAAAAGGGTTCAGCTTGCGCATTTGGGTTGTTGGCATCAAGGACCGAAACACCACTGGTTTCTGTACTGGAGTGCCAAATGTAGACCTCTTCTCCATCCTTACTCTTGCTGATGTAGGTGTAGTACTCACTATCTGTTTCTTCGTAAATCAGCTCGTCTGTACTTTGCGGGGTTCCCAGTACATGGCGATAGACTTGGTAGCCTAACAGTGTTTGTGGGTCCTTTTTTATGTAATAGAACGCTTGGTTATCGTTTTGCCAGGCAATGGCACTAGAAGCGCCTTCGATTTCGTCCTCAAGGTATTTACCCGTCTCCAGGTTCTTGATTTTGATGGTGTAAATACGGCGACTTAACGTGTCTTCGCCATAAGCCAAAAGCGTTTCATCAGGGCTGACATGTAATCCGCTAACATTAAAGAATTCATGACCTTTGGCCAGTTCGTTGACATCTAAAATCACTGATTTATCGGTGCCGGAAAAGTCTTTGGCGCGCAGATGAACTTCATATTCGTTGTCTCCAGAGACTTCACTGGAATAAAAGTAATTGCCCTTACGAACCGGAACGGAGTTGTCGTCTTTGGCTATTCTGCCCTTGATTTCTTCAAACAGTGTTTGCTGAAGCGTTTCGGTATGCTTGAGAACGGTTTCGGTATATTTATTCTCTGCTTCAAGATGCTGCAATACCTCCGAATCTTTGCGCTCGTCGTCTCGCATCCAGTAGTAGTTATCGATACGGGTGTCGCCATGAATCGTCATGGCATGCGGCACTTTCTTTGCGACAGGCGCTTGTGTTTGCTGGGCAATGAGCTGTGACTGAGAATAATGGTTCATAGTTGAAGTTCCTTGATTACTGCATCCGGCCAAAATTGCGACTGATACGGCCAACGTCGTAAGAGTAAAACGCATCTGTTTATCCTTGTATTTTATACCCAAGTCATCGTTTTTAATGGAATCTAATTGTATATGGCTTGAGCGTGCTTTCAGGTTTGTTACCGATGTTTTTGATCTTCCAGTGATCGATATGAAACTTTATTGTGTAAGCAGTTGTTATACAAAGCAAACAGTCTTTTGGAATGTGAGTACAAAAAAGGGACATACTACATAGTATGTCCCTAAGAAAATGCATATTGAGTTTGGTTATATAACCTGTGGTACTTGGTTGGAATGATCCGGCGTGCGGTTAACCCAGCGTAGCCCGAGCATTGCGATAACTGACATCGCCATCATCAAAATACCCAGAGGCATTTGGTTCTGAGCCGGGAATAGTGACGCAAGTAAGGTTGCGATACCCGCGCCCAAGTTTTGCATACCGCCCAACGTCGCACCCGCAGTACCTGCATGGTATGGGAACGGAGAAATCGCCCCCGTTGTGGCTGCCGGAAAGAGTATGCCTGCACCCAAAAAGTAAATAGTAGCGCCGCCAATCAAGGTTAACGCGGTCGTTAAGCCAAACAGGCCTGGGATCAACACGACGGCTGAACCGATAAAAATGGCAACCAGACCAACATTGAGGGCTCGACGCATTGAACGGCGCTGAGCGATGTAGCTCGATAAGCCTGAACCAATCAGATATCCCGGGATCGGAATAATAAACAGCAAGCTGACGGTTGTCGCTGGTAACCCCAAAACGCCGCCTAGTAGCACACCTGCAGCTGCTTCAATGACGCCCACACCCGCGAATGTTGCTACCAGGCAGATCAAAAAACCTTGGAAGCGTTTATCGGATAAAACGTATTGATAGCTCTTAGTCACTGGCTCATTTTTGCGCTTTTCGACAGGGAGAGTCTCCATCATGCTCGTCATCATGGTAATGACCACAGCAATACCAAATAGCGCGAGAAATAGGTAGCTAGAACGCCAACTGAACGCTTCTGTTAAATAGCCACCCAGTAATGGTGCCATCAAAGGTGAGAAGAGGATACACATGCTGATCAAGCTATTCGCACGGTGTAATTCTGCACCTTCAAAACAGTCACGAGTTAAGATACGTGCCATCGCACCACCACAGCCAATGCCCAAGCCCTGAATAAAGCTACCAACTAAGAACCATTCAAACTGGTGGGTAAATAGAGCGACTAACGTCCCCACGATGTAAATGAGCAAGCCAGCAATAATAATTGGTTTACGTCCAAGACGATCGGACAACGGACCATACACAAACTGTGAAAAGCCATATGGGATCAAGTAACAGGCCATAACGGCTTGAAGTGAAGACGCAGAAACCAAAAATTCACTCGCCATATGACCGATTGAAGGCACGTACATCGTTTGGGTCATCTGACCTACGGCAGTCAATATTGCGATTAAAAACGTAAGTTTCACTAATGGAAACGAAGCCGGCATTTACGTGTATCTCCAATAAATTTAAGGTGTAAGAAGCCTTAGCTCTCCATAAAGAGTGCTAATGTAATTTGTTATATTAGGGGATGATTCGTGCGAGATATTAGTGCTTGAATCTGTGCTTGGCAATCTAAACTTTTGTCGTCAAGCAAGATTAAAATCTATGATTTGGATTAGAAAAAATAATCCGAAAGTTTGCTGTGCGAAAAGACAAAAAAGGGAGCGAATGCTCCCTTTGAAAAATTTAGGCTTGTTCTCGACCTGATGCGTAAGCGTACAGCAGTTCTAGAGCAATGGTCGCGCCTGCTAATGCGGTGACATCACTTTGGTCATAAGGTGGTGACACTTCTACCACGTCCATGCCTACGATATTCATGCCAGCCAAACCACGAATGATTTTAAGCACCTTGTCAGTATTTAAACCGCCGCAAACCGGCGTTCCCGTTCCCGGAGCAAATGCTGGATCTAAGCAGTCTATATCAAAGGTAACGTATACTGGCTTATCAGCAACGGTACGACGAATCTCGTCTAGAATCTCATTCACAGACATGTCATTGGCTTGCATCGCATTAATAACGTTAAAGCCGTGATCTTGCTGTTTGTACTCAGTACGAATACCAATTTGTACTGAGTTCTTCGCAGAAATTAGCCCTTCTTTCGGTGCATGGTAGAACATCGTACCGTGGTCGTATGAGCTGCCGTTCGCGTATGTGTCTGTATGAGCATCGAAATGAACTAGCGCCATTTCGCCATAATGTTTCGCATAAGCACGCAGAATCGGAAGGGTGATGAAATGATCCCCCCCCAGTGCAAGCATTGTTTTCTCGCTTTTTAAGATTTCGCTTGTCGCCGCTTCCAAACGGTAAGTGAAGTCTTCTGCGTCACCGCAATCGAAGACCAAGTCTCCGGAATCAATGACGGTTAACTTATCAAATACGTTGAAATCCCAAGGGAATTTTTTACCTTCCCAGGCTAAATTTACAGAAGCGCGACGGATAGCATCCGGACCCATGCGAGCCCCTGAACGACCAGATGTTGCCATGTCGAGAGGAACGCCGAGTACCACAACGTCTGCCTCCGCAGTCACCGGATTTTTAATGTACGGAAGACGCAGAAACGACATTGAGTTGGAGTAAAGCGAATAATCAGTTTTAGTAAACAAATCATTCATATCAGAAATCCTCTAAATAGGTGTATCCCACCAAACCTTGTTCCAGTTCAGCAAGGATTTGTGTTTGTTCACCGGCTTCAACTCGTTCTGAAACCAGTTGTTTGTAATTATCGCGAATCGCTTCAACGTCGATATGAACATAACGCATCATGTCTTCTACGCTATCACCTTCGTTGATGTAGCTAATTTCAAACTCACCGTTCTCTTCTACGTTAACAACCACACTGTGGGTGTCGCCAAATAAGTTGTGCATGTCACCCAGAATTTCCTGGTATGCGCCAACTAGGAAGAAGCCCAGCAGGTATGGCTTGTCTTTAGTCCACGCTGGAACTGGTAACGTACTTTCTATACCTTGACCATCAACATAAAGATCAATCGCACCATCAGAGTCACAAGTGATGTCCAACATGACCGCTCGACGTTCTTCGGCGTCGCCTAAACCAGAAAGCGGCAATACAGGGAATACCTGATCGATCCCCCATGCGTCTGGTAGAGACTGAAAGAGCGAGAAGTTAACAAAGAACTTGTCTGCGAGACGTTCGCTCAACTCATCCAGAATCGGACGGTGGAAGCGGTTCTTCGTGCTCATCTTACGACTCAATTCGAAGTAAATGCGTAGCGACAGCTGTTCTGCCCAAGCGCGTTGCTCTAGGTTAATCACGCCAGTTGCAAAATTAGAATGTGCTTCTGCTAAGTCACTTTGCGTGTCGTTGTAAATCTCAATCAGTGCTCGAGCGTCAGTGCCGTTTTGCAAGTTTTCCCAATTACGCCACATGTTTTGCAGCAACAAAGGGGCATCATCGGCTGGAGCAAACACGTCTTCAGGTTGGTAAGCTTCTGTGCCAATTACATTGGATACCAACACGGCATGATGCGCCGTCAAAGAGCGACCGGACTCAGAAATAATCACCGGCATCGGCTGCTCATATTGCTGACATACATCGCCAACCGTGTTGACGATATTTCGTGCGTATTCAGCAAGACCATAGTTCATCGAGTTGGATGATTGGCTACGTGTTCCGTCGTAATCCACAGCTAAGCCGCCACCCACATCGAAGTAATCGATGCCGGCACCCATTGCACGCAGCTCGCAGTAAAAACGTGCAGACTCATTCACGCCATTGCGTACATCACGAATGTTCGCCATTTGTGACCCGAGATGGAAATGTACCAATTGCAAAGCATCGAGGTTACCGCTGTTCTTCAGGCGGTTAATCACACTCAGCACCTGTGACGCAGACAGACCAAACTTGGACTTTTCGCCACCACTTGATTGCCACTTACCGGCACCCTGAGAAGCAAGACGAATACGCAGACCCAAGCGAGGTTTTACGCCTAAACTTTCCGCTTCTTGCAGTACCAGATCAAGCTCTGATAGCTTCTCTAAGACGATAAACACTTTATGTCCGAGCTTTTCGCCAATCAGCGCAAGGCGCACGTATTCACGATCTTTATAGCCATTACAGACAATCACGGAGCTAGCCTGTTGAGCCAGAGCCAGTACGGCCAATAGTTCCGGTTTACTGCCAGCTTCGAGGCCGAGTTGTTTTGTCTCGAGCTCTGCTTGGCTGGCGAGTATTTCATCAACCACTTCACGTTGCTGGTTTACCTTAATTGGGTATACCAACAAGTATTTATTCGGATACTGATAATCTTCAATCGCTTGGTTGAAAGCATCACAAAGACCATGCACACGTTGATGCACGATCTGTGGGAAGCGAACGAGAACAGGCAAGTTCAGCTGCTTCGCTTCTAGCTCTTTTACAATGGCACTGAAAGGGATTTGATGTGCACGGTCACTTCGAGGAGAGACGTATACCTCGCCTTGGTTATCGATACCGTAGAAGCCTTGGCTCCAGTAGTGAACGTTGTAGTCCGCGCGAATGCGGTCTAATTTCGTTGCTTTTTCCAACTCAATTCTCACAAAAATGTACTTAACCCTTTAATTTATTAGAAGGAAAAGTACCAAAAAGCAATTCATGAGGCATTAATACCAATCACAGTGAGTAAGTGATCAGAAATAGCGCAGGAAAAATGCATGATAACAAGGCACAACTTTTTCATAAGTAGTTACTCTACAGTCAAAAATTGTAACGCAGTTATCGAACATTTTAACCAGCTAGAATGACCAGTTATTTGCTACGATTGGTATCACCTCATACCCTGACACGAACTCCGTGTGCGCGCATTAACGGACAAAATTTGTTTAGAGTCTAATGATTAAAATCTATCTTATCGATTAGGCTTTGTTGTCGAAGATTGGTGTAAATATTTATACCCAGTTTACTTCTTGAGGGGGGATTCAGAGTGCTGTTACTGGTGTCAAATTAACTTGGACAACATATATTTAACAATTTAATGCTTCTACTGTTATAGTTGGTCTGACCAGCAAGGATGTGGTCTTAAAACAGTATAAGGATAGATTTTGCAGCTACATAGAATTCAGGGGTACATACAGACCATGTACCTGGCCGAGTACGCCGATAAACTCATGTTGCTTGATGGTGCAAGCCGAGCTGATATCCCTCATCTTAAAGATTTTATTGAGTATCAACTTAAGCGACCATTTACCGATCTCAAGCTGGTGGTCGTAACCCACATGCACCCCGATCATGCGGGCGCTGCGCATAAACTTAGAGCTCTGACAGGCTGCAAAGTGTTGGCGACCAAACGTGACGTTCAGTGGTATAGCGGTATTGATGGCTGGTTGATGCATTTGACGGATTTGGCGTTGGCTAGGTGGATGGCAAATCGAATGCGCAAACCCAAGCGTAACCTGTGGTATTCAAGGAAACTGAATCCAGATATTGAGCTGGTGGACGGTGAAACTATTCCTGGATTTGAAGATTGGCAGGTATTGGAAACGCTGGGGCATACCGACAGAGATTTATCGGTCTATCATTCAGAACAGAGCGTGTTGTACGTCGCGGATCTGATAGTAAAAGTGAAGAAGCACTTGATTGCACCATTTCCTATTTTTCACCCCAATCAATATCGTCTTTCCGTTAAACGGGTTTTTGAATTGCAACCAAGCTGTTTGTTGCTTGCGCATGGAGGGGAGGTGGTTTTGGATGAAAAAGCCTATCGGCATATTCTGGATACAGCGCCGACCAAGCCGCATACCCATTGGCGGGCGACGAAAATAAAAGCGAAAGGGTTGTTGAGTGTGTTGCTTTGGAGAAATAAGAGATAAGTGACACCTTGTAGAAGGGTCACTCATCTATACGATAGCGTTATGGCGCTAACAAGTGTGACTGGCTTGGATCAACTAACACTTTATCTGCCATTGCCTGACGGCCTAGCAGCATCATGTACGTCATGTTTTCGCGGTTAGTCAACGTAATGTCTATTGGCCACTGTTGATCGTTCATGCGTAGCATTGTGGTGATCACACAGCGGTGCTCGAACGTCCCGTTTGAGGATTTCACTTTACGGTTCGCTTTTAATGGCGCTGTACAACGAACGACCTGTTCTAAGTGATAAACATCCGGGTGAAGATCGAACTCTACGTACGAACGGCCGTTTTTCTCAAAGCACTCGATATTATCGACGTGAAGAGAAGAAGTTTGCGCCCCAGTATCAATACGAGCTTCAAGATGGGGAATTCCTAACTCTGGTAAGCAGATTGCTTCGGCATTCCCAATGACAATTTTCTGATTCATAGTGTCATCCTAGCGACGGGTCGCATAAAGAGGCGAAGTCACCTCTTTATACTGTTTGGATAGTGATCAACCTTTACCGCGAGTACGGTTTGAATTTGGTTTTGCGTTTTTTTCGATAAAGTCGAAAATCATCCCTGCAATGTCTTTATTTGTTGCTAACTCGATGCCTTCAAGACCTGGCGAGGAGTTCACTTCCATCACTACAGGACCATTTTTCGATTGCAGGATGTCTACGCCACATAGGTTTAGGCCCATTACTCTTGCTGCATTAACCGCCGTTGCACGTTCTTCTTTGCTCAATCTGACAAGTTGAGCAGAACCACCGCGGTGAAGGTTCGAGCGGAACTCACCTTCTTTTGCCTGACGCTTCATTGCTGCAATCACCTTGTTGCCCACAACGAAACAGCGAATGTCAGCGCCTTTAGCTTCTTCAATGAACTCTTGAACCATGATATTCGCTTTTAAGCCCATAAAGGCTTCAATCACACTTTCTGCTGCTTTATTGGTTTCAGCAAGAACAACACCAATACCTTGAGTACCTTCAAGTAGTTTAATGACCAGAGGAGCACCGCCAACGTTTTTGATCACGTCCTGAATGTTGTCAGGGTGGTGAGCAAAACCAGTACGTGGTAAGCCGATGCCTTTGCGAGATAAAAGCTGCAAAGAACGTAGCTTGTCACGTGAACGGCTGATCGCTACCGATTCATTGACACAAAATGTACCCATCATTTCGAATTGGCGTACGACAGCTGTGCCGTAGAAAGTGATTGAAGCGCCGATACGTGGAATAACCGCGTCGTATTGTGGCAATTCTTCACCCATATAACGAATCTTAGGGTTGTTACTCGTAATGTCCATGTAGCAGTGCAGAGTGTCGATAACATCAATTTGATGTCCACGCTCTTCGCCTGCTTGCTTTAGGCGCATGGTTGAATATAAATTCTCATTACGAGAGAGAATAGCAATACGCATGGCTGTTCCTTTGTAAGTCAGTACCAGGTTAAAAATATAAGTATAGAGTATAGAATGCAGCAGGCTGATGATATTGATATGACATAACCTACATACTTCAACGAGTTAGAATGGTGGTTGGACAACCACGTCGTTGAGGGTGTGCACATTAGATTTTTTCGCTGGCAGATGAAAACGAAAAAAACTCGTCGTGACGACAAATAATTTTTATCGAACTGGAGCGAATTACGATGGGTAATCTCTAGCAAAGAGCAACGATGATGGGTGGTAAAAATGATAAAACCCCGCCTGGTTTCCCAGACGGGGCTTATTCTTTTTCGCAGCAATCCGGCTACTAAATAGGTGCTCCCTGCATCTATCCTTGATAATGGCTAAGTCCTTTAACCGAGTTCCCTGTTCATCGCCTTCCTAGCGGTGTCCATTCTAGCCTGTCATCCTGACGGGCGAACTCTATCCTAGAGCTTAACTACATCCTTGCTGACAACTCATCCTAAGCTATCAAATCTTCATCCTGAAGATACCTAATCCTTTAGGCTTTTTCCTGTTCCTGCCAACATCCTGTCGACACACTCAGTATTCATGGTTTGTGGTTTTGACTCAATCCTCTATTTGCAATTATTTTTGAAATCGATTGCATGAATGAAATTATTTTTATTTATAAACAATAAGTTAATGTTATTTTCTGGCTTTAATCTTAGTGTGCTTTAATCCATTTGCTTACACGCTGTGTAAGAGATCTCGCACAAGTTGATGGGCCAATGTCGTAAGTGTGAGGATTTTGGATGAGCTGCTCGATTTGCTCTCGATCACAAACCGGTCTATATATCCTGGGAGATCAATATTCTCTGCTGAGCAAAGTTTTCATTGTTCTAAGAGAAGTAATAAGTGAGTTCGATGGAAGACTTTGTTGTATCGCAGGTTTTTATCTCTGAGTGCTAGACTTTTGCGTTAAGAGTGTGGTAATTGATTATATTCCACCTCGGAAATTCTTATTAAGATTTGGTGACAGTAAAAAGAAGGAACTTGATTGCCATTTTTCTGTCATATCAGGTGAGTAGGTTGACCGTGTAAGGAAGATAATATTTGATTTGCTCAAATATTATCGATAGTAAAAAGACCATTATTGTCATTATGTTGTGAATTTGGTCACGGTTAATTGGTTGATTCCTATATAGATTTAACGGAATTGCAAACCTTAGACAATAAGCTCAACGTGAGCGTTACTTATATAAATAAGGGAGATTACTATGAAAAAGATGAGAAGAGCTCAGTTACATCGTGTTCGTATTCAGTATTGGAAAGATACGAAAGATGAGACAGCTAAAAAATCATAGTTAACTACTTTCGACGTCAATGGGCTGGCAGTGGAATACAATATTCCCAGCAATTGCCAGCTCTAAAATACCCTCCTAGCGTTACTTTCCTTCAGACAAAAAATAAAAAAGCCGATCCGAAGATCAGCCTTTGTATAATTTCCTAGCTCAGTTTCCCTGTCTGGAATTACAAGTAGTTGGCATCTACCAATTCGCCAGCTTTTGCAGTTTTTACTTCAGGGCGTGCTTCCAGCCAAGCCAGAACTTGCGCTTTTTGCTCTTCAGTTGCATTGCCGTAGCGCTCAGTTGAGCACAGGAAGCCTTCAAACAGTTCCAGACCACCACCGCCAAAGCACAGACCCAAACCGTCAATGTAGTCAACAAAGTCATCAACGAATACATCGTAGCGGTCGAAGTCATTGATGTCTGTTTCACAGCTGATTTCGAACCCTAGGATTGCGAATTCGCCTAAGAACAGTTTTTTACGGATACGACGGCTTTTGTTATCGATTTTTTCTAATTTCATAACTATCTCTCGTAGATGATCTTATTACGCACACGTTATACCTTCTATAGAACCATATCCCAAGTAAAATTCTATTAATACGACATGTTTGGTTGTTCTTTGTGCAAGCGATGTCTCGTGTTCTTCTGTGTTGATAGGGTGTTTAACCGCGCTAGAGTCGATTTGGTGAAGAAATAATTCAGCAACATAACCTTCATTTATCTTAATTATTATTGTCACAATGTTTCTCCAAACTTCCCCTCGTTCAACTACTTATAAAATCTAATTTAAAATTAAATCAAATATTGGGAAAGTGAGATCATGAGTAAGGAAACGTTCAACGCAACGCGCTTTAACCACAGCAATAACAAACCTTTTGAAGAAGTATTAGAAGCGAGTCTATCTCGTCGTAGCATTTTGAAAGGCGGCTTGGGCATCAGTGCGATGACTGCTTTTGGTGCTTTTGGCTTGGCTGGGTGTAATTCATCTAGCTCAGGTACTTCGACAAGTGCTGCGTCTGGAGTATCAAAAGCAGTACTCAACTTTGAATCGATTCCTGGTTCGTTAACGGACGCAGTTTCTATTCCATCAGGTTACACCGCGCAGGTATTGGTTCCGTGGGGGACACCTCTAAATGCTCAGGGTAACGCATGGAAAAATGACGGTTCAAACACCAGTTCTGACCAGCTGAACGCGTTAGGCATGCACCATGACGGTATGCATTTCTTCCCATTGAATGACAGCACGACAGATGGCTTGCTATGTATCAACCATGAATACATCGATACAACAGCGCTGCATCCGAATGGCCCAACGGTTGAGAACAATGTTCGTACCATCGTTGACGAAGTTCGTAAAGAAATCAATGCTCACGGCGTATCTGTGGTTCGTATCCAACTTGAAGACAACATGTGGAAGCTGGTTGATGCTGATCCACTTAACCGCCGTTACACGGGTGCGACAGTGATGGATCTATCTGGTCCAGTTGCGCACACTGAATTGACGGTAACACGCTTTTCTCCAGACGGCAGCCAAGCTCGCGGTACGCTGAATAACTGTGGTAATGGTTACACACCTTGGGGAACTTACCTAACTTGTGAAGAGAACTGGCCTGGCTATTTCGTTAACGCGGGTACTCGTACAGAAGAGCAAGATCGTATTGGCATTGAGTCAGGAAGCACTCGCTACTTATGGGAAACTCTAGCTGGCAACGCTGAAGAGCGATTGGATGAGTTCACTCGTTTTAACTTAGCACCGACAGGCGCAAGCTCAAGTGACGATTACCGCAACGAAGCTAATGGCCATGGCTATATTGTTGAAATTGACCCATACACGCAAAACTCTCGTGCGAAAAAACGTACTGCACTAGGTCGTTTCCGTCACGAAGGCTGTGCATTCGGTAAGCTGGAAGAAGGTAAGCCGGTGGTATTCTACTCTGGTCACGACTCTCGCTTTGAATACCTGTACAAATTTGAATCAGCTGCTGCCTGGGACCCTGCTGATGCAAACCCAGCGAATCGCCTGTCAACAGGTGATAAGTACATGGACGAAGGCACGCTTTATGTTGCGCGATTCAATGAAGACAGTACAGGTACGTGGTTGCCATTGACGCTAGATAGCATCACAACCTCTGGTGGCACACTGGCGGATAATTTTGACTCTTTAGCAGAAATCATTCTCAACACTGCAGGCGCTGCTGACTTAGTGGGTGCAACGCCGATGGACCGTCCTGAGTGGTGTACAGTTGACCCATTCACTGGCACGGTTTATCTGACACTGACTAACAATACTCGTCGTACAGAAGATACCAATGCGGCAAACCCACGCTTAAACAATAAATTTGGTCACGTGATTCGCTGGGATGAAGGCGATTCTGCTACCGAGTTTAGCTGGGATATCTTTGTGTTTGGTTCACCAGCAAATGTTGATGCTGACACTAACCGCTCAAGCCTAACGGAGTTAAACCAGTTCGCAAGCCCGGATGGTTTGTCTTTCGATGGCCGTGGCATCCTTTGGATTCAAACGGATAACGGTGCAGACGAAGTGACCTCTTACACCAACGATCAAATGTTGGCAGTCGTACCATCGAAACTGACGGATGAAAATGGCGACCAAGCGACGATTGGTGCGGATAACCAAGCCGAACTGAAACGTTTCTTTGTTGGTCCAAACGGTTGTGAAGTGACTGGCTTTACCATTAGCCCAGATTACAAATCATTGTTTGTAAATATCCAGCACCCGGGTAACTGGCCATACAGCGATGATGCAGCAGAAGAAACACCTGCTGGTACAACGGTTCGTCCTCGTGCATCGACAGTTGTGATTCGCCGTGAAGACGGTGGTGAAATCGCAGTATAACTGCCGCCAGTAAACGGTTTTAAAAAGCCCTGCTGTGCAGGGCTTTTTGTTTTGTAATCAATGCAGAAATCTACTTAGAAAGAGAAAGTGTGCTGGTGAGCGTGTGCATAGGAGCCTCTGGGAGGTCATGATATTGACCAAAAAGCGTAACTTGATTACGGCCAGAATGCTTAGAGTGGTATAGCGCGACATCAGCTTGAGTCAGTGCCCTGTCCATCGTACTGCTTTGTACGAGTTCACTGACCCCAAAACTCATCGTAATTTTGAACTCAAATGACTGAAGGGATGCTTCATTTTCTATCGCCGTTCTAATCTGCTCTGAAAAATTTTTTGCCTGATCTAATTTGTCTAAAATAATCATCAAGAATTCATCACCGCCCACACGCACGACACATGCGGATTCAGGCAGTTGTTTTTTAAGTATGTTGGCTATCTTTTCCATAACCTGATCGCCAGCATTATGTCCAAATTGGTCGTTAATTGCTTTAAATCGATCAATATCGGCCATCACGACACTAACAGGAAGGTTATGTTTACTCGCGTCTTTGAGCAGGCACGGGACGATATCTTCCAACGCTCTGCGATTATAGAGACCGGTTAACGCATCGCGTAGAGATAAGTCATTAATCGATGCAACAAGGCGGGCGTTAATTAACCACAAAATGTTAAAACTTAACGCAACGATCAGACAGATACTAAATAAGAAAGTAAGTTGATGGATAACGCCTGCATTCATAAAGCTAGCCATCTCTGGTGCGAATATACTCCAAAGGGCTCTTGCTCCCATAAAAGCGCTATAACAAAAGAAAGAATAGGCCATGGTTTTTACAGGAAGGTTTAGATCATTTTCTTTGCCTTTGAGCATCGCAATGCCACTGCATAATGTTACCAAACACAGATAAACACTCAGGTAGATAACGCGACTTTTGACCGAAGGTTCGTAAAAAGTGAAGTAATAAAATGAGGCGCTAATCAAGGGGATAAAACACGCCATAATGTGGGCGAGTTTAAGTGGAAAAGAACGGAAAATACTCACACTATAAAGCGTGAGTAAGAAGCCTATTAAAATAAGCGTATTGGCCACGATAATGGTGACCCAGTCGGGAGCGGAATCTCTGAGTCCAAGCAAAAATGGTCCGAGACCAATAAACAACAAAGAGACAGAAAAAGTGCTCAATCCTTTTATTTTATTCTGTGTGTATTGGTAACATAGGAGGCTAATAGAACAGATGCAAGAAAACAAAATAACAATAAAGTTAAGTGTTCTTACATCTAAATAATGATTGTCCATAGGCGCTCCGTAATGAGTTATCACTCAGGTAACTCCTTTACCTGAGTTTAACAAATAAGCCCCTAATATATTAACGTAATTATAGATAGTTGTCTTATGTGTAACCGCTATTCTTTGACCAACGCCAGAGTCTCCCCTTTGTTTTCGTTTGGTTTAAACAACAGGCCGAGCCCAGCAATGACGACACTCGGTACAATCCAACTGGCAAAATCATTGTAGAGAGGCAGGTGAGCGCTCATCCATTGATCAATGGATTCAGGCATATTACCCAGAATATGCATTGCATCGACACAACCAAATAGTAGTGCGGTGAACGCTGTGAATACCACCATTAGTTGGGACATTTTATTACGCAGCGGAGCCATCATCATTAAGGCAATCGCGACTGGATGCAGGGCAACCACTACCGGTAAGGTAATTGCCAGAAGTTGTTCTAGTCCAACATTGGCAATCAATCCTGCCAATACCATTGTTGTGATGACACTGCCTTTGTAGCTAACTTTGTTAAAGGTCTTGTCATAGAACTCGCTTCCTGCCGTGGTGACACCAATAGCCGTTGTCAAACAGGCTAAGACCATGACTGCGCCTAATAAAAGCGAGCCAAAAGCGCCAAAATGACTGAAAGTAAACGCTGTTAGAATCTCACCACCGTTACTGAACTCATTGCCCAGGTAAGTGCTCGTCGAGCCAATGTAAGCCAAAGAAATATACACAAACGCCATGGCAACGGCATACATAAGAGCGGCGATTAAAGTGTATTTTGCCGTTGCTTTTCGGCAGTTTATTCCCATGCTTCTAATTGCGCGGAAGATGATCCAACCAAAGCCAATTGATCCCAGTGCATCCATCGTCATGTATCCCTGAGTCAGGCCTTCTGCAAAAGCACCTCCTACGTATGGTCCCGTTGAGTGAGTGGAATCACCGGCAGGGTAGACCAGTGCCGTCAC
Source organism: Vibrio sp. EJY3 (assembly GCF_000241385.1). Classification (NCBI taxonomy): domain Bacteria; kingdom Pseudomonadati; phylum Pseudomonadota; class Gammaproteobacteria; order Vibrionales; family Vibrionaceae; genus Vibrio; species Vibrio sp. EJY3. The sequence goes on from NC_016614.1 coordinate 127,018, forward strand.
TGACAAGACAATTAAGATTGCCATTAAAGCGGGTGTCAGAACTTTTCCGAGATTGTCTATCAACTTACCGGGATATAGAGCAAACAAAATGGTAACTACGCAGAACACGGCGGTGAAGGGGATTAATGCTGCATCACCAAGCATCGGCGCAAAGCTAAATTGATAAGCCACGGTAATAGCGCGTGGAATTACGAATGCCGGACCAATGACGATGAAAACCATTACCCAAAAGCTGGTGGCTAATGGTTTGGGTAAAGCAGCGGTTAATTTATCTGAGCCATTAACAATCGCGACGATCACCAATGCCATTGCAGGTAATCCCACTCCGGTCAAAAGAAAGCCTGCCATACCGCTGAGAAAGTTTTCGCCAGCCTGATACCCCAAGAATGGAGGGAAGATAAGATTACCCGCGCCTAAATACATGGCGAAAGTCATAAAGCCTAAAGCAGCGATATTGCGTGCGCTTAACATTGTTATTCCTCTTGTGTTTCGCTTGAAAGAAACTGAAAGGAATGGGGAGTGTGTAGTGACCCGTCAGCTTCTTATCAAGCTGACAGAAAGTGTGGTATTGCCTGTCAGCCCTGAATCAGTTTCAGAGAGAGCAGGAGGATCGCAGCAGCAACACCTGAAGGGCGTTTTAATGCAAATGTTGATTGCATGGTCGCTGACATGAGAGATCCTTATATAGTGAAAAATGCCAAGGGACACGTTTGCCTTGGCTTATCGCTACACTAACGAACATTACGACCTTGGCACAACCCTGCAGAGGAAAATAAGTTGATACGGTTAAGGTTTGTTTTTAGGTTGGCATTATAAACTGGATTTTAAGAGATAAACTGGAATATATAACTACTAGGTTTTGGCTTGGCATTTTAGGTTATGGCTTTCTTCTCTCCATTTGGATTTTTTCGCTACAACAAATTGTTCAAAAGGTAAGCAGATTCCCATTGTCCTAATCTGTGCTTTACGATGAAGACATTTTTTCAGCAGAATTTTAATGAAAGCGTAGTTCGGGGTGTATTTTTCATAGTGTCCTTAGAGAGCCGTGACAATTTCTTATGTCGGATAAACCAATGTTGTTTCGTGTGGCAGGCTACGCGGTATTCTCTGTCAATTTTGTTTACAGTGGCGGTAATTTAAGTTGCAGCAGTCTTAACTCTGGGTTTTTATTTGAGGTCGTATGAAATCAGTTTATGACTATATTGTCGTCGGCGGTGGTATCGTTGGCGTGTCTACCGCTTGGCAATTACAACAGCGTCATCCTGATCGTTCCATTTTGCTGGTGGAGAAAGAGTCTGGTTTCGCAATGCATCAGACCGGACACAATAGTGGCGTGATTCACGCTGGTGTTTACTATGCTCCGGGCAGCCTGAAAGCCGAATTTTGTAAACGAGGCGTTGAGGCTACCATCGCATTCTGCACCGAGCACGGCATTCCGGTTGAGAACTGTGGCAAACTTTTAGTGGCGACCAGTGAGCAGGAAGTCGAGCGAATGAATGCGCTCTATGAACGTTGCCACATCAATGGCATCGAAGTTGAGCTACTTGATCAAGCGCAGTTAAAGCTGGCGGAGCCAAACATCACAGGGTTAGGCGCGATTTATGTCAAAGACACAAGTATTGTTGACTATCGATTAGTGACGAAACACATGGCGAAAGTTTTCCAAAAGCTCGGTGGGCAAGTTAGCTTGCGTACTCAAGTGGTTGCGATTGAAGAAAAAGATCAAGAGGTGCAGCTTACTTGTGTTTCTGACGGCCAGTCGATGCAACTGAACTGCAAGATGTTGATGACTTGCAGCGGGCTGATGGCTGATCGCATGACTAAAATGATGAAGATTAAGACCGATTTTCAAATCATCCCGTATCGTGGTGAATATTATCGTCTGGACAGCAAACACAATCATGTTGTGAATCATCTTATTTACCCCATTCCCGATCCTGACTTACCGTTCTTAGGTGTTCATCTGACTCGCATGATAGATGGCTCTGTTACTGTGGGACCGAATGCGGTTCAAGGCTGGAAGCGGGAAGGATACGCTAAATTGAACTTCAGTTTTCGAGATACATGGAGAATGCTGCGCTTTTCGGGTTTTTGGAAAGTGTCGAAAAAACATCTTAAAACGGGGTTAGAAGAGCTGAAGAACTCTTGGTGGAAGTCTGGCTACTTACAGCTGGTCAACAAATACTGCCCCATTATCCAAGTTGAAGATCTTAAACCTCACCCAGCAGGTATTCGGGCTCAGGCTGTGTTATCCGATGGCACATTAGTGCATGACTTCCTGTTTGCAGAGACTGCTCGTAGCCTGCATGTGTGTAATGCGCCGTCACCAGCCGCAACGTCAGCAATACCTATCGGAGAATACATTTGCGATAAAATCGATGCGAAGATAAAAGCGAAAGTCGATATAGGCGAAGAGCGCTATTGATGAGATGTTTGTGAGAGGCTCTCGGGTTACGCAAGCTCGAGAGCAATACGTACGAACTGCTCATCTTGATATTGAACAGCGTAATTAAACGTGTTGTTGGCGTAAATACTACCAAGGAATAGTGAACGCTGACTCATAGGGCCACGGAAAAGCATCGAAATAGGTGCGATCAGGGCGTTATTGTCGTCGAAATGCTGGTTTAAGTTCTCAGAGAGGACGCACAGCAGACAGCCATGTTGATCATGCGACAGATCGACATCCTCCGGACGAGAGAGCAATACGGTAGTGCCTAATTTCTTTTCGATTTCGTTAATAAGTAGCAGGTAGCTATCTAAATGCGGCTGAGGGTTACTTGGCTTGTCTGCTCCCACACAGCGTTCCAGCAATACTTCTAGATTACCGTTTTCCCCTTTAGCTTGCTGAGTCAGCGACTTTAATGGCTTTTTAATCAGCTTGTAGCGATTGCTTTTCAGCTTTGGCTTAAGCCATTTTTGCAGCAGATCATTACGTTCTTTTAAAGCGATAGGGCGAGAAGAAGCATGAATTTTAAAGTGTAGATGCAGTAAAGCATGCACAGCAAGTTCGCTCAGAAGTTGGTTTGCATCTGCGGATGGTCTTGCCTGCTTAGAACTTTGCATTACTCTCAAACGAAATCAAAAGAAGAAGGATAATGGTGCCGAGAGAGGGACTCGAACCCTCACACCAAAGGCACTAGCACCTCATGCTAGCGTGTCTACCAATTTCACCATCTCGGCATCATGATGCTCTGTAGTTACAGAGGCTTCGGAAAGAAGCGATTCAAATTGTATAACCAAATTCCATCTCTTGGCGAGTGTAAAATTAAGCATTTTTGGCCATTCTAGTTTGATTGCGCATTTATTGGCCGTTTTCCGCTTTTTTAGCCAAAGGAATTTTACTTATAGCCCTGATTTAGATATGGACATTAACGAAAAATGTCTGGATTGCATGAAATATGAACGCTTGAACGTTTGCTTTTATAAATGTGATGAATATCTCTTTTTATTGACTATACTGTCGTCCCGTTTAAACGGGATTTAGGGTTTCGTTGTTCAAGGCCCTTACCCATACAAGCCGTCACATGGAGCAGGCAGAGTAATCAACTCGCCAGCAGTGAATGACCCCACGGACCGGACCAGCTCCCTTTAATTGCTTGTATAAGGTAAAAAAAAGATGTCGAACTATTCGCTCTGTCTATATTCACATTCGCTGAGTGTGCCATCACTTAATACGTTGAGTCATTCTTTCACCAAGCTCTTTGGTGCTTCTCTTTTCGTTCACGTAGTGTAGGCCGAGTCATGAGTATCCTATTTAGTTTATTTGGTATCGCTGCACTCATTGGTTGTGCTGTTCTTCTTTCCGAGAGTCGTTCATCTATTAACTGGAAAACGGTACGCCGTGCATTACTGTTACAAATGGGTTTTGCGGCGTTAGTGCTTTACTTCCCGATGGGGCAGGCGGCACTTGCGAGTTTGAGTAGCGGTGTTGCTGGTCTGTTGAGCTTTGCAGACGAGGGCATTAAGTTCCTGTTTGGTGACTTAGCTTCTACTGGCTTTATCTTCGCCATCCGTGTCCTGCCTATCATCATCTTCTTCAGTGCGCTTATCTCCGCCCTTTACTATTTGGGCATTATGCAAAAGGTTATTCAGTTTATTGGCGGTGCTATCCAAAAGTTTCTTGGTACTAGCAAAGCTGAGTCTTTGGTTGCAACGGGTAATATCTTTTTGTCTCAAGGTGAATCACCGCTTTTGATTCGTCCATTCTTATCCAGAATGACACGTTCTGAGCTGTTTGCGGTTATGGCCGGTGGCATGGCATCTGTCGCGGGCAGCGTCTTAGGTGGTTACGCAGGATTAGGGGTCGAGCTGAAGTATCTGATCGCAGCGAGCTTCATGGCTGCACCAGGCAGCTTGATGATGGCTAAAATCATCGTACCTGAGCGCGAACAGCCGAGCGATTACAGCAATATCGAATTGGATAAAGCGGACGAAAGCAACGTCATCGATGCGCTAGCAAGTGGCGCAATGGGCGGCATGAAAGTGGCGGTTGCAGTAGGTACTATGCTGATCGCATTTGTCAGTGTCATTGCTATGGTGAATACCGGCCTTGAAAACTTAGGTGGCGCGTTTGGCTTCTCAGGCGTAACGTTGCAAGCTATTTTTGGCTATATGTTCTCGCCTTTGGCTTGGTTAATTGGCGTCCCAACTCATGAAATTCTTGCGGCTGGTTCGTATATTGGCCAAAAAGTTGTGATGAACGAGTTCGTTGCATTTATTGATTTTGTACAGCACAAAGCGGCGTTGTCTGAGCATACTCAAGTTATCATTACCTTCGCTTTGTGTGGCTTTGCAAATATTGGCTCGATAGCGATTCAGTTAGGTTCCATCGGAGTTATGGCTCCTGAACGTCGTAAAGATGTTGCGAATATGGGACTAAGAGCGGTTGCGGCGGGTACGTTAGCTAACCTGATGAGCGCGTGTTTAGCGGGCATCTTTATCTCTCTGTAAAAACACTCGCTTCATTTAATACGAAAACCCGCCGTTATGGCGGGTTTTGTTATTTTTGCTCTTTCGGTACCAAACCATAGGGTATCGATTGAAACGATTTGGGAAATGATTGGTAACTCGGCCCTTGGTTGACGCCTTTCCAGTCCAGCAGCATGATAGCTAACACGTTTCGATGTTCACCAAATTTAAGATCAAAACTCCCTTCGACTGACGGGATCAAGCCTTGCTCTTTATCCAGAGCTGCTCGTATCGCATTTCGTGTCTTTTCTACCACAGGGTCATGCGTTAGCCCTGCTAGAAGGAAAGAAATGCCAACTTCCGCAATGACATCTTCTTTGCATCGAAGCAGTATGGTATCGATGTTTTTGCGCAAGTAGTCGAAAATCCACTGATGCTGTTGTTCACTTACCTGTTTTTGGTAGTACTGAGAATCGGCAAAAATAATGTGCGTCATGCCGTAAATTTTGTTCCCATACTGTTGAGTCGATAGCTTCTTATCTTTGTCGTCGGGATAGGTTGCTTGAAACGCTTGTGTAAACGCTTCAATCACATCTTGCTCTCCGAGCTGTTTTAGCCAATACACTTGATTGGCTAACTGCGCCGCCCAAGCTTCGATCATCTCTTGGTCAGTGGCGTATCGAGTAAAATCATACCTGCGCAACACTTCTCTGAGAGTGGTATCGTTTTTGTGTTTCAAACCGTATTCGTCTGCTCTTGCCATTGCGCCGAGCAAATCAATGCCAAGGTATAAGTACTCTGGGTGGTGCTTTGTCACCGTATACCGCAGCTGGCCTCGCTCATCGTCTTTATTTTGATAGCTTGTCAATCGTTGTGACGCATACAAAATGATCTCTTCGGGCTGGATGACTTCGGAGGACAGTTTATTTAACCGGCTCGCGACTTGCGCCATATCTGTCCAAACAGCGGGTAGGTATTTTGGGTCCTGCGTCTGTCTGTACATACGCAGACCAAAATGCCCCTCTTTAAACGGAGGAAGAGTGAAAAGTTCCCGTTCATAAGTATCCCGAATTACTTGCGCTGATTGAGCGTAGCTTAAGGGAGGAGATTCAACCTCGTTGGCTTGAGTTTGAAAAATGAGAGAGCATGATAGTAAAAACGCTAAACTAATAGGCTTGATACGCATAATTTCATTCCATGAAAATCTTTTCTAAAGTTATCACCAATACTTACATGAAGTGTAAAAGGTTGGTCAATACTACAAAATATGTCGAAAAGTCAGGTTGATGCGCTCACCTTTGGGCTTTGAGGTTTTGGGAACGCAGTGTCGCCAGTGGTGTTGAAGCTCTCCGGCCATAATCAATAAAGCACCATGAGAAAGATCGTATTCAATCTGGGTTTTACAATGTAAATTCCTTAGCAAAAATCGTCGACTTTCACCTAAATTTAGCGAAGCGATCACCGGATTTCGGCCTAGCTCGGGCTCGTTATCTTGATGCCAACCCATAGAATCCTGACCATCGCGGTATAAATTGGCCAATACCGAGTTGAAAGTTACTTCAGCGATGGCTTCACAACGCGCTTTGAGAGTAAGCAGTTCGGGTGTCCACGGATAAGGGGGCATTGTCAGCCCTGAATAGGTGTAAGCGGCGTCGCCATGCCAAGCTTGCAGCCGAGGTTGCAGGACTGACCTGCCAAAGATGTTAATTCGTTCTTGCTGCCATGGTAATGTTTTCCTGAGGATAGCAAAAAAGTTGTCGGCCTCGGCAGCTTCAAGAAAGTTTGGATGATAATAGAGTTTACCTTGCTGCACTTCTTGCCAGAATGAGCTGCTAAATAAGTCATCTTGTTGCATTTTTTACCGCTCTACGTATAAATTTTTTAGATTATTGTTACCTTTATGATAGCTATTGAGTATTATTTGATTAAATAAGAATTTTAACAATAAATGAAAGCGTCTCGCAGCGGTATGCGAGATAGTGGGGAGCCAATGCGCCACTTTCCCAAGAAACAGTATTACTTTGCCTTATTCTTCCTGATTTTTTTCGTTTTGTTTGTCGGAGTTGTTGAACTATTACATCAAAACCAAAAAGAACATAACCGAGAGCAATTACTCGCTGAAGCCAAAGATCAACTTTCTATCCTCCGATCCAACCTGGAGGCAGGCCTGATGGCCGACATTTACCAAGCCAGCACTTTAGGTACGCTAGTGACATTGCTACCTGAAAGTGGTGCGCGCGAGTTAGGTATCGCCGCAGAACGTATTCTGAATAAAAGTAAGAATATTGATGCCATCGGTATCGCGAAAAATGACGTTATAAATCATATGTTTCCACTCAAAGGTAATGAGGGTGCGCTCGGGCTGGACTATAGAACAGTTCCGGAGCAATGGGCGCAAGTAAAAAAAGCCAGAGAGATTCAACAGATATTCATCGCGGGGCCCGTTACGCTGGTGCAGGGTGGGCGAGGGTTGATTGTTCGAGTTCCTGTATTTCGAGATCCGCCAACAAATAGTGATTATTGGGGCGTTATCAGCGCGGTTATCGATTTTGATAGTTTGCTGAAAGAAACAGGCATTCTCGAGTTTTCTCATCGTTATCCTTTGACGATAAGAGGCTATGACAGTAGTGGTGCATCTGGGGATATCTTTTTTGGGGTGCCGAATTTATCAAAGACAAGGTACGCGACAGAGACGGTTTACTTCCCTTTTGGAAGTTGGAGTTTGTCCGTATTCTCAAGTGATACATTGGAACAGCAACTGCCGTGGTACGAATTCCATTTGGTCAGAATTCTTGGCTATTCGGCTTTGTTGGCTTTGAGCGTTACGTTTATTGTTATTTATCGTCTGTATATCATCGCCGACACTCGTGCCTTACATGACGAGCTGACAAAATTGCCAAATCGTCGTTATTTCATGCAGTCCTATAAGCAGCAGTTTGAGCTCGCTCAGCGCTATAAAAAACGATACCACTTTGCTTTGGTGAACATCGACCTCGACCACTTCAAGCACATCAATGACACGCATGGTCATGATGCTGGCGATACAGTTTTACGAGAGACAGCGGAACGTATTAAAGGCAGTTTACGTCGTTCTGATATGGTTGCTCGCATGGGGGGAGATGAATTTTTAGTTGTCGTTTATAACCCAAAATCAGAACAGAGCTTGTTGGCTTTATTACAGAAAATCGAATCAGCGATTTGCACGGCTCCGGTCATTTACGGGCAGGAATTCATTAAACTGCATGTGAGTATGGGTTACGCGATGTTTGAACCTGGAATGACCTCGCCAGAACAAATGTTGAAAATTGCCGACGAAAGAATGTATCAACACAAGCATGGTAAGCATCAAGCGGCTAAAGCTAAATTAGGCTAATCGGAAGCCGTTCTCGTTTTAAGACCTGGCGATCACTGTGATTTCGCTGCTTGGTTGGGCGGTGTTCTTTTTGAGAAAGTAATTAGTAGCAATGCGGTTGGTAGCATATTTGCATTGCGTTGCGTTTTGCAATTGCAATTTGCAAAAATCCTGGTTAATAAAACAACGATATGCATCTGGATCGTTTAAAATACGGGATTTAAAAGTTGGCACGCATCGTGCTTATATATAAGTGACCCTTATTAAGCCGAGGGTCACCTAGCCAACTGACGTTGTTAGTGAATGCAATTTGTTCACAAGTATATACCGCCAATCACGATTATTGTGATTGGCGTTTTTTCTTTCTAGAGGTTGAGAATGTTCACCTCATCTCCTGTTTGATCTGCTTCACCACACTTGCTGTAACAACTTGGCTGTCTTGGACAAACCGCACCTCTCGAGCAGATCAGTCTTGCCTGAGTCTGTATTCCACGCTCTATCCAGTTAATATTTAAAATTTTGGCGATGGTCGTTAAATCCTTTTTGATGTGTGTCGGAATAACACTACTGCCACCTGACGCCACACACAGGGACTTCAACTCTTCTGCGATAGAAACGGCATCGCCACCTTGCGCAGTGATCGCTGGATTTAAATCGATACCAGCACACAACACGCGGTTGTTCCCTGCCGGATCAAATACATTGACTGACTCACAGCAGTAAATGCGTGGTTCATCACCGACATTAAGAATCGAGATTTGAGCCGAGCTGGTATCCAGTGGCTGCGCTAAACGGCGGAACACTGCCCAATGTTGGCAAGGATCGTTTACTTTGCGCATGTTGCCCCACGGTAAAGGAATACCATTCCCTCGATATACCGCTTTGAGCTTTCCTGGGCCGTAGGCATCAAAATAATGCCAATGCGGGTAAGGTGAAACCACCGTCATTCGGCGCATGGCCACAGAAGGAGAAACCCCGGCTTTTTTGTGTACGTCGATTTCGTATCCAGAGCGGTCGAGCAATTGACGAAACGGTACTTTAGGGCACAGCAGCGCACCCGCAAAGAAGCTCGATTCAAAATCACGCCAAGCCTGCAGAATATCTTGTGAATTCAGCTCTGAGTTGGACATTGGGCTGTCCATTTGCTCCCAGTTGTTCTGATGCCCAATGGTGAGTACGTTGTTCATCGCATCACTGCTGTGCAGAACTCGGTGACCAATGTAGACCGCCAGATCATATTTCAGTCTGGTCGGGTAATCGCGCATTCGCTTGTTGAGGTAAATCGTTCCTGGCGCTTCCATAAACGAGGTGATCAACTGTTTAGCACTCACGCCAAGCTCATCGATCACATCTTGAGGTGCTCGGTCTACCCATCGGATGTCGAGCCCCATGCTCTTGGCAATATCGATCAAGTCTTCGACCGAAAGGTTCAAGCGTTTAAGACCGACTTCTTCTGCCGCTCGCTCTAGATCAGGAAAGTGGTTCTGATGATTCTCTTGGTGAGCTCGAATCAGTAAGTGAGCAAACTGGCGTCCTGTAATTCCTGTTTGGGAGAGCATTTCAGGAATCGCAATCTGAAGAATATCATTAGAAAACAGGAAACTTGGCTCCAGCGCCATGCCACTAATACCACCACGGTTACCTTTATTCGGGGTAATAGCTTCGAGTTCCGGTTCATCATCTAAAAACCAAGCGGGATCTTTTTGGAAAACTTCCGCGATCACTTCCAGCATATCGATGCTCGGGACGCGTTTTCCACGTTCAATCATAGAAAGGTAAGAAACCGAAGGCGCGTACTCTGGATTGATCCTTACACAGCGAGCAGACAAATCTTCCATTGTTAAATGGTTGTTTTTTCTCAGGTTGCGTATTTTCGTACCGAGAAAATGAGACTGACGAATTAAGCTTTTTGACACAGACATTTTTGTAAAATTCACACTGTAAAATTTTTGTTGTGAAATTGTAGTAAATTATTCGCTAGTCTACATACTAAGCAGACAAGGAAATTAACCATCAACTTCACAGAATTGTCTGAAACTTAAACAACAGAATTAAGTAAGTACTCTAGGACGAGTTTTTAGTGCGAGGATATGACGATGAATATGCTGAACTTCGATAATAAAGAAATGCAACAACAACAACGCCCATTTATCGCTGAAGCTGTATTTGCCGTCGAAGCGGTGAGTGCTGAGCAACAGAGCGAAAAACAAGTAAAAGCGAAGCAACTACTTGACCGTATGTTCCCTTTGGAGAACGGGTCACACCAAGACGTATCAAGCTACGTAATTGATTACCGTCATGTACTAGCTTACTTTAAAGACGGTTCTCACAGCGGTCTGGCAAGTCCAAAACATTTTGTGGCGTACACTGGTGAGAAAGAAGATCCTAAATCGATTTTGCTTAAAGATGAGTCAGGTAACCATGTTGAAGTAATGTTCGGTTGTCACAAAGGTACGGGATGTGTTGAACTGATGGACATTGATGACATTCAGTTAGAAACTCGCATCACGTTTAACCCTGAACTGACTGGTAATGCGCCAACGGCAATGCGTCACTGGATTAGCCTGGTAAAAGGTGACAAGAAAGGTAAGCCGATGGCTTGCAGTGAAGACAAAGAATACACGGCTAAAAATGGTGAAGATTACGTTCTGAGCTACTGCTACAACGTCGACTAATCTTCTGAATAAGCCAGATAAACAAAACCCTGCACAATATGCAGGGTTTGTTGTTTTTAAAGTGAGCAAGGTAAATCCGTCGCACATTTGTTGTACGCTTTGATACTAGATAGGCATGACTCGATTTCGACCTAACATCTTGGCATCATAAAGTTGCTTATCTGCTTTGGAAACCAGAGATTCCGCTGTCTCTCCAGGTTCAAATTCTGCCACACCAAACGACGCTGTTATGCTGTGAACCTGAGTGCCCGTGCGTTTATCTTTTACTCGTAGTTTTTCAATCATACGGCGCAGCGTATCAGCATATTGACGTGCAATACGCAGCGATTTGTTCGGTACAATTAACGCAAACTCTTCACCGCCAAAACGATAAGCGCAGCTTCCATCACGACAGCTCTGTTGCAGTCGTCGAGCAATCGATTTAAGAACGCTGTCACCGAAAAGGTGGCCATAACAATCGTTAAATTCTTTGAAATGGTCGATATCAAGCATTATCAGACTCATCGACTGATTTGCATCGACTAACGCGGCGAGATCTGAATCAAAAGCGCGACGGTTGTAGAGGTTGGATAGCCCATCAAATAGGGCGTCTTTTTGTACTTCTGCCAGTTGGGTTTTGAGGCGAGAAATCTCTTCACTGGCGTTGGTGAGCTGACTATTTAAAAACTTAGTTGAATGACGAATCTCATGCGCATCCTCTACGAACTGATGGACGGCGTTCATGACTTCCTCAATGCTCACATTGTTATCTTGAACTTTTTCTAGCTTGTTGACGCTCTTGTCTACCATGTCTGAAAATGTGGAGGTATCTGAAATCGTATCATTCATTGAACTTGATATTTCGTTCAACAACACTTCTATATTGTTTCTTAGATCGTCAAGACTGGTTTCTGCTTTATTTGCCACATAACGCTTATAGAGATTCTTCGTGGCAGCTGGCGGACAAACATCGTAGCTTTTTAACACCGTATCCATCTCTAGATTGAGATCTGGAATGGCGTTATCCACGTAGGTATACCAAAGCGCGTAGTTAGCTGGAGTTGCTGCTACGTAGTTTTTGATCATTAGTGGCACCGCTTTTTTTAAGTTAGCGGTTGATTTCTTAAACTCGTCAGTCATTTCTGAGATGAAAGTAACAAAATGGAATTAGTCTTAGAGTAGCGGAAAATGGAAAGTATCGCTTTAAATATTTGAATGCTTTATACAAAAATGAGTGATTAGGATAATTATTGATAATTTTAAAGGCAGAAAACCCAAACCAATGACTAGAAGCAATAATTATTCGCATAAGGAATGTTAGATGCGATATGAGACAGTTAGACTGATACTAGGTGATCAACTCAATAGTGAGCATTCATGGTTTCAGCAAGTGGATGACAACGTACTTTTTCTGATAGCCGAACTGAAGCAGGAAAATACTTATGTGACCCATCATATACAAAAAATATGTGCATTTTTCTCTGCGATGGCGCGGTTTGCGAAAGAAAAACAGAATGAAGGCCATCATGTATTGTATTTGACTTTAGATGACACCCAGCCTTTTGAGAACCTAGAGCAATTGTTAAAGCACTACGTTAAAGAAGTGGGTGCGATTAAGTTTGAGTATCAAAGACCGGATGAATACCGGCTATTGGAACAGTTAGCGAATGTAAAACTAGAAGGCGTGGTTACGCGTTATGTCGATACTGAACACTTTTTACTGCCATTTGAGGAAATAGAGCCGCAGTTTCCGAAAGGGAAGCACGTCACGATGGAGCATTTTTATCGCCGCATGCGTAAGCGTTTCAATATTTTGATGCAAGACGGCAAAGCTCTGGGTGGAAAGTGGAATTACGACGCCAACAATCGCAATAAACTCAAAGTAAAAGACATCGAACAACTGCCTAATCCTCTGATGTTCAGCTTAAACGTGCATGAGATTACTGCGCGCTTAAAGCGACACGATATCCAGACGATAGGAAAACTCGACGCAGCTCTGCTGTGGCCAGTTAACCGTACTCAGAGCTTATCTCTTCTGGCGCATTTCTGTCAGGTCTGCCTCCCTTTGTTTGGACGGTTTCAGGACGCCATGACGGGCGAGCATGATGCGAAGTGGAGCCTTTACCACAGTAGATTGTCTTTCTCGATGAACAGTAAATTACTGCATCCGAAGGAAGTGATTAATGCTGCGCTTCGTGCCTTTGAGGCGAACCCCAATATCGATATTTCTCAGGTCGAAGGCTTTATTCGTCAAGTTTTAGGCTGGCGAGAGTACATACGAGCCATTTATTGGGCGAATATGCCACAGTATCCGCAGAAAAATGAGCTTGGGGCGTCACGCCAACTGCCCGGCTACTTTTGGAGTGGTGAAACGAAAATGGCTTGTATGCGTAATGCGATTGGACAGTCACTTGATTTCGCCTACGCGCATCACATCCAGCGTTTGATGGTTACGGGTAATTTTTGCTTGCTGACAGAGATAGATCCAGACCAAGTGGATGAATGGTACCTTGGTATATACGTCGATGCGATTGAATGGGTGGAAATGCCCAACACCCGAGGGATGGCCTTGTTCGCCGATGGTGGCATTGTTGGCACTAAGCCCTACGCCGCCAGTGGCTCCTACATTAATAAAATGAGTGACTATTGCAAAAACTGCCACTACGACAACAAAGCTCGCAGCGGAGAAGGCTCATGCCCATTTAACAGCTTGTACTGGCGCTTTATGCACAAACACGAGAAGCACTTAGCCAGCAATCCGCGAATCGGGATGATTTTCCGTTCGTGGGACAATATGGAAGAGTCGCAACGTCAAGCCATTCTGGATACTGCTGAGCAATACATCTCAGACTTGGAGAACTTGTAATGAAAATTCTGGTTGCTGGTGGAAATGGTGGAATCGGGTGGGCGATAGTGCAAGAAATAGGAAGACGATTTCCGACTGCGGAGGTTCATGCTACCTATCGTCGACAAAAGCCAGACGTTCATCAAAGTGGAGTGATTTGGCATCAAGTAGATGTCAGCGATGAATCTCCAATAAGAAGCTTGAGTGAGTCTGTCTGCGAGGTCGATTGGGTGATTAACTGCATTGGCATGCTGCATACCAAGGACAAAGGGCCAGAAAAGAATTTGAGTTCTCTGGACGCCGAGTTTTTTCTTCAATCGATCTCAGTAAATACCTTGCCAACTATGCTGTTGGCAAGGTATTTCACTCCTGCCTTAAAACGCAGCCACTCGCCAAAATTTGCTTCAATATCGGCAAAGATTGGCAGCATCAGTGACAATCAACTTGGTGGCTGGTACAGCTACCGAGCTTCCAAGGCCGCGCTCAATATGTTTCTTAAAACTATGTCGATTGAGTGGCGTCGCACGGTAAAGCATGGCGTGGTTTTAGCGCTTCACCCCGGTACGACGGATACGCCTCTATCTGCACCTTTTCAGGCGAATGTGCCTTCAAATAAGCTTTTTACTCCACAGCGAGTCACGTCTGATTTGATTCGGTTGATAGAAAAAGCAGCCCCGCAAGAGAGCGGGGCGTTTTGGGCGTATGATGGGGAGAGTTTACCTTGGTAACATCTTTTTACTACGACGCCGTTAGTGAGGACTTACTACGGCGACAGCGCTCTGAGCAATAAACCACTTCCGCCCAATTTCGTTGCCATTTTTTTCGCCAGGAAAACGGGCGCTTACAGATAGGGCAGGTTTTCGTCGGTAAATGCGCTTTAAACCCCTTCATACTTTTCCCACTATTTGAAAAGATACAAGTAATCGCCGTAACCTTGCTGCGCCATTTTATTTACAGGAACAAATTTCATCGCAGCAGAGTTCATGCAGTAACGCAGGCCGGTTGGCTTTGGCCCGTCTTCAAACACATGACCAAGGTGTGAGTCTCCGAATTTACTGCGCACCTCTGTTCTCGGATACAACAACTTATAATCGGTTTTTTCCACGATGTATCCGGGGTTGATTGGTTTAGTAAAGCTTGGCCAACCGGTGCCGGATTTGTATTTGTCGGTTGAAGAAAATAGCGGTTCGCCCGTGACAATATCCACGTAAATACCCGCTTTTTTGTTATCCCAATACTCGTTATCAAACGGCTTCTCTGTCCCTTCTTCTTGTGTGACGTAATATTGCAATTCCGTCAGGGTAGACTTGATTTTAGCTTGGGTAGGTTTGTTGTAAGCTTTGACCTTCGACAATAGCTTTTTTTCTTCGATAAGTTGGCGAAGGGTTTTCGGACGTTCTTTACGATCATCGCCGAACACGTCATCCAGGTACTGATCTCGTCCCGAGGCGTAACGGTAGTATTTGTATTTCAAACTGCTCTTTTTGTAATAGTCCTGATGGTATGTCTCGGCAGGATAAAACTTCTCAAATTTGATTAACTCAGTTTTCAGCGGTTTCGGATAGATCATCGCTTTGTCGATTTCCATCATGAAGTCTTCAGCAATCTGCTTTTGCTGCGCATTGTGATAAAAAATCGCTGGGCGATATTGAGGACCGCGATCAACAAACGAGCCTTTATCGTCGGTCGGATCGATGTGCCTGAAAAAGTAGTCCAGAACTTGCTCGTAGCTCACCACGCTTGGATCGTATTTCACCTCGACCACTTCAATGTGCCCGCTCTTACCCGAAGACACTTGTTTGTAGGTTGGGTTTTTAACGTGACCACCCGAATAGCCGGAAACCACGTCCAACACACCGGTTAGTTGCTCTAAATCTGACTCTGTACACCAAAAGCAGCCGCCCGCAAGTGTCGCAACCTCTACTTTTTCCGATGTGTTCGTTTTGCTCATCGTATCCGCGTTGCTTACCGTACTGATTAGTAGGAACAAGACTGGCAGCCCGAAAGAGAATCCGATTATTAACTTAGATAACGTCTTCATAGCATCCTCTATAATTAATTTCTCAACTGTTACGTAAATAGAAAGGTAACAGAGCGAAAAAATTGCACGAATCTTGAAAATTACGTTGTCCTTTTTTCTAACAAAGATAGAGTATCGGCACGAAACATACCTGCTCGTTGATACGAGGGTGTTAACGAACGATGCAATATGAGGTAAACCATGCAAGCAGAAGTTAAATGGGTCGAAGATTTTAAATTCCTAGGTCAGTCTCAGTCTGGCCATTCTGTCGTGATGGACGGGAATGGTGGCGCGACGGCTCCAAGCCCAATGGAAATGGTACTAATGGCGGCGGGCGGTTGTAGCTCTGTCGACGTTGTAGATGGTTTAAAATCTGCAGAGCAAAAGGTTGAGTCGGTCAACGCGAAGTTAACCACAGAGCGTCGCGAAACGGCACCGCGTATTTTTACCAAAGTGAATATCCACTTTGAAGTGTCTGGTAATGATCTGAATCCAGAAATTGTTGCGCAAGTTGCGGCAGATTCCCTCGAAAAATATTGCTCAGTTTGTTTGATGCTTGGAGAAGGCGTTGAGATGACCCATAGCTGGGAAATTGTTTAACCCCGCATAACGCCAAAAATCAGAAAACAGGAAGGAGAAAAGCGTCGTCTTTTCTCTTTTTTTATTTCTGAAATCACGTACGGTGAGTGGTGTTTTAAGTAGTAGGGTTTTCCAATGACAGAATTAGAGAAAATGATGTCTGGCCAAGTGTTTAATGGTATGGATGAATCAATCGATGCCATTAGGACGCACGCCACTCATGCATTGCGCGCGTTTAACAACAATACCGATGAAAGTCAGCGTGACGCGTTGCAAAAGCAACTGTTTGGTAAAGCAGGGTTGTGTATTGTTCAAGCTCCGTTTCACTGCGAGTTTGGTAAAACCATTGAAATTGGTGAAGAGACCTTTATCAACATGAATGTGGTTATGCTTGACGGTGCAAAAATTACCATTGGAAATAACGTCCTGATTGGCCCAAGTGCCCAGTTTTATACCGCTTCACATTCATTGGATTATCGCAGTCGCCGACGCTGGGAAACCTTTTGTAAACCGATCGTTGTCGAAGACGATGTATGGATTGGTGGTAACTCCGTCATCAATCAAGGGGTGACGATTGGTGCTCGATCCGTCATTGCGGCAAACTCAGTTGTAAACAGTGATGTTCCGCCCGATTGCCTTTATGGCGGGACGCCAGCGAAATTGATTCGTCGTCTGGATGAAAAGGACTAGTTTCAAAGCGATCTTCCATCAACCGAGTAAGATATGGTTGAAAATTGCGACTAAGTGCAAAAAGTTGCATTTGTCGAGGTAAGTATGAGTTATGCACTATATAGTTAGTGTTAGCAAACTTACCAAGTCGGGAGAAAAGAGATGGATTGGTACTTAGCAGTATTAAAGAAATATGCAGTGTTTAACGGAAGAGCAAGAAGAAAAGAGTATTGGATGTTCTTTTTATTCAACCTTCTGATTACGATTGTTTTAGAAATTATTGATGGCCTATTAGGCACGGCTTTGATTGGCGCTGTTTACGGGCTCGCTGTGTTGATTCCTAGTATTGCTGTTACCGTGCGTCGATTACACGACATAGGACGAACAGGCTGGTGGGTATTGATTGGCTTGATTCCTTTGCTTGGTTTGATCGTACTGATTATTTTTGCTGCGACTGAAGGTAACAGAGGCAGGAATGAGTACGGCTCAGATCCGAAAGAGGCAGGTGAAGCCTTCGCTTAATATAACCAAATGACTTTAAGATGCTGAATTCAGAGCGTTGTCACTGGCTCGAGTTCAAGGAAAATAACCAGCGGAATAGAGAGTTTTTGCCAAGCCATTCTTGCTGAACTATGCAATTCGGTATAACTTTCTTTGAATAAATCTTGGCATTTTCCGAACACTGGATTTGATTTTAATCTCGGGTTAGTACCTCTTAAGCTTTAAACTGGCACTAATTATAAAATATGATTTTAACTATCGCTAAAAGCCTGCAATTACTTAATTTGCAGGCTTTTTTATTGTAGTTAACCTGAACGCAGGCTAGTTAAGTGGTTGAGAAAGGGGGGAGTTATGCCTTTTCGCGATTTATTTCTGGCGTTAGGATCCACTCAGCGCTGTCATTAAGTACATCCATTTTGGTGATTTTCCCATTACGCACCTCAAAACGGTCGGTGTAGCGGTTACCGTCAAAGTGACGACCATCTTTCCATTGCCCATACAAGTAGCCGATGGAGTAAACCACACAATGATCTTCTTTCTGCATCGCATCATACTGGACGATATTCTTTTTTACCCACTGATAGCGCTGCTGGTTAAATGCTGTGATAGCTTGGGCATTTTCCATCTCTCGGCGTCCAGTAAACGTGATCTTTACTTCGTTATCCATGTAGGTAGCGGCAGTATCTGGATCTGGAATCATTGACGCCTCTAAAAACTTACTCACGATTTCTACTGCTTTATCTACTTCTGTCATATCTTTTTCCTTGTTGTATACATTTGGTGCAAACTTATCCAAATCGGATCATTTTTGTGCACATTTTTACGTTAATTCACCGAAAATCAGGGCTTTTCGTCTGGCATCTTAATTGCTAGCAATAATTGTGCAATAGCTAGCAATCAATAAGAGAGGGATTTTATGAAGCGTTTAACAATGAAGAAATTGGTGAATAAAGGATTGAAGGTTGGGGTTGGTACGGTGCTTTCGTTAAGCGCTATTTCTGCTTATGCCGTTGAACCGATCAAAGTGGGGCTAGTAGCGGCACTTTCTGGGCAGTCTGCAAAATCAGGCGAGGCGATAACAAGAGGTTTAGAAGTTGCCATTGATGAAATTAACGCGGCTGGTGGCGTACTTGGACGTCCGCTAGAGCTAGTGCGTCGTGATGATGAAAGTAATCCGTCTAAAGGTTTACTGGCCGCCCGTGAACTGATTCAGAAGGAAGATGTTTCTGTACTGTTTGGCGGGCTGGATACGCCAGTCTCATTGGCCATTGTTCCTGTGGCAAACAAAATGAAAATGCCTTTCATGGGCGTATGGGCTGCTGGGACACCGATTACGAAAAATGGTGCGAAAGAGAACTATGTTTTCCGTGTTTCTGCTGTTGATGAAGTCGTTGACGAAGCTTTAGTGCAGTACGCCATCGATAAATACGAAATGAAAAAGCCAGGTATGCTACTGATTAATAACCCATGGGGCGAATCCAATGAGAAAGGGTTTCGACTCGCGCTTGAAGCTCGTGGTATGGAATACACTGGCATCGAACGAATTGAGTCAGGTGACGTAGATCTGGTTCCGCAACTCACTCGACTGAAAGAGAAGGGCACCGACACTTTGTTGATGGTCGCTAACGTAGCACCTTCGGCTCAGGTGGTGAAGTCACTTGAGCGTATGGGCTGGGATGTTCCAGTGGTTTCACACTGGGGGCCTGCCGGTGGTCGTTTTGGCGAGCTTGCCGGACCAACCGCTGATCGCGTGCACTTTATTCAAACCTTTACGTTTACCGATACTCAGTCAGGAAAAGGCGGTGACGTGTTTGCCAAGTTGCAGGCTAAATTCCCGGAAATAAAAACAGTTGCTGACGTGACGCCAGCTGTGGGGATCGCCAACGCCTATGATGCGATGCATCTAACGGCGATGGCTATTGAGAATGCCGGTTCGACAAAAGGCAGTGATATTCGTTCTGGTTACTATCGTATCGATGACTATAAGGGGCTGATCAAGGATTTCAAACGCCCATTCAGTGAAACACAACATGATGCGATTGGCGCGAAAGATTATGTATTCACTCACTTCGTAAACGATCAAATTGTTCCTGTGCAATAAGAATAGTTATTCACTAGGTCAACGTTAGGAGAGGGTGAAGTAATGTTAACTGCTGCAATCATTACCGGGCTAGGTCTGGGGAGCATGTATGCTCTCCTTGCACTCGGGTTTCATATCACTTACATCGTTAGTAAGACCGTAAACTTTTCTCAGGGCAGCGCTATGATGCTCGGAGCGGTACTGGCTTATACCTTGTGTATTACTTGGGGAATGCCTTACTGGATGGCGTTTTGTATCACCTTAATGCTGAGCGCACTATACGGTTTGGTTATTGAGAGGTTTCTCGTCCGTCCGTTTGCTATGAAAGGATCCGACGCCTGGCTAATGGCGACGGTCGCGGGTGGCATTCTGATTGATAACGCCGTCTTGTTTACATTTGGCAAAGAACCCCGCCAGTTCAGTAACGCATTTGCGACGACCAGTATTGATTTGTTTGGGAGTGGTGTTTACGCCTTGCAAATCATCATTCCTATCGTTGGCGTCATTATCGCTTTGCTGCTTGCCTATGCTGTGCATCATACCCGTCTTGGAAAAGTACTTCAGGCTTGTGTGCAAAACCCGAATTCAGCACAACTGATGGGGATTAACGTTGGACGCGTGGTCGCAGCGAGCTTTGCGGTGTCTACCGTGCTGGCCGCGATTGCTGGGATTTTGATTGCCCCATTATTTGCCGTTCATTCGGATATGGGCACCTTGTTCGGTCTGAAAGCATTTGCGGTTGCTATTTTGGGAGGCATTACCAGTGCATCTGGTGTGTTTACCGCTGGCATCATTTTTGGCTTGGTAGAAGCAATCGTAACCGTTTATCTGGGCTCTGCATTTACACAGATCATCACCTTTACACTCGTTATTTTTGCCCTAGCAGTGAAACCTAATGGACTGTTTGTCAGAGGTCAGGAGATCAAAGTATGAGTTTGACAGGAACAAAATCGTGGTTACTAGTCGCAGTCGCCACGTTGGTAGGTTCGCTTTTGTGTTTCCTACTCGATAGTTACTCGCTATTGGTGTTTACCTTATGTGTTATCACTGCTTTAGTGGGGGTTGGACTGAACATTTTAATGGGTATGAGTGGACAGATAAGCTTTGGACATATTGCCTTTTACGCAATAGGTGCTTACATCAGTGCGCTTCTACTGTTAAATGATGTACCGTTTGGATTAGCCGTGCTGTCTGCCGCTTTGGTATGTGGTGGTATCGGCGCTTTGTTAGCGATACCGGCTATGCGCGTGAGCGGGCCTTATTTGGCCATGGTCACTATCGCTTTTGCTTTTGTTGTTCATCATGGCTTGATGGAATGGCGTGATGTCACCGGGGGCGCAAACGGCTTAATGGGCATTCCTATGCCTGAGCTCGGTGATTTGGAAGCAGAGCGATTACTGGCGTTGATCGGCGTGATGATTTTAGGATCGTCATTACTGGTCTACCAACATCTCTATTCGAGTGGATGGGGAAAAGCGATGCGAGCGGTAAAATCTAGCCCGATCGCAGCACGTTCGCTAGGCTTTAATCCGCTGCAGACACAAACACTGGCGTTTGCCATCTCAGCGCTGTTCGCGGGTTTGGCTGGCGCTATGATCCCCCCACTGATGATGTATATCAGTCCTAGTACCTTCCCCTTTACTCAGTCGATCTTGTTTGTATTAGTGGTGATTCTTGGTGGGGTTGGCACATTGTGGGGGCCCGTCATTGGTGCGGCGATTGTCGTTTTGTTGCCAGAACTTCTTGCTCCGTTGGCAGAGTACCGTCTGCTTATTTTCGCAGCACTTTTACTTGCCGTTCTTTGGGGGGCGCCTCGGGGACTTCTTGGCGAAATCAGCGTTAAGTTTCGTCGTACTTCAATACAACTACCACCCAAATCGGTCAATCGTCACCTGATTGGTACGTTTTATGACCGAGCTGACAATGGACTCAATGGATTGCGTGTTGATGACATTAGTATCAGCTTTGGTGGTGTTGCGGCCGCTCAAGGCGTCAGCTTTGAAGCTCCTCTGGGCAAAGTAACCAGTATTATCGGTCCAAATGGTG
Organism: Vibrio sp. EJY3; assembly: GCF_000241385.1. Lineage (NCBI taxonomy): Bacteria > Pseudomonadati > Pseudomonadota > Gammaproteobacteria > Vibrionales > Vibrionaceae > Vibrio > Vibrio sp. EJY3. The sequence continues at coordinate 148,672 of NC_016614.1, forward strand.
CCGGTAAGACGACGGTACTCAACATGATCAGCGGCTTTTACAATCCGGATAATGGCAGCGTCAAGCTCAATGAAGAGTTGGCTGGTATGAGTGCTCATCGAATCGCTCGTTGTGGTATTTCTCGTACTTACCAAACCAGCCAGCTGTTTGACAGTATGTCTGTGTTGGAAAATCTCCTCGCGGCAATGCAGCAAGGTAGTATCGGACACCCATTCTATGCGGAACAAGCAGGGCAGCGTGATCTTGCTTTAAACCTGCTAGCTCTGGTTGGTTATCGAGGTTCGATTAATACTCCAGCTCAAGATTTACCTCATGTCGACCGACGTTTGGTTGAAATTGCTCGTTCATTAGCAACATGTCCTTGGGTTCTGCTGTTGGATGAACCTGCCGCAGGATTAAGCCGTGAAGATACGGATCAGCTGGCTGGGCTTATCAAGTCCATTGCCAGATTTGGTATCGCCGTCATTCTGGTTGAGCATGACATGAAGTTAGTGATGGGAGTCAGTGACCAAATTCTGGTGTTAGATGCTGGTAAACCGATCGCGTTGGGAGAACCAAAACAGATTCAGAACAATGAGAAGGTCATTGCAGCCTATCTTGGCGCGACCAACTATGAAGCGCCACAACGAACTGAAAAATGGCGAGCCACCAGAGAGTCAGTACTATTTACTAAAGGCCTAACCATAGATTATGGCGCATCACCTGTGGTTGAAGATGTCGATGTTGAAGTCAATCCGGGGGAGTGTGTTGCGATTCTAGGTGCGAATGGCGCAGGTAAAAGCAGTATCTTACAAGCGATGGCTGGGCTGAAAAAAGCAGGGGCTGGAACAATCGGTTTGGACGATAGCTATATCCATGAGCTTAATGCTAATCAAATCGCCAAACGGGGCTTAGCATTGGTACCCGAAGGTCGTCAATTATTCGGTGAATTGTCCGTGAAAGACAACTTACTGATGGGGTCTTACTCGAGACAGGACACTGTCGATCCTGAGTCTGAAATCGAAGCCATTTTACAACGCTTTCCTCGCTTACGGGACAGAATCGACAGTCCTGCCGGACTGCTTTCTGGTGGGGAACAACAGATGGTTGCTGTCGGTCGGGCCTTGATGGCCAAGCCAAGAGTACTGCTGTTGGATGAGCCGTCACTTGGTCTGGCACCTTCGATGATTGGTGAACTGTATGATGCACTGGCGCAGCTTCGTGATGACGGGGTAACCATACTATTAGTTGATCAAATGGCTAACTTGGCATTACAGATTGCCGATCGTGCCTACGTCCTTGAAACTGGGAAAGTGGTGCAATCTGGTACTGCAGAACAGCTATTGTCCGATTCTGAGTTAGAAAAAGCGTACATGGGAGCAAGTTAATGAAAGCAGATACAGCAGTGATTAACTTCCGTTTAGAAGGACAAGATGCTTTACAGATTGCACTGATAAAGCAGGGGTATTTTGTTCAGTTTCTGTCTCAAAATGAAGTCGACGTTTCTGGTTTGGAAGTGGATAACGTGATTAATGCGAAAGGACAACTGATGCTTCCGGGCTTAATAGAAACCCATGTTCATCTTGATAAAGCGTGTACAGTCTCACGTTGTCAGCTACACCAAGGAACACTCAAAGAAGCGATTGAACAGACAGCAGCTCTGAAGCAAGCATTCACTTACGATGATGTTTATCAGAGAGGAAAGCGAGTACTGGAAAAAGCGATCACTCAAGGCACCAGCTACATGCGAACGCATGTAGAAATTGATCCGGTGATCGGGTTGATAGGTTTTAATGCGATTAAGCAGTTAAAACAAGACTATGCCTGGGCGATCACGCTAGAGCTATGTGTTTTCCCGCAGGAAGGGCTACACAATAACCCTGGTACCTACGACCTGTTAGTGTCTGCGTTAGAGCAGGGTGCAGATTTACTGGGAGGATGTCCGTATACCGATAGTGATCCTGAGCAGCAGATACGAACGTTATTTGCTCTGGCTGTTGAGTACGATGTTGATTTGGATTTTCATCTTGACTTTGATTTGGACAGTTCCAGCATGTCTTTACCCCATGTATTGGAAATGACTCGAGAGTTCGAATATCAAGACCGTGTAACTGTTGGGCATGTGACCAAACTTTCCGCTCTTAAACCGGATTATCTGGCGGAAATAGCAAAGCAAATGGTTAGTGCGGGGGTGCGGTTAACGGCTCTACCGAGCACCGACTTGTTTTTAAATGGAAGAGAGTATGATCATTTAGTGCCAAGAGGGGTTGCACCGCTTTTGCCATTGAGTGCTCATGGTGTCTGTTGTTCTGTTTCAAGTAATAATATTGAGAACCCATTTACACCTTACGGCGATGCGTCTCAGGTTAGGCAAGCAAATTTGTACGCAAATATAGCGCAGTTGGGCACCCCGAATGAGCTTCGTCAGTGCTTTGAATGGATTTCCGGTGAGTCGGCAAAGATCATGCGTTTAGCTGACTACGGCATTGGCGTAGGAAAGGTTGCGGATGTGGTGTTTTTTGATGCCAATGCTCAAGCGGAAGTGGTGGCGACTATTCAACCTCCAAGTATGGGGCTTAAGCGCGGAGCGGTTACTTTTACTCGGCAGAAGACGATGTTAAAGCCCCCTCAGGCTAACGTTGCAGATACGATAGTGAACGAATAACGGCTTGATCTCGAGCTACAAAGAAAAAGGGAAGGGCTCACTTCTCTTTTTCTGTTTAGATTATCCGCGGAGTGCTTCGTTTAGCTCCAGTTCTTGATCTTTGCTGCTACTCAGTACCAGCTCCGCTTCTAAGTGATCTAAATGAGCGATCATTACCGACGTTGCTTGCTGCGCATCACCGCACTTTAGTGCGTCAATAAGGGATTGGTGTTCGTCATGCTGGCAAGATGGTACATCGTTACGCTGATACAGGGCGACGATCAGTGAACTGCGCACCATTAAGTTGTCGAACATCTCGATCAATATTTGGTTTCCACACATATCTGCGAGCATTCTATGGAACTTGGTTAATGCACTGATAATGGCGCGGCGGTCATTGGTATTAATCGCTTCTCGTTCTGCGACCATATGCGCTTCAATCTCAGACCAGCGATCTTCAATGATTTGAGGTGAAATGCCCTCAACAATACCTCTTTCAATCACTCGCCTTGCTGCGAATACTTCCCTGGCTTCTTCTTCACTTGGCTGTGAAACCCAAGCCCCTCGATTTGGCTCTATGGTCACGATGTGCTGTAGCGCCAGACGTTGTAGCGCAGTCTGAACATGGTTTCGGTTTGCATCCAATGCTGCAACGATTTGAGCTTCAACAAGACGTTGGCCGGGCTTAAGCTTGTGTTGGGCAATAGCTTTGGACAAGGAACCCATAATGCGTTGTACTTCTTGTTGTTTATGAGTCGAAGCTTTAGAGCGCGACGTAACCATATTTTTATCACCCCATTTTTCAAATACTAAACTCAACTTCAGCTGTTTTTAGTCTCTGCCTTATCTTTAATTCTTAACGCTTTTTCTAACTTCTGAGCTTTGCTCCTACTATATCAGAACAGCGCACCAGATTTGAAACTTCAGTGCTGATGAATAGGTTAGCGTAAACCTTAGTTAGCGATCCCAGTAGGGTAAATCAGTCCCCAGCTTTTCGCTGATATAGTCGATAAATACCCTCACTTTTAACGGCATGTGTTTACGTTCTGGAAAAACGGCGTAAATGGCGTGCTCTGGTAGCGCGTAATCTTCCATGACTACTTTGAGGTTACCAGCAGCGATGTCTCTTGATGCGATAAAAGTGGGTAGCTGAGCAACGCCAGAACCTCTTAGCAGAAGTTGCCGAATGGCTTCGCTGTTATTCACAACAAAGTTACCTTTTGGCAAAACGCGGTACTCACTGCCGTTGTTAATGAACATCCACTCTACGCCACCTCGAAAGTACGAATACAGCAGACAGTTATGGGCAACCAGATCACTTGGCTTTTGCGGAGTACCGAACTCAGCAAGGTAATCGGGTGATGCGCAAAGCACACTTTTACAAGGTGCGAGACGCTTGGCAACTAAGTTAGAAGAGGCTAACTCTCCAATGCGGATACCCAAATCAAAGCCGTCTTTGATCAAGTCGACCATCTTATCTTCGAGGTTCAGGTCCACTTCGATCTTAGGGTAACGAGAGAGAAACTCACTGATTAGAGGCGAGATATGCAGCACGCCAAATGACATCGGCACAGTGATTTTAAGCCGCCCTTGCGGAGAGCCTTGCAATTCGGAAACCGCATCGACACCTTGTTGAGCAAGATTGACTGCTTGAGACGCATATTCAAAGTAGCGTCTGCCCGCTTCGGTCAGGCTTAATTTTCTTGTAGTGCGGTTAAGTAAACGAATGCCGAGATCGTCTTCCAGTTGATTGATGCGCTTACTGACGGCAGATTTTGTCAGGTTAAGTTGTTTGGCTGCAAGCGAAAAGCTGCCGCACTCTACCCCCGCCACAAATACCGGCAGGGAGGCTATCGCATTCACATCAATTTCCTTACATTGTTGATTCAAAGGATACAATTAATTTCCAATTATAGTGATTATCTTCCAGAAGAAAACAATCTAGACTATGTACCCATAAGATTATCGACGACCTTGAATTTTGGGATGAAAAAATGAAGTACGATTGGATTCTGTTTGACGCTGACGAGACCTTGTTTCACTTTGACGCTTTCAAAGGTTTGCAACTGATGTTTTCTCGCAAAGGCGTAGATTTTACAGAGCAAGATTTTGCTCACTACCAAACGGTAAACAAGCCACTATGGGTTGACTATCAAGATGGAAAAGTGTCAGCAGATGAGCTTAAACACAAACGGTTTACCGAATGGGCAGAAAAGCTCAACACGACTACCGCAGAATTAAACAGCGCGTTTTTAGAAGCCATGGCTGACATTTGTAGCCTGCTGCCAGGGGCGAAAGATCTGATGGAAGCGCTACAAGGTAAAGCTAAAATGGGCATCATCACCAATGGCTTTACTGAGTTGCAGGCTATCCGTCTTGAACGTACCGGGATGACCGACTACTTCGAGCAAATCGTGATCTCCGAGCAAGTTGGTGTCGCAAAACCGGACTTAGGCATTTTTGAATACGCGATGCAGCAAATGGGTCACCCATGTAAAACGCGTGTATTAATGGTAGGTGATAATCTGCATTCAGATATTTTGGGCGGTAATAATTTTGGCATTGAAACCTGTTGGTTGAACACCACCGGCGCAAGTGTTGACGAACGTATCGCACCTAGCTATACCGTAGAATCATTGAGTGAACTAAAGAACATTTTGATTGCGTAGAGAGTCAATCAATAGGCTTTTATAAACAAGGAATAACCATGTCAGATATCAAGCAGCTCGACAGTAAAATTGTCTATCAAAATAAGTGGATGACGGTTCGTGAAGACAAAATTTTGCGTCCAAGTGGCGCGGAAGGCATCTACGGTGTTGTCGACAAACCAGACTGTGCGGCGATACTTGCTATCGATAATGGAATGATTCACTTGGTTCAACAGTTTCGTTATACCGTAGGACAGCGTTGCTGGGAGATCCCGCAAGGTGCCTGGGAATCCAGCCCGGATGTTGATCCGCTGGAGCTCGCAAAAGGCGAACTTAGGGAAGAAACTGGCATGTTAGCGGGAACAATGGAGTACGTGGGTCCTCAGTTTATTGCTTACGGTTTTCTGAATCAGACTTGCCACGTTTACTTTGCAAGCGATCTTACTGAAGTGGGCAATAAGCTTGATAGCGAAGAAGAAGATCTTATTTCCCGGGCATTCTCTGTAGAAGAATTCGAGCAGATGATGATAGAAGGGTCAATCAAAGACAGTGTGACGATTGCCGCTTATGGTCTAGCGAAACTCAAGAAATTCATTTAATTCCACAGGACTATTGGTTGCTTTTGAATTTTTACAGCGGCATGGTGCCGCTGTATCAGACATGATATGTCGTTTATTCGTCGACTTTCTTACCTAATATTTCCACATGTGCTTTTTTAGTCACACCAGTGACTTGTAGCGCAGTATTGCCAACAGATTCGTAATTCAATTCGATCTTATCTAGTTTAGCGTCATCTTTTGTTGGAAGGCTCAGGCTGCGTGATGACATGCCACTGGTGAGAACACCCAAACTGTCGAATGTTTTTTCTTTGCCGTCCTTCATGATGACTTTAATGCTCTTTAGATTCACGGTACCTTGCGTACATTTGATCTTTATGTGACTAAAACGAGCATTCGCAAACGGAGATAGAGGGTTTACAGTGTCTGTCTCTGATTTAAAGCTTACGGTTTTTTCCGCAATTTTGTCCCAATCACTATCACTCGCGACCGATTGAAATGACGCACAGGCCGCTAAAAGGCAGAGTGAGATGGTTTTCAGTAGTTTCATATCTTTTCCTCGCAATAAACTTAGACGTTTTTTAATTCAATTCGATGGGTACTGTGCTCTTTTCCTGTCAAAAACTGGTGTTGTCTTAAAGACAAGACCAGTTTTTACTTGGGCAGTTTAAGCCGATTTTCTTATTGTAAATCCATCGCTTAGTGTAGTTCAGGAATGGACATCTCACGACTTAATTTAGCTAGGCTATCTAGATTTTGGGGAGAAGAATCTTGACGATACTTTACTTATCTTTACGACTACCTGCCTATACGTCTTGATTAAATCGCAGTATAAAATAATAACGATTACTTACTTCACATCTTTTATGAAACTCAAGAAAAAATGGCTCGCATTGTGTGGTGTTCTTCTCGCTGGTGCGGCTGGAGTGTACTTTTTACAACCTCCGGAAGAACTCTCTTCTTATGCCACAGAAACGGTACGTAAAGGGAACATTGAAAAAGCCGTTTTGGCGAATGGAATGTTGCAGGCATCGAAGCTTGTTAATGTTGGTGCTCAGGTCTCAGGACAGATTCAAAGTTTGGCGGTCAGTCTCGGTGACGAGATAAAACAAGGCGATCTTATTGCCCAAATTGACAGCCTGACTCAACAAAATAGCCTCAAAGAGGCGCAAGCATCTCTGAACAGTCTCAACGCGCAATACAAGGCAAAGCAGGCTGAAATCAAACAGGCAAACTACGAGTATGTGCGTCAAAAAGGCATGCTAGCGGCAAAAGCGAGCTCAAGAGCTGATTTTGAAAATGCCGAAGCGTCATTGGCAATTTACAAAGCAGAATTAGCACAGCTCGACGCGGAAATCGAGAAAGCTAAGATCAATGTCGACAGTGCCAAAGTCGATCTTGGGTACACGACGATTAACGCTCCGATGGATGGCACCGTGGTTTACACTTCTGTTGAAGAGGGGCAAACCGTCAACGCCAATCAGACCACGCCAACCATTATCGAACTTGCCAAGCTGGATACGATGACGGTAAAAGCCGAAATCTCGGAAGCAGATGTTATCTTCGTTCATCCCGGTCAAACGGCGGTGTTCACAATTCTTGGTCAACCTAATCAGCAATATCAGGGAGTCTTACGTGCCATCGAACCCGGGCCAACGATTATGGATGGCGATGACAGCGATTTGACGATCTCTGACAGTGATGCCATTTACTACAACGCCGTTTTTGATGTTGATAATCCGCAAGGTGTTCTGCGCATTGGTATGACGGCTCAAGTCTCGATTGTTCTGGAAGAATCTCAAGATACACTCGTTATCCCGGCACAAGTACTGCAAAAATCGGGTGGCAAAAACGCTTACACGGTTCCGGTTCTGGAAAACGGCCAAGTGGTGCAAAAGCCGGTTAAAGTCGGTATCAATAATAAAGTGAATGTTGAAATTCTTTCTGGCCTGCAGGAAGGCGATCAAGTGGTATTGGGCACAGCAACGGCAGGTGGTTCGTCAAGTAGCAGACGTCCTGGACCTCCAATGGGGTTATAAGATGAGCCAAGTTCTATTAAAAGTAGAGGACTTAAGCCGGAGTTTTGTGTCCGGTGATGAATCACTTACCGTACTTAATCACATCAATTTAGAGATTAAGCGCGGTGAGATGGTGGCTATCGTTGGTGCCTCTGGTTCTGGTAAGTCCACGCTGATGAACGTACTGGGCTGTCTGGATCAACCCACAAGCGGCCGCTATTTCATTAACGGTCAAGACGTTTCGACGCTGGAGTCTGATGAGCTGGCTGAGCTAAGACGTGAATATTTTGGCTTTATCTTTCAAAGATATCATTTGCTTGGCGATTTAACGGCCGTGGGTAACGTGGAAGTTCCTGCCGTGTATGCGGGTGTTCCTCATCGTCAACGAGAAGAGCGTGCCAAATCATTACTGACACGGCTGGGGCTTGGAGAGCGCCTGACTCACAAACCGAGCCAATTAAGTGGTGGCCAACAGCAGCGCGTGAGTGTCGCGCGTGCGCTGATGAATGGCGGTGAAGTTATTTTGGCGGATGAACCGACGGGAGCGCTGGACAGCCACAGTGGTGAAGAGATGATGGCTCTGCTCAAAGAGTTGCATCAGCTTGGACACACTATCATTCTCGTCACCCATGACATGAATGTGGCGAATTTTGCCGACCGAGTTATTGAAATCAAAGATGGCGAAATCATCTCTGATCAGCAAAATGTCAGTGAAAGCAAAATTGCGCAGACACAGGTCAATAAACAGCCGCAGCAGGATGCCAGTAAATGGTGGAAGTGGGATAGCTTCGTTGATGCATTGAAAATGGCGCTGCTTGCTATGTCCAGCCATCGAATGCGAACGTTTTTGACCATGCTAGGGATCATCATTGGCATTGCATCCGTCGTATCGGTGGTCGCTCTCGGTAACGGTACTCAGCAACAGATTTTGTCGAATATTGCTTCTATGGGTACCAACACCATTGATATCAGGCCCGGAACCGGTTTTGGTGACAGACGCTCAGGAAGAATTCGGACTCTGACCGCGGATGATGCTGAATCACTAAAGAGCCTGCCATTTGTGGATAGTGTAACGCCTTCAATTTCGAACAGCTTAACCGTTCGATACGCCAACCAAGATGCGTCGGCAACCATCGAGGGTGTGGGTGAAGATTATTTCCGCGTTCGTGGCTATGAGATTGCTCAGGGTCAGTTTTGGGATGAAGATAGTGTCAGTTCACTCGCACAAGAAGCGGTAATTGATGACAACACCAGAAAAGAGATGTTCGCTGATCGAAGCCCGATTGGTGAAGTGATATTCCTTGGCTCACTGCCAGTGCGAATTGTTGGCGTTACGCAAAAGAAAGATGATGCATTTGGTAATAGTGAAGCACTGAAAATCTGGGTGCCATACACCACGATGTCTGGTCGTATGATGGGACAACGCTACCTTAATGGCATTACTGTCAGGATTGATGAAAATGCCTCTAGCAGCGCCGCCGAGCAAAGCATCATCAGTTTGCTGAAAATGCGCCATGGCACGGAAGATTTCTTTACCATCAACACAGACACAATTCGTCAAAATATCGAGAAGACGACGGCCACGATGACGCTGCTCATCTCTGCGATTGCGGTCATCTCTCTTGTTGTTGGCGGTATCGGAGTGATGAATATCATGCTGGTCTCGGTCACCGAACGGACCAAAGAGATTGGTGTACGAATGGCGGTTGGCGCAAGGCAGGCAGATATTCTCAGGCAATTCTTGATTGAAGCCGTACTGGTCTGTTTGTGCGGCGGTATAACAGGGATTGGTTTAGCGTTTTTGATTGGCTTCGCGTTTAGCTCATCGGGCAGCAGTTTCCAAATGATCTATTCGATGAACTCTATCATTGCGGCATTTATCTGTTCGACTCTGATTGGTATTGCGTTTGGTTTCTTACCTGCGCGTAACGCCGCAAAACTCGATCCAATTGAAGCACTAGCGAGAGACTAGCATGACGAATACAACAAAATTTAAAACTCGCTTTCTTGCCGTCGCATTAGGCGCAGCCTTGTTGACTGGTTGTGGCTCGATGATGCGTTCTGATTATCAGGCTCCTGAAGTTCAGGTGCCGACCAACTGGCAGCAGGTGCATGTTGCTGGTGATGTCAGTATCGACCCGTGGTGGCTGGCGTTTAATGATCCAAACCTCAACAGTTACATCAATAAGGTTCTTCAGGAAAATAACGATCTGGAAGTCGCGACGCTAACACTGAAAAAAGCACGTTTGCAGTTAGGGTTAGCGAAAGATGACCTGTTCCCGACGTTCAGTTCATCGACCTCTGCTCAGGTCGAAAAGTGGCTAGACAGTGGTGAATCAGGTGACAGTTACAGCACAAGCTTATCCGTCGGTTACGAGTTGGATTTGTGGGGTAAGGTCTCTGCGGATATCGATGCAGCAAAATGGGCGGCAATGGCGAGCAAAGAAGATCGCGAAGCCACGGCTCAAAGTTTGGTGGCGACCACCGCTTCACTTTACTGGCAAATTGGTTATCTTAAGCAGCGATTGCAACTTGGCCAAAATAACATTGATGATGCACAGCAAACCCTGAATCTGATTCAAAGGCAGTATGAGCTGGGTGCGGTTGATCAGCTTGATGTGCTGGAAGCGAAAAGTTCACTGGCAAGTTTGCAAGCGCAGCAGAGTGAGTTCGAACAGAGCTTGTTAGAGGCGAATAACGCCTTTGCCATCTTGTTCAATCAGCCTCCTCAGAGTATGAGTGACACTATTCGCATGTTACCGGATGAAAGCGTTCCGTCGCTCAATGTAGGTGTTCCTGCCGATCTGTTGATTCGTCGGCCTGATGTCAAAGCTGCGATTTATGACGTGAAATCTGCTCTGGCAAACAAAGATGCCGCTGATCTGGATTACCTACCTGAGCTGACGTTAACGGGAGCGCTAGGTGGTTCTTCAGAGGCATTAAAAGACTTGCTTTCTAACCCCGTAGGCACGTTAGGCGCAGACATCACATTGCCATTTCTGCAATGGAACGAAATGGAGAACAATAAAGCGATTGCGGACGTCGAGTACAAAACGGCTATCGTCAATTACCGCCAAGTGTTGTACACCGCATTCCAGGATGTGGAGAACGCACTGTCAGCACGCGAAAAGTTGATGTATCAATCTGATCGTTTGCAAGAGCAATATGATGCGGCCAGTGCCGCTGAGAAGATTTATGCTGCGCGATACCAGTATGGCTCTACTTCGATCATGGACTATTTAGATGCTCAGGAAAACACCAGAAACGCAGAAGCGTCTTTGCTTGAGAATCGATACAATCAATTCATTACTCAGGTAACGCTATATCAATCATTAGGTGGTACGGACATAGCGCCGTTGTAACTCCCCGCGTAAAAGTAGAAACATAAAATGGCCACGTTTTAGCGTGGCCATTTTTATCAAAGCTTAGAAATGGTGTTGTTCTAAGTTATTGCTACTCTCGAGCATTTTCTCCGCTACATAGCGGTGTGTTGCGGTTGTTGGGTGAGTGACGTCCCAGAAAACGAACTTCTCAGCGCCAGAGCTTGCACACTCGGAGCGTAACGCATGTGAGTAGAGGTAATCCATTGAAGAGGAGCGGTTGATGTCCAAACAAGGCTCTGTTGCATTTACAAAGCCATGATCTTCGGGCGCTGAAGTCAGGGCCTCAAACAGCGCATATGTATCAAACAGTGTGATATTGTAACCCTGAGCTTTGTAATATTTCTCCTGCTCTTTGATGAACTCATTCATCGCTAACACTTTTGCGCGAATCTTTTCGATTTCTTCCGGCGTAGAGTATTTGAACTGAGGCGCTTTCGTGGCATCTGGCAGCGTCATTAACAAAAAGTTGTTCGCTCCTGCATCCGTCAGGCGAATCAATGCTTCAGCGTAGTCCGATTGCACTTCTGCTACGCTACGGTCGTAATTCATGAAATCATTCAACCCAAACTCTAATGTGAATAAGGTATTGGCTGGATTGTAGTTTTTGGCCAGCTTTGCATAAGTTAAGTAAGAAGAGACTTGCTCGCCAACACCTGTGAGTGCGATGTACTGATTTTCACCTGCAGCGCCACCGACAGCCCAGTTGTAAAGGGGTAGATTTTTGGCTTTCGCGATGTATTCCGTCCATACAAAGCCATTTGAAAAGTGGCCCAGAAACCAGCTATTTGGATTAGGAAAGCGCCATTGTGAAGCATTAAAGATGTTACCGGTGTCAGATAAACTGTCCCCCAGAGCAACCACCTTATTGATTTGGTCCGGTTGCATCGCCGCATCGTTGCTCCAAATGGTATGGTTATATGAGAAGCGATTATCAGCGGCAAAGAATGTGATATCAGCGTTTTCGTTAGCTAAATCCAGCGTAGACTCACATCGTTGGCGGATGACATTTTGAGTCGTGTTGGTATAAAACATGTTTTTAAACGAAACTGCACTCCACCAATAGCCGTCAATAGTGAAATAACTCCCATCTTCATTTTTTGCCCATTCCCAATCAGTGGCAACGTCATCTTTAGAATAACTCGTGCGATACCAACAGCGGACGTAAGTGTAAGTTTGGTTTTCTTGCGCACTGATCACTTCGGACGCCGAAACTTTTTCTGGAGATAACGCTGGCTGTTCAGCGATTGCAGAAGCAAACGGGAGCAACGCGGTTAACAGTGTGATTGTTCGTTTCATCTTTCACTCTTCTCGTTTTGGTTATTGTTCCAAGCAATTGGAAAAATACCGGGTTATAAAAGTAATCAAATGAGAATTTCTCTCACTACAATGTATAACCTTGAGTAAAAACTCTACATAGTCAACATCTGAATATTCAATATTTTCCTTTTGGCACCATGGTCAAAAAACGCATTCAGTATGAAATGATAAAGGCAACCAAATATAGAATAATTACTCAATAACATTAATTTAACATTCACTTTTTGTTTATATAAGTCTTTGCTTTATAAGTGTTTGTTTGTGTTTCCAATGCTAACTGAAAATGTTTATTGAATGATCTTTTGTACAAAAAATTACATTCATGAACCGAATTGTTTGGCATTTTCAGGTGATGGGCTATAGCTGAGTCTCTCATGTGAACACCGATTTGGTGATTTTTCATGAGGATATGGTGAATAAAAAATCAGCTCATATAAGGAATAGAGCAAATGCATTACACAACAACTAAAAAACAGGGCTTATTATCATTGTCTGCCTTGGCCGTTGCGCTAACGACTTCTTTGTCGGCGTATTCGGCACCACCGATGGGATTTGATGAATCCAAGTTACCGAAGAAATATATCGTCAAGTTTACTGAGGACGAGGCTGGTGGTTCTTCCATGCAAGGCAACGCATTTTGGGGGCCGCGAATAGCACAAGAGTCTGTTTTAAAACAGGTAAAAGCACGAAAAGTTGAGAAGCTGGGTAACCGTGCTATCTACAGCGTAGAAATCGATGCTGATGAACTCACGCAACTTCGCAACCGCAGCGATGTAGAATATGTGGAAGTCGATCCACCGCGTTATTTGCTCAGTGAAACGACACCATGGGGCTATAACGCAGTCAATGCTCAGCAGTTGGATGACTTTAACGCAGGCAATCGTACCGTGTGTATCATCGACTCTGGATACGATCTTTCACATAACGATCTTAGCGGCAACCGCGTAGCAGGCACAAACGACAGCGGTACGGGTTCATGGAGTGACCCAGGGAATAATAACGCTCACGGCACTCACGTTGCAGGTACGATCGCGGCAATTGCAAATACTGAGGGCGTTAAGGGAGTCATGCCAAATCAAAACGTCAATCTACACATTGTGAAAGTGTTTAACGAATCTGGCTGGGGTTACTCTTCTGGTTTAGTCAAAGCGATTCAAACGTGTGCAGATAACGGCGCAAACGTGGTGAATATGAGCCTCGGTGGTAGCCAATCTAGCCGAACCGAGCAAAATGCACTGCAAGATATTTATGACCAAGGTGTTCTTCTTATTGCAGCTGCGGGCAATGATGGCAATACGGCACACAGTTACCCGGCATCTTACGATTCGGTCATGTCGATTGCGGCCGTTGATAATCAAAATGATCATGCTGCGTTTTCTCAAGCGACGGATCAGGTTGAAGTCGCCGGACCGGGTGTTGCTATCCTTTCTACCGTTACCGTCGGTGAGGGTAAACTGTCGGACATCACTCTTAATGGTGTAAGCCAGTTTGATCGCGGTATCGTTCCTCACAATCGTTTGATTAATAACGGCACGTCTTATGTACCGGATCCTGTAGCAGGAGCGGTGACGGCTACCTTAGAAAGTTGTGATGTCTCTGGTGGTAATTTTAATTGCGGTGATATGTCAGAAAAAATCTGTTTGGCTGAGCGTATTGGTAACCAATCTTCAGGTAATTACCCAGAAGTGGACGCTGTGCAAGCTTGTTACAATGCAGGCGCTAGTGCTGCAATTGTGTACAGTAATACGGAATTACCTGGTTTACAAAATCCGTTTTTAGTTGACCAGAATAATGCGTATCGCATGGTATCAGTGACCGTTGATCGAGCACTTGGTCAAGAGCTGCTTGGCTACTTAGGGCAAGAGATCACTGTGTCCACAACGACAGGTGAAGACTACGAGTACTACAATGGTACATCGATGGCGACACCTCACGTGACTGGCGTGGCGGGCTTGGTATGGAGCTACCACCCAACGTGTACTGCGGCACAAGTGCGTAATGCTCTCGTTCAAACCGCGACAGATATCGATGTGGCAGGTCGAGACAACCGCACTGGCCACGGCTTAGTCAATGCAGAAGCGGCGAAGCTGTTCCTGGATGCAGGCTGTAACGGCCCTGATGGTGGAGGCAGCGCTTCGGATTCAAGCTACTCAAACACGGATCCTGTGGCGATTCCTGATAACAAAGCATCAGGGGCAATCAGCGCGCTCGATGTCGATCGCTCTGGTGATTCAGGCACGGTGAGTATTGACGTTGATATTAGCCATACTTACATCGGCGACCTGCGAGTGACGCTGACTTCACCAACGGGTGGACAAGTTGTGCTGCATGACAATACAGGCGGAAGTGCTAACGATATCAAAACCACTTTCCAAGCGGATTTCTCTGGTTTTGAATCGCAAGGCTCGTGGGAACTAAAAGCCGTAGACAGTGCCAGAAGAGACACAGGCACAATCAACAGCTGGACTCTGACTTTTCAATAAGGAGTGGCCATGAAGAAGTCGACCTTACTTTCTCTGTCTGCGGTGGGTGCTACCGCACTATTGGCAATCGGACTGAGTTCGGCCAGCTTGGCGAACAATCAAGGATTTCCGCTCGTGGATGAACGTTCTGAACAAGCTGAGCAACAACCTGCGCGTTACTTTGTAAAGTATCACAAGGGGAAAGAAAGCGAAGTGAGAGCACTTCTTCGTCAGCATAACCTTGAAGTGGTCGATGCTTTGGTGAAGCAACAGGTACTAGTAGTGAGCGGCGAACAAGCGGACGTCGATAAGCTATCTGGTAACGAATCGGTTGAATACACTGAGCAAGAACCAACGCGAAAGCTATTGTCTCAATAAGATAGCCTCAATAAAAGAAACGCCCCGCTAAAAAGAGGGGCGTTTTTTCTGCTTATTAGACGAATTAAGGACGCTCGCCAGCTTCCAAACGACGCTCTATATCTGCAATCACTTCTGGTAGATCTGCGATAGTGTCAACCAAGTAATGAGGTGAACTTTTGATAAGTTTTGCGCGTGCTTTCTCACGGGCAGCATCTAACGTTGCTTTGTCTGCCGCTTGATACTCTTCAAATGTAAGACCTGCTTCGTTCCCCGAAAGTAGAAGGCCCAACGTCCACATGCCAGCGTTATGCCCCTCAAAGATACCCGGTGCAGAGTCGTCCACTTTGATACACGCATTTACGTCTGTCACGCCAAGTTCTATAACGTTTTTCAGTGCCATAAATGGCGCAGGGCGTCCTCCCTGTGGCAGGTCATCGGTTGCGACTACGTAGTCAGGCTGGTAACCGTAATCTGCGGCAACAGGAATAAGCACGTCCATCACTTCACGCGGGTAACCAGAGCAAGAGCCGATTTTAATGCCCTTGGCTTTTAGGTTGTTGACCACGTCAATTGCGTTGAGGATAGGCGCAGCGTGGTCCGCAACTTTCGCTTTTTGAAGAGGCATAAATGCCGCGTAAATTGCGTCGATGTCTTCGCTGGTCATCGAGCGACCGAACTTATCGTTCCAGCGTTTATCAACCGCAGGAATACGCCCAACCGCCTGAATGTGGTCCCATTTGCCCAGCCCCATTGGTTCGCGGGCTTCTTCAAGGTTAATATCAAAATCAAAACCTTGCTTAAACGCTTCGACGAAGATGCTGGTAGGTGCAAAGGAACCGAAGTCGACGATAGTGCCTGCCCAGTCAAAGATGACTGCTTGAATTGGTGAGTTGCTCATGGTCAATCCTTTTATTGCTTGTCAAAGTGCGCTCTGGCGCTTTGGATAACGTAGGTTTCGTAAAAGGTCAGCAGACCTTACAGGTAGTTAAAGTCTTTACATACTTTGGCGATGGCCTCATCAAATATTGCCATCGCCAGCGTTAATTGTTCTCGAGTGATGACCAATGGTGGGCTAAGTTGAATCACATTGCCTTGTGAGACCTTAAAGCTCACGCCATCGTTGAGGCATTGGTACAACACAGCTTCGGCTTCATCAAACGCGCGCTGTTTAGTATCATGGTCCGTAACCAGTTCTACCCCCCACAGCATGCCGATGCCGCGAACGTCACCAATTACCGGGTACTTAGCTTTCATCTCGAGTAACTTTTCGCGCATGAATTGGCCGTCGGCTTTCGCTTTATCAAGCAGGTTTTCTTGTTCAATGACTTCCATGGTTGCCAGTGCTGCGGCACAACCGATAGGGCTTTTCTCATGGGTGTAGTGACCCATCGAGATTTGCTCAGCCGTGTTGTATTTATCTTTGGTGACCATGGCTGCGATTGGCACTAAACCACCGCCTAAACCTTTACCGATACACAGAATATCTGGCTCTATATCGTAAGCCTGATAAGTAAACCATTCGCCACTGCGACCCATGCCGTTGGGAATGTCATCAATGATCAGCATGACATTGTGTTTGTCACAAATTTCCCGAATGCGTTTCCAGTAGGCTTTACTAGGCACTTGAACATCGGTATTTCTCACCGCTTCAGCAATGAACGCGCCTACGCCACCTTCTTTCTCGATCACGTACTCAAGGTAGTCGGCGTAATGCACATCATGACCATCTGGTGAGGGAAGGGCGCCCCGGTAAGAAACCGCTGGTGGAATTCGCTCCACGCCAGCCATTAATGGCCCCATACCGTGACGAAAACAGGCTTCACCACCAACTGAAATCGCATCTAAAGATGCACCATGGAAAGAATCCCACAGTGACACCACTTTATAGTTACCCGTGATGTGACGAGCCAGTTTAAGTGCCATACCTATTGCTGATGTTCCACCCGGAGCAAACAAAACGCGGTTTAACTCTCCACCACAAATTTGCGTCAGTTTTTCTGCGCACTCAATCGCGGTTTCGTTGGTAAAACGGCGAGGCGAAAACGGCAACTTAGCGATTTGTTCCTGCACCCGTTCAATAACATGCGGGTGTCCATAACCAAGCTGGTGAACGTTGTTACCATGAAAATCCATATACTTTTTGCCGTTAACATCTTGGATGTAGATGCCTTCTGCTGCCTCTAATGTATCGAGACACGGCGTCGACATGGCTTGATGCAGAAATACGTCGGAGTCACGCTTCAATAGAGTTTGCGTGCGTTCGTCGTCCATTGATTCATTCCACACTTGGCGAGCGGGCGTTGTATTGACGTCGCCTTCGCTACGGAAATGCGTTGGCTTTACATTCTGACTCATCGTGATTTATCTCAGCTCGCCAACTTTTGATCTGGTTGATTTTGCCAGTACATCGCGTTTTTTACCGCCCCGATCAGACGCTCAATATCTACTGGATACACTTCACCAATGTTGCCAATGCGGAAGCAATCTGCGTTTGATACTTTGCCTGGATAAATTACGAAGCCTTGCTCTTTCAAACGCAGGTAGAACGTTTTGAACTGATAATCGCTGTGTGTTGGCGAGTAGAACGAAGTGATGACAGGTGAATGTAGCTCGTCATTGAGTAGTGGTTCGAAACCAAGTGAACGCATACCCGCTACCAGCGTTTTCTGGTTGGTTTGGTATCGCTGATGACGGGCTTCTACGCCGCCTTCTTGTTCCAGTTCTAGTAATGCTTGATAGAAAGCTCGCACCGTGTGAGTCGGAGAAGTAAAACGCCATTTACCGTGGTTGACTTCCATGCAGTGCCATTGGTCATATAGGTCGAGGCTGAGTGAACGTGCCTGGCCTTTGCATTTTTCAAGCTCGCTCTGCTTTGCAATCACAAAACCGAAGCCCGGAACGCCTTGAATACACTTGTTCGCTGAGCTGATCATAAAGTCGATACCAAGATCGGC
This sequence comes from Vibrio sp. EJY3, assembly GCF_000241385.1. Lineage (NCBI taxonomy): Bacteria > Pseudomonadati > Pseudomonadota > Gammaproteobacteria > Vibrionales > Vibrionaceae > Vibrio > Vibrio sp. EJY3. Next base: position 166,994 of record NC_016614.1, read on the forward strand.
GATATCCATTGGAATGCCACCAAAGCTCGACATGGCATCGAGAATGACGACTTTACCGTGCGCTTTCGCGACCGATGCAAAATCGGCGATAGGGTTGAGCATGCCAGTGGTTGTCTCGCAGTGAACAATCGCCACGTGCGTGATAGTAGGATCCGATGCCAATGCAGTTTCCACTTCGTTCAAGTGTGGCTGTGATGTTTCGCCAGGGGAAACCACATGGCATGGAATATTCAGATATTCGGCGATTTGAGCGATGCGAGCACCATAGGCACCATTGTCGACGACAAGCAGTTTGCCATCTTTACCAATCGCGCTACCAATGGTTGCTTCTACCGATGCAGTGCCACTACCTTGCATTAATACGCTGGTGTAGCCGTCTTTTTTTGTTGCCAGCTTGACGAGCTTCGTGCGGATCACTTCTACGATATCTTTATTGTAGTCATCGTCCCATGTGCACCAGTCTTTCAACATTGCTTCACGCACGCCTTCAGAGGTAGATAAAGGGCCAGGGGTCAGTAGCAGGTATTCGTTTTTCATTTCTCTTTCCGTCAGAATTAATTTATTGGTCTACACCAAAATATGAAATTAACTTTAGCAGGTGAGAAAAAGGCACGTAAATAGTCGATCGATGAATTTCACAAAACTTTAATATGGCAAATTTAATGGTTAAAAGAAGGGCGATTTGAAGAAAGTTTTCGTAAAACTGCCATTTAACGATCATGAATTCGTCACATTTGGTCAGTAGGGTAATGAACGTCAACTGGTACAGACCAAAATGAATACTTAGCCAAATTAACTGGAGAAAATGATGAAAAACCGTTTGATGAAAGGATCGCTGGCTGCGCTTGTATCTCTGCTAGCTACTAATGCAATGGCTGCACAGGAAGTGACGGTTTACACCGCTTTCGAAACTGACATTCTTGCTAAATACAAGTCTGCGTTTGAGAAAGACAACCCAGATATCAAGATTAAGTGGGTTCGCGACTCAACAGGTATCATGACGGCGAAATTGCTGGCAGAAAAGAATAATCCTCAGGCAGAAGTCGTGTGGGGTCTTGCTGGATCGTCAATGGCACTACTGAAAGAAGAAGGCCTGTTAAAGGCTTACCAACCTGCAGGCTTGGCGGATCTTCATGCGAACCTTAATGACCCACAATCCAATCAAGCGTGGTTCGGTAACGATGCGTTCTTTAACGCAGTTTGTTTCAACGAAGCGGTTGCCAAACAACTTAACCTGCCTAAGCCAACGTCTTGGGAAGACCTCATTAAGCCAGTTTATAAAGGTCACATTGCCATGCCAAACCCTGCATCTTCTGGCACGGGTTACATGCAGGTTTCTGCTTGGCTGCAAAACATGGGTGAAGATCAGGCATGGAACTACATGCGTGACTTAGACAAAAACATTGCTCACTACACACACTCTGGTTCTAAGCCATGTGTTCAGGCGGGGATGGGCGAAGTGGCTATCGGTATCTCTATGGCAAGCCGTGGTGCGAAGCTGAAAACTCAGGGCGCACCTTTGTCAGTGATCACTCCGAAAGGCATCGGCTGGGAATCAGAAGCTGTAGGTCTGGTTAAAGAGTCAGATGCGGCGAAGCGCGTGGTTGACTGGTCCATTTCGAAAGCAGCGAATGAGCTATACGTAGAAATGTACCCTGTTGTCGCTCACAAAGACGTGAAAGCGACGGTGTCTAATTTCCCGAATGTTCAAGAAAACATGGCGAAGATGGACTTTGCACAAATGGGCAGTAAGCGTGCAGAAATTCTAGCGGCATGGTCTGAGAAATTTGACGCGAAATCAGAGCCAAAATCGTAATATTCCGCGCATACAGGGTTTTACTGGGGAGAGCGATTGCTCTCCCTTTTTGCATCTTGTTCAAAGTAAAGGCACATTAATGGCCGGATAGGCGTATAGAAAAGAGGGAGCGAATGAAAGTCCAACGAATTAATGCAGAGCAGACACTACAACTTCGGCAACAGGTTCTATGGCCAACTCAAAGCATTGATTTTTGCAAGGTGGCAGAGGATGAATCTGGCTATCATTACGGCGGGTATGTTGATGGGTATTTGGTGGGTGTCGCTTCCGTATTTTTTAGTGAAGGTTCGGCAAGGTTAAGGAAATTTGCTGTATCCCCAAGTCTGCAAGGGAGGGGATTAGGCTCATTGATGTTGGAGACCATGATCGCGGATGCCAAAGCGCTAAACGCAGAAATATTTTGGTGCGACGCTCGTGAGTCCGCGCTAGGGATTTATCAGAAGTTTGGATTACAGAAAGAGGGTGAACGCTTTTATAAATCCGACATCCCATATTTTAAGATGAGTCTGGATTTAAGCGTGTAAATTGAGGGCTTTCATCAGTTTGTCATCTTCTGGCTATAAATTTGTCATTGGAACGTAACACTCCAAACCTAAAATTGGTATATACCATTTGGAGTGTGTGTTATGTCAACTAACCAACCTTATCTGAACATTGAAAATGTAGTGAAACAATTTGGACAGTTCACTGCATTAAAGCAAATCTCGCTGGCGATCAAAAAGGGCGAGTTCGTCTGTTTCTTAGGCCCGTCTGGCTGCGGTAAAACAACCTTGTTACGCGCAATTGCGGGTTTAGATTTGCCAACGTCTGGTGCGATCTTTCAAAACGGTCAAGAGACGACATTTCTACCACCAGAAAAGCGTGACTTCGGCATCGTATTTCAGTCTTATGCGCTATTCCCTAATCTCACGGTACAAGAAAACATTGCGATGGGTTTGAAGAACCAAGGCATGTCGACCAAAGACGCCCTGGAGAAAGTTGATCAGTGGCTTGAGACGATAGGATTACCCACTTCGGGCCAGAAATTCCCTAACCAATTGTCGGGCGGTCAGCAGCAGCGTGTTGCTTTAGCGCGTGCACTTGCTTTATCTCCCGGTCTGCTGCTTCTTGATGAGCCTTTATCTGCGTTGGATGCGAAAGTGCGTGTTCACTTACGTGATGAAATTTGTAAGCTGCAACGCAAACTGGGTATTACCACCATTATGGTGACCCATGATCAGGACGAAGCGTTGTCGATGGCAGACCGAATTGTCGTGATGAATCATGGTGTGATTGAGCAGGTAGGGACGCCGCAAGAGATTTATCAAATGCCAGCGACGCGTTTTGTGGCCGAGTTTGTCGGCAGCATGAACTTCATTGAGACATCCGTCGTTACTGAGTCTCAGGTACGTATTGCAGAGACTTTGTTACCACTACCAAATTTAACGAATTACGAGATTAAACGCGGTGACCGTTTTGATCTGGCTGTGCGTCCTGAGAATATCAAGTTTGTTGAAAACTACCGCAATTCGCTTCCGGTTCGCATTACAGCAAGCGAGTTTTTGGGGGCGTTTTTCCGAGTAGATTGCGAACTGCAGAACGACGGCCAGGCGAAGCCAATCGTTGTTGATGTCCCAGTGGAAACCGTGCAAAACCTCAATATTCGTATCGGTGATGTTCGTTATATCCAGTTCTCGGAAACTGGCTTACACGCCTATGCCATTCCTTCTAAGGGTAAAGCCTTCAAAAAAGCGTTGGCGGCGTAGGTGCAACATGGATGCAAAGACAATGACGATGAATAGCCTGACTACTCAAGACAAAGCGAAATCATTGGTGGGACGTATTAGCCGCGACAACCTCGTGTTGTTTGGATTGTTAGCGGCTACCTCGACGATGATGATCTTGTTCATCTTGATGCCGCTGTGGGCGATGTTGACTAAAAGTGTGCAAAACAGCGATGGGGAATTCGTTGGGTTAGCTAACTTTGTGAGTTACTTTTCTTCCTCAAGCCTGTGGGTTTCCGTTGGTAATACTTTTACGTTAGGTCTGGTTGTGACAGCGGTGGTTGGCTTACTGGCGTTTGGTTATGCTTACGCACTGACTCGCTCATGCATGCCGTTAAAAGGTTTGTTTCAAATATTAGGTACCGCGCCGATTCTTGCGCCGTCGCTTTTACCAGCGATCAGCTTGATCTTTCTTTTTGGTAATCAAGGTATTGCGAAAGAGCTACTTGGTGGCCACTCAATATATGGTGTTATTGGTATCTCAATGGGCTTGATCTTCTGGACGTTCCCTCATGCTTTGATGATTCTGACCACATCTCTGCGCACTTCGGATGCACGTCTGTATGAAGCGGCTCGCGCTCTGAAAACCTCACCAATGAAAACCTTTTTTATGGTGACGCTACCTGCGGCGAAATACGGTTTGATCAGTACCCTGATTGTTGTATTTACTTTAGTTATTACCGATTTTGGTGTGCCGAAAGTGATAGGGGGAAGTTACAACGTTCTGGCGACGGATATCTTCAAACAAGTGGTGGGCCAGCAGAATTTCGCCATGGGGGCAGTAACCAGCATTATGCTGTTGTTCCCTGCGGTATTGGCATTTGGCGCGGATCGCTGGGTGCAGAAAAAGCAAAAAAGCTTGTTTGATACGCGTTCTGTGCCCTATCAACCGGAGCCAAACAAAACGCGCGATGGTCTGTGTTTTTTATATTGCTCTCTGATTTCTGTTGCTGTACTCGCCGTGCTTGGTATGGCGGTTTACGGTTCCTTAGTAACGTTTTGGCCGTGGAACAAAGCGCTAACGCTGAATAACTACAACTTTGCCGAGATGAGCACTTATGGCTGGAGCCCGTTCTTTAACTCTCTCACTTTGGCGGGTTGGACAGCGGTGATTGGTACAGCAGTCATTTTTGTCGGTGCTTACAGCATTGAGAAAGGACGTGCTTTTGGTACCGTCCGTCAGGCGATGCAGATGCTGAGCGTCGTGCCGATGGCGGTGCCGGGAATGGTTCTGGGTTTGGGTTACATCTTTTACTTTAACGATGTGAACAACCCGTTGAATGTGCTTTATGGCACGATGGCATTCCTGGTTATTAATACCGTGGTGCATTATTACACGGTCGGCCACATGACAGCCTTAACCGCTCTCAAGCAACTGCCTTCAGAAATAGAAGCGACGGCTGCATCGGTAAAACTGCCTCAGTACAAGTTGTTTTTCAAAGTGACGTTGCCGGTTTGTATGCCTGCCGTGCTGGACATTGCTACGTACTTGTTTGTTAATGCATTGACCACCACTTCTGCGGTAGTATTCCTATACTCAACGGATACGATCCCTGCTTCGGTATCGATTCTGAATATGGATGACGCGGGCCAAACAGGCGCCGCCGCCGCGATGGCGGTGATGATCATGATGTCAGCCGCAATCGCGAAGATCGTGCAGATGACGTTGGGTAAGTTGTTAGAAAATCGCACACAGGCTTGGCGTAAAAGATAAGGACACCTCGTGCAGTACGTAAAAATTAAAGATTCGATTGTTGAACAGATTGAAGCGGGCATGCTTTCGCCACGTCAAAAACTGCCTGCGGAACGCAAGCTGGCGGAGTCGTTCGACACAACACGAGTTACGTTACGAGAAGCGTTGTCGTTATTGGAAGCCGAAGGGCGAATTTATCGTGAAGATCGCAGAGGCTGGTTTATTTCACCTGAGCCACTACGCTACGATCCAACCCAAACACTTAATTTCCCAAACATGGCGAAAGCGCAGAATCGCGTCCCAAAAACCGAGCTGATTGCGGCAAAAGGTACTCTGGCCAATAAGCAATCTGCACGTTTGTTACAGTTGCAGCCGTTTTCTGATGTCTATCGAGTCGACCGCGTTCGATATTTGGAAGACAGGCCAGTGGTGTATGTGACTAACTATATTCGCCCAGAGATCTTTCCCAATTTATTGAGTTTCGACCTTACCAACTCGCTGACTGACATTTATCGTGAGCACTTTGGTGTGGTGTATCAAAAAACGCGTTATCGAATTTCTACCAGCACACTTCTTGGTGAAGTCGCGCAAGCGTTAAGAGCGACATCAGGCACTCCAGCTATGGTTGTTGAGCGTACTAACTATAACCAGCATGGCGAGTTGATCGACTGCGATATTGAGTATTGGCGCCATGACGCCATCAGTATTGAGTCTATTGCAGAGCTCAATCACTAACGTCCGCTTATATCATTTTCAAAGGCTCTATCTCGGAGCCTTTGTTTTATCTCAACAGGAAACTTAAATGGATTTCTTGGCAATCGTGCTCGTTGTGTTTTCAGCAGTTTTGCATGCGGGCTGGAATATTCTGGGCAAAAGTAGTTCTGGGTCAGGCTTGGCATTTACGTTGGCCGCAAGCCTGTCTGCGTGTGGCGTTCTTACTCCTTATTTGATTTGGTATTTGACGACGATCGGTTGGACTTCTCTGCCTGCAGAATTCTGGGGAATGTTGACCTTTAGCGGGCTGGCGCAAATTGTTTACTTGGTCGGTTTGATCATTGCTTACAAACATGCCGATGTTGGTGTGATTTATCCGATTGCCCGCGCTTTGCCAGTCATGATGGTTGGTGCATTCAGTGTTGCACTCGGCCATGCGCTTTCGTCTCAACAATGGCTTGGGTTTGTGTTGATCACCTGTGGCTGCATCTTGGTACCGTTGACGCATATTCGCCAGGTCACTTTGGCTTCCTATCTTAATGTTGGTGTGTTCTGGGCGCTGATCGCTGCAATTGGCACGACGGGTTACTCTTTGATGGATAAGGAAGCTTTGAACCTACTCACTCAGCAAGTTTCGGCTGTTATTCATGATCAATATAGTGCGATTTTCTATCTTGGCGCGCAGTTCTGGGCTATGGGCTTACCTGTTGTGCTTTGGTGTCTGATCACTGGCAATCTGTCAGAGTTACACAAGGCCTGGCAAATTCGAAAAAGTGCGAGCATGGCTGGCATTATGATGGCATCGACTTACGGACTAGTGCTGTTTGCGATGACGATGACTGACAACGTGAGCTTAGTTGTGGCTCTGCGCCAGATCAGTATCGTCTTTGGTTTGCTGATGGGCGTTTGGCTGCTTGCTGAGCGGTGGTATCTCTCCCGAGGGGTTGGTGTGGTACTGATACTTTGTGGTCTGGTTTTGACGTTCTATTGAGATGATGGCTTATATGCCTTGGTCTTAAATGACGCGTTCACTATTTTTACTTGCCACACAGCACAACTTTTTCTATCGCTGAGCGATAGATTTTCTAGCTCGTTGAAAATACGCATCGTTTGTAAAGTGAAGTCATCTCTAAACATGACTGATGACTTTCACTTATCAACTTTGAATTTTAAATGAGGATACGTATGACTCACCCTTCTTACTGGTTTAAGCAAGCGCTCGAAATCGAAAACCCTCAACCTGCTGTTGCACTAGCTGACGATCTTGAAACTGATGTACTCATCGTTGGTGGAGGCTTCACTGGGATGTGGACAGCGATAATGCTTAAGGAGCAAGCTCCGGAAAAACGCATTACTATTATCGATAAAGGTCTCTGCGGGAGTGGGGCTTCTGGAGCGAATGGCGGTTGCATGCTGACCTGGTCAACCAAATACCCAACCCTAAAGCGTCTTTTTGGTGAACAACACGCCACCTGGTTGGTACAAGAGTCAGAACGGGTCGTGCTTGAAATTGACGAGTTTTGCCGACGTTATGCGATTGATGCTCAGTTGTCGTTAAAAGGCGTGTATTACACCGCGACTAACTCAGCACAAGCTGGTGGAATGAAGCCAGTAGTGGATGAATTAACGCGTCTTGGAGTAAATAGCTGGCGAAAATGCAATGAGGATGAACTGCAAGCGAACACTGGCTCCTCGGCTCATCTCGAAGGGTATCACTCACCGATTGCTGCGAGCGTACAGCCTGCATTGCTTGCCAGAGGGCTGCGTCGGGTGGCGATAGACATGGGGATAGAAATTTACGAAAACACACCGATGGTTCAACTGGAATATGGTCAGCCAGCGACCATTCGCACGCCACAAGCAACCATCAAAGCTAAGCGGGTAGTGTTAGCGCTTAATGCTTGGATGGTTGAACAGTTTAAACAGTTCAGGAACAGCATCGTTGTGGTCTCCTCTGATATGGTCATCACGAAACCGTTGGGTGATGATCTATCTAAGAGCGGATGGAGAGCTGGTTCCAGCGTTTTGGATTCTCGTATTTTTGTTCATTATTATCGAGATACACCGGATGGCCGTCTGATGCTTGGAAAAGGGGGCAACCAGTTCTCCTTTAACAACCGAGTCGACACCATGTTTGGTAAGCCAACTCAGTATCAAAACCTGCTTAGAAAGTCGTTTGATAAGCTCTTTCCTGATTTGAAAGCGAGCGATTTTGACTATTCCTGGACGGGAGGCTCAGACCGTTCCACAACGGGTTTTCCATTTTTTGGCCAACTGGATAACCAGACTAATATTTTTTATGGGTTTGGTTACTCTGGCAATGGTGTGGCGCAAACCCGGATGGGAGGCAAAATTCTCTCGTCTTTGGTGCTTGGGTTAGATGACGACTGGGCTCGCAGTGGTTTGGCTAAAGGTCCGTTGGGCCACTTCCCTCCAGAGCCACTTCGCTGGATTGGAGCCATGACTGTTCGAAATGCCGTTCGCCGAAAAGAAGCAGCAGAAGATAACGAAGCGAAAGTTAGAGTATGGGATAAATGGCTGGCAAAACTCGCAGGACCAGCAGGCAAAGCCGATAAGCTCAACTAAACTGATGACTTCAGCCACAAACAATAAACTTTAAAGTGAAAATAATAGGGGACACTTTAGCCCTGTGTTAGCCTCTGTCTTTCAAGCTCAGATTCAAAAGGTGAGTAATAGAATGAAAATATTCAGCAACTTCGATAGCGGTAGCATTCACGTAGTGAAAGCGGATGATAAAAACGACATCCAACTTAAAATCCCCAACGATAACATGTCGGAATTCTACCAATGGTTCCACTTCCGTTTAGAGACTGAAGCTGAACAGTCACATACCATTAAGTTGTTAGACTTGGCGAAATCTGCTTACCCAGAAGGATGGCAAGGCTACGATGTCGTGGCATCTTATGATCGTGAAGAGTGGTTCCGTGTACCTGCGGACTTTGATGGCGACACGCTAACATTTACGGTTATTCCAGAACGTGGCTCAATCTACTTTGCTTATTTCGCGCCTTACACTTACGACCGTCATCTTGATTTATTACACATGGCACAAAGCGCACATCATTGTCAGCTGGAGACTCTAGGTCACACGGTGGATGGCAATGACATGAGCCTGCTGACTTTTGGCGAGCCAGACGAGAGCAAAAAGAAAATTTGGATGATCGCACGTCAGCATCCAGGCGAAACGATGGCAGAGTGGTTCATGGAAGGCATGATTCAGCGTTTGCTGGATGACAACGATACAGTCGCGCGAGCTCTTCTTGAGAAAGCGGTACTTTACGTTGTACCAAACATGAACCCTGATGGCGGTATTCGTGGCCATCTGCGTACGAATGCGGTCGGTGTAAACCTAAACCGTGAGTGGCAAACTCCTTCAATGGAAAAGAGCCCAGAAGTCTTTTTAGTCCGCCAGCGAATGCTGGAAACTGGTGTCGATATGTTCCTGGATATTCATGGAGACGAAGCACTGCCATACAACTTTGTCGCGGGTTCTGAAGGCATTCCATCTTATGATGAAAGTTTGGCGGCTCTGGAGCATTCGTTTAAGCAAGCGCTGCTCACCATTACGCCAGAGTTTCAAGATGAAGTGGGTTACGATAAAGACGAACCTGGTAAAGCAAACTTAACTGTTGGATCAAATTGGGTTGCAGAGCAATTTAAATGTTTGTCTTACACCATAGAGATGCCATTTAAAGACAACAATAACCACCCTGATCCGCTGTATGGTTGGTCACCTGAACGTAGTGTGCTATTTGGCCAAGATGTGTTGGCAGCAACGTTAGCGGTTGTTGACAATATTTAATTGGTTTAGTTCCCTAAAATCAATCGAACACATAAGCAGTTCATCCTAGATGAGCTGCTTTTTTGTTTGAATCTACTTGTCAATTGGTAAATATTTCCATTTGATCAATGCCTTATAAATAGAATCTTAATAATAAGAAATTTACAAATTAATGTGAATTTTGTCACACATTTAAGGAAAAGATATGATATTCTGCGCACTGAGTTGATTATGGCTATATCAATGCAGATGCATTATTTTTTCTCATGCAAGTGGTTAGAACACATGCGTGAATATGAATGATGACATGTTTTTTGGCATTGGTGATGAACACCACATTTACTTTATTCCGGTGTTATTTAGCTAGGTTGTCTCAAATAATAAAGAGAAAGTTGCTGCCTCATATTGATAACGCACTCCTTCGCGTTTGATGTGTGGCTCGGTATACAACAAATAGGAAAAAAGAATGAAAAAAATTGCTTTTGCAGTGGCTACTGTACTTGCTGGTGGTGTTATCTCTAACGTTGCGCTTGCAGACACTTACATCGGCGGTAAGCTAGGTTACAACGCTCTTAACGACGCGTGTTACCTGGATACCTCATGTGATGATGATAGCTTTGCAGCGTCAATGCATCTTGGCTACAGCTTCAATGACTACATTGATGCAGAGTATGGTGTTGATTACTTAGGTGATTTCAAAGCAAACTTCAACAAAGCAGGCAAAAACACCGTTGATGGCGAGCTTTGGGCATTGACTCTAGCGCCTAAATTCAACCTTCCGCTGACGGATTCTTGGAACCTGTTTGCGAAAGTAGGTGCTGCATACATGATGGCTGGTGACGAAAAAGACTTCGTTCCTACAGGCTCTCTAGGTGCTGAATACCAAATCAACTACAACTGGAGCCTACGTGCTGAATACCAACGTTACCAAGATATGTCTGACGACATCATTGATGACATGGATGCAGACTACTACGGTATTGGTTTTAACTACAAATTCGGTTCTGAGCCAGTGGTTCAGGAAGAAGTGGTAGAAACTCGTCCGGCAACAAACATTGTTGAGCATGTATACCCAGCACAAACTACAACAGTACAATTTGGTCTTGAAAGTGCAGAAGTGAAAGATACTTCAGCATTATCTGAGACAATTAATGTAATGAACACTTACCCACAAGCTCAAGTAGAGATTACGGGTTACAGTGATACAACAGGTACTGCTGAGTACAACCAACAGCTTACAGAAAAACGTGCTCAAGCGGTTGCTAACGAGTTCCAAGCTCAGGGCATTACTGCAGAACGCATGACTGTGAAAGGCATGGGTGAAGCAAACCCAGTTGCTAGCAACGATACACGTCCTGGTCGTGAAATGAACCGTCGTGTAGAAGTCGTTGTACCAGAATTCAAATACGAAACGACTGAACAAGCAGAATAATTTGCTGTTTTAGTCAACGTATCTTCAAAGCCAGCGCATTTCGCTGGCTTTTTTGATTCTGGAAGTAGCAACTGGATAAAATAGCAACCCTTTCATCAAATTGTCATCGTTGTTTCATAGCATCTTTCACTCAGCGTAATTGGAGAATGCTATGCAAAACCTGCCGCCGCTCAATTCCCTTAAAGCATTCGAAGCAACGGCGAGGCAACTGAGTTTTACTAAAGCTGCACAAGAGCTGAGCGTTACCCGAGCCGCGGTCAGCCAACAGGTAAAATCTCTGGAGCTTCTACTTAATGCGACGTTATTCGAGCGCAAAGGCTCTCAATTGGTACTTACACAAGCCGCAAAAGAGTATCTCCCTGTGGTAAGTCATGTTTTTCAAACGCTTTCTGTGACGACTCAGCATTTGTTTTCTCGTCAGAACACCGCACAGCTTAACTTACATGTCGCTCATAGCTTTTGTTCACAATGGTTAATTCCAAGGTTGGCTGACTTTCATCGTCAGCACCCCGAAGTGTCTCTAAAAATATCGACAACAGCTAATATTGTGCCTAACGCCAGTGCTGTTTCTGATGTTGAGATCATTAATGGTTATGGGGATTGGTTGTCACAGGACTCGATTCAACTGACAGAAGAACATTGGATTGTTGTTGCGAGCCCGGGTTTCTTGCACCTGAACCCAATTGTCGAGTTAGCTGATCTTGCGAAGGCACCTAAAATTTCCACCAGTGGTTATCACGAGTCGTGGCAAGTTTGGATGAAATATCAAGGTCACCAAGCAAAGTTCACTAAGCCCGTTGCAGAGTTTGAGCACTCACTGCTTGCGATTCAGGCGGCGATTAATCACTTCGGTGTGCTTTTGGTCAGAGACTTTCTGGTCGAGGATGAACTTGCTCAAGGCACATTAATACAGATAGGCTCCTGGAGCATGCCTAGCCAAGGTGCTCATCGGATGATTGTCAGAGGGGCAGACAAACCACATGTACAAGCCTTTACCCAGTGGTTACGTCAGAGTATCTAACCAGTATTCGGGAAACGGTAACGAATTAATTGTCCTATCCCAGGTTTTTACTAGACATCTAAATAGGAAAATACCGCGATTAACGCGGTATTTTTTGTTTCTGTTTAAGCTGCGACGCTGCGCTTATTCACATGGTGGTGCCATATGGATTACCGCTAAACCACCCAAAGAAGTCTCGCGATATTTTTTGTTCATGTCCTTGCCCGTTTGGTACATGGTTTCGATAACTTTATCCAGAGAAATTAGGCACTTGCTTGTTCTCTTTAATGCCATTCGGGATGCGTTAATCGCTTTCATTGCACCCATTGCATTTCGTTCAATACAAGGTACCTGAACCAGCCCACCAATAGGGTCGCAAGTCATGCCGAGAGAGTGTTCCATTGCAATCTCTGCAGCAATACAAATTTGTTCGTTGCTACCGCCTCGCAGAGCCGTTAAGCCTGCAGCTGCCATAGACGAAGAGACACCTACTTCCCCCTGACAACCTACTTCGGCACCGGAAATAGAAGCATTGGTTTTGTACAAAATGCCAATTGCACCTGCGACGGCGAGGAAGTCCTTGAGCTGTTTGATGTCTAGCTCTTTGATAAAGCGGTGGTAATACATTAACACGGCAGGAATAACGCCCGCTGCGCCGTTGGTAGGAGAAGTGACGACTTGTCCACCTGCGGCATTTTCTTCACTCACAGCGAAAGCAAACAAGTTAATCCAGTCCATGATCTCCATTGGATCATTTTCAACCGCTGCGTTTGCTTCCAGTTTCTTCAGTAGGTTCGGAGCTCGACGTGTGACATTGAGTCCGCCTTCCAGAATACCTTCAGTATCAAAACCACGCTGCATACACAGAGACATCACTTTCCAGATCTGTTCCGCTCTCTGGTTGACCTCTTCTTCGTCACGAAACGCCAATTCATTCTGAAGAATCATTCCACCTAAACTAAAGCCGTTTGCTTCCGCTTTCTCGAGCATCTCATCGGCTGATTTAAATGGGAATGGGACTTCAACCTCAGCTTGCTGCGCACCATTTTCCAGCTCGTCTGCGGTTGCAATAAATCCACCACCAATGGAGTAATAAATCTCGAACGCAAGTTGTTCGCCAGATTCATCTAATGCAGTGATTGTCATGCCGTTTTCATGCAAAGGGAGGTTTTCGCTATGAAATACGATGTCATGATCGTAGCTAAAGGTAATTTCGCGAGTTCCGGCTAGTAATAAAGTATTGGTTTCGATGGTATGTTGAAGTGCGCTTTTCGCACTGGTCATCTTGATGTTATCGGGTTTATTACCCATTAAGCCCAGTACAGTGGCTCTGTCAGTATGGTGACCTCTGCCGGTTAGTGATAACGAACCATACAAGTCTACTTGAACCCTATGCACTTTCGCCATAGAGTCTTGAAGTAACTGAGTAAAGTTGAACCCGGCGAGCATTGGACCGTTAGTGTGGGAACTTGAAGGTCCGACACCAACTTTAAAAATATCGAAAATCGACAGCATTATTGACTTCCTTTAGCAGTGGACCTTTCATAGGTCTCTAGAGTATGACTGTTAATCGGATGTTAATCCCTAGGAGGCAGTTGGCAAAGAAGATTTTTATATTATTGCCAACTCAGGCGCTAAGCAGCCGAGAAATTAATAGAGATCGTAGTATGAAATTAGACAATGTGGTTATTGTTCTCGGTAAGCGTCTCGTCAAGAACAAACTAAGCCCGGAAGGGATTTCAAGAGTGCAAGCGCTCGTCAGTTCCCTTGGCTCATTGTCTGTAGAAAATACGGCAATCTTATTTTGTGGCGGCAAAACTCAAGGGCAAGATATCGCAGAGGCGGATGCGATGTTCAGCTATTTCCAGACACTCAATCATTCACTCTCACAGCCATTCCCGAAAAGTCAGATTCTAATTGAAAATCGTTCTTTAAATACCTTTCAGAACATGAGGTATGCGGCGGAAGAGTTGTGTCATAGCGGCTTATTTCAGGCTGCTGAGTATCATCAATTCCCGATTAAAGTGACTCTTGTTTCTAACGACTATCATCTGGAACGAATTATAGAAATTCAAACCTTAATGGATGAACAGGGGCTATTGAGGGTGCTTAAAACACAGAGTGCTTCAATGGGGATGGAGCTTAGTATTGCTTTAGATATTGATCAGCACATTAGCGTGCCATACCCGCATCATGGAGCATCAGCTCAAGCGTTTTTACTGCTTGATGAGCTGACAACCTACCGAGTTTATTTAGAAGGCGCGATTCGCGGAGTGTTTAGCCGAGGCTTAGCTGCTGTAAGAGCGAAGCCGTTGCATATTGCTCAAACCGCGATAGAAAAACTAGAGATGCTCCCTCTAGACCATGAATCCTTGCAGAATATTCAGGAAATAAAAAAGGCCGTCGCAATGACAGCCTTTGATGATAATTTAAACGTGGTTCAGCAAGCTTTAGATATCATACACCCGCTCTTAACCGCAATGAACCGAACTATCGATCCTGAGTCTGCGCTTTAATTTCACCACGGGTGCGGAATGCGCTCAGGGCAATCAAGCTGTAGCACAGTAGCTCAATCCCTTCTTCAGAGATATTTTTCACGTCGCGGACGTAGCTTTCATCCATCACATGGCGCCAAAAGCTGCCCATTCCGTAAAGACGTGAAAAAACAAGCAATAGCACAACTGAGCCGATTAATAGCTTCATGTGTGGGTTTTTTAGGATTCTCGCCATCTCATTCACGCTGCCTTTGCCGCCTTGATAGGCTTTCGCACAGGCTAAAGCAGTAACAGTTAGCGCAGGAAATACCCAAGAACCGTGATGAATCATATCCATCCAGTAATCCATTTCACGAATCATGAGTACAGCAAAAAAGCCAGAAATCAGGATTGCAGCGTGTTTCAACTCAGGAGTATGTTTCGATAAGCTGAAAAATGACCATGATGCAATTGCCAGCATGACTAACTGAAGTGATTCCGTAATCGATAATTCACCCAGACTTGAATCTAATACAACGTAATCGAGGCGAATACTTAGATTAACAACAATGCTGATTGCAACAATCATCAATGCACTCAAGCATGCGCGATAAATGGTGCGCTTTGATTCATCAGTGATGACGTTGGTTTGTGCTGCTTCGGTCTCTTTAACTATTTGTGCTTTCATTTTGACCACCCACTCCAGAAATGTGGAAAAACCGTGAATTTATGTGATATTTGTCTCGAATTTTATTGTCCGGTTGGAAAGTTATGTCATGAGATTGTCAGGAATGTCAGAGGGTCCGTACAAAATGGACAAACTAGTTTCAGTAGCACAAATAAAAAGGAGCCATGTGGCTCCTTATTACTGAATTTCGTTTACGATAAACTCGTTGAAGGTTAGTAGTCCTCACCCTCCTGATGGTTTTCCCGATAATATTCCCATTGTTCAGCGCGTTCATCATCTGAAAAGACACAATAGGTTACACGTTCACCGTTCTCTGTAACGGTGTCCAGTTCTCCTCCTTGTTGAACACAATATACAGATGCCGGATTTGCTACGGATGTGTATTCAGTCGAGCGTGTTGCGTTATCGTAAGTGGAACAACCAGCGAGCCCAGCAGCTACTGCCATAGTTATTAGTAAACTTGTCTTATTCATTATTGATCTCCGCATGGGATGGACGAGTATTGTATTGATTATAGGCAACTTTCGTCGGTTCATGTCCTAACGATGATAAAAGTATGAAGGCGAGGCAGGTTGAGAGATTCAAATAAGATCTCGATCTACTTCCCCAGGTTATGATGAACTTTAAATTAGAGTCAGATAGACGCTCGGAATTGTAACTTGGGAAAGTAAGACAATTTAGGTAGTATGCGCGCAAAAGCATTCACTACGGAATCCTCAATGAGACACTTAAAATCAACGGTTCATCCAGATATTGATCATCTCGACGATAAAATCATTTTTAAGCGTAATGCTGCACGGGCCATCGTGCTTGATGGTGAGAATGTATTACTGCTCTACACGGAGCGCTACCATGATTACACGTTACCTGGTGGTGGAATTGATGATGGTGAAGATATCATTGCCGGATTGGTTCGAGAGTTAGAGGAAGAAACTGGGGCAAATAACATACACAGCATTAAGCCATTTGGTCTTTTTGAAGAGTTTCGACCTTGGTACAAAGATGACGCCGATGTGATGCATATGATCTCTTACTGCTATACCTGCAAAATTGATCGTGAGTTAGGCGAGACGGCTTATGAGGATTACGAGGTTAAGAACGGTATGCGTCCTGTGTGGATGAACATCCATGAGGCGATTGCACATAATGAGCAAACAATGGCTGAGAGCCCGAAAAAGGGCATGAGTATTGAGAGGGAAACCTTTTTACTGCAACTGATCGCCAAAGAGCTGCTTTAACTATCCATAAGCTTGCGCAGCGCAATGTCGGTGCGACTTTATAACGTTAGCCCAATAAAAAAGTCCGAGCTCCCCCCCGGAACTCGGACCTATTCCAGACGCGCAAGCGAAGCGTCATCTCGATGTTCGAATCTGTTATCGCGTTAGAACTTGTTACCGCGGTAATAGAACAATAGCCGTTTTATATTTGATGTGTAAATGGTTATTTAGTCTAACGGCTTTTTTTAATCACTGATGAGAAGTATATCCATCCAATTACAGTTGTAATTTGGGTAACTATCAGTAAACCACTGCTCTTTCTTATCTTTGAGATACAATACCTTAACTTTGGTAAACACGCTTGCATCAAGATCACGAGTTATTAATTTAGACTGTCTAGGTTTTATAATTTTAACTTTTACCTGACATTTCTCAGGGCGTAATTTTTAGTTCCGGTTAGTCCATGAAGCAAGTCGGCTTAAGTCGTTTAATCGCTGAGAACGTTGATATGTCTCTTGGAAAAATACAAAAAGAGATTCCGGACGGCTTGTTTTTAGCACGTCGGGAATCTCGGATTTGAATCAAGTTTTGGAAGGTTCCGAGACGGAACGGTGAAATTTCTGGAACAACCACCCAAGCGCAATTAAAGATGCGCCCAAGCCCAGGAAGCTAATAGCACGCCAGAAGCCATCCAGAGAACGTACATCCCACAGGAACACTTTTAACGCCACGCACGCCAGGATGATGAGACCAATACGTTGCATATTCATTGATTTTCGAATCACACCAGCCCATGTTAGTAATCCTCCAACAAGCAACCCTGCGACCGAATAACTGAATAGCTCGGCCATGCTGGTCGATTGATATAAAGTCATAGAATTTGTTTGCCAGAACTGTCGGATAGACATACCCAACCAGATAGCTGCAAGTGTAAACCCGATTCCTGAGATAACATGACGGTGAATTCGTAATGTGTTCCACTTCCTAAATACCGCAGCAGTTAGAATACATGCCGGTAGCAGCCAGCCTAAACTCAACATATTGAAAAGAGGGATGGCTTGAGCGGATACGTTATCAACGTTTAATGGCGATTCAATCGTATTGAGTAACAAAGTCATTAAAGCAAATATGCTCCAAAGCAAGTAACTGTATGCTTGGTAGACGTAAGTGAGTTGCTGTGCGAACTGGCTGCGGTAACTGTATACGAAGCCCATGACTAAAGCCTGGTTCGCGAAGACAATGGCACTGGTAAAGTCGATGTGTCCAAGGTAGCCATATTGTCCCGTTAACCAGTAGTTTGTTTGTGTGAACAATGCGATTAAAAAGACGTGCAGAAATGCACCTTCAAACCAATTGGCGAGATCAACGTCTGCTCTGGTTAGCACGGATCGAGCATACGCAAGAATAACGAGTGCAGGTAGATAACTGAGTAGTACCCACGCCCAGTGCCCTGTTTCAACTGGCTGCCACTGAGGAATAAATGGCAGAAGCGTCAGGCGAACAACCAAAGCACCCATCATTATTTTGACTGCCCAACTGGCAGGGCGAAAATAACCTGCCTGTATTTGTAATGCCATCACAGCCACTTGTGCCGAAATCGCAGTAGTTAGCCACGTATCGCTAAGCCAAACAAAGGAACAGCCTGCAACGATAGCATGAACGACTGCGGAACATTCGTAGGCGAGTCGCGTTAAACGCATGCCCAAATAAACGTAGCAGACTGCAACTAAAGCCGTAAAGAACGTCCAATACCAGGCATAGCTGTACATAAACTCGTGTGCGTAAAACAGAACGATTAGCGTCATTGAAGGTGCAAGGGCGAGCAACAAGACACTGGTTATGGAAGAGCGATCATTGAGCCCTTGTATATAGTTCCTTAGCGCAATAAACATGATACTCAATGCTAATGCGAGCAGAATACTGCTCTCACTCTGTGACATGTAGAGCGTGTCAAATGCGACCGAAACAACCAATATAGCGGTTGCTGATACCAGAACCGAAGGCAGGAAAACTCGCGTTGACCAACCCTTACGTAATGCGGGTAGCCAGATAGCTGCAACAAGTAAAATATAGCAATACGCCATTTGAAAAACGTTAAGTTCGGGCATTCTTGTTATTGCAGAAAAGGTCAGCAATACGATAGCAAGAGACGTGATGACTGGAGGGTTTGTCCATTTATTCTGGCAATGGCGATAACGAGGGTTGAGTGTCCACCCTAATCTTGGCAAGGCATAAACCAGATACAACGTGAGCGACAAGTAAATATAAGACCAGGAGAATAAACTCTCTGTCGGAATACTTTCTATCAGAATGAGCATCCAAAGCGCATGCGGTATGGTACTACTCGGTGAGATCCAAGCCCTGCGTACCTTCTGCATAAGCAAAGTGGCCGCAATGGAAATGGCGCTGATGTAACCCGCCAACAGGAAATAATCAGGTTCAGCGCCGCTTATCCATAAGGGCGCAGTGTAGCCGCCGATTAATCCCAACACGGCCATTAATGGCCCCTGCCTTAATGACAAAGCAAGGCTGGAAAATGCGGCGACAGCTAAGATCAGCAATGAGATGCTTGGTGTCAGCATCTGGTAGACAACAAACGCAAAAATAACCGTACAGTAAACGCCGGTCAGGCCAGTTCCAGTAATGGCGGCTGGCACATAAGTGAACCCTTGGGCTCGTTGTGCTCGTTCTGGATCGCGCTGTTCTTTTCGGTGAAACCACTCGCCTGCCGCGATCATGGCAAAAGATAAGGTGAATGCAAAAGCGATACGTACGAAGGGTGAAAACTCAATATGGCTGCCAATCACTTGCACCAAGTAGCCGCCACCAATAAGCATCGCCAACGCTCCCACCCAGACGAGCCAGTTTTCTTGGAGGCTGGAGAGTAACTTTTCGGTTTTGTTTTCCCAATGACTGTTGTCGTTCTCGGCGAAGCTCGCAATCTGAATATCTTCCTGAGCAGTCTGCTGCGCGAAGAGCGGCACGGTTGGTGACTCTAGAGCATCATCAGGCTCTGCTTTAGGTTGCGAAGGTACTGCGTCGTGAACATTCGTTTGGCTTGAAGTCGCAGTAGTGGGTTCAGAAGCAGGAGCGGAAGACGATTCACTTGTTTCTGGTTGGCTTTGTTGATCTAACCATCGTGAGCGGAAATCCGACAGCTCTTTGCGGAGCTGCGTTATCTCGTCTTCCAGATTTGAAATTCGTTTTACTGCTTTCAATGTAATTAGCAAGGCGAAAAACGCCATAATCACCGCGAATAAAGTCAACAAGTGCTTTTCTCCCTATCCTGGTCTTTTCAACGGCCTCATGAGGATTCTTAACTTTGAGCACCCAAGTTAAAGCTTAGTTCACGGTCTATACCTGTGAGCGTTGGGATGCTAGGTTCCGCCTAAAATTTTTAGAAACGCTGAAAGAACATTCTACATGTCGAATGTGAGTAGGTAAGTCTCCTTAACGGGAAATGCAGTAAATTCTTAGACTTGCGCGATGATTTGGGGCTTATGTTTCTCTTTTTGGTAATTTTTCGTGCGTTGAACGGTGGAGTAAACGTGAACTCAACTATATTAGTAATTTCAAGCAATAAGATTGTCTCTTGCGTGTTTACGCTAAAACAACGATAAGAATAGGTGACATAGATGCAAGTTGGTAATGAAGCGCTGGTGCTATCAGCGGTTGGGGTGATTGGTTTAGGGTGTCAGTGGTTAGCTTGGCGACTTCGTTTACCAGCGATACTGTTTTTGCTGTTGGCTGGCCTTGTTGTCGGGCCATTAATGCAGTGGCTGAAACCGGATGAAATATTAGGAAACTTACTCTTTCCGTTGGTCTCGCTGGCAGTGGCCGTTATTCTGTTTGAAGGAAGCCTAACGCTAAATTTTAAAGAGATTCGCGGAGTGAGTGGCTCAGTGTGGAGTATCGTCTCTTTTGGCGCGATTATCTCTTGGGCCGTGACGAGTGTGGCGACACATTATTTCTTGGGTTTTTCATGGGAGCTGGCAATGTTGTTTGGCAGCTTGACCGTCGTAACGGGGCCTACCGTGATTGTCCCACTGCTAAGAACTGTGAGACCAAACAGCACTCTGGCTAATATTCTGCGTTGGGAAGGGATTCTGATTGATCCGCTTGGTGCGCTATTTGTGGTCATGGTTTACGAGTTTATCGTGTCACACAGCGCGGTCAATAGCGTCGAAGTCTTTGCCAAGATCATCGCCGTTGGTGTCATTCTTGGCGTTGCATCTGGCGCGGCGGTGTCCGCAGCGTTGCGTCGGGCATGGTTACCAGAATATTTACAGCCGTTTGCCGTGTTGATGGTGGTACTTGGCGTCTTCTCGGTTTCCAATCATTTAGAATCTGAAGCAGGGCTGCTTACTGTCACCGTTATGGGGATGTGGCTCGCCAATGCAAAAGAGATCAACATTCAGCAGATATTGCACTTCAAAGAGCACTTGACCATTTTGCTTATTACCGGCTTATTTATCTTTTTAGCCGCTCGCATAAGCTTGGATGACTTTACTGCTCTGGGATCTGGCGCCTTGATGCTATTTGTCTTCATGCAGTTGGTCTCGCGTCCGTTATCAATATTTCTCGCTACGATACGCAGTAATTTAGGTCTCAAGGAAAAACTGTTTCTATCATGGGTTGCACCGCGCGGTATTGTTGCGGCCTCTATTTCGTCTCTTTTTGCTATTAAGCTAATCGAATACGGCGTCAGTGGTGCTAGCTTGCTTGTACCAATGACCTTCATGGTAATTATTGGAACCGTTGTGCTACAAAGTGCGACGGCTCGCCCTGTTGCGGTTGCCTTAGGGGTCGCAGAGCCTGCGCCGAGAGGTTTCTTATTGATTGGTGCGAACCGAGTTGCCAGAGAAATAGGTCAGGCATTAGCGCGTTATGACAGGCGTGTTCTCATGACGGACTCAAACTGGGAATACATCAGTCAAGTTCGCATGCTCGGTTTGGATTATTACTATGGGAACCCGATATCCAGCCACGCAGACGATAACCTCAACTTAATTGGTATTGGCCAGGTTGTCGCCCTGACGCCGGATCAACATTTCAACATTATGGCTTGCATGCAGTTTGTCGATGAGTTCGGCGAAGATAAAGTGCATTGTCTGCAAAAAACCAAAACAAACGGTAATGGTAGTGAAAAGCACACCGTCGCACAGGAATATCATGGCAGGCTGCTGATGGGCGGGAATGTCAGTTACAGCCAACTGGCGAGTTTATTGAGCCGTGGAGCGGAAATAAAACATACTAAGCTCAGTGACAGTTTCACCTATCAGGATTATTTGGCGCATCACAATAGCAATTTGCTCATTCCACTGTTTCATGTGGAAGAAAAGGGCAGAATTCACTTCTGTGATGATCCCGAACAGTTTGCTCCAAATACGACCAGTACGGTGGTGTCTTTGATTATGCCTGAAAGTAATCAACAGCCGTTATAGAATCTATTGAGTTGGCATCTTGCCGGTTTTTTATCCAAGCTTATAAAAGCTGCTGGCCTCACATGCGTTAAACTTGTGAGGTAAAAAGCAAAGTAAATCAATGACCTTGTTAGGTTTAAAGGAAGTGCGGCGGATATTTCAGAAATTTCGCATTGACGTTACTGATAAGGATCGCAATACTGCGCGACTGTTTTACTTTAGGGTGACATTATGGCTCCGCAAACTAATCGAAAAGATTTACACCTAGACGCTGTTTTACATCATGACATGAGCATGAAGCATAAAACGGCGGGCTTCGAGTCTGTCGAATTTGAGCACTGTGCGCTGCCAGAATGTGACTTTAACGCCATCGACTTGTCTACCGAGTTCTTAGGTCGAAGGCTGGCTCTGCCATTTTTAATCAGTTCGATGACAGGTGGAGCCAAAGACGCGGAAGCAATCAATTGCCGTTTGGCTGAAGCGGCAAGTGAATTAGGCATTGCGATGGGGGTAGGCTCTCAACGCGTTAGTCTGGAACAGAGTCTGAACTCAGGTTTAGGCCGAACGATTCGGGACCTGGCTAAAGGTGTGCCGTTGTATTCCAACTTAGGTGCGGCTCAACTGCGTGATAAAGAAAATTTGGACAATGCTCAACGAGCCGTAGACGCTATTCAAGCCGATGCTCTCATCGTACATGTGAACCCGATGCAAGAAGCTTTTCAGGCAAATGGCGACCACAACTGGATTGGTGTGATTCATGCGATTGAAAAACTGGAATCACGAGTGGACGTTCCGATCATCGTCAAGGAAGTCGGGTTTGGTATTAGCGGCTCTATAGCTGAAAAACTGGTCGACGCAGGTGTTAAAGCCATTGACGTGGCGGGAGCTGGCGGCACTAGCTGGAGTGCGGTCGAAGGCTTTTGCCAGGAGAATGCCCGTATGAAGCGTGCAGCGGAGCTGTTTCGTGACTGGGGAATACCAACGGCTACCTGTCTTGAACAAATTCGCGCTCAGTACCCTGCGTTACCTTTAATCGCATCTGGCGGTGTTCACAACGGGTTAGAAGCTGCCAAAGCGATCCACTTGGGCGCTAATTTGGTTGGCCAGGCGGGTGCTGTACTGAAAGCCGCGACAATAAGTACTCAAAACGTAGTCGAACATTTCGAACAAATGGCACTGGAATTACGTTTGGCGTGTTTCGGTACTGGATCGGCGAATCTATTTTCTTTGCCTACAGCGAAGCGTTTATAGTCGCAGGACGATGTGTGCGCTAGTCCAATGATTTTAGATAAATTGTCGATGTCTTAACACGTAGACTGATAATTTAGTTATAGTTTATACAAAAGTCGCTTCAAGATGTTGTGTTCGACAGTCATGTTTGATTGCCTCATCTGGGCGTTACTTGTCTAGAACATTCTTTGACACTGGAACCTAAATCTTATGAAAAAATTGGTAATGTTACTGTTGGCGTCTGCGGCTTTAACTGCTTGTAGCGACGAAGTTGGCACCGAGAGTTGGTGTAACGACATGCGAGACAAACCAAAAACTGAGTGGACAACAGAAAGTGCCATGGATTTTGCTAAGCATTGCGTCCTTCAAGATGGCGTGGGCAGTGAACAGTGGTGTAAGGACCTGAAAGAGAAGCCAAAAGGCGACTGGACTGCGAATGAAGCGTCTAGCTACACTAAACACTGTATTTTCTAATTGAGCTGAAACGCTCAATGTTTATCTCCCAAAGCCAAGCTCACTGCTTGGCTTTCTTATATCAGCAAGCTTTTATTACCTTTTCATTTCATTTTTGAAAACCTGCATTTCCCTTCTTTTATTTGTCTTATACCAATGGCATGTTTATCTCTAAATCAAGCTTATGTACTCACGACTAAGAAAGGGACGTTCATGAAACTACTTAAAGGCTCATGCTTGTGTGGCAAAGTAAAATTAGAAGTGGCGGATGAATTCAAATACATGGGAAATTGCCATTGCTCTGAATGCCGTAAGTTTACGGGCTCTGACTATTCTTCGGCTGGTGGCGTTGCGCTGGATAAGCTGCTGATAACGGAAGGTCAAGACTACATTCAAGCCTATAAAAAGAGTCAAAATACCGAGCTGTGCTTTTGCCGTCATTGCGGTTCGAGTTTGTATTCGAAAAAGAATAACGGGATCGTAAACATTCGTCTGGGCGTTTTGGATGATGCGCCTTCACACAAGCCAAGCTTTCACATTTTTGTTGGCTCAAAAGCGCCGTGGTTAGAGATAACCGACAATCTGACTCAGTTTGAGGCGGGACCAAAGTTTTAGGTCAAATCCTTCACTATCGTGAGGCGAATACCAACGCCTCGCGCATTAAACCTAAGTGTGCACGAGCACGCTTTCTACGCTCCCAAGGCTTCTATTTCGCTTGTCATGTTCATTCTCAAAATGAGAAAAATAGAATTATCAACATAACCAGTTGTTAAGTAGTTGATTTTATTTAGGCACCATAATTGCTCTTTCTTGCATATGACCAACGTCCGGTTTAAGAAGGGGAACATTATGAGAACAGGGAAACTACTTGCGCTTTCTGGCTGCTGCTTATCACTTTCAGCGAATGCGCTCACGACCAGTGATTTTACTTTTGAATCTGGTAGTGACAGTTCAAATTATTCAGCAAAAGGTAAACCCGTTAATACCTATTCGGTTGCAGAATCTTTACCACAAGATGTGCTTAGCAACGTTTACTCTATGCTGCCAGAAGGCACGCTCGTCAACAGTGCCTTTATTGCGCCAGAACGTTATTCCAGCATTGATATTGATGACGAACTGAATGGTGCGGAGTTCGCAACAGCAAAAGTCACCTTTTTGAATGAGGGAGCAGGGTATCGAAATACGCTCGGTTATTTCGTTTTTGATACGAACAATCCACCCGTCAATAAAGATGAAATCGAAGCGCACGTGATCATTTTTCCTAACACATCTAAAGCACCAGATGGGGAGATGCAAGAAGGCGACACGATCGACTTAAATGTGCAGCTCACCGCAGGTCAAACTCTCGCATTCTTTATTATTCCGAATGGCTGGGGGTGGTCTGGTTTGTATAACAACATCGCCAGCCTTGGCAGTTGGGGCACGCCGTTTTATAGCTTCTCGAGTCTGAACCCAGAGTCGACTTCAGAAAATCGTCGTCACAATGTGGCATTTATCGACACGCAAAATGAGTTTCTCGTGCTGGGTTTTGAAGATATTTTTCGTCCAGATGGCGACAACGACTTCAACGATTTGCTGTTTACTGTCGAAGTCAGCCCATTCACTGCCATTGATGGCGTCAACACCGATGGCTCCACAGATTCGAAGTACGAGCCACTAGTGCAGGAAAACAACCCAGAAGTCACGGTGACCTCGGTGTATCCAAGCTCAGACACGTACGCGACGATGGCGTTTGAAGATCGCTGGCCACTGATGGGCGATTACGACTTCAACGATGTGGTGTGGCGTTATCGTGTCACCGAGTTACTAAATGGTCAGCGTGAAATCAAAAACATCACTTTTGATTTCACGCTGCAGGCGATGGGGGCTGGGTTCTCTAACGGTTTTGCTATTCATCTGCCAAATGTAGACTCAACCAATCTTGCGTCGACAGAACTGACACGAAATGGCGAACTCGTTAATCATCAAGTGGTGCAATCCGGTGGTGAGGCGGTGCTTGTGGTCTCGGAAAACTTGCGGAAAGACTTAGAACTATTGGGTGAGTTAGACAGCAGCTGCACTTTCTATCGCACTCAAAACGCGTGTATTGACCAACAAACATCTGATGTTCTTAATTATCAACTCACGGTTGAGCTATCGAACCCCGTGTCACGTGAGCAGGTAGGGTATCCGCCGTATGATTCTTTCATCTTTGCTTCTAAAGATTTGTACCATGGCGATTTTACTGCAACCCCTCCAGGTATGAGTTGGCAAACACACTTCAAATCCTTCGCGGGAACGAGTGAGATGAATAATACCTTCTTCAATCAGCACGACGATAATTCCGGTGGCTCTGAATCATTTTTGACGGACAACAACATGCCATGGGCAATCAACATTCGTGATGAGTGGGATCATCCGGTCGAAAACGTCGACATCAGTAAAGCGTATAAAGCTTTTCCAACTTGGGTAACCAGCAGTGGCGAATCAGACACTAAGTGGTATCAAGCCTCAACTGCTAACAAAGTAATTCCTGCGACTCAGCAGTAAGGAGCCTGACATGAAACATTCAACAAAATTACTTATCACTTCATTGATTTCGGCACTAACCGTGGCTTGTGGAGGCGGCGGTGGAGGTGGTGGTTCAAGCACTCCTCCTACGCCAGCTGTAGCAGAGATTAGCGACAACACGGCGGATATCGTGGCGGAACGCGATTTCTCATTTGATATCGGTGAAAAAATTACTCTCTCTGTTAACTATACTGGCTCGACTGAGGGAGCTTTGCACTTGTACTCAAAAGCGGCGTATACCACAGAGAATGGCACAGTGATTGCCGACCCAACATCTCGTGTGACGACTGTTTATCCAACGGTGACGGAAGACGTAGAGCTAGAAGTGAACGGAAACTGGACGCACCTTTACGCTCAATGGGTACCGATGAGTGCCAAGGAGTCTGAGCAAAATTGGTCTATTGCGCTAAACAACACCAATAACAACTATCACCTTGATTTTTAGTGTGTGATTTTACGAAGAGTAGGGGGCGCTCGCTTAAAAGGACTTAAGCGTTTTTTATCAAACTAGGGGAACCAACAGAGCGCGTTGTGATAAATCGGCAACGCGCTCTGCTTTTTTATCGACAAGAGCAAATCAAGGCGCTATTTAGCGCTTTGTAACTCTTCAAACCCACCTGCGTTATGCAGATTCGTGAAACCTTGGGATTGGAGATACTGATAGGCTTGCGCTGAACGGTTGCCGCTGCGGCAGTACAGAACGATCAATTGATCTTTATTGACGTCTTTAAAATGCTTATCCAGTTCAGACAAAGGGAAGTTCACCGCATTGTCTAAATGCCCTTGAGAGAATTCTTGCGGAGTACGCACATCGACGATCATTGCGCCTTGCTCTATCAGCTGCCAACCTTGCTCTGCGCGCTCAGAAGCCGCGACGTTCGGAGCAAGCAAACCTAAGCTCAGCGTTGCAAGAACCAGAGAAACTACCTTTTTCATACTTTCGTTATCCTTATCAAACTAAGTGTGCCACTGCGTACTATGCCCACCATCATAGATCCAATAAGAGTGATGGTGAATGAGAATTTCCAATAAAGGGCGTTGTTCAAACCAATAAAAAATTTTTATGAATTTGCCCCTTGAACTGCAATTTTTCGACCTTATTATTTTCAGCGTAAGCGAGCATACGACTCGCAACTTCATCTTTATGTTCAATTTTTGTCTTTTATTTTTTGTATTGAGTAGGAGGCACTCCAAATGAAAATTCGTCCTTTAAATGACAAGCTGCTTGTTGAAAGACAAGAAGTGGAAAATACATCAGAAGGGGGAATCGTTCTAACTTCTCAATCGGTTAAAAAGTCCAACCGAGGTAAGGTCATTGCTGTTGGTTTAGGTAAGCGTCTGGAAAATGGCGATCGCGCAGCGATGGAAGTCAAAGTGGGCGACCAGATCATTTTCAATGACGGTTACGGTGTGAAAACCGAAAAAATTGACGGCGCAGAATATTTGATTCTGTCCGAGTCTGATGTGTTAGCAATCGTTGAGTAATTGTTTTTGTAGTAGTTTTTAAGGAGATAACCATGGCTGCAAAAGATGTGTTATTTGCTAATGACGCGCGTCAAAAAATGCTGAAAGGTGTGAACTTACTTGCCGATGCAGTAAAAGTGACACTCGGTCCAAAAGGTCGCAATGTTGTTTTAGATAAATCTTACGGTGCGCCAACCATCACGAAAGATGGGGTGTCTGTTGCGAAAGAAATCGAGCTGAAAGACAAATTCGAAAATATGGGCGCACAAATGGTGAAGCAAGTTGCGTCCAAAGCGAACGATGAAGCGGGTGATGGTACAACAACCGCAACGGTGTTGGCACAATCTTTCATCAACGAAGGTCTTAAAGCGGTGGCTTCGGGCATGAACCCAATGGACCTAAAACGCGGTATCGACAAAGCCACCGAAGCGGCAGTTGAGAAACTACGTGAAATGTCCAAACCATGCAGTGACAAAGAATCCATTACTCAAGTTGGTAGCATTTCTGCAAACAGCGATCGTGCGATCGGTGAAATCATTGCAGAAGCGATGGAAAAAGTAGGTCGCAATGGTGTGATTACCGTTGAAGAAGGTCAAGGCCTGGACAACGAATTGTCTGTGGTTGAAGGTATGCAATTCGACCGCGGTTACTTGTCGCCATACTTCATTACTAACCAAGAAAATGGCAGCGTAGAGCTAGAGAATCCATACATTCTTTTGGTGGACAAAAAAGTCAGCAGTATCCGTGAGCTATTGCCAGTGCTGGAAGCGGTGGCAAAATCTTCTCGATCACTATTGATCATTGCTGAAGACATCGAAGGCGAAGCGCTGGCGACACTGGTCGTGAACAACATGCGTGGTATCGTACGCGCAGCGGCGGTAAAAGCACCTGGGTTTGGTGACAACCGCAAAGCGATGATGGAAGACATTGCGGTACTAACCGCGGGTACCGTTATTTCTGAAGAAATCGGTCTAGAGCTAGAAAAAGCAACGATAGAGCAACTGGGTAGTGCGAAGAAAGTTACTATCAACAAAGATACAACCACGATCGTAGGTGGTATTGCCAAAGCCGAAGCGATTGCTGATCGCGTGGCGTCGATTGAAAAACAAATGGAAACCACGACATCTCAATATGACAAAGACAAGCTACAGCAACGTATTGCGAAGCTTTCTGGTGGCGTAGCCGTGATCAAGATCGGTGCGGCAACCGAAGTTGAGATGAAAGAGAAGAAAGATCGCGTGGACGATGCGCTACATGCAACTCGTGCCGCGGTTGAAGAAGGTATTGTCGCTGGTGGTGGTGTGGCCCTAACTAAGATCGCGAAAGAATTGGCGGATCTAAAAGGTGAAAACGATGATCAAAACGTTGGTATCCGTGTTGCACTCCGTGCAATGGAAGAACCTCTTCGCCAAATCGCAGCCAACGCAGGTGATGAAGCATCCGTAGTTGCGAACGCCGTAAAAGCGGGTGATGCAGATTACGGTTACAACGCAGCTACGGGTGAATACGGCAACATGATCGAAATGGGCATCCTTGACCCAGCGAAAGTAACACGTTCTGCGCTTCAATTCGCGGCGTCTGTTGCTGGTTTGATGATCACCACAGAAGCGATGATCACTAACCACGTAGATGACAAAGAGCTTGATATCTAACGAAGTGAATCGTTAGTAATTAAGTCATTGTTATACAGCCATAACATTGCAAAGTTAAAGCGGGCTCAAATGAGTCCGCTTTTTTCTAATTATTTCAATCCAAGCATAGCGCCGAACAGGATCAAGCCCGCTCCACATGCTTGATTGAGTCGATGCTTCACCTTGAGCAGTAGCGTTTGTAGATATGGCGAGGTAAACAGTACCGCTACCATCGAGAACCAAATACCGTGCAACGCAATCATATACGCCCCATAGATCAGAGCGCTGTTTTGGTTGTCCGCTTCAGGGTTGATTACTTGACTAAAGATACTTAAGAAAAACAACATCGTTTTTGGGTTGAGGACATTACACAGAAAGCCCTGAAAAAAAAACTGCCAATCAGGTGCACACGCGTGTGCGGCTTGCCCTTCGGCTTGCAGCGATGGTGAAGCAAAAAGGCCTTTTAATCCGAGGTACACCAAATAGGCCGCACCTAAGTAACGAATCATACTAAACAGCCATTCATTTTGTGAAATTAAGTAACTGATCCCGAATAAAGAGTAGGAGATATGTATTGAGATAGCGAGGCTAATTCCGACTGCGCTCCAAATGCCCGCGCGTCTGCCTTGGTTAATGCTATTTTTTAATACCAACACAAAATCGGCTCCAGGGCTAATAACGATAAGTATGCCTAGTAACGCAAGGCTGAACAACTCCATGATGACTCCTGCTTATTTGTTGTTATGGACACTCGAATTGTAGGCTGACAACTCGAAGACTATAATCGAAACAAATTCCAAAACCTGTGAGAATAATTCACACATGAGGCACCTAAAATCCTTTCAAGTTTTTCACGTTGCGGCGTCTTCATCCAGTTTTACAGAAGCGGCAGATAAGCTGAGCATTACTCATGGTGCAGTGAGTAAGCAGATAAAAGTGCTAGAGAGCTATCTCGAACAGCCTCTGTTTTACAAGCAAGGTCGAAATGTCTTTCTCACGAAAGAAGGGGAAATATTGAAAGGTTATACGCAGCAAGCTTTTCAGGCTTTGGAAAACGGCGTGAGCAAATTACAGCAACAAAAGCATCAATGCTTAGAGGTGTCGTGTGAACCAACCTTGACCATGCGCTGGTTGATGCCGCGGCTGTCTGATTTTAATGAGGGATGCGGAGCTGACGTTCGTTTGTCCACGGCTGGGGGGCCAGTAGCACTAGGTTCAACTGGGCTCTCTATGGCGATTCGTCGAGACGATTTTGAGCCACTGCACGAATACCCAAAAACGCTATTAGTTGAAGAGTGGGTGGGTCCTGTTTTCTCTCCAAATTATTGGCAGCAAGTTAAACAAGACGTGTGCAAAGTTAAGTTATTACACAGCAAAACCAGACCGGACGCTTGGAGAGAATGGATGGCAAGCGCTGAGCATCCAGAAATGCGTGAGAATGCGCAGCAGACTTTTAACCATTTCTACTTTTGTATTCAAGCCGCGATAGATGGTTTAGGCGCTGCGTTAGGATCTTACCCTTTGGTGATGGATGATCTTGAGCGTGGTAATCTCATTGCACCTTTTGGCTTCACGTTATCAGGCTATGATTATGTTTTACTTCATCAAGATAAGGCTCTAACTCAATTAGAACGGAAGTTTGTGGATTGGTTGCAGGAACAAATAGCAGAATGCGTACCATCGTAATAAGAAATTAAGGAGCTAGCTGGTGAGATGCTCTCGCGTTGCTTAAAGTTGATTGATAAGTCAGTGTTACTGAATTTGGATCTAGGAAATGGAAAACCTGAATATTGTAGAAATAAAGTCGTTTGTACCAGCCAAGGATTATGAGCTTTCAAAGCAGTTTTATCAGGAAGCTGGTTTTGAGATGGCGTCCGATTTTGGTGACGTGGCGTACTTCTTCCGAGGGAAGCATGTTTTCCTTTTACAAAACTTTTATGAGCCGGAACATTGCCATAATTTCATGATGCATTTGCTGGTGGAGGACGTCCAAAGCTGGCACCAGCATCTGTCACAATTGAATCATGATAAGTTTGGTTCCCGTCTTACTGATTTGGTCGATCAGCCCTGGGGGATGCGTGAATGCTGTCTGTTTGACCCAAGTGGCGCGTTGTGGCGTATTGCTCAGAATATCTAAGCCTTACAAGCGTGTATAGTTCGAAAGCACTTGAGAGGAAGTGATTACTTACTTCTGAAAAATCTCATTTCATCAGAGGCATTGCCTTGTTTCCGAGGGCATTTCACCAAACAGTTGTTTGTAACTTTGGCCGAACTGTCCGAGATGGAAAAAGCCAAAGTCAAAGGCTATCTCTGCGATGTTACGAGTTTCTTGAGGATTTTGCAGTATACGGCGTATCTGATTCAGTCGCATTCGATGAATAAATTGTTTCGGAGAAGTATCGCAGCACGCTTCAAATGTATATTGCAACGTTCGACGGCTCACATGTACAGCCTCACACAGTTCACTTACGGTAATTGGGGTTCTGTAATCCTGATTTTCCAAATATTGTCGAATGCGGTTCATCACAACTTGTCGCTGAGAGGATGCTTTTGGCGAGGCTTCTTGCTGCGAACTTAACGAAAATAGTTCCATCAGGACATCTTTAACGACCGTTTGATGCGTTTCGCACGACCATCTAGCCTGGTTGGGATCAAGTAATATGCCCAAGTAATATTTGAGTTGTTGAATGTGACGCTCGCTTAGGCCAGACAAGTAGAGCTCTTGCCCTTTCACATCGTCAAGCTCGAGTTGCTCTTTAAGCTGCTGAACAAAACCTTGCTTTAGCACCATGCCATAAATTGAAAAGGCTTCTGGCGTAATTAACTCAAAGTCTACTCCCCCTTGGCGAAGTAAAAGCTTGTCAGCATCAAGTTGTGAATGATTGATATGCAACGCTTTATCTTCAACGCTTATCCCCAGCCAAACCCCACCTTCCTCTACACGGCATTGCTGTCTGAGTGCACGGTTACTGTCTTCACGAAATACGTGCACACTGTTGAATCGTCGCTCTCTGATTTGCCCTAGGAAGCGGCCATTACTGATTTGGTCATATTCCTGTTGCCAATTGACAAGGCTTGCTGCTTGTTGGTTTGCATCTTTTGTGGGATTTGTGCACAAAGTTGGTGCGGCAGAGATCTGTTCATCATTCATCATATTTACTTCCGATGCCTGTGTAGTGAATCAAAGTAGGGCAAAACATAGTTAACGTACTGTTTAAAAACCCTTTTTTAACATTGCCGATTTTTGATAATCATCGGGAATGCATTTCGCTTTAATCCCTATAGAAACTTATAGAACTATCAGCAGAAAAATTGCAAAAACTGAACCATGTAGTTGAAGGGGAAGAATCATGACCGCAACTTATCGTCGGCAACAAGGAAGTAAGGTGTATACCTTTGAGTCATTGGCAGACTTGATGGCAAAAGCTACCCCGGAGCGATCTGGCGATGCGCTGGCCGGAGTATGTGCCGAGTCAGCCGCAGAGCGCGTCGTGGCGCAAATGACGTTATCCGAGCTGCCTCTAAAAACCTTCCTAAACGAAGTCGTGATCCCGTATGAAAGCGATGAAATCACGCGCTTAATTATTGATACTCATGACCGTGAAGCCTTTCAACCGATCGAACACCTGACGGTAGGTGACTTTCGCAACTGGTTGTTGAGCGAACAAGCGGACAGTGTCACGTTAGCCAAAATTCGTCCCGGTCTAACGCCTGAAATGGTGGCGGCGGTCAGCAAGATCATGCGCAATCAAGACCTGATTCTGGTCGCGAAAAAGTGCCAGGTAGTGACGGCTTTCCGTAATACGATTGGTTTACCAAGCCGCTTATCTACCCGTTTGCAGCCTAATCATCCGACCGACTCTCTTAACGGCATAGCCGCGACGATCTTTGATGGCCTGATGTACGGCAACGGTGATGCGGTAATTGGCATCAACCCGGCAACTGACAACGTACCTCAGGCAGTGAAATTGATGAAGTTGATGGACGAAGTTATTCAGCACTATCAAATTCCTACCCAATCTTGTGTTCTGACCCATGTGACCAACACCATCGAGGCTATCGAGATGGGTGCACCTGTCGATCTGGTTTTCCAGTCAATCGGTGGCACACAAGGCACCAACGACACGTTTGGCATCAACCTAGCTGTATTAAAAGAAGCGCACGAAGCAGCGCTTTCACTTAACCGAGGAACGGTTGGTAACAACGTGATGTATTTCGAGACCGGACAGGGCACGGCTTTGTCTGCAAATGCTTTTCACGGTGTCGATCAGCAAACCTGTGAAACTCGTGCGTATGCCGTAGCAAGGCAGTTTGATCCTTTGTTGGTAAACACTGTGGTTGGTTTTATCGGGCCTGAATACTTGTTTGACGGCAAACAGATCATTCGTGCCGGTCTGGAAGATCACTTCTGTGGCAAGCTTCTTGGGCTGCCGATGGGCTGCGATATCTGCTACACCAATCATGCTTATGCTGATCAGAATGACATGGACAACCTTCTTACGCTGTTGGGCGTAGCCGAATGTTCTTTCATCATGGGTATTCCGGGTTCTGATGACATCATGCTCAACTATCAAACTACCTCATTCCACGACGCGTTATACGCGAGAAAAGTGCTTGGATTAAAGCCTGCGCCTGAGTTCGAACAGTGGCTTACCGACATGCAAATTTTCGAAGACGTACACGAGGTTCGTTTAAACGACCGCATTTCTAATTCGTTTGCCGGCGCAATTTCACAGCTGAATAAGGGGCGTGCTCATGGGTAAAGTGGTTTCAATCTCAGACGGCGCAACAGCAAAAGTCGTGACACGTAATCCTTGGGATAAATTACGTGAGTTTACTTCTGCGCGTATCGCTCTGGGTCGCAGTGGAAATAGTGTTCCGACGGATGAATTGCTCTCTTTTCAGCTCGATCACGCCCAGGCGATGGACGCAGTGCATTGTACTCTGAATGTAGATTCTCTGGTCGCCCAGCTGTCCGACTCGTACTCGATTCTCAAACAAACACTTGAGCCGCCTGTCGTGGTGACAAGCAAAGTCACCGATCGATTCATGTATTTGCAGCGACCAGATCTAGGCCGCCAGCTTGATGAAGCGTCCTGGAACACGCTTGAAGCCATTGGCAAGGAACACAATACCGAGCTCGATTTAGCGATCGTTATCGCCGATGGCCTTTCTTCTGTCGCGATCCAGAACCATGCCTTATCTGTTATCAGTCGCTTAGTTTCACTAATGAGTGGTGATGAAGAACACCAATGGAATTTAGCGCCTATCGCTATTGTGAAGCAGGGGCGAGTCGCGGTCGGTGATGATGTAGGCGAGTGCTTTAATGCCAAAGCCGTGTTGGTTCTTATCGGCGAAAGACCGGGACTGACATCGCCAGACAGTATGGGTATGTACCTGACTTGGGGAGCGAAACGCGGCTCGAAGGATTCCGACCGAAACTGTATTTCTAACGTGCGACCGCAAGGACTCAATTATGACGATGCCTGTCAACGCGCATTCTATTTGCTTAAAGAGGCTCGAAGACTCCAACTCTCAGGCGTGAACTTAAAGGACCGTTCTGCCATTGACGAAGAGAGTGGTGGCGACCTCGAAGATAAGCACAACAACAATTTCTTAATTTCTAAAATGTAGAGGGATTTACTATGTCTAATCATCAGGAATATCTGGCTAAAAGACAGTTAAAAAGAGGGACCGCAGGCTGGATTCTGCTTGCGGGGCTGGGCGTATCGTATGTTATCTCCGGGGACTTTGCCGGATGGAACTTTGGTATCGCTCAGGCAGGCTGGGGTGGTTTCCTTATCGCAGCGATTGCGATGGCGGTGATGTACCTAACGTTGGTTTTATCATTGGCGGAAATGTCGGCGGCGATTCCGGCTGCTGGTGGCGGCTATAGCTTTGCGCGTCAGGCAATGGGACCGACGGGCGGCTTTTTTACCGGTTTATCTGTACTTATTGAATATGCGCTTGCACCTGCTGCGATTGTAATATTCATTGGCTCAGCGGTGAATGAATTGATTGGTATTGATGGCCCTGTTGTCTACGCACTTTTTTATGCCGTCTTTATCGGAATTCACATGGCTGGTGTGGGTGAAGCGCTAAAGGTTATGATGGTTATTAGTGGATTAGCGGTGTTGGCCATTTTGGCGACCGCCGGTGTGCTGATAGGTGACTTCGACATCAATAACCTGTTTGATATTGCTCCAGCAACTGCTCAGGCAACAGAAGCGTTACCATTTGGTTGGTATGGCGTATGGGCTGCACTACCGTTTGCGATGTGGTTATTCCTCGCGGTTGAAGGGGTTCCTTTAGCGGCAGAAGAAGCGAAAAATCCGGCGAAAGACGTGCCAAAAGGCATTATCGGTGCAATGTTGTTCCTACTACTAACAGCGACTCTTGTGGTTGTGCTTTTAGCTGGTGCAGTAGGTTCACAAGTTATTGGTGATAGTGCGGTACCATTGGTTGATGCACTGAAGCTGACAGGTAACCCGACTATTGCTACTGCCGTTAACGTACTTGGTCTGGCTGGTTTGATTGCGTCGTTCTTCTCAATCATTTACGGCTACAGCCGTTTGGTATTCGCGCTTTCTCGTGCTGGTTACCTGCCACAAAGCTTGTCACTAACAAGTGATAAGAAAGTGCCGACTCGTGCACTATTTGTTCCGGGTGTATTTGGCTTCTTAGTCTCGCTGACAGGTGAAGGTGATTTGATTCTGGCAATGGCTGTTGTTGGCGCAACCGTATCGTACGCTTTGATGTCACTAAGCCACATCTTGCTACGCATCAAGCAACCTGAGCTACATCGCCCATACAAAACACCAGGTGGTATTGTTACGTCAAGTATCTCGTTGGTGCTTTCTTTAATCGCGATGACTGGCGTTTATGCATTTGATCCTTCAGCGTTCTTTATGACCATGGGACTGTTCGTTATCGGTGGAGCGTATTACGGACTCTACAGCCGCAACAAACTGGTTGCGACTTCAGCAGAAGAAGAGTTTGCAATGTTGTCAGTGGCGGAACAGGAATTGGAAGCAGAAGGCGCTCGTTAAGTTCTTCTAGTAGATAAGATTGTAAATAACTAAAAGGGAGCCTTGTGCTCCCTTTGTTGTTTTTAAATCCGTCTGAAAAATATTCAGCGAATACTGGCTGTTAGCGGTTCTTATACTTGTGTAATAAGTCCAGAGGGATATGGCAGTAATCA
This sequence comes from Vibrio sp. EJY3, assembly GCF_000241385.1. NCBI lineage: Bacteria > Pseudomonadati > Pseudomonadota > Gammaproteobacteria > Vibrionales > Vibrionaceae > Vibrio > Vibrio sp. EJY3. The sequence continues at coordinate 203,545 of NC_016614.1, forward strand.
TCCGGGAAGCGAGTTAGCCTGTCTTGGTGTTCGTCATCACTTGGTACGTAGTTGGTTAACTCACGTACTTCGACCACGATCTTAGCGACATCTTCTCTATTTGCGATGTAGCTTCTTACTCTGTCGAGGTGTTGCGGGTTTTGGCTATACACACCCGTTCGGTATTTTTCACCGACGTCCTCACCTTGTTTATTGACGCTGTAAGGGTCGATGATTTCGAAGAAGTAACCCATCAAATCTTCGATAGATACTTGCGAAGGGTCGAATTGAGTGCGTACGCATTCCGCATAACCGTCGTAATCCGTGGCAGTGGAATTTGTCGTGCCGTTCGCACGACCCGCTTCGGTTGCAATCACGCCGGGAAGGTGGCGCATAAATTCCTGTACGCCCCACAGGCAGCCGCCCGCAAAGTAAATCTCTTGCATAAATCTGTTCACTTAAAAGTTTGGCGCATTATGTCGTGGCATCACAGTCAAGTGCAAGGCGCGACTTGCTAATCAGACCACAAGAGCATGTTTCTGGCGGTCGAATTAGTGACTTTCTGACCAAACCGCAAACTCATTGCCACTTGGTTCAGTAAAGTGGAATCGACAACCGCCGGGAAACTCAAAGATTGGGCGCAAAATATGCCCACCATGTTGTTCCACCTTGGACAAGGTCGCCTGAATGTCCGAACTATAAAAGACCAACAGTGCTGCGCCATTTGAGGTGTGACTGACAAGCTCAGACTTGAAGAATCCGCCGTCTAGTCCTTGTCCAGAAAATGCGCTGTAATCCGGACCGTAATCGACAAATGACCAGCCAAAAACTTGCTCAAAGAACTGCTTTGTCGCACTCAAATCTGTACTGCCAAATTCTACGTAGTTTAATTTTTCGTGTTGGTGCATGGTGATTTCCTTATCGTGATGATCTTATGCAAACTGCTCGACAATGATGTCATCAGCACAGTCAACAAATAACGCGCCGTTTTGTTTCATTTCAGCAATCACATCATCAAGGGTATCTGGCAATACTGCGCGTGTCGAAGCAAGATTCACAACGACTTTAAACCCGAGATCTAATGCCTGCATCACCGATTTTTTTACGCAGAAATCGAGCGCTAAGCCACCGACAACAAGCGTATCGATGTCGTTACATTTCAGGAACTCATTCGCACCAGTCGTTTTGGTATCAGCTACGTCATGAAAGAAAACGCCGTATGGATGTGCGTCTGGATCCATGCCTTTATTGACTTGGAAATCATACTCCAGAACAGGCGGCAATCCGTCTAACAGTTCAACACCGGTCGTGCCGAGTACGCAGTGACGATTCCATTTCACGTCGACGTTTGGCAAACCAACAGGCTCTAACATATTGGCTGGCGTTTCTGCGTCCCAAGCGGCTTTAGACGGGTGTAAGTCGCGACTCACCAGTTTTAAACGACCTTTTGCGTGGTTTTTAAGCAGTTCCGGTACTATTTCAAGGGCGCCTGCTACGGGTAGTTCGTCAGGGCAAAGCTCACTGAACCCTTTTTCAGGATCCACATCGAATACCGCAGTGGTTTGATAGTTTACTCGAACAGTCATAGCAGACTCCTTGTCTGTCTGGTTGCCTGCGCTTATCCACGCAAACAGTTTTGGAAAAAAGTGACTTCGTCGCTCGTGAGTGTGTACACCATGGCTGGTTTACCACCTTTACCTTTGTTGGTGGAAGCGACTTTGTTGGTTGGTTTCAGTACGCCTGAGTCGATCAAACGGCGTTTGATGGTCATGCGGCTGATGTCTATCCCAAACTCCTGATAAGCAGAAATGATGTCGGCAACCAAAAACTCTTTGTCTAACGCGAACAGAAGTACGGACGTGTATTCGATAGAAGCGCGCAACTTTTGCCAGGCTTTTTCGATGGTATTCTGATGGTCAAAAGCCAGAGTTTCCTCACCATCTAAGATGGCCTGCAGTGGGAACCACTTTAGGTGACATTCTGGAACGCCAGCGTTGTTTATTTGCTCAACATTATTTCGATCCACTAAGGCATAGTGGGTGATGTTTAAACTCCAGTCGTCTGGATCTCGCTTCGGATCACCATCAATAAACGCTTCACTGAAATGACGAGGGTAAGTATGGATTTTTTCTCGGCAAATACGGCGACGTGCCGCTTCGAAATTTTCATCCGCTGGGCGTCCGCCTTCATGGGTCAAATCTTTATCAAAGACAAATCCACCTGGCAATGCCCATACGCCATGGTATGGTCGGTTCGGATTTGAACGTTTAATCAGCAACACTTCCAATCCTTTATTGGCACAGCCAGAAAGTCTGAATGGAATGATGTCGACAGTTACGATCATGGTTGGGTCCTAATAATAAGTTGTAAGTAATCTAGCGCATAATAAGTGTTCATTCAATGGGTAAGTAACGATTTGTTCGTAACCATTTTTGCTTTGTTGAGGGCTCAGTTTGGGTATGAGATTAACGATATTTTTGAGTTATTCACAACTGGTATCCGCTTTTTAAAGATAAAAACCTTATTAAAAAGAGTGGTTAGTAACAAAAGTTGACAAACTAATGATGGGTGTTTATTGTTTACGCAAATTAGTTAGTAACAAAAAGTTATATACTCAGGGAAGGGTATGTGGAAGGGCACCGAATGACAACCAATCTATTTTCTTCTCGCATCATCCAAAGTGCTTTGGACTTTGATGTCTACAAAGTGAACATGATGAGCGCTGTTGCCGCTCTGTATCCTGATGCGATGGTGTCATACAAATTTATCGTTCGTAGTGAAGAAGATCTGTCTGATTTATTGCCTGAGGTAGAAGCAGAAATCCTTAAGCTTCAAGACCTTCGTTTTACAGACGATGAAATCAAGTACATGAAAAGTGTCGCTCCGTATCTCAAGCCCGAGTTTGTCGATGCATTACGCCACTTCCGCTTTAATCCACAAAATGATGTGTCGCTGCACAATAAAACGATGCCAGATGGCTCCAGCCAATTGCGCATCACGATCACTGGGTTGTGGAAAGAGACCATTTTGTACGAAACCATCATCATGAGTATCGTTTCTGAAGTTCGCAGTCGTTTGCGTTGGTCTGATATTCCGTTACAGCAGTTCCAGACGGTATTGCAAGATAAAGTTAGTTACCTTAAGTCGGAGATGAAGCGTCGTAATATCTCGAGTTTCAAATTTTCCGATATGTCGACTCGACGTCGTTTCTCCTTCCAGGCACAGCGAATCATGCTTGAGTATTTGTGCCAGGAGTTACCCGATTGTCTCACGGGGACCAGCAACTACCATTTAGCGCGTGAAATGGATCTCACCCCGATTGGCACTGTGGCTCATGAGTGGTTCATGGGGCATCAGGCGTTAGTGAATGTCCGTGACTCGCAGAAAATAGCGTTGCAACGTTGGCAGGAGATGTTTAACGGTGCGTTAGGCATTGCACTGACGGATACTATCGGTATTGATGCTTTCCTTAAAGACTTTGATGAAGAGCTCAGTAATGCCTACTTTGGTGTGCGTCATGACAGTGGTTGCCCATTCGCTTGGGGCGACAAAATGATTCAGCATTATGAATCGTTGAATATCGACCCGATGACCAAGACTCTGGTATTTACCGATGGTCTTAATTTTGAACAAGCGTTAGACATTTGTGAGCACTTTCAGGGTCGAGTTCAGGTTAGCTTCGGTATTGGTACTTTCCTGGCAAACGACATGGGCGAATATATTAATGATAAAGGCACGGCTTATAAGCCTTTATCCATGGTAATTAAAATGGTCTCCTGCAACGATTCGCCTGTCGCGAAAATTAGTGATGAACCAGAGAAAGCGATGTGTGAAGACATTTTCTTTTTGATGAATCTAAAGCGCCGCTTTGAACAGCCTTTAGATTTAGATGAGTGCCGTGATCTCATTGATCGCCTAGAGAATGAAGGGCAAAACTATTTGATTGATGCCTGATCGCCATTCTATATCTCCCTTGATAATCACCCTCTATCGTGTCGACAAAAATTAGTTAGGCTAACGTAGAGGGTGATTTCGTTATAGTATCTTTACCCAACGTTACCCACAGCGAGTTCGCTTAACTGTGTGTCTAACTGCTTCTTGATGACTTTGGGCTTCAACGTAATAGCTTGAATCAGGAGTAAAAAATGAATTTAGTTGTACATTTGCAGAAGAAAGCAATAAGAAAATACGGCTATGAAATGGCAACTCGTCAGGCTTGGAAATGTGGGATCAAAGCCAACTTGGTGAGACGGGTAATCGGCTTGTTCAAAGGGCAAATTGTGTGCGTAGTTGAAGGTTGCCGTGCAGAGCTGTCTTCGCCTATCAATAACCCGCTCCATGATGATGAAAAACAAGGCCGCTACATTTTTGTTGGTGGTTTGTGTTGGGAACCAAACAACATTATTGCCCCGGGATTTCCCGATTTTATGTTTATGCACGTGCGTAGCATGAGTCACCGACATAAATACTTATCAGACGATGAACTGTTCCTCAGTTTAGCCTGAACCTCAGTATCAATCAGTTTCGCTTAATGAGATTGCATCAGTGATAGGTGTCGTTGATGCAATGTCGGTTCAATTGACATGCCGTTAGTTATTTCTTTACGCCATTTTTAAAAAACGCTGTTTTTTAACGTTCTAATGACAGGGCGCTCATGTTCGCTTGATGTGTATTTGTGCTTCCGACTTACTATACCGGACATAGAATAAACTATGCTGGGATGTAAACCATGAATACTAAATCTATTGCAATTGCGGCCGTGGTTGTTGCTGTATTAGCAGGCTGTAAGGAGAAAACGCCGCCAGCTCCGACTCAAGCTAACATCACTTTGATTGAAGCAGTGACAGAAACAGTCAAGAACCCTCATCAAGTGTGTAAAGATGTGGTGGTAACACAGCAAGTTGCACCGACAGATGACAATAAAATTCTTGGTACTGTTGGTGGCGCTGCGGCTGGTGCTGCTCTTGGCAACCAGATTGGTGGTGGTTCTGGTAAGATCATTGCTACGGCAGCAGGGACAATTGCTGGTGCATTAACAGGTCGTAAGATCCAAGAAAATGTGCAAAAGGGCGATGTGGTAACGACGACGAAGCAGCAATGTCACACCGAATATACCACGTCAGAAAAAGTGGTTGGTTATGATGTCACCTATGAAGTCGCAGGTGCACCAACAACGGTTCGTCTAGCAAGTAAGCCAGCGACGAAAAGTTTCCCAATCCAAGACGGTAATGTCGTTCTGCCACAGTAATTGGGCGATAGGCTACACATAAATAAAAACCCCTTTGTCTTTTGGACAACGGGGTTTTTGTCTATCTGGTATCAGGTAACCTGCGCCTGTTGCTCCTGATTGACTTGAATTTGAGCTTGTTGTTTTCGAATACGCCGTTCGCGCTTCGACAGCCAAATCAACGGTACTATTATCATGACCGTGCCAATAGCCATGAATATGTCCGGCAATTCATCAAACCAAATAAAGCCAATAACGGCTGCGCCAATCAAGCCACTGTATTCCGCACTGGCAATCTTATTGCTTTCTACTGAACGGTACGCGAGTACACATGTCGCTGCGTATATCATGATAAATAAGCTGGAACCTGCGGCGACTGGGAAAGCACTCCAATCCCAAGGTTTCCCTTCAATAAAAACAAGCAACAGTGCAACAGGGATACCCGCTAAATTCGTCATAAGCAAAGTGTGCATCACGGACTGTTCTCTAGGTATTTTTCGAATCAATAAGTTATTGACCGCAATACTCATCGCTACAACAAATGCTGAAATCGCCGCCCAATCGATTTGATCCGGGCGAATGATGACTAACACGCCTAAAAAGCCCATGATGGCAGCAGCGACAGATTGTTTCGAAAGCTGCTCTTTGAAAAACAGTGCTGCAATAGGCAACATCATTAATGGAGCGGCATAGAAAATCGCGTTTGCAGTCGCCAGCGGCAAAGATGAAATTGCAAAGACCATGAATATCGCGCCCAGTAACCATACATGTGCACGAATAGCATGCCATTTAAACCCTTCCATAAAATGAGTTGGTCGACTCAGTAAACAAAAAGGAAGCAAAAACAGTACGGCGGAAACTTGTCGGAATAGCACAAACTGAAAAACGGGCACATCATTACCGACGCTTTTAATCAAAGCGTCTGAAATTACCGCAATAAGGTTTCCAACAATTAATAGCAGCATTGCTGCTCCGACAGATGTAACTTTCACTTTTTTATCTCCTCATTCTTTGCGCAAGAGTAGGTGATGTCATAGGATGAAGTGAAGTGATATTTATTAGTTTAAGTATGAGATTTTTAGATAATGAAATTACCCCCGCTTAGAGCGGTTCACTGCTTCGAATCTGTGGCGCGAAATTTAAGCTTTTCGCTTGCTGCTGAAGAGCTCAATGTGACGCAAAGTGCTGTGAGTCACCAGATCCGTTTACTTGAGGATTACCTCGGTGAGTCGTTGTTCATTCGCCAAGGCAGAAAGCTCTCTTTGTCTGATACTGGCACGCAATATCTGGAAGACATCAGCCCTGCAATTACTGCCATCGCAATGGCGAGCCAGAAGGTTCGTGAAGGTGAGAAGGGCAGCATTCGTTTGGCAATTTATAGCTCGCTAGCGGTAAAATGGCTGATTCCACGTTTGTCTGATTTTAAACGCTTACATCCCGAGATTGAACTTACGCTTAACATGATGGCGGGAGACCCGGAGCAAACCGAGAGTGTTGGAGATTGTTTCATCACGGTGCAAAAACCAAAGCGAAATTATGTCTCTGTTCACTTATATAAGGACATTTTATATCCGGTTTGTAGCCATAAATTATGGAAAGAGATGCAAGAAATGCCGATGCCGGAAGCGTTTTGGCAGTATCCACTTCTCTCCACCGACTCTGTCTATCGCGAGCGTGGAAAGGATTGGTCTGAGTGGTGTAAGGCGGGCGGATTTACTTTGCCAGATAATGTCGATATGCAGCATTTTAGCCATATGCTATTAGCGATAGAGGCTGCGCGTTACGACCAAGGTATCGCATTTGCAAACGACTTTATGCTTAACGAACGAGATATCGCACATGACTTGGTTTATATCCCATCTCATGGTTTAGATACTGGCGATAGCTTTTACTTTGTTCATAAGAAAAGCCGCGCTAAGCAAGCCGAGATCATAAAGTTAACCAACTGGTTGAAGCAGCAGTGCATGTAGATACAGAGAGGCCTTTAATTCCAACCCACGATTTAAGCGGATCGCGGGGCATTTTGCTTGATCTGACATGAAAAAACCGAGCAGGAGTCTGCTCGGTTTGAGTACTTTTTCACAACATAATAGCGCTTATTGCTGTTTGATTAGGTTGTAATTATTAGCAAGTTCGCCTGTTACTTTTTCACCGTTCATGTCTAGCTTCATTAATACGTTCTCGCCGACAAAGTACTGGTTCGGTGCGTCTTCGTTGGTTAACGTTACCGTGCTGCCACTTTCATCCCAGCTGAATTGACCTTCTGACTTGAATTGGCCATCTTCTTTGCCTTGGTAGCTTTGCTCAAGCAGGTAAGTACCGTCTTGATTTAGAGTGATAGTGATATCAATACCAGAGCAGTCTGCACATGGAAGTGTACCTTGGTAAGTGCCATTCCAATCAAGAGCGTTGCTTGCATTGTGTTGAGTGTCGACAAAAGTTTCTGCTGAAATGCCTTGTTCTTCTACTGCTTGCTCTTCTGGCGCTGGCATTGCGTCAGTTGCTTCAGCGACTTGCACTTCTTCTACTTGAGGCGTTTCTACCGCAGTCATTTCTGCTGGTTTTTCGTCTTGACAGCCCGCAAGAATAATAACCGCACTCGTTACTGCCAACATTGTCTTTTTCATTTTATCCCTCTTTCAATAAAGATTATGTATGCCGTTAATGTTAGCCCCACTTATGAAATTTACGTCATAACAAAGCAAGGGAATGATATCGTTGTGTCAATAAGAATCAGTTACTGGCATGAAAATGTCAGAACAATCAGAGCAGTGTAAAGCTATTGCGTCTTACGGGTTTATTGCGTATTTATTTTGCACAAGTATCAAAAGTGTCACTAATTTAGACTGTTTCTCCTTATAAGACGCTTCCTGTTTTTTCTTTAACTACGATTTTTGCAAACTTAGCTTTATGGCATATGCCAATAATATTGTTGGCGTATGCCATAAACGGGCGTAACGTGTATGCCAATAACCTGTTTCTTGGAGTTATTGGGTTTGTTGATAATTAAGAGGAATGGCGATGGCTAGGCCAAAAATAGAACGGAAAATATGCGGGCGAGCTGCCCATCACTGTTTCAAGCCAAATGGTGTGCCGTTTCAGCAATTAGAACAAGTCAACATACTGCCCGAAGAACTCGAAGCACTGCGTCTCGCTGATTTAGAAGGATTAAGTCAACAGCAAGCTGCCGATCAAATGGGTATTTCGAGACAAACTTTTGGCAACACGGTAAAAAGAGCACGATTTAAAGTCGCAAAAAGTTTAGTTGAAGGTCATGCACTGGTTTTTCCCAATGAGGAGTCGAACTTATGATTTATGCTGTTCCTAATGATGGTGAGCGCGTAGCCAACCACTTTGTCAAAGCGCCCTATATCGCTATTTATTCCGATGAAGACGGAATGCTGCAAAATTTAGCTAATATTGCTGCGATGCCACAGTCTGGCTGTAAAGCAAAATCTCAGATGATCCAGTCATTGGATCAGTACAACGTCGATGCAGTGCTGGTTCGTAATATTGGTGAACGAGCACTGGAAAAATTACTGCGTAATGGAAAGCAGGTATTTCGGTTGTCTACTCGTAGCTCTATAGAAGACGTTTTGGGCGTTGCCAGAACACCGCTGACCGAAGCGTCTCAAGGTCGACCTTCGGCCAATCACAACAAAAAAGATGGTTGTGGATCATGTGGTTGTGGTGGTAAACAATCCAAACCGTCAATCTTGAGCCGCCCGAAACCGCCTCGCGAGTTGTTAGCACTGAAATCCAGCCCCGCTATACTTAGTTTAAAGGCTTCAGATAACAAGGTTGGTTAGTATGGTCTGGGTATTTACCTTTGTTGGTTTTCTCCTAATTATTTTATTGATGTCGCTTGGTGTGATTTTCCACAACAAGCGCATTCAAGGCAGCTGTGGTGGCCTGAATAATGTTGGTGTCGATAAAGTGTGTAACTGTGAAACCTCGTGTTCTGAATCTCAGCGTCGCTTGTATCAAATTTCAGAGCCACATTCGTCATCGGAGCATTACAACAAAAATCCAATCGGATAAAGCGAGTTTAAACTTGTCTGTTCCTCTTCTAATGCTGAGTTATATTTAGTGCATTTAATTGCATAAAAGTTGTCGTGGTTGTCTAAATTTTGCTCTAGGGTTTTGTTGGTCTGTGGATTTCGGTCTACGCTTAAAATTCGTGTTAATAAAGGAGAACCAATATGGCTGTAATGAAGCAGGATATTCCACATCGCGTGACGGTTTATCATGACAATCTTGATCAAGAAATAGAGCTGAAAAATGCGATGCTGCCAGAGAAACCACGTTACTTTAACGGTTCACCGACTTACAAAGCGGAAAGTGTCGAAGAGTTCGAAAGTAAAATCAGTCAAATTGGATTGTCGCTCGATAAATAGCTCCGAATACAAATAAAAAATGCGCCCTCGACATGAGGGCGCTTTTATTTACGGCTTTTTACTGAGCAATTAGTTCTGCTGGGTACTGCTTTGACAGACTTGTTTCTGCACCGCTGGTGGCGCGGGTTCGTAGTGACTCAACGTCATGCTGAAACTGCCTTCACCTCCGGTAATCGCACGTAATCTTCGGGCGTAGTCTTGCAGCTCATTCACTGGAGATTTCGCTCTGATCAGAGTGAAGTTATTATCCACAGGCTCAGTGCCTTCAATTAATCCTCGGTTACCAGACAAATCACCTGATACATCCCCAACGTTAATGGTTGGAATGTGTAATTCCATCTGAATGATTGGCTCAAGAACAATCGGGTCGGCATTATTAACCGCATCTAAAAACGCCTTTTTACCCGCAATAACAAAGGCTATCTCTTTAGAGTCAACAGAATGGTATTTGCCATCATAGACGGTCACTTCAAGATCTTTGATAGGGTTTCCGGAGATAGCACCTTCCTCGAGCGCTTGCAGTATTCCTTTTTCTACGGCAGGAATAAGGGCAGTAGGAATCGCGCCGCCAACCACTTTATTGATGAACTTGAACCCAGCTCCACGCTCCAGAGGACGAACTCTCAACTGCACTTCGCCAAACTGACCTGCGCCTCCACTTTGTTTCTTATGTCTATAGTGGCCTTCAGCTGGTTTGGTAATGGTCTCGAAGTACTCGACACTTGGTTGGCATGTTTCGACATCTAGCTTGTATACGTTAGCCATTTTCTCCAGCGCAACTTTGAGATGGAATTCGCCCTGTCCACTGATGATAGTCTCGTTGGTTCTTGCTCGATGTTCGATGCGTAACGAAGGGTCTTCACTTGCGATTTTGTTAAGTACGTCACCCAGTTTTTGTTCGTCTCCGCGTTTTAGTGGTTTTAAGCACAGAGAGTACATGGAGTCTGGAAAATTGAGTGTTTTTAGCTCAACGCCGTCTTCGTCATGGGAGTCATGAACGATAGAGTCAAATTCAAGATCATCGACTTTAGCTAATACACAGAAGTCACCCGCAATCGCACGTGGAATCTCTGTCCGCTCTTTACCTTGCAGTTGGTACAAGTGCCCAACCTTGAACGCTTTATTACTTTCACCGATGTAAAGCTGACTGCCAGCGTTAATTTCACCTTGGTAAACGCGAAGGTAAGCCAGTTTGCCCATATATGGGTCGACACTCACCTTATAAACATGCGCTACGGTATGTTCCAGAGACTCACAATTAACTTTGATTTTCTTGCCGTTTTTTTCAAGCAGTGGCGGATTACCTTCGTTTGGCATCGGCATAATTTCAGCCAGTGTGCGAAGTAGTAGCTCGACACCCGCTCCCGTCTGTGCAGAAACAAAGCAGATAGGGATCACGTGACCAGTTCTCAGCGCCTCTTCAAATGGGTCATGCAGTTGTTCTGCAGTGAGTTCTGAGCCTTGTTCCAAATAGAGTTCCATTAACTCTTCATCAACTTCGATAACCTGGTCAATTAAGGTTTCATGTGCTTCAGTCACTTTAGCCAACTGGGTTTCTCGCTCCAGTTCAGGCTCAAAGTAACAATCGATAACGGACTGGCCATCGGCAGAAGGCAGGTTTATCGGTAAACATTTATCGCCAAAATGCTCAACGATATTATCCATCAGTATCTGTAGTTGGTTACCTTGGTTGTCGAGCTTGTTAATGATGATCATCTGACACTTCTGTTGCTCTTGAGCAAAGGTAAATAAGCGATCAGAGGTTTGGTTGAGTAGTGTTTGTGGGTCGACAATAAGTGCAGAGGTTTCAACGGCCGGAAAAACACTGAGCGTTCTGCCGAGTAATTCACTCTGTCCCGGAGTGTCGATAATATTCAGGCGATGATCATTCCAGCGTAACGCGACAGGAGTTGCTTCGATACTATGTTGATATTGAATAGATTGGGGGTCGAAGTCGGTAACGGTATCGCCTTTTTCTACGCTTCCTAAGTGATGCGTCGCGTCACAGGTGAAGAGCAGCTTTTCGACGAGGGTCGTTTTGCCGGTTCCTGTCTGACCAACAAAAGCGATGTTGCGGATGTTATTGATAGGCATAAAGCCTCCTTGCTGACGTGCGGAAACCACAGTTTCCAGATAAACCTGTTATTAGGTCACGAACTGCATTGGAGTAGGGCGGGTTTACCGCCTATTCGTCTTCCATGTCATTTTCCGGATGACTTTATGCATACAACCGCCTTACTGAGGGAAGCAGATTAAGAGGTTATTACGATATTAGAAGTTGCTGACCATTTTTAAAGTATCTTGTTGGCAGAAGTCAGCCCATTCATACAAAAACAATTCACTTGGCTTTATATAGCATGACTCAAAAGCCTTGATTTTTATGTGACTTGTTTCATGCTGGTGCTGATTGTTTTCTAATCGAGATCATAAACTTGAAAGTTGTTGTAAAGAGGCTGGTTCGAACAGAACTGGACAGACATAGATAAACAGATCCTCGCAGTGGCCCAAATCTGTGATCAGTACCAAGTGCTTACTCAATAAATCGTGATGGCGTTAATATTTTTTATCAATTATCGGGATCGTTCCCGATTTGTTTTATATAGTGATTTACGAGTTATTTATGGCGTTGACTAATAATTAGGCTAACGGATAACAGGATATTAGTCTTTATTATTGGGTTTAATTCCACATTTAATCGATTTTGTCGGGAACGTTTGCCAAGTCTCGAAATAATCAATTTAATGTTGGAGAAATAAATAATGAAAGCGAATGTATTGGCACTAAGTATCGCAACCGCTCTGCTACCTACAACATTTGCCTATGCAAATGAAGATATGGATGCCTTAGAAGCTCGAATTAGCGAGTTGGAATCCAGATTAGAGCAAACTGAGCAAGTTGCGAACAAAGCCGACAACACAGCATCGCAATTCGAGTTCCATGGATATGCGCGTGCAGGTCTTTTGATCAATGATGATCTTAATGGTGCAACGGGAACAGGACCTTACATGACTGCGGCTGGTGCGATAGGTGCGCCGGTTGGTCGATTGGGCTTGGAGGATGATAACTACTTAGAAGCAAACTTGATCCACAACCGTTATATGGATGATGGTTCGAGCGCTCGATTCCATATCATGTTGGCGGACAGTGTTGAAAGCAGCAATGATTGGACGGCTGACGACAGTAAGTTGAATGTTCGTCAGGTGTATGCAGAGCTGAAAAACTTACCTTCTTTCAGCGGCGCATTTGATAATGCAACAGTTTGGGCTGGTAAGCGATTCGACCGTGATAACTTTGATATTCACTTTTTCGATTCAGATATCGTATTCCTAGCCGGTACTGGTGCAGGTGTTTACGATGTTCAGATCACGGATGAGTGGAAATCGAACTTCTCTATTTATGGTCGTGACTTCGGTGAAATCGACAGCTCAAGTACTGATATCGAGAACTACATTGCGACTACCAATAACCGCATTGGCAATATCCAGGTGATGTTGAGTGGTATGGTGTCGTCTGACAACGAAGATAGAACATCTAGCAACACGTCACCAACTAAGCGTGCAGAAAGTGGTGTTCATGCTCTGTTTGCTTACCATGCCGACAGTTTTTACGGTGTGAATGATGGCTTTTCTAAAACAGGCTTTTCGATTGGTCAGGGGTTAGGTGCCGAGCTAAAAGGTATTGGTTCAAATGGTGACTTGAATGACGATGCTCAGGCAGTTCGAGCGTTTTCATATGGCGTGACTCGCTTTGCTGATAACTGGAGAATTACGCCAGCGCTGATGGCGGAGTACAGCCAGGATCGTGTGAAAACCAATGATGAGTTTATGTGGGCTTCGTTGAACGTTCGTTTGGCTCAAGAGTTAACAGAAAACTTTGAAATGGTTTACGAGGGAACCTACCAGTACATGGACCTAGACAACAGTGTTGAACAAGCGAGTGGCGGATTCTACAAAGCGACAGTAGCACCAACGTTGAAGCTGGCAACAGCAGCCGGTTTCTTCGACCGTCCAGAGTTACGCTTTGCGGTGAGCTATGTTGACTGGAGTGATGATCTTAATAATTACTCTGTGAGCGTGGATGACAGTGCAAGCACTATGGGACGTGGTGGTGAAACCGTATTTGCTTTGCAGATGGAAACTTGGTTCTAAAGTTTTGCTAGTTTAAGCGTTAACAACAAAAAGGATGACAGTGTCGGCTGCCATCCTTTTTTATTTTCCAATTTTAGTGCGGATCATTTCATTACCGTTTGGAGGGCTAAATCGTTGTTGTCACCAATATTCTTTTGCAGTGCCCACATCGCTCCCACTGCCACCATCATTACTATAGCGGCGAAGATAAAGCCGTAGCGTGTCATGTCATAGTGACTCAGCATGGCAATGACGACATAGCTGAGTGATTGCACCGTAGTACTGAACATGCTGATTCCTCCATCCACTCGACCACGCTGATGAATGGATACCGTGTGATGCATCCAGTTAATTCTCGCAATTCGGTTTAATGCGTTAAATACACCAAATAGGGCTATCAGCATCAATATACCCATTGGATGTAATGAGAAACTCATGCCAATCAGGGTAAGAGAAAGAATCGTCATTGATGCGAAGATAATATGGGCGTGTGGAAGGCGGTTAAGTACCTTCGTAACAATCAACCCGGTAAACAGGGATCCCAAGCCAAAGCTGATGTTAAAGCCTGCAAACCAATCACCAGTAATGTCCTGCTCTGAGAACCAAATCGGGACTAATTTGCTTAAGTACGTCAACACCGGGTAAGAGAGGCAAGAAAGTAAAATGAACCCGAAAAAGTAAGGCTCACGGCTAAAGATGTGCTTACTCTCTTTTAGTTGGTTCATGAAAGAAACTGAGTGTGACTCACGTAATCGGCGAGTGTAAGGCGTTAGTATATAGAAAATGGCAGCCAACGATGACGCCGTTGCCGCAAACAGAGCGAACTCCATCATTCCCCACTTTTCTAATAACACCACGCCAAGTGCACCTGCGCCGAGAGTCGTGGATTGCATAACGATTTCCTGTTGACCAGAAATCTTGGCGTACTCATGTTGCTGGTAGTTTTCTTGAGTAAATGCGTTGTTGGTTGCCCAGGCAACATTACTGGAAACCCAGTACATCAACTGCGCAAAAGCTAATAGCCAGTGGGACTCTAGCTCAAGCCAGTACGCAACGAATACCACCAGAGCCATTCCCGCTTGTACCCATTGATTCACAATCAGCAATGTTTTACGTGAATGGCGGTCAGTCAAAGTGGAAAAGAACGGTGTGACCAAGAAAGAGACTGCGGTACAGGTAAGCGATACTAACGCGACAAATGTTCCCATTCCTGGCGAAGCCAGCATTACCCAGGGAAGTGCCATCATAAATAAGCCTGACGATATGCTGTCGAAGAACCTTCCGATTAAATAAGGCTGAGTTTTGTTTTTCATATTTGTGCCTCGATAATTGATTTGGTCTCACTCTAAAACCTCAAGTAAACTTGAGGTAAAGTGTTTTTTGCAAAATCATTGGAATGGGAGTCAGGGATGGAAATCAGCGTAGGTGAAGTAGCGAAACGTTCTGGAGTGAAAGTGTCGGCACTGCATTTTTATGAACAAAAAGGATTAATTTCGAGCTGGCGAAATCAGGGAAATCAACGTCGCTATCATCGAAGTGTGTTACGCCGTGTTGCCGTGATTAAGGCTGCGCAGCAGGTAGGCTTGTCTTTAGAAGAAATCAAACAAGCGCTGGATAACCTGCCAAAGCATCAAGCACCGAACAAAGCGCAATGGGAGAGAATGGCGAGCCAATGGCATGAGC
Source organism: Vibrio sp. EJY3 (assembly GCF_000241385.1). Taxonomy (NCBI): domain Bacteria; kingdom Pseudomonadati; phylum Pseudomonadota; class Gammaproteobacteria; order Vibrionales; family Vibrionaceae; genus Vibrio; species Vibrio sp. EJY3. The sequence goes on from NC_016614.1 coordinate 218,958, forward strand.
AGTTAGAGCAAAAAATTCAGCAGTTGAAAGCACTACAGAATGATTTGGGTGGTTGTATTGGATGCGGTTGTCTATCGCTTGAAACGTGCGCCTTACGTAACCCAGAAGATGTGTTAGGAAAAGATCATTCAGGCTCTAACCTAACGTTGGATGAGTGAAGTTAGGCTTACTCTTTATCGAAGCTGTCGACGACAATCGCGCCCATAGATGCTGGCATCGTGATGACGATAATACGTTTTATCGCCACCAAAGGCTCCGTCAGGAGCGGAAGTTTATCGAGACAAAGTAATACCAGTGCAACCACAACTGCAGCAATGGTGTAAGCGATGATAACGCGGAAAATAAAGATGGATACGCGGTGGCGAATTCGGCTTTGGAATACACTCTGATAAGCGAAAAAACTCAGAAAAATAACTGAGAGGCTTAACAACATGAGCAGGTTTGCCATCGGCAAGCTTTCACCCAAGCGCCATGCTTCTTCGGAAAAAGAAATTGGTACTGCAAGAGCAAAAGCGCCAACCAATACCTGGCTGGCATCTTCTAGATTAAAGTGACGGCTCATGTCGTTTATTCCGTTACTCGTGATGGAGCTGCAACAGCTTCTCAAATCGTTCGTTGCCGTGTAGCAGTTCAAGATCGCGCTCTTCAGCTAACAGGTCACGAATCGAAGGGCTGTACTCAATGGCACGCTCTAAATCTTCAATCGCTTGTTCTTCAACACCTAATCGAGAATAGGCACAAGCGCGTTGATAAAGTGCCGGGCCATTCGTGTAGTCCACTTCTAAAACGCGATTACAAATGCTGAGCGCCCAATGGTATTCATTAATTTCCATTGCGGCGTCTGCTTTGTAAGTGAGTGCTTCCAAATCACCAGGGCGAATAACCAGAATTTCATCATAAATTTCAATTCGCTGCTCAGGTGTTTGGGAACTTTGCGCGCGCAGCCATAAGTTATGGATTTCGTTGATTTTCTCGATTTCTTTGTTGTTCTCACTGATGATGCGAGTCTTGCGTTTTAAGTCTCTTTCCAGTGCAACAAACTTTTTCTCATATTCACTTGCGATCTTATCCAATCGCTTATCGGCCATCTCTTTGGTGTTGTGTTTAAATTCACGCAGCGACTGCCAACCGACGAAAGCGATCAGCGATGCAACACCTGCGATGATGTAAAAGAAGTACGTCACGGTGACATTGGCGTAGTTTAACGATTTATCAGCGACGCTAAGTTCACGGTCGGTGATTTCAGTAATCGTGCGTTTTTCCAAGTTTTGGAAGTCCTGACGTAGCGATTTAAGCTCGTCTAAAATATAGCGCTCCATAAGCGGTCTATCTAACAAGTCAGATTCTGAATATTTTTCTTCAGATGCCAAGGTTGGCAGTGACAGAATCAGTGTGAAAAAAATACCGATGAATAAGCGCATAAAACGTCCTTTTGCTTTAGGGATACAGATAGACCATGCAACAATAGCAAATAGCACAAACGTTTAGCAAAATTCTCACAAAAGAAATATTTACCTTACTTTCCGTTGCCTTTGCAGTTCAACTGTACTCTTTGACAGCAGAGCACAGCTCATCTTTTAGATTCTAGAATATTGTTCTTTGCTCGATGAGCCATTAAGCTTCTTCCACCTCATTGATTGTTAGGGCATTTGTTATGGACGTCAAAGCTAAAAGTTACCTCGATCAGTACTTAGTATTACTTAATTCTCGGCAACGAGAAGCCATTCCGTCAATGAGTGCAGATTATTACTGTGCTGATGAATACAACGCGAACCTATGCGCGGAGCTGGTTCGAACAGGGCAAAAAACAGCGTCTTGCAGCATGGAAGTTTGGTATAGCGAACACGGAGAAGCCATGCCTCAAGTTGGGCACCTTCAGGTTGTGACGAATTGGGATGGTGAACCCGTTTGTGTGATTGAAATTACCGAAGTTTCTACCAGCCCATACAGCGAGGTAGGAGAGGACTTTGCGAGAGCTGAAGGTGAAGGGGATAGAACACTACAATGGTGGCGCGAGGCTCATGCCCGCTTCTTCCAAGCCGAATGTGATGAGTTAAGCATTGAATGGCATGAGCAACGGCTGTTGGTTTTAGAGCGGTTTAAAGTCGTCTATCCTTTGGATTAAATAATAAAACAGCGCCGACTAAGGGCGCTGTTTTAAGATCGAAGCAAATTAAAGTTGATCTTCGATAGGTAAAATACCTGAGAACCAAGAGCCCATTCTTCGCCACATACTTGCTTCAGGTTCTGAGTTATATTCCTGCCCTGTTTTATTGTCAGTCCAGACAATATCACCGTCGCGGAGCGTCACTCGGTAAGCGTTGTTATTGAGTATTTCAGGCAAGGTTGCCAGAAAGTCTTGAACATATTCTGGTTGTTTAATCACAGCGGCCATTTCGGTGTTGAGTTTTGCCGAGCGTGGATCCCAGTTCATTGAGCCGACAAAAAGCGTCTCTTTATCGATTAGCATCGCTTTGGCATGCAAACTCGCGCGGCTACTACCCGTTAAGCTCCATTTGCTCTTAAGTTTGGCACTGGATTTTACTTCCCAGAGTTTGATACCTGAAGCGAGCAGATCTTCTCGGTACTTTGAATACCAGCCATGCACTGCAAAGACATCGTTAGAAGCGAGGCTGTTGGTGACGATCGTAATATCCACCCCTCGTTTCGCGGCGTTGGTCAGCGCTTTTGTTCCTGCTTCGGTTGGCACAAAATATGGGGAGATAAGCACGAACGAGTGGTCCACACTTTTGAGTAGCTCGGATAAGTTACCAACCAGCTGGCTTTCATGCGTCGCCACTTTATCTGGTAAGTCAAACCAGATGTCTCCTTCACCCCAATAAAGCGTCAGTTGGCCTTTCTTCAGCTCTTGATACATGTCGAGCATATTGAAGTTATAACGACCTTTAGTAAATTTGTCAGTCAGTTGCAGCTTCTCGACTTGTGTTTGGATGGCAGCCTCGGTGATTTGTTCAGACCCAGGGAAAACCCACTCCATCGGCATGGAATAAACACTGTTCCAGTAGAGATCAAATTGGTCTGCCGTTTGTTGAACTGCTTCTCCGTAAAGCAGCAAGTCGAAATCACCGAATGAGACTTCAGATTCGAACGAGAAATATTCATTGCCGATATTTCGACCACCTACTACCGCCGCAACACTGTCAGCGACAAGCGATTTATTGTGCATTCGGCGGTTCAGACGATCGAAGTCTGTCGCAAACCCGAATAGCCTTGCCGAGCGATATTGGTGAGGATTAAACAATCGGATTTCGATGTTTGGATGGGCGTTCATTGCGGCCATCATTTTATCGTTCCGCTTTTGCATGTCATCAAGCAGCAAGCGAATTCGAACCCCTCGTTTTGCTGCTTCGTACAGTCGCCATGTAATGAAATTACTGGTCTCATCTCCTCGATAGATATAGTACTGAAGATCCAGGCTTTTCTGAGCAGATTCAATCAGCGAGATACGTGCAAGAAGCGCATCGTGACCTTGGTTAAGAGGATAAAAACCAGTCTCCGTTTTCGGATCCTTTTCGTAAGCCTCAAAGTAGTGCGCCAACGCTGAATCCGATTGGTAACCGTACTGAAACGTAGTGGACTTTTCACTAGGGTCTCTGTACTCAATTGCAGAACAGGCCGACAGAAAAGTAAACATGCAGGTGAAAATGAGCTTAGTAAACATATGAGACAATGAACATATCCTTGTAATACAAAACGTTACTTAAGCTGAGTATATACGCAAATGGTTTCAACGTGCAGGGCTGAATACACAATCACGCACATTAGACAGGAGAATTTTAGCTGCTGGCGCTAAATGTCTTGTTTAGGTTGTTACTTGAGTTGATTTTTCCTCTCAGAAGTTTGTGTTGGCTCGCTTTTTTAGACGCACAAAATCATTTATTTAATTAATGTTTTTACTCTAATTGGTTGGATTCACTAATATCTGGTATTTCTCACCTATACATGACTAGGGTAATTGCACGAATATGAATAACTCATTGATTTTTAATGGTTATATATCTGGCATGCAGCTTGCGTATGGGATGTGTGAGTAAGGGTATACAACTTGCGAAGTGAGTTAAAATTTTGTTAATTTTATGAGCTTTTAAAGGATAATTTGCCGTGGATTACGGTCTCAAGCCTTTGTGAGTGTTGTTCTCTTATGAAGTCCAGGTTTCGGTGGTTCTTCAGTGCTTACCTTTACTTGGAGATGAACAGAATAGTCTATTTCAGATGCAAAACTAATCTGAATAGCGAGATGATCAAATCGTTATTTAGATTGGTATAACTACCTCACCGTTTACTCATAGGAACTTGAGTTGGCTGGCAGTATGTGACACCTGTAGGTCGTATCAAGCACTAAACGGTGACAAAAACAATAAAAAAGGATTTTTTGGATGTTATCAAAACCCATGTTGCGTTGGCTTTTACCCTTCGTTGTTGCTGGTGGCTCGTACGCAGGTTATGCCGCAATAGCCGCAACGGCTCCCGAAAAAGAGTCGACGAAAGAAACCATTGCTGAGCCGACGGTTCAGGCATCTTCACTTTTTCCTACCGACCACAAAGTGGTGATTACCAGCCATGGCGAATTGGTGCCGTTTGAGAAAACTCACCTCTCTGCTCAAGTGAGCGGTGAAGTCATCAGTTGGCACCCTAACTTTGTCACTGGCGGTATCGTAAAGCGCGGTGAAATCTTGTTCACGATTGAAAGCGATAACTACGAGGCGGCAGTGCTTCAAGCTGAGGCAGCTTTGGCCAGTGCTCGTGCAACATTGATCGAGGAGAAGGCGAAAGCAGAAGTCGCCAAGCGTCAGGCTAAGCAACTGAGTGATAAACAAGTAACGGACTTATATTTACGTAAACCGCATGTACTAAGCGCAGAGGCGCAGGTGAAATCGGCACAAGCGTCTTTGAAACGTGCTAAGCGTGATCTGGAAAACTGCAAAGTCATTGCACCCTACGATGCGCTAGTGGTTGAGCGAGATATCGGCGTCGGCCAGTTCGTTACATCCGGCTCTCGTATTGCTACGCTCAACAATATAGAAGTAGCAGAAATACATGTGCCGATTGCTGGATTTGACAGTGCATTCTTACCAGAATCTATCAATGAACTTCGTGCCACTGTCACTCAGCAAGGTATTTTGTCGACGACGCGTGAAGGCAAAGTGGTTCGTGACCTAGGTATGATCGACAGCGCAACCAGAATGATCAATATGGTGATTCAGGTTGAGGACCCATATGGGATCGATAATAAGCAACCACCAATCAAATTTGGTTCTTATGTCGAAGTCAGCTTTACCGGTAAAGAGCTCAAACACATTTATCGCTTACCTCAAGAATTGGTTAAAAACCGCACCGTCTGGGTAGTCAATGATGACAGCCAACTCCAGCCTCGAACCGTGACAGTGCTGAGAGCGGAAGGCGAGTTTATGTTGGTCGGTGACGGCCTAGAACAGAGCGATAAGCTGGTGTTAACTTTGCCTGAGTACCCGCAAAAAGGCATGGCGGTGCAAATCGCAAAAAAGAATGACGACTCCGAAACCGTCGTACAATAAGTAGGAGTTTGTCATGGAAGAGACCAATCAAAAGGGCATAATTGCCTATTTTGCCAATAACCCTGTGGCCGCGAACCTGCTGATGGTGTTTATCATTGTCATGGGCATCGTGAGCTATCTATTTATTCAGAGACAGATGTTCCCGAACATCGAAGTTAACTACATTGATGTGCGCGCAACCTATCCTGGCGCCTCTCCTCAGGAAATAGAGGAGAGCATTCTAGTCAAAGTAGAAGAGTCGATAAAAGACGTTACGGGCATTAAGAAAGTCGTATCCCGAGCGAGTCGAGGCAGTGCTTATGTCTCTATTGAAGTGGATGTAAATGCTGACATCAAACGCGTGCTTGATGATGTGAATCAACGGATTGATACCTTGTCCAATTTACCTGCGGGTATGGAGCCAATTAATGTCTATCAAGTTGAGTGGCGTCAGGACGTGATTGAGATGGGGCTCGTTGGTGATAGGCCACTCGAAGAGTTAAAGCCCATCGCCAAGCAAATTGAAGATGAGCTTCTGCAACTGAAAAACGTCATGTTGGTGTATGTGAGTGCGCCTGAAGAAGAGATCGCGATTGAAGTCGATCCGCTTGTGCTGCGTAAGTACGACCTCACGTTGAGTGATGTGAGTGACGCGATTCGACGTTACTCTGCCAACTTTTCAGCGGGTGAAGTCAAAACCAACTCTGGGATGATCGCAGTACGTATTGAAAACCAGTATTACCACGGTGATGAATTCAGAAATATTCCGGTAAAGTTAGGCGCTAACGGGGCGAAAGTTCTGCTGCAGGATATTGCGACAATCAAAGATGGCTTTACTGAAGAAGAGCGTTACTTTGAATATTCGGGACAAAACGCGATTTACATGTCCGTAGAAGCGACGCGCGACCAGAATATTATTCCCGTCGCTGAGTCGGTTCATAAATACATCGAGGCGAAAAACAAAACACTGCCAAGTGACGTTCAGCTTAAGGTACTGGTCGACATGACTTATTACCTCAATGGGCGTCTCGACATGATGCTGAAAAACTTGCTGCAGGGTGCCGCTTTGGTCGCCATTATGCTGAGTATTTTCTTGCGCTTCCGCTTAGCTATGTGGGTGATGATCGGTTTACCAGTCTGTTTCCTGGGCGCGGTGATGTTAATGCCTGCCTTGGGTATTACAGTGAATATTGTCTCTCTGTTTGCCTTCATCATGGTGTTGGGGATCGTCGTCGATGATGCGATTGTGATGGGGGAAAGCGCCTACAGTGAAATTGAGGAAAAGGGCGGAGGTGTCGAAAACGTAGTCCGTGGTGTTAAACGCGTTGCGACGCCAGCGACATTTGGCGTTCTGACGACCATCGCTGTATTTGCTCCTTTCTTGCTTTCTAGCGGAATCGATAGTGCATTTTTCTACGGCATCGCGGGTGTGGTTATCTTATGTTTAGTCTTCAGTCTGATTGAATCCAAGTTGATCTTACCTGCCCACCTTGCACACACCAATTTCAAACCTATAAAGGTTGGCGGATGGCGAGATCGCTTTAATACGCGCTTCTTCGGTTTTGTTAATGGCACTTATCGCCGTTTTGTCACCCTTTGTACTCACTGGCGTTGGAGTGTTTTCGCCATATTTTGTGGCTTACTGGCAATCAGTGCAGCGCTAGTAAACTCAAATTACGTACGCGTCATTCCTAACCCTAAAGTACCGACCGACTATCCGGCGATCACGATTGAAATGAATGATACCGTATCAAGTGAGCAAACCATTGATGCACTTAAAACCATTGAGCGTGTTATGCAGGAGGTCGAAACTCAGACCATTGAAGAGCACGGTCAGGGAATGATTCGAGATGTACTTTCTTATAACAGAAGCCGTACCGAAGGCCGAGTTTTGGTTCCGCTTGTTGACGAAGATTTACGACCTTTCAATACGTTCGAACTGGCTCGTCGTTGGCGTGAAGCGATGCCAACCATTCCGGGAATGAAGAGTATCAAGATTCGTGAACAGAGCGCAGGTGGTGGTGATCGAGACGAATTCGGGTATCTGTTGTTTGGCTCGAATATCAATGAGCTAAATGAAGCGGGGCGTTACTTAATTGACCGCTTGCAACAGCAAGAAGGTCTGTACGATATTTCATCTTCGATTGATTCAGGCAGTAAAGAAGTGCTGCTTTCGCTAGCGCCTGTTGCTTACGATCTCGGTTTGGATCTCACCATGATTGCTCAGCAAGTGGGTGGCAGTTTCTATGGTGGTGAAGCACAGCGATTAATCCGTGACGGCGAAGAAATCAAAGTGATGGTTCGTTATCCGCAATTAACGCGTGAAGCTTTCTCATCGCTTCGCTATGCCGTGATAACAACGCCTGCAGGCAAAAAGGTCATGCTGGGTGATGTGGTGCAGATCAATGAGCAACCGGGCGTGAGTACTATTCGTCGTGAGGGTGGTTATCAGACGGTTTACGTCTATGGCTCTATTGATGAAGAGTTGATTGAGCCAGAAGAAGTGGTGAAAATCATCGATGAAAGCATCATGCCCGATATGAAAAACCAGTACCCAAGCGTTAAAACTGAGCTAGGTGGGGACATCGAGGAGCAAGCTGCACAGCGTAACGAGCAGATTCTCTTCTTTATTGCCGGGATGATCATCGTTTACATCCTACTTGCGGTGCCACTGAAGAGTTACACGCAGCCGCTGATTGTGATGTCGGTGATCCCTTTCAGTTTGACGGGCGCGATTTGGGGGCATTTCTGGCTCGGGTTAGACATCAGTATGATGTCCACCTTTGGTCTTATTGCCGCAGCAGGTGTGGTAATCAATGACTCTCTCGTCATGACGGACTACGTAAACCAGGTTCGAGAAAAAGGGATGAATATTAAACAAGCCGTTGTTGAGGCTGGGTGTGCACGTTTTCGCGCGATTACTCTAACTTCAATCACGACGTTTGCTGGTGTTCTGCCAATCATGTTCGAGACGAGTTTACAGGCGCGCTTCGTCATTCCTATGGCGGTCGCGTTAGGCTTCGCAGTCCTTTATGCGACGATATTGACGTTAGTATTGGTGCCTTGTTTGTATCTGATGCTTGAAGATATCAAGAATATATTCAGAGCGATCAAGCGTTTTTTCTCGCGTCTGTTCGCTCGTTTCAAAAAGCCGGATGACACGTCAGAAGCCCATGTTAAAGCTTCTAACTAAAGTACTTATCTCTTCGTAATTCAAGGGCAGCTTTCGGGCTGCTCTTTTTATTTGTCTCAAATGCAATCGTGATGAAAGTACGAGATAGCGCCATTTGTGCTATAGCTTTAATGAATAGAATAAAAAGAAAATATAGTCATGGTTAATTTGACACTCAGTGTGCGAAATTTACCATGAGGGTTTCGGTGATAAAACATGATTTATAGTAAGTCACTGAAATTTAAGGGTTAAAAAGTTGGCATCGTACGTGCAATGTATAGAGCGTACCTAAAATAAACTGCTAATCCTCAAGGAGCTCGCTATGAAAAGCGTATTTTTTTCTACTCTTGGTCTTATTGCTGTAATGTCATCACCAATCGCTGCTGCTAACACTTTAGACAAGGAGGAGTGGAGCTCTGATTTGCGTCAAGACTTCTCTGCAATGAAGCACGAAGCGATAGCAGAGGTTCAGCAAATGAATATGGACGATATTGATGCTCGAGATGCACGAATCGTTAAACGTATTAAAGAAGAGCAGGCACAATTGGTAAAGGTTGCGTGCCAAAAATCAGAAGCGAGTAAGTCATAGTTTCTGAATGGCCCTTGTCAAAATAAAGAATGACTCCTAATACACGTTCAGCGCTAGATAGCAGTAGGCGCTGATCTTGTTGCTCTCTTGCCAGCATATAAAAGCTGGCTTTTTTATGTCTATTGATAAATCGCAGACAGAAAAAAGCCCGCAAAGAACCGTCTTTGCGGGCGAAAAAGGGCACCAAATTCGGTGTCTATTCATTATGGAGATGGTCGAACATCCTTATCAAACTGACAATAGCTTGGTGAGAGGCTTACCACCAGTGCGACCAACTGCGCTAAAGTTAACATTGTTGTAATGATTGTTAAAATGTTAATTCCTCAATCAATGATTTCATTATCGTTACTTATAATTGCGAATATGTTGTTGTTCTGTGTTTGGTGTGTGCCAAAACTAAGTTTCTGATAACATTTCGATTTATAAACGGTATGTTGTTTGTGTTTTTCATCTATGTGAGCGCAGTTGTGTATGATGATGAGTGGTAATTCTACTGCGCAAAGCCGCATAAATCGCTTGCTTTTGTTAACGACATGTTTTAACTCATGACGCATTCATCCAGTGGATGCTTAGGCTATTCTGCGTGAACAAAAAGAGCAGCTTTTCCTGCTGCTCTTTTTGATTGGGTCAGAAGTGATAGATCGTCCAAATACCGCTCGCTAATCCCAGCTTAATACCGTCCAGTTTGGCTGATTCGCATGCTCTCGAAGGCGAGGGCATGGGTTGACTAAATAGGCGTAGTCAGCGTGCTGACAAAGCGGTAAATCGTTGATTGAATCTGTATAAAAATGAATTTCTGAGTACAATTCTGGCTGTGCTTCTAGCCATTGTTGCAATCTGGTGACTTTGCCTTCTCGATAGCTAGGTATGCCCGAAATTTCAGCGCTGTAAGTGCCTTTTTGTTCAATCAAGTCGATTCCCAATGATGTTGGGATTCCAAGACGTTGGCCTACCGCTTCGACTAAGAAAGTCACGCTCGCGGAAATGATCACCATATCAATGCCATCTCGGGAGAGTTGTTCGATCAACGTTTTGGACTGCTTAAACTGCTTGGGCAGAATCTGTTTGTCTACGCACTCTGCAACTAACATTTTTACTTGCTCAATAGGCATGTCGGAAAGTGGTGCCATACAAAACTCAAGGTAGTCTTCCATGTCCATTTTTCCCTCAGCGTAGAGCTTCATGAGGCGTTGATCTTCTTCGATAAAGTTGGGCTCAGTCGCGATGCCCTTCTCGACCAAAAACGCGTTCCAAATCATTGCACAGTCTGCGTTGATTAAGGTTTCGTCCATATCAAAAACATACAAAGGTTTGGACATCTTAAGCTCTCACTGGTTGAATTTCGTTTAGATTAAAGAGTAGTTCTAACTGGCTGCCATTTGCTAATAGTCGCTCAGATGAACGGTTGAGTAAATCAACGGTGAGCTCGCACTCGTTAACCTCCACCTGATAGCGAATCACATTACCCAGCAACTGGTGATTTTTGATAATACCGCTTTGTGGTGCGGAAATCTGGTTACCATACTGACGGCCTTGCTCTCTGACATATATAGACTCAGGGCGAATAGCCACTTTGCTTTGCGTATCGATATTAAAAAGCTGTTTGGCGTGGTCGGATTCCACCAGGTTGTAGTGTCCCATAAAACCGGCAACAAACTCGTTGGCTGGTTGTGTGTAAATCTCTTCAGGTGTACCAGCCTGAACGATTTCCCCTTTATTCATCAAGAAGATACGATCAGACATGATCATGGCTTCTTCCTGATCATGAGTAACGAAGATCGTGGTCAGGTTCATTTCTTTCTGGATGTCGCGAATTTGCTGACGAAGGTGCTTACGGATTTTGGCATCCAGTGCTGACAAAGGTTCGTCGAGGAGTAAAATTCGCGGCTTCACCACCAAGGCGCGTGCTAGTGCGACACGCTGACGTTGCCCGCCGGAAAGTTGATGCGGGTACTGTTTTTCTTTGCCTTTTAGGTCAACCAGCTCAATCACTTTCGCCACTTCACGCTGAATGATGTCAGCGTCTAGTTTTTTCATTTTTAGGCCAAACGCAATGTTGCCTTCAACCGTCATATTGGGAAACAGAGCATAAGACTGAAACACCATGCCAATGCCACGCTCCTGCGGTACTTGGTGGGTGATGTCCTCTCCGTTAACCGAAATGGTGCCACCATCAACAGGGTTAAGCCCTGCCAGGCTGCGAAGAAGAGTGGATTTGCCACAACCACTAGGGCCAAGCAGAGTAATAAACTCGCCCTGTTCAATGCTGAATTGGATGTCTTCAAAGACCGTATTGTCACCAAAACGTTTGGTCAGGTTTTTTGCGGTTACGTAGCTCATGATTTAGTGCCTCGACTGAAACGACTTGCCAGCCAAGTCAGTAAGAAAATAAACAGGAAATAGGTCATGACCAGTGCAGATGTAAAGTGTCCGCTTGTCTGACGCATGTTGTACAAATAGATTTGTAGGGTTTCATAGCGTGTGCCAACAAGAATATTGGCAAATACAAACTCACCGAGCAGGAAGGAGAAAGAGAGAAACAGCGACGCCATTAAGCCTTTCTTCAAGTTTGGCAAAATGATCAGCAAAAACGCTTTGGTTGTGCTTGCGCCAAGTAAATGCGCTGCGTCCATCAAGTCATGCAAATTGATGGCCTCAAAGCTGTTTGAAATCGCTCGATACATGAAAGGTAAAGCGATCGTGAAATAAGTGCCAATCAGAATCCACGGAGTGCCAATTAAGGAAATATCGCTGTTGGCATAAAGTTGCAGAAGGCCAACCGACGACACCACCGGCGGTACAGCAAACGGAAGCAAGATTAGAATGTTCATCAGCTTGTCGAGTTTTGGGAAGTAGTAAAACACCACAAAAATCGCAGGCAGAATCAGAACAACGCTCAATGCCAGAGCAGAAATACAAATAAACAGAGAACGACCAAATGCTTGCAGGAAGCGCGGGTCAGTCAACAGTTTGATGTACCAATCCAGCGTAAATCCGTCCGGTAGAATGGTCGCTCCCCAGCGGGACGAGAGCGAATAAACGAAGGTCGCAATGATTGGGACCAACATAATACCGACAATTGAGTACACCACCGTTTTGTGGAAGCGAATATTAATGTTTTGCATTAGCTTCTACCTGCGTAGCTCTTAGTAATCAGCCATTGGTTAATCACAGTGATAAAGGCCAGCATCGCCATCAAAATAACCGAGATTGCGGCGGCGAGATTGGGCTCAAGGAACAGATCGCCCGAGACTAAGCTCGCAATGCGAATGGTGATGAGGTTGTAGTTACCGGAAGTTAACGCATACACACTGGCATAAGCGCCAATGGCATTTGCGATCAGGATGATAAACGTGCCCAACAGAGCAGGAGAAAGCACGGGTAATGCGATGCGTATCCAGTATTGTGATGTCTTTGCCCCAAGTAGTGCGGCGGCCGCTTGCCAATCGTCACTTAAGGCATCGAATGCAGGGTAGAGCAGCAGTACTGCCAACGGGATCTGGAAGTAGATGTAAATCGCCATCAATCCCCATTTACCATAAAGGTCGAAATCGCCGAGCAGGCCGTATTGCTTAAGCAATAAAGTGACCGCACCGTTAGTGCCTAAAATGATGATGAACGCAAACGCCAGAGGGACGCCAGCAAAGTTGCTGCTCATGTTGGTGAAGGCAATCACACCGTCGCGGATTTTTGAATCGACACGACGTAACGAAGAAACCAGTACGGTTGCAACCAGTAAACCAGCAATACTCGACCAAAATGAGAGCCAGAGGCTGTTGCCGAAGGCTTGCATCATGAAGGTTGAATCAAACACTTCCAGATAGTTGTCTAACGCGAACTCTTCGTCGTAAATAAAGCTGTTAATCAGCACCCAAACAATCGGTGCAAGCTGAAACAGGTAGAAAAACAGAGCGAAAGGGGCAAGCCACAATGCAGGCTTACTCCTTTTTAACCAACAACTTATTCGCCGCTGTTTCGCGCTTACGTTGTTTGATGTTGATGAAATGGCAGAACTGCTCATAGTGCTAACAATTCCTGAGTGTAAGGTTTTGAGTGATCAAGGTTGAGAAGCTGGCAAACCGAGCCACAAATCTCAGTTTGTTTCACGTGGCATTCTTGGTGGGTGAACATATCGCCAATCACAAACAGTGGAACTTCTCTTTCTTCTGGCAGGATGCCGCCATGAGATAAATCGTTGTTCATGCCATGATCGCTGGTCACAATGATCTGGTAACCATCAGCAAGCCACTGATCGATGTAGTTGGAAAGAATGATGTCTGCGCCACGCGCACAATTGCGGTATTGACGAGAATCTAAGCCGAATTTATGGCCTAAATCATCAATGTTCATTGGGTGGATCAGCAAGAAATCCGGCTGATGCGCACGGCGTAAATGCTCGGCATCCAGAAACAGTGCTTCATCAGGGTACTGGTCCCAGTGATAAAAACAGCCATGTTGGATATTCAGTGTTTCATCATTGGTGAAGCGGTCGCGCACAGCGTTATACGGAGCGCGATTATAAAGTTCGCTCACCCAGTGATATGCCGCTGCTGCGGTCACTTTTCCCTGAGACTTTGCCAAACTAAAGATTGAATCCTGATTCGACAAGCGAACGATATTGTTGTTGACGATGCCGCTATCAACCGGACGGACACCGGTTAGGATGCACTCATATAGCGGGCGGGACATCGAAGGCAGTTCACATTGAATCGGGTATAGTGTTGCACGTTGTTGCTCTAACAGACCGTTTAGGTAGCCCATACAATCACGGGCTACCTGATAGTTCAGTCCATCTAGAACAACAAGGATAACCTTATTGCTCATGATATTTTCTCGTTACTTCTTAGGAGAGGATGTTGCTTAGTACTATTGCTGATGAATCAGTACGTTCTCTTGCCATTGACGTGGCAGCTTACGTGCCGATTTTTCCCATGCAGAGAAGTCCGTAACTGGTTTCGCATTCGTGTACTGGTCGTTCGAGATCAACTTGTCCTGAATGGATTTTGGTAGAGTGATGTTGCTGCGAATCGGACGTGCATAACCTTCTGCAAGGTTAATCTGGCCTTGGTCGCTGAAGATGTATTCACGTGCTAGCTTCGCTGCATTTGGGTTTTTCGCGTACTTGTTGATGATGGTTGTGTAGCCCGAAATCACAGAGCCGTCTTGAGGAATGTTGACACTAAATTGCTCGCGGTCAATCTGATCACGGTAGTTCAGTGCGTTGAAATCCCACAGGATAGCCACTTCGACTTCACCTTTTTCAAGGTTTGCGATGCTTGGATCCGTAAACGACAAACGACCTTGTTTAGCTAATTTTGCAAAATACTCGATAGCTGGTGTTAGGTTTGATTCGTCACCACCATGCGCAAAGGCTGCCGCAAGTATCGCATTGTTAGCTTGCGCTGCCACACCGACATCGCCTACCGTTACTTTGTAGTCGCCTTTTAGCAGGTCATCCCAAGTTTTTGGCGCGTTTTTCACCAGATTATTGTTTGAGATGAAAGAGATTGTGCCTGTGTAAGCCAGTGCCCAGTGGCCATCTTTGTCTTTTGCCCAATCAGGGATGTCGTTCCAAGTGGTTGGCTTATATGGCTGCGTTACCCCTTTCTTCACTGCTACTCGCGCAAAGGCAAAACCCACATCACCAATGTCTGCGGTCGCATTTTTCTTCTCAGCTTCGAATTTAGCGATCTCCTGAGCAGAGCTCATGTCCGTATCCTGGTGCTTCAAACCGTAGTTTGATTGCAAGTCCGTCCATGTGTCTTTCCAGTTTGCCCAACTACCAGGCATACCCACACTGTAAACTGCTCCTTCTTTTTGAGCAGCTTTTACCAATGTGTCTAGGTTGGCGTCTTTTTCTTGTGTTGCGGAAAACGCAGAGGTAGATAGTGTTGCTGCAATCAGAGTGGCTGATGCTACAGCGGAACGGCTAAGCAAAGTTTTCATTGTCTCCATCCTTCTGGACTAGGTCAGTAAGTTCGATTGTTATCCTATGGGTGGAATGTGACGATTTCGCGCAGATAATTTGACAGTTATGCTGAATTTCTGTGGCAGTTATATTTCATCTGAACACAAGTTAACCAGTTGTTACTTGTCATATTTCTGTTATCCAACTGACCTATCTTGTTCATCAAACAATCTATGGACTAGATCAGAGAATGAACATTTTGGGCTCCGCTTACTCGGGGAAACAGTCAGGTACGCAACTGGGAAAAATCAAAGCGACGCTTCGTGAAAAAATTCATTCAGGCGTTATCGTACAAGGACAAAAGTTACCGTCGGAACGAGAGTTGAGTGAGCTTTTTTCGACGACCAGAATCACCATTAAGGACGCTTTAGTTTCGTTAGAAACGGAGGGAATCATCTACCGAGAGGAGCGCAGAGGATGGTATGTTTCTCCACCAAGAGTCTGTTATAACCCCTTGTCTCGTGCCCATTTCCATCAGATGGTTCGTGAACAGAATCGGATTGCTGAAACTAAATTAATCAACGTCCGCAGTGAGATGGCGTCTGGTGAATATGCCAAGGTATTAGAAGTCGAGCAGATCACGCCAACTTATATTATCGAGCGACTACGCCATATTGATGGCCGCGTGGTACTGTTTGTAGAAAATGTCCTGAAAGCGGAATTGTTTGAGGGAATCTTATCGGAAAACCTGACCATGTCACTGACGGGCATCTACCGAGAAAAGTATGGATTCGAAACCAAACGCTCCCGATTTGATGTGATTCCGACGTCAGCGCCTGCTCATGTTGCAAAACCACTGAATCTGGCGGAAGGGCAGCCTGTTCTTAAGATCTGCCGGGTGAACTACAACCAGAATGGGGAGTTGATGGACTGCGAACTGGAGTACTGGCGACCGGATGCGGTGAGAATCCGCATTGACAGTGTGGAGTGAGTAATAGATTCCCGATAATGTGTAAAGCGTTACCGGGAATCATCACTTAAGCGATTACGTTAAACCTTGCTCTTTCGCCATCTGCTTCGCAATACCTGGTGCTTTCCAAATGCTTGGCAATATGATCAAAGACACTGGCACTGCGGTAATCACGATGAAGGACTGCAACGCCGAGATGCCACCGGAGCCCATCGAGATCAGAGCAATGGCGACTAAGCCCATGATCAAGCCCCAGAACGCACGAATGACCGCGTTAGGTTCAGTGGAGCCTGTCATTACAACGCTGATGGTATAAGTCATTGAGTCACCAGTGGTGACAATGAAGGTCGTGGTTAAAATTAGGAACAGCACCGAAATGAGCATCGGGAATGGCAGTTCTGATGTAATTGCCAGCAATACTGCGGGAAGATTGAAACCTTCGAAAGCAGATGAAATTACACCTGGATTCTCTAGCTCAAATGCCAGGCCACTACCACCAACAATGCTGAACCAGAAGCAGGTAATGAGCGGTGCAGCAATGCTAATTGCCATGATCAACTGACGGATTGTGCGACCGCGAGAGATACGCGCAATAAAGATCGCCATCATTGGGCCATAACCTATAAACCAACCCCAGAAGAAAACGGTCCACCAGCTTAACCAGTCAGCGTCACCGCGGTAGAGTGCCATTGGAAAGAAGTTATCTACCAAACGGCCCATACCTTGAACATAGCCGTCGACAATAAACGTAGTTGGACCAACGAACAAAATATACCCAATCAAAACAACGGATAAGATGATGTTGTAACGACTAACAATTTGAATGCCTTTACTGACGCCACTTAGCGCGGAAAGGGTGTACATCAGAATGGCAGCAATGATCACCATGCTTTGCGTAAAGAAAGTATCTGGCAATCCAAACAGAGAATTCAGTGCGT
Source organism: Vibrio sp. EJY3 (assembly GCF_000241385.1). Taxonomy (NCBI): domain Bacteria; kingdom Pseudomonadati; phylum Pseudomonadota; class Gammaproteobacteria; order Vibrionales; family Vibrionaceae; genus Vibrio; species Vibrio sp. EJY3. The sequence continues at coordinate 236,069 of NC_016614.1, forward strand.
AACTGATTTGCAGGCCAAGAAAACCAATAGGACCAATCGTGCCAGCGGCTACCGCGATAATACTGCACGCATCCGCGAGGTTACCAATCCAGCCGTTGATGGCTTTATCACCTAAAACCGGGTACAGCAGAGTACGAGGTTTTAGTGGTAGACCCTTGTCGTAGTGGAGATGCATCAAAACAATAGAGGAAAGGCCACCAAGGATTGCCCAGGCTAAGAAACCCCAATGCATAAAGGACTGAGATAACGCATTGATTGCGGCACTTTTGGGAGAGGCATCACCATAGAGTGGTGGAGCAGTAACGAAATGGGCGATAGGCTCAGCCGCTGCCCAAAAAACACCGCCACCAGCGAGTAGGGTGCAGAGTACAATCGATAGCCATTTGAAATTATCGATTTCTGGTTCCGCTAAACTTCCTAAACGTACATCACCAGTACGTCCAAAAGCGAGAGCCAAACCAATTAAGAAATTGAGAAGAAGCAATACTTGCCAGTAAGCTCCGAAATATTTTGTGGCAAAGCCAAAACCACTGTTAACCATTGCGGTTAGAGAATCAGTATTCGTCAGAGCGAGCAGAACGAACAGAGTAAGAAAGCTACCACTTAACCAAAATACAGGGTTAGTGAGTTCGAGTCGCTTAACTAGGGAAGGAGGGTGGATCGCGGCATAGTCTGCTTCCTGAACAGGAGCGTGGGAGGCGGTATTCGTCATATTTGACATAAGTACTTCGCTTTTTTGGGCTTGGAAGCCGTGTATTTCCCCTCACATCCAGTCGATGAAAAGTGTGAGGGACTTCAAAAAGCCGCAAATACTAGCACGTCGAGATTATGAATTTAACCGTAGATTTAAGTTCATCGTTGGAGCATCAGCCAAGGCACTGATTTTTGGGAGCGGAAGACGCTGAAGTTAACAGGATTCTCTAAGCTTTTGATGAACGCGATAGCCTACCACATAACCGATGTAGAACAGGGCCGCGAGTGTAATTAACGCTGCGCTATAGGCGAGAGATCGATTAAGTCCGATGCCAAAAGCAAAGGTAAACGCTATGCCGTTGACCGCTTCCGCAGGAAAGTTATACCAAGCACCATGGACCGAGGACCCAAAAAGCAGCATAGTGCTGATTAAAAAGAGCACGCCGCCCAATAAGCCGAACCATCTGCTGTTGTTCATGTTTATTCTCAAGTGTTACCTAAGTAACGTAACAAAATATTTCAGGGAAAGTATTATATACCCAAATGACCTCAAGATGCGTGGTTATTTGGCTAGTTATCTGAGAGAACATAAATTTGTAGGGATAGATAGAGAGGCCACCGAAGCAGCCTCTTTATGAACGAATGGAGTATGATTCCAGTTAATACCGAGAATCAAGGTTGGCAGATAATCAACCTCCTGAGTTGTTTGGCGGATTGAGTGTCCAGTCCCCGCCAAGTGATTTGTAAAGCGCAATCGTCGCTTGTGCCGTTTGCAGTTTTGCCGCGACACGTTGGTCTTGCATCATTCGTTGCTGACGCTGAGCATCTAACACCGATAAATGGTCAATCAGACCAGCGCGGTAAAGTGACTTCGCCTTGCTCACTGCGTTATCCGTCGCTTTGAGGGCATCATTAACTCGACGCTGGTTCTCCTGGCTTCTGCCATAAGCAAATAGAGTCGATTCCGTTTCTGCCAATGCTGCATCCACCGTATGCTGATAAGACAATGTCGCCGAATCAAATCGTGCTTGGTTCATGGCTTCAATTGCCTCCCCGCGCCCGCCGTCAAACAAGTTCCAACTTACGCCTGCAGCACCCATCCAGCCGAAAGAGTCACTACTGAACAGATCATCAAAGCTCGATGCGGATAAGCCCGGAGCGCCCGTTAAGAAAAACTTAGGGTATTGATCGGCAATACTCGCCGCGAGTTCTTCATTCAATGCTGCCATTTCACGCTCAGCCAGACGAATATCGGTACGGCGCTTCAATAAATCCGAGGGTAAACCGACGGGCACCATATTCTGCATGCTCGGCACACCGTGGCTTTTTGCCAAACGGGTTTCAACCTTTGTCAGAGGTTCTCCAAGGAGCACCGCAATCCGATGTTTATGTGTTTGTTGAGCAATTTCTAGCTGAGGAACGATCGCTTCCATAGCCGAGAGCGTTGCTTTCGCTTGTGCTAAATCAAGGTCAGATCCATAGCCGCTTTGCACCACTTTCTCGACCAGGTTCATGGTGCGTTTCTGATCGTCCAAGTTTGACTTCGCCAGGTCAAGGCGTTCGCTCGCACCTTGGTACTGAAGGTAGTTATGAATTAAATCCGCCGTAATCACTGTGGTTAAGCCACTTTGATAAATTTCAGCTTGCTCCAGACGAATTTGCGCCGCATTCGCTTGACGGTCAATTCGTCCAAATAAATCCATCTCCCACGAGATATTCGCTCCGGCAAAGACACCATCGTGTTGATTATCCATCAAGGTGACATTGCCAACTTGTGGCGGTAAGCCGGATACCGAATCACTTAACGGGTTTAAAATCGGGCCCAGTGACGAGTCATTCTTACTGAACTGATAATTCATATAGCCCGCGCTGAGACTGATGGTCGGCACCTTAAACGACTCCACCATCGTCTTATAGCTGTTGGCCATTTTCACACGCTCTGCGGCGACTTTAAGCGGAATACTTTGACTCTGCATATCTTGAACCAGTTGATTTAAGATTGGGTCATTAAACTCCGTCCACCAAAACTCATTAGTTTGTGACTCGGTGCTTAGCCCCGAGTCTTGGCTGTTAAGGTAAATCTCTGCAATGCTGGTGGTTGGCCCCTGATAATCGGGACCCACCGCACAACCGGTCAAACTCAGTGCCAGAACAATTGGCGCAAGGATGAATTTTTTCATGATGACGCCTCCTGTGGCTTAGTGTTGGTTTGGGTTATTGGTTCTTTGTCATTGTACGCAAGGCGATAAAGTGCAGGCATTACGAACAAAGACAAGACCGTTGCCGCTGCTAAACCACCGATGATGGTTGCTGCCATTTGGTCAAACAGCAGATCCGAAAGCAGCGGAATCATGCCCAGCGCCGTTGTTAGTGCGCCCATCGAGATCGCCATGGTTCGGTTCACGGTCGCTTCTTTAATCGCGTCTGACAGGTTCATACCGTTTGCTCGTTCCAGTTCTATTTGATCCATTAATACAATGCCGTTTTTGATGATCATCCCCGTCAGCGTAATCGCGCCGATGATCGCCATAAAACCAAATGGTTTATCAAAACCGAGCAGAGCAAAAGCCGCCCCTGACGCTGCCAATGGCAGAGTCGCCAAGATGATGATTGGCTGTTTGAAGCCGTTAAACATTGCCACCAGAATGATCACCATGATCAGCATGGCTTTCGGTTGCTGCTTCATGATGTCCGTGACGGATTTGTTTTCATCATAATATTCGCCGCCCCATTCCATGCTGTAGCCAGAAGGCAGTTCAATCGCTTCAATTTGATCTTTAATCGCGTTTCTAACGTTGGCTGGTGTTGACTCTCGGCTAACACCGGCCTGAACCGTTATGGTTTTCACGCGATCACGACGCCAGATCATGCTCTCTTCGGTAACGAGCTCAAAACCATCGACGATCTGACCAAGTGGAACGCTGTTGAACCCAATCAGAGAACGTACTGGCAACGTTTCTAGTGAAGCCATCGTCTGCGAAGTACCACGCAATTGGATTGGGATAAGCTCGTCGTTAAGGTTCATCTGACCCAACGGCATACCGTCCGAAGCGCGTTTCAATGCGAATGCTACGTCTGTGCGATTGATGCCAGCATGACGCATCTTGTCCTGATTTAGGATTGGTTTGAGCACTTTGCTCTCTTGGCGCCAATCGTCGCGGATGTATTTTGCATCTGGGTGAGAGGCAAAAATGGTCTTCGCTTTTGCGGCTAATTGATGCAATACGTTCTCATCTGGTCCAGAAAAGCGGGCTTCTACAGCAAACTTGTCTTTTGTTGCGAGTTTCAGGGCGCGGAAACGAGGTTCTGCATTCGGAAATTCATTTTTAAGCCATTCATCACCGCGAGCAACTAAGCGGCTGATGCTTGGGTAGTCTTTGGTATTAATCAGTACCTGACCGTATGCCGGGTCAAGTGGCTCTGGTTCTACCGTTACAGAGAAACGTGGAGCACTTGTTCCGATATAGCTTGAGATACTTTCGACTTCTGGCTGTTCGACCAGCCACTTCTCGACCTTGCGCATATCTGCTGAGGTTTGTTCGATCTTCGCACCATTTGGCAACCAGTAATCTAAGAACACAATTGAGCGATCTGATTGCGGAATGAAGTTCACTGCCACATACGGGACCGCTAATGCCGTCGCAATGATAAGTGGAACTAACGCTGACAACGCTTTAACTGGGTTGTCGACTGTCCAAAAGACCAGTTGCTTATAACGGCTTGGTTTCGATTCTTCTTTTACCGCTTTTGGTTTCACGAACATCCAAACCATCAGCACGGTGAAGGTCATCGCCACAATCCATGAAAGCAGCAGTGAAGACGCCATGATGTAAAATACCGAGCTGGCGAATTCCGCAGAATCTGTCTTTGAGAATAGAACCGGACTGGCGCCCATTATCGCAATCACCGTCGCGCCTAACAGTGGTATCGCGGTTTCTTTGACTGAGTCAATGGCTGCGCGAGTGCGTTCAATGCCTTTGTTGAGTTTCACGATCATCATATCGGTGATAACAATGGCGTTATCGACCAGCATACCCAGAGCCAGGATAAACGTACCCAGCGAAACTCGGTGCAAGTCAATGCCTGCAATGTTCATGTAGCTCAACGTCAGCAAAATTGTCAGTAGTAAGCTCACGCCAACAATGGTTGCACTTTTAAAGCCCATAAAGACGAGCAGTACCACAAAAACAATCAGCACGCTTTCAAGTAAGTTACCCACGAAATCATCAATCGATTTTTGTACTTCTTTTGGCTGATAGGCGACAGTTGAAATATCGACTCCCAGTGGAAGTGAAGCTTGGTAATTCGCAATGATGTTTTGAATCGTATCGCCAAGAGAGACCACGTTGATGCCCTCAACGGGACTAACTGCCAGTGTCACGGCTGGTTCACCGTTGTAGCGATTCTCTGACAAGGCAGGAGTTTGGTAGCCCATGGTAACATCGGCGATATCGCCTAATCGGATTAAGCCAGAGCCAAGGTCACCGGCGCCGCCATTGATCACCAGATTGCGAATGTCTTCCAGAGACTGAAACTCGCTGGTTTGCGCGATACGAATACGTTCAGTTCCCGCATCAAATTTGCCCGCTTCAAAGGTGGTGTTTTGCGAGTTAAGTTGATTCCAAACCTGAGCAATAGACAGGCCGTACTGCGCCAGACGTTCGTCAGGCATATCAATGTTAACTACACGCGGCTGTACGCCATGCAGTTCGATTTTCTTGATCCCGTCAACGGCTTTGATTTGACGTTGTAACTCTTCCGCGTAACGGCGTAGCTCTTCTGGAGCAGCATCTTTACTGTGGATAGAGAAAAGCATGCCATACACTTCCGAGAACTCATCTTGCACAATGCTAATTTGCGCTGAAGATGGCAGTTGGAGTTTCACGTCCTCGACTTTCCGTCTTAGCAAATCCCACTGCTGAGGGAGTGCTTTGGAATTGAGGCTCTCGTTGAGATCGACAAATACCATCGAAAGACCAGGACGTGAGAGAGAACGTAACTTATCGAGCTCAGCCATTTCCTGCAATTTGGTTTCGATGGTATCAGTGACTTGTTGCTCAACTTCTTCTGCTGAAGCGCCCGGATAGAGCGTGACAACAACGGCTGTTTTTACGGTAAAGCTCGGATCTTCCAACTTGCCTAAGTCAAAATAGGAATAGATGCCCGCAATCACACTTAATACGATGAAAAAGAGTACGAATTTGCGCTGACGAATAGCGAATTCAGCTAAATTGATCATGGATTCGTACCTATAGAGTCTTGATGGTTAGGGTTGGGGTGACGTCACCCTCGCTCAGGTAGTGGCTGCCGCTAATGACGACGTAGTCACCTTGGGCAAAATTGCCAGTGACACATGCCTGATAGGCGTCGATTGATTCCAGGTTTACGGGTTCTTCGTGTACAACTTGGTCGCGCACGACATTAACGTGCAGGCTGGCTTTTTCTCCCAATACGGCAGAGTAAGGGAAGCAGTGGCTGGATGCCTGTTGGGTGAAGTGAGTATTTACCGTCACCGCTTTGCCGTTAAACAAGTCGGTAGATGCCGAGTCGACATCTAACGTCACAGTATAAGTTTGTTTCAGCATGTGCTTCTTAGGGGCAATTTCACTGACAACGGCGCGATAGGATTGCTCTGTGTCATACCAGGTTAACTCTGCATCCTGACCCAAGGAGAAATCCTGAATCATGTTCTCTGGCACATCGATATCGACTTCCCAGTTTCCATCTTGTTGTAGCGTCACAACGGATAATCCCGGGCTGGTTTGCTCAAATTGCTCCACGTTGACTTCGCCAATGATGCCAGAGAACGGAGCGCGCAATTCGGTGTAACCTAGCGCGTCTTTGGCACGTTGAATGTTCTTCTCAACCACTTTCACCGATGACACACTGCGTTCATAACTGCTTACCGCACGGTCAAGGTTCACGCTTGCAATGGCATCTTCTGATGTAGCTTGTCTAACACGCTTTAACTCTGCTTTCGCTAACTTATGAGCCGATTTTGCTTCTAACATACGAGCTTCAAGTTCATCCAGCGACACTTGGTAATCATGAGGGTCAAGGCGAGCGATCACTTGTCCTTTCTCGACATGATCGCCTTTTTTTACCAATACGCTGGATAGCGTGCCCGGAACACGGAAAGAGAGCGCCGCTATTTCTTTGGCTTCGACAATCCCACTGAATGATTTTTCCAGTGTTGCATTGTCGCCAGACACCTCAATCACCTGGATTGGTCGTGATGAAAAGGATTCCTCAAGAGGTTGTTGAGTTTGGTTACAGCCAAACAAAGCAAGAGCAACACTACTCAGTGCTGCTGTTTTGATTACGTGATTCATAAGATAGCTCCATAAGTTCGGCGCTATCTTATCGGTGAAAGGTGGTTAGATAATCACGCGTGAGCATGAATCAATGTCACGAAAATCGTGACAATAAAAGCGTGCTACAGATGTTTTGGTATTTTGTTGCACAAATGCTCGATAAGTAATCGGCTCGCCTGATTCAATGTCTTAGGTTGAGGGTAAAGAAGCCAGCCGGTCTCTTTAGTGACAGAGTAGTGAGACAATACTTGTACTAAATCCCCTGATTCGAGCTCTTTTTCGACCAATACCTTGGCGATGTAGCTGATGCCTCGATCAAGAAGTGTAGAGCTTTTAATGAAGCCAATATTGTTGGAGATAAGCTTGGGACTAACCATAATATTCTGTTCTTGGAAGTGCCAATTATTATCTACAGCGCCGCTTGGCCAACGAAAACAAATCGATTGGTGTTCACTTAACTCTTCCAGAGTTGTTGGCGTGCCATGTTTCTCGAGGTATTTCGGCGACGCAACCACACAGCGATCTAAGGTCAAAATTTTACGCGCGACGATATCAGAATCAAACAATGCGCCACCATGAACAGCAATGTCCAGCCCCTGTTGGAACATATCGATAAAGCCATTAGTAATGTTGCGCACATCCAACTCGACTTGCGGATATTGATCCTGAAAATCAAACAATATCGGTTGAATCAACTCGTAGGTTTCTGGCAACAGACCTAGTTTCACCTTACCTCGTACTTCTACGCTTTCACTAGTGGCTTGTTCATTGGCGGAGTCGAGTAATGTCAGTGCTTTTTGCAGATCCTGATAATACACATCTCCTTTGTTAGTGAGTGACAAGCTTCGCGTGGTGCGGTGAAACAGTTGAGTACCAAGATGGCGTTCAAGTTCGCCAATGCGTCGACTGACATTGGCGCGTGGAAGATCGAGAGCATGTGCAGCAGCTGTAAAGCTACCGAGTTCAACCACTTTCGTGAACAGTTTTAAATCATCAACTCTCATCAGAGTACTCCTGTTTTTTAAACGTCAATTTAAACATTTATATCCAAACGACTTCAAGATGCCCGTCGTTTGGGCGTTTCCAAAGTGAGGATAATCAATAAATATTTTTGCTTTTAAAGATTAATTTATTTTTCTTTTAATTGGTTAATTATTAACTAATTATGCACCCGAATCCCAGCGCGTCGCTGGACTGGTTGGATTGCATACCATGAAACTTATTATCAAAGGATTGGGGCTGAGCGCACTTGTTCTCAGTATGTTTGCTCATGCAGAAACGAAAACTCTGAACGTTTATGCGTGGGGCGGCTATTTGCCGGAAGCGTCACTAAAAGCATTTGAAAAACAAGAAGGTGTGACGGTTAACTATTCGACCTTTGAGAATAATGAGTCAATGTATACCAAGCTGAAATTACTCAAAGGCACTGGTTATGACGTTGTGTTTGCTTCTGCGTACTTCATTGAAAAAATGGGAAGAGAAGGGCTGTTAGCCAAGATCGACCATGAGCAGGTACCAAACATGCAAGACACAATGCAAGGTTTGCTAGGACAAGCGCACGATCCTAACAATGACTACTCGCTGCCGTATATTTGGGGCGTTACTGGGATCAGTTACAACGAATCGATGGTAGAACAACCTGTGACAAAATGGGCAGACTTATGGGATGCGCATTATGAGCAACAAGTGATGTTGATTGATGACATTCGCGACGTGTTCGGTATGGCTTTAAAAATGAACGGCCACAGTGTGAACAGTAAAAATGAAGCGGAAATCAAACAAGCTTACGAATCGCTGGTGGCGTTGAAAAACAATGTGCTGCTTTATAACTCAGATGCACCACAGGTTCCGTATGTGTCGGGAGAAACCTCGGTTGGTATGCAATGGAATGGTAACGCTTACCAGGGTCAGGTAGAAATGCCAGAGCTGAAGTTCGTGATGCCAGCAGAAGGCGCGGTGTTGTGGATGGATAATTTCACCATCCCATCAGGCAGCGAAAATAAAGTGTTGGCTCATAAATTCATTAATTTTATGTACCAGCCGCAAAACCAAGCAGAAATCGTTAATAGCCTAGGCTACGCCTCTGCAACGAATGCTGGACGTAATCTGTTGCCGGATGAACTGAAAAATAATGCGACCATTTTCCCTGCGGAAGACGACTTGGAAAAAGGCGAGTTCATTAACGATGTTGGCGCTGAAACTTTAGCGATTTATGAGAAATATTGGCAGAACTTAAGAACTCAATAACGATAACAGGCGCGATAGCGCTAACTTGAAATAACTTAGTTCAAGACTCTGAATACCCCTCATCATTGATGTGATGAGGGGTCTTTTTTTATCGGCTAAACTGCTCGCGTCACCAAACAGAAATGCTTCTTACCGCGCTGAAGTAGCCAATATTGATCGAAAAGTGGGAAGCTCATACTCGGTTTCTCGCTGGAGACTTTTTCGCCATTAACACTAATGGCATTGTTATCTATCAGTTCTCTGGCAATGCGTTTTGAACTTGCTAATCCAGATTCAATAAGCAGCGTCACTAAGTCTTGTTGAGTACTGTTAATGCAAGGCAGGCCATCCAATTCAAGCTGCTTTAATTCACTTAAGCTCAATTGTTGAACATCACCACTGAACAGCGCCTGAGTGATGCGCTCGGCACTCGCTAAGCCCGCTTCACCGTGAACGAAGCGTGTCATTTCTTCAGCAAGAATACGCTGCGCCTGTGGCTTTCCTTTGCTTGAAATATCTTGTGTTTCGATCGCTGTAATCTCTTCACAACTCAAGAACGTGTAGTACCGCAAGAAGTGGTATACATCGGCGTCTTCTGCTGCCAGCCAAAACTGGTAAAACGCGTAAGGTGAGGTTTTGGTTGGATCTAGCCAAACTGCACCGCCTTCCGTTTTACCAAATTTGGTGCCATCGGACTTGGTAATAAGCGGCAATGTTAAGCCAAACACTTGCTCACTATTTTGACGGCGTGTTAAGTCTATCCCACTGACAATGTTACCCCATTGATCATTCCCGCCGATCTGCAATCTACAGCCGTACTGACGGTTGAGTTCGGCAAAATCGTAGGACTGTAAAAGCGCGTAGCTAAATTCGGTAAAGGAGATCCCTTGATCAGGTCGCTGTAAGCGCTGTTTCACCGATTCGCGGTTGATCATAGTGTTGATCGAAAAGTGCTTACCGACATCGCGGAAAAAATCGATCACATTGATTTTCTGCATCCAGTCGGCATTGTTAACCAGCTGCATTGGCGTCGCCAGTTGAGGGTTCATCAGTTGCTGGATTTGTTTGGACAGATCATTCACCCAGCCAGTCACCGTTTCTTGCGAGTTAAGGTTGCGCTCGGTAGCTTTAAAACTTGGGTCGCCAATCATACCTGTTGCTCCGCCAATCAGAGCGATGGCTTGATGACCTGCATCCTGAAAGCGCTTAAGCATAATTAAAGGCACGAGGTGTCCGATATGCAGGCTTCCAGCGGTTGGATCGAAACCGCAGTAGACGGTTTGTGGCTCTGATAAAAGCGTTTGAATCAGCTCTAAATCACTGGCTTGCGCGATGAGTCCTCTCGCTTGTAAATCTTCAATCAATGTCATTGTCTTATCTGCCTGAGTTATTGTTTCATTCAGACTAAAGCGCGACAGTGCTGATCGACATATCCCTAAGGGGACAGTTTGTTATCTCACGCGGGTAATCAGATGATTTAAAAACAGCTGAAATAGCTCGCCAAGTGAAGAGACTTTCAACTGTGAGTATATCCGTTTGCGATGATTTTTGACCGTGCCTTGCACCAGTTCCAGTCGAGTCGCAATTTCTTTGGTATCAAACCCTTGTACGAGCAGCTGGGCGACTTCCTGCTCTCGTCGGGTTAACGTATCGGTGCCAAATGTTGTCAAAGCGTGTTCGATTACTTCTCTCAGATTGCCAGAATATGTCTCGGGATTAAAAACGGGCTCAGACATTGAAAACTCAGTTTGTTTCCAGTGTTGCTGGCACAGCGATTGAAGTATCGAAAAGTAAGGTTGTAATCGGTTTATTTGCTGCTTTGAGAAGCGTTTGCCTTCTTCCAGGTAGCCGAAATAGAACATTACCCAGGAATGAGCTTCGACTTGGATCAGCATACTGAGTTCATCTTTCCAGCCAGTCTGGCGATAAAATTGGTCGCAATAGGCTTGGTAATCTACTCCCTTACGAACCACATCTTTTAGCGTAAAAATTCCTTGTTGTTTGCTGTCGTTTAACTTCTGGAAAAAGGGATCATTTTGAAACGAATTGGTGAGATAGCGTTGAAAAAGCAAATCTCGCTCATTTTGAATCGAATCATAAAGATAAATAGGGTGTTTGTTTTCACGATAGCCCAGTATCACCGCGCAATCAAAATCTAATAAAGTGCTGATCACCCGCATCAATTTCGGCGTGAAATTAGGCGTATTTAAGGCAGAGATGGCCTCTGCGAGGAGCGTATTAAAGTGAGTGTCAGACATGCGAAGTTGAATTGAAGTGGTTTCATGTAAGCATAACCAAAACCGATGCATCGAGAAAGGGGAGCGTCACCTTTTGCTTCGGCGGTTCTCCCCTTGGCTTCTATTTGTTCTTGAGTCCTTCACTTACTGAGAGTTGGTTAGCTCCTCGTTGACCCAGTACTTAGAACCAGACACATTGACATCGACTAACAGACCTTTTGAGTTCAACTGGTACACCGCGACACCACTGTTAAAGTGTGTGCTGAGTTCCTCACCTTCATCGCCTGCAAGAGCCGTTGCTTCGCTGGACGCTTCCCAGCCTTCATTAACGAAAGTGTCGAAATCTTTTTGGTTTTCAAACAGCACCACTTGTTGATAAAACTTGCCGCCAGCGCCGAGTGCCAAGCCCATTCCGAACATGTTCATGTAAGTGCGTTTTTCTGTCTCTTTATTTACCGCAACGCCAGAGCCAGAGTTGGTGTGGAACAGTAAAGATAACTTGCGAGAGTCAAATACCGCGTAGCCATATGCTTGGTCGTAGAGTGCCTTCGCTTCCGGTTTTTCATTGAAGAGTTTGAACATGGTGCTGTCAGCCATCAAATCGACCGCTTGTCGTGCTTCTTCTGGCGTATCGCCTTCCATCAGCTCATCAATCTTTTTATCCGCGATATCAATCCACTCTTTGCTTTTTTCAATGCTCGCATCCGTCCACTCACCAGCCGTGTTCATCGCTTCTTCTGACCAGTTCATAAAATCTTGCCAAGCTTGTTTGGAATACGTTTTCGTACTGTCCCATGCCTCTTGCGCGCCTTCCGCAACCGCATCACCCAGCTCAGACATCTTTTCGGAAATTTTATCCCAGTCTGCATGGGCCGGAGAGGCAAGTAACATTAGCGTTGTTAAGATAACGATCGGTTTTTTCATCGACTTCAATCTCTTGCGAAATGGGTTTCTTTCATTCTAGGTGAAAATCTGCAGAGGGAAAATTACGCATGACGCTAGGCTGCGAATATTGTCACGAACTCACGCAATATTGACATAAAGTCTTGCTACAGAATGCAAAAAGCCCCCAAACCGAAGTTTGAGGGCTTTAGATTAGAGAATTCTAACGCGAATTACTTGCTAACTTTACCTAGCTGCAACCAAGTATCGATAACCGTATCTGGGTTAAGTGATACAGAGCTGATGCCTTGCTCCATCAACCATTCCGCTAAATCTTCATGGTCAGAAGGGCCTTGGCCACAAATACCTACGTATTTACCAGCTTTCGTTGCTGCGTCGATTGCCATTTTCAGCATGACTTTAACCGCAGCGTTACGCTCATCAAATAGGTGAGCCACGTCGCCAGAGTCACGGTCCAGACCAAGTGTTAGCTGAGTCATATCGTTTGAACCGATAGAGAAGCCGTCGAAGTACTTCAAGAACTCATCTGCCAGTACTGCGTTTGAAGGCAGTTCACACATCATGATAACTTTCAGACCCTGGTCACCACGGCGTAGGTCGAACTTAGCTAATAGGTCGATTACAGACGCTGCTTCGCTAGGAGTACGAACGAACGGGATCATGATCTCGATGTTCTTCAAGCCCATTTCGTTACGAACGCGTTTGATTGCTTGAGTTTCTAGCTCGAAACAGTCTTCAAACACTGGTGAAATGTAACGAGATGCACCACGGAAGCCCAGCATTGGGTTTTCTTCATGCGGCTCGTAAGATTTACCACCTACCAAGTTGCTGTATTCGTTAGACTTAAAGTCAGACATACGAACGATAACGCGTTTTGGCCAGAATGCAGAAGCGATAGTCGCGATGCCTTCTGTCAGCTTACTTACGTAGAAGTCGATAGGATCTTTGTAACCACGGATACGCTGCGTGATTTCTGCTTTTAGCTCATCGCTTTGAGCATCAAAGTTCAGTAGCGCTTTCGGGTGAATACCGATCATCTTGTTGATGATGAATTCAAGACGCGCAAGACCAACACCTTCGTTTGGAATTTGAGCGAAATCGAATGCGCGATCTGGGTTACCCACGTTCATCATTACTTTAGTCGGTAGCAATGGTAGCTCATCGACAGAAGAACGCTTCACTTCAAAATCAAGATCGCCTTGGTAAACGTAACCTGTTTCGCCTTCTGCACAAGATACTGTCACTTCGATACCGTCAGACAGTTTGCTGGTTGCATCACCACAACCAACGATAGCTGGGATACCAAGTTCACGAGCGATGATCGCTGCGTGACAAGTACGGCCGCCACGGTTGGTTACGATAGCAGAAGCTTTCTTCATTACTGGTTCCCAATCTGGGTCAGTCATGTCAGTTACCAGTACGTCGCCGTCTTGAACCAGTGACATTTGGTCTAGTGAATCAACTAAACGTACCGCACCTTTACCGATACGTTGACCGATTGCACGACCTTCAACTAAAACGTCTGCTTTGTTGTTTAGCTCGTAACGCTCGATAACGTTCTTTTCGCTTTGAGAACATACGGTCTCTGGGCGAGCCTGAACGATGTAAAGCTTACCGTCGATGCCGTCTTTCGCCCACTCAATGTCCATTGGACGCTGGTAGTGCTTCTCGATGATCATCGCTTGTTTTGCAAGCTCTTTAATTTCGTCGTCGTTTAGAGAGAAAGTGTTGCGCTCTTCATCCGACGTATCAATGATGTCTACTTGTTTGCCGATTTCTTGGCTGTTTGAGTAGATCATTTTGATCTGTTTAGAACCGAATGTTTTCTTCACGATTGGGTGAGCACCCGCTTCCAACATTGGCTTGTGAACGTAAAACTCATCCGGGTTAACTGCGCCCTGAACCACCATTTCACCCAGACCCCAAGACGAAGTGATGAATACCACTTGGTCGAAGCCTGATTCTGTGTCCAGAGTAAACATTACGCCTGAAGAAGCTTTGTCAGAACGCACCATGCGCTGGATACCTGCTGACAGTGAGATACCACGGTGGTCAAAACCCTGGTGTACACGGTAAGAGATAGCGCGGTCGTTAAATAGAGAAGCGTAAACGTGCTTCGTCGCTTCCATTACAGCGTCAATACCTTTGACGTTTAGGAAGGTCTCTTGCTGACCAGCAAAAGATGCATCAGGTAAGTCTTCCGCTGTTGCAGAAGAGCGAACTGCAACTGAAAGTTCAGGGTTACCTTCAACCAGTTCTTGATAGTTTTCACGGATATCTTGTTCAAGATCTGCTGGGAAAGGGGCGTCTAAAACCCATTGACGGATGGTCGCGCCTGTCTTACGCAGAGCGTCTACATCCTCAACATCCAGTTCATCGAGTAGTTGGTGAATACGATCATCCAAACCTTCATGGTCAAGGAATTTATTGAACGCATATGAGGTTGTCGCAAAACCATTTGGAACAGAAACGCCAACGTTAGCGAGGTTAGAAACCATTTCACCAAGCGAAGCGTTCTTACCGCCGACCTTGTCGACATCATTCATGGATAGGCCATTGAACCAGAGGGTGTTCTTTTGCATGTCTTTCTCCAGAAACATTGCAGCTTTTGTAGGGGGACTTAAGTCAATCTAAACAAATGCTTACTCGTTATTGTCAGTTAAAATCACAGAGGGTGTTTTTATAAATTGTGTAACCAGAGTAATAAGCTACTGAAATTTATAATTCACTATGAGCGACTTTTTCTGAACAATTTTCGACCATTCACTTGTTCAGGTTGATATCAAAGGCAATCGATTACGTTCTAGCTAAAAAAAACTCAACGAATTTTCAAAGCTGTGGGGAACCTAACTGAAAGCCAAACTGATTTATTAATATTATGTTGACCATCCTACTCAAAAGATTTTGAAATATTAAACAAAAATGCAAACAAATACCCAAAGTCGTGATGTATTCTATGTTTCTGACGGTACGGCGATAACATGTGAGACATTAGCCCATGTTGTTCTAGGTCAATTTTCATTCATTCCTAATGAAAAAACCTTTCCTTTTGTGGAAACTCCAGACAAAGGATTGGATGTCGTCAAAGAAATAGAAGCTTCCTACCGCCGAAATGGTGTTAAGCCTCTGGTGTTTTTCTCTATAGTTGTGCCAGAAGTGCGGGAAATGCTGCTTGCGGCTCCTGCTTTCAGCTACGATGTGCTTGAAAGCATTGTGCAAAAAGTTCAGGACGACATTCAGATGGCACCCACGCCAAAGTTGCAGCGCTCCCGAAGTGTGGGTAAAGACTCCGATACTTACTTTGACCGCATTGCTGCAATCGAATATACGCTCGCCCATGATGATGGCATTACGCTAAAAGGCTTGGAGCAGGCAGATATCATTCTTCTGGGTGTATCGCGCAGTGGCAAAACCCCAACCAGCTTATATATGGCAATGCAGTTTGGTCTGCGCGTGGTGAACTACCCGTTTATTGCGGAAGACGTAAAGATGCTGCGCTTGTTGCCTGAGTTTGAGATACATCGTCATAAGTTGTTTGGATTGACCATTACCCCTGAACGATTGAATGAAATTCGCGAGAATCGTTTATCGGGCAGTGATTACGCCAGTGAAGAACAATGTAAATTGGAGTTGAATACGGTTGAAGCGCTGTTCCGAAGAGAAGCGATTCCTTATATCAATACCTCGTCGCTTTCTGTTGAGGAAATTTCGACTCGAATTTTGGAAAAGGCGGGAATGAAGCGCAGATTGTTTTAACGGGAAACCGTTCTAGACCGAAACGGCGTTCAGTCAGGTTTCAAAAATAAAAAAAAGCGGCTTCACCCCGGAACAGATGGAAGCCGCTGCCAAAAGATGTGGTTTACCAACGTTGGTTGGTATCCATCACACCTTAACGCATAATCATTTGTTCACGACCAGGACCCACAGAAACCATTTTTACTGGTACGCCCATAAGTTCTTCAATACGTAGTACGTATTTCTGTGCCGCTACTGGTAGCTCTTCAAACTGACGACATCCTGTGATGTCTTCGCTCCAGCTTTCCATTTTCTCGTAGATTGGTGCTAGTGCTGCTGTTTGAGGCCAGATTGGGTTTTCGCTGTGATCGCCTTCGTAGCCAACACAGATTTTAAGATCGTTAAGACCCGTCAGACAGTCTACTTTGGTTAGCGCGATTTCTGTCGCTGCTTGTAGCTCAACCCCGTTTTTGGTTGCTACTGCATCAAAGTAACCCATGTCGCGTGGACGGCCTGTTGTTGCGCCGAACTCACCTGCAAGTTCACGGAATGCATCTTGCTCTTCCATTGCAGTGATCAGCGTGCCTGTACCTACTGATGAACTGAATGCTTTCGCTACAGCAATTACGCGCTCTGGACGAAGAGCTGGTAGGCCACTACCGATACCTGCATACATAGAGACAACATTTGAAGACGTTGTCCATGGGTATTCACCGTAAACCAGGTCACGACCAGCACCAAGTTGCGCTTCGAATAGCAGGGTCTTGTCTTCTGCTTGCAGCTCTTTAAGAGGAAGCGTTACGTTACAGATAGCATCACGCCAAGGTGCAGATACTTCTAGTAACCAGTTCGCTAACTCTTCTGCCGTCTGTTCAAACTCAAATGTAGGGTAAAGCGCACGTAGTTGAGGTAGTTTCCAATCCATCATAAATTGAAGACGTTCAACTAGTACTTCAGGTTGCTTTAACCAACCAACAAGAATGCCTTTTTTCATCACACGGTCACCGTACGCAGGTGCAATACCTTGACGAGTAGAACCATATGCTTTGTCGCCTAAACGCTGTTCTTCTAGCGTATCTTCAAGTGCATGTAGAGGTAGACACAGTGTTGCGCGATCAGAAATGCGCATGTTCACTTTAACGCCCGCTTCTTCGACTTCCGCAATCTCCTGAGACAGCAACGCAGGGCTGATAACCATACCCGGACCTAAAACTGCCAAACAGTCTGGGTTGAATACGCCACTTGGAAGCTGGTGTAGCTTAAACGTGCCCAGGTTGTTAACCACGGTGTGACCCGCGTTGTTACCACCTTGGAAACGAATACTCGCAGAAGCTTGCTCTGCCAAAAAGTCAACGATGCGGCCTTTGCCTTCATCACCCCAGTTTGCACCCACAACAACGATAGACGACATAATTTGTACTCCAATAACAGACCGAAAAATCTTATGTTGTTCGCCTTAATAAGAGAAATTAATTATACTAATCAGATTGATAAGAAATTCATATCGGAGTGGGCAATGTTGGATTTGAATTGGCTGAGGACATTTGTCACGTTGGCTGAAGTGAAACATTTCGGCAAAACGGCTACAGAGCTGCATATGACTCAGCCGAATGTCAGCTTGCACATTAAGCAGCTTGAGCAAGCAACACGGACGAAATTGATTGAACGAAATCCTGTGCAACTGACTCAGGCTGGAAAGCGCTTGTTGAATACTGCGCAACACATGCTGAACGAGCTGCAGATCTGTCAGTCGGATCTTAATGCAATTAATGATCTTACCCAGGGAACGCTTTCGATTGCTGCCAGCGATATTGTCTCGCGCTTGTTACTTATCAAGCCATTTCAAAAATTCAAAAACGAGTATCCGGGCATCGATTTAGCGCTATTCAACACCACCTCATCTCAAGCGGTGGACTTAGTGAAACGTGCCCGAGCAGACATCGGTTTTGTTATTGCTCAGAAAGAGAGTCAACCGCTTCACTTTACCCCTCTGACCCAGATTCACTGGTGTGCTTTTGGCGACAATATCTTTGAGTGGCAGGAAAACAAAAAGGAAAGCCAGACGCTTATTCTGCTTGGGCACGATACTCGTACGCGAGAACTGATCGATGCTTCTTTGCCGGAACTGGAGCTGCCAAAGCATAGAGTGATGGAAGTAGGCAGTGTGGAAGCGCAAATCGATTGGGCAGAAGCTGGTTTTGGCACCGCGATTGTTCCGGACTTTTCGATTGACCCAAGGCTGAAGTTAACCAGAGAGGTGATACCATTGCCAAGCTTCCCCAACACAGACTTTGGTTACATCGTTCGCCAGAATCAGGTGTTATCTAAAGCGGCCAAGCAATTGCTGACTTGGGTTGGAGAGAATGTGTCAGTGGTTAGTTGATCGGGGTTGGAAGGGGACGTTAAACATGACTTTGACGGTGGTGTTAGAAACGCAGATTTAGAACGCAACAGGTGAAAACAGCCTGTTGCGTTTATTGAGTTAATTCAGCTATCAGCTATCAGCTATCGCTGACGGTTTCGCTGTCTTTCTTATTGACCTGAAAACGCAGTATGTGAGTACGCTCGATCAGAACATAAAGGACAACCCCAGTTACTAGCCCCCAGCTTGCGCCATAGACAGCAAGAACCACGCCCATCATCCCGGCAATACCACGCTCAGTGTTATTGTTTAGCTGCTCTAGTCCTACCATCAGGCAGATGTAACCCGTTAATAGCAGAGTTAACGACAGCGCTATCGGCAGCACAGGTTGGAAGAAACTAACCAGTGGAAGCGCGAAAAGAGCAATAAAACCGGTGATCCAAAACGTACCCGCGCCGCTGTAGATAGAGTCCATTGCTTCGCGCCCATGCTTGTAACGCTCTGCCATTGTTGCAGCAACTGCGGTCCATAATGGTCCGGCTAGGCCTGGGTATGGTGCGAAGAAAGCGTGTAAGGCGTTACGAATCGCGGTGACTAAATGAACACGGTCGATATTGTTTTCAATGACTTCATCGGTACGCAGTTCATCCGCTCGTTGCATTAATGATTGACCCACAATGATGTCCCCGAAGGCAATAATGTAAGCAATGACTGCGGTTGGAATGGCCATCAGGAATACATCTAAATCCGGGAAACCAATATTGAATGGTAAGTACTGCCACATTCCGACAAAGTCTGGTTGAGTAATACCCCATTGGATATCAGGCATTGGGTATTCACCGACCAAAATGCCCACTGAAATGGCAATGAGCATGCCAGGAACCATACCGTAATTAACGATTTTTTTCGCCAGTGGCACTCTATCAATCAATCCCTTGAAAGAAACTGAGAACATCAAATACAAACAGACCAAACTACCAATGCTCAGAGAGATTGGAGTGGCAGCCAGGCGTCCACCGCTGGAGATTTCGCCCATTATGGCTGCGATCCCGGCACCGATGATGATCCCTGCTTTGAGCGAGTTCGGCACCAGTTTAACCATCGCGGAGCCCAAACGAGTCACGCCCAGGACTAAGAAGATGATAAATACCAGTAGTTGAAGAGCGAACAGCGCTTGTATCGCTTCTGGTCCTGGCTTGAAGTCGCCAAGAAAGAGTAAAACCACCGGAATACCCGGAGTGATCCAACCTGGCACAAACGGTACACCTAACATTGCTGGAATCATAAAGCCAATTCCGCATACCACTACGTAGGCCAGAGCGATGTCATAAGGTAGTCCGAGATATTTCTCTAAAAGGGGGATCATCGCTAAGCTCACTACAAACATAATTAACGCTTGCAGCATTTCCGCAAATTCCCAGCGGTAGTGAATGAAAGGCAGTCGAATTTTAAAAGGCCCCAGTGGCCAGTATGGTTGTTCGGTTCCCTGCTGTCGTTTATAAACTTGCATGGCGTCTTCCTTGTTGACGTTATCGGGGGAGTATTACTTTGCTGTGTTGTAGTAAAAGATGGGGAAGCAATGCCTCCCGAGCTTTTACTTATTTATTTAGATTTATTATTTACTTAGATTTCTTTTGCCCAGTCGCGAAGAATGTACTTTTGCACTTTCCCTGTGGACGTTTTGGGTAAGTTGGTGAAGACAATGGTCTTTGGAATTTTAAAGCCAGCTAAGTGCTCACGGCAGTAGTCGAGAATTTCATTTTCACTCGTGAATCTGTTTTGCTTAAGAGTGATAAATGCACATGGCGACTCGCCCCAGCGTTCATCTGGCTTGGCGACGACGGAAACTTCAAGAATATCGGGATGTTTGTAGAGAACGTCTTCCAGCTCAATGGTAGAAATGTTTTCTCCACCTGAGATGATAATGTCTTTAAGGCGGTCTTTGATCTCTATGTAGCCGTTAGGGTGGCATACACCTAAGTCGCCGGTGTGGAACCAACCACCCTCAAAGGCTTCTGCCGTAGCGCTTGGATTTTTCAGGTAGCCTTTCATTACGGTGTTACCTCGCATGAAAACCTCACCGATCGTTTTACCGTCTTTGGCGACTGGTTTGAGCGTTTGCGTGTCGGCTACCATTACTCCTTCAAGGGTTGGATAACGGACACCCTGACGTGATTTTAGCGTCGCACGTTCTTCAAGGCTGAACTCATCCCAGCTTTCGTGCCATGCGCAGACAGTAACTGGACCGTAGACTTCGGTTAATCCATAGACATGGGTAATGTTGATGCCCATTTTTTCTACATCGCCAATCACTTTTGCTGGTGGCGCTGCGCCTGCAACCATCGCGTTAACTGGATGGTCAATTGCTGCTTTGGCTTCTTCGGGCATGTTAACCAGAGCATTTAGTACAATCGGAGCTCCACATAAGTGGCTTACTTTATGCTCACGAATCAGAGTGAGGACTTTTTGCGGGTCAACTCGGCGAAGGAACACATGTACCCCAGCCAAAGCCGTAATGGTCCATGGGTAACACCAGCCGTTACAGTGGAACATTGGCAAAGTCCAGAGGTAGACAGGGTGATGCCCCATTGACCAGGTCATTTGGTTGCCGAGTGAATTCAGGTAAGCCCCACGATGATGGTAAACCACGCCTTTCGGGTTGCCGGTGGTTCCTGATGTGTAGTTGAGAGAAATCGCCTGCCATTCGTCTTCTGGCCATTGCCATTCATAGTTAGGATCGCCTTCAGCCAGAAAGGCTTCATAATCGAGATCGCTGGTCGCTTCTTCTCCGCCGTATTCTGGATCGTTGACGTCAATAATCAGTGGCGGATTATCAATCAAAGTCAGTGCTTCCGTAATCACAGCATGAAATTCGCGGTCACAGACGAGTACTTTGGCTTCGCTATGTTTCAGCATGAAAGCGATGGTTTCGGCATCAAGTCTGACGTTCAGAGTGTTGAGAACCGCCCCTATCATAGGGACACCGAAATGCGCTTCTAGCATTGCTGGTATATTCGGCAGCATCACTGATACGGTATCACCTTTACCAATACCACGGCCGGATAAAGCTGAGGCGAGCTGACGACAGCGTTGATAGGTTTCTGACCAGTTGCGACGAATACTGCCATGAATCACAGCAGGGTACTCAGGGTAGACGGTTGCAGTGCGCTCCAAAAAACTCAGTGGAGTGAGAGCAATGTGATTCACTGCGCAAGGCGTAAGATCGTTATCATAGATTGACATTTAAGATCCTTTTTTTAGCTATTGGTGATTCCGTTATCAGATACTTTTTGTTAACAAGCGTGTTCTTTAAATTTAATGTTTTATTAACATGTGATAATTTATAGCATACCCGTATGAGTTATAGTAATAGCCTATAGTCTTATAGTATTTGTCCTATATTCCTTTATGCTGGGTGTCAGAGTGGAAGGCGTAAGGGAAGAATGTTTTGATAACCACATCTTTGGAAGACGGCATGGAAAGCGAACGTGCACAGCTTTACCTCAATTTATGGCTAAGTTTATTGCGTCAGGGTTCAGCCCCGGAGCAGGCTTCCGCTTTGCGTCGTTATGTCTCGACTTGGCCGGGTGTTCAACAGGTCTTTTGGCTCCCTTGGCAACCGTCTGAGCAGGTTTATACCAATGATGAAGATGGTCCTGCACTTCCGTCTGGACACGGTAATCCGCTGAATGCCAGTGATGATGGAATACGCGAACAATTGCAAAGCCAGATTTGTGTTCCCTTGCCGAATATTCGCCTTGGAGATTCTTGGCTGGGAGGACGTTTACATCGTGCGGGGTTAGCTCATGGCGGGGTGATTTCTCTGATGCCAAAGGGGCGAACATCTGAAGGGGAAGCGTCGGAAGGGGAAGGGATATTGGTTATCTCAACCGAGCAGCCTAGTCATGTCTCATCTCTGGCCGCCATGGGAACCCTACTAAAAACACTGCTGGCAAATCTCTCGGCGCAACCATCTGAAGGCTTACTGCAAAGTGATCCGTTACCCACGGTACGTTTTGATAAGCAAGCCAGGCCCAAGGCGATCAATATTTCCATGCAGAACCTCCTGTCTTGTCGAGATGATTTGTCTCTACAAGATCTGTTGCCAGTTAACTACGTTCAATTAATCGCCTCTTGTCTGAAGCAGGAAAGAGTCATAGCAGAAGTGGAATCTAAATTAGATGAACGCTACTTTCTGTGGCAGTTTTTCCCTGAGCCTTCAGTAGGGTCTGTGATCGTTCGCTGTCGAGATGCAACGCAAGAAATCCTGAATAAAAGAGATGCAGAAACCGCCTCAAGGCTTTATCGCCTGATCACAGAAAACACGACTGACTTGATCTCTCGTCATCGTCCCGATGGTGGTTTTTTGGATGCTTCGGCTGCCTCTTGGACTCTACTGGGATATTGGCCTGAAGAGTTACGTGGCATGCAAGTTAGAGAGATGGTCCACCCTAGCGACCGAGATTTGCTCCTTTTGCAAATGGTTGAACCCTTGGAGCGAGATGGCTACCTGACTTTAACTTATCGTATTCGCCATCGTGATGGACACTACTTGTGGTTCGAAACTGCGTTTCGTGGCATTCGGGAAACGTATACCGGCGATGTGGTGGAAATTGTCGGCATATCGAGGGATATCACTGCCAGAGTAAGGGCAGAAGAGGAAAATAGCCGACTGGCGGAAGTCGTCAGAGCCAACACGGACTTGGTACTGTTTACGGATTCGCACTGGCAATTGACCAAGATGAACCCTTCTGCTCGCACCGCGTTGGGGATATGCGAAGAAGGTGAACTGCCGAATCTGGCTGATTTCCTGAGCCCTCAGGATTTTGACAGGCTTCGAGAGGAAGGTTGGGAGGAGGCCATACGACAGGGAGCGTGGACCACAGAAGTGAAATTAACTCCGCTGAAGTACAAAACAGGTTTTGTCGCATCGTTAGTATTACTCGCTCACAAAGGTGCAGGAGGGCAGTATTACGCCTCGCTGGTTGCACGGGACATGACTGAGCGAGAGTTACGAGAGGCAGAACAGAGGCGTCATCAGGATGAGTTAGCGCATACTGCTCGCCTAGTTACGATGGGTGAATTGGCATCCGGTATTGCTCATGAGCTGAATCAGCCTCTGGCTGCCGTGATCAACTATGCGAGCGCCAGCCAGCGTTATTTAGAAACCCTTCCTCAAACTCCTCAAAATGCTGCGCGCGTTGCAGAAGGGCTGCAATTGATTTGTGGTCAGGCTAGCCATGCATCAGCCGTCATTAATCGTCTACGAAATTTTTTGCGCAAGAGCCCGCGAAATATTCAACCGTTAGACATCGATATGGTGGTGTGGGAAGCAGTGGGGCTTTGTGCGAGTGAAGCCAGTCGATATAAAGTCACCATTAATTATTGCAATGCAGAACATGAGAAACGACCGCTTGTATATGGCGATGCTGTTTTGTTGGAGCAGGTACTGATTAATCTGCTGCGAAATGCCATTGATGCCAATTGGAGTGTGCATCCTAATCAAGACTCAATGGTAGATATTAACGTGAGCACTAATGCGCAATGGTTGCTTATTCGTGTTAAGGATCAGGGACCAGGGCTAAAGCCGGACGAAAGTGACAAGCTTTTTACACCGTTTTATACCAGCAAACCGGATGGACTTGGGCTTGGGTTATCTATGAGTCGAACAATCGTGGAAGGTTTTGGCGGCAGTCTTGATGTTGAGCCTTCTGATCGCAGAGGATTAACGTTTTGTTGCTCATTGCCACTGCGTAGCAATAAAGATAGATCAGGGGAGAACAGTGGTCCCCGCAGCAACGCTTGTTAGGAGTATGACATGCAGAGTGAACAGATTGTATATGTGGTTGATGATGATCAGGGAATGCTCGATTCAACGGTTTGGTTGTTTGAATCGGTAGGGCTAAAAGCGGTGCCGTTTTCTTCCGGACAAGATTTCTTGTCATCATGTGATCCCGAGGCCAATGCGTGCGTTTTACTGGATATCCGCATGCCCGGGATGGGGGGGCTGCACATACAGGAAGAAATGCGTCGTCGAGGCATTAAACTGCCCGTCATTTTTGTTAGTGGTCACGCTGATGTACCCATTGTTGTGCGTGCATTTAAATCCGGTGCGGTCGATTTCATCGAAAAACCTTACAACGATCAGTTATTACTAGACAGCGTTCAGGATTCACTTCAAAGCGAGCCGAGTGTGATCAGAAGTAATGCTCAGCAATTGATAGAGGAAAAACTTGCTTCGCTTACCCCTCGCGAGCAGGATGTTTTTTTGCCTTTAATTCAAGGTTATACAAGCCGAGAGATAGCCGAACAGCTGGAAATTAGCATCAAAACGGTCGATTTATACCGTTCTCGAATTATGAAACGTCTTGAAGCCAACAACTTACCCGAATTAGTCGGTATGGCGATTGTGGCGGGAGTGGTTGATCCTCTCGACTTACGTGCAAATAAAAAATGACTTGCGATGTGATGTCGTTATTTTTATCGCATGCATTTTTAGCCTCATGGTATGACCATGAGGCTAAGTACTCTAAGAAAATAAATCCTAAAAGTCGGTGTGGCTCAGTTGCTCGTGTAACGTAAAACTATTTCAGAGTATCTGCGTTGTCACTACACATTCGACGTTAAACTCGCGAAATCAGGCTTCCCTTTTTCCTGATTGTCGATTCTCCCGCTCAGGCAAGTGAGAGCCAAAGCGATGGCCACGATAACTGCACCTATCCATGGCGTGTGCATTAGGCCAGCGTTCGAAACGATCAAACCGCCACTCCAAGAGCCTAGTGCGATACCGACGTTAAACGCCGCAATGTTCAGACCTGAAGCGACATCGACAGCGTCAGGTGTGTATTTTTCTGCCAGCTGCACCACATAGACCTGCAAGCCAGGGACATTACCGAACGCAAATGCTCCCCAAACTAAAATTGTGGCAACGGCCGCGATAGGGTAGATCGCACTGAAATTAAACACGATTAGAACAGTTGCAAGCCCGAAAAAAATGACTTTGAGTGCTTTAATTGGCCCCATTTTGTCCGCCATTTTTCCACCCCAGATGTTTCCCACCGCGACAGAAACACCGTACACCAGCATAATCAAGCCAATCGCACTGGAACCAAAGCCGGATACTTGTTCAAGAATCGGGGCTAAAAACGTAAAGGCTGTAAATGTGCCACCATAGCCTAAAGCAGTAATTGCATAGACCAGTAGCAAGCGAGGCTGTGTCAATACTTTTAGTTGTGAAGTTAGCTTAGTTACAGGTGGTTGTTTGAGGTTACTTGGTACCAAAAGAGCGCTTCCAATTAACGCAACCAAACCTAGTACAGCGACGATCAAGAAGGTCGCCTGCCAACCAAAAGATTGTCCGATGTAAGTACCTAGCGGCACCCCTGTTACCAGCGCGACTGTTAAGCCTGTAAACATGATCGCGATAGCACTCGCTGCTTTTTCTTTTGAAACCAGTCCTGTAGCAATCGTAGAACCGATTGAGAAGAATACGCCATGAGAGAGCCCTGTAAGGATGCGAGCTAAAATCAGAGTGTTATAACCCGGCGCTTGCCATGCCATTACATTGCCTGCGACAAATAATGACATGACGGCGAGCAAAACATGTTTTCTATTCCACTTACCTGTTAAAGCGGTTAACACTGGTGCGCCAACGGCAACACCAAGGGCATATAAACTCACTAAGAGTCCTGCAGAGGGCAGTGACACTTGTAAGTCTGAGGCCATCGTTGGGATAAGCCCAACAATGACAAATTCGGTCGTTCCAATAGCAAAGGCGCTGAGCGTCAATGCAAGAAGTGCTAAAGGCATATTTATCTCCCTACTCGTTGAGTCATATCTTGTTGTTTAGAGAGCTGGATTATGCGTAAATGGTTTGTTGTTAAAAACATTGTTTAAAGCAAATTATATTTGTTATATATGCAATAATTTACTTGGTGTTTTACTAGTGTGGGGGAAGGTGATGCTGACACGTTCTGATGACTTGGAAATTTTATTAGCGGTTGTTGATAGTGGTGGATTTTCGGCAGCGGCAGAAGTTTTAGATATTCAATTAGCCAGAGTATCTCGTGCAGTAAGCAAGGTAGAAAGGCAACTCGGAGTATCAATATTAAATCGAACCACTCGTCGTGTAGAACTCACCGATGAAGGTCGGCAGTTTGTGGCTTTAGTTCGAGGCGGATTGGCTCAACTCCAAAAGGCTGAGGAAGAGATCATATCACGTGGAGAATTGCCTAGTGGTAATTTACGCGTCGATGCAGCTAGCCCATTCGTGTTTCACCAGCTGGTCCCGCTTGCACAGGCATTTAAGGAATCCTATCCCGATATCCATCTGGAGCTCACATCAAACGAAGGTTTTGTTGATCTGATCGAGAAAAGAACTGATCTTGCTATTCGTATCGGCAAACTAACTGATTCGACATTACATGCCCGTCCGTTGGGAAAGAGTTCGCTCTATATTGTTGCTTCTCCAGACTATATTTCTCGTCGCGGGATTCCAAAGCTCACTGCTGACTTAGCCCAACACGATACTATTGGCTTTTCCAGCCCAAAGACGCTAAACAACTGGCCACTAAAAGGGTTTGACCTGTTAAAACCAACTTTTACCTCAAGCAATGGTGAAACGGTTCGGCAACTGGTCTTAGCGGGTAATGGTATCGCGTGTTTATCGGGTTTTATGGTGAAAAAAGATATTGAAGAAGGACGACTCGTGTCACTTTTAGAGTCTGAACGATTTCCTGATATTGGACGAGAGCAAGTTAATGCTGTTTATTACAAGTCGTCTTCTGTTTCTAAGCGAATCTCGGCATTTATAGACTTTATTCAGCCCAAATTGTCACTATAAAATGATTTGTTAATTCTCAATCGAAGCGTTTTTTACTTCGCTATCATTTTTCGTTTTCTTCACAAATCAATACTTTACGTAGTAAGCCGGCTAGCTGATCTTGTTCTTTTTTTGTTAATGCATTCAGCATGTTATCCATGTTTTCAACATGCGCGTTTAATGCAGTATCAACCAGCTCAACACCTTTTGAGGTCAAGGTGACTTTGCAGCTTCGTCGGTCTTGTTCGCTAGAAATACGCTCTACCAACCCTTCTTTTACCAACTGCTCTAATCGTGTACTGACAGCACCTGAAGAAAGCATGAGTGTCTTATATAACTCTGTGGGTGTGATACCAGAAGGATCGCTGCGACGCATCGTTGCTAAGATGTCGAACTCGATGCTGCTTAAGCCATGTTCTTTGAACACCTTATCCATCTTACTTTTCCAAGCATTACTGGTTCGGCGCAAACGTCCAATAACCCCCATAGAAGAACAGTCCAGATCTGGTCTGACGCTTTTCCATTGAGCCAGAATGGAATCGACACTATCCAATGACATTTTTATCTCCTGTGTAAATATCTTTTTAAAAAGATACTTGATCGTAAATTAAACATCTATTACTTTATAAAAAGTATCTTTTACAAAAGATACTTTTTATAAAGAATGTTGGAGGCGTCAGTATGCAAGGATTACATCAGATTAAGACAATCGGTTTGACTGCAATAGCACCGATCGTGTGGGGAAGTACTTATATTGTGACAACGGAGTTATTGCCACCGGAAAGCCCATTGCTTGCATCGACGATTCGAGCTTTGCCGGCAGGGTTGTTTTTAGTCTTAATTAGCAAGACGTTACCTGATAGCAAATGGCTGCTGCGTCTTGCGGTACTTGGTTTTTTAAATATCGGTTTGTTTTTCTACTGTCTATTCTTCGCTGCTACTTATTTACCAGGGGGGATGGCGGCGATAGTGATGTCTATCCAGCCTATGGTTGTGATCCTACTTAGCTGGAAGTGGCTTGAATCAGAGCTATCATCGCGTCAAATGTTGGCGAGTGCGGTCGGAATACTGGGCATTGTCTTATTGGTCATCAACAGTGCTGTACAGATCAATTTGACGGGGGTGGCGGTGGCTTCTGTCGGCACATTAAGTATGGCTTCTGGCGTTGTATTAACGAAAAAGTGGCAAAGACCCCAAGGCATGACCTTATTGGGTTTTACGGGCTGGCAACTGCTTTTTGGTGGATTCATGTTGCTGCCAGTGGCTTTATGGGTTGAAGGGCTACCTGAATCCTTAAGCTTGCCAAATTACATTGGGTATCTGTATCTGAGTGTGATTGGCGCGATTTTAGGCTACTCCCTATGGTTTCGAGGAATCGAGAAGCTGCCACCGATTACGGTTTCTTTTCTCGGTTTTCTCAGCAGCGTATCTGCATGTGTATTGGGCTATCTCGTGCTCGATCAAACCCTTACTTGGCTTCAGCTGTTAGGGGCAATGTTTGTCCTAATTGCTATCGTTCTGGCGGCTCCTCGCGTGGCTGCGTCATCTAATAAATCTAATGACTTACTTTCTCCAAGCTTTAAAAAGGAATTAATATGAAGATTACCATTGTATCTGGTAGCCAACGTGCAAACTCGCAAAGTCTACAAGTTGCACGCTATTTAAAGTCACTTTCTTTAGACCATTTCGATACCGCAGACATTTTAGATTTGCATCAACTTAACCTTCCATTTTGGAACGAGGGCGTTTGGCAACAAACTGAAGAGTGGCAGCAATGGACATCCATTTCCGAGACACTTAAACACTCGGATGCTGTGATTCTTATTACCCCAGAGTGGCATGGAATGGCGACGCCAGCGCTCAAGAACTTTTTGCTGTTGTCTACCGATGAAGAATTGGCACACAAGCCAGTACTTTTAGTCAGCGTGTCAGCTAGTGTAAATGGCGTGTATCCGATCAGTGAACTGCGCATGACGGGAAACAAGAACAACCACGCGTGCTTTTTACCGGATCACTTAATCTTTCGCAATGTAGAGGAATTGATCACGACTGACCACCAATGTACCGACCAAGCTATGCATCAGCGTAATCAGTATACAATGACGTTACTCGCTAGTTATGCGCGGGCATTGGCTCCAGTTCATCGTGATATGGTCGCTCTGGGCAAGGCATTTCGCTACGGTATGTAACAGTAATCTATGCTTTGTTTTAATTGGTTTTATTCTTCTTCTACTTCATCTTGACCAAAGACGCCTCTCTTGTATGGCGTCTTTAGTCTTTGATGTTGTCTGAAATAGGGAGGGTAACCCCAATATTAGGTCCGTTTTTAACGAAAATGCTGGGATCGTTGCATTTCACCGAAGAGGCTGGTCGGTTATTTACCGCGTTTGAGGTAATGTTTGTAAGACATCGTTTCTGGCTTGGAAACAATGCGTGTATATTCAAATACACGTCCATCTTTAAGAATACCAACGGATGAGATACACAATAGGGGCTTGTTCTCATTTACGCCTAATATCTCACACATGTTTTGAGTGGGCATTATGGCCTCAAAGTCTTGAAATGCGCCATCAATTTCAAAACCGAGTTCGTTTTCTAGGTAGGCGTATTTAGAGCCTTCTAGCGACATCACCTTCATTTTGGGATACATCGCCATTGGCATGTATGAATCTTCGTAAACAGAAGGCACGCCGTTAATTAGCTTGAAACGACGGATAAAGTAGACCTTTTCACCACTTTCAATGTGTAAGATCTTTGCCAGATCTTCGTCGGCATCAATAAAAGCAAACTCAACAATTTTGTACTCAAGACTGCTGCTGGCATCCGTAAAGTATTCACTTGTACTTTTCAATTCCAGCATAGAGCCGACCATGGTTTTTCCAATTACGGTCGTTCCGGCCCCTTGACGCTTTTCCACTAAACCAAGCTGTACTAACTCTTGAATTGCTTTTCGGATGGTAATGCGACTGACAGAGTATTGATCAACCAATGCCTTTTCGGTTGGAAGCGTGTCACCAATCGCGAATTCATCGGAATCAATTCGGTTTTTTAGCTCCTGCATGACTTGTTTATACAGCATAAGTTACCTCTCTAATTTCTGATGAAATTATCACATCGCAAATAATACAAATCAATAACCTTTATTGAGTTGTATCGCAATTATTCGGTTTTAAAGCACACAATATACGTATAAAGATTATCTATAGGTCATGTTTTGTGAGCTTTTTCTCAAAGCATATCTTTTATTTGTATTCGATCACGTTTAACTTGTATTTAATTTGTCTCTTTTTGTGTCTGGGAGTAATTTGAATGTGTCGAAAGACGGAACACTGTGAAGATGAATAAATAACAAATTAAGGATCCTGCCATGTTGAGTGCGATACAACGTTTAGGCGGAGCGATGTTTACCCCAGTTTTACTATTTCCGTTTGTCGGGATATTAGTAGGGCTAACCATTGTTCTTAAAAACCCGGTTTTTGTTGGTGATTTAGCCGATAAAAGCGGTCTTTATTATCAAGTGTTACAAGTTATTGAAGAAGGTGGCTGGACCATCTTCCGAAATATGGCGCTATTGTTTGCCGTTGGATTACCAATTGGTTTAGCTAAAACCGCTCATGCCAGAGCTGCCATGGTTGTGATGGTTTCGTACTTATCCTTCAACTACTTTATTGGCGCGATGGGAGGTTTCTGGGGAGAGTTTTTTGGTGTCGACTTTTCTCAACCTATCGGTGGAACTTCAGGATTGACCGAAATTGCGGGCATTAAAACCATCGATACTGGTATTTTTGGCGCCATTATAATCTCCGCTTTGGTTACCTGGATTCATAACCGTACCTTTGAAAAACAGCTACCCGCATATTTAGGCATTTTCCAAGGTGCCTCTTTTGTAGCGATGCTTTCGTTCTTCGCTATGCTTCCTTCTGCTTGGTTAACGTTGTATGTGTGGCCTTCAATTCAACATGGGATTTTAAATTTACAGAACTTTATGGTTGATTCGGGTTCCTTTGGTGTTTGGTTATATACCTTTCTGGAGCGAATCTTAATCCCAACAGGTTTACATCACTTCGTGTATGCCCCATTTGTGTTCGGTAATGTGGCAACGCCAAATGGAATTGCTGTGGACTGGTTTACCAATCTAGAAGTGTTCACTCAATCTAGCCAATCTATGCAAGACCTTTTCCCTGCTGGTGGATTTGCATTACACGGTAACTCCAAGATTTTTGGTTGCACAGGTATCGCACTCGCGATGTACCACACGGCTAAACCAGAAAACCGCAAAAAAGTTGCTGCATTGCTAATCCCTGCCACATTAACTGCCGTGATGGTTGGAATTACAGAGCCACTTGAATTCACTTTCCTCTTTATTGCTCCATGGCTATTTGCCATTCACGCTTTGCTCGCTGGCACTATGGCAATGGTGATGTACAGCTTTGGTGTGGTCGGCAATATGGGTGGCGGCTTAATTGAATTTGCAACGGGTACCTGGATTCCACTGCTAGGTAACCATACCAGTATGGTGGTGACGCAAATCGCGATTGGCTTGTGTTTTACAGTTCTTTACTACTTCGTATTTAAGTACCTGATCGTTAAGTTCGATGTGCTAATTGCAGGTCGAGGTGAAGCCGAGATGAAACTGCATTCCAAAGAGGACTTTAATAAAAAATACGGAATTACGGGCAAAGACAATCAAGGTGCCAGCCCACTGCAAATCCAAGCATTTGAGACCATTCATGGCTTAGGCGGTGTCAAAAACATAGCCGACTTAAGTAACTGTGCGACTCGCTTACGCGTGACGGTGAAAGATGCAGATCAAGTCGAATCCGCTGAATATTTCATGAGTACTGGCGCGGTGAACTTAGTAAAAAGTGGCAATGCCGTGCAAGTAATCATCGGTTTGAATGTGCCCCAGTTACGTGAGGAGTGCGAAAAGATTGTTAATGAATATGAGCCAGAACTACAAGCATCGGAACTAACGCTTAGCCCGGCTCGCTAAGACCAGACGATTAATCAAAGAATTTTAAACCAGTATTGTATGGGCGGCGGAGGCGTCGCCCGAAAAAAGAGAGGCATATTATGAAAAAAGAATTCTCAGTTGTTATTGCAGGCGGCGGTTCAACATTTACTCCTGGCATCGTCATGATGCTGCTAGAAAACCAAGAGCGTTTTCCTATCCGTCAACTGAAGTTCTACGATAACTTTGCGTCGCGTCAGGAAACCGTGGCGGAAGCGTGTAAAATTTTGCTGAAAGAACGTGCACCGCATATCGAATTTTCTTACACCACGGATCCAGAAGAAGCGTTTACCGATATTGATTTCTGTATGGCTCACATTAGAGCGGGTCTATACGCAATGCGTGAGCAAGATGAGAAAATCCCACTGCGTCACGGTTGTGTAGGGCAAGAAACATGTGGCGCAGGTGGTATGGCTTATGGTCTACGATCTATTCCTGCTGTCATCGAATTGATTGATTACATGGAGAAATACTCGCCAAATGCTTGGATGTTGAACTACTCAAACCCAGCTGCAATTGTTGCCGAAGCGTGCCGTGTAATGCGTCCTAACTCAAAAGTACTGAATATCTGTGATATGCCTATCGGTATCGAGACTCGTATTGCAGAGATCCTTGGTTA
This sequence comes from Vibrio sp. EJY3, assembly GCF_000241385.1. NCBI lineage: Bacteria > Pseudomonadati > Pseudomonadota > Gammaproteobacteria > Vibrionales > Vibrionaceae > Vibrio > Vibrio sp. EJY3. Next base: position 268,990 of record NC_016614.1, read on the forward strand.
TGACGATCGTAAACAGTTCGACATTATGTACTATGGTCTTAACCATTTTGGTTGGTGGAAAGAATTCAAAGACGCAGCAACAGGTGAAGATCTTATGCCGCGTATCAAAGAATACATCACAGAGTATGGTTATTTGCCACCAAGTGCGATGAATGGCACTCAGCATACCGATGAATCCTGGAAGGAGACTTTTATTAAAGTTCGCGATGTGTATGCGCTTGATCCAGAAACCATTCCAAACACGTACCTGAAATACTATATGTACCCTGATTACGTCGTAGAACACTCGAACAAAGAGCACACCCGTGCGAACGAAGTTATGGAAGGTCGTGAGAAGGAAGTGTTTACCGAGTGTCACCGCATTATCGCTAATGGCACAGCGACAGATACGACCATCGAAGTGGAAGAGCACGCTTCATACATTGTTGACCTAGCGACAGCCATCGCGTTTAACACCAAAGAGCGTATGTTGCTTATTGTGCCGAACAATGGCGCGATTAGTAACTTTGATCCAACTGCGATGGTTGAGATCCCTTGTATTGTCGATAATACAGGGGCGAAGCCTTTACAAATTGGTGAAATCCCAGAGTTCCAAAAAGGCATGATGAACCAACAAGTGTCGGTAGAAAAATTGGTGGTACAAGCACACGTAGAAGGCTCTAAACAAAAATTGTGGCAAGCGTTGACACTGTCCGCGACTATTCCAAGTGCAAAAGTCGCGAAAGATATCTTAGAAGATTTACTTGAAGCGAATAAAGAGTACTGGGTGGAAATGAAATAATCACTAGTAACCAAAAATGCCCTGCGAGATCGGGGCATTTTTTATGGCTAAAAATAGATGATTGGTATCATTATTCTCGGTCATAACGTCGCATTTGCGCGATGTCGTCAGTTATGAAAACGGTGGTTATTGTGCGGCAAAGAGTCTACTGTTTTAGTGACGATTCACTAGAGTCCGCGAAGTTAAATATAATTTTTCTTTGTTTAGAATCGATTTCTTTCACGGTCACTTTGACTTGAGTACCTAACGTGAAGGTAGTGGTTGGGCTGGCAATTTTTTGTTTGATCGCATCAAATTCAAACTCCCCGTTCTGGAAACTTGATAATGGTATGAGGCCTTCAATTCGGTTTTCCTCTAACTCCACAAAAACACCGAAGTGTGTAACACCAGAAACGGTCCCCATGAAGCTTTGTCCAATGAATGGTTTCATATAATGACATTTTAGCGCCGACTCAACCTCACGACTTACTTCATCAGCTTGGCGAGATTGATGTGAACAATGCACGCTGAGCTGCTCAATCGTTTTTGTATCGTAAGGGTAGTTATTCTCTATGCCGGCTAGTTTGCGTATAGGGTTGAACTTCAATAACAGACTACGTAGCTTGCCATTACTTTGTTCTCTTAGTTTGGCTCGAATAGCGCGGTGAACGAGTAAGTCAGGGTAACGACGAATTGGCGAGGTAAAGTGCGCGTAAGCATCATAAGCTAAACCAAAGTGGCCCATGTTTTTAGGCGAATACTCAGCTTGGCTTTGAGAGCGCAAGAGCAAGGTGCGTATTATGTCGCTCTCATCCAATTCTCGAACTTGTTCCAATAACGAGTTGTAATCGTGAGAGGTTGGCTTATCACCGCCTGCTAACGTTAGTCCTCTGTCTGCAAGTAACATTCTCAATGAAGATAGCTTTTTCATTTGAGGGCCGGAGTGCACGCGATATAGACTCGATATTTTATGTCGCTCTAAAAACTGTGCTGTAGCAACATTAGCGCAGAGCATAAACTCTTCGATCATTCGGTGGGCGTCATTTCGAACAACTGGAACGATAGAAGCAATCTTCTTTTTGTTATTTAACGTAAAAGCGAGCTCTTGAGTGTCAAAATCAATGGCTCCACGGATTTTACGCTGACCAGATAAGTTCAGATACAAGCGATGAAGATTCACCAAATGCTGAGAGATATTATTTTTAGGATTGTTGCTTTGGTATTTTGTTCTCGCAGGAGACTGCATAACAATCCGGTTAGCTTCGTTGTACGTCAGCCTGGCATGTGAGTGAATAATCCCTTCAGAAAACTCCGAATCTAGCATGTTCCCTTCGTTATCAAAGGTCATCTCACATACCATCACTAATCTATCTTCATTAGGATTTAGTGAACACAAACCGTTAGATAATGACTCTGGTAACATTGGCACGACACACCCAGGAAAGTAAACGGATGTTGCACGCGACTGTGCTTCAAGGTCTAAGTGGTCGTTTGGTTGGACATAATGAGATACGTCAGCGATTGCGACGAAAAGCTTCCATTGACCATTGTCCATTTGATACCCATAAACCGCATCATCAAAGTCTTTGGCATCATCCCCGTCGATAGTGACGAAAGGTAAATCTCGGTAATCCACGCGAGATGTTTTGTCTTTTTCGTCGACTTGAGAGCCAAATACGGAAGCTGCATGGAGTACTTCCTTATCCCATTTGTCATTGATGCCATGGCGACGCAATGCCAATTTTACTTCGATGCCAGCCTCTCCCGCACGACCCAATACTTCTGCGACTTCAACCGTGGTTGATTGTCTGTGATCCGGGTATGCAGTGACTTTACAATGAACGAGTTTACCGACATTTTTGGCGATGAGTTCATTTGGGGTGACATGGATGGTTTGAGTCAGTTTTGTGCTTTCTGGCACTAAATAGAAGTTAGAGCCTTTTTTCTTTAACAAGCCAACAATATGAATCGTTTTACGTTCCACGATCTTGATCAAGCGGTGGTTTGAACGACCTTGCTGTTGAGCATTGCCTTTCAGAACCAGCACGATATCGCCATCGAAAACATGAGTCAGTTGATGTTTAGGTAAGAAAAGGTCTTTTTCATTGCTGTCGTATGTAACAAAGCCAAAGCCGTCAGCGTGAGTACTTATTTTCCCTGTAACTAAAAAAGCCTGATCGACTTTTTTGTAACCTCTACGATGAGTAAAAATCAACTGCCCGTCTCGCTCCATTGCACGTAAGCGCTTTTTCAAGGCGTCTTTTTGTGGTTTTTCATCCAAGCCCGCAGAGTGAGAGATCTGTTCATGGCTTAAATAGCTTTTGACTTTGTCGAACAAGCTAAGAATAAAATCTCGGCTAGGAATAATATCGTCATATTTAGTGTGGTTTATTGATTGAGCGGATATATTTATTTTCATTTAATTCTCTTTTATTCGCCAATCGCTTTTTATATAAACCTATTTATATGAGTAAAGCACTAGGCGAAATGATTCAGATATGAATCACATTAGTTATTATAGGGGATTGTTTTTGGCCTTTTGCCAAAGATATATACTGAAATGACTTATTAGAAAGGTTGGTTTGCGTTGCAAACTGAATTTTAACGTTTAAGTTCAAGTTATTTGGGTATATAGACTTGGGTGAAAGACTTGCGATGATATAAAGAGGAGAGAAGAGGCACCGATGAACATCGATGCCATATAACGAATTACATTACAGTAACTTCGCCAGCTTGTAGGCCTTTTTTGCCTTGCTCGACAACATACGAGACTTTTTGGCCTTCAGATAGTGTTTTGAAACCAGTTGAGACAATTGATTGAAAATGAACAAACAAGTCTTCACCACCATTTTCAGGAGAAATAAAACCAAAGCCTTTAGTTTCGTTGAACCACTTTACTGAACCAGTTGATTTATTAGACATAGATACCTCTATATTTGTATAGTTTTAATATTAAGTTTATTAGCTAATAAGTGCTATTAGATGATTTAGAGATAAATACTTTGTCGCAGGAACGTAAACGAGGAAATCGATGAGGAACTGAGAGAAATTTGATCTTAAAATAATTAAATAGCTCTTTTCTTAAGAGCTGACGTGCAGTATACCGATAAAATTGATAAAGGCTAGCTTTTTCATTTTTTAATTTTTCCTTGTTCTTCAAGCATTCGTTTTTTGCAATAGAAAATGCAATACAGTGGTCAAACTATAGTTTGTGCAGGCTTCATTGCAGGAGCAACAGTAAAGTAGTCATAGGCTGTGATTTTAAATTAGATGCGCAATTGTTGTTCTAATTTTATGATTTTTAATGATATTTCTGTGTTGTGTTCTTCTTATAAAACCACAACAGGCATAGAGACAGCCTCTGTTCTACTGAGGAAAATGGAAAATATCTATCTATTTATTGTAATGAGTGTATAGTGAGTACAGCTCCGAAACGTGAGCTATTGATGAAACATATAGTTCGAGTCTCTTCTCAGTTTTCTTTCGAGTCATATCGTTATACAACTCCCATAGCAACTTATTCTTTATCTTCCATTAAATAGTCTCAGTTTTGCTTTCAACTATTAACGAGGGTTAAAAAATAGCGTCAGAATGTTTAAGTATCTATCAGAAGATCACAAATTAGCATTCAGAACTGAACATGACCTGAAAGGTCTTTCAGCCCCAAATGTTATGATCGTTTAGATAACTTTTCATTGCTTGAAATGCTTATTTATCATCGTTAATGAGTACTAAAGTAGTATGTTGAATCAGGCTTATTTAAGCCAATGCAAGCGGATATATAAAATATAGGCTGCATGTTTAATATACTTTTGATAAATATGTTCAAACAGGAACAAGAATGCGAAAAAGACAAGATAAATCGCCAAGAAAATATAAGAAAAGCGGCTATGAAGCGAAGTTTGAGCAAATGGTTAAAGAATACCATAGTGCCAAAGAAGTCCTAGAATCAATGGACGCAGGTTCTGATGAGTACAACAAGCAGAAAAACCTCTGCGAATCTCTTTTTGCCAGTGCTGAACGTTTCTTTAAACAGAATCAGTAATATTATAAAGAACTAAATCGAGTTCTTATGGTGATTGTGGTGCGTAAGTATCACCGGCTTCCGCATCATTATCACATCCCTTATATATTCATGTTTATTACCAACCACACTCCCCTACAAAACGGCTGTCTTAATTTGACACTAGCTAGTTTTGGTCACGATTACTTTCGCTTTGCTCCGCCAACCAACTGACCAGTTTGCCTACCATCGAATTGCGTTCGTGTTTTGGATTGAGCAGGTGATAACCATTTCCAGAAGCGACATAGCTGTCGAACGGCTGTATTAAGCGTTTTGATTTTAAGTCTTGCTCTGCCAGAGTAATGTCACCAATCGCCATGCCAAAGCCTTGTTGGGCTGCATTTACCGCCTGATCAAGCGTGGCAAAAGTCTGGTTACCTTTGCCCTGAACATTGCGATATCCTCGCGACGCCAGCCACATCGACCAGTCTGACTGCTCCGTATTCGCATGAAGCCAAGTACAACGTTTGAGCAGGTTTAGCTCATCTATTGTTTCTTCTGAAACAGACAATGCCATCTTTTCCCACAACTGTGGCGCACATACTGGAGCCAGAAGCTCGTCGAACAATAGTACTTGTTCAATGGTTTTATTGCGGATGGGTTTTCCGTATGAGATGACTAAGTCAAAACTATCGAAGTTGGGTATCGCCTGATGCTTGGTGGTTGAGGTCAGTTCGACATTCACATCAGGATAAGCTTGCTGAAAATTGGCGATGTGACCTAACAGCCATGTGGTAATACAGCTTGGTGCGTTCAACTTGATTCGGTTTGCACTATCCACCACTTCACGAATCGACATTTGTAAGCGATGAATGATTTCTTCTGCGAGAGGGATAAACTTCGCGCCTTCTGGAGTCAGAGCCAGTCCTCGTGCCTGACGATAAAACAATGCAACACCCATCAGACTCTCGATTGACTGGATTTGGCGGCTGATCGCGCCTTGAGTCATGTTAAGCGCTTCTGCAGCGTGAGTGAAATTCAGATGTTGCGCTGTGGCTAAAAACGCTTGCAGGTTTTTTGTCGAAGGGAGTCTAGTTTGCATGTCATCTATCCATGATTTTTTTGCATGGCTAGTATGCCTTTAATTCGATTTAACCGAAAGCGATTCTTGACTAATTTATTATCAATAAAGAAATTAAATACAGAATGAATACCAAATATTGATTAAGTATTCACATTGGGGTGATAAATATAATGTCATTAGCTGAGAAGTTAGCTCCTGAGAGCATAAAAAAGTTAATACCATATCAGTCTGCAAGACGCATTGGCGGCGCTGGGAGATTGTGGCTTAATGCGAACGAGTTGGAAGAGCCGCTGCTGTACAAAGAGCACCAGTCTCCACTGCATCGCTATCCGGATTTTTTGCCTCATGATATTGCATCTGCATACCAGGCTTACTGCTCAACGTCACAGCCAACACTGGCAGTACGTGGTGCGGATGAAGCAATTGATTTGCTCATTCGTACCTTCTGTCAGCCAGGTAAAGACAGCATCGCGATATGCAGTCCGACTTATGCGATGTACGAGTTTTGTGCTGAATCATTGGCGATTGATGTTATCGACTCTCCACTGCTTTTGCCGAACTTTGATCTCGACGTTGAGAGTGTGGTTCAAGCAGCAGAGAAGGCGAATCTGGTATTCTTATGCTCCCCAAACAACCCTACGGGTCAGTTGTTGAGCTCCCAAAAGATTGTTGACGTGTTAGAGCAGACACAGCAAAGCGCCATTGTGGTTGTTGATGAGGCTTATATCGAATTTGAACTTGACCAAAGTGTCGTTGAGCTAATTGACCGTTATCCAAACCTGGTTGTGATTCGCACTTTGTCTAAAGCTTTCGGTTTGGCCGCGGTAAGATGCGGGTTTATTATCGCTCAGCAGTCGGTTATGGATTTTGTCTACAAGCTGATTCCCCCGTACCCGATGCCAGACAGCTCAGCAGAAATCGTTCTCCAAGCGTTAAGTGCTGAAGGGCTAGAGAAAGTAGCGGCTCATACCCGTACCCTGATTGAATCTCGTCAACGTTTTATTGCACGTATTGAAGGTCTTGACTGGATTGAAACAATTTACCCGTCGGCGACTAACTTTGTATTGATTCGCACTAAGCCGGATATGAATCTTTTTGAATACTTACGAGAGCAAGGCATCGTAACGCGTAACCAGACTCATGAGCCTAGTCTGCAAAACTGTGTTCGAATCACGATCGGTTCGGAAAAGAGCATGCAGGAAGTGGCGGAAACTATTTGTAACTACACCAATCTAGTGACACCATCAATCGAAATATAATAAGGACATTACACATGAAAAAAATTCTGAGCGCGTTAGCTTGCACCGCCGCACTACTATCGACTCCTTTGATGGCAAAGGAAGTTCGTCTGGCTTCTGACTTTACGTACCCACCATTCAATTACAAGGATGCTAGTGGTACGCCGGTTGGTTTTGATATCGAAATCGCAGACGCCTTGTGTGCAGAAGCGAAGCTTGAGTGTACCTGGGTGTCACAAGGATGGGATTCTCTGATCCCGAGCCTGCTTGCGCGAAAATCAGACGTGATCATGGCTTCAATGCGTATTACTGACGATCGTAAAAAACGCGTACTGTTTACCGACAAGTATTACCAAACGCCAGCTCGCTTTGTTGCTAAAGCAGACAACAACATTGAGATCAGTGAAGCTGGTTTAAAAGATAAAGTAATTGGCGTTCAAAGCGGTACGATTCACGATATGTACGTGACGGATAAATTTGGCTCGGTTGCGACCATCAAACGTTATTCAGGTCAGGACGAAGTGTATCTGGATATGGCAAATGGCCGTTTGGATGCGACTTTTGGTAACTCAGACCAACTTGCGCTGGCGTTTTTAGACAAAGACATTGGCAAAGGTCATGAGTTTGTTGGCGAAGCTGTAACGGATAAAGCTTACATCGGTGAAGGTACGGCACTAGCACTGCGTAAGAATGATAAAGAATTGGCTGAGAAGTTTAACCAAGCGATCAAAACCATTCGTGCAAATGGTACTTACGACAAGATTGCTGCGAAATACTTCTCCTTCGACATCTACGGCGAAGAGCTTTAATTACCGATAGATTCATTCCATCAAATCAACAAGGCCTACTTTGTTTAGCAAGGTAGGCCTTTTTATTAACTCAATGCGTTAACGACATTTCATTCTCTGTGTGGCGAAAAGATGAAAAATCAGCAAGCTAAGTTTAAAATGTGTGTCTATTTCTGATGATATGACGCCTTCTATGCATTCAAACAAGCTCACCATCCCATTGCCTTCGCTGATTCACCGTATTGGTGGCGAGCACGCTAAGCGGGCCAAAATGATTGCGATGGAGAAGGGGTGTGAGTTGAAGCGTGTCCGACGTTCCAGAAACTGGCAGGTTTCTGGTGAGGCATTGGATTTGAAAACCTTTCTTGATCATCTCAAAGCAGAAGAGTCAGAGGCGCTGTGTTTTGTGATCAACAAGATGGAAGTCGGACTCGTGGCTCATCAGGATAAATTAGAGCCGCTGGAAGCCAAGTTGATTCGTTTAGTGGTGGAGAACCCTAACGTCACCCTGGCTGAATTAATGGCAGAAACCAATTGTACAATCGCTCAAGCTCGCACTGCGCGTTTTGATGCGGAAATGTTGTAATGGTTTATGTTTCAAACAGCCAAACAGCCAAACAGCCAAACAGCCAAACAGCCAAATAGCTCAGTAAGATCATAAAAGACCACCCCGTGAGTTATCATCGGAGTGGCCGTTGTGGTTTAGTCTTTGGTTGGCTTGAGCCTTGTTACTTTTCCAATGCTGGTTTAGAAAGCGTTTTTTGCGATTTTTTTGGGTTTGCTTCCTGCGCACCTTCGTTTGATGCTTCGGGTAACACTAACGTCATTACAATCGCTGCAATACCGCTGGTAGTTACTGGAGAGCCGAAAACGCTCTGCATGATTTTTGGCATACCTTCCAGAATTTCAGGAACGAGCATTACGCCAAAACCAATACCAAATGAAACGGCGAGAATCATTAGGTTTCGGCGATCTAACTCTTCATTCGCAATGATCTTAATTCCTGCTGCTGCTACGGTACCAAACATGACTAAGGTTGCGCCGCCGACAACCGGTTTAGGGATGGTAGTCAGAATGGCACCGATGAGAGGAAACAATCCGAGAGCCACCAAAATAAGTGCGACAAAGTAGCCCACATAGCGGCTTGCAATGCCAGTCAGATGAATGACGCTGTTGTTCTGGCTGAATGTGGTGTTCGGAAAAGTATTAAATACCGCAGCAATCAGCGAGTTCACGCCATCGCCAAGTATCCCAGCTTTAATTCGTTTGAGATATTGTGGGCCCGACACGGGTTGTTTGGTGATAATGCAGTTCGCCGTAATATCGCCTGCTGACTCGATGGCAGTGATGGCGTAAATAACAGCGATTGGGACAAATGCAAACCAATCAAAATCAAACCCGAATTTGAATGGAACAGGGACGCTGACTAAAGGCTGATTAAACGCCCCTTCTAAGTTGACCATGCCCATAAAGGCTGCCAGAACATAGCCAATAACCATACCGATCAAGATTGACGACAATCTTACCATTAGGTTTTTAGAGCGATTTAAAACGATGATGGTGGTTAAAACAACCGTCCCCAAAACAAGGTTGTTCCATGAGCCGAAGTCTGGCGCGTTGAACCCGCCCGCAAGGTCGGTCATTCCGACTTTAATCAAAGATATACCTATCGTTGTTACCACGATACCCGCCACGACAGGTGTGATAATACGTTTAAGTTTGCTGATAAACTGAGAAAGGATGATTTCGACGAAGGCACCGACAAAACACACCCCGAAGATCATTGCCAGAATATCTTCTGGACCACCACCTTGTGATTTAACGATGAAGCCTGCCGCCAAGACAGAACTCAGAAACGCAAAACTGGTGCCCTGAACGCAGACTAACCCCGCGCCTATTGGGCCGATACGGCGCGCCTGTATAAAGGTGCCAATCCCTGACACGATTAACGCCATACTGATGAGATAAGGAACGTGCTCGCCGAGTCCAAGCACGCCGCCGATGATGAGGGTTGGAGTAATGATTCCGACAAAACTCGCAAGTACATGTTGTAGCCCTGCGTAAAGTGCTGCGCCGGCTTTGGGCTTGTCTTCTAACCCATATATGAGGTCGTGGGTTTCCTGTTGAGACATACTGACTTCCTTGTATTCATTATTGTGTACTATTTTATGAATACATCTGAGCAATCTTTGTGCCACAAACTTCCTGACTGGTTAGTCAAGTTATTCCAGTGGGTTAGGAGAAAACCTTGTTAAGTTGACGGAGAATATTGTTTCGTATTGGTGCAAGAATGCTCAATTTAGTGCATGTACAACCCGTCACTTTTTTGTTTTACACACACTTAATCGATTGAAATTACCATAAAAAAAGCCACCTAGATTTCAGGTGGCTTCAAATGACGAGTGAGCAGAGAGGTTAATTCAACACTTCTTTCAGGCGTTGTCGCTCTTCATCAGTCATCTTGGTTTTATTCAAAAATGGCATATCAGCACTTTCAACCGAGCGAACCAGAATTCTTGCTTTCCAGCGTTCGATATCTTGCCAGCTATCAAAAACGGCACCGCTTGGCGCGACCTTGAATACATCATCCGTTGGTGTAGAGCTATGACACTGGCTACAGCGCTCACTGATGATCTGTTTTGCGATCTTCTGTTCTTCCGTTAATGAAACTTCAGTCGCTACTGCTGCATGTGGGCTGTCTGCATTGGCGACGGTAGGTTGTGATGCGCTGCGAGAAGAAGACTGCCAACTTACCAATACCGCCAGAACCATCATGGCACAGGCTCCACTTAACAGAACGCTTGGTCTATTTTGCCCGATATGTTTGAGGTTAAAGTAATGGCGAATATACGCGCTGATGATCATAACGAAAAAGCCAATCAGCCAGTTCAGTGGATGTTGATAGATCATTGGATAGTGATTGCTGATCATCAAGAAGATTACTGGCAGAGTGAAGTAGTTGTTGTGAATAGAGCGGCGCTTTCCTTCTAAGCCTGGAGCGGGGTCCACGGTTTCACCTGCGGTAACTTGCGCCACCATTTTACGTTGGCCAGGAATGATTTTGTGGAAGACGTTATTGACCATAATCGAGCCAATGAGCGCACCCATATGAATAAACGCACCTCTTCCGCTGAACAGTTGGGTAAAGCCGTAGAAAAACAGCGCACCAAACGCAAGTAGTGCTGCACTGAACAGGGCTGTATTTCGGCTTAAAGGTGAACGCATTAATGCTTCATAAACTACCACGCCCAGTAGAATGCCACCAACGCCAACCCCGACTGCTTGCAGAGAAGTTAGCTCCATGACACGAGGGTCAATCAGATATGCTTGGGCGTTGAAATAGTACATCCAAATCATCAACGCAGAGCCGGTTAGCCAGGTGGCGTAGGCTTCCCATTTAAACCAGTGCAGTTTTTCCGGGATTTTTTCCGGACCTACCTGATACTTGGCGACTTCGTAAAATCCACCACCATGTACTGCCCAAAGGTCACCTTTGATGCCTTTATCTTTTTTCCATTTTGGCGGTGTCTCTAAGTTATTATCCAGCCATGTGAAGTAAAAGCTTGCTCCAATCCATGCGACGCCACAGATCACATGAAACCATTTGATAAACAGCGCCAGCCATTCATACAGTTGCGGCCACATCGTAATATTCCTTTTTAAATTTTGATTCCTTGAACATGCGTTCGTTAAAGATTGTTCTTTGAGAGGGGGGATTTGCCCAACTGCCTCACTGAAGAACAATCATCTCTTCTCTTTGGGGCATTGCCCTCTAACTTCCTCGGTAGCTTGAATAAGAGAATGGGGATAGAAGAAGAGGAATGTGGTAGTTACCCTCGTCATAGACGTTGAAATTTACGTCTATAAGAGGAAAGAAAGCGCTACCAAACTGCGCATCACAATAAGGTGCGACAAGAAAGCGCAGCGTATAACCCTGTTTTTCCAAGATTAGCTCTGGGAACTTGGCGCGACCATCTTGATCGGTGGTGGCCTCCGCGAGACATATTTGGTCGTTGAGGCCAAATAACTGAACTTGAATACCAGCTGCGGGCTTTCCGTTTGCGGTATCTAACACGTGGCAACTGAGTTGTTTCATAACAAGGCTTCCATTCTGATTTTGCTGATTTTCTGTTGTTCTAGCGCTGCTTGATGTAGCTCTTCATCCCGAGAACGATTGATTCGGCCTTTGAGTAGGTTGAGCATCTCTTCTGCAGTCTTGTTGGTGGCACACACGATAAAAATGAATCCAAATTTGTCGTGGTATTTTCGGTTGAGCGTAAGCAGTTCTTGCAACACATCGGTAGAAGCCTGTTTAACGCTCTTTTGCTCTTTTTCGCTGAGGTCTTTGCCTTGTGAGTACTTCTTTTTCAGGCTATTGAGATCACCAATCATCGGGTGACCTGCAAATGCTTCCAGCCAGTCGTTTTCTTTTAACTTGGTAAAGGCAATCTCTGCGCTACGAAGTAAAGAATCTATTGAGTCAAACGGCATGCGGATTTTCATTTCTTGCTGCCAACGTTGGCTGGTGCAAATTCTTTCCAGCTGTTCATCACTTAGGCTCAAGGCAAGGTTTACTGTACTCATTGATGATTTTCCCTGATATTTTTGCGTGCGAGATTGGCTTGTTGCCATTGTTCTTCGTTCTGTTGTTTTACATCGGGCTGCATTTCATTATGTTGTTTGTTAGCTTGGTGTCGCTTAAACCGTTCCATCAATTGGGCAGATACTGAGACCGCCACTTCCATTGGTAATTTGCCCGTGATGTCTGGATTCCCAATCGGGCAGGTGAGCTGATCGAGCAAGTTGACGTTGCTCAGCTGTTCTTTAAGGCGGAACCTGAAACGTTGGCTTTTACCTTGTGAGCCAATTAAGCCCACATACGCAAAGCGCTTGCTTTCTAGCGCTTGCTGAGTCAGCTCAAAATCAAGCGCGTGGTCTTGCGTCATGATCAACACAAATGTGTTGTCTTTTAGTGTTTCAATTGCATCGACCGGATTGGCATGTAGCGACGTCTCTATTCCTTTTTGCGATAAAGGCGACAGCCATTCAGGACGACTGTCGATGACTTTTACATGGCAAGGCAATCCACTGAGGATGCTAGTGAGTGCCTGACAAACATGTCCGGCACCAAATATTGCAACCTGTGGCGTTTGTGTCTGGAAAAACTCGAACATCACTTGCACCGCTCCGCCACAGCATTGTCCAAGATCCGCAGACAGGGCAAAGCGTTCGATAATTGGTTCAGCGTGTTGAAGCGCCAGGTTTTCACGCGCTTTGGCGATCACCTGGTATTCGAGGTTGCCGCCGCCGAGCGTGTCGAACTGGCCTTGAGCAGAGATAACCATCTTCGCGCCACTGGATCGCGGCACTGATCCAACATAAGCCAGAACCGTTGCAATACAGTAAGCCTGACCTTGTTGCTCAAGTTGCTGGCAGGCGGCTAACCAGTTCATGCCCGGGTTCGACAGGTAGGCATCATTGTTCGACGACATAGGTTTCCTCCTGCATTGATTGCTCTTCAAGCCACTGTTGCTGATGCTCGCAAGCGTTAAGGATTTCTTCACCTGTTGCTGGCGCGTGTAGTGCTGGAGCGCTTTGATGTTGACTGATTGAGGCTACTGCATCGTAAATTGCGCACCAGACACTGTTCGCGTGCATGAATGGCGGCTCGCCAACCGCTTTAGAGCGGTAAATGCTGTATTCCGGATTGGCCTGATCGTACAGATCAACATGCATTTTTTTCGGGTAGTCACCGATGGTCGGGATCTTGTAATTCATCGGGCTGTTACTTAGCAGGTGACCATTCTCACCCCAAACCAATTCCTCTGTGGTTAGCCAGCCCATGCCCTGAATGAATGCACCTTCAATTTGTCCTTTATCAATCGCCGGATTCAGGCTGTTACCCACATCATGAAGAATGTCGACTTTTTCAACGCGCATTTCGCCAGTTAGAGTGTCGATCGTGACTTCTGAACACGAGGCTCCAAGGGCAAAATAAAAGAACGGACGACCCGTCGCGGTACTTCGGTCATAACCAATTTTTGGTGTTTGGTAGAATCCGCTTGCAGAGAGCGAAATACGGTTCATATACGCCAACTGAACTAACTCCGCCCAACTGACGGGGTGTTGGTATTTCGGTGAGGTTTCAATACCGACAAGCTCACCGTTGACGATGTCCGTTTTTTCCACTTGATAATGTTCACAAGCGAAATCAAGTAAGCGTTGTTTGATTTCCATCGCTGCATTGTGCGCCGCCATACCGTTAAGATCGGCACCAGAAGACGCTGCTGTTGGCGAGGTATTTGGCACTTTATCTGTGCGGGTTGAGGTGACAAGCACCTTGTTAATATCAATACCGAAAGACTGAGCAACAATCTGCTGAATCTTCGTATGCAGGCCTTGGCCCATTTCTGTCCCGCCGTGTGATACCTGAAGTGTCCCATCGGTGTAAACATGGATCAGAGCTCCCGCTTGGTTAAGGTGTGTTGCCGTAAACGCAATCCCAAATTTAAGCGGAGTTAAAGCCAGACCTTTTTTCAGCACTGGGTTACTTTGGTTCCACTGACTAATTGCCTCGCGGCGAGCGCGGTAGTCACTTTGCTTCTCAAGCTGTCGCATAATATCCAGCATTGCGTCATGCTGTTCGACTTCCATACCATACGGTGTGATTTGTGCTCCATCGCGATATAGATTTTTGTAACGAACGTCGAGCGCATCCTGGCCGACTTGAAGCGCTAAATCCTGCATCGCTTTTTCAATCACGATCATGCCCTGAGGTCCGCCAAAACCACGGAATGCGGTGTGGGAAACCATATCGGTTTTGAGCCTGTTGCCGACCACACATGCCTGGCCGAGTGAGTAAGCGTTATCGGCATGGAACATGGCGCGATCGACAATTGCGTCGGATAGGTCAGGCGAGTGACCACATAAACCGTTTACTTCGATGTTTGCGGCGATGATTTGGCCTTGAGCGTCTGCCGCAAGCTGGTAACGGTTGTAGAAAGGATGACGCTTACCAGTGACCGTCATATCGAGTGAGCGAGGAAGACGCATTTTTACTGCTCGTTTTGTATGGTGTGCCCCAAGCGCTGCCAGACATGCCCATTGAGCCGCCTGACTTTCTTTACCACCAAAACCTCCGCCCATACGACGCATATCAACCGTGACTCGGTTAAAATCAATGTCTAATACTTCAGCGACCAACTTCTGAACTTCAGACGGGTTTTGGGTTGAAGAACGCAAGAATATGCCACCATCTTCGGTTAATTCTGCAAGACTTACCTGACCTTCCAAATAGAAGTGTTCCTGACCACCGACATGGATATCGCCGTGAATATAAACCGGCGCTTGGTCAAAAACTTGTTGTTCGACTTTTTTACCCATCTGGTGAGTAGGCAAAAGGGGATCTTGTGATGCGGCTTTTGGGTACGTCAGCGCCAGATCGCCCGTTTCGGTGTACTCCACTTTCGCCAGGCTTGCGGCTTTCCATGCTAGCTCATGTGTGGTCGCCAGAATGAGGGCAATAGGCTGTCCGAAGTACTTAATCTCGTTATTTATCGCCAGTAAGGGATCGCCTTTGAAAATGGTACCAATGTCCTTTTCTCCGGGAATCGAGGTCTCTGTCAGTACTTTAACGACACCTTCAGCGCACTCAACCTCCGATAAGTCGAGCTGTGTAATCTGACCTTTAGCGATGGTGCTGGTCACAACAGCCGCATGTACGCATCCAGCGGGAGTTGCGTAATCATCAACATAGAGCGCTTCACCGCTGACCTGCTTATCGGCACTTTCGTGCTTGTAAGATTTCCCTACGACTTGTTGGGATTCAGGGAGTATGGTTTGTCCCGATTCAACCTGAGTTAACTTACGCATCTTGCACCAACCTTGTCTCAATACTCTGAGACTCCAAATAAAAACGTTTAAGCAGGTTCTGAACCAACTTGACTCGATAAGTATTACTGCCTCGCACATCACTCAGTGGCTGAATCACCTGAGGTACCATTTCCTGAGCTTGCTGCACGACAGAAAGCGACAATGGCTTACCAATAAATAGCGCTTCTAACTGGCTAAGGCGTACCGATTTTGCGGCTACTCCGCCAGCCGAGATGATACAGTTGGTGACACATTGGTTAGAACCAAACGCCATGTTCAGTCCCAATGTGACTGTCGCGATGTCATCTTCGTAGCGTTTACTCACTTTGTAGATAGCGTGGCGTTCGTTTTTAGCCAGCTGTGGTAAGTGAATCGCGCTGATCCACTGATTGGGCTGGAGGGCGGTCTGGCGGTAACCCGTAATGTACTCTTCCGGTGCCAGTAACACTTTGTCTTCGCCATCATCTAATTCAATCAGACCATGCAGGCTGATAAGTAGTGGGGCAATATCGCCAATTGGTGAAGCGTGGCCGAGACTGCCTCCAAGCGTTGCTCTGTGGCGAATAGTCAAACTACCCAAGCGTTCAATCACTTCATCAGCGGTTGGGAAATGTTGTTTAATGAGTTCATGAACCTGCGTCATCGGAACTGCCGCACCAATGCGCCAACCTGCCGAAGTTTCTGTGATTGTCAGTAAGTCATCGACGTGAGATAAGTCGATCAGTTGCGCCAGAGGTTTGTGTTGCTGAGTCACTTCTAATGATAAATCCGTCCCGCCAGCGATCATTTTTGCCTCTGGCATCTCTTTGATTGCCTGAGCGAGTTGCTGACGGTTTTTTGGGCGCGCATAGTTCGGCTCATTTGTGTCTGCAACTGAGGCCATCCATGTTTTTACGCTAGCTTCATGAACGCTAAGCGGATCATCTATATGGCATGCCGCAATCGAGTTTGCGGCTTCAATCAATGGGCCGTAGCCCGTGCATCGGCACAGGTTGCCAGAGAGATAATGGGTTGGGTTGTGAGGCGCGACTTCTTGCTTTGACAGCGCATAGAGAGACATCACAATTCCCGGCGTACAAAAGCCACATTGAGAACCGTGATGATCGACAACCGCTTGCTGCACAGGATGAAGCTGGTTGTTTTGTTTTAGGTGCTCGACGGTAATGATCTGTTTACCGTGCAGAGCATGAATTGGGGTGATGCAGGCGTTGATTTGTCGATAACTCAGTTTATCTGCGTCATCAGTATCAACGACGACTACCGTACAAGCGCCACAATCACCACTGGCACACCCTTCTTTAGAGCCTGTCATGTGTTTTTGTTCACGCAGGTAGTTCAAAAGCATGGTGTCTGCTTTTGCTGATGCCACTTTGACGACATCATTATTAATCATGAGCTCTAACATAACTTCCTCTATTCATTATTGTTAAAAACCTGTCCATATGGTCAACTAAAGAGCCCCAAATAGCTCGCGCAGTCTTGGCGAAAGCACAAGCTAAGGATGAATCTGTTATTTGTTTCGTCTTTGCATAACTGGCCGATTTGTTGGTATTAGCCAGTTGGTATAAGTACTAAAGCAAAAACCTGACCAATTGGTCGTATTTTTAAAAATAACTTTCCACTTTTAGCTTGAAGGCTTTTATATCAAGCATAATATGCGTGCCAGAAAACCCCAATAATTTGGAGGGAACTGATGAGACGACTGGATTGTGTACAATTTTGGTGCTAACTCTTGTATACATTGCACTCATTTGATGCAGGTCTTGTTTGCTGAGTAATTCGGAACCCCGATATCAGCGGTTCGCTGAGCGCTCTCTGGGTTGGCGCGTATTTTGTAAAGTACTTTGACGATAGGTTTATGAGTGTAAAGAGGCCAATGAGTATTTTAGCCAGCTATGCTGAACAGCGATTTACTACGATTGGTGAAGGCAAAAAGTCGAAAGGTAAGGAGTCAACTTGACGGTAGAAGCAGGGCAAACGAAACGAGCGAATGTCGGTGAGATCAGACGGCGTAATGAAGAGCTAATCTTACAAGCTGCGGCAGATGAGTTCGTTAAGCATGGCTACAAAGGCACCTCTGTTCAGGCTATTGCAGACAGAGTGAACCTACCAAAAGCGAACCTGCTGTACTACTTCAAGTCAAAAACTGGCATCTATAAGGCGTTATTGAAAGACATTCTCACGCTATGGAATGACGGTTTTTCGGAACAAGCCGCCATGCTACCGCCAGAGGTAGTGCTAAGAAATTACATCGTCGGTAAGATGCAATACAGCCGCACACACCCAAAAGAATCGAAAATCTTCGCGCAAGAGATCATTCAAGGTGCGCCTATTATTGCGGATTCCATTCAATTCCCAATGGTGAACTGGGCAGCAGGCAAAGCAACGATTATTCAATCCTGGATCGATAAGGGATTGATTCGTCCGGTCGAGCCTTTGCACTTGTTGTTTTTGATCTGGGGAGCGACCCAATTTTACGCCGACTTTGATACCGAAATCAGGCTGATTAAAGGTGGCCCCCTGTCGACAGAAGAATTTGAAAAAGCGCAGGAGTTTGTCGTTGATATGGTGTTAAGGGGCCTCAGAGTGACAGGGTAGTCGTGGTCGCATTCGCGTAAAAATGGCAGCGTACTGAGTTATTTCATAAAGATCATCAGCGCCGCCATTTTTTATTCTGCTCTGTGTTAGCTATCCCCAAAGATTGAGTGCAGCTATGTCTTTTACGATTTTCTTGGAAGTACCGTGAGTACACGGACGATGAAGGCATGTAACTCAACCATGTAGTTACTCAGGAATTCTGCTGTACTCTCATCGGTCACCACGCCATCTTCAGTAATGAGTCCCGGCTTAAATTGCACGTAAGCTTCGACGGTATTCATCAGCGGGGAGTTACAAAAACACAATACGCTGCGCAGACTTTGTTGCGCTAATGCAGTCCCGATCGAACCGGGAGACGTACCGATTACCCCTGAAGGCTTGGCAGTAAATGAGTTGTGTCCCCATGGACGACTCGCCCAGTCTATAGCGTTTTTCAACGCCCCTGGTATTGAACGGTTATACTCTGGAGTCACAAACAGAACACCATCGACATCGGCGATAGCTTGCTTGAAATCTCGTGCTACTTGAGGAAAGTCGGCATCATAATCGGGACTATAAAGGGGCAAATCTTTGATTGGGATCTCTACTAATTCAAGTTCCGGCGGTGCCAAACGCGCCAGTGCTTTGGCTAACATTCTGTTAATTGAGTTTGAAGACAAACTACCTACGAAGTAGCCAACTTTGTATTGTGCCATGTTATTTATCTCCTTCTTCGAACCTTATGCCCAACGTTAAACCATGTGCTTTTGTCGCAATCTATCGACTAGTTTTGTTCCATGAAAAGTGTAGTTCAAACGCCTGGCGAGCATCTTTTATTTGTCAGTCTTTGGTTCAACAAAGGGCTATTCAGGAACGTATCAGAGATTGTGGGCTACATATAAAACGATGGTGAAAGGCGGTACACGTGCCATCTAGACAGGTAAAAATAACGGAGGAGATTATGAAAATATCTAAAGTATGTATACCTGTGCTTTTTGCTGGGCTCGCAACCCTATTTGCATCGTTTGCTTATGCGGGCCCACCGATCCAATCTATGACCATAGAGTGCAACTGGGGAACCTTGACCATGGAAACTATCAAAGAGAAAGACTTTGATCAGGGAGGTCACTCAGCGGATCCTTCGGGTGATGGTCATGGTCCAGGCACTCTCGATGAGCCGAGAAAAGGGCTCGCTAATGTCGTTGAGCAAGGAAACTTGCAATATACATGTCAGCTGATTGAAGAGCTTTTATCTCAGTAAACAGTTTGGCATTAGATATTTAGCCCACTTCGGTGGGCTTTTTACTGCCTAGTGTTTCGGATGGTATGAGTCACGCTGTTTTGCTCAAGCTTTACAACAAGTTGATCCCAAACTGCTTTACCAACATATGAGTAAGGCCAAAGCAAACAATGGATACTAAGCAGCTTATTAGCAATGTGACCCAAAAAGAGTATTTAGCCAACAAGTAAGGAAAGAGCAGAAACATAGGTAACGTTGGTAGTACATACCAGAAAGTATAAAACGCATGATTAGAGAGTTTGTGGCTTCCCTGTCCCTCAATGTACATCCAGATCAAAGCTAAGATTGTGACTGTCGGTAAAGCCGCAACTAAAGCACCTAATTTATCGCTTCGTTTTGCGACTTCAGAAATCAAAACGACAACAGCCGCGGTGGTAAGGTACTTTATAACAATCCAAAGCATTCGTGGTCTCCTTGCCCAAAACGAAAGAATTGCATGATTCAGCGTAATGACACTTAGGTTGTATTAACCGTTTATATAAGAAAACACCTTGAAGTCACAATTACTTTTTTAACGTTTTGTTTACAAGTGAATAAGATCGTCATCATCTAACCATGATAGCTCTTGGGTTGCTTTCTCTCATTGAATGACTGCACCGGTTATTTTAGGGTTTGTAGAGCCTTCAGTTTTAAAGCGACTTTGATACCAAAAGCTTGATGACTAAGGTGGGTTTTCATCAATAGAAGATTTTGAAAACGCTTAGGCGTTCTTGGTTGAATTGGTTTTAAAGGGGCGTGAGGCAGAGTCGCTTGTGAGTCGAATATACTGATTTATTCCACTATTCACTCTACCATTTCTTTTAGTTGACTGAGCTGTGGCTGAGGGGCTTTCCAGCTGAGTTCGAACACGATTTTTTTCAGAACCGCTGCTTTTGTATTTTCGTCATGCAAATTTGCTACGTTTTCCTGTAGGAGTTTTTTAATTTCATAGACTTGATGAAAAGAGGGATACACCTCTTCGGCCAAATCGAGGTAGTTTATTGCATTTGCAAAGTCTTCACTCACTAAAGCGTCAAAAGCTTTTGCCTCATATTCAATTGCTGATTGATATTTCGATTTGTTTTCCTGGACGCTTGTGATGGTTGCGATGCCAATTTTACCTACACTACTTACATTCTCTTCTGTTGAACTCGCGAGGCCGTTAAACAGCTGCTCGGTTTCGGATTCATCGAGAACTAAAGCAATCAGATTAGTGGTAAGAACAACATGCTTTTTATCATCAACCAGTAAATCAGGCATGAGTTTATTAATAAACTCATACCGAGATGTATTCTCTTTGGATTTCTCCAGCTCAAAGGTCTTTTGTTTTAAGTCCGCTTCCACCTTTTTGACATAGGCATCAATTTCTTTCATTTCAGCATTTAGATTGAAATTCATCACGCTAAGAATAATGGTGATGATTGACGAGCATACGCCAATCCAAACCGTAATTTTATCTGACATGATAACTAAGAGCTCGCTAACCAAATTGCTTCAATTATAGTAACGGGGCATGAACGTGAGTGGAAGGATTTTATCAGCCCCTCTGAACAGGCTTTTAGCCTTTAAATAGACGCCAATAACAATTAAAAACTTAAAAACCGAAGAGGGCATTAAGCTCATGCTTTTCTTTGAGCTAAAGCGAAATTTACCCGTGCAGTTTTCGGTTTAATCAGGGCATTCCCAAACAAACAAAATGGTCTGCATATGATTGTAAGTAATGTTTCTGATGAGCTCATTAATGATAAAGCGAAGCAAGAGTGGCTTTCATACTGGCAACACTTTAGTTCTCAGCATGATAAATATTGCAGTGAGGTTAATTGCGTTGTTGAACACACTCATGGAGTGTTAGTGAAAGCTCAAAATGACGAACAGCAACTGTACGTCATTCCATTGTGCAAAGCGCACAGTGAAAATCTAGACAGCCCACTCGAGATCGCTGAAGGCACGGAAGTGATCCCTGCCAATCTGACGTTGTAATATTTGGCAACACGCAACGAGCTTTCTGTTACGTGTTGCCACCCGTTTCCATTATCTCTTTTTATAAACGCGTTCTGGACGGCCAACGCGGCCGTGTTGGATGACTGCGTGAACAAAGCCTTTCGCAGTGAGAAATTCAAGGTAGCGACGAGCGGTGGTTTTACTGATGCCCACTTCTTTACCCAAAGTGTCAGCGGTATAAAGTTCTTCACTTTCATCAAAAGCCTCGGTGACCTTATCAAGCGTTAATTCATCAATGCCTTTAGGTAATTGCTGTAGATGCGCGGTTTTCGATTGAAAGTTAAACAACTCGTCAACATGGCGCTGGTTAATACTGTCGTTGGAATTCAATGAGCTGGTGTATTTCAGGTAACGCTCCAGAGAATCAGCTAAACGGTCATACGAGATCGGCTTTAATAGGTAGTCAAACACACCACATCTCACCCCTTCACGTACCGTTTCCATATCATTAGCGGCAGTGATAAATATGACATCAGGTGAGCTTTTTGAGGCCGTTATTTCCTTCAGTAAATCAATGCCTTTGCCATCTGGAAGATAGTTATCCAACAAGACCAGTTTCGGTTTAAGCAATTGAATCATCTTTTTAGCTTCTGCCACGCTTTTGGCGATCCCAATCGGACGAAAGCGTTGTGTTTGCTGTAAATAATACGAGTGAAACTCGGCGATGTTGGTTTCGTCTTCGACGATCAATACGTCATAGGTTTCCATCTTCTGTACTCACGTTAGGAATAAATAAAGAAAAAATTGTTCCGGCTGGTTCTGCGTCATCTACCACAATCGTGCCGCCAGCACGTGTGACAAAGTGGTGAACAAGGTAGAGTCCGATGCCGTGGCCTAGTTGTTCTTTGCTTGTCACCCCTTTTTCAAATAGGGATTCTGCTATTTTAGAAGGAATTCCGGTGCCATTATCCGCCACTTCGACAATCAGTTCATTTTCACCATAATCTGAAAGCAAAATGGTGATTTGTTTATCGCTGTCTGGATTTTTAAGCGTGGCTTCATAGGCATTGTCGAGCAGATTACCGATGATCGCGGCAAGTTCGTCTTCGGTAATTCGCGTTGGGGGATGATGTAGCTGGCAAAATGGGTCGAACTCAAGGGTTAACCCCAACTCATGGGCGCGGGTATACTTACCAAGAAGTAGACCAGCAATGACTTTTGAGTTAAAGGTTCGCGAGATGAAATCAATCAGTTGTTGATGAGTCTCCGTTTCCTGGCGAATCGCTTTTAGCGCCTGGTCATAGGCGCCAATTTGTATCAATCCACTGATAGTGGAAAGTTTGTTCGCATACTCATGACTCAGCACACGCAGATTATCGGTTTGTTGACGAATGTTGTTGAGCTGATAATTGAGCGTGCTCTTGTCGTTACGTGGTCGAAAACTTACCACCCAGCCGACATCATTATCGTTTTCCCAGATGCGAACTCGTGTTGCAACTAAGGTCTCGCCGTTACAGGTGATGACTTCATGTTGACGTTCCTGAATGTCTTGCTCACCATTCATTGTCACGCCGTAGAAAAATTCGCATGGGGTAATAAATTCGTTGGCCATACGTCCGCGAAGATAGTCTAAATGGTGCGCAATCCCAAGAATACTTAGGGCTTCTTGGTTGGCGGACAGAAAGCGCCCTTGTTTATCTATGGCAATAATGCCTTCATACACCGCTTCCAGAACTGAGTTTTGCACTCGAAGAGAGAGCGCAATTTCTTCCGGCTCCATGCCGTACATCTGTTTTTTAACGTGACGAGAAAATGCCCACGCGCCTAAGGTTGAGCAGGCCAAAATGATGAGTAGTGCGAAGAAAAAGGGATAGGAATAGAACAGTAACCAGCTACTGACGGTATCTAATAAGTAACCGATGGATACCACGCCGATAATCTCTCCTTGTAACGAGATCACCGGAGATTTACCCCGAATTGCAACGCCAAGACTACCTTTACGAATCGAGTAATAGTGTTCGCCTTGCTCTAATGCTCGTATGTTATCGCCGCCCTGCATCGGATAGCCGATTTTTTCTGTATCAGGATGAGCAAGACGAATGCCTTGATCATCGCCCACCACAATAAAGTCTGCATCGGAGATTTTCTGCAAGCGAGCAATTTGCTTTACCACTTCGGCGTCATTGTGCTCTGCAATAGCAGCGATTAACTGTGGGTCACTGGCAATTTCTCGTGCTTGAATCACCGCTCGGGTGCTGACTTGATGGGTCAAAGTTTCGGATAAAATGTAGTGAAAGTAGCCACCTATCAAGAGTAACTGAATACTTACGACCACAAACAGTAGTGCCCAAACACGCTGGCGAAAAGTCATGTTTCTGCAGAGATGGTGATGAATGGCTTGATTTGGCATGTGATCTTCGTTGCAGCTTAAGAACAATGACTTTATAAAACGAAATGAGGAAGAGAACTGATCTCGATCTAATGGAGTTAGCATTTGTCAGTCTCTTCCTACAATTTGTCTAGCCGATCACATATTTGATCATTACACCCGCTGCTACGGCTGAGCCGATAACCCCCGCAACGTTAGGACCCATGGCGTGCATCAGCAAAAAGTTTTGCGCATTGGCTTCAAGGCCGATTTTGTTTGATACGCGAGCCGCCATTGGCACGGCAGAAACACCAGCTGACCCAATTAAAGGGTTCACTTGATCCGAGGTAAAACGGTTAAGCAGTTTCGCCATGAGAATGCCCGCCGCTGTGCCGATACAAAATGCCACAATGCCCAAGGCCAAAATGCCGATGGTTTCTGCTTGAAGGAACTTATCAGCCATCAGTTTTGAGCCCACAGAAAGGCCAAGGAAGATCGTCACAATGTTGATTAGCGCGTTTTGCGCGGTATCAGAAAGACGTTCGACCACGCCACATTGACGCATCAGGTTACCAAAGCAGAACATACCCAGTAGCGGTGTTGCCGAAGGCAAGAGCATAGCGATAAGTACAAGTAGCAACAGTGGGAAACATACTTTCTCTAACTTGCCGACTTTACGTAGCTGCTGCATGGTAATTTGTCGCTCAGATGGTGTGGTGAGCGCGCGCATGATAGGCGGCTGAATCAGCGGTACCAATGCCATATAAGAGTATGCAGCAACGGCAATCGCACCCAGAAGCTCTGGCGCTAGCAAACTAGACACGTAGATAGCGGTTGGGCCATCCGCACCGCCGATAATGCCAACTGCGGCCGCTTGGGCAACGCTGAAGTCCATCAGGCCAAAGCTGCTTAGGGCCAGCGCGCCGAGGACGGTAGCGAAGATACCAAACTGCGCGGCTGCACCGAGTAGTAAGGTTTTAGGGTTGGCGAGCAGGGGACCAAAGTCAGTCATCGCGCCAACGCCCATAAAGATCACCAAAGGACCAGCACCTGAGGCAATGGCTACGCTGTAAAATAGGTACAACATGCCATCAGAGTATTGATACTCTTCAGCCAGCAAATGGATATTGGTAAGCTGAGTAGGTGTGGCACTTGCAAGCGCGGCTTTGATGTCAGCAGCGGAATCTACAGTCAGATTCAGTGCTGATGCAAAGGCAGACATGACTTCCGGCTTGGCAGCATGCAGTGCGTTTTCAACGGCTGACATTGCAAGCCCGGCATCGGGAAGGTTGGCAAGAATACCACCAAAGCCGATCGGTACTAGCAACAATGGTTCAAACTGTTTGACGATTGCCAGATATAGCAACAGTAAGCCGACAATGATCATAATGGCCTGGCCCCACTCAAGGTGGAACAAACCAAAATCATTGACTAGAGCAAAGACTTTTTCCATGGGACAAATTCCTGTTTATGCGATTTGCAGTAGTGGAGCACCGACATCAACGGCGTCACCTTCAGAGACTTCGATGCTAGCAATTTGACCGGTACGCGGAGCGCGGATTTCGGTTTCCATTTTCATCGCTTCAAGGATCAGCAGGACTTGGCCTTCTTCTACGGTATCACCTGGTTTAGCGTGAATTTTCCAAATGTTACCGGTCAGCGGAGCATTCATTGGCTCGGAGTTGGCAGCTGGTGCTGGGACGCTTGGTGCAGGTTGTGCAGCAGCTGGTGCGACTTGGGTGATATCGCCGCCTTCATTGACTTCAACCACATACGTTTGGTTGTTTACGGTAATAGTGTACGTGCTTGGTTGTTGTGTCATTTTACTTTTCTCTGTATTTGCTTGATTAGATTGAGATGCTGATGGCTTTGGCTCAAACGCATCTGGGTTGTTGCGGTTTTCGAGGAATTTCCAGCCTACCTGAGGGAAGAGTGCGATGGTCAATACGTCATCGATTAGGTCGTCGGCAAGCGTGAGGTTTTTCTCTTGAGCCTGAGATTTTACGTCGCTAATCAGGGTATCGAGCTCTGGCGGCAATTGGTCTGCTGGACGGCAGGTTATCGGCTGTTCACCGTCGAGTACGCGAGCTTGTAAAGCCACGTTGACTGGTGCCGGAGTGCGGCCGTATTCACCTTTTAAAACGCCCGCCGTTTCTTTGGTGATGGTTTTGTAACGCTCTCCCATCAATACGTTGATCACCGCTTGAGTGCCGACAATTTGTGAGGTTGGGGTTACCAACGGAATAAAGCCAAGCTCTTCACGTACTTTTGGAATCTCAATCAGCACTTGATCAAGTTTGTCTGCCGCGTTTTGTTGCTTGAGCTGACTTTCCATATTGGTGAGCATGCCACCTGGAACTTGCGCGACGATGATGCGCGAATCTGAGCCTTTTAGCTGACCTTCAAAGGCGGCGTATTTTTTACGCACGTCGCGGAAGTAAGCGGCAATAGATTCCAGCTTTTCAATATTAAGCCCGGTATCAAATGGTGTGTCTTTAAGCGTCGCGACTAACGATTCGGTGGCTGGATGGCCGTAAGTGCCGCTCATTGAAGAGATAGCGGTATCAACGCGGTCAACGCCTGCTTCAATGGCTTTAATAACCGTCATATCTGCAAGGCCAGCAGTAGAGTGGCAGTGTAGATGCAGCGGTACATCGACTTGTTTTTTCAGGGTCGAGACCAGCTCTTCGGCTTTGTATGGCGTTAAAATGCCAGCCATGTCTTTTAGCGCGATGGAATCGACTCCAATTTCGCTCAGTTGCTGAGCCACATCAACCCAAGTTTGTAAGTTATGCGCTGGGCTGGTGGTGTAGCACAGTGTGCCTTGGGCATGAGCGTTGTTATTCTTTACTGCGGTGATGGCTTGCTGCATATTGCGCGGGTCGTTCATAGCATCAAAGACACGGAATACATCCATTCCGTTGCTCACCGCGCGTTCGACGAATTTATCCACCACATCGTCAGCATAATGACGATAGCCCAACAGGTTTTGACCACGCAGCAGCATTTGCAGAGGCGTTTTAGGCATGGCTTTTTTCAGTTCGCGCAGGCGTACCCATGGGTCTTCACCAAGAAAGCGAATGCAGCTGTCAAAAGTGGCGCCACCCCAACATTCCAGAGACCAGTAACCGATCTCATCAAGTTGCTGAGCGATAGGAAGCATGTCATCTAAGCAAAGACGAGTTGCGAATAACGATTGATGCGCGTCACGTAAGACAACGTCAGTAATGCCAATGGTTTTTTTTGACTCAGACATGAGGATTCCTTCTACAGCGAGTTTTGTTGAATTCTTTTGTGGTGAATGGCCGCCGCTAACACTGCAACTAACTGATTGTCTTGCTGTGCTGAAGGTGGCGGTGTAACACTTTTTGTTGCCGGTTTTGCTTCAGGTTCTGGGAACCAACGTGCAATCAAGTTGGACATGGCGGTTACGGCGAACACCAAAAAGACGAGAAAAATGAACACAAACCCCATGCCTAACGTCATCAGGTTGAGTCCTTCGGAAAATAGATTTGACTGCATAAGCGCTCCCAAAAATAAGTGGGGGAGCAAAGGTCACCCGTTTGCTCCCAGTGAAATAAAATTGCGATTAACCGCCGAGTACGCCAAACACGACACTGGCAATAATCAGTACCAGACCGCCACCAAGACGTGAGGAGATTTGCGCATAAGAAAGCAAAGACATGCGGTTTGAAGCGGCAAGTACTTCCAGGTCACCAGAACCACCGCGGTTTGCCATACAAAGGCCAGCAGTAATAGATGATTCAATAGGGTAGAAGCCCATCACCCAGCCACCAACAGATGCACCAATAATGGCACCCACAACGATAAGTGAAGCGATAACCACGTTAGTGAAATTCAATGCGTTGATGATTTCGCCAAGGTCGGTATACGCGATACCTACGCCGACCATCAGTACCCAAAGCAGCTGTTTTGAGAAGAATGAAGCGAGACGTTTAGCGCCTTCTTTGATCTCGTCAGAACACACACCACAAGCATTAAGGATGGCAACCAAAATCACCATGTAAGCAAAGGTGTGAATTTTCACATCACCAAAGCCTGGCAAAATTTCTTTCGATAGTGCAGCAGAAAACGTGTATACACAGGCAGCAAGCATGAGGCCAATCGCGATTTCACGCGGGGTGATTTTGGCTTCTTTTTGCTCTTCAACGCTGAAGTTAGACTTACGTAGCAACTCGCCATTACCTGTCAGTGATGGCATTTTTTCACCGATACCATTAAGTACCGCTGCTGCCACAATCGCAACGATGTTGGCAATGGTTAGAATCGCGATAGCAATTGAGTAGTACTGCTCTTTAGAGCCACCAGTAACCGATTCATAGATTTCTGACAGAGGAATTGCGCCTGCACCGTTACCGCCGCCCATGATAGGAAGAACGTATAACATCATGATTTCTTTTACAGAAATTCCGAAGATCAAACCACCCAAAATACCAAGAACTGAAGCGCCAGCTACAGCAGCTAAAATCGTTGGAATGTAGCCGACAAGAGATTTGAGCAAAAGTTTACGGTTTACGGCAAGAATCGAACCCGTAATCAATACGGCAATAAACAAGTCGAGGAAGTCAGTACTCTTCATGACTGCGGTGACTGTTGAGATTTCTTTATCCGTTAATAAGCCTGCATGGACAAACCAAGCGGCGACCAAGAAAATCATGACGGGCGCACCGCCAATATATTTGTTAAAGATTGGTAGACGATTCCCTAATTCACCAAATATGGCTCCAACCACGAACATAAAACCAAAACCACCCACAATATTATCTGGGATAGTGTCAGTTACATGTGCGATCAAAATAACCATGAATAAGATGCTGTAGAGAGGTAATGGTAGTCCAAAAATTCTGACTTGCGATAACATCGCTAAGCTAGAGCTTTGTCCTTCATTTATAATTAAAGTTTTTTCGTTCATCTTAAATATTCCATTGTTGATGTTTCGCTTACCAAGTTATTAAGATTTCCTTACATTAACTGTGAGAGTGATCATTTAATGTTATGGCTTAAAAATACACTTATGAATTTAAAGTTTTTAATTGTTGGGTTTTGTTTAATTTCAATAAGTTAGGTAATAAAAAACATTAAAATCATAAAGATTTTTTAGTCGCAAAAAATAGTCGACTGCGATCATCATTTTCTATCGTCTATTCGCTCAATATTTAATTGTCGAGATAAGGGGATGAATAAGATGTTAGATACTTATACATTATGCAGGGTTAGTGTTAGGAATCAGACAAAGTGGTCTGATATAGCCGCGTTTTTACAACGCTTTAACCTTGGCGTCGACACGGATGTAGAGCGCTTTATTGTTGCGTATTCAGGCGAAGAGATTGTGGCCTGCGGCGGGATTGCCGGGAATATTCTTAAATCAATTGCTATCGTTGAACAACTGCATGGCACTGGGTTTTCATTGAAACTCATGACCGAATTAACCTCTATGGCTTATGAGATGGGAAGATATGAATTATTCCTGTTTACTAAACCACAGAATGTTAAATTATTTCGTCAATCTGGTTTCTTTCCTATTGCAAAAGTAGATGGCAACTTAGTCCTTTTAGAAAATAGTCAATATCGCTTAAGAAACTATTGTCGAAAATTGAAAAAATTAAAAGTTGATGGCAATAAAGTTGGTGGCATTGTTATTAATGCGAATCCATTTACTTTAGGTCATCAATATTTAATTGAGCAAGCGGCAAAAGATTGTGACTGGTTACATATCATTGTCGTTAAAGAAGAAGGAAGTGAATTTTCTTATCACGACAGATTTGAAATGATTAAAAATGGCATCAGCCATGTTCGAAATATCACTGTACATCCAGGTTCGAGCTATATTATTTCAAGAGCGACATTTCCTACGTATTTTATTAAGTCTCAGGGGTTGATTAACTATTGTCATACCGCCATCGACTTACAACTATTTCGTCATTTCATCGCGCCCGCTTTGGGCATTACCCACCGTTACGTGGGCAGTGAACCAGAGTGCGTGGTCACCAGTCATTACAACCAACAAATGAAACATTGGCTAACCACGGACGACTTGAAGTGGCCATCGATTGAAGTAGTTGAATTTGAACGTAAAACTGTACAGCAACAGCCTATATCGGCTTCAACGGTACGTTCGTTACTTAAGCAAGGGCAGCTCAAACAGCTTGCTTCACTGCTGCCACAGACATCCATTGATTACATCCAGAGACATCAACTGTTCGCAGCGGTGCGCTCTGGTGAGTTTGCGGCTGCTTAGCTGCCTAATAAATTAACGTGTTAAAGGTTTATTGAATGAAAATTATACAGCCCGCTTTTGCAGGCACACTGGAGTCCAGTGACTTGCAAGTTCGCATTGCGCCTAACCCAGAAGGCGTAATTGATATTGCGCTAGACAGTTCGGTGCAAAAGCAGTTCGGAGCAGCTATTGAAAGTTTGGTTCGTGAAGTCCTAAGTAGTATGGGCGTGGAATCTGCCCAGCTTGAGATTGAAGATAAAGGTGCCTTGGATTGTGTGATCAAAGCTCGAGTCCAAGCCGCAGTTATGCGCGCAGCCGAGAGTAAACAGATTGAATGGGGAGCACTATCATGAGTCAACTACGTCGCAGCATGCTGTTTGTTCCTGGCGCTAACGCCGCCATGTTGAGCAACACTTTTATCTACAAGCCAGATGCCATCATGTTTGACTTGGAAGATTCTGTCTCTATTCGCGAAAAAGACACCGCAAGAATGTTGGTTTTTCATGCGCTGCAACACCCGTTTTATCAAGATGTTGAGACCGTGGTCCGAGTTAATCCTCTCGACTCTGAGCACGGTCTCAATGACCTCAATGCGGTTATTCGCGGCGGCGCTGACGTGGTTCGTCTACCTAAAACCGACAATGCTGAAGATGTGCTGGAGATGGAACGTCATATCACAGAGATTGAGCGCCAATGTGGTCGTGCAGTAGGCAGTACCAAAATGATGGCAGCGATTGAATCGGCTAACGGTGTAAATAATGCCGTCGATATCGCACATTGTTGTCCGCGTTTGATTGGTATTGCACTTGGTGCTGAAGATTATGTGCGTGACTTGCGTACCCAGCGCTCACCAGAAGGTACTGAGCTTTTGTTTGCCCGTTGCTCAATTCTGCAAGCGGCTCGTTCTGCAGGAATCATGGCGTTTGATACGGTTTACTCTGATGCCAATAACGAGGCTGGTTTCTTACGTGAAGCCGAGCACATCAAACAACTTGGCTTTGATGGTAAGTCGTTGATTAACCCTCGCCAAATCGAAATTATCCATAACGTATTCGCTCCAACGCAGAAAGAAGTGGACTACGCCATTCGCGTGATTGAAGCCGCGAAAGAAGCCGAAGAGCAAGGTCTCGGTGTGGTGTCGCTTAACGGCAAAATGGTCGATAGTCCAATCATTGAGCGCGCGCGCTGGACTCTTCAAAAAGCAGAATCAGGAATCAAACAGTAAGGCAGTATCATGGCAGAATTTGAATTTAATCTAGACCTTCCTCAAGCGTCATCACTGACCGCATTTGGTGGTGCCAACCGTACCACGCCTTATCTGGCTGATGCGAACGCAAAAACGGGTCGAAAAATGAAAACGGACCTTGAGCAAGCGATCCGCGACTCAGGTCTACAAGATGGGATGACCATCTCTTTCCACCACTCATTTCGTGGTGGGGATAAAGTCATCAATATGGTGATGGAAACCATCGCCAATATGGGTTTTAAAAACTTAACGTTAGCGCCAAGTTCACTAACCAGCATTCATTCGCCTATCGTTGAGCACATCCGTAATGGTGTGGTAAGCAAACTTTATACCTCAGGCATTCGCGGTGAACTGGGCGAGGCGATTTCGAACGGTTTATTGAAAGAACCTGTGCATATTCATTCCCACGGAGGCCGTGTTCACCTGGTACAAAGTGGTGAGCTGAATATTGATGTCGCCTTTATCGGTGTCCCTTGTTGTGATGAATTTGGCAACGCTAATGGTATTAATGGTCAATCTCGCTGCGGATCGCTAGGCTATGCCAAAGTGGATGCACAGCATGCAAAACATGTGATCATGCTGACTGAAAGTTTAGCGGCTTATCCCAACCATCCTGCGTCCATCACTCAAGACTATGTGGATGCGGTAGTGGAAGTTGCTGAAGTGGGTGACCCAGCTAAAATTGGCGGCGGTGAAACGCGCCTTACCAGCAACCCTCGTGAACTTCTGATAGCGAAGCGAGCGGCGGATGTCATCGTCAACTCACCTTATTTCAAACAAGGTTTTAACATCCAAACCGGGTCTGGTGGCGCATCGCTAGCCGTTACTCGCTTTTTAGAAAATGAAATGGTGAAACAAGGCATTACAGCAGAGTTTGCCTTAGGTGGCATCACCTCAACTATGGCGGCGATGCACGAAAAAGGCTTAATTAAAAACTTACTGGATGTGCAATGTTTTGATGCTGGTGCGGCGGACTCATTAGCGCGCAACCCAAATCACATTGAGATTTCCGCTAACGAATACGCGAACCCATCCTCAAAAGGTGCGGTAGTCGATCGCTTGGATATTGTGATTCTCAGTGCATTAGAAATCGATACTCAATTTAACGTCAACGTAATCACTGGCTCTGATGGGGTTATTCGCGGAGCCTCTGGCGGTCACTGTGATACCGCAGCAGGCGCAAGTTTAGCGATTGTCGTTGCGCCACTTGTTCGCGGACGAATTCCAACCGTGGTAAATCGCGTGCTCAATACGGTAACGCCTGGTGAATCGGTAGATGTGTTGGTAACCGATCACGGCGTGGCGGTGAATCCAAAACGTGCGGATGTGCGTGAGCAGCTAGAAAGCAAAGGCATTGAAGTGGTCGATATTGAAGCGCTTTGCCAGCGCGCCATGACTTTAACAGGTGAACCGGCGCCGATTGAATTTGAAGAGCAAATCGTGGGTTATGTTCGTTACCGTGATGGCTCTGTGATTGATGTGATTAGGAGAGTAAAACAATGACCTTTGATCGCCAAGCACACGCGGTTGGGCTTGACGAAGTATTGGAGAGCAAAGAGGCTCGAATGAAACGACAACATGAGTGGCTTAGCCGCCACTCATCACCTCTCATCTCCTTTACTGTCAATATTCCCGGCCCATACAAGTTAACCCCTAGTTCACACAAAGTGTTTGAACAAGGGGTAGAGGCGATAAGCCTGGCTTGTAAGCAACACGGCTGTGACATAGCAGCACGCCAACTGCTGACTAAAAATACTGGCCCAGAAGGGGTGTTTGCAGTGAAAGCAGTCAGCGCATCGGTACTCAAAAAGCTGATGATTAACATTGAGTCTTGTCACCCGCTAGGCAGGCTGATGGACCTCGACGTAATAGGCGAAGACGGCAAAATTATATCGCGCCAGGGGAAACAAATGCCGCGTCTTAAATGCCTCATCTGTGAGCAAGATGCCGTTGTCTGTGGACGCAGTCATCGTCACACACTCTCGGAGCTTACTTCCGTAATCGATGAAATGGTAAGAGAACATGAATACAGCGCTTAATCTTCTTGTGGGGGCCGAGCACTTTTGCAGTACGCTAGTTCAAGACGACCGCTCAGTACGTGTCGACCTGTTCAAATTGGTATCCGAGTTGGCTTATCACTCGATGTTGGTGGAAGTGCACTTGACGCCAAAGCCTGGGTTAGTTGATTTGCTCGATAATGGCGCCCACAACGATATGGATGTGCGTCTTTTTGAACGCAGCGCTGAAGCCATTAAGCCTTTTATTCATGACTTTTTGATTGCCGGTTTTGAACATCGTCAGTTTATGGCTGACAGCTTACTGTCAGTATTAAGGCCTATTGGTGTCCAGGCGGAGCTGGCGATGTTTAAAGCCACCGAAGGGGTCAACACGCATAAAGGTATGATCTTCAGTCTTGGGCTGATATGCGGTGCCATTGGTTGGTTGAAAGGTAAAGGCTTAACGCTTGACTCGATTCATGTTAGCCAGGTAATCAAACGTAGTTGCGAAACGCTCGTGATTGATGAACTGAAACGTTCAAATCGTACCGCCCAAACCCATGGTGAAACGCTTTATCAGCAATATGGTTTGACTGGCGCTCGCGGAGAAGCGGCATCGGGTTTTGCCACCATTACTCAGTTTAGCCTTCCGGCGTACGAGCAGGCGATCGCCAAAGGAAAAGCCACCGAACACGCCTTGTGGCAAACTTTGCTGGTCTTAATGGCGAACAACCAAGACACCAACGTGGTATCTCGCGGTGGCATGCATGGACTGCGTTTCGTGCAAAATGCGGCTTGGCATCTTTTGCAAAAAGGCGGCAGTGACCACCCTCAACTCGAACAAGAGCTTATTGAACTAAATAAGCAGTTTACTGAGCGCCGTCTGAGCCCAGGGGGGAGCGCGGATTTGTTAGCGATGACCTGGCTTTTAGCGCAGTTAAACCAGCTCAATAAATATAGCCGTTAAATCGGCAACAGTGGAAAAATAAGGAATTTACCTTCATGGAAATGTATACAGATGTTCTTGTGCTTGGCATCGCCGGCAATTTCGCGGGTCACCTACAGCAAGCTGGAGAGGCGGCGGATTTTGCCCAGATTGAAGGGGCAGACTTAGCTGTGCCGCAAGCGCTGTTTCCTATTTACGTGCCAGCTGAGAGCAACTCTTTTTTAACCAATTTCCCGCTCAGTCATGATGCGATTCAGTTGCCTCTGGATGTCGATAATTTACAAATTGAACCAGAAGTGGGGCTGTTGTGCGACGTCATCTATGATCAGAATAATCACGTCGTTGATTTACTACCTCAAGCATTTGGTGCTTTTAACGATTGCTCCATTCGCCGTCCTAATGCTAATAAGATCAGTGAGAAAAAGAACTGGGGAACGGCGTCAAAGGGCATTGCCCAAACCATGCTACCGATCAGTGGTTTGACTCGTGGCGGTGATATTGATCAATATCGGATTGCAAGTTTTCACCAGCGCGGCGAAGCGTTTGAACTGTATGGTGAAGATTGCGAAATCTCTGGCTACACCTATTTCTACGACACCTTGCTTAATTGGATTGGTGAGCAGATGAACCAGCAGCAAGACATGGGGCCTAAAGAAAATATCAAGCAGATGATTGCTGAAGCAAATTACCCATCTCAGGTGCTGTTGGCGCTAGGCGCGACGCGTTACACTCCATATGGTGAGTCTAACTTCTTAGAACGTGGTGATGTCAGCATGGTCGTGGTTTATGACCAGCGCAGTTACACGCCGCAGAAAATTCGCCAGTTGGCAGCTGCTAATGATCTTCAGCAGCAGGGTATTTCGGCGGTGGTTCAAACCGTGTTCTAACACTTAAGACATAGTATTAGTAGGGCGGTGCTGGCGTTGGCCAGGGCTGTATTTTGCCTAACATCCGTGTTGTTACGACACGAATGTTAGGCTTTTTTTCGGTAAAGAGGAATACGCATTCCTGCTGATTAAAATCACTTTTCAGGTTACGCCACCTGATTATGTATCAGTCACGTGGCAACGTTTAATCTCTTCAATCAGCGCTTTAGCCAATGGTGAAGCCGAGTTGTTTTTTAACGTGATCAGCATGACCGGAATTTGATAGGTGTACTTTTCCGGCAGGATAGGCTTGAACAACCCCTTGTCGACCCAATTGCTGGCGTAGTGCTCGGGCAGGTAACCGATAAACGCGCCGGATAAAATGAGATGAGCAATTCCCTCATCGTGATAGGCGGTAGCGCTGTTTTGGTAATTAAGTGCATCGTTGCGAGTTTCCTTATCTCGCATATAGTTACTGGTGATCACTTCTGCTTGTTGTAAAAGAGTCTTGATTTCAGAAGGCTTACAGTCGAAGAGCGGGTGGCCTGTACCGCAATACAAATAGTTGGTTTCATTGTGCAGCGGATAGTAATCCAGTCCCCTTAATTGGTGGCGACTGACGCCGATCCCGACCAACGAGCGACCATTGGCTACGGACGTTTCAACTTCGCGTGCTTCACAGACGTTAATGTCGAACTGTAAGTTATTGCTTCGGCTTTTTAATGACGACACTACCTCTGACACGCGGCAGCGCGGATCGTTGACTAAGGTGTCAATCATGGCAATTGTTGCTCGACCCGAGAGTTCGTTTTTCGAACTTGCGACGGTCGCAGCAAAAGCTTCACACTGCTGAAGTAACTCCAGCGATGCCTGATAAGTCACATGCCCCGCCTCTGTCACCTCAAAACCGCTTCGGCCACGTTTACACAGCTTAAGTCCAAGACGTAACTCCAAATCAGACAAATGTGAGCTAATGGTTGAACGCCCAATGTTTAGGCGGGATTCTGCAGCTGATAAACCACCGCATTCGACGATAGCGACGAATATCCTCAGCATACGTAAATCGACATCTTGAACCTGCATGGAGTGACCTCTTTCTATGTTGGCTTTTTAGTTCGATAAAATCGGAATGAACTACGAACATTATGCTTTTATAAAACATCCAGAGCAAGCTAGCATAGGTCCATAAGTAACGTGATAGCAAAATATCGTATGTTAGGAGAACAAAATGACGTTTAGATATGGTGTAGACCGACTAAACCTAGATATCGTAAATGGAATTGCTGACGGCAGTATCAAAGCGGAACTGTGTGAAGAAGCGCTGGATAAGATCAATGCAAGTCGTCGTAATGTAGACATCATCGCTGCATCTGATAAGGCGGTGTACGGCATCAATACTGGTTTCGGTCCTCTATGTGATACGCAAATCTCACCTGAAGAAACGCATCTACTACAAAAAAACCTCCTGATTACTCATGCGGTTGGTGTTGGTGAGCCAATTGCTAAACCAATCTCAAAACTGATGCTGATTACTAAGGTGCATGCGTTAAGTCAAGGCTACTCGGGCATTCGCCTAGAAGTGGTTCAGCGTATGTTGGCGTTTATCGAACTAGACCTTATCCCAGTTGTACCGGAACAAGGCTCAGTTGGCGCATCAGGTGACTTAGCGCCTCTTTCTCACCTGTTTTTACCATTGATTGGTGAAGGTGAATTCTGGCAGGGAGACCGCATTGTTCCTGCAGCGGAAGCACTTCGTGAAAACGGCCTAGAGCCTCTTGAGCTGCATGCTAAAGAAGGTTTGGCACTGATCAACGGCACACAATTTATTCTGTCACATGCGATTACCGCGCTTACAAAAATGCGTTACCTTCTGGATCTGGCTGATTTGGCTGGCGCGATGAGTATCGAGGGCATGCAAGGCAGTGGCTCGCCATTTAGAGAAGAGCTTCACCTGACGCGTGCGTTCGCAGGTAACATTGAAGTGGCAGCGCGTATGCGCCGTTTCTTCGAAGGTTCTGAGAACATGGCTTCACACGCAGATTGTGTTCGCGTGCAAGACCCATATTCACTGCGTTGTATTCCGCAGGTACACGGTGCTTCTCGCAACGCTTTTAACCACTTAAAAGAGCTGGCTGAAATCGAAATGAACTCTGTGACTGATAACCCGATCGTTATCAGTTCTGAAGAAGCAATTTCAGGTGGTAGCTTCCATGGTCAACCTCTGGCGATGGTATTGGATTACGCTTCAATCGCAGCTGCGGAGCTGGGCAACATTGCAGACCGTCGTTGTTACCTGCTTCTTGAGGGCTTGCACGGTCTGCCGCGTCTGTTGACCTCATCTGGTGGTCTTAACTCGGGCATGATGATTCCGCAATACGCGACAGCTGCACTGGTTACTGAAAACAAATCACTCTGTTTCCCACCGTCTGCTGACAGCGTGCCGACCTCAATGGGTCAGGAAGATCACGTTTCTATGGGTAGCATTTCGGGTCGAAAACTGAACCAAATCTTAGGTAATTTGGAAAAGATTTTTGGCATCGAGCTGATGTACGCTGCACAGGCGATAGAGTTTAGACGTCCGCACAAATGTTCAGAACTGATTGAAGAAAACTTCCAGATTATTCGTGAGAAAGTTGCCAAGCTAGAAGAAGACCGCCTGCTTAAGCCTGATATCGATGCGATGATCACACTGGTTAAAACACAAGCATTTAACGTGAACTAAGGGAGACTCACAAAATGGAAACAGTATTAAATTTTCAAGACCAGATTAAGCAAGGTATCCCTAGTACACTGCCGGAAGCAAAGCCTTATCCGGAAGGCGTAAACCGCGCGCCAAAGCGTAAAGACATTCTGAGCCCAGAAGAAAAGCAGCTCGCTATTCGTAATGCATTGCGTTACTTCCCGAAAGAGTGGCATGAGGAATTGGCAGCGGAGTTTGCTCAAGAGCTGAAAGATTTCGGTCGTATTTACATGTACCGCTTCAAGCCAAGCTACAACATGAAAGCGCGCTCTATCTCAGATTATCCAGCCAAGTGTGAGCAGGCAGCGGCCATCATGCTGATGATCGACAACAACTTAGATCCTGCAGTAGCACAGCACCCAGAAGAGCTTATCACTTACGGTGGTAACGGCGCAGTATTCCAGAACTGGGCGCAATATCTGCTGACCATGAAATACCTAAGTGAGATGGAAAGCGACCAGACGTTACACTTGTACTCTGGTCACCCTATGGGTCTGTTCCCGTCGTCTGAAGAGGCCCCACGTGTTGTTGTGACTAACGGAATGATGATTCCGAACTACTCGAAGCCAGATGACTGGGAAAAATTCAACGCATTAGGCGTGACTCAATACGGTCAGATGACGGCTGGTTCGTTCATGTACATCGGTCCACAAGGTATCGTACATGGAACCACAATCACGGTAATGAACGCGTTCCGTAAGGTTTTGGAAAAAGGTCAAAGCCCACAAGGTAAGATCTTCCTGACAGCCGGTCTTGGCGGTATGAGCGGTGCGCAGCCTAAAGCAGGTAACATCGCCAACTGTATTACTGTGTGTGCAGAAGTGAACCCGAAAGCGGCGATTAAGCGTCACGAACAAGGTTGGGTCGATGAGCTGGTCGATAACATGGACGCACTGGTTGAGCGTGTTCGTGAAGCTCAGGCTAATGAAGAAGTGGTGTCGATTGCCTTTATCGGTAACGTGGTTGATGTATGGGAAGCTTTCTACGAGAAGGAAATCTTCGTACACCTGGGTTCAGACCAGACGTCACTACACAACCCTTGGTCAGGCGGTTACTATCCGGTTGATATCAGCTACGAAGAGTCTAACCGTCTAATCCGTGAAGAGCCTGAAGTGTTCAAGGTAAAAGTACAAGAAACTCTGAAGCGTCATGCTGATGCAGTAAACAAACACACAGCTCGTGGTACTTACTTCTTTGACTACGGTAATGCCTTCTTGCTTGAAGCTTCTCGTGCTGGTGGCGATGTGATGGCTGAAAACGGCATCGACTTTAAATACCCATCATACGTGCAGGACATTCTTGGTCCTATGTGTTTTGACTACGGTTTTGGTCCATTCCGTTGGGTTTGTACTTCAGGTAAACCAGAAGATCTGGACAGAACCGATGAGATTGCTGCGGAAGTGCTAAGCAAGATCATGCAAGAGTCACCAGAAGAAATTCAGCAGCAGATGCAAGACAACATTACTTGGATCAAAGATGCGAAACAGAACAAACTGGTTGTAGGCTCACAGGCTCGTATTCTTTACGCGGATGCGCAAGGTCGTATGGAAATCGCGAAAGCGTTTAACGATGCGATCAATCGCGGCGAAATCGGTCCTGTGGTTCTTGGTCGTGACCACCACGATGTAAGTGGTACTGATTCACCGTTCCGTGAAACGTCGAACATCTACGATGGCAGCCGCTTTACTGCTGACATGGCGATTCACAACGTAATCGGTGATGGTTTCCGTGGCGCGACTTGGGTTTCTATCCACAACGGCGGCGGTGTAGGCTGGGGTGAAGTGATCAACGGTGGCTTTGGTATGTTGCTTGACGGCAGTGACAGCGCTGAGCGCCGATTGAAGTCTATGCTTTTGTTCGATGTTAACAACGGTATCGCACGTCGTAGCTGGGCACGTAACAAAGAAGCTAATTTTGCGATTCAACGTGAAATGGAAAGAACACCGAAGCTTAAGGTGACGTTAGCGAACCAAGTTGATGACGACATTATCGAAAACTTGTCTTTCTAAGTAACTTTAAAGCTATATAACAATAGAAAGAAACAAAAAAGGCAGCGAATTTCGCTGCCTTTCGTTTTTAAGTGTTGGTGAATTACCACATCAAATCATCAGGAACGACGAACTCTGCATATGGGTCATCTTCTGCAGGAATGTCGGCTTCAGGTTCTTTTTGATCGATAATCACAGACTCGTCACGCTGCGCAATTTTGTTTGCCACGCCACGAGGGATAACCACATAGCTCTCGCCTACAATCGCAATAGCCAGAATACCTTTGATCAACTGTTCACGAATCAGAGAATCAACGTAGAGTGATTTCACCAGAGTGCCGTCGGTAAAGTTGTATTTGATGTCGCCATCTTTCAAATCAACTTTGTTCATTTCGATCAGTTGATTGATTTGCGCTTTGATCTCTTTACTCAAACGTTCAGCATTCTGTTGTTCGCTCAACGCTTTATCTCGTTCTAACTGCTGGCGTTTGCTCTCTTCAACGGCCGCTTTGACTTCGCGTGCCTGAACGCGGGATTTTTTAGAGCCTTTTTTCGCTTTCTTGAGTTTTTTCTCGTTAACCAAGCCAGCTTTTAGCATTTGTTCTTGAAGGGTTAGTTTTGCCATGTTTAATCCAGTTAATACGCAATTTTGGCTATTTTAACCAGTCCTGATCAGCAATAAAAGAGTGAGGAAGGGAAGTGGGGCGAATATCCTAATAAAATGCCGGCTTTTGAGGTAAAAGCCGGCGTGTCATGCTCAGTATGTTTGACGTTTAAGGTGGTTACTTCGCGTTCCACTGCTTAGAGGTGACGAGGTTATCCATCACTTTGTTAACCGCTCGGTGCGCTTTAGCCACGATAGTGTCGACATCGTTACGACTGGTGATAAGCGCTGGCGCAAAGCCCAGAATGTCACCATGAGGCATAGCCCTTGCGATCAGGCCGACTTCCAGGCAGGCGGCCGAGACTTGCGGACCCACTTTTAAATTGGGATCAAAGTGCGCGCGACGCAGTTTGTCTGGCGAGAACTCCAGTGCATGCAGTAAACCGATACCTCGAGAATCGCCGACGAGAGGATGATCTTGGAAGGTTTCCGTCATACGTTGTTGCAAATAAGCGCCCACATCTGCTGCGTTTTGAACTAAGCCTTCTCGCTCAATGATATCTAAGTTGCAGTTCGCCGCCGCTGCCCCCATTGGATGCCCTGAATAGGTATATCCATGGCCGATTGCGCCCCATAGGTCGGTACCGTTTTCCAGAACATTCCACACTCGTTCGCCGACAATCACGCCTGAAAGCGGTTGGTACGCCGATGTTAAGCCTTTTGCAACTGTAATAAGGTCTGGCTTCATGTCATAGTGGAGTGAGCCAAAATCAGAGCCCAAACGACCAAAGCCACACACTACTTCATCAGCGATCAACAGAACATCGTATTTATCGAGAACTTTACGGATTGCTTGCCAATAGCCTTGTGGCGGCGGAACAATACCACCTGTCCCGAGTACGGGTTCGGCAATCATTGCTGCGACGGTGTCAGGCCCTTCGGCGAGGATCATGGCTTCAAGTTGCTCCGCGCAGTATTGCGAAAATTCTAACTCTGATAGTGAATCATCTTCACGGCGGTAATAGTAGGGGGCCATGGTGTGCTTGATGCGTTCCAGTGGCAGATCAAAGTGGGCGTGGAACAGTGGTAAACCAGTCATCGAGCCTGAAGCGATACTTGAACCATGGTAAGCGCGATCTCGGGAGATGATTTTTTTCTTCTCAGGGAGGCCACGGACATTATTGTAGTACCAGACTAATTTGAGCTGGGTTTCATTCGCATCACTACCGGACATACCGTAGTAAACTTTGCTCATGCCGTCCGGTGCCATTTTGATAATGCGGTCTGAGAGTTTAACCAAAGCTTCATTGGTGTGCCCAACATAGGTATGGTAGTACGCCAACTCTTTCGCTTGCTCGTAAATCGCCTCCGCCATCTCTGTTCTGCCATAACCAATGTTTACGCAATACAAGCCAGCAAATCCGTCGATAAGCTCAGTGCCTTCTGAGTCGGTGATTCGAATGCCTTGTCCGCTTGATATGATTCTGCCCGGAAGCTCACCAGCCGCGTACTGCTTGAGGTGGGTTGAGGCATGAAAAACACGTTGACGATCGATCTCCAGTAGTTGTTGTGTTTTATTGTTCATAGTCCTTCTCCTGTTTATCTCCAACTTTCTTGTCTCAACAGCCACTCACGCTAGGCAGGTTGCCTAAGCAGCAATATTTAATTTCGCTGAATTCTTCAAAGCCATGATGGCTCCCCTCGCGTCCCAATCCTGACTGTTTTACGCCGCCAAATGGGATAGGGTGGCCAGTCATCTTGACGGAATTGACGCTCACCATGCCAAATTCCAAACCACGCATACATCGCCAGATCTGGTGGATGTCATGTCCATAAACGTAGGCGGCGAGGCCGTATTCGGTGTCGTTACTCATGTCTATCACGGTGTCTAAATCTTGATAGGGCAGCACGCCAGCGACGGGACAAAAGTTTTCTTCGCGGTAGACGGCCATTTCAGATGTCACATCGGCGAGCAGGGTTGGTGCAAAGAAGTTTTCACCCGGAACCGAGTCGTGGTAACCCGCAACCAATCGCGCCCCTTTTTCAAGTGCGTCACGAACTAAATCGTGAGCTTTGTCCACCGCGGCACGATTGATCAGAGGTCCCATATTAGTCTTGTCGTCTAAGCCGTTACCCAACACAATCATGCTCATGTGTTTGGCAAAGGCTTCTAAGAACGGCTCGTATTTATCCTGCGGAACGAAAATTCGGTTTGCGGCCAAACAGTCTTGTCCGGCAGTTTGGAATTTTGCATCTACGGCTGCTTTGGCTGCGGCTTCGACTTCCATATCGGGCAGGACGATAAAAGGCGCGTTACCACCTAATTCCATACTGCATTTCTTTACCGTTTGTGCCGCGTCACGCAGGAGCAATTTCCCTACTCGGGTTGAGCCGGTGAACGACAGGGCTTTTACTTTATCGGAGTGACACAGCGTCTTAGAGACCATGGCAGCGTCACCGGTGACCACATTAAAAACACCCGCCGGAAACCCGGCTCGATCGGCGAGCTCTGCCAGGGCTAACGATGAAAATGGCGTTTCGCTCGCAGGCTTGATTATCACAGGGCAGCCTATAGCTAATGCGGCTGCGGCTTTTCTCGTCACCATCGCATTAGGGAAATTCCATGGCGTGATTAATGCTGCAACCCCAATAGGCTCGCGAATTGTCGAAAGCTGGGCATTAGGTATATGGCTGGGAATGGTTTCACCGTAGCTGCGGCGTGCTTCTTCTGCAAACCAGCGAATAAAAGACGCGCCGTAGTCAATTTCACCAAGTGCGTCGCCTATGGTTTTGCCTTGCTCCATAACCATTAAACGGGCGAGATCTTGTTTGGATTGCAGTATCAGATCGTGCCAACGCATCAAGACTTCAGCACGTTGCTCTGCCTGCATTTTTCGCCACTGACGAAAGGCACGATCAGCATCATCAATCGTTTGGTAGAGTTGCTGCTGGGAAAGTCGGGTGGTATATCCGATGATGCTGCCGTCGGCAGGATTATGAACGGGATGGAAATTATCGCCACTTGTCCACTTGCCATTAATGTAGGCGAGTCCTCTCACCAAGCGTACGTCTTCCATGATTGCCATCATGTCATGCGACGCTTTAACTTCGTCGCCATGAAAGTTATGCAGTGCTGTCATAAGTCCCTCTCGAACATCGTTATCCATAGTTAAACTGTAATCGAGGAGGGGGCTAAATTATTTCTGATGCGAAAGGCAGAGCTGCGAGGTTTTTCTTTATAAAGACAGAAAGTAGCGTTTTTTTCTGCTGAGGTCAGATTTCACTTTTCCTTTCAGAACAGAACGTTTTGCTTGATCTCTAAGTTACCAGAATCGCGTTTGATGGTTTTAGTGACGATGTAGGTGAAATAGCGTTCAATGCCGACTTCTGAA
Organism: Vibrio sp. EJY3; assembly: GCF_000241385.1. Classification (NCBI taxonomy): domain Bacteria; kingdom Pseudomonadati; phylum Pseudomonadota; class Gammaproteobacteria; order Vibrionales; family Vibrionaceae; genus Vibrio; species Vibrio sp. EJY3. The sequence continues at coordinate 312,917 of NC_016614.1, forward strand.
TCCAGCCAGTTGTCAATCAGCCTTTGGTATTGGTCGATATCTTCGGATTGAACCTTGAGGATATAATCAACGCCGCCGCCTGTGGCGTAGCAATCGGTCACTTCAGGAGTATGCTTTACCAATTGCTCAAAACGTCTGAACGCCTGTGCGTTGTGCTCTTTGAGTGAGACTTCCACCATGACGGACGTTCGTTTAAACAGCACATCGGTATTCACTCTGGCACCATAACCTTCGATGATGCCGGCTTCTTCAAGTTTTTTCACACGTTCCCAGCACGGGCTGACGGACAGGTTAATTTCTTCTGCAAGATGAGATTTGGTGATGCGGCCATTGTCATGCAGAATCTGTAGAATTTTGACGTCGTAGCGATCGAGGCGCATGGTTGGTCTCCTCTTGGTTGGGACGAAATGCTGATGCTGTTTAGCTAGCCGTTTAAGTTAATACTCCGCAATCCTTCGCGATGACGGCGAGCGTGTCACCAATATTCACCATAGCAGGAAAACGGCGTGCAGCGAAAATGCCATCTCTCTCGGCGCGATATTCTACTGGCACTTCGCCAGTTCGTTCTGTTGAATAGATTCTTACAATGACATCACCTTGTTTGATGGTATCACCAAGTTCAAACCGGTATTCCGCTATGCCTCTGTGTTGGCTTTGGACATAACAGTCTGCATCTGGCATGTCGAGTAACTGGGTTGGTTGATTGGGCTTTTCATAATCGCCAGAAAGGTTGCCAGCAAAACGCAGGAAATTACGGATACCACGATCGGCATATTGAATGGTTTGTGGCGTGCTGGTGCCGCCTCCTCGAAGCTCTGTTGTCACAAAGACTTTATCCTGAGATTCAACCGCGGTGTCATACAGACTGGTGGCATCCATTTCGAGCATAATCATGGTGTAAGGTGCACCAAACATTGTCGCTCCCAATATGCAGGCTTCTTCCTGTTCTGGATTATCTAAGCGATGTGCGGCGGCAAAAGGGACGATGTCTAACGTTTTTCCCCCTGAGTGAATATCCAGAGCGAAATCGCACAATGGCACCAGGTAGCGGGTGAAGTAGTCGGCGATTTTCTCTGTGACTGTTCCGGACGGGGTGCCGGGAAAGCTGCGGTTTAAGTTACCTTTATCGATGGGGGAAGTGCGGGAAGCATTCTGGACCGCGGGCAAATTCATCATTGGGACAATAATCACGCGCCCTTGTATCTGCTCAGGCTGTAATGAACTCGCCAGCTTTAACAGGCTGGTGATCCCTTCATATTCGTCGCCATGATTACCCCCGGTTAAAAGTGATGTTGGACCCGGGCCATTTTTTATCACGGTTATCGGGATCATTATGCTTCCCCATGCGGAATCGTCATGGGAGTAAGGCAGGGCCAGAAAACCATGTTGGGTACCTTCTCGGTCAAAGTCTACGGTGGCTGTGATCGAGCTGTTTTGCATGCAAACTCCTTTTTCTTTGCTAAGTTCTTCGTTTCAACGCTTTTTAATCAGTGTTTAACAAACAAGTGGCGGGGAAAATCACACAATGTTTTTGCGCCAAGGCGGGTAATAACAATGCTTTCTGTGGTCTCTAGGCCCCAGTCTTTAAACCATAGGCCGGGCATAAAATGGAACGTCATGCCCTCTTTTAGAACGGTTTTGTCGGTGTCGCGAAGACTCATGGTCCGTTCGCCCCAATCGGGTGGATAACTCAGTCCAATGGGATAACCGCAACGAGCGCCTTCACGGGAAAAGCCTGCTTTATCGAGGACTTTATTCAAAGCGTTGGCGATATCAGCACACGTGTTGCCGGGTTTAGCGACTTCTAAACCTGCTTCAAGACCTCTTGTGAGCGCTTCGTCGGCACGTTTAAACTTGTCATCAGGTTCGCCTAAGAAAATAGTGCGGGATAGAGGGCAGTGGTAACGCCGATGTGCACCAGCGATTTCAAAGAAGGTCCCTTCCCCTTTTTTGAACGGCCTGTCGTCCCAGGTTAAGTGAGGCGCGGAAGCATCAGCACCCGAGGGCAATAGCGGAACAATCGCGGTGTAATCACCAAAATGATCCTCATGACCAAGGACCGCCTGACGGTTAATCTCTGCAACCAGATGATGTTTAGGCAAGCCTGGTTCGATCATATCAAACGCGACACGATGCATGTTTTCGACAATACGCGCAGCGCGGTACATGTAGGATAACTCTTGGTCCGACTTTACGGCACGGCACCAGTTAACCAGACCCGTTGCATCGAGCAACTGTGCGTTCGGCAAGTGATCAATCAATGACTCATAGGCGGTTGCACTAAAGTAATAGTTGTCTTTTTCTACGCCGATACGACCGCGATCCCAGCAACGTGGCGTCAATACAGCTTCAACCAGATAATCCATCGGGTGCAGAGGTGGATTCATGACGTAATGGTCGGGGTAGGAGGCAATGTTTTCTGCCGACATATACGCGGTTCTGTAAGCACCATTCGCGTCTTGGCAACGCCCGAACCATATTGGTTCACCTTCAGGTCCAACAATCACACATTGTGGTACATAGAAAGACCAACCATCATAGCCAGTTAGCCAAGACATATTGGATGGGTCATGGATAATGAGTACATCCAATTCTCGTTCGAGCATCGATTGTCGAACTTTGGATAAACGTTCTTGGAATTCCTCCAACGTAAAATGCATAGTAATGCCTCTCATACACTCTCCTTGTTGAAAATCCGATGCTCTTGGCCCTCGGAAATGAGGTCTCTGTTCTCCTATTCAGATCGCTTGGATCTGTCGCAATCTTTAACCATGGCTTGGAATCGATGGTTAAAATATCGGTGCATTTATAAATTCCTCGTTATTCTTGATACTTATCAATAAAGACAATTGTGGTTGAGATTTGTACTCAATGCTGCATTTTTTAATGTAAAAAACGCTGTCAAAGGTTTTGAGACAAAGGAGTGTTATCAGAATTGGAACTAATAAGATTCTGTATTTTCGTAAATTTTTGAGGGAAGACTGTGAACTAATCACCCCTGAGTAAACGGGAGATATTGAGCGAGTTGGAGATAGGATTAGGGACGAGTAGGAAGTATTTTTGCCTTATCTAGCCCGCGCCGATAAAGGAAAGCAACGCGCGGGTTAGTCAATTTTTAGGTGTCAGAGAGCGATCAATTCAATTTTTGAGTAGATTCTCTTACTTGCAGCGAGCCCTGATATTGGAAGTGTTTTTGAACGGTCTGCTGTTCTTTATTCAGCGTCAGTGCGGTAGTGATAGCATCGCGCGTGAGTTCTAAAATAGGCAGTTCCACGGTTGAAATTCGCGGTACCATAAAACTCGCTGTTGGGTCACCATCGATACCAATGACTGAAACATCTTCAGGAACTTTTAGTCCTTTGTCATGCAGTGCACGAATTGCACCGATGGCCATAGAGTCGGTACACGAAAAAATAGCGCTAAAAGGTATGCCGCTATCAATCAGTTTGATTGTTGCATCGTATCCACTTTCAGGATTGCTCTGGCCTTCGTAAACCAGTCCGTCATTTACTTCAATGTCATGTTTGATCAAGGTTTCTTTATAAGCCGAAAGACGCTTTTGTCCTGTGCTGCTAGACATTGGAGTAGTGATACAAGCAATCTGTTTATGGCCAAGATCTAAAAGGTATTGAGTTGCGACACGCGCCACTTGCTCTTGATCGAAATAAAAGCTGAATAACTTTTCATCGTCCAGAGCACGATTGATGACGATAAGTTGGGTTTTCATTTCCTGCTGCAGAGTAGAAAGTTGCTGCTCAGACAAATGACGGCTGTAAATCAGAATGGCATCGCAGTTATGAGCGTTCAGAGAGCGCACAGCTTCCTCTTCGCCCTCTACATTGTCGCTGCTGTTCATCACAAACAATTTCTTGTCAGCTTTTTGCATATCCATCGCGGCTTCTGTCAGCATGGAACCAAAATAGTGACTTTCAAAATGAGGGAGAACTAAACCGAACGTATTGTAGCTGTTTGTTGCCAAAGCACGCGCAAAAGCATTAGGTTGATAGCCTAAAGATTTCATAGCCGCTAACACAGACTCACGAGTCTGATCTTTCACATATTCGCTTCCATTTATAACTCTGGATACGGTTGCCTTTGAAACACCTGCAGCTTTACATACGTCTTTGATTGTCGCCATTTTTTTATTCCCAAATACTTTGGTTTGACAGTTTACACTATTTGTCTGAGCGAAGGTAAACCGTTGTCTTATTTTAGACGTAAGTCCAATACACACCGATTCATCACGAGGCACAAGAGCAAAAAATTGTCTGGTTTTGCTTGTTCTCACAGTTTTCTGAGAATTATCTTACTCTAACTGTAACCGGTTTCAATTGTTGGTGTATGCTAGTTATGAGCAACAGAAGTCTCTTGATAAGTATAAGTACATTTATGCTTTGCTATTCAGTGATCTGACGGTAATGACTCCTACAGGATTTCCCTGTCAAAACAACCTAGTTCGAATCCTGCATCTTAAAGTCATTTTGATAACACTTTTCATAATTAAGGAACAGGAAACCATTTTGATAGAAACAATTATTTTTGATATGGACGGCGTGCTGGTTGATTCTGAGCCGTTCTGGCGCAAGGCGAAAGTCAACGCGGTTGCACGTTTTGGTGGGCAAATCACCGAGCAACTTGCTTATCAGAGTACCGGTCTTCGCATCGATGAAATCGCCAATTATTGGATACGCTACTGTAATTTGGACCCGAAATGTGCCCCTGATCTTGCAGATGCTATTTTGACGGAAGTGATCGGACAAATTAAGACGCACGGTCAACTTCTCCCGGGCGTGCAAGAATCTCTAGATTTACTGGCCAAGACCGGTTTGAAAATTGGCTTGGCTTCATCTTCACCTTTACGCCTAATAGAAGCGGTTCTGGAAACATTTGAAATCGGTAAGTATTTCTCGGTCTATGTTTCGGCTGAGCATCTGCCGTATGGAAAACCTCACCCTCAGGTGTACATGGATGCGGCAGTGAAGTTGAACACAGAGCCTCATAACTGCTTGGCTATTGAAGACTCAGTTAACGGTTTGATTGCAGCGAAAGCCGCAGGTATGACCGCCATTTGTGTACCTGAACCGGGGCAGGAAATGAATCCACGCTTTGGCATTGCAGATATCAAGCTGACCTCTCTTGAAGACTTTTCTACGTCCAAAGAGGTGGTGAAAATTCTTGGTAAATCAATTGCTTAATCTTATACGGATTAGGGGTTGGCTGACGGCATTCGCTGCAATTTAGGTTAAATAAAAGGGCTTCCCCTAGGATCTGGAGAAGCCCTTTTTTTGTTCCTAAAATATCTGCTTTGACTTAAATCCGTTATCTGCGGTCGTGGTTTATGAGCGATCTTCAGGACAAAAAAATGCACCCTTCGCCGGGGCTTAGGGTGCATTGTTCTATCTATAGTTTCTCGCTAGCGCTTTACAGTTTTTCACCGTTGCTGCTGATGACGTCTTTGTACCAGTAGAAGCTCTTCTTACGGCTACGGCCCATGGTTCCTGTGCCATCGTCGTGACGATCGACATAAATAAAGCCATAACGTTTACGGTATTCACCCGTACCGTAAGACACGCAGTCAATGCAGCCCCAAGGGGTATAGCCCATCAGATCAACACCGTCGTAGTTAACCGCTTTCTGCATTTCTTCAATATGCGCTTTCAGGTAGTCAATGCGGTAGTCGTCGTTGATTTCGCCGTTTTCTTCCACTTTGTCAATCGCACCAAAACCATTTTCTACAATGAACAGTGGCTTGTTGTAGCGCTCATACAGTTCGCAGAGCGAGTAACGCAAGCCGACAGGGTCAATCTGCCAACCCCATTCAGAGGCTTGAACGTATGGGTTCTTAACGCTGCCTGTAAAGCCACTCATTGAGCCTTCTGTTGTTTCTTCAGCGTCGGCTTTTACCGCTACCGACATGTAGTAACTTAAGCCAATATAGTCACAAACACCTTCTTTTAAGATCTCCAGATCGCCGGGTTCCATTTTGATGTTGTAACCTTTGCGTTCCCAATCTTTCAGCGTGTATGCCGGATATTCGCCGCGCATATGGACATCGCTGAAGAAGAAGCGATTACGCATCGCTTCTTGTGCCAGCATGATGTCATCCGGATTACACGAATATGGATAAATAGGTACCCATGCAACCATACAGCCAATTTGGAAGTCCGGGTTGATCTCATGACCCAACTTGACCACTTTTGCACTGGCTACCATTTCATGGTGAACCACCTGGTACATACACTCTTCCGGATTTTCCTCAACCGTGTAATCCACGCCTGAGTTTGAGTAGCCCCACAGAGGTAAATGCAAATCACGTTGGTTGTTGATCTCGTTGAAAGTCATCCAGTATTTCACTTTGTTCTTGTAACGACGCATAACCGTTTCAGCGTAGCGAACAAAGAAATCGACCACGCGACGATCTTTAAAGCCCCCGTACTCCTTCGATAAATGCAGCGGCATTTCAAAGTGGGATAGGGTAATGACTGGTTCAATACCGTGTTTCAATAACTCATCGAACAGGTCATCGTAGTACTGTAAGCCCGCCTCGTTTGGTACTAGCTCGTCACCTTTAGGGAAAATACGTGGCCAGTAAATAGAGGTGCGGAAACATTTAAAGCCCATTTCGGCCAGCAGTGCGACGTCACCTTTGTAGTGATCGTAAAATGCCGTAGCCTCGTGGTTAGGGTAGTGGTAACCCTCTAACACACCATCGGTAATTTTACGTTGAGTGCTTACATCACCACCGGACAACACATCTACGATACTCGGACCTTTACCATCTCGGTCCCATCCGCCTTCAACCTGGTGAGCTGCAACTGCGCCGCCCCATAAAAAGTTTTCAGGAAAAATACTACTCATCTTTACTTACCCTTAAGCCATTTGAATAACAGGCTGTCCAATTTCAATTTGTTTGTCTTCTTGATCTTGCTCGATCAGTTCAAATTCGTACTCATCACTGTTCATTACGATAAACGGTGTGGTGGTGTCATAACCCGCGTTAGCAATGCTTTGCAGATCAAATTTGATCAGTGGGTCACCCGCTTTAACTTGTTGGTCAAGTTCGACCAAACATTCAAAGAATTGACCTTTTAGTTCTACGGTATCGAGTCCGACATGAATCAGTACTTCAGCACCATTGGTGGATGTCATTCCGACGGCATGCTTAGTCCCAATAACCGATGAAATCACAGCGTCACATGGGGCTCTCACAATTCCTTCTGCTGGTCGGATAGCGACACCATCACCCAATAACTTTTGTGAAAAGCTTTCATCGTTAACGCTTTCAAGAGGAATAATCTCGCCTTTTAATGGGCTAACTAACGTCGCTGTCTTTTTCATTACAGGCGATAATTCTGGCGTTACGTTTAAATCATTTTTTTGCTTGTCTTCTGCTTCTACTGGATCTTCAAAGCCAACAAAATAAACCAGAGCGATGGTAACAACGATGGTGATGCCTGTGCCCAGCAGTGCACCAGTAAATGAACTTGGGTTATCTGGGTTAATCGCGTTAACTACGGTCAGAATGCCTGTCAGCCCTGCATAAGCATAGTAGTACGTGTTGAACAGGCTCGCGACCGCTGCACCAATTGCGCCGCCGATACAGCCGCAGATAAATGGTTTTTTCAGTCTTAATGTCACACCGTAAATTGCAGGCTCGGTAATGCCGAAGAAGCCTGTGATGCCTGCTGAATAGGCGGTCGTTTTCATGCGAGTATTACGAGACTTTAATGCGACAGCGAAAGCGGCAGCCATTTGTGCCACAACGGCGATACCACAGAAGGCTTGAATTGAGTCGTAACCAAAGTTTTCGTAGTTAGCTAGGACAATCGGAGTGGTGCCCCAATGCACGCCAAAGATAACCAATACTTGCCAAATACCACCGATAACAGCCGCGGCGACGACGGGTGCAACGTCGTACAGTGTGTTGTAGCCAGTTGCAATCAGGCTTGCCACGAAGCTGGTTGCAGGGCCAATTAATACCAGTGTCGCAGGAACCATGATTAACATGCAAAGTAGCGGAGTGAACAGTTCACGAACGACATCAGGTAGGACGCGTTTAATGTATCTTTCTACATAGCTCAATGCCCAAACCATGAAAATAGGTGGTAGCACCGATGCGGTATAAACGGTTTTCGCCAGCGGTAAACCTAAAAAGGTTATTAATTCACCATCAGCGATTCGCGACGCCATGTCTGCCCAAGATGGATTGATGAGTGCACATGAGCAAAGAATCGCAATAAGAGGGTTACAGTTAAAATGTTTGGATGCGGTGATGGCGATAAAAACAGGAAGAAAGACAAACGGTGTCCAGGACATGAAGTTCAGAACTTCAAATGCGCCAGTTCCGGCAACGCTTGGAGCCAGATAGTGGACGAAAATCAAAGCGCCCTGCAAGATACCAGCAGCAGCAAGAATATAAACAAAAGGAGCGAAGATGGATGACATCGACGCAATAATAGCGTCCATGAGTCGCACTTTTTCAGTACTTTCAGACATCAATGTCGTATCAACTAACGATGACATTGCGGCATAAACATCTTGTACGTGCGTACCGATAACAACCTGAAACTGTCCGCCACTCATGACAACCGTAATAACGCCTGGCATTTCTTTAATTTTGTCAGCAGCATCATCAGGCGTTTCCTTTAACACCAAGCGCAGACGGGTCGCACAGCGTGAAAATCTCGTGATGTTTTCTTGTCCACCAACTTGCGCAAGAATGTCTTTCGCAAGCTGAGCATAATCTCTTACCGCAGCCATAATATTCACCTTTCCCTTTATTATATTCACTTACAGCTAAGCTTTTGGAACCGGTTTCAGAATAGTTCTAAAGCGCTTTTTACATCAATAGGGATAAAAAGCAATAAAGAATTGGATCACAGAAACAATCGCCAGACGATTTAAAAACGCTATACGGATCTCTTTTTCTGGCGTTAAGAACACATTCAAGCGCGGCATTTAGGGTAAAAAACAACCAAAAATGATGATACCAAACGTTGGAGTTGGGTTCATTTTCGTCATCAATCAGCCTTAAAAAATATTTTTAAGTATCATTGTAACCGGTTTCATTTTGTGTTGTATTGTATAGAAATACATCTCGGAACTGAAGTGAACTTAGGTTTGAGTTGAGCGTTAAATATATTAACTTATTGAATAATGGTGAAATAAATGAGCAATAACGTTTTTCCAGAAGATTTTATGTGGGGTGGTGCAACCGCAGCAAACCAATTTGAAGGGGCATGGAATGTAGACGGTAAAGGACCAAGTACAAGTGATATGTTTAGTGGTGGGACTCATACCGTTGCTCGCCGAATCACTCGCACTATTGAAGAAGGTGTTCACTATCCTTCACATGAAGCCATCGACTTTTATCATCGCTTCAGAGAAGATATTGCCTTGTTCGCTGAAATGGGCTTTAAAACCTTCCGTTTTTCGATTAACTGGACCCGAATTTTTCCAACCGGCATGGAGCTGGAACCCAATGAAGAGGGTTTGAAGTTCTATGAAGACGTTATTGACGAGCTTAAAAAATACGATATTGAGCCATTAGTTACGATTTCACATTACGAACTGCCGTTCGGTCTGACTCAAGAATACAACGGCTGGGCTGGAAGAGAAGTTGTCGATTGCTACACACGCTACGCGGAAACACTGTTTAAGCGCTTCAATGGCAAAGTGAAATACTGGTTAACTTTCAACGAAATCAACATCGGTACGATGCCTATCGGAAACTACTTAGGCTTGGGAATCCTTAACGACGGTACCGAAGACTTTATTAGTCAGGTTGACTACCCGCAGCTACGTTTTCAGGCTCTGCATCACCAGTTTGTCGCCAGTGCAAAAGCGGTAAAACTGGCTCATGAGATCAATCCTGAGAATAAGGTTGGTTGTATGATCTGCTTCCTGACCACTTACCCGTTCACGTGTAATCCTGAAGATATCGTACTTGCTCAAGAACATATGAAAATGCACAACTACTTCTGCGGTGATATTCAGGTGCGCGGTCAATATCCGTACTACGCAAAACGCTACTTTGAAGAAAATAACATCGAAGTGAAAATGGAAGCGGGCGATGCAGAGATTCTTTCTGAAGGAACCGTCGACTACTACACACTAAGCTACTACATGTCGAACTGTGTTTCCGCGGATTCAAGTAAGGAAACGACTTCTGGTAACCTGATGGGCGGTGTTAAGAACCCATATTTGCAAGCATCAGACTGGGGTTGGCAAATAGACCCAATTGGTCTGCGTTACACACTGAATGAAATTTATGCTCGTTATGAGATTCCTTTGATGGTGGTTGAAAACGGTTTGGGTGCATTCGATAAAGTCGAAGAAGATGGCTCAATCAACGATAGCTACCGTATTGATTACCTGAAAGCGCATATTGAGCAAATGAGTGAGGCAGTAAAAGACGGTGTTGAATTGTGGGGTTACACACCTTGGGGTTGTATCGACTTGGTGAGCGCATCCACTGGTGAGATGGAAAAACGCTACGGCTTTATTTATGTCGATAAAGACAACAAGGGTGAAGGTACCTTAGATCGTAAAAAGAAAGCCTCTTTCGACTGGTACAAGAAAGTCATCGCTTCAAATGGTACAGAGCTTTAACGTTTACTTAAGTCGTTCAAGTAAATCAACCAACTGAAAGTAAAAGAGTGCTGATATTAGCGCTCTTTTACTTTTTCTAATTTATGATCTTTTCGCCACTGACTCGGTGACTTACCCGTCCATTGACGAAAGTGACGGCTAAAGACCGCCGTTTCGGCATAGCCAAGTTGTAGGGCGATATCGGTAATACTTTGGATATTTTCATTAAGGCGACGCTCCGCCAGGCTCTGCCTCACTTGTCTCAAGAGCAGGCTATAATTCTTCCCGCGCTCTTTTAATCTTATTTGTAACATTCTCGGGTGCATGTCTAATGCTCTGGCAACTTGTTCGACACTGCATTCACCTGTAGGCAATAATCGCCCAATCATATCTCTGGCTTGATCGCTCAGATTATCCGGATAGCGATTTTGCAGGTATTTAAGATGCTCCTGAAAGTGTCGATCTAACGCGTCTTCATCTTGATGGTTTCGAGTATCAAGCAGGCTCGCCTTGAGCATAATGCCGTTAAATTTCTCACCAAATCGAATCTTGGGAAGCGGGGCTGAGTTGTCGTTTCGGTTTTCCAAGCTGCCAAATTGAGTTAGGTACAGGGTGAAACTATTCATATCAATATTGAGTAAGTTCGCCATAAACCTAGCCATCTGCATGACACTCATTTGCATCAGTTGCGTTGTCACCTGTTCACTGTAGGTATCGATAGTTAAAGCAAGTTTCATCCAATCATCTTGTGGTGTCATCGAGAATTTAACACCGGAAGATTGCAAATAGAGGTAATCATTAGCACGTAATAATGCCTCTCTGACCGTTTCAGCGCGAGCGACCAGCATAGGTAAGTCACCTAAGGCATTAAAGCTTTGCCGTTGAGCCAATAAGACACCAAACATCGGTTCCTGACAACGTAACGCTGCGACTTCCAGCAGTTCGGCCAGCCTCGAATTGGCGATGTAAGTATCGGGATCGCGGAACTGGGCAGCAGAAAGCCCTGCCTGTTTCATTATTTCTATCGGATTCTGTCCGTGTTCAGAAACTAAACTATCAAATTTGTCTGCCGCACCGCTTCTAACGATATACATATCTCGATTTTGAAATGTTAATGGTTTGTGAATCGCAATATATCAAATTTTATTCGCAAAAGGTCAAGTGAGTGTCAATGAGTTGATCTAAGTTACATTTTCATAACATATCGTAGAAGGGAAGCTAAATGGAATTGATGAACAAAACTGCGATCGTCACTGGTGCCGCTGGTGGAATTGGTCAAGCCATCGTAGGCAAGCTACGTGAGCAGGGAGCGAACGTACTGGCAGTCGATATTTCAGAGCAGTCGCTTGACGTTTATAAAGACGCTGACCCGAAATCATTAAAAACCTTTTCGGCGGATGTGACGGATTTTCAGCAAGTGGAAGCCATGGTCAACTACGCTGTCGCGGAGTTTGGCAAGCTGGATATCATGATTAATAACGCTGGCATTGGTTTAGCCAAACCGCTGCTAGAGCATGATCCGGTCGCTGATTTTGAGCCCGTTTCTAAGGTAAACCAAAACGGGGTTTACTACGGTATTTTGGCGGCAGGACGTCAGTTCCAGGCACAAGGCACACCTGGAGTCATCCTTAATACCTCTTCTGTTTATGCGCAAATGGCGGCGGAAATGACGTTCACTTACAACGTGAGCAAAGCCGCGGTCGACATGATGACAAAATGTGCAGCTTTGGAGCTGGCACCGTTGGGTGTTCGTGTTTGCGCCATCGCACCGGGTCGCGTGGATACACCAATGTTGCGCCAATATGAAGCGATTGGCCTTTGGGACCACATCCGCAAAGAGCAGATGCGCGATACCTTTACTCAGACAGAAGAAATCGCAAACGTGGTTGCATTTTTGGTCAGCGAAAAAGCGAACTGCATCAACGGTTGCACAGTCAGTGCATCAGACGGTTTCGAGAATTTTAAATACCCACTACTGGGCTAAGACGTGGAAGTCTAATTACAACAAAAGCGAGGAAGCAAGTTATGTCATTACCAGAAGTTATTCAGCATCAGGATTTTCTGTTAACTCTAAACACCAATGAAGAGTCAATCATCAAAGATGCACTACCGGGTGTCGATGTTTACCCGCTGTTTCTTGACCCAGAAAACGGCACTTGGGTAATTCGAGCGAAGTTTAAGCCAGGAATTACACTACCTAAGCACTTCCACACGGGCGTGGTGCATTTCTACACGCTAAGCGGTATGTGGCACTACACCGAATACCCAGATCAAAAACAAACGGCTGGCAGCTACCTGTACGAGCCAGGCGGTTCTATCCATACATTCCACTGTCCAGAAGAGTCAGGCGGTGCAGATGGCTTTATGGTCATCCAAGGTGCGAACATTAACTTTGACCAAGACGGCAACTTCATGAACATCATGGACGCGGGTTGGATCGAGCAAGTGGTTATCGCAACGGCTAAAGCTCAGGGCATCACACCGCGTTACATCAAGCCAGGTGCGATTGCAGCTTTAAGCGACGAGCTTGGAGAGTAATTCCATGACAACAATGAACAGTATCGTAATGCAGGATGGCGGCGTTCACCTGCAGCAGGTGGATGTGCCTAAACCAGCACCGGGCCAAGTACTTGTTCGTAGCTTAGCGTGTGGTATTTGTGGTTCAGATTTACACATCGCACGTCATACGGACGAAGTATTTGATGTTTACCGCAAGCTTGGTGTGATGTCAGAAAGCATGGATGACCATACACAAGTCATGCTAGGGCACGAGTTTTGTGCGGAAATCGTCGAATACGGTGATGATACACAGCAAGCTTTGCCAGTTGGTAGCCGCGTGACTTCTGTGCCGATCCTCATGAGCCAAAATGGCGCTGGTGTTGGTGTGACTCCGGGTATTCATGGTGCTTACTCTGAATATTTCTTGCTTGATGAAGCACTGCTTCTGCCTGTTCCTGAGAATGTACCTTCAGAAGCTGCCGCGCTAACAGAACCTCTGGCGGTTGGTTTGCATGCGGTGAACCGTAGTGACATCCAGAACGATGAAGTGGCATTGGTTGTGGGTTGTGGTCCTATTGGTCTTGCGGCTATCACGGCGCTTAAATTGCGTGGTGTTACCAATATTCTGGCGGTCGATATTCAAGATGAGAAGCTGGAACTGGCGAAAGAGTTTGGTGCAACTCGCACGGTAAATCCGACCAAAGAAGACGAAGTTGTCGTCGGTGCCGAAGTTGCAGCTGGTTCGCGTCTGGTTATCTTTGAGTGTGTGGGCAAACACACCTTGATTGATGACTTTATTCGCCGTGCTCCAGCTGGCGCTCGCATTGTGGTGACTGGTATTCATACCACACCTACGAGTATCAACTATGCTTACGCGACCGTTAAAGAGCTTGATCTACGATTCTCTTACTATTATCAGCCACATGAGTTTGAGCAATGTCTTCAAGCCATTGCGGAAGGCAAAGTTCCATGGCAGAAAATGCTGACGGCGAAAGTGGGTATGGATGGCGTTGAAGGGGCATTTAAGCAACTTATGACACCAAACGACCACATTAAAGTTGTCATTGAACCTTGGCGAAATGGCGAGTTACAAGTCGTTTAATTTAAGTTGATTGCATAAGGGTTTTTACCTTACTCACGCCCCCACATACACTTGTGTTGGGGCTTTTTTATCTGAGTAATTTAGCTCGCTGAGTAATACCTGAGATTAAATCAAGGTGTGGCTCGGAGGTTTCGCGCCGATGACGATAAATTCCTACCGTTCCCGGTTTCGGTTCGTTTGCCATTCTTAGACATTGCAATCCAAAGGATTCGAGATAGGGTTGCAAATGACGGGTATATGACATGACCGCTACACTCTCTTTCAACATATCAATACTGGCAAGTAACGAATCCACTTCGTAGGTTGGTCTATCGTCCAATTGTTGTCTTTCGCGCTCATTCTGCTTTGGAATGGGATTATCGATAACGTGATTAAATTTTTTCGCATCATAAGTGACAGAGAGTGCAGGGTACTCGTGCAGCATTTCGTCTGTGACGACTTTTCCTAACAGAGGATGATCGGGAGAAACGAAATACGCATCCACGGTTTGAAATAAAGGAATAAAAGTGACATCACACTTAGAAGACAACCCGACGATTTCATGACCGATAAAAAACTCAATTTGTTCGTTGATCAAAGAATCCATGAGCCCGAGGTGATTACCAAACTCAACATGTGTAGATGCGGATGGCAATTTAGAAAGGTGATCATTAAGCGCTTGTTTTACAAACAACGGCCACCACGCATCGCCCGTTCCCATCTTTATCTTGCCGACTTGATATTGCCTTCGTTCTTCAATGCTCTGCATCATTTGGTTGTATTCGTGTTGCATCGCATTGCTGTGTCGATAAAGGATTCGGCCATATTCAGTTAAAACCATGCCATTGGGACGACGTTCGAACAGTGTTACGCCAATATTCTCTTCAAGTTTCTTCAAATTACTGGTCACGGTCGGTTGACTAAGCCCCGCCAATTTTGCTGCGGCACTGATGCTTTGACAGCGAGCAACCAGTAAAAATTGCTGCAGAGATTTATCCATTTCTACTTACCCCTTTTTAAGCGCGGGGTATTTTGCACACTTTCATGGAAGAATCACAAACTTGGCATTCAAATTTGTAGGAAAAATCTGAGATTCATAGATCTAAATCACCGTTGGAGGGTAGAGGTATAGATGCCATCTATAGCTAAGCGTTTTATACCTATTTTTCTCGTAAGAATGCGTTCCTTAGACTGACGCCCAAAATAACAATCTAAGGAATGAAGATGAAACCGAGCTTTATTGCACTTGCTGTCGCGTCTTGTATTGGTCTGGCTGGATGTGGATCTGATTCGTCAGAGGTCATTGAGCCTGTCGACAAACCTATTATTTCAGCAGATTTATATTTGCGAGGATTAAACGGGGATTGGGGCACGGCTGACCATGCCAAGCTAAACTATCTGGGTAACAATGAGTACGAAACCGTACTTCGCGTCGCTCGAGGTAGTAATCAGTTTAAGATTGCTGATCCGGGGTGGCAGATTCAATACACCTATTTTGAGGAGCCCGCGGCGTTTGATGAAGCTCAAGACTACTTGCCAAAACCCGACACCAATGAAGCGTGTATGAACGATGATTGCAACTCGGAGATCACGTTCGCAGACAAAGGGTATTACAAGTTTTCTGTAAGCTTTGCCGATGAAAGTCGTGCGACCATGACAGTGACAAAAGCAACCCAAGAAGAAGCAGAAAAATACTACTCTGATGCGATCTTAGATCCCGCAATGGTTCACGAGGGGCATCAGAGTAAAGAGGTGAAACTGTTCGCCAACTATGATGACTCTAGCGACACCGTTACTTTCTCAGTAAAAGACCCTGCTGCAGAGATGCGTGAGTTTGGTATTTCAACCACCACCGAGCTAAGAGATGCTCTGGATCAGGGCGTGGTTGTTAATGAGCAAGCGGGCCCAAGAGTTTTGTCGGGTGATGTGGCGTTCGATGCGCTGTTTGCATTGACGATGAAAGAGCTGGATCAACTTGCGGTTTCACAAATCCAAGATGGTAATTACAACTACAACAACCCAATTGAAGCCGAAGTTTTTGAGACGGGCGCAAAATGGCACTATGTCTGGACGCGAGATCTCGCCTATGCCGCTGATCTTTCTCTTGCTTTAATGAATCCAACTCGCGTTCAAAATGGCTTGAACTTTAAACTGTCTGCTTTCCGCGAAACGACAGAACAACAGTACGATGGTGAGCAAATTGTACAGGATACTGGTACAGGCGGAAGTTGGCCGATCAGTACGGATAGAACCACTTGGGCTCTCGGTGCTGAACGATTACTTTCGGCGCTGGATGGAGAAGAATACAGCCAGTTTGCTGAACGCGCTTATAAAGCGATCAGCAACACGTTAGAGGCCGATCGACTTGCTGCTTTTGACGCTAAATCAGGCCTTTATACCGGTGAACAGTCCTTCCTTGACTGGCGTGAACAAACTTATTCCAAATGGACGCCTGATGACGTGAATGCCATAGGCAGTAGCAAAGCGCTGTCGACTAACGTGGTCCACTACCGCGCGTTAAAACTTGCCGCGAAATTGGCCGAGCAATACGACTCGACTAATGCCGTGAAATACAGTGAATGGGCAGAGCAATTGAAGTCTGACATTAATACCCAGTTCTGGAATGCAGAGCGCGGCATGTATGTGAGTTACCTGTTCGACAACGGCAAAGACATCGCCGTCGATAAATACGACATGCTGGGTGAGGCGCTTGCGATCATCAGTGGCATCGCGACAGACACACAAGCTAAGCAAATCATGTCGAATTACCCACACAGCGAGTTCGGCGTACCGGTTTATTTCCCGCAACAACCAGATGTTCCCGTTTATCATAACCGAGCAATCTGGCCATTTGTGACAGCGTATAGCTTGCGCGCGGCTCATCAAACTCAAAATGTTGCTGCGGCTAATAATGCGATTCAATCTCTGGTCCGTGGAACGGCAACCAACTTGTCGAACATGGAAAACCTAGAGTGGTTATCGGGTAAATCTTTCATTATCCACAGTGATCATGGCGAAGATCCGAGTCTCGACGGGCCAGTTATTAACTCTCAGCGACAACTTTGGTCTGTCGGTGGTTACCTGAATATGGTGGTGGAAACCATTTTTGGTATCCATACCGAAACGGGTCAGCTTGAGATAAAACCGTTTATTACCAGCTGGGTGCGCAATCACTTACTTACTCAGTCTGATGAAATCACGCTGGAAAATTTTGCATTCAAAGGGAAAACTTACTCGGTGACGATCGATCTGCCTGAAGTCAGCGAAGATGAAACCGGCTACTATCCGGTAGAAAATGTCACTCTGGATGAGGATGGAAGCTACCGCGTGACATTAGGTGGATTGGTCAATGTTGAGAGTGAAGTAAAACTGGTCTCGGGCGTTGCACCATACGCCAGCGAAGATAGCCGTGTTTACTCGCCGCAAGAACCTACCTTGGTCGCGACATCCGCAGACAATTCAGTCAACATTGCTGTAGAGAGCAAATACAACGTGAACTTGTACCGCAATGGCGATTTAATTCAGTCTAACGTGGCTGCACAGACATATACAGATGTGCCAGAAGGTTTTGCCTGCTACATAGCGGAAAGCATCAATGATCAGGGTTTCCGTTCGAATCCAAGTCAGCCTGTTTGTATCGGTGAGGAGCTTCGTATCAAACTGGAAGGGAATTATCAGCCTCTTAAAGAAGATGTTTCTGTTGTCACCGTAAACAAAGACAGTGGCGCAGTGAATGGGCTGGAGTCGTTCTCAGTACCATCAAGTGGTACTTACCAGTTTGATGCTTGGTACAACAATAATTTGGGCCAGCTTAATACGGGGATCACTAACGCCGTTAAGCTGCTAGAAGTGACCAATGAGTCAGGCACCGTTGTTGGCCAAGGTTACTTGCAGATGGGGCATATTGGTGAAAACCAGGGCATGCGTTACTCAACACCCGTTGAAATCGCGCTTGAACAAGGTATGACTTATCAGATTGCGCTGAAGGATCATTTCAATATGAGTTATCTAAAATCGAACGAAACGTACATTTACGCGGGCGGTATTGAAGGTGAACTGAATGAAGCCCAAATTGCGGATATTCGTATTACTCCTTTGAAATAATTGACTCGTTTGGCATAAAAACAAAGCCGCTCATGTGATGAGCGGCTTTGTGGTTTTCAATCAGGTTAACGTGCCAGAGGCAGAGTTAGTTTGCTGGTTGTGGACGAGCCTTGCGACGCTGACCCGATGGCTTATTGCCGGCTGGTTTAGCGCCTTGTGGCTTTTTCCCGCCATTACCACTTTTATTTCCATTTGGCTTGTTGCCATTTGGTTGGGTGTTTGAACGCCCTTGACCTTCACGGTTACCTTTTGGTTTACCCGCTCCGGCTTGGTTAGCGCCATTTTTGTTGCCGGTGTTATTACCCTTGCCGTTACCATTGAAACGGCGCTTAGGTTTACCCGCACTGTTAGAGGCTTTTTTATCGGCAGGTTGCGTGTTGCTGCCTTCGGCTTGAGGTGCTTTTGGCTTTTTAGGTTTCTTTGGTTTTTTCGGCTTAATCGGACGCGTATCCAGTTTTGACTCTGGCACGACATTCGTTGGTGCGAAGCCATCAAGCTCTTTACGTGGCAACACTTCTTGGATCAAACGCTCGATAGCAAATAATTCTGGCGCTTCAATCGCACAAACCAGAGAGATCGCTTTGCCCACTTCGCCCGCACGACCAGTACGACCAATGCGGTGTACATAATCTTCAGCCACTTTTGGCAATTCAAAGTTCACAACTTGTGGCAACTGAGGAATATCAATACCGCGAGCGGCGATGTCAGTCGCGACTAGCACACGAATTTCACCCGATTTAAAATCAGCCAGTGCTTTGGTACGTGCACCTTGGCTTTTATTACCGTGAATCGCTGCCGCTGGTAGATTTTGCTCTACCAGGAACTTAGCCAAGCGGTTTGCGCCATGTTTTGTACGCATGAATACCAGTACTTGTCGCCAGTCACCATCATTAATCAGCTTCACCAGCATCGGCGCTTTTTTCTTCACGTCTGATGGGTAAATACTTTGTTCAACGGTTCGTGCTGTAGAGTTTGCTGGGTTAACTGAGATCTCGACAGGGTTGTTCACCAAACCTTTCGCAAGGTCGCGTATCTCATTTGAGAACGTCGCAGAGAACAGTAGGTTCTGACGCTGCTTAGGTAGTAAATCGAGAATCTTACGAATATCGCGAATGAAGCCCATATCTAACATACGGTCCGCTTCGTCCAGCACCAGTACTTCCAGTTGGTCGAACTTAATTGCGTTCTGGCTGTAAAGGTCCATTAGACGACCTGGAGTCGCGACCAGTACATCCGCACCTTTACGCAGGCGCAGCATTTGCGGATTGATCTTCACACCGCCAAATACCACGGCGCTCGTAAGCGGCAAGTGACGGCTGTACATGAAGACGTTTTCCTGCACCTGAGCCGCAAGCTCACGGGTAGGGGTCAGGATTAAAGCGCGAATATGATTACTACGAACGCGAGGTCCATTGGACAAACGCTCCAGGATTGGCAGCGTAAAGCCTGCTGTTTTACCTGTACCAGTCTGTGCTGCTGCCATGACGTCTTTCCCTTCCAATATTGCCGGAATTGCCTGAGCCTGAATTGGAGAAGGGGTATCGTAGCCTTTTTCCTGAATAGCTTTAAGGATTGGAGCAGATAGACCTAACGAGGTAAAACCCATATGTATGATTCTCAATTGTCGAGTTAGATAACAACGCGTCGAAATTAGTTTCGCCGCGAAAAGTGCGACATTCTGAGGCTTTTATGCGCGAGCTTCAACTAATTCCGTATTTGATCGCCATCTCATTTTTGTATCCACATTCAAAATCGCCCTTTACCTCAACTTAACTTGAGGTTCTAGAGTGAGTAGTAAGGACATGAAAGCGAGAAGAAAAAAGGAAATCACTAATGAAAAGTTACGTTGAACACGCCAATATCTCCGTAGTCGATGCTCAAAAGACGATTCAATTTTTAATTGCAGCGGTTCCTGAGTGGACAGTACGTGGCGGTGGAAAAGTGGATAACTGGTTTGGTCGAACGATTGAATGGTTTCACGTTGGCGACGACCATTCATATATTGCGATCTCTTCAGGAGGAAAAGGAGAAGCGAATCATTGGACATCGCAATTTACCGGCGTCAAACATGTTGGGATAGTGGTCCCAAATGTAGAGACGCTCATCGAACGCTTAAGGCTCGCAGGGTACGAACTGGATCATAGAGGTGATGAGCACCCGTTCAGAAAGAATGTCTACTATATGGAAGATCACGGCATGCAGTTTGAATTTATTGAATATTTTTCTGATGTATATAGTGAGAGAAATGATTACTCTCACTAACTGATTTAAGACGCTTGGAGCAGGATTCACATCTTGCTCCTTTTTAAGTTACGTGCGTTTGGCTTGTGCTAAAAAAGTACTGGTTAGTTGCTGAAATAGCGCGTCAACAGCTGGCCTATCTGTGATGTGATCGAATAATGGTGTGTGTACATCGCCACGAATAACATCGTTGTGACCGCAGAGTTGGTTACACAGTCGCACTGGCTCAACAATTTTGTCGACATTGGCATCGATCAGGATGCAAGCCTGAGACAAGACGACTTTTCCTCCGCCTTTTTTAAGTAATACACGTTGTGCGGTTCCGACGACTTTTTGCCCTCCAATATTCAAATTGTACTCACCATCACAGTACGAGTATGGTGTCGCGTGCACGTCTACCTTAACGCCAAGTTGTTCAAAAAAGACCGTTAAAATAGCGCACAAATCGAGGTAGGCTTTTTTTATGTCGTAGGGTTGATCTTCCGGCCAATGATAGATGTGAGATAGGTTGATGATCCCCGGAACTTGAGGAACTGGAGCACCACCAGTTTTGCGGGAAAATAACTTCCAGCCGGTGTTGTCCAGAGCGTTTTTTAATTCTTCCGATACTGGCCATTTCCTACCTGCTGGTAAAACTAAGGTCGGGCTTTTGACTTGCCAAAGAAGTAATACTTGCGAAAGCTGATTAGATTGAACCTGGGCGATTAGCTCATCTTCTTTATCAAAAACATCAGAGACTTCCGTTGCGACATAACGGATCAGTTTATTCTTTGCAGCCAAATATTATCCCCCACTTATTACCACCACTCGTTTTATCGCAGATACCAAAAGAATACTAGTTAGCATCTCATTGTTTGGGTTGCTTATCTCATAGAAGAAGTATCAAAGCAGGTTGGTTAAGCCTGCTTTGTTCTCTTTAGTTTGTTTCATCTCTATCTTCGACTAGTTTATATCAGCCGTTGCGATAGCGATTAAGTCGGTAAATGACAATGAAAAAGGCTGTTCTGTGTTCAACGCCTTGGCTGGAAACTCTATGCTTAATTGGGCATGTTCGGGAGCCTTTTGCACAAGTTGCGTGACGAACGTGCGAGTTTCTCCAGGTGAAATAGATAGATGTTTACTCCCGTGAGAAGAGAGTTCTGCAATGCCTATAGTTGGTATGCTGTTACCATCATTATCTTCAATACTGAGCAGAGACTCAGGTCTGTATAGAAGGTTTCCGCTTTCATTACGATAAGCGCTAAACGTATTGAATTGAGGCTCTAACTCGCCCCGAGCGCCGATATTCGTTACGGAGAAAGTTACGTTGGAACCGTCAAAGTCTTCCACTTTCACCATCACGTTATCGTTTTGATAGCTAGCAGCGGCAACTGCGCTAGAACCTTCTTCGTTGTTTTGCTCGTCGTTATTGCGTTCGTTCGATTCGCTCGGTTGTTTATTGTTTTGCTTTTTGAACATAGCGTAAGACTGATCTGCCATCGCGATGAGTGCAGGGATGGAGTAAAGGGTAAGACCTTCTAAATGGTCAAAATCTATTTTCGCATGCTGGGTCAGTTTATTATTTGAAAACTGGCAATAACCATCGATAAGGCTGATCAATGCCAGCTCATAGGTGCCTTTCAATCGCTCAGCTTCCTTCGCGGCCAGATTTAAATTTGATCTCATCCTTTGAATGTCATTGAGAGTGCGTTTGGGATAGCGGCCATTGGGCGAAACATCATTAGAAACCGATACCAGTTCTTCCGTTACAAACGGATTTTTTGCTGTCGGAATGACGGTAGTGATGTGGTTAGATTTCGTTATATCCTGACCGAGTAACATTACCATTTTTTGAGAGACTGATGTTCGGTTGGTTGCAAGTATGTTGTTGCAGTTTGGCGATGTTGCCGCGTATGAGTAGTAAACGGGAAAATAGGAAATTAGGACAGCTAAGCCCGTAACGACGAGTACTTTTGTTATTCGAGTTTTCATTCTGATAACCCCTCTGTCTCTTAGCGCGATAGGCTGACGTATTGCCCCCAGTCAACCTAATTGGTTCGCGCTTTCAGAATGGTTGTAATCAACTCCTAGTAGCAGGTTACCTTGTTATATTGCGTCTTCGTCACTTTGAAACTCTTTAAATCCGTACGTTCAAAAGTGCCTGATTTAGAGCGCATTAATGCTACAAAGTTGATGCCTTTTTCTGAAAGATAGACGTTACTTTTCTAACCATCAATATGCGGTTGAGAGCGTGAAGTGTGTCACATATAGAGGCGCAAGAAAAAACAGTTACTTACTGTAGAAAGTTGATTTGAAGGAAAAATATATTTTTTTGAAGGGAACTTTTTGTGGCACGAAGTTGGTGTTTAACAAATTAAAAAACATCAACAGTCAGTGTTCTTTGTTGGGTAAGTAAATCTATGCTTATCGTTTGTTTAATGCGTCAGCTAAGCAAGTTAAGGTAAGCGAAAATTCTTGAGCTGGCACGTTGGTAACGTTGAGTTGGAGAGCGGTTTGAGCTGGTTTTTATTTACCCACTCGTTACCTCTGATGAATTATGGCCTCAAAATACCTGCTTTGATTAGCGGTATTTTGAGGTCACTTTGGAATTGGTTGTACAACATTCTTAGATGAGGCGCTAGAAGTTTGCTTCGGTATCTGTACCCACTGAAACGCTCAGCCCACTGACGGAATCAAAGATACTGAATGCCTCACCTTCTACAAGTCCATCTTCCGAATCATCGTTCGCAGTACATGTGTAACCGACAGAATAGGTACCAGGCTCGACAAAGCCGAATTCATACGTGTAGTCTGTATTGTTGTCGGCTAGTGAAACGGCTGCTGCTGCGATTGGATCAATTTGTCCTTCAACGCCAGCAAATGGACCCATGTCTTCTTCGGCAACGTTACCTTCATATAAATAAACCGCTTGAGCATATCCGTTTCCAGTATCGGTATCGTTCACACAGCCTCCATACGTTGCAGCTAATACAACACCTTGGATATCACCAGTGGTGACCGTGTTAATCAGTGATACTGAAGTTCGTTGAATGCTATAACCTTCGTTTTGACCTGTACCATCTTTCAGGCCTCGACGCAGGTCAAATTCGACAACGTACTCATTGTTGTCGGGATTCACTGCGAATGTGTTATTGAAGAACAGAACTCCGGAGTTCTCTTCTTTACCCACACCTTGTGGGCAGGCTCCGTCCCCTTTTACCGTGAGTGGAATTTTGTTGCCTGTCAATTCATCGATGACATAGGAAGGGTAATCGGGATGGTCTCCATCGTTGGCAAAAACACAAAGCTTATAATTACCGACAGGAAGAAGTTCGCCATCTAAAAGATCTTCCACATCACTGCCTTGTACGTCCAACAAGTTCACACTGAGTGGAATAGGATCTTCGCCTTCAAGAAGCAGTTCACCATCTTCGTCAACATAGTTCCCTTCTTCATCCGTTTTGTATACTTCAAAAATTTGAGGTGTTTCATCGTCAATAGATAGGAAAGCGACTTTGCTGAATGTAACGACCACATCGGAGACATCATCAATGGGAGCATCGGATACAGAAAGTGTTACAGGAGTTGTCGCGCTAACGGAATCGC
Source organism: Vibrio sp. EJY3 (assembly GCF_000241385.1). NCBI lineage: Bacteria > Pseudomonadati > Pseudomonadota > Gammaproteobacteria > Vibrionales > Vibrionaceae > Vibrio > Vibrio sp. EJY3. The sequence goes on from NC_016614.1 coordinate 337,017, forward strand.
TGTCTGAATTACAGCCAAATAGTGCCATCGCCACTGCGACACCGACTAAGCTGAATTTTACGGTTTTCATTGGATGTACCTTCTCGCTGGAATTCTATTAAATGTAGTCGAAAAAGTAGTGAACGTTTTAGATGTCCTAACGTTTCAGTTGTTGGTGTTAGTTAAGTAAAAGTGTGGGCAATTCGACGATATATTGCCCGATGTAATGCTATGTTTATTAATGCACTGCTTAAAATATGAGCAAACATATACATCAACCATCCACCAAGAGGTCTATATGTTAGGTGAAAATCACTCATTAACTCATGAATTTCCAGAACATTTGGATACCATCTCCCATCTGTCAGCAAATGATGCATCCTTTGCTGAAAACGTGAGAAACTACAACGCCTTAGATAAAGAAATACGTGTTTTGGAACTGCAAGGTAACCCCATTGATGATCACGAGATGAATATACTGAAACATAATCGTGCTGAACTGAAAGATTGGTTACATTCCAGGATCATGGGTGCATAGCCAGCTAATGAGTATCGGCTCGTATCTAGGCATACGAGCCTTTTTTATTTTTGAACTGGCAGGTGCCCAGTCTTGACCCAAATCACCGTTTCTTCTCCGACAAATGGCGTGTGTTCACTCAAGTGCGGATTTCGCATCCAGGTATGCTTGGGATAGATGCCGAACTCATCTTGAAACTCGCCAGATAAAACTAATATTTCTTCGCCACCAAAGTGTTGGTGTGCATGAAACTGTTCTCCTTTCGGCCATTTCACTAGCGCAACACGTTCTTGACCAAATTCATGCAAAGGCATTACTTGAAGACCGCCAATTCCGGGGAGCCACTCTGCCTTATTGGTATTGATGCGTACTTCCGCAAGATCTTGCGGATCAAATTGGTTCAGTTTTACCAAAATGACACACCCTTCGTTACTGAACGGAGCATGATGGCTACCTGGAGGGTTGCGAATGTAAGTACCAGCAGGGTAATCGCCATTTTCATCAGAAAACACGCCTTCAAGCACTAAAATTTCCTCACCGAACGGGTGATAGTGCGTCGCAAAGCGTGATCCAGCTTCATATTTTACAATACTGGTGGTGTGCCCTGATTCTTTAGCTTCACGCTCTAATGGTTTACGCCAAACGCCTTTGGCCGGGCTGGCAATCCATTCTTGCTGAGTTGTGTTAATCACAACTCTCTGAGTGAAATTCATATTCAACATGCTGAAATTCCGAGACCTATTTTTAGCCGACCGTATTCATTCTATACATATCACACCCTAAACCGACTTAAAACCTACAGCAAGAGTGTATGAAAACTTGTTGGAAAAGGACGAATCCAAAGCTCCGACTGACGGAGGTACTGAAAAATACTGACCAATTGTATCGGATCGCTCACAACTCGCTCTTAGAATTTATCTATAGTTTTACTAGCGACGCAAAGGCGTGCTAGAACGAGAAGCAAAAGAGGATACAGGAACAAGTGCTGAAGCGCGGGGTGTATTCTCAAAAATATAGGAACACCAAGATGAAACATGACAAAGTAGCCATTGTCACTGGTGCCGCTCGCGGTATTGGACGAGCGATTTGTGAGCAACTATTAGAAGATGGCTTTTATGTCATCGGGTTAGATATCTCTCCGGTCGAATGGAGCCAGTCATCACAGCTCACCAGCTATCAAGTTAACCTATGTGACTCCAAAGGGGTCAATGAAGTCGTAGAGAGCATCATTCAGCAACATCATCGCATTGATGTATTAGTTAATAATGCAGGAATTACTCGAGACGCTCTACTCCAGGATATGCTGGAGAAAGATTGGGACAGTGTCATTGATGTAAACCTAAAAGCGGTATTTTTATTAACGCAAAGTGTCGCTCCGGTAATGTTAAACCAAGGTACTGGCAGTATTGTGAATATCTCTTCCATCGTGGGCACTGATGGAAATATTGGTCAGAGTAATTATGCTGCCAGCAAAGGCGGTGTCATCTCAATGAGCAAAGGGTGGGCGAAAGAGCTTGCTCGAAAAGGCGCGCAAATACGTGTGAATTGTGTGGCTCCCGGATTCATTGTTACAGATATGACCAAAGACCTGCCTGAGAAAGTGATCAAAATGATGGAAGGTAAAACTCCATTAGGACGGATGGGGTCCGTTCGAGATATCGCAAATGGTGTTGCCTTCTTAGCATCAGACAAGAGTGAGTTCATTACAGGACAAGTGCTAAAAATCGATGGTGGCTTAGTCTTATAGTCTCTTCGCGCCGTCCCTTCATGGGGCGGCTTTTTCCCGCCCTTAGCCATATCTGCTTGATTTATCTTATAGCGCTAAAGAAAAAACCATAACCAAAGGTTCTAATCAAACTCGTCTTGAGGGCTTTAAATTTATGGTTGCGACCTAATATTCTGTTTATGACCAAATGAATTCAAGACATGGGATTGAGTAACACACTACTGATCCTATCAGCCAAAGGCGCATTCAAACACGATAAGGAATAACAATGTCAAACGAGTACATACCACCAAAAGTTTGGACAAACGACAGTGAAAATGGCGGCCAATGGGCAAGCATCAACCGTCCGGACTCAGGCGCACGTCATGAGCAAGAGTTACCCGTTGGTGAGCATCCATTTCAGCTATATTCCATGGGGACACCAAATGGCCAAAAAGTCACCATTATGTTTGAAGAGCTGCTGGCTGCTGGTGTGAAAGAAGCGGAATACGACGCACATTTGATTAAAATCGGTGATAGTGACCAGTTTGGTTCCGGGTTTGTTGCGGTTAACCCAAATTCAAAAATTCCTGCGTTAGTCGATCGCTCTGGCGAAGAGCCGGTCAATGTTTTTGAATCTGGCAATATTCTTTTCTACTTAGCGGAAAAATTTGGCCTGTTCTTGCCTAAAGAAGGGGCAAAGCGAGCGGAAGTAATGAACTGGTTGTTTTGGCTACAAGGGTCTGCGCCATATCTTGGTGGTGGCTTCGGGCATTTCTACGCCTATGCACCAGAGAAGTTTGAATATCCGATCAACCGATTTACCATGGAAGCGAAACGTCAATTAGATGTTCTGGACAAACGCTTAGCGAACAATGAGTTTTTAGGTGGCGACGAATACAGTATCGCGGATATCGCCACTTGGCCTTGGTATGGCAACCTAGTTTTGGGACGAGCGTACGATGCGGCTGAGTTTTTAGACGTAAACAGCTACGAGCACGTAGTTCGTTGGGCAAAAGCCATCGATCAACGTGAAGCAGTCAAACGCGGTCGTATTGTTAACCGAACTTGGGGTGAAGAAGGCGAGTATCTTGAGGAGCGACATAGTGCACAAGATATTGATGACGTGTTAAAGCTAAAACTTTAGGCTCAATCCTATTATCCTGCGTACCATTCACGAAATTGGTGCGCAGTTTTCTATTCTGTTCTACGATCAACTCGCATACTTGAATCCATCAATGATGAATTTATTAGTCAATACTGAAAAGGATTAACGAAGCGTTACGCTTAGCAATATTAGTATCAACACCGGAAAAGACTTTTCTATTTAAATCTAGTTTGAAAACATAAACGTCATTAATATCTGACATAAGTGACATTTATATTTCATTTCTATACTTCTGATTTTGCTTTTTAAATCGATTAATTAGTTGTTTTTCTTGTCTACTCTTATTTATTTTCCCAGCTATATTATTGACCCTTAGCTAACAATATAAAATCAAAGAGACGCAATACTATCGCTATTGAAAGTCATGTTTCGTTGATTTTCATTGCCCCCTATTTTCCAGTTCGCCAGCATGAACTGTGTTGTTGTTATGTCCGCACACGTGTTTTTTATAACCCGCCTGAGTGCGGACGATTTTTTATCTTCACTCACTACAGTATTAATGGCTGCTAGTGCAGTTTCGAGCAATTTTCTCATCATTTTTCTGGTTAACTTTATCGTCTGTAACCTTGCCAACTTGGCGCACCTACGTTTCTAATTACCAATAACGGAATACTCTTAAGTTGATGTTAGCGAACGGCCTCGATTGAAGGTCAATACGTTGTTTTCTGTGATGACGATGAAGATGATGACAGTAGTGGCGGATCGTTGGGCTACATGTACTTATCGTTGATGTTACTTTTAGCGGCAGGCAGAAGAAAAGTTATTAATCGCTAGTACTGATAAACATAAAAGAACGCCCCGAGTTAAGTCGGGGCGTTTTTTAAATTAAAGTGCTGCAAGAATTGTTTCTGCGTTGCTCACTTCAAACTTCTGTGGTTCTTCAACATTAAGTTTGGTCACGACACCATTATCAACAATCATCGCATAACGTTGCGAACGAATACCACCAAAACCGCCAGTATCCATTTCCAGACCAAGTGCTTTGGTGAAGCTTGCATCACCATCACCCAGCATCATAATCTCAGAGGCATTTTGAGCTTCACCCCAAGCGTGCATAACAAATGCGTCATTTGTTGCGATACATGCGATAAGATCAACGCCTTTTGCTTTTAGCTGATCTGCTAGAACAACATAGCCTGGCAAGTGAGCTTCTGAACAAGTTGGAGTGAACGCGCCCGGGACAGCAAACAACACCACTTTTTTATTCGCAAACAGCTCAGTTACGTCGTGATTTGCCATGCCATCGGCTGTTAGTTCACTGACAGTTGCAGAAGGTAGTGCTTGGCCTTGTTGAATCATAATTGTCTTCCTTTTGATATTCGTTATTTGTCTCAGTCAGTCTAGCGCTTAAGTTGAACATTAACCACTGAGGGTTTGTAAGGGTATACCCAAGTATTATTAACATTCTGAATTAAATCGGAAAGTCATTTGAGTATTCATGTCAATTGATAACGATTTAACGAGTCTCAATTTCTATAAAGAAGAATGACTTTCAACGTAGTTTTTTACTTGAGAACGATAGCTAGCTTTCATTTCGTCATCAATAAAACTCGCTTCTATGGCGTTAAGTGTGAACTGCGCGATCTCATCGTTGCTCATTGGGTGTGCCTGACTCACAGCAAGGAAATTGTCGGTCATGTAGCCACCAAAGTAAGCCGGGTCATCTGAGTTGATCGTGACCGCTACGCCTTGACGGAGCAGATCGACGATGTTGTGCTGCTTCATGTCATCAAAGACACACAGTTTAATGTTCGAGAGTGGGCAGACCGTAAGGGGCATTTTGCTTTCGATAAGTGAGGCAACCAAGGTTTTGTCTTCTACGCAGCGAACGCCGTGGTCAACGCGGCTGACTTCCAACATTTCAATTGCGTCAGAGATATTTTGCGCTGGGCCTTCTTCACCTGCGTGTGCAACCGTTAATAGCCCCGCCGCTTTTGCTTGTTGGAATACGCGCTCAAATTTTGCTGGTGGGTGTCCCTTCTCAGATGAATCTAAGCCGACACCAATAATTTTGTCGCGATGTATAAGAATGGATTGAAGCGTTTCGATAGCGCTTTCTTCAGACAGGTGACGAAGGAAGCAGGCAATGATTTGAGAAGTAATGCCAAGTTGTTCCTGACCATCTTTTAACGCGCGGCTAATTCCGTTTATCACGGTATCAAAATCAATACCGCGTTCGGTATGAGTTTGAGGATCAAAAAAGATTTCCGTATGAATGACGTTATCGGCTTTGCAGCGTTCTAAATACTCCCAGGTCAGATCATAAAAGTCTTGCTCTGTACGTAAAGCATTAGCGCCTTGGTAGTAAAGGTCGAGGAACGACTGTAAATCTTCGAATTGGTATGCTTCGCGTAATTCACTAGGGGTCGAGTACGGGATTTCAATACCGTTGCGTTTAGCAAGCTTGAACAGCAACTCTGGCTCAAGTGAACCTTCGATATGTAAGTGTAACTCTACTTTTGGAAGACCTTGAATAAATGCGTTCATATTCCACCTTTTGTGTATTGTGGATGCAGTTACTCTAAGAATAGGTATTGATAGAAATAAGTCGAACGCTATTACAAAGAGTAAGATACATCGTGATCTCAACTCTTCGTAATCAGCACTTTGCGGGAGCTGGTAGAGACCCCCAAACCATATCATTGGGGTTATACGAAGCAAACGGTTGCGATTATACGCAAAATTATCAATTTGACTAGGGGTTTATTGGTGTCACTTAACGAGTGAAATATTCGGAGGATATTCGGTTAGGCTGTATAGAAGAGGATTTGGATAGAAAAGGCGCTGTTCATGTGAGTGAAAGGCAGGCGGCGTTACCTTACACTTAACATGAAGAAAGAAGATGATGTTACTCTGTTAGAGATCAAATAATTTATCAAACTCTCTTTGTTCCATAATGTCTTCAATACGGCGTCGAGTTTTTTGCTTAATCGCTGCATTATTTTGCTCAGATTCTTTCTTTTCTTTTTCTAATTGTTTGTTACTTTTCTTAGCCATAAAAAGGCCTCCAACTTGAACGTGAATACTATCAATGCCTGAAAAATGTTTTATTTGACAATAAAACTTCCTATCTTTGAACCTTCGTCACACAGAATTGCACCTTCACCGTTTTTTTCATTATATTGGAAGTCAATAGAAACACTGTTGGTTTGAAGTTTTGGCAATACATGTCGCATTAATATATCGCTGTTAAGTTGATGTATTCTGGCATTCCAAGTGGTGTGTGGTTGTTTTAAATTAAACTCAATTTCTAACATTTATTCTCCTGTTTCTTTACCGTTTTGTCTTTGTTAAGTAGTTGGTACCAATGCCTTTGACGGCTAGTTCTTCTAGAGGACATATTACTTTCCTTTTATTAATAAAATATAAAATCGCACTGCCAAATTTATTTTAGACAGCACTAAGCTAAGCCATTAAATGGCTAAAAATTAAAATGGGATTTTTGAAGGGGAGAAGTTTGGTGCAGCATGAATATGCTACACCAAGAAAAGCAGTCTTATAGAGGAGTAACTTCAGTCGCTTGAGGACCTTTTTTACCTTGCTCTACGTTAAAGCTTACTTTCTGACCTTCAGTCAGTGTTTTGAAACCGTCAGCAACAATCGCGTTGAAGTGTACGAATACATCTTGGCCGCCGTTGTCTTGAGATAGGAAACCAAAGCCTTTAGTTTCGTTAAACCATTTTACTGAACCAGTTACTTTAGACATAAAAACACCTTTGAAATAAACATTTTAATTACGAATTTTCGTGTGGATCTTTTTTAAGCTATTGAATGTTCAATCAAGAGGAAGTTGTACGCAGGTGTCTGAATGGGTGATTCAAGATTTTACTGAGAAGGAACTTAAACTAAATGTTGCATTAACAGCTCTTCTTTAAGAGCCAACGCCCACTATACACCGAGTTTAGAAAATAGCCACATTTATTTTTTGGTTGATGTTAGCCAATGTTCCAACAGTGAGCGAGCAGATAATTTGCCTCTATTTACACAACAGCGGAGGGAAGAATTGTTGTCATTCGAAAATATTGAACAATTAGCTCAACTGCATATGGTCATGATTATTTTTCTCCACACTACAATAACAGCATACCGATAGCCAAGTGATGCGAACTTGACAGAGAAAAGTGAGCGAGGCTTTTGAGGAGAAAGATTATGAGTAAAACAAGAGAAGTCCGTCAGATAATTCCTTCCCAGCCTACTGCGGATGGTGATGGCGTTAAAATTCGCCGAGTAGCTGGATTCAATAATGCCAGTTTTTCACCATTTTTGATGGTGGATGAGTTGAAATCTGATAACCGCGCTGACTATATCGGCGGTTTTCCTCCGCACCCTCACCGAGGTATTGAAACCCTGACCTATATGTTGAAAGGGCACTTTCAGCATCGTGATCACATGGATAATGTCGGTGAACTTCGTTCTGGTGGCGCTCAATGGATGGCTGCTGGCCGTGGTGTTATTCATAGTGAAATGCCAATTATGCAAGATGGCGAACTGCATGGTTTTCAGATTTGGATTAATCAGCCAGCAAAAAATAAAATGCAACCTGCTCAGTATCATGATTTCCAGCCTGAAACCATCACCGAAGTGAATGACGAAAATGTCGGCTTGGTTCGTATTATTGCCGGGGAACTTAATATCAATGGGAACCGAACGAGCGGACCACTAACGAAAACGGGCGTTGATGCAACGTTTGCTGATTGGCGACCACATGCAGGCGCAACGCTCCAGCTTGTCACCGAGTCGAACCACAACATGATGGTTTATGTCTACCAAGGTAACGTTGAAACTCAGCAAAGCGTGATAAAACAAGGCGAAATGGCGCTCTTGTCTCAAGGAGAGTGGGTTGAGCTGACGGCAAACGACGCAAGTGGAGTACTAGTTTTCATTGGCGAGCCGATTAACGAGCCAGTGGTTCACTATGGTCCATTTGTTATGAACAGCATTGAAGAAATCGAACAAGCGATCCAAGACTACAATGCGGGACTGTTTGAAACTTATTAGTTTTTGGTGGTTTACCGGGAACAAGAAATAAGAGAATTGGAGCCTGATTGTTGGGCTTACTGAAAAGCAAATACGATAATCCACTGCCATCGAATTTGCATTAGCCACGCCTTAGGGTGTGGCTTTTTTCTTTTCGAAACTGATAATTTTAAATCTGCTCCCAGCGCATAATGGCTTCTTTCCCAGCCTCTAAACCGAGATCATACGCTGCACGTAATGGCTCCGGAGAACGGCTCAAGCGCTTCAATTTAAATGTCTCTGGCGGACAAACCTGAATAATCTCTATGCCTTCTGGCGGATTCTCAATAAGTGATAGGGCTTGATTGTAGCGAATGTCACGAGTCAGCATCGGCTCAATCAAAGCAGGTGTATCTTTCAACATACGTTTGGTTGCGGCCCCAAACTTTGATTTTGATTTTCGGTAGCTTGCGGGACGACTGCGCAATACCATGATTTTCGTTGCACCTCGTTTAATGGCTTCTGCAATAGGAATCGCATCAGAGACGCCACCATCAACATATCGTGTACCATTGAGTAATACACCGTTGCGATAAAGGATAGGCAGTGCACTACTGGCTTTCATTGTTTCTGCCAGTGCATCCACGTTTGGAGTCAGATATTCCGCTTCACCCGTGTCTTGACGAGTAACCCCTAAGAAGAAAGGGCGCGGGTCTGCAGCCAGAACGGCTTTGTCGATCCCAAGTTCTTCGAGTGTGAGATTCCACATCCAGTCGAGATCCATCATATCTCCGCCAAGAACCAGCCGACTCGGGTTAATAAATTCTTTACGTAGGCTGTAATCGAGATAGATTTTCAGATTTCTTCCCGGCATGTTCGCTAGGTAAGCCGCTAAGTTACTTGCTCCTGCTGACACTCCCCAAAAGCTGTCAAATGGTGAGAAATTTTGCTCTAAAAAGTGGTCGAGTATGCCGCACGAAAAGACGCCCCGCATAGCGCCTCCCTCCACAATCAATGCGCGAGTACCTACTTGTTCCATCGGTATTTTCCATCACGTTTGGGTCAGATTGGATGACCATTAGCTTAACGTATTGAGTGATATAACCAAAGCCCAACCAGAGATGGGGTTGCATTAGTCGTTGACAATGTTTGATTGTCAAACTAAATTTATATCAAGTATTTTGATTATCAAACAAATGAGCATTCAGGATGAAAGGTCACGCAATGACAGTCTCGCAGCATTCACATGATTTTGTGTCACATAACCATCAAGGTGAAAAACGAACTTTTTACGTACTGCTTCTTACGCTGGTCACTATGATAGTAGAGATTAGCGCGGGTACGTTGTTTGGCTCCATGGCGTTACTGGCTGATGGCTGGCATATGGGGACTCATGCCGCGGCATTTTGCATTACTTTGTTTGCCTATCGTTACGCAAAGCAGCACGCGAATAGTGAGCGATTTTCTTTTGGTACAGGCAAAGTAAGTGTTTTGGGCGGGTTCACTAGCGCAATAGCACTTGGCATCGTCGCATTGATGATGATGGTTGAGTCTGTACATCGGTTATTCAACCCAGAAACGATTAAGTTTAACGAAGCGATAATGGTGGCGGTCATTGGCTTGGTGGTAAACCTGGCGAGTATGTTGCTTTTAAAGGATCACCACCATCATGGGCATGAGCATCATCACGATCAACACCATGAACATCATCATGATCACAACTTGGCGGCGGCGTATTTCCATGTTCTTGCGGACACGTTAACGTCACTGCTTGCGATTGTCGCCCTCATCATCGGTAAATTTTATGGTTGGGTTTGGTTAGACGCGGCTATGGGGATTGTCGGTGCGCTGGTCATTGGTAAATGGACGCTTGGTTTAATTCGGCAAACGGCCCCAGTTTTATTAGATGAAAGTATTGATGAGCAATATCGACAAGATATTCGTGCAGAGCTTGACCCTTACGCTGATGTAGTGGATCTTCATGTATGGAAAGTGAGTGGACACCATTATTCAGCGGCTATTGCGATTAAGAATCGCAGTAACAAATCACTCGGTGAATTTAAACAAATGTTGAGTAAGTTTGATAAGATTCATCACCTTACTCTCGAATTGCAAAATGACTAAACGATGAGCGAATTAGAAAGATTGAATCAAATGTTGACTGAGTTCTACGATAAAATGTCGTCGTGGGAGCAGTCAGTTGTGAAAGAAACGGGTTATTCACTGGCTCAGGTCCATACTATTGAGGTACTCGGCGGGCATGGCGCTTTACGCATGAAAGAGCTGGCGGAAAAGCTGGGCATCACAACGGGAACGTTAACCGTTCAGGTTGATAAACTCGTCAATGCAAATTTGATTGAGCGCTGCCCACACCCTGAAGATCGTCGTGCTATCGTGGTCAAGTTGACACCAGAAGGGGAGCTCATCCATCGTCATCATAATCAGTTGCATTTGGATTTAGTCCGAGATTTGACACGACATATCGAGCCTGAGCAAAAAGCCGTATTTCTGACCTGTCTGGAAAGGATGAACCGCGAGTTCTAGCCTGTCTAAACGCCTATTTTATCGATAAAGCAGAGTGCGTATCAGCCTCTGCTTTTTTATCTAGCCTGCGAGACACCACTCTGTTGCTGGTTTGAGCCATGGTTTTTGTCTATTCCCCGTGCAAAATTTACTTTGTAAGTTCTTCTCTTCGCTGACTTTAATCGAAACTAACACGGTATATCTCTTTATTGCTGGCAAAATCTCCACGATCTAGGTGGATCTTGTCTATGCTTATAGTTCGGCTTGCAGAAAATAAACAGGGAAGGTGGGCGGCGAAACCATAGGGTAGATACGATATATAACAACCGTTTCTTTGATAGTTAGGTTGGTAGATATCATTGATTTATATAATAAATAATTAAAAGTCAGTAGTGGTCTAGGTATTAATTTATATTATTAGGCGACGCTATGAACACACAACCAACCATAACCGAGTACGCTTTAGCAATCATCGGCTTACTTTTGACAGGGGTTACCCTCTGAGAACCGTCTCCCAGAGGATAGCAAGTTTTATCGATTAATATTGAAGCGAGCCATTGCAGCTTCTTCTTTCGATACGACAGTTTTACCAATTGGCGCAAGGGAAATAACCGCCAGTTTGAGGTGCTGAAGTGCAAACGGAATACCGATAATGGTAACAAAGCACGCAACCGCGGAAGCGACATGACCGATTGCCAGCCAGATACCTGCAAACACAAACCACACTATATTACCGATAACGCCAAGTGGACTGGTGCCTATGTCCATCTCGTTGGTCAGCTCATCACGTGAAATGGCTTCTTTTCCGAATGGGAAAAATGAAAAGTTACCCATGACGAAACAGGCGCGCCCCCACGGGATACCTATTATGCTGATAAAGGCCAGGATGCCGAAAAACCACCACAGCAGTCCCATAAATACGCCACCCAACACAAACCAGATGATGTTGCCAAGAGTTCTCATTCTATTTCCTATTTCTAATCGTCGATTTTAAATCGAGTTCATGCCACTGATGTAAAGTGACGTCATTGAATCCAATTTGGACATGATTATAAGTATGTCACAGGAATCTTAACAGAGTATGAATAACATTAATCTGAGCCATTAATCTGAGCTAGGGTAGGGAAGTAACTATTTGTAAGGCGGGAAGAATATCCACGCGCACCATGCTTCTTCACTTAAGCTAAAGCAAACGAACGTGGATACCGTATTGACGGCGCTTAACGTAAAATGGCTTTCTCAATTTGTTGGCATATTGCTTCTGCTAATTGGTGGCTGGCGATATTGCGATCGACAACTGTATTCCCCAGTTTTCCGCTTTCTATGACGCTAAACCAATCTAATAGCATCGCATGGAAGCCTTTACTGGTGAGCATTGGCGTCCAATCTTTTAAGCTTAATTTGTGCTCTTGGTTTTCTTGCCAACGTTTGCCTTCGACAAAAGAGTCGAACTCGACCGCTTGGTTGGCGTAACACGCCTGTACTCGTTCGGTTGTGATGCCAAAATGGCGATTCATAGAAGCGTGTAGAAGTGTCTCACCATGTTGCCATTGCACATCCAGCCGGGCTAACTCAGCTCCATCAAACTGATGGGTGACGTAAACGTCCTGCAGATTGGCTTTAGCCACAATGTTCACACTGTCTAACGGATGAATGAAATCGTCAAAAATAAAAGTACGAACGTCACCGGGCAAGTTATGTCGATTCTTTTCCCAGCGAAGCGACTTCAATCCGGTGAGTTCGCCCTTTTGGACACCATGCATGTGTTGATTGTAGAGCGGGATATGGCGGCGATTGAAGCCAACATAAAGAGGCTGATTCGTCTGAACCGAAATCTCATACAGTTTTTCGACCTCTGCGGCATTGTCAGCCAGAGGTTTATCTACAAAGGTCGGAATACCCTGCTTTAAAAAGTATTCAGCGATTTGAAAGTGGACACTGGTAGCGGCGTGTATCATGACGGCATCGACGCCGACGTTCATAAGTTGCTGATAGTCATGACAGGTTTCTGCGATTCTATACTGTTGAGCCAGAGCGCTCAGAGTTGTGGTATTTCTGGTACAAAATACCAAGTCAATATTGGGGAGCTGAGTGATAACAGGAAGATAAGCTTTTTGCGCAATATCTCCTAAGCCGATGATGCCAATTTTCATCTGGATTCTTCTCTTTGTAGTGACTAGCCGCCGAGTATAGCAAGGGTGAGCGTTAATTTGCTGGACTGCTATGTCATAAAAAAGCCTGACTCACAATTTGTGGTCAGGCTTAATGTTCTGGCTTAATTACCCAGCGGTAATGACTTATCTCTTAGGCATTTGGCGTGCGACATGTTTTGAAAATGTCCAGTGCACCGTCGTACGCGCTGGTTTTAACATCCATAATGCCTAACAACGAGTGGAAGACATTATCCTGAGAGTATTTACCCACGCTTTGCGCTTCTTGGCTCAAACAGTCGGTATTAATCTGTTTTGCCTGCTTAAAGTTTGGTGACATCCACATCATAAAAGGCACACGCTTTTGGGTGTCTGGTGCGAGGCTGTAAGGCATGCCATGCAGGAACATACCGCTTTCACCCAGAGATTCGCCATGGTCAGAGATGTAAACCAAAGCCGTGTTGTATTTGTCTTCCAATGTCGTGAGTTTATCGATGGTCTGTTCTAGTACATAGTCTGTGTAGCGGATGGTGTTGTCATAGCTATTGACTATTTGTTCGACACTACAGTTTTCGATATCAGCGCGAGGGCAATCTGGTTGGAAGAACGCTTTGTCTTTCGGATATCGCTGGAAGTAGGTTGGACCATGGCTGCCGATAAGGTGCAGTGTGACGACTCGGTTACCCTCCATACTATCTATTTCTTGCTCAAAGTTGTCGAGAAGCGCCATATCATAGCAAGTCGTGCCATTACACCATTGATCTGTCTTCGTTCTGTCTACCGCGATCTTTTTGACTTTATGTGCGACGTGCTTATCACCGCCATCGTTTTCTTTCCACATCACGTCTATGCCCGCTCGTTGCATAATATCTAACACATTGTCTTGGTTATCTGCTTTGCTGCGGTCGAAGTTATGGTGTGTCAGTTGGGAAAACATACACGGAAGCGATACCGCTGTTGCGGTGCCGCAGGAAGCAAAATCCTGAAAGGAAATCACGTCTAGCTTGCTGGTGTAGGGGTTAGTTTTTCGCTCATACCCATTGAGTTGATAATTTTGAGAGCGAGCAGTCTCACCGACAACAAAGACTAACAGCGTTGGCTTTTTCTGAGCTTGTGTTAAGGCTGCTTCGGACTGTTTGGCCTCGGTACCAATCTCGTGATAAGGCTCTGGTTCGGTAAGGTAAGTTTTCTTCACGTATCCGGCTGCACTGTAGACGACCTGAGTTGGGATGATCATCTTTTTCAGATAACTGTTGTTTCTGCCTACCGATGCATAGTCTTGATAATACAACGCTGCAATGCCCGCAATAACAGCAAGAGAGGCGATCATAGACACCAACTTGGTGATAGAAAAGTGCAAACATTGGCCGCTTAACGGACGCAATTTGGTGTTGGCTACTACCAGCGCAGGTACGATACCCATTAATAGCACCCACAAAGCGGAATACGCACTGAAGTAGGAGCTGGCTTCGCTGGTATCTGTTTCAACAATATTGGCGATCATGCCGTAGTCGAACAGTGTGCCATAGTTGTAACTCGCGTAGCTCACCATGCTCGATAGAATGAGCAGTAGTATAAAAAACGGTTTCCCTATCCACGGCCAGCTGAACAAATTGAAAAGGAAGTTAAGTGCAGCGATAAAGAAAATTGGGATGGTAACAACAAACCCGACTTTAACGTTATCTAGGCTAGATAGAATCCCAATGAGTTCTTTGTAAATCGGGATATTGACAACAAGCGCAAAATAAAGCGCTAATAAAAAAGAAAAGGTAACGTAAGAGATCCCTTCTCGTTGTAAATCAACTGTCTTCATAAATAACTGCCTTACAAAAAACTAAAGCAAAAATGACGCCCAGACAAACAGGACGAGTAGTAGTGCAACAAACACGGCCGCAGAGCCAATGTCTTTGGCACGGCCACTTAGTACGTGCCATTCGTCGCTGACACGGTCAACAACCGCTTCTACGGCGGAATTAATTAATTCGACGATTAAGACCAAAAATAAACTGCCGATCATCAGCACTCGTTCTAATGTTGTGACGGGCAAGAAGAATGCGCTGATCGAGAGAATGACTGAAAGGAGTAATTCTTGTCTAAACGCAGCTTCATTAATCCAAGCGGCTTTCAATCCTTGTAATGAATATCCGGTCGCGTCCATGACTCGGCGAATGCCTGTTTTTCCTGGTTTCAAAATAGAGTTCCAATACTGCTTATTGATAAATGCATGCCTGGTTTCGACGTGCCCCAAGCTAGTGGCGAGATTAATGGGTCAGGCGTGAAACATTTGTGAATAGCAAGAACTGGATTGAGAAGGGCGAGTACGATCTATCGTGGAGAGATCCAGTGACAATTGAGTTTCAAATAAAAAAGGCGCAATAAGTGCGCCTGAAAAATGATGATTGATGTTAACGTTAAGCGGTTTGCTCGCTGGTGCAAACGACGCTGTTGTCACTGCCAAAACCATTCGGAACGTAGGCATCGGCTTGAGGGTCGTTTTCCCATTCAGCTTCATTCAGCAGGTAGCGGAATTGAATGTTTTGTTCCTTTGGTAAGCGAGTTTTAAACTTAAACTGGCCGCTGGTTTTAACCAGTTTCATTGGTTCTGGCTGCCAGTTGTTAAAGTCGCCCGCAATTTTTACGGATTCACGCTGCTCTTTATCAAGCTCAAAGGTGACTTCAACTTCATCTTTGGTTTTAAAAAATCTTTTTTTAAGCATTAATTTTTTCCTTGTTTGTACAAAAACTACCCTAACTATTACTAAGGTTTCATACTGAATTCAAGTTTTATCAGCTACAAGACGGTAAAAAAGGAAAAATAATCAGTTGTATAAGTGGTGGGTTAGTGTTGCGCTTGTATGAACAGAACGTTTCTGTATGATGAAAATCATCCTACTTTTGAAGATGTTGGTATGCGTACCTTTAACCGTACATTGATGATGACATTAACTTGCTTGGTAGCCATGCTGCTAACGAGCCTTGCACCTAATGTACAAGCATCGACCATACCAAGTCAGAATCACAGTAATCAGCTTCCATTGAAAGAGCTCCAGGTTCAGCTTGGGGTTAATACTGACTGTATTGAGTCCTCAGAGAATGAACGAGTGCTCACGTCAGGGAAAGACCAACACACCAGTTGCAGTTCTTCATGTATTGTGAAGGTGCCTGTAACCTTGCCGCACAATAGTCTGATGCGTTTTCCTCACCGGCTTGCGCTTATTGGTAAATCCCCTGCCGAAAAAGCCGTATCGGTGATCTCCCAGCCGTATCGACCTCCCATTGTTTGATTTTCTTCTAATCTAAATACAACGACTAATTGATTTAAGTAAGACGGCAGACTGCTGTCTAAAGGAAACAAACAATGAAGAAATTACTTGCGCTATGCAGCACCCTTTTACTTGCGTTTACGGCTCATGCAGCCCAGTTTGAAGAGGGAAAACACTACAAAGTGCTGGATGCAGAGAAGGCGGCGAAACCGACAGTGACAGAGTTTTTCTCTTTTTACTGCCCGCACTGTTATAAATTTGAAAGCTTGGTTGAGAACTTGAAACCAGCCTTACCTGAAGACGCGCGATTTGAGAAAATCCATGTTTCATTTATGGGTGGGAACATGGCAGTTCCTATGGCGAAGTCTTACGCAACGATGGTATCTCTAGGGGTCGAAGATAAGATGATTCCGGTGATGTTTGCTCAGATCCACCAAAAGCGTGCGGCGCCTAAAGACGAAGCTGAACTAAGACAAGTCTTCACTGATTATGGTGTAGACGGTAAAAAGTTTGACGCAGCGTACAACAGCTTTGCTGTGAACTCGATGCAAAAGCGTTTCGACCAAGAGTTCAAAGCAAGCACGTTGACAGGAGTGCCGGGTGTGATTGTGAACAACAAGTACATTGTCATTCCCAACGAAATCAGTTCTTACGATGAGTATAACCAGCTAGTTAATTATCTGCTGACTCTTTAAGGATAAAAACTTAGGAAAAATGGCGACAATCATGTCGCCATTTATTTTGTGTCATCATCAAGCAAACAGCACGATGCCATGCATCAACAAGACCCCGCAGGTGAGCTTTCCACGCATTCCCTGATAACCTTTTGGGTCGATTTCCTGTTCTACCTTCCTAATCAACTTTTCAGAGAACCAAACGGCAATGTAGCCTGCGGCCAGGAGAAGAATGGCGGTGACGTAGTGAGTGTGTCCCTGCAGCAGGGCACCCCATGCGAGTAAAACAAACAGGTTACTCAGTACCAAAATATTGCGACTCAATCGGTGGTAGTAATGGTCGATTCCATTACCCCATAACACGCCCGACAAGAAGCTTAAGATAACCGCACTGTAGGCAATAAAGAATTGATGACCACTTAAATTAAATAAAGTGGTGTCAGTAATAATGAGCAGCAAACTAAGTAAGAATGGAATGAGTCCTAAATAGCCCAGCCGTAACATGGTAGAGCGTGTGGTGGTCATGATTGCTGTCCTACAGTTGTTGTTCAATCATATTAGTAAGCGTAGTACTTGTAGGCGATGTTGAACTTGGGAATGTGGCAATGACTTTGCCATCCTTATTAATCAGAAACTTGTAAAAGTTCCACCTTGGCGTGACGCCGGCTTGTTGGCTGATTTCGCTGAATACTGGATTTGCATCGCTGCCCATCACTGAGCTTCGAGCCATCATCGGAAAGGTAACCCCGTAATCGAGGTAGCAAATTTTTGCGGAATTCTCTTCGCTGCCTTTATCTTGGTTAAAGTCATTGCTTGGAAAGCCTATAACCGCGAAATTTTTATCTTTGTACGTTTGGTAAAGCGATTCTAACTGTTCGAACTGTGGCGTAAATCCGCATTGACTGGCGGTGTTGACGACGAGCAATGTCTTCCCTTTAAATTGCTCACACAAATCAATTTCATCAGTGGAGTTGAGTAACCTTTGTTTGCCCTGAAGAATATCCGGGCAGCTAGCAGCAAAGGCTGTAGAACTCAGACTGAGTAGCCCGAGTAAGACCAAGTTCTTTATTCTTCCTTTCATGCTCCGATATCCTTATTTGTTCACCTTAGTCAGTATAGTGTTACTCTGTAGATTAGATATCGATCAAAAAAGCCGCGCAATTGCACGGCTTTCAAATAAAATGGGGTGGGCGTTATGCCAGCTTCAAATCGAACTGATTACGGTATGCGACCATATCTTCAATGGTAAGAACCGGCATATTGTGAAGACGACCAAAGGCAACAAGTTCCGGTGTTTTCGCCATCGTGCCATCTGGATTGGTCACTTCGCACAATACGCCCGCAGGCTGTAACCCTGCCATTTGCATCAGATCAATCGTACCTTCGGTATGTCCGCGGCGAGTCATCACGCCACCTGGGCGAGCGCGCAAAGGAAAGACGTGGCCAGGACGGGCAAGATCTTCAGGCTTCGCATGTGGATTTGCCGCTGTCTTGATAGTGGTAACACGGTCTGCAGCAGAGACACCTGTCGTTACGCCAACTTTCGCTTCAATCGAAACCGTAAATGCGGTTTGGTTTGCGCTGTTGTTGTTCACAACCATTGGTGGAAGTTCCAGCTTGTCTGCTTGAGTATCCGTCAGACAAAGACACACGATACCACTGCACTCACGGATCATTAGTGCCATTTGTTCGTTAGTCAGGTGTTCAACTGAGTAGATGATGTCGCCTTCATTTTCACGATCTTCATCATCAAGCAGAAGCACACCACGGCCTTCCTGCAGTGCGGTAAGTGCGTTTTCAACGCGAGTAATTGGGTCGCCGAATTCGGCAAGTAGCGATGACTGATTCATGGTTAACTCCTAAATATGACCAGAATCAGGGCGGTATGAGAGCTCGCTGTAAAATGCGATCAAAAAGAAGTGCACCAGTTCCTCTCAACGAATCGAGCAAGCGTACTGGTGTATTCTTATTCTCTTTCATCCGGACTATAACCGTCGGCTCTGGCATCTCACCAGATCTGCTGACCTCGACGAATCGAGCGCTCGCGGGCTCACTCAAAAGAGTATACCGCCGGTGGGGAATTTCGCCCCGCCCTGAGAACAATTAAAATTTAGCCAAGTCTTTTTTAACTAAGACTGACCAAGGGATAGTACTGATTTAACGATATTTTGGGAAGCAGATTGCGCTTTTATTACATAAAAATGTGCTATCGACGAAAAAAGTCGGTGCGAATAAAGTGATCAATTTGCTCAGGGACAAAGGTGTTGTAGATCAGGCTAGTATGTGTTTGTTTTGCCTCAATATGATCTTGCATGCCTTCCAAACGGGTTTCGTCCACCGTTACCGTGCCGTCTGACATGGTATTATCACCGCGAATAAGCAGAGGACGAGCCCCGATAGGGACCGTGCCAGCGATACTTCCAAGCTTTTGGGGAAAGTCCCAGATGTCGTCGTGTTTGTTTAAACCGTGATGAGGCGAGTTACCTAAAAGTGCGCCCAAGCCAAGGTCTTGGATACGTGAAACAATCGACGCTCCTTTTAAAGGCGAGCCAATGGCGATAACGTGAGAAATCAAACAGGTGGTTGGTTTTCTATTTGCCAAATAACGCTTAATCATCAAGCCACCCAAGCTGTGCCCAACCAGTACATTGGTCGTCAGTGGATTGAGTGCATGGTCAATCGTATCAAACAGTGTATCTTCATTAATCGATACCGTGTTGTAACTTAGCACTTGGGTCTCGTAACCCAATTTACGCAGTTTTTGGCTAAGAGGCTGCATCACCAGCCCGTGCATATAAAGACCATGTAGTATGATGATTTTCATAATATCTCCAATGACGACTCCGCATATTGACCGACTAGCTTTAGGACATCGGTAAGGTCAATCTGCTTTAGGTATCCTACTCTAAATTAGATATAACTACTTCTGATTTATCAGCAATTCCTGAACTTCTTGCTGTAACTTGTGGCGACTGAGCTGACCAGGGCCCAGTACTTGACCAATTTTGACTTCAATTTTGGACCAGAAGCGTTTTGGTCTTTTAGTGAGTGCGTGTCCACCTTTATGGCTGAAAAATGACCCCCACAGTCCTTTCAACGCCATTGGTATCACAGGGACTGGTGAACGCTTGAGGATTTTTTCCACTCCAGGTCGAAACTCGCCGAGTTCACCATCTGAGGTCAAACGGCCTTCGGGGAAAATACAAACGACTTCTTCGTTATGTAATGCCTGCTCGATTTGCTCAAAGGCTTGCTTGTAGGTTTCGGTGCACTTGCGAGGAGAGCAAATTGGAATAACGCCCGCATGACGGAACACGTATTTAAGAACAGGCATTTCACTGATCGATTTATCCATCACAAAACGAACAGGGCGAGTAGAGGTCCCCATCAGAATCAGCGCATCCACATAACTGACATGATTGGCTACGATTAATGCCGCTCCTGTTTCTGGGATATGCTGACGCCCCTCTACAGAAACGCGGTACATACAGTGGCTAAGTAAATAGCTGATAAAACGCTGCGTAAATTCAGGCACTTGGCGATAGACATAAATAGCGACTAAGAAATTACCAACCGCCATGATAGCGAAGAGCTCTACAACGGACAGGGATAACACGCTAAGTACGAATATGGACACTAACGCTGACCCGACCATGAATAAGGCATTCATGATGTTGTTTGCAGCGATTGAACGCGCGCACTCGCCTTGGTTAGAACGAGACTGGATGAACGAGTAGAGCGGAACGATAAACACACCACCACTGACTCCGACGAAGAATAAATCCATCATCACGCGAATGTGTTTAGATTCTGAAATGAAACTTTCGACACTGTAATACTGGGCCGGTGATAGGTTGTATGAGGGTACTGCCCACAATAAATCGAGTCCAAATAACGTTAGTCCCAGAATTCCAAATGGCAGAATTCCGAGCTCAACATGATCAAAAGAGAGCTTTTGACACAACCAAGATCCCGTGGCGATGCCAATAGAAAATAGCGCAAGTAACAAAGATACGACGGTACTATCGGCAAAGAGATGCTCGCGGGCGAAGTTTGGGAATTGTGTAAGATAGGTCGCACCCATAAACCAAAACCAACTTATTGCCAGAATCGACATCCAGATTCCACGCTGTTTTTGTGCGACGTTTAGCGTCTTTTTCAGGCCAGAAATTGGCTCGAACTTTACTTTCTGATTGGAGTGGCTTGGCAACGCAGGAATATTCACGCTACTGATGAAACCCATTATCGAAAGGAACAAAACAAGGCACGAGGCGATAAGTGTGCCGTTTGGCATCGCGAGTAAAAGTCCGGCGGTTAACGTACCAACCAGAATGGATAAAAAGGTCCCCATTTCAACCCAGGCATTACCTTTGACAAGTTCACTGGCTTTTAAGGCTTGAGGCAGTAAAGCGTATTTCACTGGACCGAAGTAGGCGGATTGTGTTCCGGTTAAAAATAACAACACTAACATTAACAGGGCATTTTCAGTCATGATGGCAGTGGCGGCACAGGCCATGATCAGCACTTCGATAAGCTTCAGACGGCGTATCAACTTGGCTTTGTCCATACTATCCGCGACTGCACCAGCATGCGCTGAAAATAAAAAGAAGGGCAGGATAAACAGACCCGCAGCAAGATTGACAAACAGGTTGACGGAAACGGGTAATGAATCAATCAGACTGTAGGTGACCATTAATAAAAGAACATTTTTATAAACGTTGTCATTCAATGCCCCAAGACACTGCGTGACGAAAAATGGGAAAAAGCGTTTAGACAAAAACATGCTGGCTCCATATGCACATCATCAAACTAGATGGATGCACTTTATGTCTTCCCGATAGATAAGCCAGTTGTTTAGATGTAGTAACGTAATGTGTTACCTATAGTGGCTATTTATGTAACTTTACTCACTAAGGTTACCATTTTTATTACTATTGATTCGGAGTGCGTTCCCAAGGTTTAAACAAAGGAAACGTCCAGCGACGCATCGCGATAACCAGAGAGGTACCGTGTTTTTCATCCATCTCTAATGAATTGTCACTCTGACAAGCCTGATAAAATTCATCGATCACTTTTTGTAGCTTCTGCTGAAGCTTCTTGTTGGTCGGTATACTCATCAACCCAGTGGCCATTGCCAGCTTTTCACCTTCTGCAGAAAAGTAACTTTGGAAGAAGGCTTCCTGAACTTGCTGTTGAAAGAAGCGCTGGATTGGGCCACCAATCTGCCAGTTAAACGTCGGGGAGATACGTAAACGGATTTTGTTGCCCGGGAGTAAGTCGATAATCTTAAGCCGATCGAGCTGGGCCAACTTTTGTATTAGCTCTGGTTCATTAAACGTATATTGTTCAATAATTTGCTCAAATTGATAGCCATTCACAACACATATAGCGACCAGCAGTAATGCTTTGTCTTCAACGAGTTGTTTTTCTTGAACCAGAGTGAGTGATTCCAGCCCTTTATTGTGTGAAGCGGCAAGCTTAAACAGCTCGGCCATGTCTAATCCAATCAGTTGGCAGATGCGCTCAAGCCGCTCGAGACTAATGTGATGCCCTTCAGCAAGCAGCCTTTTTACGCTTCCTTCGCTTAACTCTAAATGCTGTGCAACGTCTGCGTAGTGCAAACCAGAGAGTCTCAGCTGACGTTTAAGCTCCTTAATCAGGGCATAACTTTCTGACATTTACTCTGCGACCTCTTCGCGTAATTGACCTAGATAGCTTTGCATAAATGCTTTGCGTCTTTGTGCCTCCTCTCTAGCAGAGTTGGTGTTCATGGTATCGACGATTCTAAATAGCTTGGTCTGAAAATGATCCAGAGTAAATTGTTGATCATCCAGTTCGCGTTCTTCCGCAAACATGTCTTGATGATCATACAGTTTGGCCTCGAACTGAGTACTGACCTGAATGCAGCGTGTCACGCCAATTGCACCCAGAGCATCCAGACGGTCAGCATCCTGCACAATCTTGGCTTCTAATGTGTTGGGACGAATATTAGCGCTGAAACTGTGTGCTTCTATCGCGTGGGCGATATCGTCGTGGAAATGACGCGGGTAGTTGATACTTTCCAAAAATGCGATGGCCTTTTTAGCCGCAATCGCGGAGCTTTGCTTACGGTTAGGGTGATCTTTTGGGTAAGTAAAGCAGTCATGCAAATAGGCAGCGGGCAATACGACTTCCAATTGAGCTCCCTCTTGCTCAGCGAGCTTTTTAGCTGTTTTGGCGACACGCTTTACGTGGCTGAGATCGTGAGCGGCATCAATTTGCATCTCTTGCTGCATGAATTCTAGAAATAGGGGTTCTACTTGGCTTAATGACGTCATGGGTAATACTTCATACTTGGGGGTGAGGAAAGTATGCCCAACCCAATAACGAATTTCCAAACGCGATGAATTTAATGAGACTTATGACCAAATAACGAAAATGTCATTTTGTCCGTTTTATCGGTGTGTGAAACGGTGAAACCAGAGGGTAATTGGATTTAGCGAAGATAGATAAAAAAAGAGCCAACCGCAAACAGTGCGATTGGCTTATATATATGAACAAAGTTGAGTTCACTAACAACGTCAGTTGGCTAGGTGACCCTCGGCTTAAGAAGGGTCACTTTAAACAATGCATCTAGCGTGCCAACTTTTAAAGCCACTAAAAAGCGTGGTTTCTGTGAGTGACGTTGCCTAAACTCCGATAATATTCGCAATTTGCAACTGCGATATGCAATTTTTCTTTATTATGCTAATGATTGATTAATAAATTAGTACTAATTTCCTACAATAGTACTAAGCTAGCGGTGCCTAAAAAGGCAAAAAAGCCAACAACGTCAGTCACGGTAGTCAAAATCACCGACCCCGCAAGTGCTGGGTCTAATTCTAACTTGTCCAAGATTATTGGAATCAACACACCGAACACAGCAGCGGTGATGATATTGACGACGATAGCCAGAGCAATGGTTCCGCCAAGAATCGCGGATTGGAACCATAATCCTGCCAAACCACCAATGATCACTGCCCACGCTATGCCGTTTAGAGAGCCAATACCCAACTCGTTTTTAAGTAGCTTGAAACGGTTTCCGGGCGTGATCTGATTCAGTGCCATCGCGCGAACCATTAGCGTAAGTGTCTGGCTACCCGCAATACCACCCATTGATGCGACAATCGGCATTAATACCGCCAGCGCCACTACTTGGGCGATCACGTCTTCAAATAGCCCAATCGTGACGGAGGCTAATATGGCCGTCATTAAGTTAATCCCTAACCACACGCCGCGTTTCTGGGAGCTTTTAATCACCGGAGCAAATAAGTCGTCGCCTTCATCCATACCGGTACCCGCCATCAAGCGGGCTTCGTAGATTTCACGTTGAGTACTCAGTGCAAATTGCCAGTCAACTTCACCGATCAGTGTTTGATCGGCATCGGTTACTGGTAAAGCGGAAAGGGTACTATGCTCCAGCGCCTCTACCGCTTCAGGTAGCGACATTTTACTGTCGAGGACCGTCACTGCTTCTATCGAAAGGCTTTTCAAGCGTACATCGGAGTCACTACGCAAAATTTCGAAATAGTTAACCGTGCCACGAAACTGCTTATTACGGTTAATCAAATAGACCTGCTGCGGCATGTCGTAGCTGTAACGATCCATCAATTGCTTGGCAGTACCAACCGTGATGTTAAAAGGTAAGGTAACGATTTTTCGATCTGCCCAACGGCCAATCTCTTCATCTTCATAAGCATTGGCTTGATCGTAAAGCTCTAACTCGTCTTTCTCGATTAATGCCAGTGCTTCATTAATGATTTCTTCTGGTAGTGAGTCTGCCCACTCGATCAGAGAAAGGTTGTCTAGCTTGGCGAGTGTCAGTTTAAGTTCGACTTCGGATAGTGCATTGATGATCGAAAAGCGCACGTCAGCACGCATTTCAGTCAGCACATCAATATGTAGTTCTAGCGGTAGCGCTCTCCATAACCGAACACGATCATTGATGGTGAAAGCTTCCAGAATCAGGGCGATGGAACCGGGGTCTAAACCCTCTTCGATTGACGCATTGAGTGTTGCGACTTGATCCGCTTCTTCAGCTTGCCCAATTTGTTGTATGAGAATGGAGAGATCTTGAAACTTGCTCACCGAGCACCCCGATAGTTTGTTCGTTTAAAGAATAGAGATAGTGTTCGAACCTTCACTAATAACAATAGCGAAGAATGGCGTTAAACGTTCGACAAAACTAAAGTACGCGAAAGTAACAGAAAAACAATAGGCTACTCGACTTTGATATTGAGATAAGGCTGTACTAATTTGCGAATGTTCACTTTGGCACCAATTCGTGCCGCCAGCAGATACATCCCCGCTATTTTTCGGTGAAGGAAAATGGCATCCGCTGGTGGCGTGTGCCAGTAATCCTGCTCCATGCTGAGGATCTTACCTGCGTCACGTAACCTCTGAGCAAGGCCGCTGGCTTTAAAGTCATAGTCTTGATCAACTAACATGGGTTCACATGCCATCTTGACCAGTTCCCAAATTGCTTTTCTCTGCTCTGGCAGGATGTCTTGACTGAAAAAGCCAATCTTCTCCAGGGCTTCGTTCAGACTTTGTTCGTCATGGTTAATAACCGCGGAGAACGCCTGACGATATCCAGAACTGAATTTTTCACTGTATTCGCGAGTGGCACCAAAATCTAACAGACCGATTTGCTTGGTTTCTTCAAGATATAAATAGTTGGCAAAGTTTGGGTCGGTCTGAACCATTTTGAAGTCGAATAGCTCGCGGAAAAGCAGTTCGAGCAGGTTTTGCATGACGGCATCACGGGTATTTTGGTCAGCGTTTACGATGGTATCCACTGGGACCCCTTCGATATATTCCATCGCTAATACTGATTGTGAAGAGCTTTCTGGGTGAATTTTTGGCACAACAAAGTGTGGGTGTGCTTTTAGTGCCTCGTAATAACGTATGGCGAACTGTGCTTCACGTAAATAATTGGCTTCGTCGTGAAGCTGTTTTTTCGCTTCTTCTAACAGCCCTTTATAGTCTACAGATTCTGGTATCAGACCCACGACTTTAAGCAGTGTGCCAACGTTGTCGACGTCACTGTTGATGCTTTTGCGAATACCAGGGTATTGGACTTTCACCGCAAGCTTGTCGCCCGCATCACTGTATGCCTGATGCACTTGTCCTATGGAGGCGCTGGCGATCGGCTTGAAGTTGAAAGCAAGAAACTCTGATTTCCAATTCGGACCAAGCGCGTTTTCCATGACGCCGTTTAACTGCTTGGCTGGCATTGGATCGGCATTAGAGCGCAACCTTGAGAGAATATCGGCTAACTCGGGTTCGAGGATATCACCCGCATCCATCGACAACATTTGTCCGAGTTTCATCGCGGCACCGCGTAAATGAGCAAGCTGATCGGTCAGTCTGGTGATGTTTTGAGGCGTCAACAGGAGGTCTTTCGCTTTAGGTTTGTTGCCCTTGGCGAGTTGTTTAGTACCTTCAGCAAGCACATTTCCGGCGACTCTTGTAGCAAGAGAAGCAAATTTACCGAATCTGGAGATGCGATGCGTAGGTAAGTTTTTTTCCTTGTCTGACATTGAGAGCCTCCCGTTTTCTACATCCCAACCACTAAAGAATAGCGCTTTCAGTTTTAACCTTTTGTTATACGGGAAAACAGTGTTATTGGATACATTTGAAAACAAAACCGCTGGTGGTGCCAGCGGTTGAGGGGAGCTGTTTAGATAAGCAATATGCTTATTGCTTAGTTTTCGGTTTCAGAACTATGCCAACGATTTGAATACGCACTGCTGTAATCCGGCGTAGTAATTTCCTCGTACAGATCTGGGCTGGTTTCCAGAGGGCCAACGACAGTTCGGTAAGGCAGTACGCCAGCCCAAACCGGAATATCCATATCCTCAGCATCATCATTCACCCCAAAATTACTTATTTTCACAGACGCTTCTTTAAGTGAGATACGCAGCAGCATGGTTGCGCTCAGCTCTTTTTCATTGCTCAGCCTGATCTGTTCGGTTCTGCCTGGTGCGATTTGCTCAATGAAATGGTTCAACAAATCATTTTTTTCTTGGTTATCTGTCACGATTTCAAATTGGCCAAATACAACGGCACTGCGGTAGTGCGCACTATGGTGAAACGCAGAGCGAGCCAGTACCCATCCATCGAACAGTGTAAAAGTGAGACAGGTTTGATCGCCTTGTTTGAGTGTACGTAGCAGCCTGCTGTTGTTCGCGCCATGAATATAGACAAACTCTCCCACACGCCAGGCCAGCATCGGAATCACCACCGGCCCAGACTCATTGGTGATCGCGATATGGGCAATCAAACTCTCATCGATAATCGCATGCAGTTTTTCAACTTCGGAGACCGCTTTATGTGTGCCTTTCTTTATTTGTGTTCTTTTCGTACTTGATAACATTACTGCTCTCCTTGGCGTCATCCCATAGTTGGGACCTCAATCTTTTTTTATCAGTGTCGAGTTGCAATGTACCGTCTAACTGGTAGTTTAAAGAGAGCCAGTTTTAAACAATGGATGGATCCGGTTTGTCTTTGATTGATGTGGGTGATTTATGTGTAAGTTCAGCCAATGGAACGCTGCAGCAATCGGTGTTTTTTGCGATTCGGGAAAAGATCGTCAAAGGTCTTTGGCCTAAAAATGGAAAGTTGCCTTCCACACGTAAACTATCTCAAGAACTCAGTCTGAGCAGAAATACGGTTATATCGGCATACGAACAATTAGTTGCGGAAGGGTATCTGATTAGCCAGCAGGGCTCAGGATTTTATGTCGCAGTAGAATTACCCGAACAGTATTTGCCGGAAAAGGTGTCGGTTAAGTCCGCCAAAGCTCCTTTAATAAAATATGACATTAACGCGCCATTTGCCCCTGGAGTTCCGGACTTGGCCGCGTTTCCTAGCGCACGATGGCAGAAGTATCTGAATCGTCATCTGACGCGGACGTCTTTGCTTGGTAATCAACATATCCAAGGAAGCTGGTCACTTCGTTGTGCTTTATCGGCTTATTTAGCTTCAAGCCGTTCGGTTAATTGTACCCCTGAACGAATCATCATTACTTCTGGAGCTCAACAAGCGCTGAGTATTGCAACAATGGCAACTCTGAATCGAGGCGACAAGGTATTGATGGAGCAACCTGGCTACGCTCAAATGCGCAAGTTAATTCAGTTTCAGCAGTATCAATTTGAACCGCTGTTGGTGAAGGAAAAGTATGGATTCGATATTGATGTGGTAACGAGCAGTGATGCGGATGCTCTCTACATCACACCAAGTAATCAGTACCCAATGGGCACCACTTTGAATACCGAACAGAGAGGGAAGATCATCGATTGGGCTGTTCAGAATTCGTCCTGGATTTTAGAAGACGACTACGACAGTGAATTTCAGTTCGCCCATCGTCCGTATACCAGTCTACAAGGGTTAGCCGCACAAATGGGTAGGGATGATCGCGTTCTCTACGTTGGCTCTTTCAGCAAAGTTATGTTTAACGGTTTAAGGCTCGGATATCTTGTGGTTCCAGAAGCGCTGGTAGATAAATGCTTGATGGTGAAAGATGCGTTAAGTGGCGATTCTCCCAGCCACGTACAAGAGGCAATGGCTGATTTTATTGCTGAAGGGAGTTTGCTGCGCCATATCCGGAAAATGCGACGGGTTTACAAAGCGAAACATGAGCAGATGTGCCTTTCAATCCAAGCGCATTTGGGAACAAAAGTGAGTGTAATAAGCCAGGCTGCCGGACTGCATATAACATTAAAATGGCGAACGGGCATTGATGAACTGACATGGACGAAACGTGCTGAAAATGACGGCATCGTATTACGTCCATTAAGTTACTACGAGCACCCAAGTTACCAAGACCGTGATTGGAATGGCGTGGTGCTCGGTTATGGCAACGTGGCTTTAAAAGAAATTGATCCGCTTGTACAACGTTTGTCTGAGCTGTTTTAAGGGGTTATTCAATCACTTTTGATTCGCGTTTTGATCTTAATTGCTTCCATGGCAATGACAGCAGGACAAAAATCGTTAGCGCATACAGCATGGACCAACCTAAGCAGATAAAGACGCCAGTGCAAAGAATCAGAGAAATTCCAGCCAGAGCTTTACCAACGCCTTGCAGCAGTTTGTATGCCGCGAGCATAGCAAGCAGATAAACCAACACAAAAATGCTGTTCGCGAGTTTAAGGAAAAACTCTAAATCAAGTTGAGATAGTGTACCTGCCACACAGGACACAAACAGGATGAAGCCAACCAGCAATGTTGCAGAGGAAGGAACACCCCGATGCGAGACTTTCGCCAGTTTGCTGTCTGGACGATACTCACGAGCTTGACTCCAGACCATTCGGGACAAGCTTTGAGTGTATAAATTGACACTGGCAAAACAAGCAGAAAAGCCGATCACGCTGATGATCCACTTGGCACTGTCTCCCAGTAGCTGCGCACTTAGCCAAGGTATGGAGGCATTATCAAACTGAGGGGTGCCATAAGCGCCAAACTTTAATATCACAACCGAACATGCCCAATAGGTTGCGCCAGCAACGAAACATCCGACAATAATCGCGATAGGAAAGTCGCGTTGTGGGTTCTTAAACTCTTCTCCCATGTGTGCAAATGCTTCTATGCCGACAAAACACCAAAACATCACAGCAAGCGCTGAAGTAATTGGCCAAATCGAGTCGGTTGTGACGGCAGGCATGGTTAGATCAACACTGCTGATTTCTCCTTTCCATAGAAATGCACCAACCAGCGCGAATACACTCAGTGCGATCACTGTTTGCAAACGCCCTGATGACTTTGTTCCTAGCAAGTTAACCAATATCAGCAGGGCGATGGTGAGTACTTGAGCGAATAAGTCATTGTTTAGTGGCTCGGGCAGAAGTTGTTTGAGAAAACCCGCGGCAAGCGCGATAGCGGCTGGGATCCCCACCGGGATCACACTGACAAACAGCCAGGCAACGCTACTTTCTAATTTTGCATTAAACGCTTTTCGGACAAAGAAAGCGGTGCCGCCAGCGTTGGGATATCGCTTACCTAATTGAGCAAACGTCAGAGCAATCGGGCAAATTGCCGCGAACAGTAATATCCATGCCCAGAGTGAAAAATGCCCTGCAATACCTGCCGCAATCGCCGGTATCATAAATAGACCTGTGCCCATCAATGTGGTGGAAAGTTGGGCGATGCCGGATATAAGTGAGATGTCTTTTTTGAGCTGTTCCATGCTGGTCTCTGACGGTGTCGAACTAAGGGAAGTCTAAGAATAAATGAGTTCTCAAATACAAAATGCGTTACTGCACCGCCAATATGACGGTTGTTTCAAATAATTCCAACAAAATGTTGGTTTCTTATGCATTTAAAATCGTTATAAAATGAAGAAAATAAGGAAGAAGCGGTAAGTTTATGGACAAGTTTGATCACAAGATCATTGATATCCTCCGGCACAATGCTCGGCTGTCAGTCACTGAAATCGCAGAAAAAGTGAACCTCTCTCGCTCGGCGGTGACGGCTCGAATTCGTAAGCTCGAAAATGACAAAGTTATCTTGGGTTATCATGCAGAAATCGCCTCTAATGAAGGGGATTCAATCTGCGCTTATTTTGCTCTGAAGTTCGATACTTCCACCTCAACGTACTACTGCGAATCTTACGCAAATGAGTTATATAAAATTGATGGCGTGAAATGGTGTCATGCCATTAGCGGAGAAACCGATATGATGGTCTTTGTCGAGGTTCCCAACATGAACCGACTGAATGAGGTCAGAGACCAAATTCAACGCTTTCCCGAGCTTCGCCATCTCATGACTCATACTGTATTAACCGAGTTTTTTAATACCACTGGGAATAAGTTCGTTAAGTGATCGGCAAAGCCAGACGTAAGTACCATTCAATCGGATAAACAATGCTAAACCACATCAATTTAAACTTGCTGAGATCCTTACATGTTTTGCTCGAAGAGTGTCATGTAAGCCGCACTGCCCAGCGACTGAACATCACGCAGTCTGCGGTGAGTCGTCAGTTGGCTCAACTCCGCGAGCTGTGTGGTGATCCACTTCTTATTCGCCAGGGTAATCAGCTGATTCCTACACCAAGAGCGATAGCGCTAAAAGAAAAACTGGATGCGTTACTTGCGGAATTTGACCATCTTTTGGATGACAAGCCATTTGAGCCCAAAGACTGGCAGGGAGAACTCGTGATTGCGTCGAGTGATTACGTTGCCCAATATGTTCTACCGGATATAGCGTCGCACCTCAGTGAGTTCGCGCCACAACTTGATATGGCTTATCGGCTTTGGCAGCCAGACTTTCTGGACAAACTGCATGAGCTCGGCATTCACATCGCTTCTTCTATGTACCCCTCCAAACCAGAAGGCGTATCGAGCATCAATATCGGCTCGGATAATTCGGTTTGTCTGATGAAAGATTCTCATCCGCTGGCTAAGTGTAAAAGTATCAGCGCGAAGCAACTCGTCAGCTATTCGCACATTAAGGTGACGGGAGGTGGTGACAAGGACTCCAGTGCTGATCTGGCGTTAAAAGAGATGGGTCTGGAGCGTCATATCGCATTTAAAGTGCCTTTCTTCTCTGCAGCCGTAAACAGACTGGTAACGAGTGACAACCTTATGGTCGTGCCGGAACATATTGCGCTGAACCTTGCCAAGCATTGGCGTTTAGTCAATAAGCCACTGCCTTTTGCAACCCAGACACATGAATATTGGTTGATGTGGCATCCAAAATACGACACCGATCCTGCCCATCGTTGGGTTAGAGAACAAATTCGGACAGTGATGAAGCTATCGGAATACTCTATTCATTAAGTTATGATTTCAAGTCATGACCTTTATGAAAAACTTTGATTTCTATTTATATCCCTTCACTTGATAGATTGATATCAAATGAGGAGAGGATTTTATGACACTAACAGTTTGGCTATCACTTTTTACCGTATGTTTGTTGGGCGCTATGTCTCCAGGGCCTAGTTTGGCTATTGTCGCTAAACACGCTTTGGCTGGTGGCCGTCTTAATGGATTGGCGACAGCGTGGGCACACGCATTTGGTATCGGGATATATGCATTTATTACTCTGATCGGCTTGGCAGTAGTTTTACAGCAAAGCCCGCTACTGTTTAAAGCGATCAGCTTGGCGGGGGCAGCGTACTTGGCCTATTTGGGGTTTAATGCTCTGCGTTCGAAAGGCGGTGTAGCGGCTAAGCTTGAATCTGGGCAGGAAACCACCGTTGCTCAGTCGGCAAGAGAAGGCTTTTTTATTTCTATTCTCAGTCCTAAAATTGCACTGTTCTTTATCGCCTTATTTAGCCAGTTCGTTGCTTTGGGTAATGATCTGAGTAATCAAATGATCATTGTTGCTACGCCGTTTATCGTTGACGGTTTGTGGTACACGTTCATTACTATCGTACTCTCCAGCTCGCGAGTGGTTGATCGTATTCGCTCAAAAGCGGTGTTGATCGATCGTTTGTCTGGCGTCGTGCTTATGTTGTTGGCTCTGCGCGTGATTGTAACGATATAAATTTGATTTCCAGAACATAAAAAAGCACCCAGCTTGTTCAAGGCTGGGTGTAAGCAAGGAGTTTCTCAGGAGCTTTGTTAGCTTTTGGGGACGAGGGGGTTGAGAAACACTTTAATTCTCTTATCTGCGAACTTCTTCAAATTCGCCTTCTATCGCGTCTGCTTTTCCAGTATTAAATTCATATTCTTGCTGCATCTCTTTCTGCATGTACTTGACGCGCTTCTCAATACGTTTTCCGGTAATCAGTGCCGCGATGGTCAATGGGATCGCCATGATGAGGCTAAATACTAAAGCAAAAAGGCCTGTAATCAGTGCCAGTGCTGTAACGATGATCCGATTCATAAACTTGACCTCTCTATTCGTCTATGTGTTCAGATTACCCCTGTGAATATGAACGAAACATGAACAATCAGGCTCACTATGTCTGAGGAATGTCAAAGTCTGAAGAAAGTTAAATCGTATGAATAAAAAACGCCTGAGGGGAAGCTCAGGCGTATAAATGGGGAGTTAAGTTTAGTAGTGCGCTTTCGCGCTTATTATAAAGAACAAATGTTGAGGTATAGTTCGCTACACCATGTGGTTAACGTTGTGGAGCAATGTTCACCTATCGAGGGAATGTTTGGTAACGAACACCCATCATTTGTTCCATACAGTGCACAACTTGGCAGCTGTAACCGAATTCGTTGTCGTACCAGATGTACAGTACACAACGCTTGTCTTGTGCGATAGTCGCTTGACCATCAACTACGCCAGGGTGACGAGAACCAACTAAGTCTGTTGAAACGATTTCAGTTGAGTCTGTGTAGTCAATCTGTGCTGATAGCTCAGAGTTCAGAGCCATTTCACGTAGGTAGTCGTTCAGTGAATCACGATCCACGTCTTCACCCAGGTTTAGGTTTGCAACTGCCATTGAAACGTTTGGCGTAGGTACGCGAATCGCGTTACCTGTTAGTTTTCCAGCCAGTTCAGGCAGTGCTTTTGCTACTGCTTTTGCTGCGCCAGTTGAAGTCAGAACCATGTTCAGAGATGCACTACGTCCACGGCGATCGCCTGAGTGGAAGTTATCGATCAGGTTTTGGTCGTTAGTGTAAGAGTGAACCGTTTCGATGTGGCCTGAAAGTACACCGTACTTATCGTTCAACGCTTTCAGTACTGGTGTAATCGCGTTTGTTGTACAGCTTGCTGCTGAGATGATGGTGTCTTCTTCTTGAATCACAGATTCGTTTACACCAAATACAACGTTCTTGATATCGCCTTTACCTGGTGCAGTCAGAAGTACTTTCTGTGCGCCGTTACATGCTAGGTGCTGGCTTAGACCTTCTGCATCACGCCAAACGCCTGTGTTGTCTACAACAAGTGCGTTGTTAATGCCGTAAGCGGTGTAGTCAACTTCGCTTGGGTTGTTTGCGTAGATGATTTGAATGAAGTTACCGTTCACAATCAGTGCTTTACGCTCTTCATCAATGATGATGCTACCATTGAATTGACCGTGTACCGAGTCACGACGAAGTAGGCTAGCACGCTTCTCTAAGTCGCCTTTTTTACCACCACGTACAACGATTGCACGAAGTCTTAGTGGGTAACCTGGGCCACTCTTTTCAATAAGAAGACGAGTTAATAGACGCCCGATGCGACCAAAACCGTAAAGAACCACGTCGCGAGCTTTCAGAGAAGAATCTGCATCACGAGCACCTTGAAGTGCTGTTTGTAGGAAATCACTTAGTGAAGAAGTGTCTTCGTGCTCATTCCAATACTTAGTTGCCAGATGACCAATATCAACGCGGCTAGACGAAATGCTCATTTCACATAGTGCTTCAATGATAGGCATTGTTTGCTCTAGAGAAAGAGGGCTCCCAGTGTATCTTCTTGCTACGCGGTGAGTTTTGAGAATGTCGATAGTTGTGGCGTTGATAAGCGTCTTACCGAACAGAACCACTTCGATTCCTTTTTCACGATACAGCTTACCGATTAGAGGGGAGATAGATTCAGCAATCGTTTGGCTAGTTTGCCAGTCTTGGAGATATTTCTCTGGACTCATTGTTGTATTGGACCTTTCACGTTTTGGGGGCTAACCATACTCGCCGCTAGTACCTCTACGGTAGAGCGTAGGAGTCTGGTGGTAATGTAATCGGGTTGTAATAATTATGGGGCGGATTCTACGGCTGAAGGGCTTATTCTGCTAGGAAAAATAAACCTAGTGGAAATCACTGTTTTATGGCTTATCTGTGGAGGATTAATGTGACTAAGGCGTCGTATTTAAGGTGTTGACATTTTTAAAAATGCAAACTTATTTTGCGATGATAATGCTTACTATCATGGGTTTTGATTGAAATGTAAGATCTTATTTACATAAATATGTGATGTGAATCGATAACGCAACTCTGGAGGTAAACATAAAAGTCTTAATTATGTTCTTTATCAACTGAGACTAATGGATGGGATGAAATGTGCTTCTGAGGTTCAGATTTAATATCAAAAATTTGCATCAAATCACAATATGAACTGGGATTTATAGCGCTAAAAATACCATTAACCATATAAAGATTAGGTTTATTGTTCACGGGAAGAGCAAAATCAGAATGATCATTCGAGCTAGCGAGCCACAAAACGGGTTCAAATTACCAGCCCTGGGAGGAGAGGTTGTTGAGGTTTATCAATAAATCGACGATTAGCTGCGATAAATTCTATATCTTAAGTGACGCTGTCACAATTATAAGTCATAAATTGTGGAACACGTAGAGCAGCGATTCTTTCGCTATCAGGCGTTGTTTAATCAGATAAACCTTGTTTAAATCGATTAGATAAGCTGAAGTCACTTGGCGTTACGATCAAAATTAGAAGGAAATGACATGTTTAATTTCGCGATTATTGGGACGAACTGGATATCTCAACAATTTGTTGAAGCAGCGATACAAACGGGGGAGTTTCGTCTCAAAGCCGTATATTCGAGAGAGTTTGACAAGGCGCGTTCATTTGGTGCGCCATACCATGCGGAGAATTTCTACGACAGTTTAGACGCTTTGGGCAATGATCCGGATATTGATGCGGTTTACATTGCTAGTCCAAACTCGCTTCATGCACCTCAAGCGCTGCAAATGCTAAAAGCGGGTAAGCATGTCATTTGTGAAAAGCCGATGGCCTCAAATTACGCCCTTGCACAAGAAATGTTTAAGTGCGCTGAAGAAAATGAAGTCGTGCTTTTTGAGGCATTCA
This sequence comes from Vibrio sp. EJY3, assembly GCF_000241385.1. Taxonomy (NCBI): domain Bacteria; kingdom Pseudomonadati; phylum Pseudomonadota; class Gammaproteobacteria; order Vibrionales; family Vibrionaceae; genus Vibrio; species Vibrio sp. EJY3. Next base: position 372,669 of record NC_016614.1, read on the forward strand.
TGTCGCCTTATACTCCCAACTTTACTGTGTTGAAAGAAAGCCTGCCTACCATAGCTCCGTTAAGACACGCTACGATCAGTTATTGCCAGTATTCCTCTCGCTATCAAAAGTATTTAAACGGCGAGAACCCGAATACGTTCAATCCGGATTTTTCCAATGGTTCGATTATGGATATCGGCTATTACTGTCTGGGGTCGGCAATTGAGTTGTTTGGCGAGCCAAATCAGGTTCAGGCAAGTGCGGTTGTCTTGCCATCCGGTGTGGATGGATGCGGGAGTGTGACCCTTGCCTACGACGATTTTAACGTCAATCTTCTGCATTCAAAAGTAAGCGACTCGCTTATTCCAAGTGAATTTCAGGGTGAGCAAGGTAGCGTCCTAGTCGATATGATCTCCACGGGTCGTGGCGTCGAACGCATTCTTCGTGGTAAAGAGAAAGAAGTACTGACCCTGCCACAAACCGAAAACCACATGTTTTACGAAGCTAAAGCTTTTGCCGAGCAACTAAAGTTAGGTGTGATTGATGAGAGCACCAAACAACGTTCATTGACGGTAGCAAAAGTCCTGACTGAAGTCAGAAGACAAACTGGCGTTGTTTTTCCAGCGGACAAAACGGCTTGATGTATTATACCAATCGTAGTAAATAACTGGTCATTCTAGCTTGTTAAAATACTCGATAACCGTGTTGAAATTTTTGATTGTAGAATAACTGCTTATCGAAAAATTTCGCCTTGTTCTCAAGCATTTTTCCTACGCTATTTCTGAACACTTACTTACTGTGATTGGTATTAGAAGGTTGTATTTAACTCAACGAATGAAGCCCTCAATATAGAGGGCTTCATTATTGTGATATCTGATCATATTGGGTTATCGACTTAGTACGCTTTATGCCTTTCGGACAGCGATGCGATAGTGCGACGATAAGTGAGATAAGCAGCGATGCCTGCGCAGATATTACCCAGACAAGCACCAAGCAGAAGACCTCTGATTCCACCAAGCTGAGAACCAACCCATAAACATGGCAGGAAAAAGACGAACAGACGTAACGCCGAAACGGTTAGCGCCGTGTATGACTTACCTAATGCATTACAGATAGAAACCATAAGCATACATACGCCCAGAGAGCCTAAGCTAATCGGGACGATCATCAAATGCATTTCTAACACTTGCTCAACTTGAATATCGCTGGTCATTAATAATGCCAGAGGATTCGCGACAGCAAAGGTAATAACGGCAATTAAGAGCTGGAAGATCAGAACAAACTTAACCGCAATACTCACCAGCGATTGAATGTCATCATAGTTTTTTGCGCCAAGCAATCGCCCGACCATTGGCGGTAGAGACATAGTTAATGCGAGTACAGAGACAATGGCGAAAAACTCAAAACGCGATCCCAGCGCCCATGCCGCGACGGCAGCCGTACCAAATCCTGCCAGTAGCTTAGTTGCGAGCATGGAAGACAAAGGGGGTAAGAGTTGGCTTATCATCGCAGGCCCCATGATATTGCCGATGGAACGGACACTCTTAACTACGTTTAGATCTTGCCATTGCGTTGTGGCCCAATGGCTCTTTTTGACTCGTGGAGCCACGACCAAAATACCAAAACTGAACGCAACAATTGTCGCAAGCGCTGCGCCATTAATGCCGAGATCGAAGGTAAATATGAAGATCGGATCGAGAACTAGGTTCACACCGCTAGTGATCATCATCATGGTGCCTGGCAACATGGTATTGCCGTGAGCTCGACAGATGCTGTAGTAAAAGTAGAGGAGGGCACCAGTCCAGGAGCTCAGTAACCACCATGGCCAGTAACTATCGATGATAGGCATAACCGTATCCGGTGCGCTGAGCATGGATAATATCGGGTAACGAAGCAACCAAATTAACACACTGATTATCGCAACTCCTACCGAGCCAATCATTAGAACTAAACCGCCAAGCTGTTTAGCATAGCGTGTTTCATTGGCTCCTAGTGCTTTGGATATGACCGCGGTTGTCGCGATGCCTAAGCCAACCTGAATACCGATCACGACCATTTGCAGTGGCAGTGTGAACCCTTGTACCGCCAAAGGTAAGACGCCAAGTTGGCCGATAAAAGCACTGTCCACAAGCTGAAAACTCATCAGTGATAAAACACCAAAGAGCATGGGCCATGTCATCGAGAACAATTGCTTGGCTAATGTAGGTTGAGGACTGATCGTAGTTGAGGACATAGAAAGCTTATTCAGTTATTAGGTTTGGGATAACGTTGGTGCAATTGTACACACCACTTTGATCCGTGACAAAAACAAACCCCGAGCAAGTTGTCTTACTCGGGGTTCAAATTATAACAGAACTATTGGTATTTATTTCTTGCCGCTAGTTTGCTTGTCTTCTTCCGTCAGTTCACGAATGCGACGGCTGATGTCACGACGTGCTTTAGAGATTTCTGCGCTCTTGATGATGTGGTCATCAACACGATCTTCGTAATCTGCTTTCATGTTTTTGATGATCGCTAAGATGTCGTCGTGAGTCATCTCTGGCTTGATGTAGTCTAGAAGGTTTTCTAGCAGGTCTACACGTTTGCGGTTATCACGAACTTTTTTCTCGTTATCAAGAAGCTCTCGTTTCAATTTATTCTTGCGACGAGCTTGGTTAACGATTTCAAATACGCTACTCATAGTTCCCTTTCCTAATTTGTGAATATCTTTCTCGATTAAAGCACAACATCCCGTAGCATAACAGTCTTTAGATCAATCACGACGATGAGTTGAACACTTCTCGACCAATCATTGTGTGACTTGCCTTACAACAAGAAACCATCTCAGTTTTATGCCTGTTGAGCCTGATTTGGCGCACCTCAGACCAATGGTGATTTCACGCTTGAAATGATTCATGCATTGCAATTCTCGTGTTTGAATTGGCAGCCGTCGCGAAACAAAACGTGTCTTTGTGCGACTTAGTTTGGATAAATATGTGTTTGATACGGGGTTTGAGTAAATCGATGCGTTGTCATGATTGAGCCTTCACTATATTATCAGCATCATTAAATACAAAATGATGACACTTGATATGGACTCTCGTAACACTGCGGAGCAAGTCGACAGTCAAGATAGTGAACAAGTCACGAGTTCTTTGGCTGAGAAGTTAAAAACAGCATACATCAATGCACGCGATCAACTTGAACTTACAGAAGTTGAACTCAATCGTTCGAAAATAATGATGATTGATGAAGATGGTAATCTGAGAAAAGTACCTATTCTCTCCGAGCACTAAGTCCTATCCCGATTCACGAAAGGGGTCAGGTCTTAGTCTATGCTTTAGCCTGACTACCTTATATTCAAGCGCTTTCTAACATGTTCAGGTTTCAGCCTGACCCTCTAGAGCGGCTTGAGTATAAAATTCAAATGCAAAAAATAATAAGGAATGCATTATGAAAGTTGAGCTAACGGCAATAGAAGCACGAGTAATTGGTTGCCTAATCGAGAAAGAAGTGACGACTCCCGATCTTTATCCCCTTAGTCTGAATGCACTTACCAACGCATGTAATCAAAAAAGCAATCGTGAGCCAGTCATGTCGTTGTCCGAGTCTGATGTATTAGATGCGGTAGATGCGCTGATTGAACGTCGACTAGTCAGTGACGAAAGTGCTTTTAATAGCCGAGTGAGCAAATATCAGCACCGTTTTTGCAATACAGAGTTTGGCGACCTGAAACTGACTGAGCAAGAAAAAGGCATTGTATGCTGCATGCTGTTGCGCGGGGCTCAGACGCCAGGTGAGATTCGCACCCGAACTAACCGCCTGACGACGTTTCGCGATGTCAAAGAGGTGGAAAACGTTCTGGAACACTTAGCGAGCGAAGAAAAAGGTCCATTAGTCGTAAAACTGCCACGAGAGGCTGGTAAGCGTGAATCTCGCTACATGCATTTATTCTGCGGTGAAGTGGATGTCTCTGCTATCGAGACAACAGCGACTGTGTCACCGAGCTCAGATCGTGTTAGTCAGCTTGAACAAGAAGTGGCAATGCTTAGAGAAGAACTCGAAGCTTTGAAAGCTCAGGTAGAATCTCTGCTTTGATGAGTGATTGTGTAGAACAAGTTTGGAGTGTTTATCTGATACGAAATAACCGGAATGCACTCTATTGTGGTGTAACCAACAATATTGAACGCCGGTTTAAACAGCATCAAGATGGCAAAGGCGCTAAGGCACTAAAAGGTAAAGGGCCATTAGTTCTGGAATGGACCATGAAATTTGATTCCAAGAGTCTGGCGATGAAAGCTGAGTATTTTATTAAGCAGCTAGCTAAAACGAAAAAAGAACTATTAGTTGAGTCAAAAGCGTCTCTTGGCCTAGATGAACACCACAGCTTGATATTTACCGTTCGTCGTTAAACGCCGATAAATGGTCGAATAAACGCATGACACCGACTTACGAAGAGCCGCTGATTTCTATAAGGCGGCTTCTTTTTATCTAAAAGATGCGTTCATAATGTTATGAAATATAATGCAATATTCGTTTGTTATGTAAGACTCATCTGACGCATAATGCATAACGAAGAAAATGTTATTGAAACCAGTACTTAGTGGAAGGTAGATTACAATAGTTCAACGCGCCCAAGTAACGGATGACTCGGCTAGATAATAAATAGAGTGAATTAGACTCGATATAAAACTAATAGAGCAACAGATGAAAAAAGAGTTAATATTCTCCCTTGTATTAGTAGCTGGTATTGCCCCAGCAGCACATCCATCGCAAGTCCTGAATGGATATTGGGAATATCAAGAGTTTCTGAAAGAATTTCCGGAGCAAAAGCAACTAACCAACGCACTGGCTGAAGCTGTCAGAGAAAAACCGATTCCGGTGACTAGCGATAAAAAGCGTGAACTGAAGATTTCTGTCGTTTACCCAGGGCAGCAAATCTCAGATTACTGGATCAGAAACATAGATGCTTTTGAAAAACGGTTAGATAAGCTAAATATTAACTATCAGCTCAATCAGGTTTTTACCCGTCCAAACGCCGATATCAAACAGCAAAGTCTGTCTTTAATGGAGGCTTTGAAAAGCAACTCGGACTATCTCATCTTTACGCTCGATACCACCAGACATCGCAAATTTATTGAGCATGTCTTAGATTCGAAGAAAACCAAACTGATCTTACAAAACATTACGACACCAGTAAGAGATTGGGATAAACACCAGCCGTTTCTTTATGTTGGTTTTGACCATGCTGAAGGCAGCAGAAAACTGGCGAAAGAGTTTAGTCATCGCTTCCCCCAAAACACTCACTACAGTGTGCTTTACTTTTCAGAAGGCTACATTAGTGATGTAAGAGGGAATACATTTATTAACCAGGTAAACCGTGACAGCAACTTTGAGCTACAATCTGCATATTACACCAAGGCGACAAAGCAGTCTGGGTATGAGGCGGCAAAAGCCAGTCTGGACAAGTACCCTGATGTCGATTTTATTTATGCTTGCTCAACAGACGTCGCTCTTGGTGCCGTTGAAGCGCTAGCGGAACTCGGGCGCGATGATATTATGATTAATGGCTGGGGAGGAGGCTCTGCAGAGCTAGACGCCATTTTAGATGGAGAGTTGGATATAACCGTCATGCGTATGAACGACGATACTGGTATTGCGATGGCAGAAGCCATAAAGTGGGATCTGGAAGGGAAGTCAGTACCAACTGTATATTCTGGTGACTATGAAGTCGTCACCACATCAGATTCTCCCGAAAGAATAGAAGCCTTAAGAAAGCGCGCATTTAGATACTCAGATAATTGATGACAAACACATCAACCAGAAAGCGTCGCTCTTTGTCGACGCTCATAACTAAAATTATAATTCTCGTTCTTGCTCCGATAATTTTAGGCATATTCGTTCAGAGTTATTACTTCTCCAAACAGATTATTTGGCAAGAAGTCGACAGGACAAAGCAACAAACATCTGCCCTGATTCTGAATATTTTTGACAGTCATTTCGCTGCGATACAGATCCACCACGACAGCAATTCTAAAAGCGATGTGGTGCTTGATTTTTATACGAAGCGGAATGAAGAAGCCTTAAATTTCTTTTTTCTGAGCATTGACCAGAGTGATCCTGCACACACGCCTGAAATTCGCTTCCTCACTAACCATCAAGGCATTATCTGGGATGACGGAAACGCCCATTTTTATGGCATTAATGACTCGATACTCGATACTATTTCCAATAGCGTCACATTCACCAATAACTGGTACTACATTACGTCACTAACGCCAATGGGCGCTCGTCACTTGCTGGTGAGAAGAGTTCCGGTACTTGAACCCACAACGGGCGAAGTGATGGGTTACTCCTACAATGTTGTCGTTTTGGACAACAACTTTGGCTTGATGGAAAGGCTGAAAAACGAAGGTAACGTCGATAATGTTGTACTCATCTCCAATAACTTACCTCTAGCCAACTCGTTGGCTGGTGATGAGTCTTACAAAATATTTGATGTTCTGAAACGTAGAGAATCTCAAGAGAAGCTCGACCAACTATTGATTATTAAGACACCAATTGAGGTGAATGCGGCTCATACGGATTTATCTCTATTGACGGTTCAGGATAATCAAAGTGTCGTTACCCTGCAGGTTCAGCACCTTCTGGCGATGATGGCTTCGGTTATCGGGATGATCTTGATCGCCTTACTGACCAAAGAGTGGATAGAGAATAAAGTAGCAGAACAACTTGACTCCTTAATGTCGTACACACGTTCAGCTCGCGAAGAAAAAGGGTTTGAGCGATTTGGCGGGTCAGATATCGAAGAGTTTGATGATATCGGGACGACGCTAGAAAACACTTTTGAAGAGCTTGAAGCACAAAAACGCTCATTCCGTGACCTGTTTAACTTTGCTTTATCGCCGATCATGGTGTGGTCTGAAGCTGGGGTTCTGATACAAATAAACCCAGCGGCGAGAAAAGAGCTGGTGCTCGAAAATGATAATAAAACTATGCCTCCCGTATTTAAGAGCTTTAAGGAAAAATTACTTCCTCACCTGCGTATGGCATCGCAAGGTGCAACTCTTACGGGAGTGAATGTACCGATTGGCGAAAAAGTTTATCGCTGGAACTTGTCTCCCATTCTGGTGGATGGCGATCTCAGCGGTATCATTGTTCAAGGGCAAGACATCACAACGCTTATCGAGGCTGAAAAGCAAAGTAATGTTGCCAGAAAAGAAGCAGAAAAATCCGCTCAAGCTCGCGCTGATTTCCTCGCTAAGATGAGTCACGAAATTCGAACGCCAATTAACGGTATTTTAGGTGTCGCTCAGCTATTGAAAGGTGCGGTTAAATCGCAAGAACAGAGTAACCAGATAGACGTGCTTCGTCATAGTGGTGAGCACTTACTTGCTGTTTTGAATGATATTCTAGATTTCTCGAAAATCGAGCAAGGGAAATTTAATATTCAAAAACACTCGTTTTCCTTCACCGATACTGTTCGCACTTTAGAGAATATTTATCGTCCGATTTGTGAAAGTAAAGGCGTGGAACTGGTCATTGAAAACCAGTTGGATCCTCAAGTCGCACTCTTTACCGATCAGGTTCGCCTCAACCAAATCATGTTTAACCTGCTCAGTAATGCAGTCAAATTTACGCCATCAGGAAGTGTTCGGCTAAGCGCGGTATTGGATCAGTTTGAAGGGGTTGAGAACAGTGTGCTGGTGGTTGAAGTGTCCGATACGGGTATCGGTATCGACCCGAACAAACTCGAGCAAATGTTTGAACCGTTTGTGCAGGAAGAGGAAACGACAACGCGTGAATACGGTGGTAGCGGTTTAGGGCTGACAATCGTCAAAAGTTTGGTCGATATGTTAGACGGTAATGTCCAAGTTTACAGTCAAAAAGGGGTTGGAACGACATTTGTTGTAACGTTGCCAGTGAGAGACCGTGAACGTCTTTTGAGTGAAAATAAACCCGACCAACATATCAACCCTGAAGATATGTTTAATCAAACGTTGAAAGTCCTGCTTGTTGAAGACAATCATACTAACGCGTTTATTTTAAAAGCTTTTTGTAATAAGTACGAAATGCAGGTTGAATGGGCAAAAGACGGGCTCGAGGCCATCGAGCGGTTAAAACACCATACCTATGACTTGATCTTAATGGATAACCAACTTCCGCATCTCGGTGGTATAGAAACCACAAAAGAGATTCGCCGAAACCTCAAATTAGGCACGCCGATTTATGCTTGTACGGCAGATACTGCAAAAGAAACAGGTGATGCGTTTATGGAAGCGGGGGCGAACTACATCTTACTTAAACCAATTAAAGAAAACGCATTCCACGATGCGCTTTTGGATTACAAACAGCGATTTTTAGTCGACTGGGTATAAGAAAACATCAGCTCCTATCAGGCACAACGCAAGTTGTGCCTTTTTTATTACCTAAGCTTCCTCTGCACCAAACTTCTCTCCTTGAACTTAATGTGATTTTTGTCACAAAGTTATTTACTTAGCATGCTAACTAATTTATATTACTTAGCATGCTAAGTAATTGAGTGTTTGTAATGATTCAAGACATCGACATTTTGAGAGAGCTTTCCGTTGCGGAAAAGTTATCTCGCGTCTCACGTTTATGGAAAATGGTCGCAGACCGAGAGCTTGAGCCACTGAACCTGACGTATCCGCGCTGGACTGCCTTATGGAAGTTACATCGCATGGGGGACAACGTCAGCCAGAAGCATCTCGCGGAAGCACTAGAGATAGAACTGTCGTCATTAATGCGAACCTTAAAATTACTCGAAGAGCAGTCTCTGGTAATAAGACGTTGTTGTGAATATGACAAGCGCGCCCGTATTGTCAGCCTGACTGATGACGGTAAAGCTCTTATTACTCAACTAGAGAGCCGAATCTATGAGGTTCGTAGAAAATTACTGTCGGACATTAATGATGATGAGCTTAAGGCCATGGGATTAATCCTAGAGCAAATTGCTCGCAATGCACTCGATACACTTAGCGAATAAGTCAGAAAACCTAAAAAAGAGAAGTTGAATCCTATGACTCCAGACCAAAAGTTCGCGCGCTGGATTAAATATTCATGCGTAGCGTTTGTCCTTGTCTTTGCTTACTTTCTAATTGCCGATCTGGCAATGCCTCTTACGCCTCAAGCAATGGCAACTCGTGTGGTAACCAAAGTCGCGCCTCGTGTTAGTGGGCAAATCACAGAAATCTACGTCACAAACAATCAGGAAATCCATAAGGGTGAAGTACTGTTCCAGATCGATCCACAGCCTTACCAACTGGCGGTTGAACGTGCTCAGCTCAATCTGGATCAGGTGATTCAAAACAATGATCAGCTGGATGCATCAATCGCCGCTGCTAAAGCGGATGTGGAAGCAAGCAAGATTGTTGCAGAGCAAAAGGTGAGAGAAGCGGCGCGTTTGAATAAGCTGTTTCACCGAAACGGTACTTCTCAACAGCAACTAGATGATGCGCAGAGTAGCGCTACTGCTGAAAAAGCCAACCTGTTAGCAGCACGTGCTCGCCTGAAGGAGCTTGAAGTAAGCCGTGGTGAAATAGGTGAAGATAATGTCAGCGTGCGTGTTGCGCAGAACCAACTCAAGCAAGCTGAGCTCAATTTGTCTTACACAAAAGTTATTGCTGAGCATGATGGTATCGTTGCCAACCTTCAGTTGGAAGTGGGTGCTTACGCCTCTGCGGCAAGTCCTCTGGTTGCATTAGTTTCAGATGACGTTGACATCATTGCGGATTTCCGAGAAAAGAGCCTGCGCCACTTTAATCGTGACAGCCGAGCATTGGTTGCTTTTGATAGCTTGCCGGGTGACGTTTTTGAAGCTCGAATCACAAGTATTGATGCTGGTGTAAGTTCTGGTCAGTTCGATGCTGATGGCCGACTTGCCACACCGACAGAGACGGACCGTTGGGTTAGGGATGCACAGCGCATGCGTTTGCATTTAGCGATTGACGATCAAGAGCAGCACTCGTTCCCTGCCGGAGCGCGTGCAACCGTCCAACTGTTGCCTGAGAATACGATCTCTGGGTGGTTTAGTAACCTACAGATTCATTTCTTGAGTGCACTGCATTACATTTACTAATCGGGAGGTGGTATGAAGTTATGGGACCACCCCATGTCTGAGAATGATCTCAGGCAGTGTCTTCGAATCGCCACTGGCGCTACGATAGGCTTTACCGTATGTAAACTTTTCGGCTGGAACTACGGTGTGTTTTACACGGTAACGCCGATGCTGTTGCTCGGCATGGTTCCTGTGATGAGCTTGCATGCGGCTAGGCAGATGATATTTGCCGCCGTAGTTTGTGGCCTGGAAGTTGGTATTCTTGCTGGACTGTTTGGCAGTCATCCATTCATGATGACGATGATTGCATTTGGATTATTTCTGTACAAATTTGCTTGTATGTCGAAGGGAAGCTTATTCCTGTTTGGTGCGAGTAGTGTATTGAACCTCAGCATCATGCTGCACTTTTCCAGTTATGTCAGTACTGACCTAAATGATCTTATCTTCAGTAATCTGGAAGCGAATGTTCTTTCAGTTGTTGTTGCGTATTTAGTGACGTTTTTGATTCCTGATGCTGAGCCTCGTCAGCCGCCAGCCAGACCTTCGGAACCGAAGAAAAGCCATCGCATGCGTCATGAAGCCTTGATGGGAGCGAGCATCGTAACCATGTCGTTTCTGGTTTTTCAGGTTTTCGACTTAAGTGACTCTCTGTCGGCACAGGCGACGACCATATTGCTGTTGTTTCCGATGCATTGGAATGGTGCCCTAGGTTATGCTCGTAAAAGAGCGATGGGCACGTTACTGGGGGTGACGTTCGGTATTACCAGCCAGCTAGTGCTTTATGACTGGTCAGATACCTTGTTATTCGTCGTACCTCTGCTGTGGATTGGCGCAATGATTTTCAGCTATATGCACGTTAAAGAATCCAGTGGATCCGGAGCGGGCTTTGGTGGACTCACCACGTTAGGCATTTTATTTGGTCAATACTTAAGCCCAGGTGGTGATTTGATCTTTAGTGCGCTGTATCGGGTGAGCAGTATCCTGTTTGCCATTGTTGCAACGCTACTCGTGACCTATCTGATACATCGATTCCTCAACAGCTTCGAAGCAACTCGCTTTGGCGAACAATAGCCGTTCAATTTGCTTTTAGCATTAAACGTTAGTTGCTGGACAGAAAATACTGTTCCAGCAACGCTACTTTCAGCTGGTCAGTCATTGCGATTGGCTTGTCAAACTTAATGCCAATGATCCAGCCTTTGGCTAACTTTTTGATGTTTGCGATTAAGCAATGATTGTCGCTGCCTACATAAGCACTAAGTGCTGAATCAACCCTGACGTTATCACCCACTTGGAATTCCGGTTCAAATAAGGTCGAGATGCCAATCCCGGCTATCGAAAAGTCAATCAGGCTTCCGTCGTAGACATGACCGCCATGGTCAATAGTGCAGTCCATTTTCAACTTGTAACGTTCAAATTCGCGCACGGGTTTTGTGGCAAACGTCGTCGGTATTCGGACGAATAAAAGAGGGGATGGGTGGCTAATGTGCATTAACACACTGGATTTGAATGCAACTACGTGCCCGAGCTCCGTGTCTGATACACCACGAACAACGACGTCTGCATTATTGAGTCTTCTAATCGCATGATCTTCCAGCAGCTTTGTTGGAATATCAATAATCAGATAGGCGTTTTCTTTCAAGCCCAAATAAGTTGTAACGTATGAGCTGCTCTTTTGTGGACCAAGTTCCATCTCTATGGATAGCTTAGTTCCTGGTTTCAAGAAATGACTCAGTTCATCTTTCGTGTGCGTTGCTGGCATGTCGTCAAATAATATAATCCCTTATTGTTTGGGAGGCTATCAGAACACCATTTGTTCAGGCAACATACTTTATGTAAATAACTGCCTATTATAGCTTTTTAATCTCTTCAAACACCACGCTATCCTCGTTTTAACCCAAAAGTGATTGCAAAGTGACCACTTATCTAATAATTCCATGTTCGCAAATATTAAACTTGTGGTCACAAAAACCTGTTTAAAAGGCTAACTTATGCTAACGATGAACAGGCGGGCGATAAGGTTGGCTAAGGTCATTTTTCATAAATATCTGGCTCGCGATTATACTGCCACACGTTACTAGCGTTAGGGCAAGCCATGTGAGTGTATCGGGTTGCTCACCAAAGATTGGGATCGCCAGCAAGGTCGCAATGACTGGAGTTAAAGAGCCAAAAGCTGCACTGGCTTCCGCACCAATGATTCGGATCGCGTATATAAAAGTATAGGAAGCGATTAAGCCAGCGCCTACCCCTTGAAGCATGGTGTGCCCGAACAGTTCTTTCCATGGCCAATACTTCATTGGTGTGACGGCTAAATAGCTGTCTATCCAGCCGAAACCGACCGCGATGATAAGCAGTGCTAACGAGATTATCGCCACAAAGCCAGCACAGACATGAGCATTCAGGTTGGCGACACGCGCGCTGATGGTAAAGACCGCCCACATCAAACTGCCAGTAAGAAATAGTAGATGTCCTTGTAATTGTGACCAGTTGTAATCAGTGCCCGTGTTGGAAAACAAGAAAACAAAGATACCCAATAATACCGTCGTTAGGCCAAATAAACGGTGTTTGCTCAATGCTTGTTTATAAAAGAGAACAGCGATGGCGGAGACAAATAACGGTAATGTACCGGGTATCAGTGCACTGGCATGAGACACTGGGGCGAGGTGCATCGCGCTACCCACGAGCAGTAAGTAAGGCAGCCCACTCCCCACTACAACGCCTGTTAAATATTTATTGGGAATAACGCTAATGGTTTTTTTGTTCTTTAGGACAAAAGGGAGCAAAACCAAGCTGGGAATCAAGAATCTAACCAATGCGATATCGGCTGGTTGAAGTACTGAGATTGCGCCTGCTTTGAGAGAAATGAAAAAACCGGACCAGAGAAGTAAGGTCACTAATATTGCTGCGTATCCCAGAATCATGCTTAACGTATCCAATTTGTTATCGATTTGTTCATTGTCGAACAAAAAGGACGCTCAGTGGTGGCAAGTTATGACGTGATTTATTTTAATGTTAGTGAAAAAACGCGTATAACGTATAAATATTGATGATATTTGGCAGACAATGAGAAATGGACAAAATAGACAGGCAGTTGCTTAACCTGATTCAAAAAGACGCCACTCTGACGACGGCTGATCTCGCTGATCAAGTGGGGCTTTCACCTTCTCCATGCGCAAGGCGAATAAAGCGTCTTGAGCAAGAAGGGGTTGTGAATGGATACCGGGCGATATTATCCCGCGGTAAGGTTGGCATCGCGATGACGGTATTTGTCGAAGTCAGTTTGAATAACCACCAAGCCTCTTCAATTGATGAATTTGAATATTCGATCGTTGAAATGGACGAGGTCATCTCATGCCATGTGGTGTCGGGCGCGTACGACTACTTGTTGGAAGTGGTCAGTAAGGATCTTGAAGGCTATGAAAACTTTACCAGAAAACTACAGAGGCTGGAGAACGTCAAAGACATTCATACCCATTTAGCAATACGAGAAGTAAAGGGGAATGGGAGCCTTCCGGTTTATGCTTGATCAAAAAAGCGAAGTCCGTTTACTAACTTCGCTTTCGAATTCTTTACGATTTATTGGCTATTTTTGTATTGTGATATTTCACAATTGCCGGTCCGTCTATCTACTTTAAATGAGAAAGCAGCTGAATGGTATTCCCTCCCATCGCTCCAAATTGTTTCTCCGAAGATTTTACATAGGTCCAGATCACTGATTGAACCGAATTGTTTTACGTGCCTAACTACTGACAAAAACTTGGCTTTAGTAGTATTAGGGTCTTGCCTGTTACTTAGTCGATTGATAACCATTTTTGTAGCATCATCCCAGCCAGTTGTGACTATTTGTTAAACTTTATTAACGGCTAAAGTAACCAATTATTAGCCACAAGTAAAGCATTATTGTGACCTATGTCTCTTAAAATTATCCAGATTGAATGCAAATGATTCAAATTGGTGCGGCAGATTATGGTGTGGACGAATTTATGTTTCTGTGATGTTTCGCAGATGTTAAAGCGCTTGCTTCTCTCTCGTAGACTGAGGCTAAACCAAGATAAAGTGAGGATAATTTAGTATAGTCTTCAGCAAGTTGATTCGCATTCGTCTGATACCACTCTGCGGTAATCTGGTTTGACATCTTTTCTGATAACTTACAACTTTGAGCCAATTTCTCCCAACCATTGGCGGACCACTGAGATTGTGTACTGAGTTTGCTTATTTCACTGGCTTTTTGAGTTAATTCTTTACGGTATTGTATAGATGCGTCCAGCTGAGTCTGGAGCATATCTCGACGAGACTTTACGCGCCAAAGCATCACTAGCTCGTTGGGAGAAAACTCCTTGGATAAGAGTGGTCGTTGTTTATGTTCAATCAGAAGTGCGTTGAAGACTTTGACATTCTGATTGTACTTGGACTCTAACCTGTTGAATTCATTCAGATTATCATTCCATGAAGACGGGGTGCATGGCACATTTGAATAGCATGCCGATGGGAAGACGAAAAGCAAAAGTATCCATTTAAGCTTGTTTATCATTATTATTCACGTTAGTTAAGCGACTCTTTTAACTATAGTTTATTGCTGGCGAAGTATAATCAAGTATCTTTTGGGATATTTGCCCAAAATAGAAGGGAAAAGATATGAAGAAAGCGCTTATCGCGATGATGGCTGTATTACTGCTTGGAGGCGCTGGTTTTGGTTATTATTTCTTCTTTATGCAAAAGGATCAGCCTGAACAGGCAGCCGAAGCGACCTCTCCTAAAGCTCAAGTAAAAGAAGAAGCGTCAAAACCTGTCATGGATTTGGAATCTGTACCGCCTGAAACGACCGAGTATTACGTGATTGAACGTCAGGTTAGCGCGTACAACAAACCAGACCATAACGCGTTAGTTGTTGATACGATCTACAAAGGGGAAAAGGTCGTCGTTTTGGAAAAGTCTAACGGTTGGTATCGCATCTCCGATTATCTCGTTTATGAGGACGGCGGTGAAGAAACGGCGGAATGGTTAGATGCAAAAGGGCTGTCGGATGCTGAACCAGTGATTAAAGAGCAAGAGCGCTTAGAGATACTCGATGGGTATTTACAGAAGTCAGACGACTTAAAAGACAATCTAGAAATATTTCGCAACAAGACTCAACTGCTGTTGGACGACAATACGTGTGAGCCAGAAGATTTCACAGAACTTGGCGGGTGGGTTCGTTCTGTGACTTACAAGCAGCGAAATGTGTACTTCATATACTGTGGTGGTTTAGAGCAGGAAAACAAAATCTATCTGGACGTCGATAGTGGCGAAATATTCTATCGTTAGATGCAAAGCGTTTACGTAATGGCAAAGATGGAATCAGAGATTTAGATCTTTTTAGTTGTTCAGCTTAATCAATAGGCATACTATCATCGGGCCGGGTGAGTAAACTCGGCCGTGTTTTGTTTTAGTGAGATTTCATGCCTCAGATTTATCTTAGAAAGCTATTTTTTCTGCTGCTTGCAATGGTATTACTGCCAGTACATGTTTCGGCTGCCCAAGCAGATCAGAAAGCTCACTTACCGCATTTCAGTAAACTGCAGCCTTTTGTTGCAGCAAGCACATCCCCAATTTCAGACGATGATTTTTCTGAGGCGTCAGAAGAGTCCACGCGCGCGCCGGTATCTGAAGGTCATGCAAATTCAGATTCGTCGGCGATATTTAATTCGCAACGCTGGCTCTCTCATGTCCGAGAAGGGCTTGATGAAGAAGATGTCGATTTTGTCGGCGATCTCAATGCGCCTTTCTATGCGGATGTTGGCTATAGTTACAGCCTGATCAATATTAACTGGCGTCAAAACCAGTCCATTTTTCATCATTTCACAAGCGACTATCGCCTTTCTGGTTGGAAAGAAACCAACGCGATGTATGTTGCTCTCAATAGTCAGTTTTCTGCCTAAACACCATCACTCTGCACATTATGTGCAATCTCAACACGACGACGGTATTCATCAGAATAGATCTGTGTTCTGAGCATTCTTTATCCTGGATTATTTTCTGGGCGTAAGTTGTCGTGTCTTGACTCTATCAAAGTAAAATCTTCACCTAAGGGTGAGGGGATGATGTTTATATGAAGAAAACACCAAAACCAGCCAAAAGTAGAAAATTACTAAACCACTATTCTGCTTGGAAATATGTCGTGCTTATCGCGACAATCATTATTCTGACGCTGAGTGCCATTCCGACCTGGTTTGGCGAGCAGCCATCGATCCAAGTGACCTTTTCTGACCAAAACCAGAGTGAAATGTCACTGGTACAACTCAATCAATTGTTCAAAACGAACCATATTTCCACTGACAGAATCATCGAAAAGGATGGCAAAACAACCATCGTTTTTGGCAGTGAAGACGCACAAAGTAAAGCTCGCGCTCTGCTCAATAAACAGTTGGATAAAGAGGACAGTATCACCTTCTCGTATGTCTCTGTTGCGCCAGAATGGTTGAGCGAGATGGGCTTTAACCCGATTAAGCTGGGCCTTGATCTACGTGGTGGTGTGCAGTTCCTGTTGAATGTTGATGTAAATAAAGCATTCGAAGAGCAAAGAGACGCACTGATCGATGAGATCAAAGCTGACCTGCGTGACAATCGAACACGTGGTGTTCAGGTTCGCGCTGAAAGTGGAAATCGTATTGCCGTCAACAGTGAGAGTGAAAAGGCACTCGCTGAGGTAAACCAGTTCTTGCAGCAAAATTACCCAGGCTGGGTAGCAAAAAGCTCAGTAAGAGGATTCGTGCTGGAGCCTAGTGAGCAAAATATCCAGGAATTCCAGTCCACGACGTTACAGCAGAACCTGAAGATCATGCGTGGTCGAATTGAAGAGCTGGGTATTACGGAAGCACTTGTTCAGCGTCAGGGTAAAGAGAGCATTCGTATTGAGCTACCTGGTGTTCAAGACCCAGCACAAGCGAAAAATGTGATTGGTGCAACGGCAAGTCTGGCTTTCTATGAAGTGAAAGACGCAAGCAAAGCGCAAAGCAGTCAATATTTGGTATTGAAAGACAATGATGGTCGCACCGTGACACTGAGTAAGCGTCCGGTCCTGACTGGTGAGCACATTGTGAACGCTCGTGCTGGTGTGGACAAAATGGGCATGTCAGAGGTAAACATCTCGCTTGACCATGCTGGTGGTAAGAAAATGAGTGACTTTTCTGCTACCCATATTGGTAAGCCAATGGCGACGGTTTACCGTGAATACAAGACGAATGAACGCGGTGTAACCGAGCGTAACGAACGTGTCATCAGTGTTGCGACGATTCAATCTCAGCTGGGCAGCCAGTTCCGTATTACTGGTGCAGGAAGCATGGATGAAGCACAGCAACTGGCACTTTTACTGCGAGCTGGCTCTCTGACCGCACCGGTCACCATTGTTGAAGAGCGCACCATTGGTGCTTCTCTTGGTGCCGAAAATATCCAAAATGGTTTTGCGGCACTGGCTTTAGGTCTAGGACTAACGCTGACGTTTATGGCGCTTTGGTACCGCCGTTTAGGTTGGGTCGCGAATGTGGCTTTGTGTGCCAATATGGTTTGTTTGTTGGGGCTGATCGCTCTGTTACCGGGCGCAGTTCTTACTCTGCCGGGCATCGCAGGTTTAGTGCTTACGGTCGGCATGGCTGTCGATACTAACGTGATTATCTTTGAACGAATTAAGGACAAAATGCGCGAAGGCCGAAGTTTTGCACAGGCTATCGATCTTGGTTTTGACAGCGCATTTGCCACCATCCTTGATGCCAATATTACTACCATGATTACCGCTGTGATTTTGTACGCGATTGGTAACGGTCCGATCCAAGGCTTTGCTTTAACGCTAGGTTTGGGTCTGTTAACCAGTATGTTTACCGGCGTATTTGCTTCTCGAGCAATGATCAACTTAATTTGGGGCCGCGATGCCCGTCGTGATGTGAGGGTTTAATCATGGTCAAAATATTACAGCAGCATATTCGTAAAATTCGCTACTTTACTACCTTAGTTTCACTAATTTTAACTGTGATTGCGCTAGCCGCGTTGGGAATGAAAGGGTTAAACCTGGGCCTCGATTTTACCGGCGGGATGGTGACAGAAGTTAAAATAGACAAGCAGTTAACCAATCAAGATTTGCTCAGTGCGTTACAGCCTGAATTGGGTGAATCGACATCTGTGACACGTTCTGGCGAAGAAGGTCGCTGGGTTATCCGTTATTCAGCGCCAGAACAAGGCCAAGAGCTACCAAGTGTTGCGGATGTATTAAAGCCGATTTCGCATCAGGTCGATGTTGTAAGTAACAGTATCGTTGGGGCACAAGTTGGTCAGGATCTGTTTGAGCAAGGTGGTCTCGCGCTGCTCGTTTCGGTCTTAACCATCTTGGCTTACTTATGTTTTCGCTTTGAATGGCGTTTAGCCAGCGGATCATTATTCGCCCTCGCACACGATGTGGTGCTTGTCTTAGGTTTCTTTGCGATTACTCAGATGGAATTTAACCTCACCGTTTTTGCCGCAATTTTGGCGATTCTTGGTTACTCTCTGAATGACTCGATCATCATCGCTGACCGAATTCGAGAGCTGCTCATCGCGAAGCAGAGCTGGAAAACAGAAGAGATCAATGATCAAGCTGTCATTGCGACATTTTCTCGTACCATGGTGACATCCGGAACCACATTAATCACAGTCGGGGCATTGTGGATCATGGGCGGAGCTGCGTTGGCTGGATTTTCTACTGCTATGTTTATTGGTGTTCTATCTGGCACTTGGTCGTCTATTTCAATTGGTACCGTTTTACCAGAGCGATTGAAATTGGAGCCAAAACATTATTTACCAGTAGAGATTGACACTGCGCCTTAATGCATATTTGTGTTTCTAGCTAAGAGAAAAACGCCACTCGTTCTGAAGTGGCGTTTTTTATTTCATGGGAATGGAAATACTATTGTTGGAGACAGAGAAACTATTTGGGAACTCTATTAGAGTTCTATCAGAAGTTAGTGCTTTACCATTAACTCATTAATAGCCAAACTCCAACACCCATCATCAAAGTGCCAGCGACGCGATTCATAAGACGTACATTTTTTGAATGACCTAATACACGCTTTAAGCCTTTTCCTCCGGTTGCATAAAGCGACATGCAAATGAATTCAAACATCAGAATAATGGAAATTAAAACGGCCAATTGAGGCGCAAGTGCAGCATTCTGATCAATAAATGGTGGGAGTAGAGAAATCATAAAAGCCCAGCCTTTTGGGTTCGCAATCGCAGTTACGAAACCTTGAATGACTAAATTCCAGTTGCCCTGAGGCAAGGCGGATTCTGTCTCTAGATTGATTGCTAGTTTGCCTCGGGAGCGCCACATTTCAATGCCTAGGTAAAGCAAATAGGCACCACCGATAAATCTCAGGACGATAAACAACCACGGATAATTAAGCATAATTGCCGCTATGCCCAGCACTGCTGAGATCGACACAAGGGCAACTCCTGCGAGCTCTCCCATCATCATCCACAATGCGCGGCGATACCCGACACTCATTCCTAACGTGAGTGCAAGTGTCATACACATCCCTGGCGTAATAGAGACGAAAAAGAAGGTAGGGATGAACATACTAAGCAATGTCATATTCATAGGTGGTATCGATTAGCTAATTAAAGGACGACTCACAAAGATAGTGCAAAGTCGTTACAGATGCTACTACTAACTTTTAATCACTTTTATATTTATATTATTGAACTTAATTAATTATATTAAAGTAAAATACATCAATGTTTAATCAGCGCGTCATATTAGTGCGCTTGCACCAGCTCGGAGCGAAGGTTTTAATTTGATTGTTATAGTTATAAATTAATTATTAGTAATAGTTCTCTTTTACAGTTCATATTCCAAGTTTAATTACGAAACTACAGGGGCTGTTTTAAACGTGTTAAACGTTTACATTAATATAATCAATAATTAATTTTGAACTAATACTCTATTTTTTGTTTATAAAACTCTTGGTAAATATTAAATATGATCTTATTTCACTAAATGGTGTAATTTGTTCTTGTTTTTATAAAATATTGATTTTTATGGTTTTTTGTGGTTTTCGTTTGAGTTTGCCTACGATTTAATTTCATTTTAAAACAATGACTTATATTTAATTGGTAATTATTTAACAATTATTTAACCTTTCATTGTTTGTGAGATCTAAATCAATAATACGAAAATAGACTATAGTATTATTTGAAATGTAATACTTATGGATTAAATTAAAATAAAAGGCGTTAAAGGATTTCTGCCGAATAAATTATTAAACAATTAGATTTTGTAATTAGTAGTTTGATTTATTTTCCGATAAAGAATGGAGTCGTCAATGAATAAAGTCGCTTTGATCACCGGGTCAAAAGGCGGAATTGGTTCCGCAATTTCCTCTCAACTCGTCAACGATGGCTATCGTGTCATCGCTACTTACAACACTGGCAACTATGAGTGTGCGTTGGAGTGGTTTAATAGCAAAGGGTTTACCAAAGACCAGGTTCGCCTTTTAGAGTTAGATGTTACCGACACTGCTCAGTGTGCAGAAACGCTAGCCCTTTTGCTTCAAGAAGAGGGGACGCTTGATGTTGTTGTCAACAACGCAGGTATCACTCGTGATGGCGTCTTTAAGAAGATGACCGCAGAAGCTTGGAACGATGTAATCAATACCAACCTGAATAGCTTGTTCAACGTTACTCAACCAATATTCGCAGCAATGTGTGAAAAAGGTAGCGGGCGCATCATCAATATCTCGTCGGTTAACGGTCTGAAAGGGCAGTTTGGCCAAGCAAATTACTCGGCTGCGAAAGCAGGCATGATCGGCTTCTCAAAGGCGTTGGCTTTTGAAGGCGCACGTTCAGGCGTTACCGTTAATGTGATTGCTCCTGGATACACAGGGACACCAATGGTAGAGCAAATGAAGCCAGAAGTGTTGGAATCGATTACTAATCAGATTCCTATGAAGCGTTTAGCGACACCAGAAGAAATTGCAGCATCTGTTAGCTTCTTAGTGAGTGATGCAGGCGCATACATCACCGGCGAAACACTGTCGGTGAACGGCGGCCTTTACATGCACTAAGGATAGAGATGATGGAAAAAGTTTATATCGTAGCAGCAAAGCGTACACCTATTGGCGCATTTGGTGGAAGTTTAAAAAATACTTCAGCAGGCAATCTGGCAGCAGTCGCAATTAAAGGGGCGCTTGAAGCTGCAAATCTCGGAAGCGACAAGATTGATGAAGTGATTGTTGGTAACGTCGTTAGTGCTGGCCAAGGGATGGGCGTTGGTCGCCAAGCGGCAATATTTGCGGGTATTCCGGAGTCTGTACCAGCGTATGGCGTCAACATGGTTTGTGGTAGTGGCATGAAAACCGTGATGGATGCGGTTTCTCACATTCGAAGCGGTGATGCTCAAGTGGTTGTTGCTGCAGGCGTTGAGGTGATGTCTCAAATCCCGTTCATCGTTCCTAGTAGCGTCCGCGATGGGAATAAAATGGGCAACATGGAACTGAAAGATCTATTGATCACCGATGGCCTAACGGACATTTACAATCAGTACCACATGGGTGTGACTGCGGAAAATGTGGCAAAGGAAGTGGGCATTAGCCGCGAGCAGCAAGACGCGTATGCTTTAGCCAGCCAACAGAAAGCGGTTGCCGCGATTGAAGCAGGCAAATTCAAAGATGAAATCGTACCGGTTGAAGTAACGCACCGCCGTGAAACGATTATTTTCGACACAGACGAATACCCTAAGGCAAACGCGACACTTGAAGGCTTGAGCAAGCTTCGCCCGGCATTTGACCGTGAAGGTACAGTCACAGCGGGTAATGCATCAGGAATCAACGATGGTGCGAGTGCGATCATCGTGGCATCAGAAAGCGCGGTTCAAGCTCATGGTTTGACACCTCTGGCTGAGGTTGTCAGCTATGCGCAGTCAGGTATCGATCCAAAGATCATGGGGCTAGGGCCAGTCGAGTCAGTGAATAAAGCGCTCAAGAAAGCAGAGCTTAATATTCAGGATATTGATGTATACGAGCTGAATGAAGCCTTTGCCGCTCAGGCTCTTGGGGTGATTCATCAGTTGGCTGAAACAAACCAAGTTCCAGTCAGTTCGATTCAAGATAAAGCAAACTTTAATGGCGGTGCGATTGCATTAGGTCACCCACTTGGTGCCTCTGGCAACCGAATTCTGGTCACTTTAGTTCACGAACTTCATAAGCAGGACGCCCAATACGGTGTAGCTTCACTGTGTGTGGGTGGCGGTATGGGGACAGCTGTCATTCTAAAAGCAATTAAGTAATTTTTTTAAACGGACATTTATATTCATTTATCTAGGAGATACACCATGTACACTGATTTTTTCAAAACATTCAGCGATCAAACAGAAAAAACGCTAGAACCTTACTTGAAGTTTAACAAGCTTGTGACTAAAAACGTTGAAGTACTAACTGAGCTTCAACTTAACGCGATGCGCACGTACAGTGAAATGGGTATTACGCAAATGAAAGCAGCGTCAGAAATCAAAGACGTGACTTCTCTGACTGCGTTCAATAGCCAGCAGTTAAGCGTACTGACTAAGCTTTCTCAACAAATGATGGATGACAGCAACAAGCTGCAAGCTATCGCAAAAGAATTCAAAGAAGACGTTGAGAAAATGACTTCGGAAAATCTTAAGACTGTTACTCCAGCGTAATTTGTCCGATTCTCGCCGCCCCTCGATTTGGGCGGCGTTGTTTTTTCCGAATATAGGAGTAAGACTATGTTTCAACACTTCTTTTCGGACTATCTTGTAAAGCTTCAGGAAACCAATCAACAATGGTGGCATGATTTCGAAGTCAACAAGGCAGTCGTGAATTCTCCTTTGAACAAGGCTATGCAAGAAGTGAACTTTGAGGACACTGCCAAACTGTTTGAACAAGCTGCCAATCAACCTGCTGCTATTCTTAAGCTGCAAGCTGAATGGTGGGAGCAACAACTGCAAATCTGGCAGAACGTTGTTCTGGCAGGCAACAAGACGCAAACAATAGAAGCAGAAAGGGGAGATAAGCGTTTCTCTCATGAGGATTGGCAAAATGAGGCGATGTATAGCTTCATCAAGCAATCTTACCTTTTGTTCAGTAAAACGTACTTGGACACCATCGAGTCATTAGAAGGCTTAGATGAGAAGGCAAAAGAGCGAATTATTTTCTTTTCCCGCCAAGCCATCAATGCCCTCTCCCCATCTAACTTCATTGCGACCAATCCAGAGCTTTTAAAACTGACACTTGAACAAAACGGTCAAAACTTATTAGTAGGTTTAGAGCAGTTTAAGGAAGACGTTGAGTCGAGCGCGGATATTTTAAAAATCCGTATGACCAACAACAATGCTTTCCGTGTTGGTGAAGACGTCGCCACCACGGCAGGTGATGTGGTTTTCAAAAATGAACTGTTTGAGCTGATCCAATACCGTCCGGTGACGGAAAAGGTGAATGCAACGCCATTGCTGATCGTACCGCCGTTCATTAACAAGTACTACATTCTTGATCTCACCGAGAAGAACTCGATGGTTCGCTGGTTGCTGGAGCAAGGACACACTGTATTTATGATGTCCTGGCGTAATCCCGGTAAAGAGCAAGCGAACGTTGAGTTTGGCGATTATGTTACTGAAGGTGTGGTAAAAGCTGTCGCAGCGATTGAAGACATTACTGGTCAAGAGCAAGTCAATGCAGTTGGTTACTGTATCGGCGGGACCGTTCTTGCAAGTACTGTTGCCTACTATGCGGCGAAGCGCATGAAGAAACGCATTAAATCCGCGACCTTCTTTACGACGCTTCTCGACTTTTCTCAGCCGGGAGAAGTGGGTGCCTACATTAATGATGTCATCATCAGTGCGATAGAAGCACAGAACAACGCGAAAGGTTACATGGATGGCCGTTCTTTAAGTGTGACATTCAGTTTGTTGCGTGAGAACAGCTTGTACTGGAACTACTACGTGGACAATTACTTGAAAGGCAATAGTCCGGTAGATTTCGACTTGTTGTACTGGAACAGCGATAGTACCAACGTGAGTGCTGCCGCGCATAACTTCCTGCTTCGAGAGCTCTATTTGGAAAACAAACTGATACAAGATAAAGGCGTGAAAATCGGCGGTGTTTGGATGGATCTGAATAAGATTAAAATCCCAAGCTACTTTGTATCAACCAAAGAAGATCATATCGCACTATGGCAAGGCACGTACCGTGGCGCTCTGAACACGGGTGGTAACAAGACGTTTGTACTGGGTGAATCTGGGCACATAGCAGGTATTGTCAATCCACCGTCTAAGGGCAAGTACGGCTATTGGTTGAACGATACGCTAGAAGACTCTGCAGAGGAATGGCTAAGCAGTGCTGAACGTAAAGATGGGTCCTGGTGGACGCATTGGAACGAATGGCTACTTCAGTTCAATCCAGAAGAGCAGGTCGAACCATTCCCTGTTGGCTCTGAAAACAATCCTGTGATTGATGAAGCGCCGGGAACCTACGTTAAACAGGTATTGCCTGTGAAATGACCTTAAATGGTTATGTTTCCTTCCGCATTATTATTTTGGCGATACTCTTGGCGGCCCTAGTGGTCGCTTTTTTTATCTGGTCCGGCGTAAAACAAAACAGCGCTGAGATTATCCCAGCGCTGTTTAACGATTGATGCATGAACAAGTTTGGAACATGGTTGCTTTCGCGTATCCATGCATTGCGTTGTTTGGATTACAGGTTCTTGTCTTTACCCAGCGACAACACCCATAGAGAAACGGCAGCTACGCCAACAAAGCCAGACAAGATGATTACTGGCATTGCGCTGTATCCTAGGATGTGCCAAATCACAGATTCTAGTGTACTCATGGTCAGTTCTCCTTATTGCCAGCCTTCTACGCCGTGCATATCAGGTAATTTGTGTGCGATACCTTTATGACAATCTACACAGGTTTTATCGCCTGAAGCCAACGCTGTAGAGTGTTGAGCAGAAGCACGAGAGCCTTGTTGTGAATAGTCCATATAGTCGAACTCGTGGCAGTTACGGCATTCTAAAGAGTCGTTTTTCTTCATACGAGCCCATTCACGTTCTGCCAAATGTCCACGACGTTCCTGGAATTTCTCTGGCGTATCGATAGTGCGCAAAACATAGTGAGCAAACAACTCTTTTGAAGCCTGAACTTTACGTACGATCTTATCTGTCCACTCATGCGGAACGTGACAGTCTGAACAAATCGCTCGTACCCCAGAGCGGTTTGAGTAGTGGATAGTCTCTTTGATCTCAGCAACAATTGGCGCGTGGCAACCAGAGCAGAACTCTTCGGTGTTTGTCGCTTCCATTCCCGTGTTAAATGCGCCCCAAAACAGCAGACCGCCAGCAAAACCGAGGAATAAAACCACACCAGCGGCAGCTTTGCTTGGGCTCTTCAGTCTATTCCAAAACGCTTTAAGTATTTTCATAAGTAACCTCTTAGCACTCGCGTTTCATTTACTGAAGCGAATCTACAGCTTGGAATTCGTTTTCCACTAATGGCTTCGCATCGGTTTGCGGAACGTGACACTGCAAACAGAAGAAGCGACGAGGAGAGACATCGGCAAGCACAGCGTCTTGACGGTTAACATAATGGGTTACGCTGATTTTTGTCGCGCCAGAGTCTTTCGCATTTTTCCAGCTATGGCAGGCAAGACATTTATTCGCGTTTAAAGACACCTCATAGTTACGAATACTATGTGGAATCAGCGGTGGCTGATAAACAAAGCTATCCTCAACGATTTGATCTTTTGGGAAGTCTTTAAACTCGTCAGCAGGGCGAGTATCTTCAAGTTGAGACATGCCACGCAAAGATTCTAGTCCACCAGTACCACCTGGGTTGTTTAACTCAGCTTGTGCAATGCCTGTCACCAAAGCACCTACAGATAAAAGTGCGACAAGTAATTTTTTCATCGTTTCTTCTCCGCCTTTAAGGCTTAAGTTCTTTTTCAGGCCGCCGCGTGGGCGGCCGTTTTATTCGATATCTGAAGGGTTAAGCAATCTTAGTGATTTTGACCGGGCACTTTTTGAAGTCTGTCTGTTTTGACAGTGGGTCAGTTGCATCAAGGATTAACTTGTTAATCAAAATACGAGCATCAAAGAACGGTACGAATACCAAACCTTGTGGAGGGCGGTTACGACCACGCGTTTCTACACGTGCACGTACTTCACCACGTTTATTGGCGATCAGTATTTCTTCGCCGCGACGAACATTACGTGCTTTCGCATCTTCAGGATGCATGTAGCACACCGCATCTGGAACCGCTTTGTAAAGCTCAGGAACACGGCGAGTCATGGTACCAGTGTGCCAGTGTTCAAGAACACGGCCTGTACATAACCATAAATCGTATTCGGAATCTGGCATTTCTGGTGGCGCTTCGTATGGCGCGGAGATGATCTTGGCTTTACCATCCGCGTTGCCATAAAAGTCCCAACCAGAGCCTGCTTTCGCGTATGGATCAGAGCCTTCTTTAAAGCGCCATTGCGTTTCTTTACCATCAACCACAGGCCAACGTAAGCCACGTACAGTGTGGTAAACATCGTATGGAGCTAAGTCATGGCCATGACCGCGACCAAATGTTGCATATTCTTCGAACAGGCCTTTCTGAACGTAGTAGCCGAAGTGATGAGAATCGTCGTTTAGTTCACGTGCTTCTTCGACAGGGAATTTGTCGACCTGACCGTTTTTAAACAGCATGTCATACATGGTTTTACCACGGTATTCAGGTGCTTTTGCGAGTAACTCTTCTGGCCACACTTCTTCCATTTTGAAGCGTTTCGCGAACTCCATGACTTGCCATAGATCCGATTTCGCCTCACCCACAGTACCAACTTGTTGATACCAGGCTTGAGTACGGCGTTCTGCGTTACCGTAAGCGCCTTCTTTCTCAATCCACATTGCGGTAGGAAGTACCAAGTCGGCCGCTTGCGCTGTCGCAGTTGGGTATGGGTCTGACACCACAATGAAGTTTTCTGGGTTACGGTAACCAGGAAGACGCTCAGTGTTAATGTTCGGACCTGCCTGCATGTTGTTGTTACATTGAACCCAGTAACAGTTCAATACACCGTCATTTAGCATTCGGTCTTGAAGAACCGCGTGGAAGCCTGGTTTTGGTGGAATCGTACCTTCAGGCAATTTCCAGATCTTCTCTGCGATTTCACGGTGTTTAGGGTTTGCTACCACCATGTCTGCTGGCAGACGGTGAGCAAAGGTACCCACTTCACGCGCAGTACCACAGGCTGATGGTTGACCAGTCAATGAGAATGGGCTGTTACCCGGAGTCGCGATTTTACCCGTTAGCAAGTGGATGTTGTAAACCAGGTTATTCATCCATACGCCGCGAGTATGCTGGTTCATACCCATGGTCCAAAGTGACATCACTTTTGTGTTTGGATCCGCGTATTGTTTCGCAAGCTCGATGAGTTTCTCTTGTTCTACACCTGAGATTTCCGATGCTTTCTCAACGGTGTAAGGAGCAACAGACTTTTTGTACTCTTCAAAAGAGATAGCAGTCAGTTTGCCTGAGTTTGGATTTTTAGCTGCTTTTTGTAACGGGTCGTCATCACGTAAGCCGTAACCAATATCGGTGTCAGCTTGAGTAAAGTTGGTGTGCTTGTTAACGAAGTCCCAGTTTACCGCGTCATTTTCGATGATGTAGTTGGCGATGAAGTTAGCGATCGCAAGGTCAGACTGAGGATTGAAAATGTAGCCATGGTCCGCCAGCTCAAATGAACGGTGGTAGTAGGTAGAAAGGACGTTGACTCGAACATGAGGGTGGCTCAGGCGACGGTCAGTAATACGTGTCCACAGTACAGGGTGCATTTCTGCCATGTTAGAACCCCAAAGAACGAATGCATCTGCGTTCTCGAAGTCGTCGTAACATCCCATCGGCTCATCAATACCAAAGGCGCGCATGAAGCCAACTACCGCAGAAGCCATACAGTGACGTGCGTTCGGGTCGATGTTATTTGAACGGAAGCCTGCTTTCATCATTTTTGCTGCAGCGTAGCCTTCCATTACGGTCCATTGACCAGAACCGAACATACCGACACTAGTTGGGCCTTTTTTCTCTAGCGATGCTTTCCACTTCTCGGCCATTGTATCGAAAGCGACATCCCAAGAAACTGGCGTAAACTCGCCATCTTTGTGGTATTTGCCATCTTTCATGCGCAGCAATGGCTGTGTCAGACGGTCTTGACCGTACATGATTTTAGACAGGAAATAGCCTTTGATGCAGTTCAGACCTTTGTTTACCGGCGCTTCTGGGTCACCTTGTGTAGCGACCACTTTGCCATTTTGCGTACCAACTAGAACAGAACAACCTGTACCACAAAAACGACAAGGCGCTTTGTCCCATGTGATTTTGCTCTGGTCAGAGCTGGCAATCAGGTTTGCGGCAGAGGCTGGTAATGTAATACCTGCTACAGCAGCAGCCGATGCAGCCGCGTTTGCTTTCACAAACGCACGTCTTGTCATTTTCATACTTCACCCTCAATTTGGGAATGTTGTGTTCCAGTGTCTTGGTTATCTGTTTGTTCAAGTTCTGTCTCAATTTGGTGGTAAACCAAGACGGTACTTAAGACATTCGGTAAATTATTAATCGCATCGATAGTATCGGTAATGAATCCCTGGTTCTCGGTCTCCAGCACCACAACGATTTTGCCTTCTGGACTGTCACCGTATATCTCGGCGTTTTCATACGCTTCGATCTGGGCCTTGATCTCATCCAGATGCTCAGGCAGTACGTGTACTACCAAACTTGAAATATGCACTTCATTTAGAGACATATCGTTCTCTCAGTTATTGCCTTTCTATGTGTACGGCTCAGGCTGTTATATTGCTCACATTGATGGATGAAGTAGGGCACACAGAGACACATGCGCCACATCCGTTACATTCATCAAGGTTTAAATTTGGTTGCGCTACTTTCCCAAGCTCCAATTTGAACTGAATCGCCATTGGGTCGCACATATCACCGCAGCTGCGGCATTCAACGTTTTGTTTTGCTAAACAGTTGTCATTTATTTGTGCTTTTGCCTGCCAAGGTTGCTCTGTTTCTGCTAAAAATAGTGGTTCGGGACAGGCATCTGCGCATTGATAGCAAAACGTACATTCATCAATGCTAAAGTCGACCGAAGGGAAGCCGCCGTCACTTTTAGTTATAATTTTAGTTTCGCAGACATCGATACACTTACCGCATCGAGTACAACCATCTGTAAACTGCTCAGGTTGTGCTAACCAAGGTAAGCGTACTGCATCATTGGTGTGCGTTTTTCTTGCAAAGAGTCTTCTTCTTGAAAGGTTTACCACTTAACCACCTCAATGCGGATGTTCATCTTAAAATTTGGTACTCAAATAAGCTTAGCCCACAATTTTCATTAATAAACTGTCATTAACGCTAACGAAATTGTAGTTTTTGACATATTCGTATAAATACCTCCAAGGGGTTAATTGGGGGGTAATGTTGTTTTAGATCAATTAATTCTGTCGCGAGTGATCACATATTGAGGACGCTGAAGCGTCACGGGCTCACTGCATAAGCCAGTCGGACAATAAAGTAAGGAATTCAGATTGTTTAAAAATGTGAAAAAGTCAGTAACTGGGACGATTGCATCTGCAATGCTGATCATTCTGCTGTTATCGATTGCTACCACTGGATTCGCTATTTTCACGCTCGCGTCTAGCCTCAACGATGCTGAAGCGGTGAACGTTGCAGGGTCAATGCGCATGCAGAGTTATAGGTTGGCTAATGATATTCAAATCCAGTCGGTAGATTACTCGGTTCATATTGAAACTTTTGAGCGTTCGATTTATTCACCTTCGATGAAAGCGTTGCAAAACTGGTCAGTACCTGAAGATATAACCCAAGACTATTACGGATTAATTGCTCGATGGCATGAACTCAAATTAGTTCTGAAGCAAGAGGATCCGAGCGACTATCAAATGTTGGTTGCGGGGTTTGTTGCGCAGATTGATGCGTTTGTGTTTAAGCTGCAAAGCTTTTCAGAACAAAAGTTGATCAACTTAGCGTGGGTCGGTGGCCTTGGTCTGGGCGGGATTCTGTGCGCAAGTGTCTTTGTTGTTCTCTTTGTCCGCCGCGAAGTGGTTAAACCGTTGCGATCTTTGGTCGTCGCGAGTGAGCGGATTAAAAACCGCACCTTTGATATTTCGCTTGAAGTTCAAAGCAATAATGAAATGGGCATACTAACACGTACTTTTAACCGTATGGCCACTGATCTTGGCAAACTCTACCGAGGGTTAGAAAAAGCGGTTGACGAAAAAACTCGTAAATTGCAGCAGGCGAACCAGTCTCTCGAAGTGCTTTATGATTCATCAAAAGAACTGACGGCTTCACGAATCGGCCAGGATAATTTTCAGGCTATTTTACAGCACCTTGCTAGTCTGGAAGGTATCAAGGCGGTTAAGCTCGAGATCGAGCAGGTGGGGGAGCCAAATTGGATTCTTGCCGAGGGGGAAGAGTGCTGCCATGACTGCGATGAAGCGTGCCACGCAGATCCGCTCGTACTTGATGGAGAGCACTTAGGGTACTTGTATTGGAAGGCAGGACTGCCGTGTCCAAATGAAACGCTAATTGAAAACTTTGTACAGATTCTTTCCCGCGCAGTTTATTACAATCGAGCTCAGCGACAAGCGGAACAAATATTGTTGATGGAAGAGCGGGCTACCATCGCGCGTGAACTGCATGACTCACTGGCTCAGGCTCTCTCTTACCTGAAAATTCAAGTCGCTTTGCTTAAGAGAAGCGTGAAAAATTTGCCGGATGAAAAGGCAATATCACAAGCGAATCAGGTGATTGCTGAGCTGGATACGGGGTTATCGGCTGCGTATACTCAGTTAAGAGAGCTACTCACAACCTTCCGCTTAACAATAAAGGAGGGGAGTTTTGGGCAGGCATTACAAGAAATGGTTGCTACATTAAATGAACAAACGGCGACTAAGATATCCTTAAACAACCGTCTTTCTTCAACAGAATTAGATGCGCATCAACAGGTGCATTTACTGCAATTGATCAGAGAAGCAACCCTGAACGCTATAAAGCATGCGCAAGCCGACAATATTGTTATTCAGTGCCTCGATTATGACGGCAAGATCACTGTAACAATAGAAGATGACGGAGTAGGCTTTGATCATCAAGACCAAAAAATTAATCATTACGGTATGAGTATCATGCAAGAGCGAGCAACAAGACTGCATGCAGATCTTCATGTAGTCGCGTCGAAAAACAATGGTTGTACCGTAACACTAGAATTCCAACATAGTAAGGAAGTAAACATTGACAGCGTGTAAAGTAATGCTGGTGGATGACCATCCACTGATGCGACGTGGTATTCAACAACTTTTAAGTTTCGAGCCAGAGTTTGAAGTTGTTGCAGAAGCGAGTAACGGTGCGGACGCTGTTGCTAAAGCGCATGAATTGGAACTGGATTTAGTGCTTCTTGACCTCAATATGAAGGGAATGTCTGGTTTGGATACGCTGAAAGCCTTGCGAGCTGACGGTTGTGAAGCGCGCATTGTTATTTTAACGGTCTCGGATAGCCCGGCGGATATTGATGCGATTGTGCGCACCGGTGCCGATGGGTACTTGCTTAAAGATACTGAGCCAGATGAGCTGGTAGAGTTGTTAAAGCAGGCTCATAGTGGTGACAAAACATACAGTCAGGAAGTAGCAAAGTATCTTAGTGAGCGCGGCGAGCAAGAAGACGTATTTGATGCGTTAACCGAACGTGAAAGCCAAATACTCAAAGAAGTGGCGAAAGGGTTTCGAAACAAACAAATTGCCGACCGTCTATTCATCTCAGAATCGACAGTCAAAGTGCATATGAAGAGTTTGCTCAAAAAACTAAAAGTTCCTTCTCGCACAGCGGCTACTGTTCTCTATTTAGAACGTTTTGGCGATAGCAAGTAGCAATAACAATGATCAAACCCGCCTCTATCATGCATAGAGGTGGATTTTCAATAATCTGGGCGAATAGAGTACAAGTCGCTAATATGCTTCCCACATCCTAAATAAAATTCATAAGCCGAGTCTTTGTTCTCGGCGTCAACCATCATGCGGAACATTCTTCCCTGTTCAAAATATAGAATTTCATATTCTACACAGTTATCAAGTTGCTCAACGGCAGCCATACTTAGCCTCCATAAACTATCCTAGAATTATTCAAGCAAATTATATGCCGTTTAGGGAGCGCTATTCGATTTGTTTTTTAGCCAACCAATACGCTCTAATTCACTTTTTTGCGGATAGTAGTGATCAAAAAGTTCTTTTCAAACTCTATATTCTATTAGGGTGACAACAAATATTTGTCACATCAAGGTAAGTTTGCCGCAATATTAAGTGATACCACTGATTATAGAGGGTAAACAAAAGAAAAGGGAATTCGGTAAGTGATTAAATTACATGACGTATCTAATAAAGTACTTCGCTACAGCCTTATATTGATTTCCATTTTTGTCCTGGCTGGTTGTACTAAAAAGTTTTTCTATAACAATTTAGATTGGTTTGTCCTCGAATATCTTGACGATTATGTCACGCTCAACCAAGAGCAAGAAAGTTTGCTAGAAGAGCGGTTGTTATTCTTAGCAGAGTGGCACAAGCAAGAAGAGCTGCCTCGTTATGTCGACCATTTAAAGGAAATGGAAACCATGACAGAGGAAGATATTACGTTAAATTACTTACAGCAAAGCCGAGAAAGATTCCGAGAGCATTATAACCGCATTGTGAGTAAGGTCGCGCCCGAATTGTTCTCATTGAGCTTGTTATTAACGCCGCAGCAGCAACGTGAGTTTTTACTTAACGTACAAAAGGATTATAAGAAGAGAAACGCTAAATATGCGGATAAGACAGAAAAGGAAGTGAGAAAGATTGTTTTTGAAAATACGGAAGAGTGGGTGACAGAATGGATAGGAGAGCTAAATGATGATCAACAACGCTATGTGACGCAATTTTCTAATCAAGTTATTCTCAATAGCCCTTTATGGCGTAATTATCGAGCATCAATATATCAAGAGCTCGAATATATGTTCGACAATAAATCCAACAGTGTTATTTATCAGAAAGTGTTCATGCAATTAATGTTTGAGCCAGAAAGTTTTTATAGTGACCAACTATCTCAAAATATGGATCACAATCTCGCGCTGGTGGACCAACTCACCCTTTCGCTCTCTAAGTCCATGACGGAAAAGCAGTGGAACCATTTTCGCGGCGAGGTTGCCCAGTGGCGTGAGTTAGCACAGGAGCTTCTCGATTGAACGGTAGGATTAGCTCTGTTTTTAAATAGAAAATGATTCAAAGCAAGTTCTTATTCTACGTTGGGCGTAACATGCTAAGAAGCCTAGAGTAATGAGAATAATTATGAAGCATTTAGTTGAAAGATTTCTTCACTACGTCACGTTCAATACCAAATCAAACCCCAAAGTGACGACCTGTCCAAGTAGTCCGGGGCAGCTCGTTTTTGCACAACATTTAAAACAGGAAATGATTAACCTCGGCTTAAGTGATGTTGTTTTAACGGACCATGGTTACCTTATGGCGAGGTTAACTTCTAATGTGAATTACGATGTGCCCGCTATCGGTTTTATCGCGCATATGGATACTGCGCCAGATGCGTCCGGTAAAAATGTTTCGCCTCAGTTTGTGGAAGACTATCAGGGGGGCGATATTGCGCTGGGGCTTGGTGACGAAGTGTTATCACCTGTTCAATACCCTGATTTGCATCAGCTTCATGGTCACAACCTAATCACGACCAATGGTAAGACCCTTTTGGGCGCAGATAATAAAGCAGGTATCGCAGAGATATTATCGGCAGTGGCGATGCTGATTGAAAACCCTGATATTCCTCACGGCGATATTTGCATTGGATTCACGCCCGATGAAGAGATCGGTCGGGGCGCTGATAAATTCGATGTTGAAAAGTTTGGAGCGCAATGGGCTTATACCGTTGATGGTGGTCCTCAAGGTGAACTTGAATATGAAAATTTCAATGCAGCGACCGCTGACGTTGTTTTTCACGGTGTCAGCGTTCACCCCGGAACCGCAAAAGGAAAGATGGTCAACGCGATGAACCTGGCGGCCAAATTTCAGGTTCAGATGCCGGAAGACCAAACGCCCGAAACCACAGAAGGTTACGAAGGCTTCTACCACCTTAAATCAGGCAGTCTTGGCATTGCTCATAGTGAGCTGAGCTATATTATTCGTGATTTTGAGCGAGAAGGTTTAGAAAGTCGTAAAGCTTTTATGCGTCAGCTCGTCGATGAGATGAACGCCGGTCTGAAACATGGCTGTGTAGAAATCAAAATCACAGACAGTTACTACAACATGCGTGAGATGGTCGAGCCTTATCCGCATATTATCGACCTGGCAAAGCAAGCGATGGAAGCATGTGATGTTGAGCCTCTGATTAAACCAATACGAGGCGGAACCGATGGGGCTCGTTTGTCGTTTATGGGGCTACCCTGCCCAAATATCTTTACTGGCGGATTTAACTTTCATGGTATCCATGAATTCGTGTCAGTAGAAATGATGGAAAAATCGGTATTGGTGATCGCCAAAATTGCAGAGCTGACGGCGAAGAAATACCAAAAGTGATAGTAACTACCGCGAACAAATAGAAACAGCCCAGACGATATCTGGGCTGTTGTGTTTTTAGTGTTACTTTAAATGAAGGTTAACGAACGTCTGTTCCTTCAATTTCGATTTCTTCTAACGGCAGCCAGTCCACTTCTACGCCAGCTTGATCGAACATATCCTGACTCACCTGAATCTTATCTCCCCAGCGAGACAGAAAATCTTCTGATTGCTCTGGGCAATGTACGCGTGAGATGCCAGTCTGAATAATTTTTGCCGCGCAGTTAGGGCACGGAAAATGCGTGACCCAAATGTCACAGCCGTCTAAATCACGCTTAGAAAACAGAATAGCGTTTTCTTCTGCATGCAGTGTTTTTAAGTATTTAAGTTCTCGCTCATCGGTATCCACGCTGTCGGAAACCCCGTGTGGATAGCCGTTAAAGCCAACAGAAACGATACGGTTTTGCTTAGTAATTACTGCACCTACTTGTGTGGAGGGATCTTTACTCCAAGATGCCACCAATTCGGCCATTTGGTAAAAACGTTTCGCCCATTTAGAAATCATGTACATCCTCTCGATCGAAGGCTTTGAAATATCGAAATGATAACTCATTTTGTTGTAAAAAATAGTCAAAAAACGAGTGCTGACGCTTAATTGCTCACTTTTCATCGTTCTGTCAGGTAAGGGAGTCTGGTCGACAGGCTCTAGATGTTGGTGAAGGGGGAGAGAAAAGTAGTCATACACTGCGTTGATGTTTGATGGATTTTCATACTCCAGAATTAATAAAGATCATAAAAAAATTTCCATCGCATCACGTTAATTTTACTTGGTTTCATTTAATTACAATTAGAAACGATTTGCATAATTTATGTAGGAGAATTCGCACTCTACAGACGGTAAGGTTGAAGGGTTTTTTAATAATATCCTGTTCCATAAAAATGGTAAATACATGCAAAAGAAAACACTTGTCGCACTAATAGCGGCCACTACTATCCTTGCAGGATGCGGAGAAGTGAAAAATACCCAGGGAGGGAGTCAGGCTCCTCTCGTTGTGACACAGGATGTCATTGTTATCGACTATCAACCAAGCAAGTCGTATATCGGCCGAATTGAAGCGGTAGAAGATACCAATATTACCGCTCAAGTTTCAGGCTACCTGAAAGCGCGTCATTTTGATGAAGGGCAAATGGTAGAAAAAGGCCAATTGCTTTATACCATCGAGCCTTCTTCTTTCGAAGCTCAGGTAGCAAGTGCGAAAGCAGCATTGGCGCAGGCTAAAGCGGCACTTAAGAAAGCAGAGCTTGACCACCAACGCGGGAAAAACTTGCTACCTCGCGGCAGTATTTCTCAGTCAGAGTTTGACGCTCTGACCGCGGCGCTATTAGGTGCCAGAGCGGAACTTGAAGCTGCTAACGCCCAGTTGAAATTAGCGGAGGTTAACCTCTCTTATACCCAGATTCGTGCACCATTTAGCGGCCGTATCAGTGATACCAAAGTAAGTACTGGTGATTTGGTTTCTCCATCATCAGGGGTGTTGACCACGTTGGTTAGCCTTGATCCCGTTCACACCTCATTCAGTGTTAGTGAGCGCGAACGTCTGGCGATGGGTATGGACAAAGTAAAAGGGGATGGCTCCGCGGAATCCAGTAATGTAGAAGTACAGCTAGAGCTGGAAAATGGAGAATTCTTTGAGCACTTAGGGCAACTCGATTTCTTGGGTAACCGCATTAACACCCAAACTGGCACGATTGCGATGCGAGCGATTGTCACCAACCCTGATCATAAGCTATTGCCGGGTCAGCACATCAAAGTGAACTTGCGCGATAAGAACACAAGAGATGTGATTGTCGTGCCACGTCGCGCGGTACAAACGGATCTGGAGGGAGACTTTGTAATGATCACCACCGAAGGTAATGTGGCTGAGCGACGTAACGTTGTGCTGGGGCCGCAAGTAGAGCAAGGGATCATTATTCGTGATGGTCTGGATCAAAACGATTCGGTGATCACACAGGGCTTACAGCGTGTTCGCAATGGCGTAGAAGTGAGTATTCAAACTCCGACTGAAGATAAGCAGTAGGGGGCAGAATGCTAAGTCGTTTCTTTATACAAAGACCTAAGTTTGCTCTGGTCATTTCCATTATTTTGACCTTGGCGGGGGCTATCTCATTAGCCATCCTGCCAGTTGCAGAATACCCACAAATCAGCCCACCTTCAGTTAGCGTATCGGCGTATTACACCGGAGCAAGTGCTGAAGTTGTCGAACAAGCGATTGCCGACCCGATAGAAACCTCGGTGAACGGTGTAGAAGACATGATTTATATGTCTTCGAAAAGTGCCAACGATGGCTCTTACAGTTTGAACGTTACTTTCGATGTTGGAACCGATCCCGACATGGCGCAAGTTAACGTTCAGAACCGAGTGTCGCAGATTGAGTCCAAATTACCACAAGAAGTACGCATGGTAGGCGTGACGGTTAAAAAGCGTTCGCCTGATCTTCTGATGGTACTGAACTTCTATTCTCCAGACGGCAAGTATGACGACCAGTTCTTGATCAACTACATTAACTTGAATGTAAAAGATCAGCTTGCCCGCGCTAAAGGGATCAGTGAAGTTAACGTGATTGGCGGCGGTGAATACGCGATGCGAGTCTGGTTGGACCCTGAAAAAATGGCCAATCTCAAGCTGACAACATCAGATGTGTATGCTGCGTTGGCCGAGCAAAACGTTCAGGTCGCGGCGGGTCGAGTAGGTGCAGCGCCATACAATAACCCGCAAGAAGTACAGTTCAACCTAGTGACAAAAGGCCGTTTGGAGAGTGTTGGCGAGTTTGAAAATGTCGTACTTCGTGCCAATTCTGATGGTTCAACCGTTTACTTAAAAGATGTCGCACGCGTAGAACTGGGTAAAAAGTTCTACGACGGTAATGGTCAGTTCCGTGGTCAAGACGCGTCTATCGTTGCGTTGTCCCTTCAGTCAGATGCCAATGCGCTGGAAAGTGGCAAAGCGGTAATGGAACTGCTTGAGCGTTTGAGTAAAGACTTCCCAGAGGGTATGGCGTACGAAACCAGTTATGACACAACGGTGTTTGTTTCTGAGTCAATTAAAGGGGTCGTCAAAACACTGATAGAAGCGATTTTATTGGTTATCGCGGTTACTTATCTGTTCTTAGGCAGTGCGCGTGCCACGTTGATTCCGGTGGTCGCGATTCCTGTGTCGTTGATCGGTACGTTTGCCATCATGCAAGTAACAGGCTTTACCATTAATACTGTTACTCTGTTTGGTTTGATTCTTGCGATTGGTATCGTGGTGGATGACGCTATCTTGGTTATCGAAAACGTGGATACAACCATGGCGAAGGATCCAACCATTTCACCGCGTAAAGCCACTCTGCTTGCGATGAAAGAGGTAACTGGGCCAATCATTACCTCAACCTTAGTGCTTCTTGCCGTGTTCCTTCCGGTGGCAATGCTTCCGGGCATTACTGGCATCATGTATCGTCAGTTCGCGCTGACTATCTGTATATCGGTAGTGATTTCATCAATTAATGCGTTAACGCTTTCACCTGCGTTATGTTCATTGGTGCTAAAACAAGGTGGTGGCAATACGGCAAACTGGTTCCAGGCATTTAACCGTGGTCTAGAGCGTGTGACCAAAGGCTATGGTCAGATTGCAGGCTTCCTGGTGAAGAAATCACTGTTGCTCGTGACTTTCTTTATTGTTGCAGTTGCGGCGGTATCTTTCTTTGCCAAGACAACATCCACGGCATTTGTTCCTCAGGAAGACAAAGGGATCTTGCTGGTAAATGTTCAACTACCAGATTCTGCGTCATTGTCTCGTACTGAAGAGGTAACGCGTGAGCTAATGCAAATGGTAGAGCAGGAACCTGGTGTTGACGGTGTGACTGTCGCAAACGGTTATTCATTCATGACTGGAGCTGCCGCTTCAAATGGCGCTTCGATGTTCATTAAATTGCACGACTGGGAGACGCGAAACGCCTTAGATGGTGACCACTCTGCAAATAGCATTGCTAACCGTATCAACGGTCTTGCTGCGATGAAATTACCACAGGCAGTAGTGTTTGCGATGGGGCCTCCTGCGGTTCCGGGTATGGGAGCAGCGTCGGGCTTTGAATTTGTGTTGGAAGATACCTTGGGACGCAGCCGTACCGACTTGTCCATGGTGATGGGTGAGATGATTCAGGCGGCAAACCAAGCGCCGGAAATTGCTTATACCTTCAGTACATTCCGTGCCAACGTGCCGCATTACTACGTTGATATTGATCGTGAAAAGGCGCAGCAACTCGGTATTTCACTGTCTTCAATCTTCCAGACACTGCAAGGCAACTTAGGCAGTTTGTATGTGAATGACTTCACCATGTTTGGTAAGAACTTCCGAGTGACCATGCAAGCGGACAGCCAACATCGTAGTAGTATGCAGGACTTAGAACGTTTCCACGTGCGTACGGCTGGTGGAGATATGGTTCCGCTAAGCACACTGGTTAGTTATGAGCAGGTGTTTGAGCCAGATGTTGCATGGCGCTACAACATGTACCGCAGCGCGATTATTCAAGGCCAACCAGCACCGGGTTATTCGAGTGGTGACGCGATCGCAGCCATGGAGCGTGTCGCGGCAGAGGTTCTGCCTCAAGGTTACACCTATGAGTGGACGGGCATGGCTTATCAGGAAGTGCTTGCTGGCAATCAGGCTATCTATGCTTTTGCATTGGCACTGATCTTCATTTACCTGTTCATGGTGGCACAGTATGAGAGCTGGAGTATCCCGCTGGCTATTATTCTCGTCGTGCCGGTCGCGACACTTGGCTCTTTCCTCGCACTGAACCTAACCGGAACACCATTGAACTTGTATGCGCAGATTGGTCTGGTGCTGCTGATAGCCTTAGCCGCGAAGAACGCGATCTTGATTGTGGAGTTCGCAAAGCAAGAGCGCGAAGAAAAAGATGCGGACATCGATAGTGCGGCGGTGAAGGGTGGTACATTGCGCTTCAGAGCGGTAAACATGACGTCGTGGTCATTTATCTTAGGTATTTTCCCATTGATTTTTGCTGCTGGTGCCGGGCATGTGAGTCAGAACTCTTTGGGCATTTCCCTGATTGGTGGCCTGCTATGTGTGCTTCTTGCAGGTACATTCCTGATCCCGGGTTTCTATGCTCTGGTTCAGAAACAGCGTGAGAAGGTGCATGGCGGCAATACTAAAATGGTCCCTCTTGATGATGAGTAGTGATGATCAAATGTTGGTCATCGTCCTTTAAATGAAAAAGCCCGAAGTGTTACGCACTTCGGGCTTTTTATTTGGAACTATCTTAGCGGATTAGGCGACGCGAGTTTTAAACTCTGCAACGGCATCTTCCATATCATGCGCTTGAGCCGAGACGGAATCTACTTCCAGCAAGCACTCTTTTGCTGATTGCATATTATTTTCCGAGATCACATTCAGTTCATTGATTGAGTCGCTAACCTGATTCATCACAATACCTTGCTCCTCAATCGCAGAAGCAATACGCTCCGAGTTCCCCTGAATCGTATGCATGTCAGTGATAATTTGTTGGAGGCTAGCGTCCAGCTGCTCAGAAGCACTCAGCGTTTGTTGCCCTTGATCGTTACACTGGTCGATATCGGACACGACGGCCGACATTTGCACCTGAATATCGGTGACCACTCGCGTTATTTCTTCAGTAGATTGATGTGTACGACTGGCCAGTGCTCGAACTTCATCAGCAACCACGGCGAAACCGCGACCTTGCTCACCAGCACGCGCAGCTTCGATAGCTGCATTAAGCGCGAGCAGGTTAGTTTGTTCTGCGATTTCCTGAATGATATTTACCGCGCCGCCAATCTTATCGACATGCTGATTTAAAGAGCTGATAGATTGCTGGCTGTTAGATAAAATGCCACTCAGCTGGCCAATATTCGTCACAGTGGCTTCGACGACTGTACGTCCTTGCTCTGCATTGTTGGCGGCTTGATGAACGCCTTCTACAGCAACAGACGTACTTTCCGATATTTCACCGATGGTCGCGACCATCTGTTGAACTGCTGTCGCCATAGAGGTGGTGTGATCGGTTTGAGTGTGAAATTGCCCCATGACGCCTTCAAGTTCACGGTGCATATTGTCGGTGCTTGCGGTCAGTTGCATCGACTTCTCTTGCGTGTTCTGAATTAAACGCTCAAGTTTTTCCAGCAGATCATTAAGGTGATGGCTGATATCAAACAATTCATCTTTACCCGCTAGATCGGAGCGTATTGATATATCGTTGCTCTCGCTGATGGTCTTTATTGTTGTTAATAGGCTACTTACGCGAACGTTAATTGATCGAGATATTTGCCAGATAAGCACAAATAGAACGATCAGTACCAGAGCCGTAATGACTTGCTTAATGGTGCTCATACTCTCTTCGCGCTGAGTGGCTGCAGAATCAATCATCGACGAGAAAGTATCGAACTGCGTTTCTACCGCATGAGAGAGTGCTCGAGTCTCACCAAGTAATCCTTTGTTGTAAGCGACCCCAATGATTTGTTTCTGATTGGCAAGTTGCTTTGCAACCTTCAGCAGTTCCGGTGCATCAATACCACCTAGCGAGTTAGGTTCGAATTGACCTGCCTTTACCGCGTTATCAAAATGAATAAGTGCCAGAATCTGCTGGTGGTCGGCAAGTTTTTTCGCATCGAGCAATAGCTGTTCATATCGCCCTAAAAGTCCATTTTCACTGTTAAGACCATATTGTTGAGAAGCGGATGCCAGAGTCTGAAATCCTCTTTGGTAAGCCAGCAGGTCTGTTCTTAGCTGGTGACTTGATGGGAGGTCATAATGCGTCAGTATTTCAGCAAGTTCCTCTTCAAGTTGGATAAATAGGTCAACATTGTCGTTAAATTTTTCTAAGTATTTTAAATCGCTACGAAGAAGAAAGTCTTTCTCATTACGTCGCAAATTTAATAAGCGAATTTCCAAATCACCCACATGCTTAATGGCGTGGTTAAGTTCATTACTCTGGTTGGCGAAATGAGATGAGGTACCTAAAAGGGTCACAATGCCTAAAATGGCGATAGCTCCTAGGAAGTAGAGTTTTTGCCGAATAGTCATATTGTTTTTTCCTGAAAAATTGCTCGGGCGTATTGAGCTGCCGGTGAGATGAAGATGAAATTTTTACTTTGTTATCTGCTTTTGCTTAATACTGTACTTTCTTACGTTGTTGCTTTTTAGTGCCCTGCTTGTTTTTACTGTCAAGGCGACGACGTTGTGAAGCGCGGGTCGGTTTAGTGTTAATGCGCTTCTTCTTTTGTATAGCAGCAGATTCAATCAGTTCTTGCAGCCGATTCAGTGCGTCTTCTTTATTTTGTTCCTGCGTGCGAAACTGTTGTGCCTTAATAATAATCACGCCATCTTTTGTGATACGGCTATCCGAAAGCGCGAGTAATCGCTCTTTGTAAAACTCCGGTAAAGTTGAGTGACGTATGTCAAAGCGCAAATGAATTGCAGTCGCTACTTTATTAACGTTCTGCCCACCATTTCCTTGAGCTCTTATTGGGGATAACTGGATTTCCCATTCCTGAAGTGTGACGGAGTTCGAAATTTTGAGCATGATAAGAGAATGCCGATAGGGACGATTGAAAGAGCTGATAAATTAACATTACAGATGTAAGAATAGAAGAAAAGACATGAACACGATTGATTTCAGGCCATATCAGGGGTTCATCTTCGATATGGATGGTACCTTGCTTGATACGATGCCGGCCCATCTTGCTGCTTGGCAAGCAACCGCCGACCGGTTCGATTTTCCATTTTGTCAGGATTGGTTCCATAGTTTAGGTGGTATGCCGAGCTTTAAGATTGTCATCGAATTAAATAACAAACATGGGTTATCACTTGACCCTAAGCAAGTTTCTAAGTTTAAGATGGAAACCTTCTCGGCGATGGAATTGCACGGTGAGATTATCCCTTGTACTAACGTCGTGTTAGAAGAGTATCACGGTTTTAAAAAAATCGCAGTAGGGACGGGGAGCCAACGCGACAGTGCGATGCGTT
Source organism: Vibrio sp. EJY3 (assembly GCF_000241385.1). Taxonomy (NCBI): domain Bacteria; kingdom Pseudomonadati; phylum Pseudomonadota; class Gammaproteobacteria; order Vibrionales; family Vibrionaceae; genus Vibrio; species Vibrio sp. EJY3. Next base: position 415,333 of record NC_016614.1, read on the forward strand.
TACTCAGTCATGCGGGTCTGTTAGACAAGCTGGATACAGTCGTTACTGCTACAGATGTTGAAAATCATAAGCCGTTTCCAGACACATTTCTTATGGCGGCAGAACAACTCGGTTTAGATGCGTCAGGTTGCCTAGTTTTTGAAGATACGGAGTTGGGTAAGCGAGCTGCACATGCGGCAGGGATGGATTGTGTCATGGTCGACGGTGATGAGCTGGTATTCTTCGCTAAACCGTAAATAAATGAGAAGCTTAACCGTTAGCTATTTGTATATTGTGTGATTGCCATTAAAAAGGGGTGCGTTTGCACCCCTTTTGTCAATCAATATACTGATATCACTGAGCTTATGGTTGAACCATTTCGATTACTTCGTACTCGAATTCTGGAACCACAACTTCAACACGACGGTTTAGAGCGCGACCTTCTTTAGTGCTGTTGTCAGCTACTGGGTTTTCTTCACCCATGCCAGACACAGTCAGACGGCCTGCATCAATACCTGCTGCTGTTAGGTAATCAGCAACCGCTTGAGCACGACGCTCAGACAGTTTTTGGTTGTATGCTGCTGGACCTGAGCTATCAGTGTAACCTGTAATCTCTACGTTAGCTTGAGGGTATTCGTTCAAGTGTTCAACGAAGTTGTCAAGACGTCCAGTAGCTTCAGGTGTAAGTTTTGCACTATCAAACTCAAACGTACCTGAACCGTACTCTTCTTTGTGAGTTTTCATAACTGCAACTGGTTCTGGCTCTGGCTCTGGCTCAACTACGGCCGCGACTACAGGAGCAGCTGCGAATGTGTAGTTAACACCAACAGAGAAGAAGTTTGCGTCCATATCGTCCCATACGTCATCAGACATATCTTGGTAACGTTGGTACTCAGCGCGTAGGCTTAGGTTTCGGTTTAGAGCGTATTCAGCACCTAGCGAGCCTGTTGGAACGAAATCTTTTTCGTCACCAGACATCATGTAAGCACCACCGATCTTCGCAAACAAGTTAAAATCGTCTGAAAGAGGTAGGTTTAACTTAGGTGCAAGAGTCATTGCCCACAGGTCGCCATCGATAGTATCAGCGCCTGCAGCTGTCTTGAAGTTAGCTTCGTAGTTACCTAGGAAGTCTACACCGTATTCAAGATCAAAATATTCATTAAAGCCATAGCCAACGTGCATTCCGGCCGCGAATGCTTCATCATCACAAGGGCTGTTTAGATAGCAAGCATCATCGAGTGTACTCATGCCCACTTTGCCCCCGATATACATTTCAGCTTGCGCAGTGTTCAAAAGAGCGCTACCACCAGCTACCACCGCTGCTACTGCAATTGCTACTTTGTTCATAATGTTTCCTTGTATTGATTGCATATTAATTTATACGTCGTGTTATCAAAATTAAAGAAAAAACCAGTTATTATAGGAAATTAGTTTATTAGTTAATTCATTTCATATCAAGCAACAAAATATAAGAACTAGCTATACTTTTCTGTATTCAATACCTCACAAACTTCTGATATTTCTTACATTGTAGTAAAGATTTTTAAAGGTATAAGAAAATATATGATAATTTTGAACTTTTTTCCGTAAATAAAAATTTACACTGTGTTTGTTATTTAACACTGGTAGATTGTTTGCATTTATTTGCAAAAAGTGATTGAAAGTCTACGGCTAAGCCGATAAGTTACTTGCATCGAAAGTCAAAAATGAACCACAGCCCTTGTTGCTGCTTGCTTTATGAACAATATTGCAATGCTCTTAGTAAGCAAAAAGCTGGGTCATTAACAACAACCAGGATGTAGAAGTAATGTTTCAAACTGATGATGTAAGAATAAATAGAGTAAAAGAACTGTTGCCACCTGTTGCAGTTTTAGAGAAATTTCCAACCACTGAAACCGCTGCTTCAACTACTTTTGATTGTCGTAATGCTATTCATAACATCTTGGAAGGAAAAGACGACAGACTGCTTGTTATCGTGGGCCCATGTTCGATTCATGATCCGCAAGCTGCTGTTGAATACGGTAAAAAGCTGAAAGTACTTCGCGACGAGCTAGGTGAGCAGTTAGAAGTTGTGATGCGAGTCTACTTTGAAAAGCCACGTACGACCGTAGGTTGGAAAGGACTTATTAACGACCCGTACCTAAATGACACTTACAAACTGAACGATGGTCTGCGTATCGGACGTAAACTGCTTCTTGACCTCACTGATATGGGATTACCAACAGCCAGTGAATTCCTTGACATGATCACGCCTCAATACGTTGCTGATCTTATTAGCTGGGGCGCGATAGGTGCACGTACGACAGAATCACAGGTACACCGCGAATTAGCTTCAGGTTTGTCCTGTCCGGTTGGCTTTAAAAACGGTACTGACGGAAACATCAAGATTGCGACTGACGCAATTCGTTCGGCAAGTGCGTCTCACCACTTCTTATCAGTAACGAAATACGGTCACTCTGCGATTGTTGAAACCGCAGGTAACCCAGATTGTCACATTATTCTGCGCGGTGGTAAGGAACCAAACTACAGCGCGGCTCATGTTACCCAAATTAAAGATGAGCTAGATGCAGCAGGTCTGCCTAAGAAAGTGATGATCGACTTCAGCCACGCTAACAGCTCTAAGCAGTTCAAGCGTCAGATGCTGGTATCGGATGATGTATCAGAGCAGATTGCTGGTGGAGAAGATGCTATTTTTGGTGTGATGATTGAATCGCATCTGGTAGAAGGTCGCCAAGATCTTGTTGATGGTAAGGCTGCAACTTATGGTCAGTCTATCACTGATGCATGTATCGGCTGGGAAGACACTGAAGTTGTGTTACGTCAGCTTTCAGATGCAGTGAAAGCACGTCGCAATAAGTAACACTCCTTAACCTTATATACTTATAAAGAGCCAGAGGTCGATGCCTCTGGCTCTTTTTATTTTTTGCTGACAGACATACCAATCTGAAGCCACATGCAGTTTGGTTATTCCCGCGTAAAAACTGCTTAGCGCCTGTGTTCTATTAAAGGCTTGGCCAGTCCTTTGAGTGCATGCAATTGCGTAAATTTCTCTGTGTTTACTCTTAAGAAAAGTGAGGACTTGCCGTTAAAGAGTTACCCGTAGAGGGTCGTGAATCAAATACTTCGTAATAGCTCAACAAATTATTACCGAATGATAACTAAAAATGTGAGAAGCATTGTCTATGTCAGTCAATTCAAATAACAAAACTCAGGAGACTCTGGTCGGAGAGTTTGAGGAACTGGTATCAACTACGAATTTGAAAGGTGTTATCACTTACTGTAACGACGCATTTTGTCGTGTTGCAGAATATACAAATGAAGAGTTGATCGGCCAAAATCATAACATCGTGCGTCATAACGATATGCCAAAAGGGGCGTTTGGTGACATGTGGGCTCGTCTTAAGCAAGGTAAGGCGTGGCGTGGCATGGTCAAAAACAGTACTAAATCTGGTGGATATTATTGGGTTGATGCTTATGTCACGCCAATATATGAACATAATCAGGTCGTAGGCTACCAGTCTGTGCGTGTTAAGCCAAAACGTGAATGGGTTGATATTGCTGCTAAAGCTTATAAGAGTATGAAAGCGGCAGAGAAATCTGGTCGAACTTGGTCTTTAAAGATCAATGAATCGTTACGCTACGCTATTTTGCTTGGTGCTCTGAGCGCCCCAGCCGCTGCTTACGCTCTGTCTGCTGAAGGCCCTTTAGCTTGGATCGCCAGTCTCTTGCCCGCTGGTGTGTTAGCCCTGCTATTTCGCCAAGAATTGATTGATACTCCTCAACAACTTAAAAAATTACAAAAGCAGTACGACAGTGTTAGTAGGCTCATATACTCGGGTGATAGCGCGTTCTCTATAGCGGATTTCCATATCAAAATGCTGTCAGCTCGTATTCGAACCGTGCTGGGGCGTATGACAGACTCCGCTTTACCGTTACAAGAGTGCGCCGAAGATCTTAGCCAGACAACGGCTGAAGTGCATGATGCGCTCAATCAGCAAAATATCGATATTCATAGAGTTCGCGATGCCATGCAAGAGGTTGAAATCTCGGCAAACTCTGCTTCATCCACAACCAATGATGCACATCTATTGATTGATGACACGCTAAAATCGTGTTTGATGGCAAAAGAGACCATCATTCAGACGCACAGTAATTTGACTCAGTTAAGTTTACAAGCTGAGCAAGCCACTGAAACGACGTATAAATTAAGTGATCAGGCACAAAAAGTGAGTCACTTGATGGAAGAAATTGGTGGCATCGCTGATCAAACCAATTTGCTGGCATTAAATGCGGCAATTGAAGCAGCAAGAGCGGGTGAGCAAGGTCGTGGCTTTGCCGTAGTAGCGGATGAAGTAAGAGCACTTTCTGGCCGTACTTCTAATGCAACCGAACAAATACAGGCGTCCATCTCTACCATGTTGTCGACCATACATAGTTGGCAACAAGACATTTTGGCGAATAAAGAGCAGACGGATACGTGTTCTGAAGTTGCAAAACAAAGTACGGTACGTCTATCGGAAGTCGAACAGATGATGCAGACCATGAGCGGCTTAATGGTTGATGTGGCTCAGACCGCGGATAATCAGTTAAAACTGGCGAGTGATGTGAACTTGCATATTCAGTCTATTGCCTCGACGGCGGAGCAAAACCTGGCGGCGACTCATTCTGTGGAGAAAAACAGCCTGCAGCTAAAAGAGCAGGTCAAAGATTTCTATCAACTGGCGCTTCGATTTGAAGATAAGCCGTCGTAAGAATTCTCGTTTATTCAGATAATAAAAAGCCCCGCTGTATTAGCGGGGCTCTGTTTTTATAGCAATTGCTTGAAAGCTAATCTTTGATTAAGCAAGCAATTCTTTCGCTGTGTTTACTACGTTTTCTGTAGTGAAACCGAACATCTTGAACAGTTCGCCTGCTGGTGCAGATTCACCGAAGGTAGTCATACCGATGATCTTGCCGCCGAAGCCTACATACTTGTACCAGAAGTCTGCGATGCCCGCTTCGATAGCGATACGCGCTGTCACGTCTGATGGCAGTACTGCTTCACGGTAAGCTGCGTCTTGTTTGTCGAATGCATCTGTTGATGGCATTGAAACAACACGTACTTGCTTGCCTTCTGCAGTTAGTTGCGCTGCTGCTTCAACCGCTAGTTCAACTTCTGAACCTGTTGCGATAAGGATAAGCTCTGGCTTGCCTTCGCAATCTTTCAGGATGTAAGCACCTTTCGCGATGTCTGCAACTTGCTCTGCAGTACGCTCTTGTTGTGCTAGGTTCTGACGAGAGAAGATAAGTGCTGTTGGTGCATCTTTACGCTCGATAGCCAGTTTCCAAGCCACTGCTGATTCAACCTGGTCACATGGACGCCATGTGCTCATGTTTGGAGTCAGACGTAGAGAAGCCATTTGCTCAACAGGTTGGTGAGTCGGGCCATCTTCGCCAAGGCCGATAGAATCGTGCGTGTAAACCTGGATGTTCTGAACTTTCATCAGAGCAGCCATACGCATTGCGTTACGCGCGTATTCCATGAACATTAGGAACGTTGCACCGTAAGGAACGAAACCACCGTGTAGCGCGATACCGTTCATGATCGCTGTCATGCCAAACTCACGCACACCGTAGTGGATGTAGTTACCTGAGAAGTCATTCGCTTCAAGAGACTTAGAGCCAGACCACATAGTCAGGTTAGAAGGTGCAAGGTCAGCAGAGCCGCCCATGAATTCAGGTAGTAGAGCACCAAACGCTTCTAGCGCATTTTGCGATGCTTTACGTGACGCGATGTTTGCTGGGTTTGATTGAAGATCAGCAATGATTTGGTTCGCTTTCTCTTCCCACTCTGCAGGCAGTTCACCGTTTACGCGGCGTTTAAATTCAGCTGCCAGCTCAGGGTATGCTGCTTCATAAGCTGCAAATTTCTCGTCCCACGCTGCTTCCTTAGCTGCGCCTGTTTCTTTCGCTGACCATTCTGCGTAGATTTCCTGCGGAATTTCAAAAGGACCGTACTCCCAACCTAGTTCTTTACGTGTTGCTGCGATTTCTTCTGCACCTAGAGGCGCGCCGTGACAGTCGTGTGAGCCTGACTTGTTAGGAGAACCGAAACCGATGATAGTTTTAGTACAGATTAGTGTCGGACGAGGGTCTGCTTTAGCTGCGATAATTGCTGCGTTGATTGCTTCAGGATCGTGACCGTCTACCGCTGGGATTACGTGCCAGCCGTACGCTTCAAAACGCTTAGGTGTATCGTCAGAGAACCAGCCTTCAACGTGACCATCGATAGAGATGCCGTTGTCATCCCAGAATGCGATCAGTTTGCCAAGGCCTAGTGTGCCCGCCAAAGAACATGCTTCGTGCGAGATACCTTCCATCAGACAGCCGTCACCCATGAATGCATAAGTGAAGTGGTCAACGATGTCGTGGCCTTCTTTGTTGAACTGTGCAGCAAGTGCTTTTTCAGCCATTGCCATACCAACTGCGTTAGTAATGCCTTGACCTAGAGGACCTGTTGTTGTCTCGATACCTGGCGCGTAGCCGTACTCTGGGTGACCTGGAGTCTTAGAGTGAAGCTGACGGAAGTTTTTCAGATCGTCGATTGATAGCTCATAACCCGTTAGGTGTAGTAGAGAGTAAATCAACATTGAGCCGTGGCCGTTTGAAAGAACGAAACGGTCGCGGTCTGCCCATTCAGGGTTAGATGGGTTGTGGTTTAGGTGAGAGCGCCAAAGAACTTCAGCGATATCAGCCATACCCATAGGTGCACCTGGGTGGCCAGAGTTAGCTTGTTGAACACCATCCATGCTTAGTGCGCGGATTGCATTGGCAAGATGTTTACGATCCATAATAGTTACCGAATAAATTTAATTCTAGGAAAGGAAAATTAAGAGGGGAACGCAAACGTTCCCCTTTTGTGATTCTGTGTAATTACAGCTTCGCTGCGATCATGTCTTCAAGTTTACCTTGGTCAATCGCGAAGTTACGGATACCTTCCGCAAGCTTCTCTACTGCCATAGGGTCTTGGTTGTGATCCCATAGGAACTCTGAATGAGTCATTGGCGCTGGGCGCTCTTGAGTGCCTTTAGAGTCAACTAGCTTCTCAACCACTTCGCCTTCAGCCGCTTCTAGTTCAGCAAGTAGAGCTGGAGCGATAGTTAGACGGTCACAGCCTGCTAGTTCTAGGATTTCACCGATGTTACGGAAGCTTGCGCCCATTACTACTGTGTTGTAGCCGTACTCTTTGTAGTAGTTGTAGATCTTAGATACAGATAGTACGCCTGGATCTTCTGAAGCTTCGAAGTCACGACCTTCCTTCGCTTTGTACCAGTCCATGATACGACCTACGAATGGAGAGATTAGGAATACGCCAGCTTCAGCACATGCACGAGCCTGAGCGAATGAGAATAGAAGCGTTAGGTTACAGTTGATGCCTTCTTTCTCTAGGATTTCAGCAGCGCGGATACCTTCCCAAGTAGAAGCCAGTTTGATAAGGATACGGTCGTTAGCGATGCCAGCATCGTTGTACATTTTAACTAGCTGACGTGCTTTTGCTACGCTGCCTTCCATATCGTAAGAAAGACGTGCGTCAACTTCTGTAGAGATACGGCCAGGGATAGTTTTCAGGATTTCTTTACCGATGTTTACAGCAAGCATGTCACAAGTGTCTTGAACTTGTTGAGCTTTGTCGTCGCTCTGTGATTTTGCATACTCGATTGAAGCATCGATTAGAGGAGCGTACTCAGCAATTTGAGCGGCTTTCAGAATCAGAGAAGGGTTAGTTGTTGCGTCTTCTGGCTGGTATTTTTTGATTGCATCGATTTCACCAGTGTCAGCGACTACAGTCGTCAGTTTACGAAGTTGCTCTAATTTGTTGCTCATTCCGATCATCCTATTTCATTGGGCTCATACTTTGCTGTCAGTATGAAAAGTGCATTTGCAAGCGCGTTAGCCAGCGGAAGTAGAAATCTGTTCTGCTCACTAACTTTTAACTTTTCAGCGTTTGAACATTTGTTGTGAACATTTGCTCTAACTCTGAGTAAATGATGCCTCCATAATTATCTGATCTGTGCGAAAAGTCAATTGTTGATCTGGGGGGAAAGTGACATTCATCAATTATTTTTTCCCGCCTTGGCCCACTATTATCGAGATAAACGTTTGCCCATATAGCACATGGCTTATAAGGGCATTAGCGAAGCCCTATTTTAATCTGAGAATTTGTTTTTGTGATGAGCAAATGTTGAAGTGAAGGGCAGGTGTGACATATGCTACGCTCGTGAGCGCTTGTAATGGCGTTGAGTATTTGCTCGAGTGAAGGGCACAGATAAAATACAAATCAGGTTGAATATGAGTAAATCTATTAACGATGTATCTGATGAAAGTACCGATCTTCTGACTGAGATTTCGGTTGCTTACTACCAAGATGGGGCAACACAAGAAGAGATCTCGAAAAAGTTTGCTGTTTCCCGCGCGAAAGTGGGACGTATGCTAAAGCAAGCAAGAGATGAAGGCATCGTGGAGATCACAGTTAAATATCACCCGGTATTTAGCGCTAAGATTGAGCAAAGGCTGATCGAACGTTTTGGCGTGAAGCGCGCCTTGGTGGCTTTAGATCAGCCAAGCGAAGAGCAGCAAAGGTTACAAGTCGCTGGGCTGGTATCTAAATACATGGCGAGCACGCTACAAAATGGTACTGTAGTGACGGTGGGTCAGGGGCGCAATGTGTCTGCGGTCGCGCATCACGTAGGCGTTATCCCTCAAAGAGACGTTAAGTTTGTTTGTGGTATCGGCGGTATTCACCCACGTGGAGGCATGTTTAACGCTGACCATATTTGCCGTCAGTTCGCCAAAAGCTACGGCGGCACATCAGAAACGCTATATGCCCCAGCCTATGCAGAAAACCGGGAGCAGAAACTTGCTTTCATGCAAAACGCGACGGTTAAGCAGACTCTGGACCTCGCACGTAAAGCCGATGTGGCTCTGGTTGGAATCGGCGACATGAGTGAAAACAGCTACATGGTCGATCTCGGTTGGTTTACCGCAGAAGAAGTCGTGCAGTCGAGAATGATGCAAGGTGTCGTTGGAGATTTCGCGGGGTACGATTTTTTCGATATTAACGGCGTATCCGCAAAGACGGTGATGAGCGACCGTATTATCGGTCTTGGCATTGATGAATTCCGCTCCGTTTCTGAAGTGATTGCCATTGCTGCCGAGAACAGTAAACCTTTGGCATTACTCGGAGCTTTAAGAACGGGCGCGATTGACGTTATTGCCACTAGCGTGAGTAATGCATTAACGGTACTCAACCTAGATGAGCAAATGAACGGCAAAACAGTATCGGATATTTAGTACGAATAATGTGCAATTAATGCAATACGGTTGCGAGTGTTTAGAAATCACTCGCAGCCTGATTTCCTTCCTAAGTTTAAAGCATTAGTTTAGAGCATTCCTCGCGGCTCATTGGAACCCGATTAGCTCGGAGGAAGTCATGAATAAGACACTTTTCTATTCGCTGGTGATGATTTTATATTCACTTGAGCTATTTAAATAAACCGGTATTTACGGTTTGTTCTGGTGATCCGCTAAAATAATGATTTAACGATAATCTATTGATTTTAAATATGACTTGTTCAATTTTATCATCCTGGTTATCGTCTTTCTGATCACATAATTCTTGTTGCAGTGTGCATTTTTAATGATTGCAAATTGAAGCAAAGTATATAAATATTAGCCCGCACTCGCAGTTCTCCATGGTTGGAAGAAGAACAATTTTCATTGTTTTGTTGCGAATTCAGTCAGGTTAGTCGTCGTGTTCTCCCACGCATTCTGACTGCGATAAAGTACAGGGAAAGTTTCAATCCGTTTCTGAGTGGCACACAAATAGCGCACAAAGCTCTCATTTCATCTCATTCTCGTTTGCTATTTCTCCCTGAGCACACCATAACTTTATGAAGTATATCCAAATGACTTCAAGAAACAGGGTCAGAGCGTTGCCGTTTCTGCGACTCAAAGATCTCAAGGTTATTTGGCTATAACAATCAATCTAAAAGAACAAGGAGCATTTATGTACCAAGCACTAAGGAATGGGCTAGTGGCACTTGCTGTCGTATTTTCAGCATCAACGATGGCGGAAAATTACACTATTGGTACCGGTAGTCAAAGTGGTACTTATTACCCGCTAGGTGGCATGTTGGCTAAGATTTGGAGCGAGAACTTACCGGATTTTAATATGCGCGCAGAAGTGACTGCGGCCTCTGTTGAAAACACCATTAAAGTCTCTACCAATAAACAGCTTGCTGGTATTGCTCAAGGCAACGTAGTGCTGCAAGCGTATGAAGGCACGAAACCGTTCCCTCGTAAGATGGACGTTGCGGTGTTGTTTGCACTTTATCCAAATGCTGTGCAGTTCATTGTTCCAGCTAACTCAGACATTAAATCGGTTGCCGATCTAAAAGGTAAACGCGTTTCTCTTGGTGCGCCGGGCTCAGGTACTCGCGTTAGTGCAATCAATATCCTAAACACATTGGGTGTGACAGAAGATGACATCAAAGCTCAGTCTCTGAACTACACTGCGACTACTAGTGCTATCGCGAACAACCAGATTGATGCTGGTGTCATCGTTGGTAGTGTCGGTGTTGGTGCAATCACTGAACTGGCTCTTACTCGTGACATTCGTGTACTAAGTTTCAGCGATGAAGAGCTGAAGAAAATTGCGGCAGATTACCCTTCTTATCTAGAGCTTGACGTACCTGCAGATGCCTACAACAAAGTGCCTGCATTTAAGGTGCCAGCGGTTTGGAACGTTTTGGTTGTGAATAAAAACATGAGCGAAGATATGGCTTATGAACTGACAAAAACGACGTTTGAGCACATCGATGAGATTCGTCAGGTATTGGGCGTAACTAAGTTCACCACCATCGAAAATATGACCAAACTGGACGGTGTTCCTCTACACCCAGGTTCTGAGAAGTACTTTCAGGAACAAACCAAGTAATTCGTATTAAAGAAGTAAAACCAATCCACTTCGGCACTTGTCAGCTTTCAATTTGAACGCATGTTCAAGCGCTTAAGTGGATTGAGATAAAGTTACATGGAGTAAGTGATGAGTAAGATTCATCCGAGTAACCAGAAAATTACCGACGTGATACTTTCGATAGCCGCCGTTGCGGCTATCGCTTTATCTGTCTTTCAAGTTTGGCAGGGGATTGTCGCCAGCCTATCGGCGCCAGTATTTCGCCCAGTTCACGTCAGTTGGGTCTTAGCGATTGCTTTCTTGGTTTACCCGACCTTCAAGTCCCGACATTCTGTACCTGTTTACCTGACAGGACGAGTGATTGATTTTGTTCTCGTTGCGCTAACATGCTGGGCTTCGACCACTATTGCCATGTTTGACTACGATGACATCAGTTTCCTGCTTGATGGTTTAGGCTCGGTGGAACAAGCGGCGGGCGTTGTTTTAATCGTAATGCTGCTTGAAGCGACAAGGCGTACTGTCGGGCTGGTGATGGTAGTGATCGCAGCACTGTTTTTAGCCTATGCGATGTTTGGTGATGTGTTACCCGATAACGTCGCGAGCAAAGGGTTCTCTGTAGAAGAGATTGTTCGCTTCCACATCTATTCGACCAATGGCGTTTATGGTGCGCCGCTAGCGATTGCAGCTGGCGTGGTGTTCATGTTCGTTTTATTTGGCGCGTTTTTGCAGGTGACTGGTGCTGGTCAGTTTTTTATCGATATGGCATTTGCTCTGGCAGGTAAATATCGAGGTGGTCCGGCGAAAGCGAGTGTGGTTGCTTCTGCGGCTCTCGGCTCCATTTCTGGGTCAGCAATCGCAAACACCGTAACCACAGGTGCGTTAACCATACCGATGATGAAAAAGCTCGGTTATAAGCCAGAGCAAGCGGCGGGCATCGAAGCGGCTGCATCGACTGGTGGGCAGATCATGCCACCGGTAATGGGGGCGGGGGCGTTTGTCATGGCGCAGTTTACCGGTATCCCATACAGCGATATTTTATTGGTCTCTATCGCTCCGGCTATTTTGTACTTTGCCTGTACCTTGCTCTATGTGCACCTGATGGCTTGTAAGCTAGGTCTTCAGGGGATGACGGTAACTGAGCAGATTTCTAAAGTGTTGAAAGATGGCTGGCACTACTTACTGCCGCTTGTTCTGATCACCGCACTGCTAATGATGAGCTACTCTCCCGTGCTGGTCGGTGTTTTCGGGTGTGTGGCAATCCTGTTAGCGGCGATGACGCGTAAGCATAGTCGAATCAGTCTCAAACTGTTTATTGAAGGCTTGAGAGAAGGTGCGTTTCTGGCTATCCCTATTTCTGTCGCCTGTGCAACCGCTGGTATCGTGGTGGGTGTCGTTGGTCAGACGGGGATTGGCCTGCAGTTTACGCAGTTCCTGATCGCAATGTCGGGTGGTCACTTGTGGTCGGTATTAGCCTTGATTGCGGTTGCTGCCGTGGTTCTCGGAATGGGGTTACCTGTAACGGCGGCCTACATCGTTCTGTCAATTATGGCGGTTCCTGCCCTGATGGACTTTGGCCTAGGGGTACTAACCGCGCACATGATCGTCTTCTGGTTATCGCAAACTTCAAACGTGACGCCGCCAATTGCGCTGGCTGCATTTGCGGGGGCGGGGATTGCGAATGCATCACCAATGCGTTCTGCGGTGCAGGCATTTAAACTAGCTCAGGGCTTTTTCCTTATTCCGGCAATGATGGCCTTTTCTGGCCTGATCTGGATTGAAGGTGAACCGATGCACTTTGTGATTGGTGTGATTTCGACAATCAGCCTGTTTGTCGCCTTTGCGGGTGGTATCGAAGGGCGTCTGTTCTCGCCATTACAATACTGGCAACGTGGTGTTTTACTGGCGATGGCTTTAGGTGTGCTGTTTATGTCAGATATTTACCGATTGGTAGCGCTCGCTGTGATCGTCGTGATCTGTATGATCAACTATCGTCAGCCGGAAAAACCTGCTTCTCAGGCATCATGATGAGAAAGTAGTGATATTACTTGTATCTAAAAGAAGAAAAACCGCCGTCATTTGAGGGCGGTTTTTGTTTTCACTGTTATGCAGTTTCGTGACTTGTTTGTTTGCTAAATTTCAATTGGCAAGTGAAGGCTTGAACCCCACTCCGTCCACGAACCATCGTACACAGATACATTTCGCAGGCCTAATTGATGCGCGGCTAACAACAAAATGCAGGCAGTAACGCCTGAACCACAGCTGAATATAAGGCGTTGGTCATCTTGAATCGTAAGATCACTAAAAACTTGCTCTAATTCCGAAACGGGTTTGATGTGGCCATCCGTCATCAGCTCCTGAAATGGTAAACAGATTGAGGTTGGAATGCGTCCGCTGCGAAGGCCAGCACGTGGTTCCGGTACTTCGCCTAAAAAGCGCGCTTTAGAACGTGCATCAATGATATTTGCGCTTTGATTTTTTGAGTGTTCGAGTACGGTTTGCGCGTCTAAGAACGCTTCTTCAAACAGAGTCCCGGCAAATGTACCTAATTCAGAAGGTGCTGAGAGTGAATCTACGACAGGGAAGCCGCTGTCTATCCACGCAGGTAATCCGCCATTGAGGACTTTTACGTTATCGTGTCCCATCGCTTTAAACATCCACCATGCTCTAGGCGATGCAAGCGTTCCAGAGTTATCGTAGACGACGATAAGATCATCTTTATGCAGGCCAAGCTGTTGTGCGCTGGTATTAAATCCATCTTCAGTCGGCATCATATGTGGCAGCATGGAATCGGGTAGACAAAAGTCGTTGTCATAGTCAAAACGCAGTGAGCCAGGGATCCATTTATCGGTGATCTTCTTTCCCTCAGAAGGGATTTGGAAGCTAATGCTTGCGTCCAATATTTTCACATTGGGTTGGCCTAATAGGGCACTTAATTCCTTCGCGTCAATCAATGTTTGCATCGTTAAATCCTTATTATTAATACCCATATGATCTGGAGACACGCTAATCGCAACGAACAAATGAGAATGACTGTTCAATGGTTGTTTCTGTGGCTTGACTTAATGTTACCGTCGAACCGACAGGGCATACCACTGATGTTGGAACAGAAACGCGTTGTTGGCCAGTCTCGGGTGAGTTGATAGTCAGGTAGCGACGCTGACCATCTAAAGATTGTGATAGCGTGTTATTTATTACGGTTGCCGTCACGGTTCTCTCTGTGTTTGGAGCGCTTAACCAGAGAAGCAGTAAAACGGCAGTCAAGCTGATTAAAACCAAAATGTATTTTTGGGGATTGTCCAAGATTGAGTTCCGTATATTCAAACCTGAGTAATCTTACTGTTTTACAGGAAAATAAATGTCTGTTCAAAGTTGGATGCCGATTTACGCAAAAATCGCTTTCGTCCCATAGCAAAAAGCTCAACGATAGGTTGAGCTTTTGAATGTTATCTCGCTAATTACAAACCGGGCAGGTTGGCATTTTCATTAAATTCATCTCTCGCCAGGACATGCTTAGTGCGTCAAGTATAAGTATTTTGCCTTTTATTGGCCGACCGTAATTGGCGATCACTTTGATCGCTTCCATCGCTTGCACAGCGCCGACAATGCCAACCACTGGTGCCATTACCCCAGCCTCCACACAGCTTAAAGCATCACTGCCAAACAGGGCACTTAAGCATTGGTAACAGGGTTGTGCTGGATCATCGTACGTGAATACGCTTACCTGACCTTCCATACGGATCGCTGCACCGGAGATTAACGGCGTTTTCGTTGCGAAGCACAGGCGGTTAAGCTGGTTACGCGTCTCTACGTTATCCGATGCATCTACAACAAGCGTATGTTGTTCAATCAGGGTTTGCATTTCTGTATCATCAAGACGCTTGGCAATGGCATCAACGACTATATGAGGGTTAAGCTCTCGTAGCGCATCGCGCGCTGAATCAACCTTGTTACGACCGATATCGGCATCGTGATGCAGCACCTGACGCTGAAGGTTAGACAGCTCGACAATGTCATCATCAACTAATGTCAGCTTACCAACACCAGCAGTCGCAAGGTACTGACTTGACGCACAGCCCAGCCCGCCAGCACCAAGAATCAGGACTGAGCTCTGCTTAAGTGCTTCCTGCCCGTCAAAATCAAACTGACGCAGAATGATCTGGCGGTTGTAGCGCAGCATTTCTTGATCAGAAAGAATATCCACGGTGCAATCCTAGTAAAGTGTTGAGTTGAATAGTTGAATGTTTACCGTCTCACCGATTTCAACTCGGCCACGTTCGCGCTCAAGTACAACAAAGCAATTGGCTAAACTCATTGAGCGAAATGCACCAGAGCTTTGGTTTCCTGTTGTCTCTACAACGAACTTACCGTTTTCTAACGAATAAATCCCGCGCTGGTAATCTGCACGTCCGGGTACTTTCTTGAAAGCCGTCTTAGTGATCGCAGGGATGGATAATGGCTCTTTCCACTCTGTATGCCCGGCTAATTTAGCCAGCATTGGTTGAACCAAAACATACATCGTCATCATTGAAGACACCGGGTTGCCTGGAAGACCGCAGAACCAAGCTGTGGAAAGTTTGCCAAAAGCAAAAGGTTTACCCGGTTTAATCGCCAGTTTCCAGAAGCCGATTTCGCCCAGCTCTTCAAGAATATCTTTGGTGTAATCGGCTTCACCTACACTCACGCCACCCGATGTGACAACCACATCCGCCAGCGTTTGTGCTTGCTCAAATGTCGCTTTAAGAGTTTCTGGACAATCAGGGACGATGCCTAGGTCTACTGGTTCACAACCGAAATTTTCGATCAGAGGTTTAATACCGTAACGGTTGCTGTCGTAGATTTGACCCGCTTCAAGCGACTCACCTAATGGTTTTAGCTCGTCACCGGTAGAGAAAAAGGCCACTTTTGGTTTACGCACGACAGTCACATGACTCACACCTAAAGAGGCGATCATTGGAATATCGCGAGGTGTCAGGCGTGCGCCTTTGGCGAGTACGATATCACCTTGCTGGATGTCGTCACCAGTAGGACGGATGTTGTTCTGAGGCTCTACATCAGTTTGGTTAAACTGGATTCCAGAATCCGTTACTTCCGTGTTTTCTTGCATGATGACGGCATCACAGCCTTGCGGTATTTGTGCGCCCGTCATGATGCGAACACACGTGCCTTGCGGCCATTCGCCTTCAAATGGCTGGCCTGCAAATGACTTTCCGGCTAAAGGCAACGTTGATGACGCTTGCAGATCTTGAATACGGATTGCATAACCATCCATTGCGGAGTTGTCGAACGGAGGTACGTGAATTGGAGATAAAATGTCTTCGGCAAGTACATAACCCAATGCTTCAGCGAGTGGCAGAGACAGAGTCGTTTGGATTGGTTTGATTTGCGATAGCATCTTCTCCATCGCTTCTTCAATTGGCATCAAGCCAGGTGCGTCGCAGCAGCCCATTGAGATAGTCCTATATTCTTATGTTTTGAGGCAACTTTATCATAAAGTGACAAAGCCCACCGATAAAATATGGATGTAATTATTCAAAAATCCGAGTATCCTTGTCACCCATCCAAAAGGGGTAAAAAGTCCTCGTGGAGTCGAGAAAACCGCTCAGTCTATTTTTGTTATGTGTTTTGGATATAAATCACTAAACTGAGCGACCGAAGCGCAAACGGAATGAATCAACGAGAAATGTGTTTCAATCTGAGAGCGGCAGTTATGAAAGAGGAAGTGTAATGTCAGGTCTTAGCGAGTCAGCGAAGTTAGTAAAAGAAGCGCTAGAGCAACGTGGATTAGAAACGCCAATGCGTCCTAACAACGTAAGCCGTGAAGAGAAAAAGGAAAAGATCGAGTACCATATGCGTGAGATCTTAGGCCTCCTTCAGCTTGACCTTACGGATGATAGCCTAGAAGAAACACCGCATCGCATTGCAAAAATGTACGTGGACGAAATTTTCTCTGGTCTGGATTATTCGAACTTCCCGAAAATCACTGTTATCGAAAATAAGATGAACGTGAGTGAAATGGTTCGTGTGAAAGACATCACTGTGACCAGCACTTGTGAGCACCACCTTGTGACAATAGATGGTAAAGCCGCTGTAGCGTATATTCCTCGTGGCAAAATCATTGGCCTGTCGAAGATTAACCGAATTGTACGCTTCTTTGCTCAGCGTCCACAGGTTCAGGAACGTATGACACAGCAGATCCTTATCGCGTTACAAACGCTTCTTGAGTCTGACGATGTGGCTGTGACGATTGACGCGACGCACTACTGCGTGAAATCACGTGGTGTTATGGACGCAACCAGTGAAACAACGACCACTGCGTTGGGAGGCATCTTCAAGAGCAACCCAGCGACACGTGCCGAATTTCTGCACGGTTTACGATAAATCGAATTGAAGAAAAAAGGATGGCCGATGCCATCCTTTTTTTATGCTTGTTTGGAGCGGGATCTGACAATTTCTGGCCAGTACATTTTCACATAGCCTGCCGACACCCAAACGACCAATACCGTAGCAATACTCAGCTCTAAAAAGCCAAAGTCATGCAGCCAGTTCCATTGCGGGTGTGATTCTGCAAAAAATGTGGTTAATCGGTGCATGGCAATTGCACTGATAACCGACGGGAATGTGACCGCTGCTATAGACGGTTGGAACTTCAATCGCAGTAGTCGGAAATAACACAGGTAAATTAGCAAGGTCATTGTGATGGCGATACCCGCTAACGCTCCTGTGAGGATTGGGTCTGGCTCAGGGAAGTTCACTAAATAGGCTGCTAGTGACAAGTTCACAGGAGCCGCCATGATCGCCAGAGTAGGGCGCGCCTTTCTGGGTAACGACCCAAAGAAAACTAAGCGGTATAAAACCAAAGGCAACATAAAGAAATAAATGCCAATGCACATTAGCGCAACGGTTTCTGAGAACACGTTATGCCCGAATTGAGAGCCAGCGAGCGAGCTACTTATTATCCCCACAGGGTACAGAAACCAACTGGGAACAATATTCGACATTTTAAAGTTAGTGAGCTGAAAGCCGAAAAAGAGCACCATCATAGAAAAATGGAGCAAAAGCGCTAAAAACCACAATGGGTAAGCGATAATAGGTGACACTGAAGCAAGGTAATCTGTCAGGATCAGAAGTGCCATGCTCATCGGTGCCATTAAACTGCCGCTTAATGGATTACGAATATCGACGATGAATAAGCGAGGGCTAGTCGCATATTTGATCAGCACCGGAGCAAGTAATAGAGCGCCAAGTGACGAGAGAAATGGTCGAATCGGTTCACCGATAGCTGGAACGTAAAGCGCCCAGGCTTGACCTAAACCAATAATACCAAGTGCCAATGCTGCCTGAGAGGGAGGGACACTATAAAACTGTACAAGTCTTCTCCAGTTCAAATCTACTCCGAAATGATTCTATTCGTATAAAACGTTAATACCGACCTAGCTTTCTGAAAAGGTTTTACCTGAAAAAATATCTCAGTGTCTATTTTTTGCTCAGGTTAAACAAAGCCAAATGTCATGGAACAATTGCTCTATCAGGCGCGAATACTAGCAAGTTTTATTGGTAGTTACTCATAAAGGTATAGGGGAACGATCATAGAATGGCAATTTTGTGAGTTTGGTATCGAATATTTGGTAAAAGATGCAAAAGTAGCAGGTAATCGGCTCCAAACAACCCTTCCGGATAAAAGATTATTTGGAGCGAAAAGGGGACTAAACGCTTAAGATGCTTGATTTTCTGGTAGATCTTGTTGACGTAGCTTGTCATTTTTAAGCGTACGACGAAGTAACTGACTGTATATCGGTTGTCCGCCTAGTAACTGGGCAATAATTACTGCGCCCAGACAGGTAATGATGAGCGGTAAAATAAGGTAGTAGTTATTGGTCATCTCGATAACCAGCAGAATGCCTGTGATTGGAGCACGTACGGTTGCAGCAAATAAGGCGCCCATGCCTGCGATCGCAAACATGCCCGGTTCAATATCTAGGGCTGGTAGCAGCACTTCTGCACTGGCACCAAATGCATAACCAAATAAGGTACCTAAAGCGAGCATTGGTGCGAAAATACCGCCAGGTGCACCAGAGCCAAAACAAAGTAATGTTGTTACAACACGGCCAACAAACAGCAGAACTAACAGTGTGATGGAGTAGTTCCCGTTGGTTACGTCGGGGATGAGTGCGATGCCGCCACCCGTCAATTGTGGCACGTATAAAAGCAGTAAACCGAATACACCACCTAGAATCGATCCCGTAATAAGGTAACGCTTACGATCGTTTTTGTGGATAGCCACAAAGCTATCTTGAGCGATGGTGATGAGTTTATTGAAGATAACGCCGAATACACCAAACAAAGCCCCTAGTAGTAGGAACAGCCAAAGAGACTGTAATGCTGGTGGCTGATACTGAGGCATAGTGATCACCGCATCTTGGCCATTAATCGCCCGAAACACAATGTTGGCCATGATGGCGGAGATGATCACCGCACGAATGGAAATCAATGAATAGCGAAATTGAGGGCGCATCTCTTCAACGACAAACATGATGCCTGCTAACGGCGCGTTAAACGCCGCGGCCAAGCCACCGGCCGCGCCTGAAGCGAGCAGAGAGTGTCTTGTGTCGTCATCTTTTACGCGGAAAATATCTGTCACCATTCGACCGACAGCGCCACCCATTTGTACCGTTGGACCTTCACGGCCTAACACCATGCCTGATCCTAGCGCACCCATACCACCGAAAAACTTCACTGGTAGCACGCGCCACCAACGGACTGGACGAATATTGTCCATCGCGCCTTCTATTTCAGGGATGCCGGAACCTGCAGCCTCGGGAGCAAAACGGTGAACAAGGAAGTAGCCGACAAAAGCCAACATGGCGCTAATAAGTACGGCTGCCAGCCATAGCGGTAACATGCTACCAATTTCACTTTTTAGCCATTCGGTACGAGTTTCAGAAACGAGGTGGACGGCATGTTCGAAGTAAGTTCCGACAACGCCAGCAAGTATGCCTACGATAGCGGCCATTAACAAAACCGATATTGGTGTCGACCCTCGAGAGATAAACTGGTTAATCGCATCTTTCGGCACGTGCGCTAACACAGACTTCACAATTCTCTCTCTCTTGGTCATTAACGGTTTCTCCTGCTTCTGTTTGATGGGACGGAGGAAATTATACGCCCGGAAGAGTCTAGACCTAATCGGCAAAGTTGCAATTTAGCTTTCCACTATTGGTAGCTCAAAGATTCTGACTCTATAGTATTCGCAAATATTGTGCTATTGATCTCATATCTCACGTTGTTTTTTTACAGAGAAAGCTTGTTTTCTGAGAAAAATGAACCATGCTTTAAGTGTAAAGCAACATGACTGCTTCAGAAGGAGGGATGTGACGTTTTACTCACAATTTGGATGGATTCAAACCCTACGGTAATTCCTCGTTTTAAGTTTGGGATGCATCTGTAGACTTCCCGATTCGCACACTCACGATTGAGTAACGAGGTAGAGGCGCACTTGAAATGTGCGCCTTCTTAATGTCTGTCACCTTGAATTGTTAGAGTTTATTTGTTGCACCCTGCTTGATAATTTTTCATTCCACGTTAATGTTTTGCCAACTGTTGCTGCCTTGATAAAACCCAATGCGTTTCTTATCCCTTTTCTTAATTTCCTTTTGTAGTGCTTTATTGCCGCAGTCCACCTTGGCGATGGATAATCATTGGTGGCACAGCGTATTGTCTGATCAACCCTTGGGTCAGCTAAAAAGCACCATTCAAAAAGGTGGCCTTTGGTATCGGTGTGATACCGAATGGAACGATTCGGAACCGTCTGTTGATACGCTTTGTTTAGACGAATTTAGCTACTATCACCAGCATTTGTACGGTGAAGTTATTTTACGTCAGGAAACGGCTGAATTTGTTTTTTTGGCGCAATTCCAATGGCAGAGCTGGAATGACCTAATTCTTAACTTAAGAAAAGATGGCTTGGTAATAAAAAGTATCCATTTTGATGATCAAGAAATGGATGTGCTTAGCTCGCTGAAAAATAAGTCAGCAGACGATGTAGATAAAGAAGTCATCTTAATGATGAATCGTTACCCACCAGAAGCCAATCGGAGAATTCAGTGGGTAAGATCAAGTGAGTTTCAATCAGCGTCTCCAAGTTTGGCGGTGTCGCTGAATAGTGATGGTGACATGATCACGCTTCGAGTTACGCGCTTTTAGGCTCCTGCTGATTTTTGTTCTCATGATGTAATGAGAGAAACGTTGCCATCGCAGACTCATCTAAAAAGCCATCTGCTTTTTTATGTGAGCGCAGATATTGGTAACCAGCGATAAGTTTACGATGCATCTCTTGCTCATCTT
Source organism: Vibrio sp. EJY3 (assembly GCF_000241385.1). Lineage (NCBI taxonomy): Bacteria > Pseudomonadati > Pseudomonadota > Gammaproteobacteria > Vibrionales > Vibrionaceae > Vibrio > Vibrio sp. EJY3. The sequence continues at coordinate 436,607 of NC_016614.1, forward strand.
CTGGCAGTGTTTCGTTCATCACGTGTTGAAAAGCGACTTTATACGCCTCCAAATCCACCACTTCAGCGCGGCGATAAAGGTACCCGCACCCTGTAGCCAACCACTCAAGAGAGCAGTTTGCTCGCATCGCAATTTGGTTCGCTTTTGTTAGGCTTGGTTCACTACCTTTTAAATATTTTCTAATCAAGGCTTCTGACACTTCAACACGGCGTGCAAACCCGCTGATGCTTTCTTCGCCAATTAAAGTCGATAATCGTTGGGCAAAAGACATATTTCGTACTCCAGTTCGAATTGCGAAAGTTTACCCGTTGAGACAGCGCGAAAACAAGACTAGGATGAAAGCAGATTAAATAAAGGAGAGAACCAATGGTTGCAAAAGTAGTGACTGCACCAAGTGGCCCAGAATTTTCAGAACTGGTTCAAGGATACTGGCGCGCTGTAGATTGGGGAATGACGGCTCAAGAGCGTTTGACCTTCCTTAAGCAACATGTGGAGCTAGGTATTACAACGGTTGATCACGCCGATATTTATGGTAACTACGAGTGTGAAGCACTGTTTGGCGAAGCGTTAAAGTTGGACAAAAGCGTTCGTGAACACATTCAGATCGTAACCAAGTGTGATATCAACTTATGTGGTGATAAAACGCCAGAGCGTAAAATCAACCATTACGACACGAGTTCTGCGCACATTTACCAATCGGTGAACAACTCACTTGAGCGTTTAAATGTAGACGAAATCGACGTTCTGCTTATTCACCGCCCAGACGTTTTGATGGACGCTGACGAAGTGGCAGAAGCATTTTCAGAGCTGCATAAAGTGGGTAAAGTGAAACACTTTGGTGTCTCAAACTTTACGCCGCGTCAGTTTGAGTTGTTGCAATCGCGTCTGGGCAAACCACTCGTGACAAACCAAGTGGAAATCAACCCACTAAACTTTGAGGTTGCGCACGATGGTACGTTGGATCAGATGCAAATGTTGCGCACTCGTCCAATGGCTTGGTCTTGCTTAGGTGGTGGCTCTATTTTCAGCGGCGATAGTGAACAGGCGGTTCGTGTACGTAATGAGCTAGAAGCCATTCGTGAGGAAGTCGGTGCGGCCAGTATTGATCAGGTGATTTACGCTTGGGTTCGTCGCCTGCCTTCTAATCCAATCCCAATTATTGGCTCTGGTAAGATTGAGCGCGTTCAAACGGCTGTTGATGCATTAAACATCGAGTTGACTCGTGAACAGTGGTATCGCGTTTGGGTTGCATCTAAAGGACACGGTGTGCCATAGAGCGCCCTCACAGCATCAATAATTGTATTAGGCATCCACATTGGGTGCCTTTTTTGTATACTTATTTTGTGTGCTTGTGACGAAGAATGTGGTTATGGACTTTAATCTTGCTTTAAAACTTTATACAGCAGAACAAGTCAAAAATGGTGAAGTGATTGCTGCGCAGATGGCTGGCGTTTCAATGTATAGCTTGATGCAACGAGCTGGGATGGCTGTTTACGAGCAATTTCTGCATCTCTACCCCAGAGCAAAGAATGTATTGGTCGTTTGCGGTAAAGGCAATAATGGTGGAGATGGTTATGTTTTTGCTTCTCTCGCTAAGCAAGCCCAACTCAATGTGAAGGTATTTCAGCTTGGAGATACTTCTTCACTTACTGGCGATGCTCGCTGTGCTTACGAAGATTGGCAAACCGTTGATGGCCAAAACAGCAGCTGGGATGACTGGAACACCGCATTACTTGAAGCGGATGTCATCATCGACGCAATACTGGGGACAGGGTTGAGCGGTGAAGTGAGAAAAGAGTATCGCCGCTATATTGAGCAAATTAACCAAATTCTGTGTCCGGTCATTTCAGTCGACATTCCCTCAGGATTATGCGCCAACACGGGCTCTGTGTTAGGTGATGCAATATACGCAAACCACACGGTTACTTTTATCGGTGTCAAACAAGGTTTAGTGACGGCCCAGGCGAGAAGTCATGTGGGTGAATTGCACTTTCGTGGCTTGGGCGTCAATGTAGAGTTTGACTCTATAGAAGAGGAGAGTGCACTAGGTATCGATCACAAAGTCATCCCTCGACTTTTACCTCCACAAAAACCAACCGCTCACAAAGGCGATAACGGTAAATTGCTTTGTGTCGGTGGCAATCTCGGAATGTCCGGCGCGATTCGCTTCTGTGCTTCGGCTGCTGTGCGCAGTGGGTCGGGACTGACGGCAGGGATAACCCATCCAACGAGCCTAATGCCACTGCAAATCGCTTGCCCAGAAGTGATGAGCCAAAGTATTACCGCTGATGAGTTGCGGAATACCGAAAATGAACTGACTAAGCGAATTAGATGGGCTGATGCGTTAGTTTTTGGCCCTGGATTTGGCGATGATGAGTGGGCATACCAAGCTTATCAATATTTGTCTCAGCCGCATAAACCGAAAGTCGTCGATGCCGACGGGTTGAATATACTGGCGATGCTCAGCCAGCGTTATGATGGAACGTTAGTATGCGATAACCAACGAGTGATGACCCCACATCCGGGAGAAGCCGCGCGTTTGTTAAATGTGACCACGCAAGACGTTGAACGTGACCGGTATTCAGCCGCTAGGCAGTTGCACGAACGTTTTGGTGGCGTGGTGGTACTGAAAGGCGCTGGGACGCTCATTTATGATGGCATACGAATGTATGTTTGTCTGGCTGGTAATCCGGGGATGGCAAGCGGAGGGATGGGAGATGTGCTCTCTGGTGTTATTGGTGCGTTGCTGGCGAAAGGTATACCAATCTCTATCGCTGCCAGATTAGGCGTCATGATCCATAGCCACGCGGCGGATATCAATGTGAACCAATATGGAGAGCGAGGATTGTTAGCCAGTGATGTCGTAGAAACGCTTCGCTTTGCCATGAATCCATGAAATTTTGGTCCGATTTTGTGAAAATCTTTGTATTTCAAGCTGCCTATTAGGCTATTACTCGTGTGGAATTTGATGGATTTGAGATATGAAACGTCTGAATCTGGTCACTGAGACGCAACGGTTTGCGCAATCGTTTGAGAGCCATGACATTTTAACTTGTTGAATTTGTTAAATAAGAAAAAAAATTGATGGTTTTAGCGGTGTTTTTGATATGCGATTTTCAAGATGGTAACACAAAAAAATTTCAAATATCAGACTTGTAGGAAATAAATCACAGCCTATAATGCTGAAAACCGGAGCGTCTGCCAACGCTCCGGTTTTTTTGTGTCCGAAGAACAGTGAACTCGTCTGCCAACGACTTCACTACGCACTCTGAGATGACACATAGACATATGAATCAAGGAATTACACAATGCGTATCGAACAAGAACTTAAGTTAGGTTTCAAAGATGTACTGTTTCGCCCGAAACGTTCTACCCTTAAAAGCCGTTCTCAAGTAAATTTAACCCGCGATTTTACATTCAAGCATAGTGGTCGTCAATGGTCTGGTGTGCCTGTAATTGCAGCGAACATGGACTCGGTTGGTAGCTTTGAAATGGCTACTGCGTTAGCTGAGCATGGTGTAATGACAGCAGTGCACAAGCACTACACAGTGGAAGATTGGGCGGAGTTTGCGAAATCAGCAGACAAAGCAACGCTGAACAACGTGATGGTGTCTACCGGTACGTCGGATGCAGACTTCCAAAAAACCAAAGACATCATGGCACTTTCTGATGAGTTCATTTTCATCTGCGTTGATATCGCCAATGGTTACTCAGAGCACCTCGTTGAGTATGTAGAACGCGTACGCGCAGAATTCCCAGACAAAGTTATCTCTGCTGGTAACGTTGTTACTGGTGACATGTGTGAAGAGCTAATTCTTGCTGGTGCAGACATCGTTAAAGTGGGTATTGGCCCAGGTTCAGTTTGTACGACACGCGTTAAAACCGGTGTTGGTTACCCGCAGCTTTCTGCAATCATCGAATGTGGTGATGCGGCGCACGGCCTTGGCGGTATGATCATCGGTGATGGTGGTTGTTCTTGCGCTGGTGACGTTTCTAAAGCATTCGGTGGCGGTGCAGACTTCGTTATGCTTGGTGGTATGCTGGCTGGTCACGAAGAGTCAGGCGGTGAAGTTATCGAGAAAGATGGCAAAACCTTCATGAAATTCTACGGCATGTCTTCTCAGTCGGCTATGGACAAACACTCAGGTGGTGTGGCTAAGTACCGCGCAGCTGAAGGAAAAACCGTACTATTACCTTACCGTGGTAGTGTTCACGGCACTATTCAGGACATCCTTGGCGGCGTACGTTCAACTTGTACATATGTTGGTGCAGCAAAGCTTAAAGAGCTAACGAAGCGCACGACGTTCATCCGCGTACAAGAACAAGAGAACAACGTATTCGGTAAAGAGTAAATCGACTGAATATCGGAAAAATAGAATAATTAAGAGCCGCATTTAGCGGCTCTTTTTTTGCCCTAAATTTGCCTAATGGCGACAAAGTGGCGACAGAGCTCTAAAAAATTTTGTGGCGACAGGCTATAAATTGCTAAGAGGGTTACGGGTAATTACATTAGATAAATGATCGCGAGCGAAGTGTGCGTAGCGCATTGTCATCGAGATATCAGCATGGCCTAATACGTCGCGCAGAACCAGAATGTTGCCACCGTTCATCATAAAATGACTGCCTTTTAATTGTGCGGCTTCGTTCCAACGCGCACCAGTGGATAAACATAGCTTAACAATTTCGAGCATGTCAGTTCGTTCGTGTTGGCCTGCGAGAGAGAGTAAATCGCGGATTTGTTCTGTAGTGAGGAAAGCCAGATCAACATGCTATACGAAAAGCACCGCCGACGCAGTGCAGCAACTTCATCAGAGACAATCCTAGTATAGGGATTACTTTAGTGACGATTTAAGAAGTTCACGTTTTTCGACCAAGAAATCCATTAGGGCACGTATTTTTTTAGGCATGTTCTCTCGTGAAGGAACGTAAAGATAAAATCCGGGAAAAGGCCGACACCAAGGAGTAAGGACTCGCGTTAATGCTCCTTCTTCTAAATGTTTTAATACCCACAAATCAATGTGCTTAACCAATCCGACCCCTTGTATAGCGGCCTGTAACATACTGTAATCGTCATTAAACACGGCACTCCCTTTCGGTTCATAAATGACCGTGTGTTTCTCTTGACCTGGTGATGTCAGAGACCAGTGGTCTATCGTTCCACTGGAGGTGAATCGGTACGCGAGACAGTTGTGTGCTTCTAAGTCATTTGGATTTTTGGGGATACCATGTTGCTTGAAGTAAGAAGGGGAACCCACAATCGCATTTGTTAAAGAGGGAGTAATGGGAACCGCAACCATATGTTCCTCTAAACTGACTCCCAAACGGATTCCCACATCGACACCTTCCGCGACGATGTTCGTAAAGCCATCTTCCATAATCAGCTCTAAACGTATCTTGGGATATAGCGTCAAAAACTCGTTTAGATGTGGCTCGATAAGAAGCCTAGCTGCCGTTCTAGATGCACTTATCCGTATCAAGCCTGAGGGTTCAATATGAGATTCATTCAACTCATTGACAACCTGTTCAATACTCATAAGTGATGGGTGCAAAATGTCGAGTAAACGCTGGCCTTCCTCTGTCAGCGACATGTTACGTGTGGTGCGATTTAACAAACGGACTTGTAGCTGTTGCTCTAACCCTTTGACATGTTGTGATAGGGCTGCGCGCGTTACCCCCATTTCAGAGGCTGCTTTGGTAAAACTGCGATGACGAGCAACATGTGCAAACCACGTCAACGAAGAAACAAGAGAGGGTTCAATTGGCATATTCAGAGCCTAGCAAAATAACATTTGTAAAGTATAGCTAAACAGTCATGTAGGTAAAACGATATTTATCAAACACAGTCCATTCATTAAGATTACCTCGAAGCTTACGTCATCCCATGACGAACAGTTAACCCCTACAGGAGAATTCCGTTATGTCTAAAGTCACTTTCAAAAATCTAAATGGTCAAGGTATTGAAATTTCTGCCGTCATCAATTTCCCGAAAGACTTTGATGAAAGCAAGCAATATGCAGCAGTCGTTGTGTCACACCCAGGCGGTGGTGTGAAAGAACAAACAGCGGGTCTGTATGCAAAAAAACTGGCTGAAAACGGTCTAATCACTGTAGCGTTCGACCGCTCATACCAAGGTGAAAGCACGGGTGAGCCTCGTCAGATGGAAAATCCTTATAAGAGTACGGAAGATGTTAGTGCGGTCGTTGACTACCTAACCACTCTGGCTTATGTCGACAATGACAAAATTGGCGCTATGGGCATTTGTGCAGGTGCTGGCTATAGTGCAAATGCAGCCATTAATGACCGCCGAATCAAAGCCCTAGGCATGGTAAGCGCAGTTAACATTGGCCAAATGTTCCGTAATGGTTGGGAAAACAATGTCCAAGACGCTGATGCAGTGGGCTATTTAGAGTTTGGCTCTAACGCTCGAACCACGGACGCAAGTAGTGGTGAGTTCGCGATTATTCCTCTTGCTCCGATGCGTGAAGAAGATGCGCCAAATGAAGAGCTCCGTGAAGCATGGGAATACTACCACACACCACGTTGCGCGCATCCGAATGCACCAGGTTTTGCATTAACACGTAACCTAAACCAAATCATTACTTATGACGCATACCACAAAGCAGAAGCGTTTCTGACTCAACCAATTCTCGCGATTGCAGGCAGTGTTGCAGGCAGTAAATGGATGAGTGACGACTTGATTGAACGTGCGGCGAGTGCAGATAAAACATTGTATGTGATTGAAGGTGCGAACCACATGTCGCTGTATGACGTACCAAAGTATGTCGACGAAGCCGTATCTCAACTGGTCCCATTCTTCAAAGATGCGCTGAAATAGTCATCATCGATAAATGGATTAGGCACTGACACTGATAATTCTGTGTCGGTGCTATGAACAAAAGCTAGGTCGTCTTCCTCAAACGAGGTTTCTTCTAGCAAAGAATCTGTGTGTTAACCACTCTATCTTTTTTCAGAGAGGCGTCATTATGCCAACTTACGTTATTTTTACTCGTGAGAGTACGACGGACCAGAGTTCTTTGGACAAGTACATGGAGAATGTGCGTCCTACCCTTGATGGCCATTCTGTAAAAGTGCTTTCTGCTTACGGAAGTCAACAAGCATTAGAAGGACAAGGGCCGGAAGGTGTCGTCCTTTTAGAGTTTCCATCAAAGTCGGATGCGTTAGCCTGGTATCACAGTCCAGATTACGCGGACGTTGTGAAGTATAGATTTCAGGGAGCTCGATACCGAGTTGTTATGGTTGATAGCAATTAATATCTCCATAACTCAAATTTAATTCAGGCAATAAGCAAATATTAAATCCTATTTAGAAATTAAAGGAAATTAAATATGAGTAATGTTCTTGTTCTTGGTGCCAGCGGACAGATAGCGCAATGGGTGGTGAAATCTTTGACTAACCAACCAGAAATTAATCAAACGTTGTTCTTACGAAACCCTAAAAAATTAGCCGAATTTGACCCGGCCCAAGCTCAGATCGTAGTGGGTAACGTGCTCGATCGTGAATTACTTAAATCGTCAATGTCAGGCCAAGATATTGTCTATGCCAACCTAATCGGTGATGACCTAGATAAACAAGCAGAAGCTGTTATCGATGCGATGCAAGAAACTGGCGTGAAACGACTTATATTTGTTCTGTCTCTGGGTATCTATGATGAAATCCCCGGTGAGTTTGGTGAGTGGAACGACAACATTATCGGTGAGCCGCTGAAGTATTATCGCCGCGCTGCTGATGCCATTGAAGCCTCTGGTTTAGATTACACCATCTTACGTCCTGCTTGGCTGATGGACGAAGACGAAGTGGATTATGAAATCACAGAGAAGGGGCAGCCTTTTAAAGGCACTGTCGTCTCACGTAAGAGTGTCGGTGATTTGATTGCTAAAGTCATCGTAAATCCAGATCTGCACATTGGCGCGAACCTAGGTGTAAATAAACCGAATACTGACGCCGATAAGCCGTATTTCATGTAAATCACAACATGCTTCTGAGTCACTCCTCATTATCCAGAACGGCAATAGGAGTGACTTTCGACCGGATTTTTACATTAGCAACCGCAATAGCAGGCGAGACACTTGTACGCGGGAACTAATCATACGCAACAAATAGGAGCCATCATGAGCCGCATTTGGTTTGTAACGGGTACTTCCCGTGGTATGGGAACAGATATTGTTAAAGCCGCATTGGAACAAGGCGATAAAGTTGTGGCGACAGGCCGCAGTTTGAACCGATTGAGAGAAGTGTTTGCTGACGCCCCAGCAGATAGAATTCAGCTATTGGAATTAGACGTTACGAGCGAGTCTCAGGCACAACAAGCAGTAAGTGAAGCAGTCAAACGTTTTGGACGGATTGATGTGCTGGTTAACAACGCCGGTTACTGTTTACTGGGACGATTTGAAGAGGCAACTTCAGAACAAATAGAAGCGCAGTTTGGCACTAACGTCTTTGGCATGGCCAATGTCTTGCGTGCTGTGCTGCCAATCATGCGTTCACAAGGCAGTGGTCGTATTTTTAATACATCTTCCATTGCTGGAGTGAAAGCAGTGGCAAATGCAACCTTCTACTCGGCATCAAAATTTGCTGTTGAAGGGATGACGCTCGCTTTAGCGGATGAAGTTGCCCCATTTGGCATACAAGTTACGGCGATTGAACCTGGTTTTTTCCGTACAGAATTTCTCAATGATTCATCAGCGAGTTACGGTGAAAACCAAATTGAGGATTACTTACCTTACGGCCACGCACGAGAGTTGTTAAGCGCTGCGGACGGTCAGCAGCAAGGAGATCCAGCGAAATTAGCCAACGTAATCATGAGAGTCGCAAACATAGAAAAGCAACCGAAACAGCTTTTGATTGGCAATGATGCCATTGATTTTGTGACGCCAACGTTGGTGTCTCGCTTGGCTGAAACGTCGCAATTCGCAAGCTTAACTCAATCCACAGATTTTTAAGAACAAGTCTGTTTGAAAGTAGTGACGTTATCCGAGACAGAATGACTCACTCACTGAAAAATATTTTTAATACCATTGCTGATGAATGTCTTAATGATTAACGATGTAATTAGAGGTTTTAGTTACTAATGATTGACCCAATATTTCAACCTTTTACTTTTGCTAACGGTATCACCTTAAAAAACCGTGTTGTGATGGCACCGATGACTACTTGGTCATCCAATGAAGATGAAACCATTTCTAATGAAGAACTGGCGTATTATCGATCGCGTGCTCATGGGGTCGGTTTGGTGTTGACGGGGTGTACCCACGTGCAACCCAGCGGCATTGGGTTTACTCATGAATTTGCCGCGTATGATGATCGCTTTATTCCAAGCTTGCGTAAACTCGCTAGCGCAGCAAAAAGCGGTGGCGCAACAGCGGTATTGCAACTGTTCCACGCAGGTAATAAAGCAGTGCCAGAGTTGATCCCAAACGGTGAACTTGTTAGCGCCAGTGCCGTTGCAGCGCCCAAAGGGCCTTTTAATGATGGGAAGCTGGCGAGTCGTGCATTAACGGAGCAAGAAATACTTGATGTAATTCGTGACTTTGGTGAAGCCACGCGCCGTGCTATTGAGGCAGGTTTTGATGGCATTGAGCTGCACGGAGCGCACGGCTTTTTGATCCAGAACTTCCTTTCACCATTATTCAACCAACGAACCGACAAATGGGGTGGCACACTCGAAAATCGAATGCGTTTTCCTCTAGAGGTGGTTCGTGAGGTTCGTCGTGTTATTTCGGAATATGCTGATCGTCCTTTCCTGCTCGGTTATCGTATCTCGCCAGAAGAACCTGGAGAAGGCGCGCTTCACATTGACGATGCATTAGCCCTTGCAGATCAGTTAGCGAATGAAGGTCACATCGATTACCTCCACACGTCTTTATACAATATCCTTTCAGGGACATCTCAAGAAGACACCACGGGTAAAACTACCGCAGAGCGTTTTGTCGAAGTGATTGCTGGACGAATCCCTCTGATGGCAGCGGGAGAAATTCGTACGCCAGATGAAGCTCGTGAGGCTGTGAAAATGGATTTGCCGATGGTAGTGGTTGGCCGTAGTTTGGTGATGAACCCTAACTGGGTTGAAATGGCTCAGACTGGACAGGAATCAGAAATCAAGATGCAGTTAGATTCATCCAGTAGTGCTAAAGCGTTACAGATCCCAACTAAATTATGGGAGGTAATTAACGCTACGCCAGGGTGGTTTCCTGTAAACGCATAGCTCACCGTTAGGTGTTGAATTGTTCACGCATGCATTTAATCCCATCATTAAACGATCCTAATTTAGGGTCGTTTTTGTATGTATTCAGTTGAAATTGTGTTCCCAAACACTTGAAAGAGTAAGTATATGAATTATGTCTGATTCGAAAGGAATTTAGGCTAGTTCAATAATCTGATGCCTTGGAAAATGGCCGAGGTAACACCTATCCTTTAAATTCACCCAATTACGTGAAACCCTTAGAAACTTAGGGAAAAACTGTATCGATACCCTAAGAGACTAAAGTAATGCCGCATATTATTTAGGTACTCATCAATGCAAAAAAAAGAAGAATATGAAGTCGCGCCATTGGAGTTATTTTTTGATCTGATTTTTGTTTTCGCACTAATTCAATTATCACACCATCTCGCAGAGCATTTAACTTGGAGAGGTGCAGCTGAAACTGCAACGCTACTAATAGGTGTGCTTTCAGTCTGGTCATACACCAGTTGGGCAGCAACGATGATCCCAGTACATCGCGGAACCAGTACTATTATGTTGCTGGTTGTGACACTGCTGGGATTGATGATGAATGCTTCCATAGGGGCAGCGTTTAGTGATTCGGCCTGGAGCTTTGTGATACCAATGCTTGTTATTCAGGTTGGCCGAACAATTTGGACTATCAACAATTCACCCACAACAGAATACAAGCAACACTTTAAGGCGGTTTTGATTTGGTTGGTATTAGTGTCGCCACTATGGATTATAGGTGCTTTAACAGAACCAGAGACGCGATTGCTTTGGTGGGGGGCGGCTGTCCTTGTTGACCTAATTGGTTCCTATCTTGCTCACCCTATTCCAGGGCATCGTATCAATTTTGAACAACTTCCTTTTGATGCGGAGCATATGCTGGAAAGATACAATTTGTTTGTGATCATTGCTCTTGGTGAAACCATCTTGATGGCTGGAACATCTATCGCGGAGCATCCGACTGATTTCATGACTCTCTTTACAGGAAGTTCAGCGTTGATGATCACAATGTCTTTATGGGCGTTAGCCTTTGGGTCGATACAAAAACATACAGAAGAGTACGCCAAAGTCACAATAAATCCGGTTGGGATAAGCCACTATGCGATGAACGCTTTAATGGTTATGGTCGCGAGTCTCATTGTTTTGGCGGTAGGTAACGAAAAAACCATCCATCATCCAATCGAGCATGCTTCTTTATCAACAGGGCTTATGATTTCACTAGCGCCTGGAGTCTTTCTGATGATGCAAGGATTGTTTTTAAAAACCATGTTGAACATAAAGTCACTCTTGCATTGGGTTGGTGGGGTTACTACTGGGTTATCTGGTTTTTTGATTCTGTGGTTGCCACCATATGCTGTCATTTTTATTGTTGGGTTGGTACTAACCTGTCTTGCACTTTTAGATTGGCACTACAGACACAAAGAAACAGTGTAACTATCAATGTAATAGCAAAATAAACAATGTTAAATCTTCATGATGGTAAGTTTTTTATCTTAATTTTCATTAGGTTAAGTCGGAGTTGTTTAAGGTTTGATGTGAGTGCTAATGATGTTTTGTCATTTTAGGCAATCATCGTCTCGTTTTGTGCAAACAATCAATTGCGTTGCTTCCTATACTCATTCGTAAGTCAAGAGCACAGACAACCGCTGGATACCCAGCTTCTCTTGATAACAATGAACTCTAGTTAGGAGCAATGCACATGAACAAAGTCAACTTCCCAAACACCAATGGCCTGGATATTACGCTAGCCGGTTTGATTAACTTTCCTGCTGACTTCGACAAGAGTCAACGCTATCCAGCGGTTGTGGTTTCTCATCCGGGCGGCGGTGTTAAAGAACAGACCGCTGGTACCTACGCTAAAAAACTGGCTGAACACGGTTTTATAGCTATCGCCTACGATGCCTCTTATCAAGGTGAAAGTACTGGTGAGCCTCGTCAACTAGAAAATCCACACGTCCGAACTGAAGATGTAAGCGCTGTGATCGATTACCTAACCACACTGGATTACGTCGACAACGATCGTATTGGTGCGATGGGTATTTGTGCTGGTGCTGGTTACACAGCGAATGCAGCGATAAACGACCGTCGAATCAAAGCGGTTGGTACGGTGAGCATGGTGAACATTGGTCAGATGTTCCGCAATGGTTGGGATAACAATGTTAAGGATAGTGATGCGCTTCCTTATATCGAAGCCGGTTCAGGTGCCAGAACATCAGATGCAAGTGGTGCAGAAATCGCGACCATTCCAATGGCACCAATGAAAGAAGAAGACGCACCAAACGAAGAACTGCGTCAAGCGTGGGAATACTACCACACTGACCGCGCGGCTTATTGCACCGCACCAGGCTTTGCAACAGCACGCAGCTTGACCCAAATCATTACCTACGATGCGTTCTTCAAAGCGGAGGCATTTTTAACGCAGCCACTTTTAACTGTTGTGGGCAGCGATGCGGGTAGTAAATGGATGAGTGATGACCTGATGGCGCGAGCAGCAAGTGCTGACAAACAAATGCATGTCGTTAACGGGGCAAATCACATGGATCTTTATGATGGTGAATCTCCAATTGCGGAAGCTATCGGTGTGTTAGCGCCTTTCTTCCAACGCACACTGTAAACAAATCTAAGTTAATTCTCGATATTAGGCTCAACTAGCTTGAGCCTATGTTTAGATTAAATGGAAATTGATGATTATGAATACTAAAAAAATCACCTTTAAAAATGCCGATATGGCGTGGGATATGTCAGCGTTAATTCTGTTACCTGAAGGGTTCGATGAATCAAAACGTTACCCAACGATGATCAGTGTCCACCCTTTTGGTAGCTGTAAAGAGCAAACATCCAGTGCGGTATATGGCAAAGCGTTGGCTGAATTAGGTTACGTAGTGATCGCTTTTGATGCGAGTTTCCAGGGAGAGTCTGGCGGACTTCCTCGCTATGTTGAAGATCCAAGCCAACGTGTTGAAGATATCAGTCGTGTCATCGATTATGCAGTAACCTTACCTTATGTCGACGATGAGCGCATTGGTGGCCTTGGTATCTGTGGTGGAGGTGGCTACATCTTAAGCTCAGCGCTGACTGAAAAACGCTTGAAAGCGGTTGTTGGTATAACACCGGTGAACGTAGGGCGCTTGTTCCGCGAAGGATTCAGCTTGTATAACCCAATTGGTGCGCTTGAAGCGATGGCCGCTCAGCGTACGGCCGAAGCTCGCGGCGCAGAGTTGCAAGTCAATGAACTTCTTCCTCCAAGTCCTGAGTTTGCGAAAGAGAACGGACTAACAGAACGTGACGTATTCGAAGCGACGGATTATTACAAAACGCCACGTGGGCAGTCTGAGGGTGGGGCAACACGTATGTTGTTCTCTCACGCACAAAAAACTTTGAGTTGGGATGCGTTTGCCTTTGCGGAATCGTTGATGACTCAACCAATGATGGCTGTTGTTGGTCAAAAAGTCGGTGCATTCGGTGCATTTCGAGATGGACAGGAAATCTTTGGTCGAGCGGTTGCATCGAAAGATCGCCAACTAGTGGATTTGGAAAACTGGTCACACTACGAGCTGTACGACCATCCAGAAGCTGTCGGAATGGCAATGGAAAAGGTTGCTCCTTTCCTTGCTACACATCTCAAGTAAATTGAAATTAAGAAGCGTTTTTCCACAACAGGTGAGCGCTTCTGTTTTTGTTTTAATCATTCTCTTTCAGAAAGTTATCTCTGTTTAAGTATATAGGTGAGTGACTATGATCCGATGGATAGGCATTGTACTGTTAATAGCTGTAGTAGTGGTATTTGTGGTTGCGTTCGTGGTCACTCGTGTCGAAAATGCACAACATTCTGCAAACCAGCAACTACAAGAGCGTCGGGCAACAGCTAGGGATAAACAGGCTACAACAGCGGTTGTGGTGTTTTCCCGGTCTGGCAACACTGGAATCCTTGCCAACCATATTGCAAATAAAACTAACGCTAATATTTATGAAATCACTGCGAACAACTATGAGCTTGGCGTCCCTGGATTGATCAGTGCATTAAAGGACGCGCGGAGCAACGTGGCAGATATTATGCCTACGCGTATCGACCTTTCATCGTATGATACTGTCTATTTAGGCTCACCTATTTGGTTATACAGTCCGGCACCACCTATTTGGCAATTTGCATCAGATAACGATTTCACCAATAAACATGTCGTGTTGTTTAATACTTTCAACAGCAAGTTCGAGCAGCATTTCATTGATGAATTTGAGGCGTTGGTTCGATCTAACGGTGCAGTGAGTTTCTCTCATCAATATGTTAAGCGTGGAAGGATGGGTAGCCAGATTTCTACTGAGCAAATGCTTAAGATTTTTGATCAGAAACAGTGATGGTATAGGGAAAGGTTATGCTAACGACTCGCGGTAATGACAATATCCAAAGCTTGGCTGACAAAGCGTTCGCTTACGGAAAAACCGAAGGCGATCACAACACGAGTATCCAAGGTTTAACAGTGCATATCAGAAACAACCCAACGACACCTTTGCACTGCATTTACACTTTGAGCTTGTCCATGATCTTACAAGGGGCGAAACAATTAGCGATTGAAAAAGATGTGTTACCATGTGTTGCAGGACAATCAATGTTAACAATGTTTGATTTACCTGTCGTTTCACATGTAACTGAAGCAACCAGATATAATCCATTTGTTGCTGTTGTACTAAAACTCGATTATGAACTGATCATGCAGACCTGTGTTGAACTTGATCTTGATAAGCCTTCACGTGATGTGAAGTATAAATCAATATCAATCCATGATATTGACACGGGACTTAGCAATGCAATGACTCGTCTTATAGATTTGCAGAAAGAACCCATTTATCTTGATAGCTTAACTCCCCTGATTAAGAAGGAAATACTAACACGTCTTTTGTTAGGGCCTCATGGTACACACCTGCGACACTTAGCTTCAGCGGGTACGCCTAGTTCGCAAATACTAAATGTAGTCACTTGGATGAAGACAAATTTAACGAATAGTATGGAAATTAACGAGCTAGCTCAACGAGCACATATGAGTGCTTCTTCGTTTCGACAACACTTTAAGGCTTTAACAGGAACAAGCCCTCTTCAATATTTGAAAAACTTACGCTTGCAAGAAGCTAGAGACCAAATGTTATTAAACGGTTTAGATGCAAGCCAAGCTAGTGGTTTTGTAGGCTATGAGAGTGCTTCGCAGTTCAGTCGCGAATACAGTCGATTGTTTGGGCTGCCTCCTCAGAAAGATATTCAACGTTTACGTCAAGTGTAATACTAGGATTTGGTGCTACTTTGTTATATTTGTGACTGTGGGTTGGTGGCTAAGCTTGCTCTGCGGAGCTATGGCAGGGACATCGAAATTCGCTCTGCAGTGTTTTGTAGCACAGGAACAAACTCACTGATCATCCTATCTACGGTGGTCTTACTGGAGTGACAGCTTACATTCAGGGTTAATCGAAGCTTTCCGTTGCGGTTGAATACGGGAACTGCCACGGAACGTAGTCCCAGCTCTAGTTCCTGGTCATTGATGGCATACCCTTGTACGCGTACCTTGGCAATCTCTGCCTTTATTTCACTAGGCGATGTCAGCGTGTTTGGTGTCAACTGGATAAGATTGGATTGCGCTAACAGATGATCTAACTCTTCTTCTGGAAGTGCAGAAAGCAGAACTCGTCCCATCGACGTTGCATACGCCGGAAGTCTGGCACCGATCTGTAAGTTAAAAGCCATCAGAGGACGGACGGGGATTCGGGCGATATAAACGATATTTTCTCCCTCGAGTACAGCTGCCGAGCTAGACTCACCAAGCTGTTGAGTGACCAATTCTAATTGGGTAGAGACTGTGCCTCCGACATCCAATGTCGACAGGTAGGAGTACCCAAGTTCAAGAACCTTTGCTGTCAGGGAGAATCGATTGCCGTCGGTTTCAACGTAGCCAAGTTTTAGCATGGTCAGTAAGAAGCGTCTTGCTGATGCTCTGGATAGATCGTTTTTTTTGGCGACCTCTGTGAGGGTCATACTCATCGAATTAGGCTCGAATGAACGGATTACATTGAGTCCTTTAGCAAACGTAGTCAGAAAATCTTTATCAGAAGTGCTATGTTCCATCGTAATAGATCCAAAACCGAATAATTGTGCGATTATCGCACTATAGAAAAAGACAATCAATGTCTGTAAAGAAGGAAGAATGGTTGTCGTATCAATGAAAAAATCAGGCCTCGCCATGATCGTGGCGTGCCTGAATATTTCAAATCAACACATGTTCGATAGGAGTATTTTGCTAAACAATGCAGGATTTTCTACCGATGGGACGTGACCGATCTCATCGAGAATAATAGGTGCATTTGCTTCACTCAGGTCTGCCAGTTGCTGAAGTACCTGAGGAGGAGTCGCGACATCATCAGCGCCTCCAACCAAGACTAAATGCACAGCTTTGTTCAACGATTTCTGACGAAAATCGGTTTTTCCAAGCATTTCACATAGCAGCGCATAACTGCGGTTATCGCACTCAGTGAGTTGATGTTTCCAGACCTCAATCAGATCTGGTTGTTGTTGACAAGCCAGTTGGCCAAACCAGCGCGGTACTATTTGTTCCGCCATCAAGCCTAGCCCTTTGTCGCGTACATCTATGGAGCGGGCCTGCCAGTTTTCCGGTGTACCAATCACCGCGCCTGTGTTGGTTAGCACGGCAGAAATTACTCTCTCACTATGGTTGATCAGCAGTTGCTGTCCAATAACTCCACCAATGGATGTACCCACAAAATGAAAACGCTCTTCTCCGACTTGGTCGGCGAGCGCGAGCAGTTCTCCTGCCAAGTCATCAGGCATGATTTCTGTAGCATCTACTGCCAACGCCTCACTTTTTCCATGACCGGGAAGATCCCAGGTCACGACTTTAAAGTTCTGGATGAGGTAGGGAAGAACTCCGTCCCAGACGCTTTGATTCATTCCAAGAGGGTGCGCCAATATCAACAGCGGTTTCCCTTCTTCTCCATGGCTATGGTAGCAGATAGCGCGACCTTGATAGCTCATAAAACCCATGCGATCTCCTTGTTTAAGCTCGTTCGATAAGTGTCGCGATACCTTGTCCAACTCCAACGCACATCGTACATAGGGCATAACGTCCACCCGTTCGTTGTAATTGGTGTGCGGCTGTCATCAGTAAACGGGCACCTGACATACCTAAAGGATGTCCTAATGCAATAGCGCCACCATTGGGATTGACGCGAGGATCATCGTCTTCGATTCCTAATTCCCTTAACACCGCGAGCCCTTGCGCTGCAAACGCTTCATTAAGCTCGATAACATCGATATCTTGAATGCTTATTCTGTGTTTCTCCAGCAGTTTTTTCACCGCTGGCACAGGGCCAATACCCATTACTCGAGGCTCCACGCCTGCTGTTGCCATACCCAATATTTTGGCTACTGGCGTTAGGCTGTGTTGACTGACCGCGTCCTCACTGGCAACGAGCATGGCCGCTGCACCATCATTTACACCCGAGGCATTGCCTGCTGTAACACTTCCACCGTTGCGGAATGGGGTTGGCAGGGAGGTGAGCTTTTCCAACGTGCTTGGTCGTGGGTGTTCATCGGTATCGAATATTAACGGTTCTTGGCGTTTGCGCTGAATTTCAATCGGGACGATTTCTTGTGCAAAAATTTGGTCCGCAATAGCTTGTTGCGCTTTTTTCTGTGATCGAAAAGCAAAAAGATCCTGATCTTCACGTGAAACATGATAGGTTTCAGCAACATTTTCCGCTGTCTCTGGCATGGAGTCGACACCGTATAATTGTTTCATTAATGGGTTAACGAAGCGCCAGCCAATCGTTGTGTCTTCAATTTGTTGGGTTCGGGTGAATGCGCTGTCGGCTTTACCCATCACATAAGGCGCACGTGACATCGATTCCACACCACCAGCCAGTACCAAATCCATTTCTCCCGCTTTGATAGCCCGGAAAGCCGTTCCGACTGCATCCATCCCTGAGCCACATAAGCGATTAATCGTGGTACCTGGAACGGATGTCGGTAAGCCTGCAAGCAGAGCTGACATACGTGCGACATTTCGATTGTCTTCGCCTGCTTGGTTGGCCGAACCCATGATGACTTCGTCAATTGCTGCAGGATCCATATTGGGTGCTTGTTCTAAGACAGCTTTAAAAATTTGGGCTGCAAGATCATCTGGGCGAACACTTGCAAGGGCACCACCGAAGCGACCGATAGCTGAACGTCGAGGGTTACAAAGGTAAACATTAGTCATAGCGGTACTCACTCTTGGTTGGCATGTTGGCGCTGAGTTCTTTCTTTTAATTCACGTAATACTTTTAGTTCTAAGCTACTTGGCGCTGGTGTCGTTTCTAGGTTATCGGAAAACTGAATTTCCCAGCCAGTCGCTTCTATGACATCTTCTTGAGTCACTCCAGGGTGCAGCGACACTACTATCAATTCCTTGATTGCAGGGTCAGGGCGAAGGATACATAAGTCTGTGATGACAACCGTCGGGCCTTTGCCGAGATTAGGGACGTTGTCTCTTGCCTTTCCATCGCGACCGAAGCCTACAGTGGTGATGAAATCAACATCTTTTACAAAGGTACGTTTTGAATGCTTCACTGTGATAAAGACTTCTTTTGCATTGGTGGCAATTTCTGGGGCACCACCACCGCCTGGTAAACGCACTTTTGGTTCGCGGTAATCACCAACCAGAGTCGTATTCAGGTTTGCAAAACGATCGATTTGTGCCGTACCTAAAAATCCTACGCTGACATGACCACCTTGTAACCAATAACGAAACATTTCAGGAACAGATACGGTGCTCAATGCCGAGTGACACAATTCACCGTCACCTATCGACAATGGCAAAACGTTTGGCTTGGTCTGCAACGTCCCCGATTCATAAATAAGGGTAATATTCGGCGCATGAGTCAGTCGGGCAAGATTCGCGGCTTCACTTGGCAGGCCGATGCCGACAAAACAAGTCATGTTATCCGTTAGTGCACGAGCTGCGGTGATGCTCATCATCTCTGAAGACGTGTATTCAAAACTCATTATGCTTCTCCCTGTTCGAAAATGTTTTCCTGTAACCAAGCTTGGAAGCTTGTGCGGTCGCGTGATATGCCATCCCATTGTTTGTAGAAGCTGTTGTCGCGTTCATAGTAGCCCAAGGCATAGGAAGGCTTCGCACCTAAAGGAACGTGTGAAATAGCCGTGATTGCCCAAGAAGGGAGAACGCAAGCGTTAACTGAAGCATCGAGGTCATCAACAATTTCTTCGACTGTGACAATGCTACGCTTGGCTGCTAGAACGGCTTCTTTTTGCACACCGAGTATGCCTTCGATCAGTACATTGCCTTTTTTATCGGCTTTTTGAGCGTGAATGACTGTGACGTCTGGTCTAATAGAAGGCACGGCAGCCAACTGTTCGTTGCTAAAAGGGCAGGTAATGAATTTGATCTGTTCATTCACTTTTGGCAGGTCACTTCCTACGTAGCCACGGAATACTGCGAGAGGCAATCCAGCTGCACCAGCTTCATAAGCGCATGCCATTGCCGCATGGCTATGCTCAAAGAGTTCCAATTGATGTGGCCAGCCTTTTTCTACAGCGTCTCGTAGTCGGTGCAAAGATCCTACTCCAGGGTTTCCTCCCCAAGAAAAGATCAACTTTTTCACACATCCTGCGCCAATTAACTGGTCATAGACCAAATCAGGCGTCATACGAATTAACGTTAAATCCCTTTTTTCCTGACGGATGATTTCATGCCCAGCTGCGAACGGGATGAGGTGGGTAAAACCTTCCATCGCGACGGTGTCGCCGTGGAAAATATGCTTGCTTATCGCTTCTTTGAGAGGAAGGAACTCAGCCATAACAATGTCTCCTTACTGATTATGTGCTTCACGTTATTGTGCGTTATTCGAACTAATATTCTCTATTCGTACATAATGTTTGCTCAAAATATCAGCCATCGTCAAGTAAAAAGAATAAAAAAGTTCGAATATTGTTTTATTTGTGCGTATATCGAACGTTAGGCAAGTAAATGCAACCGAGAAAAATCGGGGGTATCGAGTGGTTTCAAAACAGAAGTATTTGTGAGGTGAAGTGTGTAGAAAGTGGCATTTAAGCCACATAATCGTTTGATGAATCGGGCAAAAGGTACCTAACCCATTTAAGGGTTAGGAGTATCGGCCCGTTCTGCGGTTTTCAACTAGCTCTTCCAAGATTGTGTTCACTAGTCGCATTACCGCGTTGATGTTTTCTCCTCTTCGGCGAGAGGCAATGACTTGTGTTTTGATACTGGTATCTTGGAGCCGGACGTACTCAATACCTTCTCGGTTTAGTTTACGTACCTGTTCCGGAACCAATGTAAATCCCATCTCTGAAGCAACCAAGGAAAGTGCGGTTTGTAAGTCATTGACTTGTTGGCTGACATTGCTTCTTAAACCACGGTTATAAAATAGTCCCTGAGTAAAATGAGCAAATTGTGCGCCGGGACCAGTGGGAAACGTGATCATTGGAATTTCGGCCAATTCTTGTAAGGAAGGGTTACTTTTCCCTAACTCATGGCCACTCGGAATTGCAGCTATTAACGGTTCCTCAAACAGCAGTTCCTGTTCGATTTCAGGGTCATCGATATGGACTCGGCCAAAGCCGATATCAATTTTTCCTGTTTTCAACGCTTCAATTTGGTCACGAGTTGTTAATTCATGTAACACGATTTCTAAATTTTTGTTTTTCCTTAGCCGTCTTACCATTAGTGGTAGCTGGCCGTAAAACACCGAAGGAACAAAGCCGATAGAAAATAATGTTTTGCGTTTTTTCGTTATCTGCTGCGTTCCTTCAATCGTCACCATCACTTTGTCGAGAATTTGTTTCGCATGAACTAAAAAGTACGCGCCGCCATCCGTCAACTCTAATCCCCGGGGCTTACGAATAAACAACTGAACACCAACTATTTCCTCAAGTTGCTTTATCTGCCTAGTTAGCGGCGGTTGGGCAATACATAGCTTTTCTGCGGCTCTGGTGAGATTTCCTTCCTCAGCGACAGCGACAAAGTATCGCAGGTGTCTTAACTCCATCATACCTCCTGGGTATTGCTCACTACTTATTTGATATTTGTATCAGCTCACTATTACACATAACCTTCACCAAACAAATGATTCACATCTCATTTACATATTGTTTAACAAAGTTACTTGGAGCCTATATGTCAGCAACCATTCATTCCATTGAGGCGAGTCTGATTGATATCCCAACAATACGTCCGCACAAGCTTTCCGTTACAACCATGGGCGTACAAACGATGGTGATTGTGCGGATTAAAGATTCTGACGGATTCGAGGGGATCGGCGAAGCGACTACCATTGGCGGCTTAGCTTATGGCCCTGAAAGCCCTGAGAGTGTCAAACTGACCATTGATACTTACTTTGCACCTCACTTCATCGGGCAGCCGTCTCACAACATCAATACCTTAAAGGTAAGGCTCAATTCTGCCATCCGGGGTAACAACCTGGCGAAGTCGGCGATAGAAACCGCTTTGTTGGATTTACAAGGGAAGCGCTTAAACCTCTCGGTATCTGAATTACTTGGCGGGGCAGTCCATCAACATCTCCCGGTTCTATGGACGCTAGCCAGTGGTAATACCAACCAAGATATCGATGAAGCACTGAGTTTAATAGACGCTCAGCGCCATTGTGATTTCAAACTCAAAATTGGTTCTGGAGCATTAAAAGATGATGTTAACCACGTCATTGCTATTAAACAGGCCGTGGGCGATTCGGCGAGTATTCGTGTCGATGTCAATCAGGCTTGGGATGAATCCAGCGCAGCTATTGCTATGGCGAAATTCACTGAAGCGGGTGTTGATTTGGTCGAACAGCCAACACCAATGAAAGACTTTGATGCTTTGGTTCGCTTGTCTCAGAAATTTTCCCTACCGATTCTAGCCGATGAATCAGTCGCAGACGCTAAGGATATGTATCACCTAGCGAAAGGCGGATTCGCAGGTGCAGTTGCTTTAAAAATCGCGAAAGCCGGTGGCCCAATCCAAGCCCTACAACAAGCACATGTTGCTCAAGCTGCAGGCATCGGATTATACGGTGGCACACTTCTAGAAGGCACGATTGGCACAGCTGCTTCCTTGCACGCTTGGTCAACACTAGAAACCTTGCATTGGGGAACGGAGATGTTTGGCCCGTTACTGATGAAGGATGACATCGTGACGAATCCACTCAACTTCCATCATAACGGCGTCGATTTACCGACAGGCCCGGGCCTCGGTATCGAGATTGACGAAGATAAATTTGCCTATTACCGCCGAAGCTAATTTTACGGAGAACCCCTCATGTTATTCAAAGTAGAAATGATCGTGAAAATTCCACACTCGCTGCCGGAAGATACGGTCGCTGAAATCAAAGCAAAAGAGAAGGCTTACGCACAACAACTTCAGCAATCTGGCAAGTGGCGACACTTGTGGCGCGTGGCAGGCAGCTACGCCAACGTCAGCATTTTTGACGTAAAAGATAACGCTGAACTGCAGGACCTAATAAGCCAGTTACCACTGTTCCCCTACATGGATATCAGTGTTTCCCCGTTATGCCGTCACCCTTCGTCCATTCACGAAGATGACCGATAAGTTAATCAAGCAATGTTAACTCACTGAAGAAAAAAGAAAATAAAGCAAGGAGAAGCAATCATGAACGTTAAGACTATGCACACACCGGAAGTCCAGGAGCTACTAGAAAAAGTGGCGGGTTTCAATAACTCTGACGGTAATGAAAGGGTTAAAACCATCCTGCATCGCCTAATGCACGATGTTTACCAGATTATAGAAGATCTGGATATTACACCGGATGAATTATGGACAGCGGTGTATTACATCAACCAACTTGGTGCGAATGGCGAGGCAGCTTTGTTAGCTCCGGGTCTTGGTATCGACAAGTACTTAGATATTCGTTTGGACGAGGCGGATAAGCAAGCTGGCCTCTACGGCGGAACACCAAGAACGATTGAAGGCCCGCTATATGTAGCAGGTGCGCCGAAGAGTGAAGGCTTTGCTCGCATGGATGATGGCACCGACACAGAATCAGAAGTGATGCTACTAACCGGACAGGTTACGGATCAAGAAGGCAACCCGATTCGCAACGCGGTAGTCGATATTTGGCATGCAAACAGTATGGGAGCGTACTCTTACTTTGATAAATCCCAAAGTGAATACAATCTACGCCGCCGAATTGAAACGGATGAAAACGGCCGCTACACCGCTCGCTCAATTATTCCGGCAGGTTACGGTTGCCCTCCTGAAGGCTCAACTCAGCAACTGCTTAACCAGTTAGGACGTCATGGTAACCGACCTGCACATATTCATTTCTTTATTTCTAAGCCGGGTTACAAGCACCTAACGACTCAGATCAACCTCGCTGGCGATGAATACACATACGATGATTTCGCTTTTGCAACCCTGGAAGAGTTGGTTGTTGAAGCGCAACGCATCGAAGATCCAGCTAAGGCTGACGCACTAGGCTTGGAAGGTCCATTCACTCAGGTTGAATTTGATATCCAGCTGGTCAGTACAGAAAAGTCAGAGCTTCAAGTTCGCCACTCCCGCCTTCGCGCTCTTGAGGGTCAACAGGCTTAACAAATTTTCCCTACTTATTGCCCTGTGCTAACCACCTCAATGTGGAGGTGGTTACCGCACCCCTGTACCCGAAACCAAGGATGCAAAAGGAATAAATATAATGAATAGCAAACTTAAGCAACTAGCAGACAACGTACGAAACGCCGTTGTTGCCGATCCAGACACCGGACGTTACCAGTGTGACCGTGGCATTTTTACCGACCGCGAATTGTTTGATCTGGAGATGAAGTACATCTTTGAAGGTAACTGGGTTTATCTTGCTCACGAAAGCCAAATTCCAAATCCAGGTGACTACTACTCTGTCACTGTCGGCAGACAGCCTGTTATCATCACTCGCACCAAAGACGGTGAATTAAAAGCCATCCTAAACACCTGTTCCCACCGTGGAGCCACTCTGTGCCGTAAGAAGCGCGGCAACAAGGCTTCTTTTACTTGTCCGTTTCACGGCTGGACTTTCCGCAACGATGGAAAACTTCTCAAGGCCAAAGACCAGAAAAAGGGTGGTTATCCGGAGCAGTTCAATACTGACGGTTCCCACGATTTGAAGCAGATGGCGAAGTTCGGCAACTATCGCGGATTTCTATTCGGTAGTTTGAGCGCCGATGTCCTTCCGTTAGAAGAGCACCTGGGTGAAACGACCAAAATCATCGATAACATTGTTGATCAGGCAGAAGATGGGTTGGAAATACTGCGCGGCAGTTCAACTTACACCTACGAAGGCAACTGGAAGTTAACGGCAGAGAATGGCGCTGATGGCTACCACGTGAGTTCAGTGCACTGGAACTACTTATCGACCATGGGTCAGAGAAACTATGAAAAAGGCGGCACTGAGGCAGTAGATGCGAAAAGCTGGTCAGCTGAAGGCGGTTTCTACTCATTTGAAAACGGCCACATGATGCTCTGGACCCGCTTATTGAACCCTGAAGTTCGTCCGGTTTTCGGCCAACTAGCGCGATTGGAAAAAACCTTTGGTGAGGCAAGAGCTGATTCTATCGTCCGCACTACCAAAAACCTCTGTCTATATCCGAATGTTTACCTGATGGATCAGTTCTCTACCCAAATCCGGGTGAGTCGTCCTATTGATGTGAACAAAACTGAAGTCACTATTTATGCCTTCGCACCAAAGAATGAACCAGCAGAATTACGTGCCAAGCGTATCCGCCAGTACGAAGATTTCTTCAATGTATCTGGCATGGGGACCCCGGATGATCTGGAAGAATTCCGCGCATGCCAGGACGGATATGAGGCAAGAGGAGCACGTTGGAATGACATGAGCCGTGGTGCCTCTCATTGGATGAATGGGCCTGATGACCATGCTAACCAGTTAGATATGCAGCCTCTGATGAGCGGGACTAAGCCGGAAGATGAAGGCTTGTATGTTAATCACCACCGCCACTGGCAGGACGAAATGCTAAGGGCAATTGAAGCTGAATCTGACCAAATCATTCCGGTACTTAACAAGGAGGCTGACGCATGAGCTTGAATTACCAAGATATAGAACAGTTTATCAACCGTGAAGCCCGCTACCTCGATGATAAAGAGTGGGATAACTGGCTAGAGTGTTATCACAAAGATGTGACTTACTGGATGCCAGCATGGGATGACGACGATCAGTTGACTGAGGATCCTCAGACTGAAATATCACTGATTTACTACCCGAACCGAGATGGTTTAGAAGACCGAGTTTACCGATTGAAGACGGAACGTTCTGGTGCAAGCTCGTTGCCAGAACCACGCACTAAACACTTCATCAGCGGGTTGGAGATCTTGTCACATCAAGGGAATGAGTTGCAGCTGCGTTTCAACTGGCTGACTAAGTCTTATCGCTATAAGAAGACACAGGAATACTACGGTACTTCTTTTTACACCTTAGATATCAGCACCGATACCCCTCTGATCACATTCAAAAAAATCGTGCTGACTAACGACTGCATCAATCAGGCAGTTGATGTTTACCACTTGTAATGGATTGCGGGAGTATCAATATGACTTATAACATTGCACTCAATTTCGAAGATGGCGTCACCCGTGTCATTAACTGTAACGACGGCGAGACGGTTCTCGATGCGGCATACCGCGCACAATTGAACTTACCTATGGACTGTTCAGACGGAGTTTGCGGTACGTGTAAGGGCACTTGCCGTCAAGGACAATACGATTTAGGCGAAGAGTATATCGACGAAGCGCTAACGGATGAAGAAGCTGAAAAAGGGCTTATCCTAACCTGTCAAATGGTGCCGTCCAGCGACTGTGTCGTCGAAATTCCAGCGGTTTCTTCAATGTGTAGCAAGGCCGCAAACAGTACAGTTGCGGGAACCGTCGATGTGGTCAATCTCATTTCGCCGACCGCCATCGAGCTAAAAATAACCGCTCAAAGTGATATCGGCTTCCTTCCTGGGCAATACGTGAATATACAGGTCCCGGGCAGTAATGAAACCAGAGCCTATTCATTCAGCTCACTACCTGGAAGTCGAGAATTGAGTTTCTTAATCCGAAATGTCCCGGGCGGTCTGATGAGCTCTTGGTTGGTCGGCAAAGCCAAGTCCAACGATACAGTCACGTTAACTGGTCCAATGGGCGTGTTCTATTTACGCCCGGTTGAGCGTCCTGTCCTGATGCTTGCTGGTGGCACTGGATTAGCTCCATTCCTTTCTATGCTGGAATATCTAAAGGCAAAAGGGTGCGACCAACCGGTACAGCTGATCTACGGCGTCACCAACGACGACGATCTGGTGTGCGTATCCGCTTTGGAATCCTTTGCCGCCAGTATCCCTAATTTCAGTTTTAAAACGGTTGTCGCGAACGAAGAAAGCGATCACCCGCGCAAAGGATACGTGACTAATCATATGGAAGACGCGCCTTTCAATGATGGTGATGTTGACGTCTACCTTTGCGGGCCACCACCAATGGTGAATGCGGTATTAGGCCACTTCGAATCTCAGGGGATCAAACCGAATTCTTTCCATTACGAGAAATTCACTGCGAGTGTCACTCCTGCTTCTGAGGAGGCTGCATGAGTGCCCGTTTTATCAATAAGGTCATGATTGTCACCGGGGCTGCGCAAGGTATTGGTAAACGCGTAGCCGAACTGGCCGCGAGCGAAGGCGCAACGCTGGTTCTGGTCGATATCGCCGACTATGTGCATGGCGTGGCTACGCAACTGCAAGCGCAAGGAACGGAAGTACTGGCGCTTCAAGCTGATTTGGAAACATGGCAAGGCGCACAATCTGTTATGGAGAAAGCCTACGCGCAATATGGTCGTATCGATATTCTCATCAACAATGTGGGCGGAACCATTTGGGCTCAGCCATTCGAATATTACCAACCAGAGCAAATCGAAAAGGAAGTGCAGCGGTCACTGTTTCCTACGCTTTGGTGTTGCCGGGCTGTGATTCCTTACATGTTGGAGCAAAAGGGTGGGGCTATCGTCAATGTCTCATCCGTCGCTACCCGAGGATTGATGCGTGTTCCCTATGGCGCTTCTAAGGGAGGCGTCAATGCTCTGACAGTGAATATGGCATTCGAATACGCCGAGCGCGGGATCCGAATAAACGCCACAGCACCCGGAGGCACAGAAGCTCCAGCAAGGTTAACTCCACGCAACCGTGAACCCCAGCAGGAAAGGGAAAAAGGGTGGTATCAAACCCTTATCGACCAGACGAATGACACCAGCTTTATGCATCGCTATGGAACGCTTGATGAGCAGGCTGAACCAATCCTGTTTTTGGCTTCTGATGCAGCCGGTTACATCACTGGAACAGTGCTTCCTGTGGCAGGAGGAGATTTAGGTTAGTAAAGAACAGGAACAGGTTTTAATAACGTAAAAACACAAAATAAAGAACATGCAAGGAGAGCACAATGAACAACGAATTCCAGCATCTTACCAACTCAAAAGGGGTAGCTGCGTATGAGTAACATTAATGTAAATGAAGCTGTCGACAACGCGAAATTTAACCAATTCCATTGGAAAGTACTCTTTTGGTGTACTTTGATTATCATTTTTGACGGCTATGACCTTGTTATTTATGGCGTTGTTTTGCCTAAATTAATGAGTCAGTGGAACCTCGACCCTTATGTTGCAGGCATGCTGGGAAGCGCCGCATTGTTTGGTATGATGTTCGGCGCAATGGGTTTCGGCATGTTATCGGACAAGCTTGGCAGGAAAAAGACCATACTGATGTGTGTGGTACTGTTTAGTGCCGTTAGCGCGATTAATGGCTTAGCTAGCACACCATGGCAGTTCGGTATTCTGCGTTTTATTGCTGGGTTGGGTATAGGTGGCGTGATGCCTAACGTCGTTTCACTCATGACAGAATACTCGCCGAAAAAAAGCCGAAGTACATTAGTTGCGTTGATGTTTTCTGGTTATGCTGTCGGCGGGATGATGTCAGCAGGGTTGGGAATCTGGATCGTACCTCGCTTCGGATGGGAAATTATGTTCTTCCTTGCAGCGGTCCCTCTAGCACTGCTTCCGCTGATGATTAAATATTTACCGGAATCGCTGACATTCCTAATTACGCAGAATCGTGAGCAAGAAGCCCGAGAGCTACTCGCTAAGGTAGAGCCTAGCTGCGATATTAATCAGGACTCAGTACTCGTTGTCTCATCAGCTGCAAAAGCACAAGCTCCGGTATTAGAACTATTTCGTGACGGACGAATGTTTAGCACCCTGATGTTTTGGACGGCATTTTTCTGTTGTTTACTGATGGTTTACGCACTAGGTTCTTGGCTGCCAAAACTTATGTCCGTGGCTGGCTATGGATTAAGTTCAAGCCTGATGTTCTTAATGATCCTCAATGTTGGTGCGATTATCGGGGCTGTCGGTGGTGGATGGCTTGCGGATAGGTTCTCTTTACGTTCTGTACTGGTATGTTTCTTTATCCTTGGCTCTATTTCGCTGATCATGCTTGGCTACAACAACCCAACTTGGGTGCTTTATACTCTCGTAGGTATCGCTGGAGCTGCAACCATCGGTTCTCAGATTTTGTTGTATGCGTATGTCGCTCAATACTACCCAACAAACATCCGCTCTACAGGCTTAGGTTGGGCATCTGGAGTTGGTCGTAATGGTGCTATTTTTGGTCCTATGGTGGGTGGCACACTTTTAGCTATGGCTCTTCCTCACCAAGTGAACTTCCTGGTCCTTGCTGTTCCTGGGATCATCGCTACTATTTCTATGATTTTAGTTGACCGTAACTTTAGTAGTAAGCCACTTTCCGTAGAGGCTTAATTAGAAATACATTAACCCGGCACGCATGTGCCGGGATTTTTAGTTGGATAATGGTGATTATCCACTTGGAATTCAGTTCAGTGGAGCTACCTGAATCAGATACTGACGTGATAGTACGGAGCGGCGATATACACTTAGGGACTCAGTCTATAAATTGGACTTCCAATTTAATATGTCCTTTAGAATAAATGACATTCAAATCTTCAGTGCCTACTGGTTAATATGACGCCGGAACAAGTTGGCAAGTTTCTGTGCCCCCGGACTCAGGGGTGTCCCCTTGAGCTTGAGCAAGCCCAAAGCATGTGACGGAAAGGTAGGCAATCCGTCAAAACCCGCTAAACCACAACCGGAGAGGGGGTCGGTAAAGAAGATACGGGGACCAAAACCCACCAGATCTGTGCGGCGGATAAGTTCAGTCATCAGGAAAGGAGAGTCACAGTGGACAATACGCTGTGACAAAGGCACACCTGCAGATTCAAGCCAGCTCACCAACTGCTGAGCCGAGCTGCCTGTTGCGAGGCTGAGTACCCACCGGGCAGATAACATCTGCGACCAGTCAGAGGCTCCTAGTAGAGGGTGCCCCTCCCGCGCCACAGGTTCAGATAAAATTTGGGTCAAGGGTTCGAAGACGATCTCGTATGGTAACTGCTCCGGCTCGGCGACGGCAATGGCAAAGTCAAGGTCGCCTTCCATCAAGCCGGGTAGCACTGTAGGCAGCATACCCTCGACAAATCTAAGGCTGACATCGGGTAACTCTTTCTCAAACTCATTAAGCACCGTTGCCAGTGCGGTTGTTGCAACGGAAGAGGTCACAGCTACGTTTACCCGCATTCCAATCCCGCCCTGTAACCAGCGTATCTCATCTCGTGCTTTATCTAGGGTTGATATCGCTAGGCGCGCCCGAGTCAATAAGGTTTTTCCCGCTGGGGTGAAGTCGACACCGCGATAACTGCGAATCAGCAACTGTGCACCCAGATCGGCTTCTAATTCACGTAAGGCCTTAGTTAGCGCGCTCTGGCTGAGATGAAGCGCTTTTGCAGCTGCGCGAATCGAGCCCTCTTCAGCGACTTTCAATAAAGCTTTGAGTTGATGATCTTTCATTTTATGTGAACACCATAGGTTGTCACCAGGTAAAATTTTCTGCCTTTTTACTATCACTATAGACGGATACTATTACGCCATGATCATGAAAGTCTATATTTACAGGTGGTTATTATGATAATTCACTCAAAGATTACACCAGATATTGAGCAGATGAGGGATTGGCGCCGCCAAATTCATCAGTATCCGGAGCTGGGGTTTGAAGAGTTCGCAACCAGTCAGCTGGTGGCTGAGTTGCTTAAGGGCTGGGGTTATGAGGTCCATACCCGTATAGCGGGTACTGGAGTCGTTGGTGTATTGCGCTGGGGAGAGGAGCCGGGACTAAGCTTGGGACTGCGTGCCGACATGGATGCGCTGCCTATTCAGGAAACCACCGGACTGCCTTGGGCCAGCCAAGTCGCGGGCAAAATGCATGCTTGCGGTCATGATGGCCACACCGCCATCTTGTTGGGGGTTGCCGAGACGATCGCACGCTTACACCGTACCAAGCAGTTGCCTGGCAGTGGCACCCTCCATTTAATCTTCCAGCCTGCTGAGGAGATGGGGTTTAATGGTGGGGCTGAGCGAATGATAGAGGACGGCCTGTTCGAACGTTTCCCCTGTGATGGACTCTTTGCACTGCACAACTTCCCTGGTATCCCCACGGGCAAACTCTGTTTTCGTGAAGGAGCCTTTATGGCTTCATCAGACACGGCTAAATTGACCTTTACCGGAAAAGGGGGGCACGCTGCTCTGCCGCATCTAGCGCAGGATCCAACCTTGCCAGCTGCAGCTACCCTTTTGGCGCTTCAGAGTATTGTTGGGCGCAATGTAGATCCCAATCAGATGGCGCTGATTAGTGTGGGTCGAATTCAAGCCGGGACCTCGGCCAATGTAATTCCCAACACGGCTGAGCTGGAGCTCAGTATCCGTACCTTGGCCCCTGAGGTTCGCGATGCCCTCGAACGCCGAATTCACACTCTAGCCCAGTCACAGGCTGAAGCCTTCGATTGCCAATGTGAGGTTGAATATGACCGTGGCTACCCTGTGTTGAAAAATGACCCAGAGATGACCCGGTTGGCCATCGATACAGCCAGGAAGTTATTCAGTGACGACTGCGTCGATGCATCCATACAACCCCTAACCGGTAGCGAGGACTGTGCCTATCTACTGGAGCGGGTGCCCGGTTGTTATTTCCTGGTCGGTAACGGCGACAACGGTCACAACGCCGGCGTCAGGACGGGACCATGCTGCGTGCACAATCCGCATTATGATTTCAACGACGACTGCATGCCAGCCGCGGCCAATTTCTTGGTCGGCCTTGTATCTCGCTATTTTAGCGAAAGCCCCCACGCTGAAGCGTAAATTAATAATATGAAGATTATACCCGACAATCAGGAGGTCACCATGAATCCAAAATCCCCCCAGCCGCTGCACGGTGGATACGTAAAAAAACGCCGTTGGTTCAGCGAGTTTCCTGACCCTATGGTGCTTATCTTTCTTGTGTTGGTCGGCGTGTACCTACTGACTTTTATCATTCCGGCGGGTCAATTCACACGGGAGCTAGTGGATGGCTACAACCGTGTAGTTCCCGGTTCTTTTGAGTATTTGGAGGGTGTTGCAACGCTGAGTTTTTTCCAATTGTTCCTGGCTATTCCTCAAGGGATGATTAATGCAGCCCAGTTTCTGTTCATCGTGTTTATCGCTGGCGGTATGTTCCATGTTCTCAAGGGTACCGGTGCACTGGAAAATATGATTGGTGTTATCGCCAATAATCTGGGGGCAAACGACAGTATCAAAAGCCGTAACTTAATTCTCACACTGGGAACCTTCATTTACGGTTTTTTCGGTGTTGCGGTAGGCGGTGAAAATAATATTGCTCTTGTACCTATAGGGGCGTTGATTGCTTCCGCTATTGGCTGTTCACGATTGGTTGGGGTCACCATGGCAGTTGGTGGGATCGGAGTGGGATTTGCCCTGTCGCCAATCAGTCCTTATACCGTGGGTGTAGCCCAGAGCATAGGTGAATTGCCGCTTTTCTCGGGCTGGGAACTCCGTTTGTTGATGGTCGTGACCTGTCTGGCAATCCTCTCGGCCTATATTTGTTACCGTGTGGTCAAGATGGAGTTCGATGATGATCAACCGGTAGAAATGAGCAAGGCACTGCATGATTACCGAATATCACGTCAGGATGTGATCATTCTGGTAATTTTCTTGGCCGGGCTGGCGATCATGCTAACCGGGGTATTCTCGCTTGGCTGGTATATTAAGGAAATCACTGCAATTTTCTTGATGATGACGATTGTCATCGGTCTCGCTTCAGGCCTGAACGCCAATCAACTGGTCCGTCAAATGATGGATGGTGCGGCATCTGTGACCTCGGGAGCACTAGTGATTGGCCTAGCGGCATCGATACAGGTCATTCTTAACGATGCTTACATTGTCGATACTATCGTACGCTCCCTGAGTTCTATTCTTGAAGGGACACCTGTGACCCTGGCTGCCGTTATGACCAGCGTCATTCAGGGAGTGATCAACCTATTCATTCCTAGTGGCTCTGCCCAAGCACTGGTTACTATGCCGATCCTGATCCCGGTGGCTGATTTGATCGGCATGAGTCGCCAGTTGATGGTCACCGCGTTCCAAATTGGCGACGGCCTGACCAATCTGTTCATCCCTACTGCTGGCGGTATCTTGGCCATGTTGGCTCTGGGGCGTGTATCCTACGCTCGCTGGCTACCTGTCATTCTGCCGATCATAGTTCCCATGTACGTCATATGCTGGATCATGATGGTGGCAGCCTCCTATATGGGCTATTGATCGAATAAGTACTTGCCCCTCCGAAAGAGTAAAAGCGTCTGGAGGGGCGGGCTCCAGCAAACGTTTTGGCGGTCTGCCCACACTATAGTTGTACAGTCGAAGAGTTAAGAAAGGTGAGATTTTATTAGCGGCAAAGACCAAAGGAGCGATACACGGAAAAATTTTGTCCTTAAGTGTCAGAACAAGAGCAGAAATAAAACTTGTTGTGATGAGGACTGCTGAGACTCTAGCTGACATTTTCGCCTATTTTAAGCAAATAAGATGTCATTTTACTTTCTCTAATCCGGTGGAAATGGCTTAGAGCTATATTGCTAAATTGTTTCTGCCCAAAAGAGTGCAATAGCATCAAATCGGTCCGTGTGAGTTGAAATGCAGAGTTGATTATCACTATGCTGACTTTTTGTACGTGACCTGTAGTATTGTGTCTAAGGCAATTGGCTTTGATATTTGTACTTTATTTGCATGTTTACGTGTTAAAGTCGTTTTTAATCAATGACTTGTATTGGGTTTTTAGTAAATGCCTGGCTTCAAGTCCCTATCTATCCTCCACGTTCGAAAGTCTCGTCGTCAGACTGGGCTTTTTTCATTTTGGAGCTAGGTAAATTGAGTATGAGGATTTATCTCCATACTCAGAAGAATTCAAAGGTGAAGCAGTCAAACAGTTTGCTGAAAAAGTTCAAAGCGTAGCCGGTGTTGGAATATATACCGTGGCTAGAGCAGTGATGGCACACTTAATCTCTGCTGATTGATCGAGAGACTAAGCGTGCCAAATATCATATGTGCTGATTGCCGATGCGGTGAGACGACAGCAATATACTGGTCTCTGAGGTAGAAATACCGTTAATCTCTCTGATCCGGCACAGCACACTATCAAATTCTTCCAGCGAGCGTGCTTGCAACTCCAATACCATATCCCAACGCTCGTTCGTTGAGTGAATGGCACACACGCAAGGCTCACTCATCAGCTCCGCTCGTACCTTTCTGGAGGTATCCCTTTCCAGAACAATGCTCATCAACGCCCTGACCATCGCGAGTTGCTCATTGACACCACTTGAAACCAGAGTGGTATAGCCATTGATGATTCCCCGTTTTTCCAGCCGAGTCATACGGTTTTGAATGGTGGCACGGGAAACGCCAACGGTTTTTGCCAGCCAGGCGACGGGCAAGCGAGCATTCATTCTCAGGTGGCCTATCAGCTGGCGGTCTATGTGGTCGATAGAATCCATGTATATCCTTTTTCCTACCTGAATATATCAAACTGGTAGCAAATGTTATCATATTGATAACTAAGTTATCAATTTATATGTATTTTGTGTCTATTATTTAGCATTGCTACCCACGATAATGACGTCATCAAAAGCGTACTTGTTGTGAGGAAAATATGACCCGATTTATTGATGTTGATTGCCTTAGCCGGCATGTAGGTGCTGTAGGTGCCGATAGATTCATGGAAAAACTAGTGGCGTTTATCGAACAGGATTTCCTTCGCTGGAAAGATTTTGACAAATCGGCCAGACTAGCAGCTCACAGCGACATCGGTGTAATAGAACTAATGCCAGTTGCCGATGCTCAGCAATATTCTTTCAAATATGTGAACGGTCATCCTGCCAACACCGAGAAAGGTATGTTGACGGTCATGGCATTTGGTGTGCTGGCTGATGTAGACACCGGTTATCCGGTTCTGCTTTCCGAGCTGACGTTGACCACAGCCCTACGCACGGCTGCCACCTCGGTGATGGTCGCAAAAAAACTGGCCAGAAAAAACTCCCGTACCATGGCCCTGATTGGCAATGGCTCTCAAAGCGAGTTTCAGGCTCTGGCCTTCCATAAGCTGCTAGGGATCAGTGAAATACGCTGTTTTGACGTTGATCCGCTGGCAAGTGAAAAACTCAAGCGTAACCTTCGCAAAGTGGAAGGTCTAACCATCACCATCTGTGATTCGGCGAAAGAAGCGGTCAAAAATGTCGATATCATCACTACTGTTACCGCAGATAAACGTCTAGCTACCATTTTGACCCCGGACATGGTGGCGCCCGGTGTGCATATCAACGCCGTGGGGGGAGACTGCCCCGGAAAAACCGAGTTACACATGGACGTTCTTACACAAGGTAGAATATTTGTTGAGTTTGAGCCTCAAAGCCGTATTGAGGGCGATATTCAGCAACTGCCGGCAGAGCACCAGGTGACCGAGTTTTGGGAAGTACTTAGTGGCACTAAGCCAGGAAGAACGTCCGATGAGGAAATTACAATCTTTGATTCGGTTGGTTTTGCATTAGAAGATTACTCAGCGCTGCGCTTGCTACTTGATATTTCCCAACAAAACAATTTGGGTGAGTTAATCGATTTGGTTCCGAAACCTGACAACTCAAAAGATCTTTATGCATTGTTATATCAGGATGAGAATGTTGAATTAATGCAGGCTGTTTAATGAAAATATTAAGACATATTTAGCTGGACACCAAAACCCAACTTAGCTTCGCTCTTATTGGATATTGAATACAAGTGGGCCCGGGGAGTTATTTCTTGGGTCCATTGTAAATTGTTATTAATTAACGAGCTAGATAGGAAGTATTCGTGTAATTAATAAATGGAAGACCAGTGAAACTTCAAGAAAAATAATATCGATGCTATTTTTTATCGGACAATAAGATAGTTATTAAATGTTGTTTGATAATTTAATTTTTACATGGATTTTACTAATTTCACAATTCAATTCTTTGTGAAATTTATACTCAATAATTAAGAGTAAGAGGGATTATGAATAACGATACTCCAAAAATACCCTTCACCATGGCAATTTTTCCGATCATCCTGATGGTCGGTGCCATGTTAGTAACTATTGTCATATTTGAAGGTAGTCCACATATACCTCTAGTATTTGGCACCATGACCGCAGCGCTGGTCGCCTGGATGCATGGTTATAAGTGGCAGCATATAGAAGATAGCATCTACAGTGGCATCAAACTGGCTCTCCCCGCCGTCGTAATCATTCTGCTGGTTGGTATGGCCATAGGTGCTTGGATTGGTGGTGGCGTTGTAGCAAGCATGATTTACTACGGGTTGCAAATACTGTCTCCATCTCTGTTTCTTGTTTCCATTACTCTTATCTGTGCCATAGTGTCTATTGCCATCGGTAGTTCGTGGTCCACCATGGGCACCATTGGTGTTGCTGGTATGGGCATTGGTGTCAGTATGGGTATTCCCGCCCCTATGGTTGCAGGAGCCGTGATATCCGGTGCCTATTTTGGGGACAAGATGTCTCCCTTGTCCGATACCACCAACCTGGCCGCGGGACTAACCGGCACCGATCTTTTTGAGCATATTAAACATATGTTCTACACTACCGTACCCGGCCTGTTGATTGCCCTAACCGTATACTGGTATCTGGGCCAGAGCTTATCTGCTGGCGACGCCGAGTTTGAACAAATCAGCACGACCATGGCCATATTGCAGGACAACTTTGTTATTTCTCCTTGGCTATTGCTAATCCCAGTCTTCGTGATTTTTCTCGTCACTCGGAAGGTTCCAGCCCTGCCAGCCTTATTCGCGGGTATTTTGTTAGGTTTTCTGAGCCAGATCTTCATTCAGGGTGGCTCTGTGGCGGAAGCAGTGAAAGCACTACAAGTCGGCTTCAGCATTGAAACTGGTAACGACATGGTCGACGGCCTGTTCAATAGGGGCGGCTTGGAATCTATGATGTATACGGTCTCCATGACCATTGTCGCCATGACTCTGGGAGGGATACTGGAAAACACAGGAATGCTGAAATCTATTGTTGAAAAAATAATCAGCTCATCCAAATCGGCAAAAAGCCTGATCCCAACCACTATTTCTTCCTGTTTTCTGACCAACGCAACCTGTTCAGAGCAGTATATCTCTGTCGTTGTGCCTGCAAGAATGTTTGCCAGTACCTATCAGGAAAAGGGGCTGCACTCTAAGAATCTGTCCAGGGCACTGGAAGATGGCGGTACCCTGACCTCCGTGTTTATTCCCTGGAATACCTGTGGCGTCTTTATCCTTGCGACTCTTGGGGTTGGTGCCTTTGAATACGCTCCCTATGCAATACTTAACTTTGTGGTTCCCATGATATCCATCATCTTTGCGTTGACTGGTTTTTCCATTGCTCAGCTGCAAAATACCAATGACGAAACAAACCGTCACAGTGAAATACGTGATGGTGTTGATACACAAAGACAGCAAACTAATATCTGACATTGATAGTTACGTTAAATAAATAATGGCTCACTTTAGGTCATACAATTGATGAGCAATTCATGGAATGGATTGTTCATCTTATAAAGAAGCGTTTGAAGTTTTTAACGCATCTATAAACATCGCGGATCTGGACTATCTTAATCTTATGATCATTCATAGCCTTCAACCATGGCCTTATGTCGGTATTGAAGACCGATTTTAGGATTACCATTATCTAAAACAACCAATCGTTCGCACATGGAAAACAACACCGACATTGATTTTGTGATATCAGCAAAGACATAAAAATGTTAAATGATATGCACAGGATCCAAGAGTAGGGTGGTGTCAGCGCTGTCACTGTCTAGTAGAAAAATAACTTAATTTCAGTTGGTTAAACGAAGGAGTAGAAAGGTAAGAAGCCTTGCCATTCTGTTTGATTGTTATAGGTGAAAAAAGATCTGAGGTTTTTTGCAGTGGCATTTTATGTTACGAATAGTACTGTTGAATAAACGATTTTGGAATCTGTAATCATCATAAGTGGAGGCAATTATGGCATTTAAAACTCCGCCTTTAACAACGACAGAAGCTAAAGAAGTTCGCCGTGTTGGGTTTGAGATCGAATTTACTGGTTTAACCATAGGGGATGCCACCCAAATACTGCAAAAGGTTTTTGGTGGTGAGCTAGAGCAAAAGTCCGCGGTAGAATACGTTTTACATACGCCTGAATACGATAAGTTTAAAGTTGAATTAGACTGGGAATTTCTTAAAAACACAGCGCTGGAAGCGAAAGTTAAAGATGATGGCCACGAGTGGGTGGATTTTTTACATCAACTGGCGTTATCCGTGGTTCCATTGGAAATCGTTTCTCCGCCATTCCCAATTGATAAGCTGGAAAAGTTGGATGCGCTTATTCCAGCATTGCGTGATGCTGGTGCTAAAGGAACCGATGATTCAGTTGTTGCGGCTTTTGGCGTCCATATTAACCCAGAACTACCATCGCTAGATGTTCAGACGGTTCACTCCTATTTGCAAGCGTTTGGGTTACTTCAATGGTGGCTAAATGAAGCGCACGACGTTAATTTAGCTCGAAAAATCAGCCCTTACATCCAGCTATATTCTGAAGATTATGTTGAACTGCTTCTCGACACGGCCTATCAGGATATGGATGCGTTGATCGATGATTATCTTCTTCATAATCCGAGCCGAAATCGTGCATTAGATATGCTTCCACTATTTGCCTTTATTGATGAAGAAAAAGTGAATAATGCCGTGAAGGATAGCAAAGTAAATCAAAGGCCTACATTTCATTACCGCTTACCCGATTGTTTGATTGAAAATACAAGTTGGAGCTTCGCGACGTCCTGGAATATATGGTATCTGGTCGAGGCTTTAGCTGCCGATACGAAGGCACTGGACTTTTTATCTCGTCGTTTTAAAGAAATGTCTCTGCCGCTTATCGGTGTCAAACGTAGTGATTGGGTTAAGGAAGTCAGTCAGTGGATAAAAAGCCGAGAATTGGGGTAACAGGTAACCATCGTAGTTGGTCTCCATCGTGGTGGTGTACAAAACTCGCGCTCATATTAGCAGGGGCAAAACCTGAGAGAATCAGCGTTAAGCACCAGAGATCAGGGAAACCACTCGATGGTCTGATCATTGGCGGCGGTGATGACATTGACCCTGAACACTATGGTGGCGAAGCCAGTGAGCGGGATGAATTTGATCCTGAACGCGATAAGCTAGAGATAGAGTGGATAAAATGGGCGCTAGAAAACGAGGTTCCAATTTTGGGGATATGTCGCGGCGCACAACTGGTGAATGTTGTGCATGGTGGCAACCTGTATGCGGATATCTCGACGCTACGTAAGCGGACCTATAATCGTCCGGGCTTGCTACCCACCAAGCAAGTGTTCATCGATAGAGAATCAGATCTGTTTTCTTTGTGTGGCAAGCCTAAGTTGAGGGTAAATAGCCTGCACCACCAAGCTGTAAAAGATGTTGGAGATGGCTTACGTGTTGCGGGGCGAGATCTGGATGGTTTTGTTCAAGCGATCGAAAGCACGCATTCCCAGCCTATCAGGGGTGTTCAGTGGCATCCCGAGTATATGTTTTACCTACCTAGTCAGTTTAAGTTGTTTCGCTGGTTAGTCAGGTTAAGCCGCTAATTATAACCACCAAAGCTATAAATAATGTCTTTAAATATTATGTACTGGATTTTTGATAGCGTTTCATAGCTAATCGATATTCTTTTGGCGTAACGTTTTTATAGTTTTTAAACTGACGATTGAAGTTCGCTTGATTGATGTATCCTACTTTTTCTAATATTACTCGGATTGGATAGTCGGTGTAAGCGAGCATATCACAAGCTATATTTAAGCGAATTTTCTTTAATCTTTGGCTAAAGCTTTCGTTAAAGTGTTGTGCAAACAGTCTTCGCACACTGCTTTCGCTTAAAAATAAATGGTTAGCAAGATCTTGGAGTGAAATATTCTCGTTAAAATGAGTTAATAAGTAAGCTTCTGCTCTTCCAATCTTATCATCGACTCGTTTTTTCTCATCGTTTGTTGCATTGATGATAGGGTTGATTAATCGCACGGTATTATTATCCGCGATTAATAGGCAAAAAATTTCAATTAAAATTGCAAATTGGTTTGGGGGAGGAAGTTCAAGTACATTCGAAAGCAATTTGACAATTTTATCTCCAGTTTGTGTGGAAAATTGTAAACCTTGGTTAGCCTTTTCCAGTATTTCTTTTAGTGGAGTTAACTCTTGGCAATGGTGAATCAGTTGTTCGATCCATAATTTTTGAAACCAAATAACATGAGTTTCACACTGACCATTGCTAATCACTGAGTCTGAATAGATGGCGTGAGGTAACCCAGGGCCGATAAGAATAGTGTGGTTATTCTGTATTGCACTATTATAATTTCCTACAAAACAACTACCTAAAAAATTGCGGTGAATCGCAATTTCATATTCCTCATGGCAATGCCAGTCGTAACTCTTTTGAGGTTCGACAATTTTTAAGTAGCGCCAAGAAGCACCTATTCGCTGTGGAACACGCTCTAATTTACGTTTCATAATATATTCAAAAAATATTTATTAATCACTTACTTCAAGAACAATAACAAAATCTAAGCGGAAAGTACTTATAGTTGAACGAATCGCACTCCTACTAAAAATCTCTGACTACTAAAATGTCGTTATCCAATCAACGTAAGGGTACTTCATTATGGTAATTTCAAACAAAATTAAAAAAATGATTGCGGCCAACCGCAAATTATGGATAAAAGAAATGGTTTACGGATATCGTATTCCTCGAGATTTTCTCTGGAGGCATTATGGTTATCAATCACAATGGGAACTGGAAAAGGATTTGATGTACTCTTTCCAAAACCTATCTGAATATCAAAACTAAGCTTGATAATCGGAGTGACTAAAATCCTCAACAACATATGCAGATTAAAGGGTATTTTACATAGTTATTTTTAGAGCTTATTTAGGCCATATGGAATACCCTTTCTCTTAACATCCACTTAATTTTAAATGATGGCTTCCAAACATTCGTCACTTTAGTTGATACGAACCCTGTGACCTAATGCTCCGAGCCTTGTTTACTCAACGAAGCGCTCAGTACCGTAATAAGGAGGATCGCTGCACCTAACCATTGAACGCTGGTTAACACTTCATTCAGCCATAGTAGGGAGAAAATAGCGCCAAACAGAGGTTCACTTCCCATAAGCAGTGACGCTTTGGTTGGAGATATTTTCCGCACCGCATAATTTTGTGCATAGAAGGCAAACAATGTACAAAACAGAACCAGAAAAGAAGTCGTAAGCCAAAATTCCGGTGCCTGTGGGAGGAGGGTATGAGTGGGCTCATGAGATACAACACTGATTAAACAGGCGTTAACTGCAACAATGAATGACTGAATACACGTTAGAGTGGTATTGGTTATCTGTTTTCCATGAGTCAGTTTCTTTGTCATGATGACCATAACTGCCCTCAATGCCGCCGCACACAGAATATAGATATCCCCCTGATTGAATGTAATTTTGAAACCGTGGTTATTGGTTAACATGAGTACACTTACTGTACTGAATAAACACAGCCACATCAGTGTTCGATTTGGTTTTCTTCTTCCTATTAAGGTTTCCAGAAGCAGGGTAAATATGACATTCAGGCTGATAAGAAATGCTGCGTTAGAAGCGGTTGTCTGACTAACCCCATAGACTTCAAAGAAGAAGATCGCCGCAAGGATGACTCCAGTCGGTAGGGCGACTGGCCAATCTCTGTTTTTGCTATGAACAAAGTCCCCGATCATCATTGGGAGTAGCAGTAAAAACGTCCACCCAAAGCGAATCGCAATAAAAATGGACACTGTTGTATAGGTAATGGCACTTTTTGTTAAGCCATAACTTGTCCCCCAAACAATGGCGACTAACAGAAGCAGTAGTTCGGGGATATTGAACAATGAAAGCCTTTCTCTTATCGCTAAGCTAGACACATCTTTTCCTTATAAACCTTGTATGAATTGACTCGATCAATATCCACTAGTACGTTATGTGAAACAATGGATAGATTTGGAAAGGACTGTTGCGCTGTGGACACAAATAAGCTCATCGCTTTACTGCCGGAAATGGCCGTTTTTGTTGTCGTTATTGAAGAAGGGAGTTTTTCTAAAGCAGCGGAAAAGCTCGGTGTTGCGCCTTCATCTGTGAGCCGTTCCATCTCTAAGCTGGAGAATGCTTTGTGCCAAAAGCTCCTTGAGCGTACTACCCGAAATATGCGGTTAAGCATTGCGGGAGAAGAAGTTCACGGATTATGTATGGATATGCTTAAATCTGCGAGATTAGCGACAGATGCTGCTTTTTCCTCTCAAAGCGAGGTTTCTGGTGAAATCAGAATTGCCGCCCCCAGAGCCTTGGCCAGCCAAGTACTTTCGCCGTTAATTCTGGACTTCTTACAAGAATATCCCAACGTCTCGGTACATTTTGTTGTTGAAGACCACTTTATTGATCCTATTGGGCATGAAGTCGATATGGTGATACATATTACCGATAAACCAGTCGAAGGCTTAGTTGCGAAAGAACTGGGGACGAATCGATTACTCATATGTGCTAGCCCGTGCTATCTGGAAAAATTTGGCTACCCTAGGAGCCCTGAAGAGTTGTCTGCCCATCAATGTATACGTTTGGGTGAAAGTCCTGTTGACAGGAAATGGGTCTTTGGCCAACAAGGCGTGATTCGTTCCGTGAATATCGATGGGCGACTTGCCGTCAATCATACCGAAATCCGTAAAGAAGCTGTTTTACGAGGAATGGGAGTTTCGATTTTCCCTGAATTTGCCATAGATGCGTTGATACAGTCCGGAGATGTTGTGGCGCTATTTCCAGAATGGGAAGTAAAGGGAAGTTATCAGGGAAAGATAGTTGCTCAGTATCCTCAATCCAGATTCATTCCTCGTCAGTTAAAAATGCTGGTGGAGTACCTTCACAGTAGGTTGAGTGAAACAGCAGTGAGTTCTGACTGATTTTTATTGCTCGATTGTGGGCAACGACAAATGCATTATGATTAGGCATAAGTGTCAGTTGTTGAAGATCGACCCGCTACCAATCGGTAACGGGCGAGATGAATTTTAAGCCGCGTCCGAGAGAGTCGTGGCCGTTTTTTCAGCCACTTTATCGCAGATGTAGTTGCCGATAGGAATTGCGGAAGTCGCGGCTGGCGAAGGCGCATTACAGACATGCAGTGAGCGCGGGCTTTCAGCAAATAGGAAATCATGTACTAATGAGCCATCTTTAAGAACGGCCTGAGCACGGATGCCTGCCGGGTAGGGCTGGAGATCGCTGACTTCTAGCATCGGACAATATTTCTGCACCATTTTCAGATAACCAGGTTTCCACCAAGAGTTCCAGGTTTCTGCTAACCCCGTTTTTAAGTGCTTAAAGCTCACTTTCCAGAAACCGGCAAAGGTCACCATATCTCTGATATCACGCAGGGATACATTGAACTTTCCATATCCTTCTCGCTTCCATCCTTGTACGGCATTAGGACCAACAGTCACGCTGCCATCAATCATTCGCGTCAGATGCACACCAAGGAAAGGTAAGTCTGGATCTGGAATTGGATAGATGAGGTGATTGACGATCTGGTTGTATTTCGCTGGCAAGCGATAGTACTCCCCACGATAAGGGACGATTTGAAAATCGGTATCTATGTTAAGCATTCGGGTGATGCGATCGGCCATCAGTCCAGCGCAAGTGATTAGAAATTGGGCATGGTAAGTGTGGGAAGTGTTACCATTTCGACAGTGCAGAATAATACTGTCGGCGGTTTCTTCAATATCCTGAACTTCCGTTCCCAGTTTCAGTTCGCCCCCACAGGCTTTAAACTCTTCCGCCATTTTCTTCGTGACCAGACGATAGTTAACAATGGCAGTCGATTTGACGTAAATAGCGCCGTTGCCGGTAATATTCGGCTCTCGTTTGCGCAGTTCAGCTTCATCAAGCAGCTCTGCTTCAATTCCATTTTGCGCACAGCGTTCATACAGGGCTTGCATTCGCTCATATTCTGTCTGGTTTGTTGAAACCAACAATTTGCCGCATTGATCGTAAGGTATGTCATGCTTTTCACAAAAACTGATCGTCTTTTCAACCCCTTCTCGACAGAACTGGGCCTTCAGGCTGCCAGGTTGGTAGTAAACACCAGCGTGAATAACACCACTGTTATGTCCGGTCTGATGCATGGATACTTCTGATTCTTTTTCTAATACCAAAACACGTGCGGTTGGGTAGCGCTGCTTCAGTTGCCATGCTGTTGATATTCCGACAATTCCGCCTCCGAGAATCACATAGTCGTACGGCTTTTCCATTGAAATCTCCAAAATAGTAGTGCCCGTGTTATTGCACACGGGCTAATTATTGTTATTTAGTTTGGTGGTGCCAGACCGTTCCCTGGCTCAGTAACATTTAGCGTGAAAATGAACCTCTCTGGCGAAGTAGTTCACGACTTAGATCTGGGTGCGGGACAAATTTATCTCGTCCGTGTAGCCAACGATGGTTGTGAACAACCAGCATAGAACCGACGTTGACACGTACATTGAAACAGTTCGGATCATTTTCAAGAGACTCACCAATTTCATACAGGTACAAACCTTCACGTCGATTTTTAGGTTTCGCAAATTGGTCAATGAACAGGAAGTGTGGTTTACCTTCAGCATCTTCTTCAAAAAAGACTGGGTGCTCAATGTCATAACCGGTATTTTTGCTTGGTGGCGCGCCCCAAGTAATGTCTTGCTTCGCCATTGGATGATTATAGAATTTGTCTAAGTCCTGCCAGTCATCAAGATGCAGTAACAGCGAATCGCCGCCTTGCATGTTGCTCTCTTCCATTTTCATCATCAATACGAAATCCGTGCGTT
This sequence comes from Vibrio sp. EJY3, assembly GCF_000241385.1. Lineage (NCBI taxonomy): Bacteria > Pseudomonadati > Pseudomonadota > Gammaproteobacteria > Vibrionales > Vibrionaceae > Vibrio > Vibrio sp. EJY3. Next base: position 481,204 of record NC_016614.1, read on the forward strand.
CATCGACGTAGGTACCGTCGTTGTGCATTTCCATACGGCGGTGAGCCTGACGTAGGTAGCTGTCACTGTCGTCAACATTACGCACAGTAAAACGGGCATAATATTTACCGTACATGGCATCAAAGTTTGGCAGACCAATCATGTGCGAAATTGCCGTAGAGAGTTTGACGAAGTAACGACGTTGGATCTCGGTGTCTTCATATTCTGCTCGTACTTCATCACAAGCTTCGAGAAGAAATGCGCCTTGATTACGATCATCCATAATCTGAACAAGCAGCTTACCGAGTTGATAGTCGGATGCTTTATCCAGTGCTTCCGCTACAGCAAAGCGAAGAAATGGCTTGTACTCAATGGCTTGAAGATCCCACTCACAAGTCAGATCATTAAACTTCTCTAATAAATCCTTTCCAAGAGTAATCACCTGCAAACGGCCATTTACCGGATGTGGGTTAACGGTGATGCCTTGTAGTTCTGAATTTACGCTGTCTTTGATGCTTAGTGTCATGGTTATTCCTTTTATTTCAGCAAAAGATGTCCCGGTTCAGCTTTTGATTCTTAGTGGTAGATATTGCTTGTCTACCACTTGGTGTTGAGCGGCCTAATGGGGAGCACCCTGTTTATCCGTGGTTCTTTCCTGTTGCAAAAAGGTTAACAGTGTTGGTCCTATATGTTCAATATATCGAAAATATACTTTCAATCTATAAAATAGATGAATTGCGTATCTAGCCGGACGAAAATGCCGCTTTTGTTCACTTTTATTAATAAAAGAGATTCTTTTCATCACTTATTGATATTGAAAACGCCATTTTTCATCTTTTTTGCAGCAACTTTTATTTATTAATATCTCAAAAGCCAGGATTCGGGTTTGTCAGTGTTGTTAATGGTGTGTAAAAGCCGACATGGAGTATTTATAAGATCAATAACGTGAGGACATTATGAAAAAAACAATTAAAACGCTGCTGCTATTTTCCATGTTAAGTGTTGTGGGTGGTGCTCAGGCAGAAAATTACACTATAGGTACAGGAAGTCAGAGTGGAACTTATTACCCGTATGGTGGCGTTCTGGCAAAAATCTGGAGCGATAACTTACCAGGTTTTAATATGCGAGTTGAAGTGACGGCGGCTTCAGTAGAAAACACCATCAAAGTGGTTCAGGATAAGCAATTGGTAGGTCTCGCGATGGGTGACGTCGTTATTCAGGCTCAAGAGGGAAGCAAGCCGTTTTCACGTGCACTAGATGTTGCGGTACTGACGGCACTTTATCCAAACGTTGTGCAGTTTGTCGTGCGTGCAGATTCGGATATTTACTCACTGAAAGATTTAAAAGGGAAAACTGTCTCTCTGGGCGCGCCAGGTTCAGGCACCAGAGTGAGTGCGAGAAGTATTCTCTCTGCACTGGACCTTGATGAAGACGGTATGAATGTTCAGTCTCTTAACTTCTCCGCGACTGCTGAAGCTCTTGCGAATGGTCAGATTGATGCCGGGGTTTTTGTCGGTGGTACTGGGCTGGGCGCGATCACTGAATTGGCTCTGACCCGAGATATTCGCGTGCTTAATTTCTCCGCTGAAGACATGAAATCTATCATGGGTGCGCTTCCTGCGTATCAGTCAGTGCAGGTAGAGCAGGGCGTGTATAACGGTGTAGAAAGCTTTACGGCACCAGCTGTTTGGAACGTTTTGGTCGTTAACCAGCGACTTGATGAAGAGTTGGCTTACAACATGACCCGCTTAATTTTTGAAAACGCGTCAGCATTACAAAACTCACTCAGTGTTGCAAAATTCACCACTTTGGAAAATATGAACCAGCTAAGCGCTGTGTCTCTGCATCCGGGTGCCCAAAAGTATCTTCAAGAGCAGCAGAGTAAGCAAGCGCAGTAGGGCAGGTCCGTGAATGAAAGACAATAGAAACTGGAACCTGTTGGTTACCGAGCGTCTGATTGCTGTTGCCGCCATTTTTGCTGTGTCGTTATCTGCATTCCAGATTTGGCAAGGCATTACAGCGTCGTTAGCTGCGCCTACTTTTCGCCCCATTCATATTAGTTGGGTGTTGGTATTGGTATTTTTGGTTAAGCCTACATTCTCTTTAAACAGAACAACGTTAGTCTACCTGCTTGGGAGAATGATCGATCTGTGCTGCATGGTACTTACCATCTGGGCAACCTGGCGTATTAGTGTATTCGATTACGATGATATGAGCTTTCTGATGGATGGTCTTCAGCTGACGGATACATTTGCAGGCGTTGTCGTCATCGCGATGTTGCTTGAGGCAACGCGACGTACTGTTGGTGCCGTGATGTCTTGGTTGGCAATCGTCTTTATTCTCTATGCAATGTTTGGCTCACACTTACCGGATGCCATCGCAAGTAAGAGCTTTTCTATTGAAGAGATGATCCGCTTCCATATTTTCTCGACTAACGGCGTGTACGGAGCACCATTGGGAATTGCTGCTGGCGTGGTGTTTACCTTCGTGCTATTTGGTGCCTTTCTTCAGGTTACCGGAGCGGGTCAATTTTTTATCGACTGTGCTTTCGCTCTGGCTGGTAAGTATCGCGGTGGTCCGGCAAAGGCGAGCGTGATCGCTTCTGCTGCGCTGGGTTCGATTTCTGGATCAGCCATTGCGAATACGGTTACGACGGGCTCGCTGACCATTCCGATGATGAAAAAGCTAGGTTACCGACCAGAGCAGGCGGCTGGCATTGAAGCGGCGGCGTCAACCGGTGGGCAAATTATGCCGCCAGTGATGGGGGCTGGAGCCTTTGTTATGGCGCAGTTTACCGGCATCGCTTACTCAGAGATCCTTCTGGTTTCGATTGTTCCTGCCATTCTCTACTTTCTTTCAACGTTGCTTTATATCCATTTGATGGCGTGTAAGCTCGGCTTGAAAGGTATGGCGCAAATAGAGAGCATCAAAATTGTTCTGGTCCGAGGCTGGCACTTCTTAGCACCATTAGTCTTTATTACGGTGCTATTGATGTTGAGTTACTCGCCTGTTCTGGTCGGAATTGCAGGGTGTGGCGCTATTCTTGCTGCGGCTATGGTGCGTAAATCGACGCGAGTTTCATTGAAGCTGATCTTACAGGGAATGAAGGAAGGGGCACTGATGGCTCTGCCTATCTCTGTAGCTTGTGCTTGTGCAGGCATTATCGTTGGCGTGATTGGACAAACCGGCATTGGTCTGCAATTCACTCAGTTCCTGCTTGCCATGTCGGGCGGTCAATTATGGTCGGTTCTCGGGCTGGTGGCGTTGGCTGCGTTGGTTCTGGGAATGGGGCTACCGGTTACTGCTGCGTATATCGTATTGTCAGTGATGGCGGTACCAGCATTGACCGATTTAGGTGTTAGCCTGCTTGCCGCGCACATGATCGTTTTTTGGTTGTCACAGACCTCTAATATCACTCCGCCGATCGCTTTGGCAGCGTTTGCGGGCGCTGGTATTGCAAATGCGTCACCAATGAAGTCTGCGATTCAGGCGATGAAGTTGGCGCAAGGATTCTTCTTAATTCCTATTATGATGGCCCACGGCAACCTCATCTGGTTTAAAGAGTTCTCATTGTACCCATTTGTTCTTTCAGTCATCTACACACTCGCCTTGATCGTTGCGTTTGCGGGCAGTATTGAAGGCAGGTTGTTTAATCCTTTGTCCAAGGTGGCAAGGGGGATCCTGTTCGTCAGTGCGCTTGTGTTGGCATTTGGCGATAGTGATGTGATTAACATCGCAGCCACAGTGGGTATTCTTCTGGTTACCGTTTTGAACCAACTGAAAGTATTGACACCACTCAAAGCCAGAGCTGATTAGCGACATTTCTGGATAGTATTGCCCTCAGTCGTACCCGGACGGCTGGGGGCATTTTTATATCTCGCTATTTGATCCTTTTAGGTTGATACCACTGTTCCATAAACTTCAAAAACGCACGCGATGCATTAGACAGGTAATGGCTGCTTTTCCAGCCAATACCAAATTCGACTTTAAGTGCGGGATTAAACGGTACGCAAACCAATGGCTCATTTTCTTGCACTATTCGTCTCAGGCATGTGCTAACTCCTGCCTCTTTTTTCACTAGGGCTTTCACGAGTTCGATTAAGTTGGTCTCAAAGCGTATATCTGGTTTTAAGTTGTGTTTTCGGCTGTAACGACTGACGGCTTCACGCAGCAAATATCCTTCCCGAAACAGAATAAGCGGTTGCTCGCAGAATTGTTCCAGAGTTACGTTGGATAATTGGGCAAATGGGTGGCTCTCATTGACGCAGGCAACGATTTCTTCTGGGCACAACGAGACGTATCTCAGTTGATCAACGGGTTTATCTGTGCGGATGAATGCCAAGTCTAAAGCGCCTTCTAAAAGCATTTTTTCCAGTGTTGCTGTGCCGTGTTCCTGAACATGAATACGAATATTAGGGTAGGCTTGGTTAAAGGCTGACAGTGCTTCAGGGAAAAAATAAGACCCAAGCATCGCAGAAACACCAAAATCGATTTTGCCGCGCTCGAGCCCTTTTAGCTCATCCATTTCAATCTGGGCGAGTTCAACATCTTCCAAAATCCTTCGCGCATGGAACAGGAATCTCATGCCATCAGAGGTGAGCTGAATCTGTCTGCTGCTTCGATTGATCAACTTCAGACCGATTTCTTTCTCTAATTTTTGCATGCTAACGCTGAGTGCCGACTGTGCAATATCCAGTTGGTCGGCAGTTTTGGTGAAGTTGCCGTTCTTAGCCAAAGCTACAAAGTACTGAAGACGTTTGATGTCCACGTGACGTTTCCATGAGGTTTATGATGCGAACAAAATAGAATGCAATATACATTCTGGCGATTGAAATATAGGCTACAATCACTTTTGGTTATTATGAAGAGAAAAGCAATTAAGAGAAGATTACGATCACAGTCTTAATGCTTCTGCCGTGGTTTATGGCAATATTTATGGCTTTTTTACTGACTGTCCCACATCACGTCACATTGATCATCAATGGCAGATTTGAGCAGTTCAACAAGCGGCATTGCTCTATGACCTATCGATACGACCGGTTCTGATTGCTCGTCATCATCGTCTGCTTCTTGGACAGATTTGTTCTCTGCTTTTGCTGCTTTGGTCAGCGAAGCGGTTAATTTAGCGAGCGCTTCTGGCAGGTCTTGAGATGAGATCGAACCGGGCACAGTGCCGCTATGCCCCATCATCTTTATCATATTGAGGGCAATATCGCCGAACATGGTGATATTGGCATGGCTTTTACAGCGAAAGGTGATCAGCATGGTTCACTCCGGTTTTTCCTAATTATAATATACCAATCGTAGTAAATAACTGGTCAATTTAGCTTGTTAAAACACTCGATAACAGCGTTAACATTTTTGAATGTAGAGTAACTACTTATCGAAAAATGTTGCCTTGTTCTCAAGCATTTTTCCTACGCTATTTCTGACCACTTACTCACTGTGATTGGTATTCACCAGTTTAACCGGAGTTTACCTAAATAGTGGAGTTAATTCTTTGGGGATGCGGAAAGCGCGAACGCTCTCTTGCTTAATCAAATACGTTTAATCAAACAAGCTTTTAAAGAATCCACCGATTTGCTTCGGTGCTTCTGCTAATCCACGACCGATTTCTTTGAGGCCATCTTCCAAAGGCTGCAGGCAGTTAGGGCTCGTTTCTCCTGTTTCACTCCAGACAGGTAAACTGACTTCGCCGAAACAGCTTTCTCTTAATCCACCCTGACTATCAGTGCTGTAGTTTGCTAGCCCTATTTTCTCTGGCTTAGTTTGAGCGATTGACTGGTAGCCGGCCTTTTTAAGGTAATCACCATAGATCCGTAACGGGCCACTCGATCCTGTCAAATCAACTGGATTATTATCGTCGCGACCTACCCAAATAGTCACGACATCTTGGTTATCAAGCCCGACATACCAACTATCACGCCCTTGGTTTGACGTACCAGTTTTACCCGCGAGGTGAGCACTGCGAGGCACGATCTGATTTAAGTAACGCGCGGTCCCTTGCTCGACGACTTGTTCCATTGCATATTCGATCAGCCAAGCAGCCTCAGCTTCCAATACTTTTTCTTGCTGAGCTTGATGACGATAAAGTTGTTGCCCATGTTCATCGAGTACCGCACTAAGTGCGAACAAGTTTTGTTTTTCACCCTGATTTCCTAACGCCTGATACATCTGAGTGACGTTCAGAGGGGAAAGTGCCAGTGCACCCAGTAACATCGATGGAACTTGTGGGACTTGAGTCTCTTTGACGCCTAATGACACCAAGGTGTTGGTTACCTTATCTAAACCTATCGCCATACCTAGGTTCACGGTCGGAACATTGTAAGAGTGAGCTAGAGCTTGGTAGAGGCTCACCTGACCGCGGTACTGGCGATCGTAGTTTCGGGGCGACCACTTCTCATTATTTTGCGTTTGGATGGTAATTGGTTTATCCGCGAGGTTCGTTCCTAACGCGTAGTGTTCTGGCTGTGCTAATGCCGTGACATAAACTGCTGGTTTTATCAGCGAGCCAATCTGACGCTCGGCATTTATCGCACGATTAAATCCATGGAAATTCGGCTGGCGGCTACCAATCATCGCGCGGATTGCACCGCTTCGTTTATCGGCAACGATCATCGCAGTTTCTAAAGACTGGCCTGCTTTCTTTTCTAAGTTGGGCATAACGTTGTAGACCGCTGCTTCTGCCTGACCTTGCACTTTAGGCTCGAAGGTCGTGAAAAGACGCAAACCGCGACCACTGTTGTAGTCGATGCCATTTTCTTTCAGTGATAGCTTTATGTAGTCGAAGTAAGGAGGCTCAGTGGTACTTCCTTTACCCTGAACAGCCAGTGACAATGGTTTCTGAATCGCGCGTTCGTAATCACTCGCTTCGAGATCGCCAGTGTCGACCATCATTTTTAGCACTAAGTCACGGCGAGCTTTTGCTCGTTCAGCGTAACGCCAAGGGTTGTAATAAGAGGGGCCTTTTACTAAACCGACAAGTAACGCTTGTTGATCAAGGCTCAGCTCTGCTAACGGTCGACCAAAATAATGTCGTGATGCTAAAGCAAAACCGTGAATCGCATTTTGACCGTTTTGACCCAAATAGACTTGGTTTAGATAAGCATCAAGCAACTGATCTTTGCTGTAGCGATAATCCATGATCACCGCTAAGTAAGCCTCTTTAATCTTACGAATCAGGTTGCGTTCGCGAGTTAAGAACAAGTTCTTCGCGAGTTGTTGAGTTAAGGTACTTCCGCCTTGTACGTTACGCCCCGCAGTAACGTTGGCTGCAAAAGCGCGGGCAATAGCGACAGGGGATACACCGTCGTGCTGATAGAAATCACGGTCTTCGGTGGCAAGCAAAGCAGCGACTAATGTCTCTGGCATGTCATCTTTGGATACGTAAATTCGTTTTTCGGTGTTGTCACCGTCGAGCATACCTAAAATTTGTGGCTCGATCTGCAGTACGCCGAGATCATATCCTGAGGTTTCATCGGTGATCTTAACAATGCGTTTACCACTAAATCGAATGCTTGCCTGCTGCGCAGGTTGCTCACCTTCAGGAAAAACAAATGGTCGACGAATCAGCTTTATTGTCTGGCCAGAAATACTATATTCACCACTCTTTGTTGGCTGTGCGACTTTACGGTAATTTAGCTGATCCAACTCACTGAGCACTTCTTTCTGGCTAACCTGCATAGCCGGGCTTAACACCAAGTGACGTGCATAAACAACATTAGGCAGTTGCCACATTTGGCCTTCAAACTTGCTCGCGACCAGGTTGTTGAACTGCACTCCGAAGTAAATAATCGCTATAAGGAGTAATACAGCGCCGGCAAAAAATACTTTAATCAGACGGCGGAACCAGAGTGTTTTCGATAGTGGAGACGGAGTGTTAGCAGACATCTTTGTTTATATTACGCGTTAAGTATAGCCGTGAAGCGTAGCCTGATGTTTGTTCGCTTATGTCATTAAAACGTTAACAGTCTCAATTAAGGAACACAAAGAGCAGAGGGAAGGGTTTACTGAGTGGTTATGTAGGCGTTATATGCAAAAAAGCCCACCGAAGCGGGCTTTTGAATTCTATGAAAGTTATGCGGTAACCGCAGGGCTCGCTGAAAACTCTTCAGTATCGATTTCTACTTGTTGAGCAGCGTTGTAGCGCGTGCCGGAGACGTTGTCATTGTTGATGAGTTGTCCCATTTTTTCTAAGAGGTCGCTAGACAAACTCACCGACGTTGCCGAAACATTCTCGGTGAGATGGTCGATATTCGTCGTGCCTGGAATAACATGAATATGATCGTGTTGATCCAGCACCCAGCGTAGAACGATGCTAGCCAGACTTGCTTTACTTAGCTCAGTGTCAGACTCTTGCTCGATCAATTGCGCCAGTTGTGTCACAAGGTGCTGGTTATGCGCAAAGTGCTCACTATCGAATCGAGGCATGTTGCGACGGATATCTTTCGGCGTAAAATTCGTCGGAGAATCGATTTTACCCGTCAAGATTCCACGCCCTAACGGACTAAATGCAACAAAGGCAGTCCCCAGTGCTTTACATGTTTCCAGCACTTTGATTTCAGGGTTGCGAGTCCAAAGTGAGTACTCAGATTGCACCGCCGCAATTGGGTGGACTTGAGCGGCTTTTGTTATTGTCGCTGCGGACACTTCTGACAAGCCGATTTCACGAATTTTGCCTTCTTCAACCAGTCTGCTTAGTTCGCCGACACTTTCTTCGATAGGGACGGTTTTGTCCCAGCGATGAAGGTAATAGAGGTCAATGACGTCTGTGTTTAGGCGTTGTAAACTGTTCTCAATGTTTTTACGCAGCGCTTCAGGACTACCATTGATCTCTTTCTTACCTTCTTCGTTAATGAACATGCCACACTTGCTGGCCAACACATATTCATCTCTTCTATGCCCAACGGCTTTGGCCACCAGTTTTTCATTGGCACCGCCACCATATAATGTCGCAGTATCAAGATGGTTGTAACCAAGATCGAGGGCATGATTGAGTAAATGAATGCTCTGCTTCTCATCCGGTGGTGTTCCGTACGCATGAGAGAGATTCATACATCCCAGACCAACAGGGTTACATAGAAATTGACCAATTTTGCGTTGTTGCATAGTAAGATTCCTTAGCTGTGTTGTCCTTAAATGAGCTGCTCTTCGATGCGGTGCAGTGTTTCCATTGCTGACAGGCATTGGGCAACACTTGAGTTCGGCTCTTTACCGGTCTTAATTGCTTCAAAGAACTCACGGTCAATCAATTCAATGCCGTTGTTTGACACAGTAACGCCCGTCAAATCGATTTGGTTGTCATAGCCGTCATACAAATCATCGTAACGAGCAAGGAAAGTCCCCTCATCACAGATGTAACGGAAGAACGTACCAAATGGACCTTCGTTATTGAATGATAGAGAAAGTGTACAAATTGCGCCTGATGGCACTTTCATACCAATGCTCATGTCCATTGCGATGCCAAGATCCGGATGAATTGGGCCTTGCATACCTTGAACTTGTGATGCGGTTTCGCCAGTTTGGTATTGGAATAAATCGACCGTGTGACATGCGTGGTGCCATAGCAGGTGATCGGTCCAGCTTCTTGGCTCGCCTTTCGCATTGGTGTTGGTACGGCGGAAGAAGTATGTCTGCACATCCATTTGTTGGATGTTTAGCTCGCCAGCCTGGATTTTATTGTGAATCCATTGGTGGCTTGGGTTGAAACGGCGAGTGTGGCCAGCCATTGCAACTAAACCCGTTGCCTTTTGAGTCTCGACTACTTTGTAGCTGTCTTCGATGTTATCAGCCATAGGAATTTCGACCAAAACGTGCTTGCCAGCTTCCATACACTGGATAGCTTGAGATGCGTGCACCTGAGTTGGCGTTGCTAAGATAACGGCATCAACATCGTCACGAACAAGTGCTTCTTCAAGTGTCGTTACACCAACAGCCTGAGAGTCATATTCATTGATCAGAGCATCAAGCTTGTCTTGTTCTGGAGAAACCATAACTGATACGGTTACGTCGTCGATATTTTGGATGGCTTCTAAGTGCTTACGGCCAAAGGCACCAGTTGCACCAACTACACATACTTTCATAAATAATCCTTTATTACACTTGGTTAAGAGGTAAGGGTATCGTTTGATTGGATGGGTGACGCTGAGTGCTCCATCGTATTCAAAATTTGATTAGATAACTGTTCTAACGTTTGATTATCGACAGTTACATTGATATCCGACATCAGTTGATGCCAGTTGATTGCGCCGCTCGACATACTGGTATCGATATCAAGTGAAGCAAGTGTCTCGACTACTGATTTAAGTTCTTCGCTACGTCGTTTCCCATGAGTGAGCATTCTTTCCATATGGTAAACCGCCAATTGCGACAAATTAAGTTGTGGGTAGCTCTTTTCCAGTGACTCAATCACATAGGGCGCGACCCCGGCACGATGAGCAGCAAGCATACATTCTGTTGTTAATGCTTCCAGACCTTTCACCATCGCTGAACGCAACATTTTTATTTGTGAAGCATCGCCGACCTGCTCTGAAATCACGGTTACATCAAACCCCAAATACTGCAATTGTGGTGCAACCAGAGTGGCTTTTTTACCAGAAATATACAGTGGGATTGGCTTTGAATTCGCTTTTACCGGACTCATTATTGCAGCGTCAATATAGGCTGCACCTTGCGACTCTACCAATTTCGCATTGTGTTTTTTCACTGCAGGAGCACACGAGTTACAATCTACGACAAACTGCTTCTCTGTCAGCGCACTACTAAGCGGTGCTAAAGCCAAGTTTGCCTGATCAGGTGTAACGAGAGAAAAAATAACCTGAGCGCCACAAACGGCTTGCTCTGGGTTAAACGCGCCATTGACCTGAAATTGGATGTAATCCATCAGTTTTGCTTCGCGTGTAGCCTCATCGCGTGTTTTGATATCAAAAGCACTGATCACGTCCGGTGCATTGTCACCAGCGATGCTGATAAGTGCTTGAGCGGCTTCACCGAAGCCAATAAATGCGGCACGAGTTGTTTTCACCTTTGATACCCGAATATGTTGCTTCACCGAAAACGACTGTAACATTTGGGTAAAAACACGAATAATCAAAAGATGATATTAGGTATTCAATTTTGAGAAAGCGCTGCCCGATTTAGCCTGACATCTTCAAGCCATTCTTACGCAGAAGCGATACGAAATGCGTCTGTACGGTAGTCGCGTACCAGTTCTTACGCATGGTAAGGCCAATCGGTCGAGACTGCTGGCTGCAATCAAAAGGTAAAATCGTAAAGTGGCCTTCGTCCAGTTCACGTTGAATTTGATGTTGAGAAAGGACAGACAGGCGATCGCTGCCCAGTATCAGTTCTTTTACAAGCATCTGCGAACTGGCTTCTACCAAACGTGAAGGGGGCTCTAATCCACCATTAAAGAAGATGTCTTCAAACATCTTGCGTCCTGGCGTATTAGCGCTGGAGACTACCCAACTGGCTTGATGTAAATCCTGCAGAGTGACATTCGCTTTTTTGGATAGCGGATGATCGTGGCGTGCAAAGACTTTGTTTTCTGATTCAAACAGGGTTTCCTGACGAATATCGGTACTCGGGATCGGAAATCGCAATGCGCCAATCAGTACATCGATTTCACCGTACTTTAAGTGGTTGAGCAAATCGGAGTAGGGGCCATCGATAACCTGAATTCGGCAGTCTGGATAGCTTTGGCTGAATTCATTAATAGTAATAGGTAGCAAACAGGTACGAGCTAACGGCAGACAGCCCACTGTGATCACACTGTTATGACGATCGCTAAGTGCATCGATCTCTTCGATTCCTTGCTTTATTTCCACAAATGCGAGTTTACAAGCTTTAACGAGAGCGGTACCGGCTTTGCTTACAACGATACCATTACTGATTTTTTCGAATAAGGTGACATCCAAGATCTCTTCAAGATCTTTTGACGCGCGGTAAACGGAAGATTGGGACACCTCCAACAAGCGGCTGGCTTCGGTAAAACCCTGACCATCCGAAACGGCAACTAACGCCTTCAGGTGTGTCGACGTCATATTGTATAAGAATCGATGAACGTTGCTTTTGCGTTGCCCTTTGGCGATCTTCAGTGTCTCCGAGATCCCATGCTCAATATGATCTAACGCCCTATCAATACGAAACGCGAAAGCTTTACCTTGCGGAGTCGGCGTCATGCCATCACTGGTACGTTCAAATAGTTCACTGTGAATACTCTTTTCGAATTTTGAAATCGCTTGAGTAATGGCTGGTTGGGAGAGAAATACGGTCTCAGATGCCTTACTGATGCTGCCTGTCTTGACGACTTCAGAAATGGCGCGTAAGTGCCGAATATTTGGGATGTTAAACATAAGACCGCCTGTAAATGAGCAATGTAATTCTCAGTGTTGAATATGCAATTCGGAAAACTGGTAACGCTGATGGGGCAACGACCCTAGAAGGTGAACCCACATTAACTTTTCACTTATTTAGACATGTTTAAGCACAATGCTAAATGTTTAGGTTACTTTCTTGTTTATAAATTGTGACGCCAATCTCCTATTTGTAATTGTATACAATGGAGGGTGTTTATTTTTTATTTAATATTTCAACGCTATAAAATTTGGTTTAATTCATTGAATTTATTAAATTTAATTTTCTATTGTTCTTAATTGATAATTGCCCCTTTATCTAAAAATTGAATGGCACTTTCACTATATGAATTATAGGTCATCTGGGGGGAGTGCTAGATTGTTAATGCCATGAAACAGGAGGTTCACAGAATGAGAACAATAAAAACATTATCACTTTCTCTCGCACTTGCTTATGCGGGAACTGCCGCATCATCTGAAATTGAAATCACGATTGGTCACGTTGATTCTCAGGAATGGACGACATCTAAAAAAGGTGCTGCTACACAGGTTTTTAAAAATCTTGTTGAAGCGGAATCCGGCGGCCGTATAAGTGTCAATGTCTACCCATCTAGCCAATTGGGTGGTGAGACTGAGCTACTACAGTCAGCTCAGGAAGGCATGTTAACAATGACGATGGTTTCTGGGGCTTACAGCAAGCTGTGTAAAGAAGCGAGTGTGCTTGAGATCCCTTACTTGTTCCCTTCAGCTCCGGTTGCATGGGAAGTTCTGGATGGTGAGTTCGGTAAAAAGCTGGGCGAACACTGTCTCAAGCAGACTGGGCTTCGCAACCTTGCTTACGGAGAAACTGGTTTCCGTCATTTCACCAACTCTAAGAAAGTCATCAGCAGCCCAGAAGACCTGAATGGGTTAAAAATCCGCGTGATGACCACCCCTCTTTATATCGAAATGTTGAAATCGGTAGACGCAGAACCAACACCAATTGCTTGGCCTGAAGTTCCGGCTGCACTGACGACTGGCGTAGTAGACGGTCAGGAAAACCCTGTTGGTGTTATTGCGAACAACAAATTCTACGAGCTGCAAAAATACATCACGCTAGATGGCCATGTGTACGGCACTGACTTTCTGCTAATCAACGACGATTTCTACACTGGCTTAAAAGCAGAGGATAGAGAACTGATTGACCGTTCGGCAAAAGTAGCAAGTACGGTAAGTCGCGCTATCCAACAAGTGAACTCAGCTGCTGGCCTTGAATTACTGGCGAAAAAAGGCATGACAGTTACGTCACTAACGGCGGAACAGAAGCAGAAGTTCAGCGAGAAAACTCAGCCTGCTGTGATCAAATGGCTAGAAACGACGATTGATTCAAAATGGATCGATGAGGCACTTCAAGCAGTAGACGCTGCTAAATAATTTTAGGTAAGCCGTAAAGCCTATTACGGGCTTTACGGAATTTTGTGGAGAAAGACTATGATAGAGCGATACAAAAAGCTGCTGGCTATCCTTGCTGGCACTTCATTGCTAACAGTCTTTGTAGTGATGTTGTTTAGCAGCATCAGTCGTTATTTTTTCAATACCTCGATTTTATGGGGTGAAGAGCTGTGTAAATACGCCATGATTTACGGCGTTATGTTTGCTACAGCAATCTGTTACCTCGATGAATTACACATTAAATTCTCAGTTCTTAGCTCGGTGAAGTCGGCTAAGTTCCAAAAAGGATTAGAAGTCATTACTGACATAGCAGTGTTTGCGAGTGCATTGATATTGATTTGGTCAGGTTATTTGTTTGTTGCGAAGCGCGGTGCCATTGAATCACCGGGTATTGGGATCAGTATGTATTACTTCCAATCAGCACTAGTGGTTGGTGGTGTGTGCTTACTTATCGCTGCATCACTTCGATTAGCCGCTCATCTATCAGCTCTAACCGGGCGTGCACCCTGTCTAAAACGTAGAGATGTATAAGGATTTACTATGCCATCTATAGCTTTGATGGGCACCTTACTGATATTCGGTGTTCCGCTCGTATTCACAATCATTCTGGCGATGTCGTTTTATGTCACCAGTACGCCAATTTCAATTAGCTTAGTTGCTCAACGCATTTTTAGCGGATTGGACTCCTATTCAATTCTTGCAGTACCTCTGTTTGTTCTGGCTGGTGAGCTGATGAACAAAAGTGGTATCACTACGCGAATTATCGATTTTGCTAATGCGTTAGTCGGGCACTTCCGAGGCGGACTTGCTCAGGTAAACATTTGGTCGTCAGTGATGTTTGCGGGTATTTCTGGCTCCGCGGTTGCAGACACTTCTGCTCTTGGTCGTGTGTTTATTCCTCAAATGGAAAAAGAGGGATACAGCAAAGAGTTTTCGTCCGCATTAACTGCTGCGTCATCTGTTATCGGCCCAATGATTCCGCCAAGTATCCCGGTGATTATCTACGCGCTAATCGCAAGTGGTGTGTCGGTTCCAGCGCTATTCTTAGCAGGGATTGTACCGGGTATTCTATCTGCGATTGCACTGTCGATATTTGTTTATTTCTACGCAACGCGCCATAAGATTCGCAGTAACGTTGTCCGTCAAAGTCGCCGTAAAGCATTGGTAAAAGCGTTTGTTCCATTGACCATGCCGGTATTCATTCTTGGTTCAATTCTATTAGGTGTTGTCACACCGACAGAAGCCGCTGCTTTTGCTGCATTTTACGCATTGACCGTTGGGATGTTTTTCTATAAAACACTTAAAATTAGTGACTTACCGGAAGTGTTTATTCGCTCAATGCGTGACTCATCTATCGTATTGATTTTGATTGCGGTAATTTCCGTTGCTAACTGGCTGCTGACTTTCTCACGTGTACCTCAGTACATCAGTGCGCAAATCATCAGCACGATCAGTGACCCGGTGATGTTCCTGATTATGGTTAACCTGATATTGCTGGTGGTTGGTCTATTCCTTGAAGGGATTGCGGCAATGCTTATCTTGATTCCAATCTTCCATCCAATTGCGATGAGTTTCGGAATCGACCCTGTTCACTTCGGGATTGTGGTTATTTTTAACCTGATGATTGGTTTGATTACGCCACCACTTGGTATTTGTCTGTTCGTTGCCAATACCATTTCTAAAGTGGGTGTTGCGGCTATATCAAAACAAATTGCACCGCTGTTTTTGCTCGAAGTTGTCGTGCTGTTTTTTATTACCTTCGTGCCTCAAAGCGTGCTGTTCTTACCAAAAATGTTTGGCTACTAACAAGTACTCAATATGGCTGTGATGGACGTTCTCCTGCCGCTCGCGATGATAGTGGCGGCAGGGTTTTATACAACAAAAATTCGCTTTTTCTCTCAAGGTTTTCATGCGGATATAGGTAAGTTAGTTTTATATTTCTCGTTGCCTGCTGTCATATTGATTAATTTGTCGCAACTGGATATTAAAAATGCATTAGAACTTAACTTTTTATTGGTATACGCAATTTCAGGTATTGCCTCAATGGGCTTTGCGTTGGTCATAAGTAAACAAGTATTAAAATCTGATTGGAAAGATGCATGTATTAATGCATTAGGTAGCGGTATGCCAAATAGTGCATTTGTTGCCTTTCCAATTGTTTTGTCACTATTTGATGGCCAATTTATTGAAGCCTTTTTAATGTGCGTTTTGGTGGAGAATCTTTTATTTATTCCACTTTGTTTGTTATTTCTGGAAATTAGCCATAGCGTTAAAACTAATACGTTTGATCAAATGAAATCAATCGCGAAACGTATTAGCAGTAATCCAATAATAATTTCTATCGCTATTGCACTAGGTATAAATTTATTAAATATAACTTTGCCTGAGTTTGTTATGAAAAGTGCCGATTGGTTTTCTAATACAGCTGTCGCATTGGCATTGTTTGCTATCGGTGGTGCATTAGGCCAGTCATTCAAGCTTGAAGAAAAAAGACGCACCGCTTTGGTTGCCGTTAATAAACTCATTATTTTTCCGATGGTTGCGATTGGATTGTTGACCATATTTCCAGTCGATGAAGCGCTTAAACCAGTACTGATTATATTTGCTGCAGCGCCGATGTTAACCATCTACCCAATATTGGGTGCTATTTATCATCAACAAAAATTTTGTGTAAACACGCTTGTAACAACAACGCTAGCTTCCGGAATTTCTCTGTCGATTGTTGTTGCAATGTTTAATTCATAGTGAGGTGAGTGTCTGGCACCTGTCAACGAGATTCTTAACGCCTCCCTATACGAGATATCAGCCTTTGATTGGCTAGGAGTTAATTTATGAAGTATTCAATTGCCACCGTTTGTTTATCCGGTACGCTTGAGCAAAAAATGCATGCAGCGGCTAAGGCGGGTTTCCACGCAATCGAAATTTTCGAGAATGATTTGACCCAATACCGAGGCACCGCTCGCGATGTAAAACGTATCGCTGATAGTCTGGGGTTGGAGATTTTAGTGCTGCAACCGTTTCGCGATATGGAAGGCCTACCGCCTGAGTTACGCGATAAGAAATACAAGATGATGGAGCGTAAGATTGACCTTGCGCATCAGCTAGGTACTGATCGTTTAATGATGTGCAGTAGCGTTCACCCGCTGGCTTCCCCAGACAGAAATCAGTGCGCTGCAGATCTGCATGCGTTGGCAGAACTGGCTAAACGTGAAGACATGAAATTAAGCTATGAAGCGCTTGCCTGGGGTCGTCATATCGCAGACTACGATGACGCCTGGGATATCGTTAAGCGAGTGGATCACCCAAACTTGGGTATCGTACTTGATACATTCCATATGTTCGCCCGTGGTAACACGCTGGACACGTTAAAGAACGATATTCCAGTTGAAAAAATTGGCCTGGTTCAGTTGGCTGATGCGCCTAAGATGCAAATGGACATTCTGCAGTACACCCGCCATTATCGCTGCTTCCCTGGTCAGGGTGATTTTCCTATTATTGAGTTTGTTCAAGCGCTTAAAGACAAAGGTTACGACGATTACTTGTCACATGAAGTGTTTAATGATGAGTTCCGCTCTTCGTCTCCAATTGAAAAAGCGATTGATGGTGTACGTTCATTGAAATGGCTTGAAGACCAGAGCAGTGACACGTTCGAAGCGCCTGAAGTGAGTGATATAAGTTTTGTGGAATTTGCGGTAAAAGAACGTGAAAACAACCCGTTTACCGATATCATCGAATCACTTGGCTTTAAGAAAACCCATTGTCATAAAAGCAAAAATGTTGACCTTTACCAACTTGGTGATATCAACTTCGTATTCAACTATGAGAAAAATAGTAATGCGAGTAGTTACTTAGAAGGGCATGGTGAATCTGTTTGTGCGTTGGGTGTATTAGCGAAGGACGCAAACCGCTTAGTTGAACTGGCAAAGCGTTACAATAGCCCGACGATTTATCAGGCGCGCCAAGAGAATGAACTGGATATCCCGACGCTGAAAAGCTCAAGTAATCTGCTTATCCATCTGCTTGATCAAAACCACGCAGAGAAGTTCTATGACGTCGATTTTGAACCGCTGACGGATGGTGCTGCCTATAATGACAACCTAATCCGTATCGACCATATGGGGCAGGTGGTGTCACCTGAAACCTTGTTGTCTAACTTGTTCTTCTACAAATCAATTTTTGGTTTTGTTCCGGAAGAGAGCTACGACTTGCCAGATATCAACGGTCTGATCACCAGCCGTACGATTACCAGTCCAAACGGCAAGATTAAGTTTGCGTTAAACAGTACGAGTGCGAAGCAGACCTCTGCTCAGCGTTTTTTAAATGCGTCAAATGGGGCTAGCATTAACCAGATTGCCATTCAATGTCATGATATTTTCGCGGCAGTAAAAGATCTGTCGCCAATTTATCAGCTGAAGATACCAAACAACTACTATTTAGACATTCAAGCTCAGTTTGATTTAAGTGACGAGTTTATTGCAAAACTTAAAGAAAACAACATCCTATACACAGAGGATGACACAGGCAGCTTCTTGCATTTCTACACAAAAGAAGTCAATGGACTGTTCTTTGAAGTGTTACAGCGAGTTGGAAACTATAAAAAATATGGCGAAACCAATGCGTTTATTCGCTTGGCATCCCAGTCTTACCATGATTAAACATTAGAAATAAAAATCAGAATAAAAAATAGGTGCTTCATTGAAGCACCTATTTTTTTATTTGTCGAATCATTGAAATAACGTCGAGATGTTATTTTTCTAGCAAATAGTTAATCGCCAATTGGTAGCCCTTTGTGCCCATACCAATAATGGTACCAGCAGCCACCGGAGAAATATAAGAGTGATGACGGAACGATTCGCGCGCGTGTACGTTGGTAATGTGTACTTCAACGACAGGAACGCCAACACCTGCGATCGCATCGTGAAGGGCGATTGAGGTATGCGTGTAAGCGCCTGGGTTGAAAACAACGCCAGCGAGCTCACCAGCTTTGTATTCAGCCCCAGCTTTGTGGATGGCATTAATTAACTCACCTTCAATATTGCTTTGCAGGCATTCGACCTCATAACCAAATTCAGAGGCGAGCTTTTGACAGCGGACTTCTACATCCGCTAGCGTTTCATGACCGTACTTCTCAGGTTCACGAGAGCCCAACAGATTAAGGTTTGGGCCGTTTAATAACAGTAACTTAGGCATAATGAGAACCTTTGCTTAGCATAGCTGAGTGAAATGCGATTCACGGAACTCTGCTAACTCGGCAGGGCTTGGTTTGGTATTAGTAAAGAGAGAAAATGCGTCAGTTGCTTGATGGAAAAATAGTTCAAAGCCGCTGATAATAGAGACGTTTTTCTCTTTTGCTGCTAGAAGGAATTGAGTGTCGACAGGCGTATAAACGGCATCGAAAACCCACTCTTGAGAGCCAATCCAGCTTTCTGGAATAGGGGTGCCCGGCATCGAGTAGTGACCGACTGGAGTGCAGTTTACCAGACCATTAGCCAGCTTGACGTAAGACTCAAGTGATTCGCTATTTGCCGTTGTCACCTGTAAGTCTTCGTCAGACAGTTGATTAGCAAGTGCCTGGGCTTTTTTCTCATCCATATCAAACAAAATCAGCTCTGATGCACCTAGATCAACCAGTGACATCGCAACGGCTTTACCAACGCCTCCACATCCAACTAGCACAACTCGACCAGGTGTCTGCTCACGTGAATTTCGGTAAGCTTGAATGAATCCTGAGTAGTCGGTGTTGTAAGCGATAATCTCGTCGCCTTTTTTCACTAATGTGTTCGCTGCCTGAACACGTTGCGCCGATTTGTCGAGTTTACTCGCTATTTCAATGGCGATTTCTTTAAATGGATAAGTGACATTTGCCGACTGAATTTCAGAAGCGAACAACGCCGTTGCTTGAGATTTGAACTCTTCAATATCCCCGCTATCAATACTATTTAATTGATAGCTAAAGTTAATATTTAAATGCTTGGCAAGCTCGTTGTGAAAATATGGGGATTTTGACCGAGTTATATTTTTTCCAAATAAACGGCATTGCATAGTAAGTACTCCATCTATTAATGACAAGATAAGGCTACCACACGTCATTTTTCCAATGATAATTATATTTTTCTAACACCTATTCATTTTTGTTGAATGCTTGTATTTATTGGCTTTTAAGTCGATTTGTTAACAATAAAAGTAAGGCATCTATCTCAAAAACTTATACCGTAAAAATAAATTGAAATAGTCGAGTTGTTATCTCCGTCGTTATAGTAGTTATACACAAGTGAATTCCAGATGCAGGATTCAAGTCGTGGTTGAATTTATCAGCCAAGACATTTTCACAGAACTAAGCATCTCGAGGTTATTTGAGTATAAAAACAAAACAACAGAAGGAATTGATGAGATGATAATCGATTGCCACGGCCACTATACCACTACACCACCGCAAGTCGGTGATTACCGAGAAAGCCAAAAAGCAGCGGTAGCAAAAGATCCAAAATACGTTGGAGACAAAGGTACTATCAGTATTTCTGACGATGAGATTCGCGAAAGTATTGAAAACAACCAGCTTCGTCTGCAAAAAGAGCGCGGAACCGATTTGACTATCTTCTCTCCTCGCGCAAGTTGGATGGGACACCACATTGGAAACGAGCATACTAGCCGCTTCTGGACAGAACATCAGAATGATTTAATTCGCCGTGTGTGTGACCTATTTCCTAACAACTTCGCCCCTGTTGCTCAACTTCCTCAGTCGCCGGGTGTGACGCCTTCTAAATCGGTACCCGAATTGGTTCGCTGTGTCGAAGAAATGGACTTCATCGGCTGTAACCTAAACCCAGATACCACGGGCGGTTTCTGGAAAGATGCGTCTTTGGGTGACCGAGCGTTCTACCCACTTTACGAAAAAATGGTTGAGCTAGACGTTCCGGCGATGATTCACGTATCTGCGGCGTGTAACTCTTGCTTCCACACCACCTCTTCACATTACCTGGGTGCGGATACCACGGCATTCCAACAGCTTCTGATGTCGGATGTATTTAAAGATTTCCCTGAGTTGAAAATCATTATTCCTCACGGTGGTGGCGCAGTGCCTTACCACTGGGGACGTTTCCGCGGTATTGCACAAGACATGGGTCTTCCACCATTAGAAGAGTCAGTTCTGAAGAATATCTACTTCGATACTTGTGTATACCACCAGAAAGGCATTGACCTGCTACTAGACATTCTTCCTGCGGAAAACATCCTGTTTGCGTCAGAGATGATTGGTGCAGTACGTGGTGTCGACCCAGAAACTGGTCACTACTTTGATGATACCAAGCGTTACATCGACGCAAGCGATAAGGTCAACGACGAAGAGAAAGCTCTCATTTTTGAAGGCAACGCTCGTCGTGTATTCAGCCGTCTGAAGGCATAAGGATTAATATTATGCAAAACAATGTTGTAGTTCAGAATATTCAACGTGCAGACAAAGACGTGATTGAAGGTCTGCGTAAATGTGGCGTTGCGACTATCCATGAAGCTCAAGGTCGTCGCGGCCTGCTGGCTCACTACATGCGTCCTATCTTCCAATGTGATGCGGTTGCTGGTTCTGCGCTTACGATTTCTGGTGCTGCGGGTGACAACTGGATGATGCACGTGGCAATTGAACAAGCTCAGGACGGTGATTTCCTAGTCTTCGCTCCAACTTCGCCTTCTAACCACGGTTTCTTTGGTGACTTGCTTGCTACGTCAGCCCAAGCGCGTGGTGTGGTTGGCCTAATCATTGAAGGCGGCGTACGCGATACGCGAGATTTGCGTGAAATGAACTTCCCGGTTTGGTCAAAAGCCATTTTCAGCGAAGGCACCATTAAAGAAACATTGGGTTCTGTGAACGTTCCAATGACCTGCGCAGAAGAAATCGTCTACCCAGGAGATGTTATGGTCGCTGATGAAGACGGTGTTGTGGTTGTTCGTCGCGACGAAGCAAAACAAGTACTTGTAGCCGCACTTGATCGCATCGAGAGAGAAGAGGCGAAACGTGTTCGCTTAGCAAACGGCGAACTTGGCCTGGACATCTATAATATGCGTGAGCGTTTAGCAGAAAAAGGGCTCAAATATGTCTAACCAAGCCCCTTGTATGTGGATGAGAGCGGGTACTTCAAAAGGCGCATACTTTGTTAAAAGTGACCTGCCTTCAGACCAGTCTTGTCTGGAAAGCTTTCTTCTCGCGGCAATGGGCTCACCTGACGAGCGTCAAATTGATGGGATTGGCGGTGCCGATCCCCTGACTTCTAAAGTTGCGATCGTCGCACCGTCTGAACGAGATGGTGTCGATGTAGATTATCTTTTTTTACAAGTGTTTGTGGATCAACCATTGATCAGCACTAAGCAAAATTGTGGCAATATCTTAGCGGGTGTAGCTCCATTTGCGATCGAGCGAGGCATCGTGGAAGCCCAAGAAAAGCAAACGACAGTAAGAATCTACATGGAGAACACCGATCAAATCGTGACAGTCACCGTGAATACGCCGAATCGACAAGTGACCTACGAAGGTGACTGTGAAATCGATGGCGTTCCAGGTAGCGCAGCGCCGATTGCGGTTACGTTCGAAGATACCGCCGGTTCAACTTGTGGCGCACTGCTGCCGAGCGGCAATGTCGTCGATGTGATTGACGGTGTTGAAGTAACGTTAATTGATAACGGCATGCCTGTTGTGGTCATCAATGCTCAAGACCTCGGTATTTCGGGCGATGAAAGCCGAGATCAACTCGACAATAACGCGGAACTAAAACAAAAGCTGGAATCAATACGGCTACAAGCTGGACCGTTAATGAACCTCGGTGATGTTTCCCAATTATCGGTACCTAAAATGTCATTGGTTAGCAAAGCCCAATATGGCGGCGCTATTTCTACTCGTACCTTTATCCCTCATCGCTGCCATGCCTCGATAGGTGTACTGGGAGCCGTAAGTGTTGCGAGTGCGTGCATTTTAGATGGTTCGCCGGCACAAAAATTGGCATCAATCGAGCAAAGTGAAACTTTAGCGGTAGACGTTGAACACCCGATAGGCAAAATGAGCGTAGTGTTGGATGTAAAAGAGAACCAAGTCCAAGCTGCAGCAATTTTGCGTACCGCCCGTAAGTTGTTTGACGGAATCGTGTATACAAATAGATAGAATATAAGGACTGACCATGGACAAGGATTATCTACCTTTTCACCCTAATCCAAGCAAACCCGAGTTTAAGGTGCCGGAAGGTGCTGTGGATAGCCATTGCCACGTATTTGGCCCAGCAAGTAAATTCCCTTACTCGCCAAAACGTAAGTACACGCCGTGTGATGCCTCTAAAGAGCAGTTATTCGCACTAAGAGATTACCTCGGCTTCAGCCGCAACGTTATTGTTCAGGCGTCTTGCCATGGTACAGACAACGCTGCTTTGGTAGATGCGCTCAACACCGCTGGTGATTTAGCTCGCGGCATTGCTTTTGTCGATGAAACCGTCACTGACGAAGAGCTGCAACTGATGGATAAAGCCGGCGTTCGTGGTGTACGTTTTAACTTCGTGAAACGTCTTGTTGATACCGCACCAAAAGAAACGCTAAAGCAGATTGCAGAAAAAATTCGCCCACTGGGCTGGCATGTCGTTGTCTACTTTGAAGCGCAGGATATTGACGAGGTTGCGCCATTCCTGAATGAACTTGATATGACTGTTGTCATCGACCACATGGGTCGTCCTGATGTTTCTAAAGGCGTCTACAGCGAAGAGTTCGAGAAGTTCATTAACATGATGGAGAGTAACCCGCAGATCTGGACGAAAGTGAGCTGTCCAGAGCGTTTGACACTTACTCCACCAGACTATTCAGACGTAGTTCCTTTCGCTCGTGAGCTCGTTGAGCGCTTCCCTGAGCGTGTGTTGTGGGGTACTGACTGGCCGCACCCAAACATGAAATCACACACACCAGATGACGGTCATCTTGTTGATGTGATTCCAAAAATCGCACCATCGGAAGAGTTGCAACAAGCTCTGCTTGTGACTAACCCGATGAAACTGTACTGGCCGGAGGAAGTTTAAAATGTCTTATCTTGATAACAAGTCCTCAATTGAAGGCACCGTTCTGTTTGACGGTGAAATGGCTCGTAAAGGTTACGGTCTGAATAAGATGTGCTTTTCTCTCAACACGGCTGCGGCTCGCGAAGAGTTTCAGCGTGATGAAATGGCTTACTGCGATAAGTTTGGTCTGACGGAAGAGCAGAAAGTAGCGATTCAAAATCGTGATGTGCTTGGCTTACTGAAGTTAGGTGGAAGTATTTACTATTTGGCTAAGTTTGCTGGAATGCTTGGTCTGAATATGCAAGATATTGGTGCGATTCAAACCGGCAAAACGGTTGAAGAATTTAAGCAAATGTTAGTCGACGCGGGGAAATAATCATGGCAAAAATTATAGGTGGTATCGGTACTTCACATATCCCTGCTATCGGCAAAGCGATAGAAAACAATCAACAGCAGGAACCGTACTGGAAGCCGTTGTTTGATGCTTATCCTCCGATTCTTAAATGGTTAGGGGAAGAGAAACCAGACGTTGCGATTCTGTTTTACAACGACCATGGTCTTGAATTCTTTATCGACAAAAAGCCAACGTTCGCGATTGGCGTGGCAGACCGTTATGAAAACGCCGACGAAGGTTGGGGCATTCAAACGATTCCAGATGTGAAAGGATCTCCAGACTTAGCGTGGCATATTTCTAACCACTTGGTTGAAAATGAATTCGACATCACGATTTGTCAGGAAATGAAAGTCGACCACGGTCTGACGGTTCCTATGCAGCTTTTATGGCCAAATTACTCGTACGATAATGTTCAGGTTATTCCTGTTTGTATCAACTGCGAACAGCATCCAATGCCTTCGCCGAAGCGTTGCTACGACCTGGGTAAACAGATTGCTGCGGCAGTTGAAAGCTTCGATCAAGACTTGAAAGTGGTTGTACTTGGCACTGGCGGTCTTTCACACCAGTTGGACGGCGAGCGAGCAGGGTTTATCAATAAAGAGTTCGATCTTTACTGTATGGATAAGTTAGTTGCAGAACCTGAGTGCCTGACCAAACTTTCTGTCCTTGATCTTATCAAAGAGGGTGGTGCTCAAGGCCCTGAACTGAACATGTGGCTTGGCATGCGCGGAACATTGCAAGGTGAGCTGAATGTGCTACAAAGCAGCTACCACGCACCGATCTCAAATACTGGCTCCGGTACGATGTTAATCGAGTCAAAATAGTCGTTAAAAGACTTGTTCATTCTCTCCTTGTTAAGCGGTCCAGATGGGCCGCTTTTTTTGACTGGCGGTCCTTAACTTAGTTCGCTTTTTGCTTATCTCTTTTCTGAAACTCACAATTGGACAGAACCTTTTTAGAGCCCTTACTTAAATCAAATGCTATCGAATTAATATGGATATGGAACCTCAACTGAAACAGTTGGAGTTGGTATCTAACTAACATTCCGCCCAAGCCTCTCACCATTCCAGAAAATTGAGCGTTTTCTCACTGATTTTTAAACGACAAAACATCAACTCTAGGACTACTTCAATAAAATAGACTTCCTGATACATGACCTTTTTTATTTATTATCAAAAGGGTATGTCAATTCATCACATCTTCACTACCAACAACTCAGAAAAACTATCAATATTGATAGGTTAATGCGTAGCTAACTGAACTATCAATAGACTAAGGCGTGTTACGTTTTTGTAACACTTAGTACATGCCTCAACGAGATTGGCACGGTTTAAGTAGTCTGGATGCGCAATTGATCGACTCTTTGACCTCAAGATAAGCCTGGTTCTCGTTAGGCCTACAACTTGAAGTCTAAGGAAAGAACAATGCTATTACCTATTGTGATCAATCCAAAAGTCTTACCACTGTTCCGGCGCTGTATAGCCCTTTTATCAGTGTTAACTCTAATGGTTCTCCCGTATCAATCATTTGCGGAGTGGCAAGTATTAGAGAATATACCCAATGGTCGTACGCACTTTTCGGTTGAAGCCGTTAATAACGAAATATATGTTGTGGGGGGTAGTCCCTCTTCTTCTGGAAGTAGTGCGTCTGTAGAAGTCGATGTTTACGACACTGTGACTCAAACATGGAGTACTGGTCCTTCTATGCCGACAGCAAGACAGAGAACGGCATCGGGAGTAATTAATGGCCAGCTATATATCGCCGGAGGAGCGAACAATAGTAACTCCATGATCGGTGAACTCACAGCATTAGATATCGCCACTGGTGTATGGTCAGCTAGAACGTCTATGCCAGACGGAGGCAGAGCTTGGGCTGTTGGCGGAGTGTTAAATGGAAAATTGTATGTTATCGGTGGACTGGATCAACAAGGACCTAGCTTAGCTAATGTAGGGACAACCTCAATATACGACCCAAATTCAGATAGCTGGAGCGAAGGTAGCCCAATGCCCACCCCTAGACGTGGATCTGCAGGTGCAGTCCTAAACGGTGAAATATACGTTGTCGGTGGATATGGTGAAGGACAGCTTGCAATTGTAGAAGCGTATAACCCATTAACTGATCAATGGACAACCAAAGCTTCTTTGCCATCTCCACGTTGGTATCCTTCGGCGGCAGCGGTTGATGGAAAATTGTATGTTATTGGAGGTACGGACAATAACGATCAACGCGTAGATATCTATGACCCATCGACAAATTCTTGGACTGCTGGTCCGGATCTTGCGGTCAGTCACGGATGGGGGAGCGCTGCTACCAGTATCGGCTCAACCGTCTATGTGCTGGGAGGAAACCTAGGGTTAACGGCATTTGAATCACAAGAATTACGACCACTGCCAATCGCCTATGCGGGGGTGGACGTTGAAGTCGACGTAGGGGAAAATGTTCTATTAGATGGTGTTAACTCGACAGACAGCCAAGACCACAATTACCAACTTAGCTATCAATGGAGTCTTGTCGAAGCGCCGCAAGGAAGCACCTCATCGATTTCATCTGCCACATCACGAGCAGTACATTTTATTCCCGACCTTCCAGGTACGTACCGCATTGCTCTGCAAGTAACAAATACTGCGGGTAGTATATCTGCTCCAGATGAAGTGGAATTATTGGCGGGATTGAACCCTGGATATATCTACAAAAAACTGGATCAAGGCAGCTATTCTTTTGAAAGAAATGGGGATAGCTACAACCACCAATACGATTACCCAATAGTTCTTGGCGTTAGTGACGAAGACGTATTGTTGTATCGAAACGTCTATAGTTACGATTCCGCGACCCAACTATCTCAAAGCTCGAGTTATTTTTACTTGACCGATGGCGACATCGTCAAAGCCCAATTAAATAGAGGTCAAGCGATTGATACAACGAAGAAACTTGGATGGTTTAATGCTATAGGGAAATCTAATGATGGAGGATACTTTTTTGAGGGAAATATTGAAGAAGAACTTGATACAGGCAGAAAAATCATCAATCGTGGTCTTCTAAAACTCGGAACTGATGGCGCTATAACCCAAGAGTTGAGCTTCCCTCTTGCTCTTCCATCAGGTGATACCATCAGCGGTTGGAATATCTTAACTAATGGCCAGCAAAGTGTTTTTGTCTCTATTCTGCAACCTTATAGTTACAAAAGCTACCAAGCAGCAAATGGATATAGGTATAACTATCCAAATTACGGTGTTTATTTCGTCCAGAATGGCAACACTCGTTTACTATGGGATACAACCAGACCACTACCGGGCACCAACATTGTTCCTTATAACATAAGCCTGCGTTCACTGTCTGACACTGGCCAAGTAGCAATTTTAGCAGGGGGGCCTAACCTATCGGCTGACTGTCCAAACTGTTGGTATCAGGCTCTGTTACTAGTGACCCCAGATATTGACGGAAACTACACCGCTCAAACGATACTGACAAACCGAGAAGGCAGTGAATATTTCGGCTATTACCTTAATAGCATCAGATTTGATAGTGAGAGCTTATGGTATAGTGTAACAGGCTATCGAGATTACCCGAACTATTCTGGCTATGAGCAATTGCTTCAGGTCTATGAGGGTAATTCAAACACCACCGTATTTAAAGGCCCTCAATATACGCAAGGAACATACTTCAATCTTTATCACTTTGACGTGCTGTATGGGAATTGGATTTCACATAGCTATCCAAATATTGCCGCGTTCTTTGACGGGCGATTACGTATCGTTGCTCGCCAAGGACAAGAGTTAGACGCAATAACTCCACAGTATCTTTCCTTAGGCCTGTATAATAACCAATCAGCTCTAAGTAACCATACTGTTGCTTTTCGCGGGCAAACTCAAACCAGTTTCGCGTATAATTCTAACCAGGATTACAGTTATTCCTATGCTTATTTTGCTTTCTGGGCAAAACAAGATTCAGACCGCGATAATTTGGACGATCTCAATGACAACTGTCCTTTGCGGCCTAACCCGGATCAAATCGATACTGACTTAAATGGCATTGGGGATGTGTGTGAAGACAGCGATATTGATGGTGTGCCTGATATTGATGATAACTGCCCACTTATCGCCAACAGTACTCAATTAGACAGTGACGGTGACAGTTTTGGTAACGCCTGCGATTCTTGTCCGTTTATTGTCGATAATCAATCAGATAGAGATGGAGATCACATCGGAGATGCGTGTGATCTTGATAACGACAATGATGGACTAACAGATGATCTCGATAACTGTCCTCTTGCGGCCAATAGCAATCAACTGGATTTAGACAGCGACTTGGTCGGTGATATCTGTGACAACGACAAAGATGGCGATGGTATTGCGAACCTTATCGATGGTACTTATACCAATGAAGTATTCTTTGATGAAAGTGAGGTGGCATCACTCAACTTTACCGATGAAGCGCTCGGCGGCACTACTTTCGGTAGTCTAGTGGCAAACTCCGATAAATTAGGTTGGGTTGTCGAAGATGATGCATCAGAGGGGGTTGTCATAACATCTCGCTCCACAGCTAAACTAAAAGCTTGCGGTGATCAAAAACCTGTGACCTGGGTTGGCGGGGCGGCCAGTACGCTAACCTGTGGTTCGGTGTCCGTTCGCCCATTATTTGGTATCTTGGAGGTGGCGATGGATACCTCTGAAACATTTAAGGTAACTGTAACTGAAGGGGCTGCACTAAAAGTGGTGGACAACCAACAGGGTGAAGTGACCTTGCTAGTCAGTCCAGATAGTGCGACACCAATTACGGCTACGGTTGGTAGTGATATTGAGTTGGAGTTAGTCGGAGAGTCAGCAGTTATTGTTGAGAAATATGGTGAAGAGCAGTATGAGATCACTAACTCGGCAACGAGTATTGGTACCGTAACGGCGACCGTTGATGGTCAGGTCTACGATCTCAAGCCTGGCGACAAGGGCTATCCAGTGCTGATTGATATCAAACCAGGTAGTGAGGATAACAGTATCAACCTCGGCTCAAATGGCGTGGTTCCTGTAGTCATTCTAAGCTCGGTTAGTTTTGATGCGACGTCAATAGACCCCCTAAGTGTTACGCTAGCCAACGCGGCCGCAAAACTCAAAGGGAAAGGAACTCCACAGTACTCTCTCATTGATATCAATGATGACGGCTTAACTGATATGGAAGTGATGATCGAAACTAGCGCGTTGGAATTAACGTCAGAAAGCCAAACGGCAACGTTAAATGCATCAACAAGTTCTGGAATGCAACTTATTGGTATGGACACAGTCCAAATCGTTAGGGAGTGATCTGCATTTGTTTTGAGTGATATATGCTATTTTCTGATATCGTACGTGACATTAATTAGCCTCCAAAGCTTTGGAGGCTAATATTTTTGTATCAGGCTTCAATAATTATTTGTCACTTCAATGGTAATTACACTGAGTTGATAGCGCCGCACTACGAGGTGCTAACTACAGTAACTATCAGGTAGGGGATTCTCGGGCATGACCGTTATTCTGTCATGGCTAATTGAGTTAATTGCGGGATAATGACCCGTTCGTTCAGCGTAGAGCAACCATCAAGCTTCTTAGCATCAAACTAACAGCGGCAATTTGGCTTTTGGTCTCTGTTTTTTTCAGTATATTTTTGACATGAAATCGAACAGTTGACTCAGCAAGGAACAACTTATTAGCCAGCTCTTTTACAGAGTGACCGCAAATTAGTCCATCGGCGATGTTTGCTTCGTCTTGAGAAAAACCAAATGTCTCTTTCCAATGGCGGCAAGAAACTGAGAGGTAAGCCGTTGATACAATGAAATAATGCAACGGGCACGGCTGCCCAACCAATCGGTAGGATTAAAACGATCACGCCAAGGGAAGCAATGGGCTAAGTAGTATGTGGAGTACTAAACTGTATTTTTAAATAGAGAAAATTGCATCGAGAGGTAGTCAAGAGCGTCCTGTGCCTGACCTAGTCTCTTTGCCATTATTGACACTCATTTACCAAGCCCAGTCATGTTCCGTTAAAGAAGATTGCTGGGTCGATTAACCAACCTTGCTCTTAATTGAAGAAATCACTCAATATCTACACAGAACAACCGATTAACCTTGTATAGCATTTCTATTTGATTGTGCGATGCAAATTTTTTCAGCAGATTTTTTATATGAAAGCGCACGGTAGTTTCAGAAACACATAATTTATTAGTAAGTTGTTCAGTAGAGAGCCCATTCATTATCCCGTTCAAAACATGAGATTCAGCTCTACTGACATCAAATGCGGCCATCAATTTATCTGGAGAACCTAAAGTACGATTTGAAGAGAGAATAAATAACAAACACCCAACTTGATGGTTCAACCAATCGTAAGACTGTTCGTTCATTTTCCAAGGAAGACAGATGGCCACATGTTGATGACCCTCCTCTTTGAATGGAATAAAACGGCCAAGAAGTACTTTGTTTGAATACAAAATTTCAGCAATCGCTTTTTGTAATTCAATGTTGGCAGAGTGATCTGGCAATCTGACACGAAAATTCTGTTTCATGTTATTCATATTCCTCAGATATTTTTGAGCCTTACTATTACTGTGAACAAGGTGGCCATTGTTCGAAAGGAATATTACACCCGCCGATAAACGCTCAAGAGCATCCAAACACATCTGCTTTGCAATCTGAGAATCATACAAATGCATATTGATTAAGAAGGCTCTTTTTAAATGAGGAGCTAAACACTGCATCAGTTGTAAATCAGCTATAGAAAAAATGGAATCGTTTTCGCTCCTTACAACTGAAATCCACCCTCTTTTTTCTTCATCTTTATAAAATAAACAACAATTAAAAAAGGCATATCCTAAGTTTTTATAAAACTCTTCATACGGAAAGCATTGATAAAGTGTCTTAGAATCCCATACATTTTGAGTCAAAATGGCGGTACTAGCAGGTATAGTTTCATATATTTCAGTAAAATTATCCCGACCAATATAATGATTTTCGTACAATTCTATATCAGATAAACTAACCCCATTACTAAAGATGTTTCTGAATTCTGGTTTTCGAGTATCTTCTAAACAAAAGTTAACACTATGTCCCCCAACTGAAGATTGGATCTTTTCAGCCATTGGTATCCATTGAAGAGGATCACTAGCAGCGCTATATATGTCATCTATCAACTCTAAAACCTGTTCAGGTTTCACTATCCTGATCGTCATAACTTATCGCCCTTTACCTTGTTGGATAATATCCTTGCCAAAGACGTTGTAAGGGCTTCATTTATTAATAATAGTTCTCATTTGTGATATTTGTAGGTACCGTAAGTCTATATGGATTAATTAATTACGTAATAAGCTGAAAATTATGAAATTAAATCTGGTTGTCTTGCATGTTCTTAGGAAGCAGTGACTGAAAAAGATGTTGCGGTCAGTTCAGTGTTAAACTCGGTGTAGTATTAGAAAAAGTATCACAAACTTAGGGTACCATTTTCATTAGAGCAATTAAGTTAGCTTACAATGGGGCAAAACTTTATTAGCCTGAGGCGAGCTGAAAATAAGGATACCTAGGTATCCTTATTTGGGGGAGGTTGTTACATGCCAGAGGGTATTATTTCGTCGGCTTTGGAGCTTCATATGGTAAGCCTACGTATTGCTCGGCAATCATCGTTTTACCTGATTCGCTATGTAGGCAGTAATCCAGTTCAGAGGTCATGAGGTGACTGAATATAGCGCCATCCGTGTTGTTCACGCTGAGTTCGTCAAAGTCGTGCAGCATGTTGGTCATCCACCACGAGAAACGCTCGCCGTGCCATACTCGGCGTAAGCAGATATCTGAATATTGCTTGATGCATTCCATATCGTCATTTTTGTACACTTGGGTCATGATCTTGTACAACGTCGCCACGTCAGAGGCAGCCAGGTTAAGCCCTTTGGCACCTGTTGGCGGTACAATGTGTGCAGAGTCACCCACTAGAAACAATCGACCGTATTGCATCGGTTCACACACAAATGAACGTAGTGGCGCGATACTTTTTTCGATACTAGGACCGGTTTGTAAGTTTTTGCTTGCTTCAGCTGGTAATCGTTTTTTCAGTTCGTCCCAAAACTTATCGTCGCTCCAATCTTCAACTTTATCCGTTGCGGGAACCTGTAAGTAATAGCGTGAACGAGTGGATGAACGTTGGCTTGCCAGGGCGAAACCTCGTGGGTGTTTGCAGTAAATCAGTTCACCATCAACAGGTGGGGTATCGCTTAGCAGCCCAAGCCAGCCGAATGGGTAGACTCGCTCATATTCTTTACGGATGGTATCTGGAATCGTTGGTCGTGATACACCATGGAAACCATCACAACCGGCAATAAAATCACATTGCAACTCGTAAAGGGTACCTTCGTGCTCGAATCTGACCGCAGGGGAAGTAGAGTCAGGCGCGACTATTTCGGTAACGGGTGCATCATAAAAGCTTGGTAGACCGGCACCACTTCTCGCTTCCATTAAATCGCGGGTGATTTCGGTTTGTCCGTAACAAGTCACGACTTTGCCACCAGTGCGTTCTTTGAGGTCTATTCTTGTACTTTCGCCGTCGACACTGATTTGAAAGCCGTCATGGATATGTCCTTCTTTATCCATACGAGCGTTACAGCCTGCTTCTTTGATGAGGTCAACAAAACCTTGCTCAAGGATGCCGGCACGTATTCTGGACAGGACATGATCAGCAGTTGAACGTTCTACGATGACATTATCGATGCCCTGTTTCGCAAGCAGTTGGCCAAGTAAAAGACCTGA
This sequence comes from Vibrio sp. EJY3, assembly GCF_000241385.1. Lineage (NCBI taxonomy): Bacteria > Pseudomonadati > Pseudomonadota > Gammaproteobacteria > Vibrionales > Vibrionaceae > Vibrio > Vibrio sp. EJY3. The sequence continues at coordinate 514,130 of NC_016614.1, forward strand.
AGGGCCAGAGCCAATAATTGCAACTTGTGTTTTGATAACTTCCATTTTAAGCACTCCGCTTGTTTGATTCCTTGTGTTTCTATTTTGTTAATAAAGTGTGATTCTCTCCATTCACATACAGGGCAATTTCTTGTACTTTTAAGTCATATATGGAAATTTTTTTATCGGTTGAGTAAGTGATGAGTTCGATATCTGATGTGCCAAGGTTTTTCTTATATGGAGAAGAGAGTGACAGCAATAATTCCGAGTTTGTTCACGTGGAGACCATTGCTGCTCGCAGCGAAACCAGAGGGTGGCGTATTAAGCCACATCGACATGGAAAGCTATTCCAAATCTTAGTTTTGGATAGTGGAAATGCGGAAATTTCTTTAGATAATAAAAAGATACATGTTAACAATGCCAGCGTGATAGCAATTCCTACTGGGGTGGTTCATGGCTTTGTTTTTTCACCGAATACGGAGGGATATGTTGTCAGTATCGCGGAACCGATGATTCAACATTCGGCGTTATCGTACGCTGAGAGTGTATTTGAGACCGTGCTGGATAAACCAAGAGTGCTCTCATTTTCAACTGAGGATAAGGTTCTTACTCAACTGCATGATTATTGTAATTTATTGTCATCTGAACTGAATGCACACGATGTGGGAATGAGACAAGCTTCTGAATGGTTAGCAAAGATGATCTTATTGACTCTATTCCGAGCAATAAAGCAACAAGACGAAGAGACTAACGTTGGTAGCTCAATAAATAGTCACTACTATCAATTCCAAAAACTACTCGAGAATAACTATCGTAGTCATTGGACTGTCGCTCAATATGCGCAAGCGCTGCAAACGTCTGTTTCGACGTTAAATCGCGTATGTCGCAAATCAAAAGGGGTGGCGGCAAAATCGATTATTGCAGAGCGACTGTTTGTGGAAGCGAAGCGCAGCCTTCTGTATACCCAATTGCATGTTGACCAAATTGCCTACAATCTGGGATTTGAAGACCCTGCGTATTTCTCTCGCTTCTTTAAGAATAAATCTGGGTTGAGCCCGACATCTTTCAGACAACTCAACCCATTCGACACGGAATATTAGAAAACGCTTGGATTAAAAAATATCCAGGTCATTACCGAGCACGACTTCTCCGTCGTAGCTCGCCTGAATTTCTTCCAATACGGATTCGATAGGCGCGCTGTAATGGAGAATGTGGCTAAGCACCAGCAATTTAGGTTTTGCTTCAGAGGCTATCTTCGCTAGCTCACTGGTTCTGGTGTGGCTTGTTGAGTGGTATTTTTGCCAAAATTCAGAAAGCTTCGACAGCCCTTGTTCGCTGATCACTTCATGCACCAAGACATCAGCGCCTTTCGCGATTTCGATCATCTTGTCTGAGTAGGCCGTATCGCCACTGATAACCACAACCTTGTCTGGCGTTGTCACTTTGTAGCCAAAGGCAGGACGGATATCACCATGAGGAACGGTAAATGCCTCGATTTTAACACCATCTTGATCATAAACGGTGTTGCTTTCGGTGTATTCGGTCACGTTCATCTGGTAGTTGGTTGGATCTTTTAACGGCTGCTTACCACTTGTGCGTAAACCAATATCAACCGACAACATGTCATAGTAGCCCGTTACAAATTTTTCCGTACCAACTGGGCCATAAAGCGATACTTTGTCTTCACGTCGCCACCAATAGGTTGCTGCCAATTCCGAGATGTCCAGAATATGGTCACTGTGAAGGTGTGTGATGAAAACGTGTTTGATGTTGGTTGGGTATAGGGCTTTGATGCCTTTCTTTTGTGCTGCTTCAATGGCTTTTTGAACCATGCCGCCACCCGCATCAAAGATAAATGCCGTATCGTTATACACCACGGCGGTTGATGGGCCAGAGCGGTCAGCATCAGGGACTGGCGTGCCCGTTCCTAACAAGATTACATCGGTTTTGGCTGATGCACTGACGGATAACAGTAAACCTAGGGCACAAGTTATCGCAGGTACACAAATACCTGATCTAAAGATTTTCATTAGATTCTCCGGAAAGTTGAGTAGGGGAAAGAGCCCTCACCACATTCCGTGTGGTGAGGGTGATAGGAATTATTATAGAAGTCCCAGGGCGAGTGATGGGAAGCCGATGATTAATAGCAGGCGAGTGACGTCTGACATAACGAATGGGAACACGCCTTTGTACATGTCCTTAATGGATACATCCGGTGCTAACGACTTGATGACAAATACGTTCATCCCTACTGGCGGAGTAATCAGCCCCAGTTCTACGGTAATTACCGCAACGATACCGAACCAGATTGGGTCAAAGCCTGCCGCTTCGATGAGTGGGTAAACCACCGGCACTGTCAGTAGCAACATCGCAATACTGTCCATGACACAACCTAATAGGATGAACAGTAACAGCACCGCAAACAGAACCATGTAAGGAGAAAGCTGCAGGCTATCGACCACTTCCACCAAGGTGTAAGAGATTCTTGAAACTGAAAGGAAGTAGCCAAAAATTTCTGCACCAATGATCATGAAGAAGATCATGGACGAGAGAGCCAGTGTTTCCTCTACCGCTTCAACAAATTGTTTCCATTTCATTCCTCGGAACAAGGCGATGACTAATGTACCTGCCGCGCCAATAGCTGCTGCTTCGGTTGGTGTAAACAGGCCAAAGTAGATACCGCAGATGATGAAAGCGAAGATGCCGGTGAAAGGAACTAAGCCTTTAAGCCCTTTGATCTTCTCTGCAAATGACGTTTGTTCACCTGGCGTTGCTAGCTCTGGTTTTAGCCAAACTGTGATAGCAATAGTCGCACAGTATAAGAACAGGCCAAGTAACCCAGGGATTAGGCCAGCGATAAACATGTCACCCACAGACTGCTCTGTGATCAAGGCGTAAAGCAGAAGCGCGATAGACGGTGGGATCATGATGCCTAGAGTACCACCTGCCGCAAGCGTACCGGTTGCCAATGACATCGCGTAGCCATTCTTTTCCATTTCTGGCAGAGCAACGCGAGACATACTTGCTGCGGTCGCCAGAGAAGAGCCAGAGATAGCCGAGAAAACACCACAAGAGGTTACTGCTGCCAGTGCCATACCGCCGCGCCAGCGACCAAATAGTGTTCTCGCGCCATGAAACAGCTCTTGAGACATCTGCGCTTTAGAGGCAAAGACACCCATGAGGATAAACATTGGAATCGGGCTAAAGCTGTAGTTAGATAAGGTCTCAAACGGACCGCTGTCCAAAATTGCCATCGCTGAAGGAAAAGCAACAATAGATCCGAACCCAACAAATCCGGTTACCGCCATGGATAACGCGATAGGAGCTCTGAATGCCATCATTACCAACATTAACGCAATACAAATTAGACCAATCGTTGAAGCATCCATTAGACTAACTCCTCTTTGTTTCGTTGTTGCACGTTACTTTTTTTGGTGCTTGACTTTGCTGGCGCATCACCGCCACTTTTAGTCGCTGGGGTATGGCAGTGAAAAATAAGCTCACCGGCGATGATCAATGCGCGGATTGCAAGTAGCGCTGTGGCGACAACGACTCCCATATAGATGTATTCCAGCGGGATTTGTAAGTCCTGAGTGGTTTCTCCGGTAAGCGCGGCTGATTCAATCGCGTCAAAGAAACGCACTGACATACCCGCGCCCAGTAGTGCAAAACCTAGGTTGTAGAAGGCTTCAAGATATATCTTCACACGATGATTCATTTTCTCAGTAAACAGGTCAACAATGACCTGAGATTTGGCTACCGAGTGAGGCATAGTCAGCAAAATGGCAAACAACAAACCAAACTTAATCAGCTCTATGCCACCGACAAACGTCAGGTCAATGCTACCGTCCGTAAAATTAAAAACCGCACGAGTAATAACGTCAGCAAGCGTGATGAACATCATCGACACTAAGATAAAACCTGCGCCCAAGTGAGCGATATGTGCCGCGCGATTGACTAGGTTGATGAGTGTTTTCATAGTCTCATTCCCTTAATTCAGGCTGAAAGGCAGCGGTTAGTTACTACAGTCTTGCGACAGTTCCATTGCTCGCTTGTAAACATCACGTGCGGCTAGGCCTTTCGATTCCAAGTCCGACAAGTAGTTTTCGATAACTTTATCGAAGATTGGTTGCCAGGTTGTTTGGTTGTTTGATGCATCAATACGGTTGATGGTGTGACCCGCTGCTTTCGCTTCTTCAAGGCCTTTGCTATCTAGATCATCAAATACTTGTGCCGCAATGCTCGACCAAGCGGCACCTGAGTTTTTGTCGATAACCGCTTTAAGCTCATCATCAAGAGAGTTGTAGACATCGCTATTCATCGTCACGATGAAGGCTAGCGAGTACAACCCACCCACTTCAGTGTGGTTTTCTGCCAGCTCGTTAATTCTGAAGCTCTTCACGCCTTCCCAAGGTAGAGCAACACCATCAATCACACCACGTTGAAGCGATTGATAAGATTGCGGCGCAGGCATACCGACAGGTAGTGCACCAAGTTCTTCTAGTAAGCCACCGATGACGGCAGTTGGACGGCGAATGCGAAGGCCTTCTAAGTCGCTAGGCTGCTCAATATTTTTTCCTTTTACGTGCAGTAAGCCCGCACCGTGGGTAAATAGGAACAGTGGTTTTGAATCCTTGTATTCATTTGCAAACGCACCTTCTTCGTATAGCTTTTGAATCACACAAGAGCCTTGAGTAGCGTTTTGTACCACCCCTGGTAGCTCAACGATTTGAGTCAGAGGAAAGCGGTTTGCTGAGTAACCTTGCACTGTTGCGGTCATATCTAAGATACGGTGTTTAACGGCATCATATTGCGCTGGTGGCTTGGCGAGAGTAGAAGACGGGTATAACTCTACGTTGATACGGCCATTAGAATCCGCTTCAACGGTGTCAGCCCACTTTTGATAAATCTCTTTATGAATATCAGATACTGAAGGCCAAAAGTGTCCGAATCGCAATGTTACGTCTGCGGCGAACGCAGGTGAAGCTAGCAGAAGTGATGACAATGCAGTGGCAGCAGTCTTTTTAATAATCGTATTCATACTTAAACGTCCAATTGTTAGTAGAGTGTTTTCGTAAAGCGCTCTTTTAGTCAGGCTATTCTTTTTCTTGGGGCTGAATAAAATCGTCAACTTTTACCCGTCAGCGGTTTTTACCTTATGTAAGATGTTAAGGTTAAGTTAACACTTGATTCGCCATGACGTTAGTTAGAAAAAGGAAAAGGCTATTCAATTTTTGAAATTCTGTGACTTTAATTAGAGGGAATTTTCGGGCTAGAAATTAAAAATTATAGGGGTCAGATGACTGATATCATTCATGTTTCATAGTGATGTTTTAGGTATTAACTCCTGAGTATCAGTCATGTTAATACATGAAAAATGCTTGAGTCAGAAAGTAACTATAATTTGTGTTACATAGGTGTTTCTTAGGAGTGTGATATGTGTGGCAGGTTAAATGTGATCAACGAACCGCTTTGTCGAATTGTTTCCGAGCAGCTCGGCATCAGTTTTAAAACGGAGACAAATAAAGACCTACGACCGACACAGATTGTTTCTACGGTTGGCGTTGTAGACGGAGAACTTCAACAGCTCGATTTACCTTGGGGAATACAACCCGACTGGGCGAATAACCTGATCATAAACGCCAAAGCTGAAACGGTGGCGGTTAAGGCCACATTTGCTCATGCATTCGAGTTTAACCGAGTGGTGGTTCCGTGTTCTGGATGGTATGAGTGGCAAGAAGAAAATGGAAAAAAGGTCAAATATCTGTTCAGCCCAGGCGAGAGTGATGTTTTATACATGGCTGGTATCGCCTTGAATGAGGCTAAAGATCTGGTCACATTAACAACAGAGCCAAATAAACAATGCAGCGAATTTCATCACCGCATGCCTTTGTTAATTCCTAATAATGAAGTCTTGAACTGGATAAGCGGAGAAGGCAAAAGCGTATATAAGCTGCTAGATAATCAATTTAATGAAACGTTGACGATCAAAAATGCGGACTAGTTTTGTTTAAGAGGTGATGCCAAACGCTTGGCATTTACCGTTGTTGAATTTAATAAAATTGACTTGTTGTGCTGTTGGTTATTCCAAGCGCGATGATTTGATGATCTTTGAAGTAAACCCCGACCCTTCTACGCCATTAAAGCCAAATACGCCAAAATATGTGCTGGCAAAGTCTCATCTGGCAAAAAGAATCTCAGAATATATGCAGTGACTTTCATCGTTGTCTAATATCAAAGGATGAAAATAATGACTTAAATATATGGAAGCCGGGGCTTAGTTGATGCGAGCACAGATTCAGTCTTTGACAAAGAATAAGAACTTCAACGAATTACTTTTTTCTTCAATCTTTATTAACCTGCTGTCTCTTGCGTTGCCTTTCAGCATGCTGCAAATCTACGACAGGATCTTACCGAATGAAGCGTATGGTACAGCAAATGTGTTGTTGTTGGGTGTTGCGGTTGCGATTCTTCTCGAGGTGATATTGCGCTATGTCAGAAGTTGGTTTCTTGCTTCTGCGGCTGCCAACTACGAGTTTGATGTCACTGCAAAACTGATAACGCGATTGTTAAAAGCCGATTACCAGTATTTGCAGTCGTTGGGTTCTGGAAAAATATTAAGTGGCTTAAAAAGTGTCTCTAGCGTGCGTGACCTCTATTCAGGGCAGGCTGCGATAGCCTTTATGGATATTCCCTTCACCTTACTATTTTTGGCATTGATTGCTTATATTGGTGGCTGGGTGGTTTTGGTTCCTGTCGTGGTGTGGTGTATCGCTGGGCTATGGGTTTGGCGAGTAAGTAACAAGTTATTGGAGGTGACTCAGGAACTCGCAGTCACGGAAAGTGAACGCACGCGCATTCTCGTTTTGGTCCTGTCAGGCGTTGCAACGGTAAAAGCGCTCGCGTTAGAAGCACGAATGACATACCGATATAAAGACGTTAACCACGAGAATCTGAAAAAACAAAACGAGGTTGACTGGCAAGCGGCGAAACTTCAAGAGCTAATTCAAGGTGCCTCGTTAGGCACAACGTTAGCGCTTGTTATTGTCGGGTGTTTGGCGGTATTGGATGGCCAAATGACCACCGGTGGTTTGGCTGCATGCTCGATCTTGGCTGGGAGATCGGTCGCACCGCTCAGTGCTTTGGGTAGTCTGCGAGCTAAATTAGTGACGGCACGCGCAGCCAGTCAGGACATTGAAGATTTAATCAATGCACCTCAAGAGCAATTTACCACGCAAACCGTATATCAGAGCAAACTGCCATCGGGGCCAATATCATTTACTAACGTAAGTGTGAGTAAAGTTGGCGCGTCACTTTCCGACATTAACTTGAATATCCCTTCAGGCTCCATCACCGTTGTTAATTCTAACCCCATGAGTTATGCCAGTTTGTTGTTAAGCTCACTGGGCGCTTACCATCAGCCAGAGCAAGGAACTATAGCGATCGCAGGTGTACCACTTTACGAGCACGATGAGTTCGAATTTCGTCAGTCAGTTAGCTATGTCGCGCCATGGGGAACGCTGTTTCATGGGACCGTGTTGGAGAACATGACTTTCTTTCGTCATGAAAGTGAACCGTATGCTATGGAGTTGGCCGATCGGTTGGGACTGTCTGACACTATCAGCCAACTTCCTTACGGCTTTCAAACGCCAATAGGGCGGCATGATAACGCTAGCCTGAATAAAGGGGCGATTAAGCTTATTTCTTTGATTCGGGCACTGTCTCAGAAGCCTTCTATTCTCTTACTGGATGAACCAATGGTATCGATGGATGCTGATTCACAGTCAAGATTGTTGTCATTACTCAATGAAAAGCGAGGAGACATGACGATCATTATTGCGTCCTATTTTGATGAAGTGATAGCGCTCAGCGACAGTCAAATTAGTCTATCGATTGAAGGTCGGTTGTCGTCAAAGCAAGTTACGGGAGAGAGCTAATGTCGATAGAAGATCGTTCAATAATCGGAATGAAGCCGGTGATGGCAACGTTTTTTGATCAACTTGGACTGCACGCGCAAGCCAGGAGCATACAAAAAGGTCATGTGGCCAATGATCTCAGCTATCTAGATACCTATGTTTTATTCAAAAAGCACCAACTGGATGTCACCGTTCACTCTTGCATTGCGACAAAATTAAAAGACTCGGTTTATCCGTTTATTTGGGTAGATGACTCGGGCAGTGCTGAGATTGTTCGCTGGCGTCAAAATCAGTGGCAAAAGCTTGACGAAAATAAGCAATGGCAAAGTTTAGATGGGGAACCAGAAAGCGGTTTTGTGTTTATCGTTAATGCGTTACCGATGGAAGGAAACAAAACTCAGCGTTTTCTGGCTCATTTTCGTAAGAAGGTGAAATGGTATCGTCCTATTTTCTGGTTAAGTCTTTTGTCTGGGCTAACGGGTTTAGCCATTCCTCTATTTACTATGGCTGTTTATGATCGCGTTATCGGAGGTCATGCACCGCAGATTCTACCCAACATTGCTTTCGGTGCGGTGTTGGCATTGATCATTATGGTTGGCAGCCGATTTTTCCGTGCACGGTTGATCGCAGGGGTGAGTAATCGGTTTGCAAGAGATTTATCTGCGTTAACTTTTAACCGATTATTAAGCATGCCACTGGCGGTATTGAGCCGAGTAGGGTTGGCCAGTCACATCAGCCGTATTCGGAATTCAGAAAATGTGCGTAAGGTTATTTCCGGCCCTTCTGGATCAGGTCTGGTGGATTTGCCGTTCACGTTGATACCACTGCTAGCCATCACATTATTAAGCGGTTGGTTAGTGCTTGTGCCTATCGCGATGTTGCTGATTTTCTATTTTATTTTAAAAGGGTTAGAGCGGTATGTAAAAGCAGCCTCGCCAACGATCAGCAGTGATTATCAAGGTAGCTTCAACGAAATATCACAGTGCATTCTTAATCTGAAAATAGCGGGCGAATCCCAAGGTTGGTATCAGCATTTCATGCGTAGGGCCAAAGAAAACAGCCAGCAAAACTTTCTCTATTCTAAACGTAACGGACTAAATACTGCCGTCGCGCATGGGATGGGGCTGACTACCGTATTGGTATCAGTATTTACGGGCATTTTTCTGGTGCTGAATCAGCAGATGTCGCCAGGTGCTTTGATCGCGACCACTATGCTGATTTGGCGTGTTACCGGACCTGCTCAGTTGGCGTTTGCCTCGCGCCAGAAGTTTGCCATGGTCAAAGGCACTATCGCACAGTTTGATCGTTTGATGGAGGTTCCAACAGAGTTTCATTCGTTGAGGCTTGAGTCTCCGGAAACACATCAGCCTCCTTCGGTTTCATTTAAGCATGTGACTTTGCGATACGGTGCAGAAAGTGAACCTGCGTTGTCAGGGGTAACATTCGATGTAGAACCTGGTGAGCTGGTGGCTGTCATCGGCCCGAATGGTTGCGGTAAAACTTCTCTCTTACTATCGGCACTCGGTGTTCTGGAAGGTCAGGTGGGTTATGTGTCTATCAACGGCAAAAACACCAAACAGTATGACCCAGAAGCGCTTCGTCGTTGGGCTGCCTATAGCCCAACTCACGCAGATATTATCCCCGGTTCATTAGCCCAAAACCTCAGGGTCGCGAATCCAGACGCATCTGATGATGAAATTCGAGAGGCCTTACATGCCGCAGGGGCGACCTCGCTCTTGCAAGCTATCGGAGATGATATTGATACCGAGATATTCCATCGTGGTGAAAATGTCTTTTCTGCGGTTGAAAGCTCCTACGTCGGGCTTGCCGTTGCACTGCTGAAAAATTCACCTTTTTTAGTGTTGGATGAACCTATTGCCAATCGAAACCCATATGCAAAAAGAGCGTTTAAACAGACATTGATGAAGCGTCGAGGACACGCAACAATTTTGTTTAGCAGTCATGACAAAGAACTGATCGAACTCGCAGACAAAGTGATCATTTTAGACAAAGGCAGTTTGGTGTATTGCGGACCAATTATTAAGCAAGCTGAACCGTCACAACAATCAGAACAGGTAACTGCAGGGGTAGCACAGCATGGATGATAAGCAACTGTCGAATCGTTACTTACCAGAACATGAATTTACAGAAGCCATCGAAGCGCCAATGGAAAAACGCCTGATTAAACAGGTGATGTGGTTTGTTGTTGGTTCGGTATTTTTAGTCTTGCTTTGGTCAGTGTTTGCCGACATAGAAGAAATCGCCAAGGCGAAAGGACAAGTTGTTCCTTTGGGTCACAAGCAGGTCATTCAAAGCCAGTCAGGAGGAACATTGGCATCGGTTTTAGTTACTGAAGGCGACTTGGTCAGCAAGGGCGATGTGATCGCGAGTTTTGTGTCGGTCGACAGCCAAGCAGTAGAAGAAGAGCTACTCGGTCAACAAGCTAACCTTCGGTTACGAATCGAACGGTACAACGCTTTTATCGAAGGGCGACCAGCGGATTTTTCCTCTTATGAATTGACGTACCCTGCATTAGTCGAGCAACACCAGAAAAGTCTGGCGAGGATGAACAAAGAGCGTGAAGCGATTATGCAGTTATCTGAGTCCGAGATTGCGAAATCGAACGCAGAACTGTCGAGCATCGATTTGGAAATCCCGCCGCTTCAAGACCAGATCAACTCATCCCGCGAATCATTGCGATTAATGAACTCACCGAGGGGCGTTCAGGCCGTATCGAAATTGACCATCTCGGAAACCCAGCAGAAATTGGATGCGTATTTACGTGAGTTAAAAAGTCTCGAAGGTAGGAGAACGGTACTGGAGAGGAACATTGATAACCAGCGCCGTCAATTTGAACAGCGGGAAGCGACGCTGTTTAAAGAAGTGGGTGAAAAGCGTGCAGATGCGCATTCAGAGTTAATTGGCGTGACCGCGAGACTGAAATCTTCCGATCTGCAAATCCAGCAAGATACGGTGATGTCTCCGGTTGATGGCATTATTCAGTCGATACCGAATACGTCATCTGGGAGTGTAATCCAGCCGGGAGGCACAGTAGCCGTGGTGGTGCCGACGACTCCAACTGCCTTACTGGAAGCTAAGTTGTCACCTCGAGATATTGGCTTTGTGACGGTAGGGCAACCAGCCAAAATCAAAATCGATGCGTTTGACTACAGCCGCTATGGCGCAATAGATGGGGTTGTTGAACGGATTTCGCCGACCACTGACGCCGATGAAAAAGGTGGGGTTTACTACAAAGTCCGGATTGCGATTGAGAAGCCATACTTTGGCGCAGAGCCAGGCAAGCTAAACTTATTACCAGGTATGACTGGCGAAGCTGACATCGTCACCGGAGAAAAAACCATCTTCCAATATTTATGGAAGCCCGTATTTACCAACATGAGAGAAGCTTTTGGCGAACGTTAATAGAGGTGAGTTATGAGTAAGGACAACAAAACACCCCCTTCGCAAGACACCAAATCGGAGTCTAAGAACGAAGAGCAGAAAAAGCGTGAAGCCAAAGCGAAAAAGAGAGCTCAGGAACAAGACAGTCAAGTAGCTAAACTCCGTGCTAAAGAGTTTCGTCGTTCTGGCTCAGAGCGTGGTTTCAATAAAGATTTGGTTGCAGATAAATCATGGCATACCGCGAGTGGTTTAGCTCATACGGAGCATCAGCAAGGAGAAGGGGACAAAGAGTCAGAAGCCCTTCCAGTCTCTGACACTGAGCCTTCTCAAACTTCAGTGTCACCCTCTGAAAAGATGGCGAAAACTCGCGCCGAAGTGAGCGATGATACGGGTGAGAATGAGAAATCCCAAAGCACGCAAGATTACCGAGGTGGCCATCATTTGGTGGCAGCCTCTTCTCATACTGATTCGGGTACCTACACGCCATTGTCAAATATATCAGGTGTGTCCAAAATAATTGCTCCTGCTCTTCTACCAGTGTTTAAACATTTAGCAGAGCACCATACGAATGATATTGACGCACTCTCACACCCCACAACCACCACTTCTTCGCAAAATCACTCGGAACAACTCGAAAGTACTTCTCATCCTTTACACATAGTCTCTTCGATGCGCCACGCTGTGGTAAAAGAAGACACCAGTCAGGATCAAGTTGCTGGACATTTAACAACAAGTGGTGATGGTAGTCAGTCTGTTATCTGGTCAGTGGAAAACAAGGGCGGCCATTATGGTGAATTAACTCTGGATAGTCACAGTGGAGAGTGGGTTTATCACCTTGATAACCAACTGGCTACAACCAATGCGCTTGCAGAAGGTGAGCATAAGACAGAACAGTTTGTTGTTGTCGCAACAGATAACCATGGCAAAACACTTTCAACGGTAATTAGCGTCGAAGTAGATGGCAGTAATGACCGACCAGTGATCTCTGGGGTTCATAGTGGCAGCGTAAATGAGCATGGTGTGATAGATGAAGCTGTCGGTCATTTGATAGCCGTTGATCCTGACCATGGTGACAGTGTGACGTGGGGTGTCGTTCAACCAAAGGGCAGCTTCGGTGAACTGTATATTGATGCAAGTAGTGGTGAATGGCGTTATCAGCTTGATAATCAGGCTCCTTCAACAGCGGCGCTTGCTGATAGGCAAGTAGCGACAGAAACCTTTTTAGTTACGGCGACGGACTCCTCCGGTGTACCAGTGGAGCAAACAGTGACGATATCGGTACATGGAACGAATCAGAGTGCGACAGTATCAGGTATTTTTACCGGCTCGGTTACAGAAGATCTTGTATCACCTTCCGGACATTTAGAGGCTCAGGGGCAGTTGTCTGTTATCGATCCTGACTCTGGTGAGAATGCATTTACCCCTGAAATACTAACGGGTAAGTATGGTCAAATTGATATTGATGCTCACGGACATTGGGTTTATACCGCTGATAATAACAACGCCACGATACAAAGTTTAAAGGGTGGAGAGCAGCTCAAAGAAGTTTTATACGTCCATACGATTGATGGAACTTCACAAGCTATTTCCATCACGGTGTCTGGAACCAATGACAAAGCGGTGATCAGTGGCGTAACGACCGGCACACTGAAAGAAGATGTTATCACTGACTATCAAGGTAAATTAGATGTTATTGATACAGATGCCGGGCAATCTGGGTTTGTCGAGCAGCCAAACACACAAGGCCAGTACGGTGTATTCACTATTGATAGTGATGGCTTGTGGCATTACACACTAAATAATCAAGATTCGAAAGTTCAGGGGTTGAACGAAGGCCAACAGTTAACAGAAACCTTTACGGTTAAAACGTTGGATGGAACTAGCCGCGAAATACAGGTCAATATCCAAGGCACCGACGAAACTTCATCGAGTTCACATACCACTACTACACAACAAGTAGGTGGAGGAAATCCAACGACCCAAGCACCGAACACGGTAACGCCAACATTCGCACACGGTTCCAATGTTCCTCATCAACCGGACAGTAACGTCAACCATGCTCCGATAATTTCCTCAACTTCTACTGTCGCTGTAGATGAGGATGGCAAAATCGCTCAAGGGCAAATTCACGCCAGTGATGCTGATACCGGAGACCAATTGCATTTCTCAGCCGGACAAGTGGATGGCTTTACCCTCAATGCGGATGGCAGTTGGTCATTCGACCCAAGCCACAGTGCCTATCAGCACCTGGCTCAGGGGCAAACTGAGACACTGACCATCCCGGTCACAGTGACAGATACGGCAGGCGCGACGGATGTTCAGAACTTAGTCATTACCGTGAATGGTACCAATGATGGCGCTCGGATGGGAGGGGTGTCGCAGCACATGGTTTCAGAAGATATAGATGTGAACCATGGAGAGCTGATAGCCAATGGCCGCCTGGTCGTGCTGGATGTAGACAGTGGCGAATCGCATATTACTGCGCAAAGCGTGACGGGTCAGTATGGCCGTTTCATTATTGATGAGCAGGGGCATTGGACCTACAGCGCAGACAACAGCAACCCAGCGATACAAGCATTGGGCCAGAACGGTCAGGGGGAAATCGTTGAGCGTTTCACAGTCAGCTCAACGGATGGCAGTGCCAGCCGTGATGTAGTGGTACGCATTGTGGGCACAAACGATGGCCCGGTGGTTTCGCATGCCTTGACCAATGAGGTCGCCACAGAAGATACCGCGTTCAGTTTTACTGTGCCGAGTGACACGTTCACCGACATCGACATCGGCGACACCATGACACTGTCCACTGGTAACTTACCGACGTGGCTGCATTTTGATGCATCCACCGGAACGTTTAGCGGCACGCCAACCAACAGCGATGTGGGCAGTAATCAAGTCACGGTGACGGCGACAGACGATCACGGTGCTCAGGTGTCGACCACCTTTGATTTAACTGTCAACAATGTCAATGACGCGCCAACCCTAACCCCGATCGCGTCGATTTCTGTCGATGAAGATGGTCAGCAAGCAACAGGGCAACTCATTGCTACCGACCCGGATGTGGGCGATACGCTGATCTATTCGATTAGCCCGGTGTCCGGTCTGACGTTCAACCCAGATGGAAGCTGGGTGTTTGACCCAACGGATGCGGCCTATCAATCGTTGCCAGCAGGACAAAGTCAGACATTGACTATCCCGGTCACGGTGACGGATGCGGCGGGTGCGACCGATGTTCAGAACTTAGTCATTACTGTGAATGGCACCAATGATGGCGCTCGGATGGGGGGAAATTTACAGTACGTGCTGGCAGAAGACCAAGATGCAATCCATGGTGAGCTGACTGCTAATGGTCACGTGGTCGTGCTGGATGTAGATAGGGGTGAATCGCATATTACCGCGCAAAGCGTGACGGGTCAGTATGGCCGTTTCAGTATTGATGAGCAGGGTCATTGGACCTACACCGCCGACAACAGCAACCCAGCGATTCAGGCGCTGGGCCAGAATGGTCAGGGGGAAATCGTCGAGCGTTTCACAGTCAGCTCGGCGGATGGCAGTATCAGTCGTGATGTTGCTGTACGCATTATGGGTACTAACGATGGCCCGGTGGTCTCGCATGCCTTGACCAATGAGGTCGCCACTGAAGATACCGCGTTCAGTTTTACTGTGCCATCAGATACGTTCACCGATATCGATATCGGCGATACGCTGACCCTGTCCACTGGTAGCCTTCCGACGTGGCTGCATTTTGATGCCTCGACGGGCACATTCAGCGGTACACCGACTAATAGCGATGTGGGCAGCACGCCAGTCACGGTGACGGCGACAGACAATCACGGCGCTCAGGTGTCTACCACCTTTGATTTAACCGTTAACAATGTCAATGATGCGCCAACCCTAACCCCGATAGCGTCAGTTTCCGTCGACGAGGACGGCCAGCAAGCGTCCGGTCAATTCATCGCGACTGACCCGGATGTGGGTGATACGCTGAGCTATTCGATTGCCAGTCCGGTGTCCGGTCTGACGTTCAACGCAGATGGGAGCTGGGTGTTTGACCCTACCGATGCCGCCTATCAATCGTTGCCAGCAGGACAAAGCCAGACTCTTACTATCCCGGTCACAGTGACAGATACGGCAGGCGCGACGGATGTTCAGAACTTAGTCATTACCGTGAATGGCACCAATGATGGCGCTCGGATGGGAGGGGTGTCGCAGCACATGGTTTCAGAAGATATAGATGTGAACCATGGAGAGCTGATAGCCAATGGCAGCTTGGTCGTGCTGGATGTAGACAGTGGCGAATCGCATATTACGGCGCAAAGCGTGACGGGTCAGTATGGCCGTTTCATTATTGATGAGCAGGGCCATTGGACCTACAGCGCAGACAACAGCAACCCAGTGATACAAGCATTGGGCCAGAACGGTCAGGGGGAAATCGTTGAGCGTTTCACGGTCAGTTCAACGGATGGCAGTGCCAGCCGTGATGTAGTGGTACGCATTGTGGGCACAAACGATGGCCCGGTGGTTTCGCATGCCTTGACCAATGAGGTCGCCACAGAAGATACCGCGTTCAGTTTTACTGTGCCGAGTGACACGTTCACCGACATCGACATCGGCGACACCATGACACTGTCAACAGGCACATTACCAGCCTGGTTGCATTTTGATGCATCCACCGGAACTTTTAGCGGCACGCCAACCAACAGTGATGTGGGCAGTGTGCCGATTAGCGTGACTGCCACGGACTCGCAAGGGGCGAGTGTCACCACGCAATTTAACCTCACTGTCAATAACACCAACGATGCACCGGTGATGACCCCGATAGCGTCGGTTTCTGTCGACGAAGACGGCCAGAAAGCGTCCGGTCAACTTATCGCCACCGACCCGGATGTGGGCGATACACTGAGCTATTCAATTGCCAATCCGGTATCCGGCCTGACGTTCAATGCAGATGGGAGCTGGGTGTTTGACCCAAGCGATGCCGCCTATCAATCGTTGCCAGCAGGACAAAGCCAGACTCTTACTATCCCTGTCACGGTGACGGATGCGGCAGGTGCGACCGATGTGCAGAATTTAGTCATTACCGTGAATGGTACCAATGATGGCGCAGTCATATCTGGCGCTGGAGCGCAGCTGAAAGAAGACTCGGCGGTCTCAGCATCGGGTGAGTTGCAAGCCAGTGGACAACTGACGGTTCAGGATGTAGACAGCGGTGAAGCCGCATTCACGCCGACCACGGATGTCACCAGTGATTCGGGTTATGGTCATTTCTCACTTAGTATCGACGGGCAGTGGCAGTATCACGCTGATAATAATCAGCCCGCTATCCAACAACTGGCTGCGGGTGAGCCATTAACAGACTCCATCACTGTCACCAGTGTCGATGGCACCCCGCACACCATTAGTGTGACGATTGAAGGGACGAATGACGCCCCAATCGTGACGCACTCCATCGCTAGCCAGCAAGTCGATGAAGACAGCGCTTTGCAGTTCACGCTGCCAAGTGACACCTTTGGTGATATCGACATTGGCGAAACGCTGACCCTGTCCACTGGTGGCTTACCAACCTGGCTGCACTTTGATCCTGCGACAGGCACTTTTAGCGGTACGCCAACCAACAGCGATGTGGGCAGCGTCCCGATTAGCGTGACTGCCACGGACTCGCAAGGGGCGAGTGTCACCACGCAATTTAATCTCACCGTCAATAACACCAACGATGCACCGGTGATGACCCCGATCGCGTCGGTTTCCGTCGACGAAGATGGTCAGCAAGCGACCGGTCAACTCATTGCGACCGATCCGGATGTGGGCGATACGCTGAGCTATTCAATTGCCAATCCGGTGTCCGGTCTGACGTTCAACGCGGACGGCAGCTGGGTGTTTGACCCAACGGATGCAGCCTATCAATCGTTGCCAGCAGGACAAAGTCAGACGCTGACCATTCCGGTCGCAGTGACAGATAAGGCAGGCGCGACGGATGTGCAGAACTTAGTCATTACCGTGAATGGCACCAACGATGGCGCAGTCATATCTGGTTCTGGAGCGCAGTTGAAAGAAGACTCGGTGGTCTCAGCATCGGGTGAGTTGCAAGCCAGTGGGCAACTGACGGTTCAGGATGTAGACAGCGGTGAAGCTGCATTCACACCGATCACAGATGTCATCAGTGATTCGGGTTATGGTCATTTCTCACTTAGTACCGACGGGCAGTGGCAGTATCACGCTGATAACAATCAGCCCGCTATCCAACAACTGGCGGCGGGTGAGCCATTAACGGATTCCATCACCGTCACCACTGTCGATGGCACTACGCACACCGTCAGCGTGACGATAGAGGGGACGAACGATGCGCCAATCGTGGCGCACAGCGTTGCGTCTCAACAAATCGATGAAGACAGCGCGTTCCAGTTCACGCTGCCAACTGACACCTTTGGTGATATTGACCACGGCGATACCTTGACGCTCTCCACTGGTAGCTTACCAACCTGGCTGCACTTTGATGCAGCGACTGGCACCTTTAGCGGCACGCCAACCAACAGCGATGTGGGCAGCACACCAGTCACGGTGACGGCGACCGACGATCACGGTGCTCAGATATCGACCACCTTTGATTTAACCGTCAACAATGTCAATGATGCGCCAACGCTGACTCCGATCGCGTCAGTTTCTGTCGACGAGGACGGCCAGCAAGCGTCTGGTCAACTCATTGCGACCGACCCGGATGTGGGTGATACGTTGAGCTATTCGATTGCCAGTCCGGTGTCCGGTCTGACGTTCAATCCTGACGGTAGCTGGGTGTTTGATCCAACGGATGCAGCCTATCAATCGTTGCCAGCAGCACAAAGCCAGACTCTTACTATCCCGGTCACGGTGACGGACAATGCGGGTGCTACTGATACACAAGATTTGACTATTATA
The DNA here is from genome assembly GCF_000241385.1 of Vibrio sp. EJY3. Taxonomy (NCBI): domain Bacteria; kingdom Pseudomonadati; phylum Pseudomonadota; class Gammaproteobacteria; order Vibrionales; family Vibrionaceae; genus Vibrio; species Vibrio sp. EJY3. The sequence continues at coordinate 532,336 of NC_016614.1, forward strand.
GTGACTGGGACAAATGACGTCCCGACACTGACAGTTCATACCCAAGGTATGACTACGGGAACACTCGTCGAAAACGATGTAGACAACTCAGATACTCATACGTTTGGCGTCAGCCAGCCTTCTGGTCTATTTGGGGACTTAGCACTAAACCCTCAGACTGGTGCGTATGTGTATACACAGCATACAACAGTCACAGGTATGACTTACCAAGCCTCCAGTCAGACATACAGCGGTCAAGATACGTTCGAAGTTCAAGTTTCAGATAACCACGGCGGTACTGAGACTAAATATCTTACCTTTGATGTTAGTGGTACGCTTTCTGCTCCAGTCGCAGGCACAACACAGCCAACGATTCAGACACAGGTACTCGCACCGCCAGTCCTAACCACTACGGTGACGAACTCTCACGTTGTTACACCGTCACTGACTAATGCAGTCACACTACAGCTTGACGTAACCAGCGATAGTGGCGTGTCTGATCAGGACCATATCACAAATGATGACACGCCAACCATTGTGGGTACTACCTCGATACCGTTCTCTGCAGTCACTATTTCTGAAAATGGTGTTGTAGTGGCGAATGCACTGTCAGATGGCAGTGGTCACTATCAGGTTACATTGCCACAGCTTCCTGAATCGACTCATCAGTTGGTCGCTTCAGCGGTTGATCCTTCGGGTAGTGGTACCGGACAGTCAAGCGTTCTGGATATTGAAATCGACACGACGCCCCCTCCGGTATCCATCAAGCTCGATCCGATTACTTCAGATGATGTACTTAATCATAGTGAGCTGAGTAGTGTTGTCTCTGTCGGTGGTTCAGTAGGGAGTGAAGTCTCTCCCGGTTCTGTCGTGACATTAGATATTGGAGGCTCTAGCTACAATGCTGTGGTCGATACAAATCACCGTTTTGCCGTTGATGTTCCGGGAGGAGTATTAGGAGCAAATAGTGAAATTGTCGCTAGTGTCTCATCAGAAGATATTGCTGGCAATAAATCCACGGTAACTGATACGCATCAGTATGGCGTTGATGATTCAGCTTCCATAGATATAGACCTTATAAGTGGAGATAACATGTTGGATCCCACTGAACATCACGAGGATCTTGTTGTTTCGGGCACAGTAAATGGTGTCGAAGATGGACAAATCGTTAACATATCATTGGGCGGACAAGACTATCAGGCCACAGTTGTAAATCAACAATGGAGTACGACTGTCGATGCGACAGATATTAGTGCTCTTCCCGGTGGATTGAATAGCGTGATTGCAACCGTGGTTGATCAAGCTGGTAATTCTGCTTCCTCGACGAGTCCATTATTTATACCGGATACAACGAACCCTGTACCTTCGATGTCATTCCTAAAACCACCAACTCCAACAGGTGGGGGAGGTATCGGTTCCCATATATCTGGCGATTTAGTTGTCCCCCCATTGTTACAGCAGTTAATGCCAACTCAGCAAGGAGGAGGCTGGGCAATATCTGATGGTCAAGGCCATACGATGACAAGCCTAAAAGGCCAGTACGGAACACTGACGATAGACCCGAACACAGGTCATGTCGAATATATATACAGCGACGCACCAGTACCCGGCGATAAAACGGCAGGCGGTACACATTGGGCCGGGCAAACCTCTTCTGAAGAACATCATGACCTCTTCCAGATTGTGTATCATGATGTTCATGCTTCGAATGTGGACGTAAAGGTCAATTTAGATGTTACCTACGTGCATGGGCATAGTGGTCACAATCAGGAATCGACCCATCTGGTTGATATGACCGTGACCTCTGCATCCGGTGTTAGTCCTGCGCCCCCAGCGTCTCAGCATGATGAGGTAGGGACAGATATCGAACCGGTGGCTGAATTTACCGTTTTGCTGTCGGATGATGTGACAGGAGCTGATTACGCTAGTCAATCGGATAGTCCATTGCACAAGGCTTTACCAGCCGATGATCAAACACGTCCTGTCGATCATTATCTCAATATGGTTGGATTGTCACCGAGTGAAGTGGCCCCTGCAGCAGAAACTAAACTTGATCATTATCTGCACAGCAGTACTCAGTTAGTCGATGACTTATCTGATGTAAATCCAGTACCAAATCATGATGCCGACCTTTCCGACGCGTTAGTGCATGACCATGATAAAGATTTGGCGAAAGCCCATGATAAGGGGTTAGAAGAAACGCCAGATAATCATGATCATCATAGTGATGATGACCTGTTAAATTCAGGGCTCAATGACATGCATAACCAAATTTAGAAAGAAGTCTGCTTGAGACTAAAAGAGCCGCAATGTGCGGCTCTTTTTATATTTAATTCATCCCATACTGCCTGTAATTAAAAACACTGCGACTTGATACTTGAGAACCTAAAGATAGTGGTGGAATGAGCCATGGCTGCACTATGTGATCTCGCCAAGAGTTACTTCGTTTTACATTTTTATGTAAATAAATTGTTTAATTAAACTTTCTTGTGGATCACAAATTCTTGTTTTAAACGTCTTTAACTCTCTTCAACCAAACAGCACCGAACAATATGTAAAAACAATTTAAGTAATTGATAAATATTAATTAATATTCTATTGACCGAATTGTTAATTTACTTTTCTGAAAATTAATTACCCTGAGGTTAACAGTTTTGGCAATACGTTAATTGATTGGGGTTAACAATATGATAACAATTGGTGAGGTTGGAAACGAAAGTATCACATATTGGAGGTGACTTAATGATCATTTACGGAGTAGCTCTACTTTCACTTTGTACACTCGCGGGCTTGGCGATAGGGCAAGTCTTGGGATTTTTACTTGGCATACCTTCAAATGTTGGGGGTGTTGGTATCGCAATGGTGATCTTAATTGTTGCGAGTGATTATCTTCAGAAACATAAAAAGATCGATGTAAAAACGGAACAAGGGGTTGCGTTCTGGAGCGCGATTTACATCCCAATCGTTGTAGCCATGGCGGCTAAGCAAAATGTGATTGGTGCCATTACCGGTGGACCGATGGCGATTACTGCGGGCGTTGCGGCTGTTGCCGTTGGGTTTGCGTTAGTACCGGTTATTACTAAAATGGGAACCAGTTCAGTGTCCCAACTAGACAATCAACAAGCATAAGTGGGGCGCTAATGTTTGAATCTCTTATCTCTGTATCAAATAAATATGAGCTAATCGTAGGCTTTGCGGTCATTGGTTTAATGATGTGGTTCTCTTTCTGGGTATCTGAAAAGTGGACCAAAGGAAGAATTCACGGCTCAGCGATTGCGATTATGTTAGGCCTAACGTTAGCCTATGTATCGGGAGCGATAAGTGGGGGAACAAAAGGAGCTGTTGATATCCCACTCTTATCCGGAATTGGTTTATTGGGTGGCGCAATGCTTCGTGATTTCGCGATTATTGCTACTGGCTTTGGCGTCAAATTGGATGAACTAAAGAAATCAGGGATGTCTGGCGTGACAGCGCTCATTTTGGGTGTGGTGATGTCCTTTGTTTCTGGTGCCGCCATTGCGATGGCGTTCGGATATACCGATGCGGTAAGTATTACGACGATTGGAGCTGGAGCCGTGACTTACATTGTGGGGCCAGTGACAGGTGCTGCTCTTGGCGCAAGTTCTGAAGTGATGGCGCTCTCTATTGCCGCAGGCTTGGTAAAATCAATTCTGGTGATGATTCTAACGCCTTTTATCGCGCCATATATCGGCCTAAATTCACCTCGCTCTGCGATTGTGTTTGGCGGACTGATTGGTACGTCTAGCGGTGTCGCCGCAGGGTTAGCTGCTACTGATGAAAAGCTGGTGCCGTACGGTTGTATCACAGCGGCATTTTATACGGCTTTAGGCTGTCTGCTTGGTCCGTCACTATTGTACTTCGCTGTCGTTAGTATCGTTGCGTAATAGCTAGCAACAATTCAAACGCTCGCTAATACCAACAAAATAAACCAATTGGTTTGTCCATCATCTGTGAAAGACGGATTTCATCTATAAGGTATAGGGCAGTTACCTTGTAGATGACGTTTGTTTCCCTTCCACTTTTCCTCCCATAATTTAATCCTCTGTGAGTCTCCAGCCAGTGTTATCTATTTCAATCGAATGCTAATTTTTCCTCTAGGCAATGATTCTTAAGCGGTTCTTAAGTTATGGCGATTAATCTTGGTGGTGAGTTTGAATCTTTCTTACCACTAACAGGAATAATCATATGGAACGTAAAACATTTTTAGCTTCAACAATGGTAATAGCAGGACTACTTTCTTTTGGTGCTTATGCTTCTGACCCAACATGTACCGAAGAAAGCCCAGATAACTGGATGCAATTCGACGCGGCTCAGAAAATGGTTGAGTCACAAGGTTATAAAGTGAAGAAGTTTAAACAAACCGATACAGGATGCTACGAGTTATATGGCTACGACACCAGTGGTAAGCGTGTTGAAATCTATTACAACCCGGTTGATATGACGATAGTAAAAGAGGAAGTCGATGACTAAGAAAACTCAGTGGGATCGAGTCGTTAAACTCACCCACTGGCTTGTGGCTAGTTTGTTCTTGATAAACTATTTCATTACCGAGGACGGTAGCACTTTACACCAGTGGGTTGGGTATATTGCGGTTGGAGCCGTTGTCTTAAGGTTACTATGGGGATGTATCTCCAAACCTCCGGCGCGTCTTACCTCCTTCTTACCCTCCGTTCCTAAAGCGATAGGGCATTTAAAAGGGGTGTATCAAACCCGAGTTGATGATCACCATGGTCACAATCCTGCAGGCGCGATAATGATTTGGTGCATGTGGATAGGGCTGATAGCTATCGGAATCTCAGGGTATCTGATGGAAACAGACCGGTTCTGGGGAGAAGATTGGGTTAAAGAAATTCACGAGGCCGCAGTCAACTTAACCTTCGCGTGCGTTTGCGTTCATGTTGGCGCTGTGGTTTTGATGACGCGAATTACTGGCCACCCCTACTTACAAAATATGCTTCCTGGCGAGCGAGAAAAATAGCCAGTCTTAAAGTGAGGCGCAGAAAGCAACACTCCTCAGTTGCTTTCTGTACTTTTCTTCTTAGAGTCGATTACGTCCTTACTCCACTCAGCTCACCAGATTGTTGTTAGATCCCACCGTTTTATTTGAGCCTGCCTGATTTTTGATAAGCCTTTGAATTTTTGAAGCTAAACTTGTTAAAATTTGGTTAAAGTGACATGCTGGCTGAAAGATTAGTTAGTATTTCGATAATAAATAAGAGTCGGTTCTAGGAGGAAGTATGCAGCAGGGAAAAGCGTTTCAAGATCAGATACCAAATAACCACTGTTTTGGCTGTGGACCAGAGAATGCGTCTGGCTTACAAATTAAGAGCCATTGGGTGGGGGAAAATAAATCCGCTTGTACATTTATTCCGTCTGCTCATCACTGTGCAGGTCCTACACAGTTCCTAAATGGTGGGATCATTTCTACAGTAATTGATTGCCATTGTATCTGCACCGCAATTGCCAAAGGTTATCAGTTACAGGAACGAGAAATTGGCTCAGGTGAAGCAGTATGGTACGCGACAGGGAAATTAGAAGTTAATTACCTTAAGCCAGTACCCATTGATAAAGATGTTGAGTTGGTGGCGATCGTAGAAGAAATCAACGGAAATAAGATGACAGTGAACTGCGAACTTTTTTCTGATGGTGTTCTCTGCTGCACTGCCAAAGTTGTTGCGGTTCACGTACCTAATAGCTGGTTTTCTGGGAAATGATTAAAGAAATTTACAGGGTTTATCTATAGAACGTAGCATTTCTGTATGTACGGGATTCGCGCTGGTTGGACTGTTCTACGTAAACATCTCAATATTTAGTAGTTTGTAAAGATGTGACACAATGGATTCGTTTCTAGCGCCTTAATCTGGTGTTACGTATTTTAAAGGTAAATCAAAAACATGAACTATTTTGAATCTCCATTTTCTGGTATCCCTTTAACAGATCAAATCACTAACCCTAATATTATCGCTGGACGTCATAGTTACTATTCAGGCTACTACCATGGTCATAGTTTTGATGACTGCGTGCGTTATTTGAGCCCTGACAGAGATGACGTTGATAAGCTAATCATCGGCAGCTTCTGTTCTATTGGTTCAGGTGCTGTCTTTATGATGGCAGGTAATCAGGGACACCGAAACGACTGGATAAGTACCTTTCCATTTTTCTACCAAGACAATGAAGATTTTGCCGAGGCAGTGGATGGTTTTCAACGTGCGGGAAATACGGTGGTGGGAAATGACGTATGGATAGGCTCAGAAGCCATGATCATGCCTGGTGTTACCATTGGCCACGGTGCAATCATTGCCAGCCGAGCGGTTGTCACTAAAGACGTTGCACCTTATGAAGTGGTTGGGTCTAACCCCGCGAAACATATCAAATTCCGCTTCTCTTCTGAGCAAATTGCGATGCTTTTAGAAATGGAGTGGTGGAACTGGTCAGATAGCCAATTAAAAGGTTGTATCAAACTGCTATGTTCTGCTGATATAGAAGGCCTTCATCAGTATTGGCTTGATGAAATACGCGTGTAGAAAAGTAGCCCTGCGTCAGGAAGTGTTGGCTGCTGTGATCAATAAAATCATTTTATAACAGGACGGATTCATGACGACACAAAAAGTGGCCATCATAACGGGTGGCGGCCGAGGTATTGGTGCTGCGACCGCGCAACTTTTTGCAAATAATGGATATGCGGTATGCATCAACTATAAATCCAATTCAGAATCGGCAGCCCAGCTAGCGGAAACCATTACCCGTAACGGCGGTAAATGCATTACTGTCCAGGCCGATGTATCTCAAGAAGAGGATGTTTCCCGACTGTTTTCTACCGTGGACCAAGAGTTAGGCCAAATTTCTGTGCTAGTGAACAATGTCGGTATCTTAAAGACACAGATGCGTTTAGAGAAAATGACGGCAGACAGAATTAACGCAATACTCGTCAATAATGTCACCAGTTACTTTTTGTGTTGTCGCGAGGCCGTTAAGCGCATGTCTACGCGCCATGGCGGGGTAGGTGGCGTGATTGTGAATGTCTCTTCCGGAGCTTCTCGTTCTGGATCACCGAATGAATACATCGATTACGCGGCGTCAAAAGGCGCGATCGACACATTAACCAAAGGCTTATCCTTAGAAGTCGCGGCTGAGGGTATCCGCGTCAATTGCGTGAGACCTGGCTTAATTCATACCGATATGCATGCGGATGGAGGAGAACCTGAGAGAATTGAAAGGCTCAAAAGTGTCATTCCACTGCAAAGGGGCGGGAAGCCAGAAGAGGTCGCTGAGGCCATTTATTGGTTAGCGTCTGAGAAGTCGTCATTCTCAACGGGGAATTATTTGGATTTAGCTGGTGGGTTATAATCGACAATCAGGCCTTGTTTAGTACCTCTGATCGCTATTGGTTACTTGCTGTTTAGCTGGGCGTCGTCAATTAAAGGATATCATGTGAAAATCAAATCCGTCACTCCAGACCCGCTTGTATGCCCTCTGTGTGGTCAGCCGAATTCCTGTCTCAATTTAGGTGATAAAGACATCACTAAATCGTGTTGGTGTAACGACCCGTCGATAAAATTTCCCGAAGGGCTCCTTTCCCAAGTTCCTGAAGAAAAAAGAAGAAAAGCATGTATTTGCAAAGCGTGCGCGTTAAAGTATCAGAACAGTATTAAAAAGAGTTAGTACACGTTGACAGTTTGGTATGCTAATTAAACTGAGCGTGCCCGTCTAAACAAGGAAAGTTAAGTGGAAATAAAAGAAGTCAGTTCAATCTCTGGTTTGGTTGCTCAATTGCATGCGCTTCTTACTGATTGCATAGAAAGTGGTGCGTCAGTCGGATTTTTAGCGCCAGTTGATGAGCAGGAAGTTGATGCTTATTGGCAGTCGGTAGAGGCGGATCTGCGGGCTGGTTCCAGAAAGATCTTCTTAGCTTACGATAACGGAAGCGTTATTGGTGCAGTCCAGCTTTCTCTGTGCTCAAAAGCCAACGGCTCACACCGAGGTGAAGTTGAAAAGCTCATGGTAAAAACCAGTGCGAGAGGGCAAGGTGTAAGTAAAAAACTGATGTCACTGATGGAAAATACAGCTGCAGAAATCGGTTTGTCTTTACTGGTATTGGATACGCGACTCGGTGATATCGCATCCTCATTATATCGCGCTATTGGCTATAACGAAGCAGGACAAATTCCTCAATTCGCGCGTAGCTCTAGTGGAGAACTCGAAGCGACAGTCTACTTCTACAAGCTATTGTAATTGGGTTAATCCATGTCGAAAGTGATCTTGAAAGGCCATATTTTGGTGCCAGAATCGGAATTGCAGTTGGTAAAGCAAGAACTAGAAAAACATAAGCGCCTGACGTTGGAAGAAGCTGGTTGCATTACATTTCGCGTTACACAAAGTGCAGAAAACTCATTGCGATTTGATGTGTACGAAGAGTTCGTCGACGAGGCTGCATTTGAGGCTCACCAACTAAGAGTGAAGGAGTCAAATTGGGGGAAAGTGACTAATAATGTAGAACGCCATTATGAGATATTGCTGGATTAAATTTTTCTCAAACGACCTTCCAGTTTGTCGCGCTGCTTTTCAACTTCTCCAATGACAAAGTTTCGAAACGCTCGTACACGCTCGGTATGTCTTAGGTCTTCGTGGAGCAACATCCACAAATCCAGACCATAGAAAGCAGCGAATTGTTCATCGTATCGAGCCAAATCGTCATCAGAATCACCGATAAAGCAGGGTAAGAAAGAGAGTCCGACTCCTTGTTTTATCGCCATATGCGCTAATCCCGTATCATCAACGGTGAAGTCGTGCTTTCCTTCCGGGCAAACCTCTTTCGTCCAGGCGCGGTGGAAGTCGCAGCACTCAGTTCCGATCCAATTTGGCTTGTCGCCCGTTTTCTTTAAATGTTCTAGATAAGATTTGCTGCCGTATATCGCTGATGCAAAAGTGATTAACTTCTTCCCAATCAGTACTTCCGCTGGATTATTAGTGACTCGGAGTGCAACGTCAGTCTCTCGGTGCGGCATACTCAAGTACGTGTTTGAAGATTGTATTTCCAGATCGATGTCCGGGTAGGTTTGGTGAAAACGAGCAAATATGGGAAGGAAAAAAGCGTATGCGATGTGGTGAACGACCGTCACTCGCAGCGTGCCTTTGAGAAGTTTATCTTGGCCTAACAACATGTCCTCAGCGTTGAGTACTTCTCGCTCGACATGCTCGGCAGTCGCTCTGAGTTTTTCACCCGCGAGCGTCAGCCCATAGCCTCCTTGCATACGCTCTACTAAGCGCACGCCAAGCTTGTCTTCCATTGCTCGAAGGCGTCTTGAAACGGTGGAGTGTTGTACCCCAAGCTCAGCGCCTGCACCACTGACAGAACCACGGCGAGCGACGGCCAAAAATATCTTTAGATCATCCCAGTTCATACAAACCGTCCTTGTGTGCATTTTTGCACAGTTAATGGGCATTTTTTGGGGATAACGTTTTAATTTTTGCACACCTAAACTGATATTGCACATTAAAAATTTTGCTCATTAATAGAGTGAGAACCGAGTTTCTGAGGGAGGTGTAGTCATGAAAAAGTTAGCTGTGGTTCAACGTGCGTCTGGATTTTTAGATAAGCAGCAGAGCATCGCGTTGGTGGTTGAAAGTATTCAGTCTGCTGCGAATAACGGCGCAGAGCTTGTTGTTTTTACGGAAGCCTTTATTCCTGGTTATCCTGTCTGGTTATGGCGTCTGCGCCCTGGCAAAGACTGGGGGACAACAGACAGTCTTTATCAACGCTTAATGAGCAACGCGGTTGATTTAAGCTCATCGGATTTAGAGCCGATTTATGAAGCGGCAAAACGTCATCACGTCACGGTTGTATGCGGCATTAATGAACGCGACTCCAGCGTCAGCCGAACAACGCTATACAACACTTATATCACGGTTTGTCATGAGGGCAATCTCATCAATGTTCATCGAAAACTGATGCCGACTAACCCAGAGAGAATGGTATGGGGCTTTGGTGATGCGACTGGATTAAGGGTAGTAGACACACCGGTTGGCAGGATTGGCGCACTCGTTTGCTGGGAAAATTACATGCCGTTGGCACGTTATGCGCTTTATGCTCAGGGCGTCGAAATCTACATTGCGCCTACTTATGACAGCGGCTCGGACTGGACTGAAAGCTTGCGCCATATCGCCAGAGAGGGCAGATGCTACGTTGTCGGCAGTGGTAATTTGTTGAGAGTTAACGATCTGCCTGATGACTTCCCAGAAAAAGAAACCCTCTATCCTGATAAAGACGAGTGGATTAACGGCGGAGACTCCACCGTCATCGCCCCCGGCGGGGAGACGTTAGTTGCCCCATTGCATGAAGAGGAAGGGATTTTGTATTGCGATATTGATACAGATAAAGTTGCTGCCGCCAGACGCTCTTTCGACGTTGCAGGCCATTACTCTCGCCCAGACATATTTACACTCAACGTAAATCGAGCGCCGCAAACATCTCTGCGTATCAGGGAAGCCGAGTAATAAAATCCCCCATCAGGTGTATGGGGGATTTCGCTTTAGGTTAGTGTAGTCACTAAGTGATCGGTGGAGGAATAGACCAACTTACCATCAACGTAGGTGGCATCTACGTTTCGATCATCCCCTAATATCATCAGCGCGAACAGCTTATCTTCTAAACTTTTCGCATGTTGCTGTCGAAGGTGTTGTAAGTCTGTTGCGGCCCAGTCTAAGACTGCAAAATCGGCTTCTTTGCCTATTTCAAAGTTACCAACTTTATCGTCGATACTGAGTGATTTCGCCCCGCCAAGAGTCGCGAGATATAATCCTTTAAATGGGGACAACTTTTTATCTTGTAACTGCATGACTTTGTAAGCTTCATTTAAGGTTTGGAACTGGCTAAAACTGGTGCCAGCACCCACGTCTGTCCCTAATCCCACGCGTACATTCTTCTGTTCGGCTTTCTCTAAGTCGAAAAGCCCGCTACCAAGAAACAGATTCGAGGTAGGACAGAACGAGATAACAGAATCCGTACCCTCAAAAGCATTCCACTCCCGTTCAGTGAGATGAATCGCATGAGCAAAGACGGAGCGATCACCAGCCAGACCGTAGTGTTGGTAGACAGAAAAATAGTCTTCGTGTTCAGGGAAAAGAGACTTCACCCATTCCACTTCATTTTTGCTTTCAGAGAGGTGGGTTTGAACGTAAACATCTGGGAACTCTGCTTTGAGTTTGCCAGCTGCCGTTAATTGCTCACGCGACGACGTAGGAGCAAACCTTGGGGTAATGGCGTATTGAAGGCGTTTGTGATTATGCCATTTCTCAATCAGTGCTTTGCTGTCTTTGTAACTGGACTCTGGCGTGTCGAGTAGGTAGTCCGGTGCATTGCGATCCATCATGACTTTACCGGCGATAATACGCATGTTTTTCTCAAGCGCTTCTTCAAACAGAGCGTCGATGGATTCGGGATGAACCGTACCGAATACTAAAGCGCTGGTGGTGCCATTTTTTAGCAGCTCATTAATAAAGAATCGGGAGATCACTTTTGCATGTATTTTGTCTTCAAACTGCTTCTCGGTTGGGAAGGTATAATTCTCTAACCATTCGAGTAGCTGTTTGCCATACGAAGCAATCATCTCTGTTTGAGGGTAGTGAATGTGAGTATCAATAAAGCCTGGCACGATAAGTTTGCCGCGATAATCCACGATGTCGGCATATTGAGTTGTATCTGAATCGCTGAACGCTTTCACGTCTTTGATGAGACCATCTTCAACGACTAACAGACCGTCTTCAAAATATTGAAAAGCGTGTTTGGGGTTGGTGACCTTGGCGGGATCTTCGAGAAAGTGGAGCAAGCTCGCACGTATCGCCATCGTTTTCGGCATCGAGTCAGAAGAAAATGGTTCAGTATTCTTTAAGTATAGAACGTTCGATTTGTGGTTCATAAGTCACTCCATTGAATATGTTTGATACCCATGGTTTTTGACTTATCTGCGTAAGCCCTTGTCAATAGAGTAGTGTATGTAACAACCGAAAACCATTAAAAGCAAAGTGACTAAGCCAGAAGTATGCCAGCTTGGAAATTCGTTATGTTCCTATATAGATTGATGATTCAGTGCATTTATGTTGCCGGAATAAGGGTGATATTCGAACCAAACTGGTGAGGGATATAGAACCCTTGACCTCAAGTGGTGCATTGACTTGGCGCGATTACATCGTGGCAATGGTTGATTGAATTGCTTGTTTACGAGCTGCGAGAACACGCCTACATTTCTATATGTGTAACCCAAATCAAGTGATTCGCAGACTGCATGGATTAATGTCGAGCGACACAAAATATAAAGCGTAGGGAAGGTGGGATGGCTGAAATTATTTTACCCAGTGGTAACGTGATACCACAGTTGGGGCTGGGAAGCTGGTACATGGGCGAGGACCCACGATCGCGACAACAGGAAATCGACGCGTTACGCTTTGGTATTGAATATGGCGCGAAGTTAATCGATTGTGCAGAAATGTATGGCGAAGGTGAAGCCGAACGTATTGCTGGTGAGGCTATGGCTGGATATCGCGACAGATTGTATGTGGTTAGTAAGTTTTATCCCCACAACGCCTCCAGAGAAGGCGTAATTGCGGCTTGTGAGCGAAGCTTGACCCGTTTGAATACGGATCATCTCGATCTTTATCTGCTGCATTGGTCGGGTACCGTCCCGTTTGAGGAAACGCTGGAAGCACTTTATCAGCTAAAAACCCAAGGTAAAATTCGTGACTATGGGGTGAGTAATCTTGATATCGATGAGCTGGAAGATTTTTGCGCGGCTGACAAGGTTGGGCTATGCGCAACAGATCAAGTACTCTATAACCTTTCGCATCGTGAACCTGAGTGGGCTGTGAAACCGTTTTGCGACAAGCACAACATGGCGATGATGGCGTATTGCCCACTCGATCAGGGCGCTTTGGTACACCATCCAGAACTGATAACTATCGCGGAACGTCACCAAGCGACGGCGGCTCAAATTGCATTAGCCTGGCTGACTCGACAAAAAGGCGTGGTTGCGATTCCCAAGTCCAGCTCGATTGCACGTACGAAAGAGAATCTAGATTCAGTAAAAATCGTACTGACCGAAGAGGATATTCGAGAGCTAGACAAAGCCTTCCCCGCGCCTGTTAACGAGCATGAAGGAAGGATTGCCATTCGATGATTCTTTTATCAGCCCTGAGAGGGTAATTTATCAAGCACGGTCAAACCTTTATCCATAAGCTCTACTTTAACGACTTGCGATAGGTTCAGATCGGTGATGATACCATCAAACTCCTCAATATCTAACGCGTGGAAACTACCGACGCGACCATATTTGGTAGAGTCGGAAATCAGGTAGTTTGTTTGCGCCGCTTTTGCTATGGCTTTTTTAACCCACACTTTGCCTTCATTGGGTGTAGATAATCCTTTTAAACTCCAAGAAGAAGACGATATAAAGGCGATATCAATGTTCATTCCCGCAAGGAATTCAGCAACCTTTCCGCCAATACTCGATTGGTTTTCGCGATCAACCTTTCCACCTGTATGGTATAGCTCACATTGACTATGGGTCATTAGGTAAGCCGCTATCGAAAAGTCATTAGTGATCACCAGCAGATCATCCCGGTCGACGATTCGATGGGCAATACTTAACGCTGTTGTGCCTGCATCCAAATATACTGTGGCATCTTTATCAATTAACGTCGCGGCAATTTGAGCAATGTGCGCCTTTTCATCAGCCTGTTGTTCTACTTTCGCATCGTGTGACAACTCACTATGCAGCACCTGAGCAAGCTGCACCCCGCCGGAAACAGAGACCACTTTTCCCGAAGACTCTAGTTTCACAATATCACGACGAATCGTCATATGTGACACACCGAGATGCTCTGTTAAATCAGAGATACTGAGGACTTCTTGGTGTGATAGAAGGGACAAAATTGTTCTTTGACGTTCTGCTGGAATCATTATTTCACTTCATGTTCTTGTTTTTCAGTATCCTAACAACCTTTCTCTATTTTGTGAATATCTGTGAACATATGTTGCGTTAACAGTGTTAAGGATGTGAACTCACTCAAAACAACGGTGTTACTACACTTATAACGAGTGAAATATCAGTTAAATGTTAATATTTGTTAAAAATGTGACTTAGAGCGGAGTCCAGATGTTAACCTTCACATATAATCACAACCAATAAACAAGAATTAACAAAATTCAGTTCAATATTTACCAAGAAGGCATTGTTACTATGAGTGAAGTTCAATCTGTCGGTGTGATCGGTTTAGGATCAATGGGTATGGGCGCAGCAAAATCTTGTGTGCGTGCGGGTCTTGATGTTTATGGTTTTGATTTAAATCCTCAAGCTCTTGAAGAGTTAGCGGAATTTGGCGCAAAAGCCGTTTCAACCAATGCGGTGGAGTTTGCTGATAAGTTGGATTCTGTTCTGGTCCTTGTCGTGAATGCACAACAAGTAAATACCGTATTATTTCAAACAGGTCTTGCAGCTTCATTAAAACCGAACACGCCAGTAATGGTCTCAGCAACGATTTCTGCGGATGCTGCCAAGCAAATAGAAGCAAAACTTGCAGAGCACAATCTGGTGATGCTGGATGCGCCAGTATCTGGTGGTGCAGTGAAAGCAGAAGCGGGTGAAATGACCATCATGGCATCTGGTGCTCAAAGTACATTTGATGCACTCGAGCCCGTCCTCAAAGCCACAGCAGCAAAAGTTTACAACATTGGTGAAGCGATTGGCCTCGGCGCGACAGTGAAGATTATCCACCAGTTATTAGCTGGCGTTCACATTGCTGCCGGCGCAGAAGCCATGGCACTCGCGGCCCGCGCAAATATCCCTCTGGATCTTATGTACGACGTGGTCACAAACGCTGCGGGTAACTCTTGGATGTTCGAGAACCGTATGAAGCATGTGGTCGATGGCGATTATTCACCAAAATCGATGGTCGATATCTTTGTTAAGGATCTCAACCTTGTGTCTGAGACAGCGAAAGATCTTAAATTTCCACTGGCGTTGTCTAGTGCAGCACTAAACATGTTTGTCAGCGCAAGCAACGCTGGTTTTGGTCAGGAAGACGACAGTGCGGTGATCAAGATTTTTGATGGCATTGAATTACCTGGCGTAGATAAATAAGCGTACTGGAGTGGAGAAGTAAATATGTTATTAGGCGTTATCGCGGATGACTTTACTGGCGCAACCGATATTGCAGGTTTTCTGGTTGAAAACGGCATGCGAACTGTGCAATTAAACGGAATCCCAGCAACGGAGATTGACGTAAACGCGGATGCGGTTGTGATCAGTCTGAAATCTCGCTCATGCCCTGTTGACGAAGCAATCCAAGACTCTGTCGCTGCACTTCAGTGGTTACAAGAACAAGGTTGTCAGCAGTTCTATTTCAAGTACTGCTCAACATTTGACAGCACAGCAGAAGGCAATATTGGCCCTGTTACTGACGCATTACTGGCTGAACTTGGGGAAGACTTCACGATCGTTTGTCCTGCTCTGCCAGTAAATGGTCGTACGGTCTACAACGGGCATCTGTTTGTGTTCGAAGATCTGCTAAGTGACTCTGGTATGCGTAATCACCCAGTGACACCAATGACCGATTCAAGCCTGATCCGCATGATGAATGCTCAATCAAAAGGTACAACCGGCTTGGTTAACTTCCAAACGATTGAACAAGGTTCACAAGCCGTTACTCAGCGTTTTACTCAACTTAAAGAGCAAGGTCATCGTTACGCCGTAGTCGATGCATTCAACGCCCAGCATCTGGTTACTCTGGGAGAAGCGGCTAAATCGCTAAAACTTATTACTGGTGGTTCAGGCCTGGCAGCCGGGCTTGCTAAAAACTGGGCTGAACAGCTCGAAGATCAGAGCAATGCCAAACAAGAAGGTAAACCGGCGAAAGCACCGACGGTGGTATTTTCTGGCTCATGCTCTGTGATGACCAATCAACAAGTTTCGGTCTATAAGCAACAAGCCCCTCATTTTGCTATCGATGTTGAGGCCTGTCTGACTACTGAGGATTACTCGGATGTCGTTTTCGATTGGGTCATGACAAATATCGCAAGTGAATTCGCACCTTTAGTTTACGCGACCGCGGATGCGAGCGCTCTGAAAGCGATTCAAGAGCAATATGGCGCTCAGGCTTCAAGTCACGCGGTAGAGCAGTTCTTCAGCCAACTCGCCGTCAAACTTCAAGCAAATGGCGTGAAGAACTTTATTGTCGCGGGAGGGGAAACCTCGGGTGTCGTTACTCAAAGCCTGAAAGTTAAAGGTTTCCATATTGGCCCTCAAATCACACCAGGTGTTCCTTGGGTTAAGTCGGTAGAAGGTGAGCTTTCACTGGCACTTAAATCTGGCAACTTTGGCGACGAAAACTTTTTCGCTAAAGCCCAATCATTCTTTGCATGAGTGAGGTACGAATGAGCAACAACTCTAAGACGGAGCAACAGCTTCGAGAACAAATGGTAACACTGGCGCGCTCTATGTTTGAGCGCGGCTACGCCACCGGTGGTGCTGGTAACCTGTCGATAAAATTACCCAATGGCCACTTTCTGGCAACACCGACGGGTTCTTCATTTGGCCGCCTTGTAGCAGAAGAGTTATCCGTAGTGGATATCGATGGTAATCACATCTCAGGTAAGAAACCTTCAAAAGAGGTGGCGTTCCATCTGGCAATTTACCGTAACAACTCTGAGTGTAACGCGATTGTGCACCTTCACTCGACTTACTTAACCGCACTGTCGTGTCTGGAAGGGCTGGATCGTGACAACGCAATAAAAGCGTTTACTCCATATTATGTGATGCGCATTGGGGAGCTACCGGTTATCCCTTACCTACGTCCGGGTGACCCACAAATTGCAGAGGAATTGTCACAACGAGCCAGCGACTATCGAGCATTCTTACTTGCGAATCATGGGCCTGTCGTCACGGGCACTGACTTTGAAGATGCTGTAGATAATGCAGAAGAGCTCGAAGAAACCGCGAAACTGGCTTTCATTCTTAAAGACAGCAAGATCCGTTACTTAACAGATGCCGAAGTCCAAGATCTAAAAGGGAGAGGTAAATAATGGCTAAATTTGCAGCAAATCTCACTCTGTTATTTACAGAAGTACCATTTCTGGAACGTTTTGAAAAAGCACACCAGGCGGGTTTCAAAGCGGTGGAATACCTTTTTCCTTACGCTTATGAAGCGCAGGATCTGGCAGACAAAATGCAGCAATTTGGATTCGAACAAGCCCTGTTCAACATGCCTCCTGGTGACTGGGATGCTGGCGAAAAAGGCTTTGCTGCAATCCCTGGCCGCGAAGATGAGTTTAAAGCCAGTGTTGACACCGCGTTAATGTATGCCGACAAGCTGAATTGCAAAAAGGTACACGCGATGTCTGGCATCGTTGATAAGCAATTTACTCGCGAGCAACATGTAGAAACGTTTATCGCCAACGTTCGTTATGCAGCAGACAAGTTTGCTGAGCATGGCATTGAGCTCATGATCGAGCCGTTAAATAGCCGTGACGTTCCCAACTACTTCATCGCTCACCAGCGTGAAGCTGTTGAGTTAATTAAGCAAGTCAACCGACCAAATGTGAAGCTGCAACTGGACCTTTACCACGCACAAATTATGGACGGAGATTTAAGCACGCTTATCCGTGAGGTTGCGCCGTACACGGGTCATATTCAAATCGCGTCAGTCCCAGAAAGACACGAGCCTTCTGAAGGAGAACTGAACTATCCGCATCTGTTCGATGTTTTAGACGACTCAGGTTATCAGGGCTGGATCGGTTGTGAATACAACCCAAGAAACACAACTGAGGAAGGACTCGATTGGGTTAAGCCGTACCTGTAAAGAATAAAGAATAAAGAATAAAGAATAAAGAATAAAGAATAAAGATATAAGAGGGCTTTGCTGAGCAAAGCGAGATGAAAAATAAAGATAACTTAATCAAAAAGATTAAGTGTCATAAATAACAATAAGTGCTTTGGGCATAACTTGATTGCCCATAGCACAAACCCTACACACGAGACAAAGGAAACAAAAATGGACGGAGCATTAATAGGAATTGTGATTGGCATCATTGCCATGATGGGGATGATAGTAAAAACACGTATCCCAGTAGCACTCGCAATGGTTATTGCCAGTATCATTATGGGCTTGTTTGCTGGAATGGCCCCAACCGATCTAATTAACGCGATTAAAGCTGGCTTTGGTGGCGTACTGGGCGGTATCGGCCTAATCATCGCATTTGGCGTGATCATGGGCGCGTGTTTTGAACGCTCTGGCGCTGCGGTTCGCATGGCGAAAACCTTCGTAAAAATTTGTGGTAAAGGCCGTGAGGATCTCGCGCTTGGTTTCACCGGCGTTCTCGTGGCAATCCCTGTATTCTGTGACTCTGCGTACATCATTTTGCACTCTCTTGTCCGCGCAATTTCACGAGATACGGGTAAATCAGCGGTTGGCTTAGGCGTCACTCTTGCTCTAGGCTTGTTGATTACTCACGCACTTGTTCCGCCAACACCAGGTCCAGTGGCTGTTGCTGGTATTCTCGGTGTCGACCTTGGGGAATACATGCTTTGGGGCTTAATGGTATCAATCCCAATGATGCTGCTATCGATGATCTACATCCGCCGCGTAGGTAATGAATACTACCGAGTTCCAAATGGCGAATCTTGGATTACGAATCAAGCGGATTGGGCGAACCTTGAAAAAGTAAAAGCGACAGATGACAAAGAATTACCTGGTAACTTCTTATCGTTCGGTCCTATCCTTATCCCTATCGCACTTATTCTAATCAATACGTTAGTAGGTAAAGGTGATTCAGCATTACATACAGTTCTTTCTCTACTGGGTAACCCTGTAGTTGCAGTTGGTCTGGGTGTTCTAATGGCGCTTTATGGCCTGACTCGTAAGATTGAACGTAAAGATATGGTTGGCTCAATGGACGATGCCTTATCGACAACGGGTTTGATCCTTGTAGTAACAGGTTGTGGTGGTGCAATGGGTGCAGTATTAAAAGCGTCTGGTGCGGGTCCACAAGTTGCTGAAGCTATCGCAAGCAGTGGTATTCCACCACTATTAGTTCCATTGGCAATTGCTTCAATGCTTCGTCTAATCCAGGGCTCTGCAACTGCGTCTATGATGGTTGCTGCGACAATGACTCTGCCTCTTGTAGAAACATTAGGTCTAGACCCTGTTTTCGTAGCGTTGGCGTGTGCGGTAGGTCCTGTAGGTTTCTCTCACCTAAATGACTCTTACTTCCACATCATCAACCGTACGCTTGGTATCACTGAGTTAACGGATCAATTGAAGATTTGGTCTGTATCGTCAACGATTGCATGGGCTATCGGTGCATCAATCATCATGGTATTAAACTTAGTGTTTGGTAAAGGTGGCACTATCATTGATCCACTAGTACCAATTGCTGTGCTTGCGGCGGTTATCGTCGCGGTAAAAATCAAAAGTGGTAAAACAAAATCAGTAGAGTCGCTTGCATAATCTGACAAGAACTCAACAACAAAAAGCCCCATATTGTAAGTCTAAATATGGGGCTTTTTGTTTATGAAAAATTGTCAAGATTGCTGTTGCAGGAAGCTACATTTGCTCATTTTCGTTTCAATCACTAATACTTACTGAGTATCGGCTTAAGGCCAGAAGTTGAGGAAAGGAAGTATTGTGAAGAAACTGCGTATTAGCTCATGCTCACTAAACCAGACTCCAATGAACTGGAGTGCAAACCTGCTTAACATTCAAAAAGCAATTAAGATTGCACATCAAGCTGGAGCCGAACTGCTTATTACGCCAGAGTTGTGTATTTCTGGTTATGGCTGTGAAGATTTTTTCCATAGTCCTCATGTCTCTGAGCGCGCACTGAAAAGTGTCTCTGACCTAACGCAGTCGATTCCCAATAGCATGGCGGTATCCGTTGGCTTACCCGTGATGATTAACAATCGGGTTTACAATGGTGTTGCGCTGGTTACGCATGAGGGCATTCAAGGTATCTCTCTAAAGCGGAATTTAGCTGCGAATGGTCTTCATTATGAGCAACGTTGGTTTACGCCATGGACTCGAGATAAAAACGCGACGGTGGTACTCAAAGAGGGGACACCACCTGTGCGTGTTGGCAATCTGGTTTACAGCGTTAACGGTGTCAAAGTTGGCTTTGAAATCTGCGAGGATGCCTGGGTTGCCGACCGCACTTCGGAACGCTTCTTTAATCAGGGCGTGGAAGTCATTGCAAATCCAAGTGCTAGTCACTTTGCGATAGGTAAATCGCTCACTCGTAAGCGGCTGGTGGAAGAGTCAAGCCGCGTATATTCGGCCTGTTATGTGTATTCCAACCTATCAGGGTGTGAATCTGGCAGGGCAATTTATGATGCTGGTGTGATGATTGCAGTTGATGGCAGTTTGGTTGCCAAAGGCGAACGTTTTCACATGAGTGATGTGGAGGTTGTGACAGCCGATGTCGACTTGTCCCGCAGCAGGATTGGCCAAATCAATAGTAGTCAACGCTATTATGAGGAACATGACTTTGATACAGAGGCTGTCGTCAAAGTCACACTCGGTAAATCTCTTAACTCTCCCAAGTTGCATGTACCGCCGCTAAATCAGCCTTGGGAAGACAGTGAATATCTGGAACATGAAGAAGCTTTGCGTGCGATAGCAATAGGTTTACGTGATTGGCTGAGAAAGACACATACTGGTGGCTACGCGCTTTCATTAAGTGGCGGAGCAGACTCTGCTTTGGTCGCTAGTGCTGTTTATACATCCGTTATCCTGGAACTTTGGGAGCTGGTTACCAAAACAGAGAAAGATGACGAGTGTCCACTACCAGACCATTTGAGTCAATTTTTGAGCGAAGATCAAAGGAGTAGATTCAAACAGGCGGGGTCTTCAAACAAACTAGAGCAATTCGTCAGGGATACGGCATCAGCAATAATGGCGAACATGCTGACAACTGCGTATCAAGCCAGCGCGAACAGCGGTTCCGTTACTCGTACTGCTGCGCAAAAAGTAGCGGAGTCATTTGGTGCGAAATTTCTAAACCTCAGTGTTGCCGAGGTGGTTAAGAATTACGAGTCGATGATATCAAAAGCAACCAATCTAGAGCTCAATTGGAATGATCATGATATTGCGCTGCAAAATATTCAGGCACGTGTGCGCTCTCCAAGTATTTGGTTCATCGCTAATCTGGAAAATAAACTGCTGCTGACAACGAGCAACATGTCGGAAGGGGCGGTAGGTTACTGCACAATGGATGGTGATTCTTCCGGAGTCCTCGCACCTATTTCCGGTGTCACTAAAAGCCGAATTCTCAAGTTACTGGTATGGCTAGAGCAAAAAGGGTTTTATTGCACTGGTAATCACATCATGAAGCTAGAAGCGCTTTCTTATATCAATAATCAACGTCCAACGGCGGAGTTGCGCCCCGAAGAACAAAGTGATGAAGAGGATTTGATGCCTTATGATGTGCTCGATCGTATGGTTTTTTTGACCTTAGAAGCCGGTATGTCACCAAGGGATATTTTTGATGCAATGACGGAAGAATTTGAACGCGTAGACAACCAAACCATGGCCACATATATCGTCAAATTTTTCAAGTTGCTGTTTCGCAATCAATGGAAACGCGATCGTCAGGCTCCGGGGTTTCATATCGAACTCAATAGCTTGGATCCGAAAACCTATAAACGTTTTCCGCTTCTAAGCTCTGGATACCAAGAGGAGCTAGCCTTCATCGAGGATAATTGCTGGATGAAAGACAGCTAGCGTGATTCAAGATCCGCTCTAACTGCTCCCTAGCTTTCTCTTTGTCCTGATATTTAAAGTATTGATGTTGAGGATGATTAGGTGAAGAAGATGATCTGATCATCGTCAGATGTGACTAAGCTTGCTTTCTTTTGTTCAATCAATTGGGCCGCACATGCTGGGGTAACTGCCTGAACTTGCCCTTTAGATTTAAGCGTTAATGTTTCCCATGCCTGATCTCGGTATTTACCTGCTTGCGTGTATTGAATAAGTACTTTCATCGTCGTCGCTCCGTTGTCATTGACGTGCTACTTAAACTAATCCGTTTATTTAAGTTGCACACTAGTTAAAAACGAAACATAAGTTTAACCAAATGAGTTTGACAGGTTTCTTATGCGCTAAAAATGGAAAAATCATTTTGAATAACAAAGACATTACCAAGTTAAAAACTAATCCACTTACAGGTGATCTATTTTTTAGTGCCTAATTAAACAGTCAATTTGTCTTACTCAAAAAGGAAATTAACGGGTTGTTGCCACTTCGGCTGGTAGAAATAATTTAAACTAAACTGCATGGACGTTCGGCCCAAACACGGCGAGTTGCAAACGCAGAGCGACAACGATGTTGTTTGTGAATTTGCTCTGTCTCGAAAGTGGCTAAACTATTTTTGAGAGGCTTCTTGAACTTCTATTTGCTTTAGCTTTTTGTTCATGGCTCTGATAAAAACGTTAAACATCACGCCACTGACTAAGCTACTTATCGTTATGGTAAAAAAGGCGGAAACAATCCAATCCACCAACGCGAAATCACTCACAATGACTCTGGGTTGATAGAGCGCGACACCAAGAATGACGACCCAATGCTTTAAGCAATAGAAGCACTTAAACAGGTAGCCAATCATATACCCACACTTATTGGCAAGGTTCTGGACCGGGATAAAAAGTTCAGTTTGCGTGATGGTGATAGAGATACTGGATGCAGCAACGGCTAACACAAAACAGACCCACAAGCTTTCTGCTTGCGTTGTACTTAATAATTCAAACATAAAACGATCTTACTTAACTTAAATTGTATCATTAAAAGATACATTAAAGTTTGTGCGAATATCAACCACAAAACAAAGCTGGGTATTCTTTTATTCGTTTTAGTGTGTTGCTTCTGTGTGCTCGGTATATTGACGGGTAAACTCGTCACTCAAAGAGGCGAGGGTGACTTGTGACAGGCGTTTTAGTAACAGCGCTTCAGCTTCTTGTAGCGCTTCGTTTAACGATGTATTTACCGACTTCTCGACAAGGCAGTTAGGATTTTGGTTATCAAAGCCAATAGAAAATACTTTGGGTTCACCGATGGCTTGGTAAATATCAAGAAGTGTCACTTTTTCCAGGTCACAACTGATAGACCAGCCGCCGTTCTTGCCCTTTGTCGACGTTATATAACCTGCTTTGTTCAAACCAGCCATGGTTCTACGAATGACGGCAGACTGGGTTCCGAGCATGGTAGCAAAGTGCTGCGAGCTCATTGGTTTATTTTCGTGAGCCAAGTGAAGCAAGATGTGAAGTACGCGTGACAACCGGCTGTCTAAATTCATAAAATTATTGTAAATCCGACTGAACAAGAGCCGACATCATAACAATATCGTCAGTGTTCAGCACGTGTAATTGGTGAAGTGAGGTGGCATGGCTTCCCTTATCTTAGTTGTCTGGGGGAAATTAATCATCGCCGATGAATCGCGACAGGAATCCGTCGAGGTCCAAAGTTCTCTTTTGGTCCTGCAAATCGCCCAGGGATTTTGTGGCCACAGTGGTTGCAGTGTCCAGTGTCGTCTAAATGGTATTCTCCGAGTTGATACCAATCTCTCTCAATGATCGGTTTACCGCAAGAAGGGCAATAGGTGGCATCGGAGTCCGGATCGTGAACATTGCCACAATAGACAAAGTGTAATCCGTGCGAAAGGGCGATATCCCAGGCTCGCAATAAGGTGCTCAGCGGGGTTCTGCCTTTGTCTAACATTTTGAAATCCGGATGGAAGGCGCTGAAATGAAGTGGCACATTTGCCCCCAGGTTCTCAAAAATCCACTGGCACATGGCATTAAGTTCAGCATCACTATCGTTTTCACCAGGAATGAGTAACGTGGTGATTTCAAACCATACGTCGGTTTCTTTTTTCAAGTACAGCAAGGTTTCTAAAACAGGTTGTAGGTGACCGTGACATATCTTGTGATAGAAATGCTCTGTAAAGCCTTTCAAATCGATATTTGCGGCATCCATATGACGGTAGAACTCTTCTCTCGGTTCTTCGCAGATATAACCTGCGCTGACCGCAACACTTTTCAAACCAAGATTACGAGCCGCGATAGCGGCATCGATGGCATACTCCATAAACACAACTGGGTCGTTGTAGGTGAACGCTAAGCTTTTACAACCGTATTTCAATGCCGTTTTCGCTAGCTCTTCTGGCATAGCGTTGTCACATAAGGTGTCAAATTCGCGTGACTTACTGATGTCCCAATTCTGACAAAACTGGCAACTAAGGTTACAACCAGCGGTCCCAAAGCTCAGAACACTGGAGCCGGGATAGAAATGATTGAGCGGCTTTTTCTCAATGGGATCGATGCAAAAACCTGAGGAACGTCCGTAGCTGGTCAGGACGATTTCTCCCTGTCGGTGCATACGCACGAAACAAGCGCCGCGTTTTCCTTCTCGCAGTGTGCATTTGCGTGGGCATACATCACAACATACGCGACCGTCCTCTAGCTTATGCCAGTAGCGAGTTGGGAAATAATCGGGAGGAGAGGTTTGCATAGTGAATTCACCCTCTAATGACCTACACTAAAAGTATAGTTGATGCCATACGAGTAGGAATGCAATGAAATATCGGGAAGCCGCGGTGGCCGGAAGATTTTATCCCGCAACAGCAAATGAACTCATAACTCAGCTCGACGGTTATTTTGCCGAGCAAGCACTACTAACTGAGGCGCCAAAGGCACTTATCGTGCCCCATGCAGGCTACTTTTATTCCGGCGAAGTAGCGGCTAAGGCTTTTCGCCTGTTGAGCAATAGCAAAAATACGTTTTCTCGCGTTGTATTGTTCGGACCCAGCCACCATGTCGCATTAGATGGCTGTGCCGTCCCGGACAGTGATGTATTTCTTACCCCAACGGGAGAGGTGATGATAGATCGTGAGGGTGTTGAGGATTTGCTGTCACAAGATCTGGTCGCAACATCAGATCAAGCTCATCATTGGGAACATTCGTTAGAAGTGCAGTTGCCTTTCCTACAATATTGTCTGAATGATTTCACGCTTTTACCAATAGTCGTGGGACGCGATTTACACGGATACGTTAAGCGAATATTGGAAGCGGTGACTCAAACACCCAATACTCTCATCGTCGTGAGTAGCGACCTCAGTCATTACCATCCTTACAGCGAAGCCAATGAGATTGATGCCGATACCATTCAGCGTGTTTTGTCGTTTGGTAGCAACATTCACCCCGAACGAGCCTGTGGCTGTAATGCAATCAATGGCTTGCTCGACTTCGCCAAGGAACAACACTGGGAGATCAAGTGTATTAATTACACCAATTCAGGAGATGTGATGGCCCATCATGAAAATCGCGCTCCAGAGCCGTCTGAAGGAGTCGTTGGTTATGCTAGCTTCATCTTGTTTTGAATTGACTCAGGAGGCCAAAACACGTCTTTTGCAAATGGTTTGGCAGGTTCTTGATGAAGCACTAAGAGGTAATGGTTTACAGCTACCGCCAGAGCCAGATCTTAAAGAGTTACTCAAGCCAGCCGCCTGTTTTGTTACGTTACAGCATCACGGCAAGTTACGCGGCTGCATTGGTTCATTAGAAGCGAATGAACCTCTGTGGCTTAATGTCTGTAAAAATGCGTATGCCAGCGGTTTTCAGGATTCTCGGTTCCTACCTCTTACACTGAGTGACCGATCTGGATTGAATGTCGATATATCCGTCTTATCAAACTTAAAGCCTCTAACAAATCATGGTGAAGCAACCTTACTGGCAACATTGCGTCCCGGTATTGATGGGCTGTTATTAGAAGATGAATGGCACCGAGCTGTGTTTCTTCCTTCTGTGTGGGAAGTTTTGCCGACCCCTGAACAGTTTGTTCGTGCGTTAAAGCGCAAAGGAGGGTGGCCAGAAAATTATTGGGACGAAGACATCGTTATCCATCATTTTACAACCACCGTGATCTCTGAAATATAGTTTCGCCGCTGGTTCTATTTCTGACTTTGCAGAGCATGGGTAGGGTAGCGGTTTATCACATTTTCTAAAGTCATGATTCCAAACATGATTTTTCTAACAAATGATTCCGAGCTGCCAACAAAGTAAAAGTGGGGGTGCTTGGACCAGATTCGTTGCAGCTTTTTGTCTAATTTTGCTGCTTGTTCCAGAGATTCACTCCTGGTTGGATTGTTGCTGCTGATGTCTTGTCCAGATGCAGCAGCAGACTCAAAAAAGATCACGGCATCATAGCGTTCGAGTTCTTGCTCGAAAGTAGAGTTTATTTGCTTAAAGAAGTCACTTTCTGAATTGGGCCAGTAGGCGAGTCCATCAAGCGAACCACGGTCACAGACTAATAATCTATCTGGATACTGGATTTTATAGATGTCTTCGAGATTTTTTTGCAGTTGAAAAATGGTCTTTTGTACCATCTTAGTACTTTGTTCGTTGTCAGAACGTTCGACACCACCAGAGAAAAGTAGTGTGGCTGCCTCAGGAACAACCACAATTTTATCCCTCAGTTCTCTGCGAAAGAGATCCAATGCAGTAGTTTTCCCTCCGCCCGGGCCGCCGGTTACCACGACTTGTAACTGCTTTCTCATCCTAGCCTCTGACTTCAAGTAGTTAGTTGATATTTAAAGCATAGTCAAAAAATATACAAAGTTAGGTAATGTTAGGTTTAATAAATGGCTGGCTCTATAAGCCACTTACAAACTAGGCAGTACAAATATTTCTGAATCCATGAATGATTCGTGCTGTCTAAATAACCTCGAACGCAAGTCGTTTTTCATCATGCATATTGATCGAGTGCATTTCGATGGATCCTTGATGGAACTCACACAAAGTAATACGAGGGTCAGGAATAAAGTTGTTCGCACTGTAACCTGCGCCAGTATCAATAAATAACTTATTTTTCTTCATTTTGGGGCTGTTTAACGGGGTATGGCCGGACACAACAAAATCAACATTATCAATGTGCTTACCTGTGCTTCTTAAAATATCATCCCGCCCCCAAAGCATGGTCTTAATCGAGTCTTTATCTACGGATTTTTCGTCGGGTGGCCACAGAGTAAATGGGTATTCCGCATGAAGTACACCGATGCGCCACTGGTTAACTTCCACACTAAGCGTCAGGCTAAAGCAAGACGCAACGGTTTCTCTGGCGGCTTCTTTTTCGGCTTGCTTTAAGGACAACCACCATTCGCCACCATTCATCATCCACATGGACTTTCTGTATGGGTCTTGATCGAATCTTTCCAAAATAAAGCTGTCGTGATTTCCCAGGACGGGAAAGAACCACTTTTCTCTCGCGAGGTTTAAACATCGTAAAGAGTCATCACCTCGATCGGTTAAATCACCAACCGAGAATACACGGTCTCGATATTTGTCGAAGTGAAGCGTCTTTAACGCATGAATAAACAGCTCGAAATTACCATGAATATCGCCAACAAACAGATCTTTTCCCAACGAATTTCGGGAGAAGCGAGTATGTAATGGTAAGTCAGATGGACTGCTCATGATCACTAGCTTACTTATATCAGCGATACTTTATTCAAGGATAGCACAGGCTAAAAAAGGGCAGTTTGCACATATAAGTCGTCGCGCTAGAGCGTCGTTAATTCTTATTGACTTCAGATAAAAGAAAGTCGCGAAACGTCTGATTGGCACGCGAGAGGTAGCTATCTTTACGCCAGGCCAAACTTAGGTCAATTTCGAACGTTTCGGCAAATGGACGAGTAACGATCTCATCGTCATCTCTTATTGCGACTTTCCACATCGGTGAAATGGCGTAACCTTGGCGAATTACTGCTTTGATTAAAGGCAGTAAATTACTGCTAAACGCGACTTTCGGTTTCATGTTAACTTGTTGAGAAACTAGGTCGATTAAGGTGTGGTGATAGTAGCCTTTTTGAAACAGGACTAAATCGTGAGCAAGAAAATCGGAATACTCAATCACCTCTTTCTCTGCTAAAGGGTGATCGACGGCCATACAAACGACCATTTCTTCGCGGATAAGCGAGCCGCTTTCTAATTCCGGTGTGAGATCTTTACTCGCAACGACACCAAGCTCCACTTCTCCTTCAAGTAACATTCGTCGAATATTACGCGTGCCTGTATCGAGGATATTCATATCAATATTCGGATATTGATGCCTGAATGCCATCACAAGAGGCGGAAAGTAGTAAGAGCCGAGCATGCTGGGTACGGCAACGTCAACCAAACCCTGATCTAGTCCTTCCATTGCCTGCATCGCCAGTTTGGCATCATCAGCCTGTTTTAAGATTTGTTTAGCGTGCGAAAGAAACTCATTGCCAGCGACGGTCAAAGTAATACCACGATCTCTGCGATTAAACAGTGGCGTTTTCAGTTCCTGCTCCAGCTTCTTGATACTACTGCTAATTGCTGGTTGCGCTAAGTTCATCAACCTCGCTGCGGCGGAAATAGAGCTCTGCTCTGCGGCGGCAACAAAGTGCCTTAACTGACGTAATTCCATATCCACTCATCCTTACCTAGATCGCACAATGACGGCTTCGATTTATCTATGCATATAAATTTTATTTATGGATCTGATAAATACAAAATATTTTTTTTATTGTCAATTGGTCGATACCCTAGCGCTGTAACCAGTTTCATTAATTGACAAGAAAAAGTAGTTTGCAGTGAAAAAATCAGCCCATTACAGCAGAGTCGTCATTTGTGTCTGTCTCTTCTCCATCGTCACTTTTGCCAATATTTATTGGTTGCAGCCTTTGTTGCCTGTGCTTCAGAAAGAGTTTCAGGTTAGCTCTTTGGCTGCAAACTTAGCGATGTCAGCACCTTTATTTGGTATGGGGCTGGGCTTATTGATTTTCGCCAGTTTGTCTGACGCTATCGGACGGTGCAAAGTGTTATTAGTAGGGACCGCTATTGGGCTTTTGGTCTCGCTTGCTCTGCCTATGGTAAAAAGCTATGACGTTTTCTTAAGCTTACGTTTTCTTCAGGGTATGTTTTTGGCGGTATGTCCGGCATTGGCCGTACCGCTTATGGGCGAAGAACTGAGAAAAAGTTGGCTAGCAGGCGCGGTCGGTTTTTACGTAGCCTCTAACACACTTGGCGGGATCTGCAGTCGCTTAATGGGTGGACTCAGCACGGAACTACTGGGTAACTGGGCATACGCTGGCTATATGATTGCTGGTATCAGTGTGGTTCTTTATGTCATCATTTACTGTTTATTGCCTAAGCAGCGTCACTTTAAACCAGCTCCTCTTCGCGTGGGGAAATGTCTCAAAGCGTATGGCTATCACCTTAAAAACCCTCAGCTGGTGGTGTTGTATCTACTCATCGGTTTGGCATTCGGTACGTTTGTTAACCTTTCTAATTATTTGATGATGGTGTTAAGCGATTACCCATACAACCTGCCTAGCGATGTACGTAGTTTGATGTTTTTAACGTTACTTGGCGGTACAACCAGCTCTTCGCTTGCTGGTCAGTTTGCGAAAAAACACAGTCAGATTGCTGGCGTGGCGTTTGGTGCAATCATTATGTTGATGGCCAACTTTTTAATGAGCTGGTCAAATATCTATACCATGGTCATTGGTATGGTGATGGTATCGGTCGGATTCTTTTTCTGTCATGCGCAAGCCAGTACCTTGATTGGTCGAAAAGCCACTAAATCTAAAGGCAGTGCCCAAGCGCTATACAGTTTGTTTTACTACTCAGGTGCGAGCTTAGGCGTCTTTTTCTTAGAGCCGTTTTATCAAGCCTGGGGATGGCAGGGTATTCTGGGAGCCACACGTATCGCACTCGCGCTTTGTATCCTATTGGTGATCATTTACCAGTGGATCAAAATATACAAAGACAATCACTCTCATGCTATGTCATAAATGCTCTGTGTATGAATGTGTTTAGTGTAGCGTTAAAAGAGCCTGTCGCGGGCTCTTTTTCATTTTGGATGAAGTAAAACATATGCAACTCTTGTGTTAATTCCATGTTTCAGGCAGTCTGGAAGTTCGATTCTATATCCAACTCATCCCCCGAGGGGTAATCGGTAAGCCGCTTTTGCCAACTATCCGTATTACGTGACACGGTGGACGCCTGAAAGGAAGCATAATGTCATTACGTGATCGGTTATTAGCTCTCACCATCGTATTGGTGTGGGGTGTCAATTTTGTGGTTATCAAAGTCGGCCTACAAGGGATGCCGCCTCTGTTACTGGCGGGATTGCGCTTTGCTTTAGTCGCGTTTCCTGCGTTGCTTTTTATTCCTCGCCCTAAAGTGCCTTTAAAATGGCTTGTTGCCTATGGCTTAACCATCAGTTTTGGACAGTTTGCGTTACTTTTCTGGGCGCTGAATGTTGGTTTGGCGGCAGGGTTAGCGTCACTTCTTTTACAGGCACAGGCATTTATCACGCTAGGATTTGGAATATTACTGCTCAAAGAAAAGGTGCAGCGTCACAATGTTATTGCGGTTGTGACCGCTGGTTGTGGCGTTTACCTACTTGCTGCAGCGCAACATGATGGTGCTGCATCGCTTACTGGTGTGACCTTGATACTCATTTTAGGTGCTGCAACTTGTTGGGCGCTTGGCAACATTACCAATAAAGTGATCATGCAAAACTACAGCGTGCCGACTATGTCCCTGATCGTCTGGAGCGCGTTAGTACCCACCTTCGCATTTGCCATTGCCTCTGTTTCGATAGAGGGACCAGACGTTATCAAGAGCTCGTTGTTAAACATGCAATGGCACAACCTGTTTTCAATTGTTTACCTGTCACTTTTGGCGACTATTGTCGGCTATGGAGGCTGGAGTTACCTGCTGAGTCGTTATCCAACCGCTTTGGTTGCGCCTTTGTCTTTGCTGGTTCCGGTATTTGGCTTGCTTAGCGCATGGATTCTATTAGATGAAAGCCTGAGCTTGTACCAAATAACAGGTGTAGTCGTCATTGCAGTGGGGTTAGTGATTAACGTATTTGGTCGACGTTGGTTTAGGAGAGATGTGGCGCCAGTGTCTACCATTCAGTAAGTAAATTAACGACACGGCTTGGTGTCTTATAGGCGACAAGCGACGTAGTAAGGTTTATCCATTGGCGTTGAGTAAGATAATGCTTAAATAGCCCAATGGGAGAAGCGCCTCCCATTGGATAAGTTTCATGCTCCACGTTGTCTAAAACAGAGTTTGATTTGTCTCATATTCAAACGGTAAAGTAAGAAAGCTCGTTTTTCTGATCGGATGCCATTGTTGATAACGCATGTGCTGCTTGAAGCGTCTCTTCAACCGCAACAACATTTTTCTTCACCAGGTCATAGGTGTGAGTTGTACTTTGCGAAATCTCTTCAGTAACGCAGTACTGCTGTTGAGAGGCGGTAGCCACAAGCGTATTAATATCTGATATGGATTCAACGGCAGTAGAAATAGATTCAAACGCAGATTTTACACCATCAGCCAGAATGACAGACTCTTCTATTAAATCGACGTTCTTAGCCATGTTGCAGGTTGCTTTTTCAGATTGCTGTTGAAGCTTTTCAATGATTTCCTGAATGCTGACAGTTGACTGTTGTGTTTTTGAAGCAAGGTTTCGGACTTCATCGGCTACTACTGCGAAGCCTCGACCCTGTTCTCCAGCACGGGCCGCTTCGATTGCGGCATTCAACGCCAATAAGTTGGTTTGTTCTGAAATGCCGTTGATGACTTCGATCACTGAGCCAATTTCCAATGCATGTTGACGCAGTTCTTCAATGATTTTCGCGCTTTCGTTAACTGAATCGTTAATATCGCCAGTAAGCATTATGTTTTGCTCTAGAGTTTTCTTACCACGTTGCACGCTATCTTGTGCGGTTCTTGCGGCATCTTCGGCCATCACTGCTTTATTACTCACCTCATTTGACGTTGAAGACAGCTCATTAATCGCTGTGGAAATCTGCTCGGCTTGCTCCAGCTCGAGCTGAGAGTTCGCGCGAGTCGTGTTCATAATGGTACTTAATTGAGTAGAAGATGATGCGACATTTTCAGAAATCGAGTGAGAGTTTCGAATCATTGTCGAAAGTTTATTAGACAAGTTGACTAGAGACAGATAGATACCCGTTTCTTTCCCTGTGGTTTGCAGTTCCTGAGTCAGGTTGCCTGCTGCCATTGTTTCCATAAAGTTTGCGATTTCATTTGGAATGCCACCAACCGGGATGAGTACTAATCTTTTTAAGATAATTAATACAAGACTGATTGATATGATCAGACTGAATAGACCAATTAACATCGATTTGTTTAATTGTTCATGAGCTGACGCCTCAATGATTTCGTTTTTAATAAACGTGGTGTATTCCCATTGTGTTGCATCAATTCTTCCCCAGAATGCAGTAAACTCTACATCATGATTGTTTATTTCTGTTGTATAAGAAAGTTCTGGTGATGTTTGGCTAAACTCTTTATACAGTGGTCTTTCTGTATAAATATTTTTTCCGAGTAGCTCTTTATATGGTGCAATTAAGATTGTGCCATCGTGAGAATAAAGGAACATGTCATCACGTTGAGTTAATTTACTTAGCACGGACTCCACGTTGATGGTCGCCAGAGAAGCCGTATTGTTGTTAAGTTTATATGCGACAGCGATGATTTCTTTCCCAGTTCGAGCTGAAATAAATGGAGGAGACACATAAAACTGCTCATTTTGATTAAAGATCGCTTTCCAGTAGCTTCGATCTAATTGCTTCACATTAAAGTCAAACGGCTTACCTTGAGGATCATAGATAACGCCATCTCGACGGAAAAGGTACACACCTTCACTGATGTCTTTTAGGTTCCTATCAAGAGTCTGAGTTTGAATGAGTGCATGGTCAGAGAGAACCGTTTGGGTATCTTCTGGCCCGATGTCGAACGAGGATAGAACTTTACGATAGCTTTCAATTTTCTCAGTGATGGAAATTTCGATAGATTCATTTCTTGAACGCAAAATATCTTTATGTTGCTCAATGCTCTCATCATGAAAAGCATTAAAATCTAAAAATATTAACAATGAAACGATGAGGACTATGATAGAACCTAACGCTCCGGCAACCTTAAATGTAAATTTATTCACTTTTAATTATCTCTTTTAACATTGGATTTTATTGTGGTTATATAGAGATATTTTTAACTCATAAATGATTAATTTGTCATTATTAATTTAAAATAAAATTAGAGTAAGGGTGCTAAAATAACTTATGAATATTTTTTTGTTTCAGATATGCAACCTTATTTTTCATTAAATATAATATTAAACAACGATTCTCATAGATTTACTCTCTTAATCTAGTAATTAACATGTTTTTTTGAATTTAATAATTTTGGGGAAATTAAGAGAAAGTAAAAATAATTAGGTCTGGGTGGAATCTAAGATAAGAACGAAGACCGCTTGTTTTATTCGATTATTAATGAGAGTTGTAAAGAGCCGGGTTCGGCTCTTTACATTGTTGGAAGGTTATTAATCTTCGAGTTCTATTTCTTTAATGAACTTCGCTGGCACGCCGCCTACGACAGTGTTTGGCGCAACGTCTTTACTCACCACTGCGCCTGCTGCAACTACGGCACCATCACCAATCGTGACACCTTGCAGTATGGTTGCATTTGCTCCAATCCATACGTTATTACCAATAACAATCGGTGCCGGGATGGTTGTCCCGCGTTTACGGGGATCTAAGTCGTGGTTAAGCGTTGCCAGAACGACGTTATGACCGACTAACGCACCATCCCCGAGGGTAATACCACCGTGATCCTGAAAACAGCAACCTGAGTTAATAAACACATTTTTGCCGATGGTAATGTTCTTGCCGCAATCTGTATTGAACGGTGGGAACATCATAAAGCTATCATGTATTGGCTTGCCTGTTAGCTCAGACATGATCTCTCTTATTTCTTCTGAAGTGTGATAACTGCCATTCAGCTCTGATGTGATTTTAAGCGCTTGCTGCGCTAATTCGTAACACTGTAAGTGGATGTCAGAACCGCCTTCAATCACTCCGCCTTGGCGCATATATTCCAAGCAATCATCTAAAGTCATCGATACTTCCTGTTGTTTTCTATGATTATATTTAATTAATCAGTATCACACTGAGTCTGTGAATCAAGCATTAAATAGGCATTTACTCAAGTGCCCCGATGAGTTGTTTTATGACAGCTTCACCTTAGATAGGAACGCATAAACGCAAAAAAGGTGGCTTGCCTTAAACAAAGGAAGAAGCCACCAAACTTAAGGAAGAAAGGTAATGGCAGAAATTTTGTCTTTGAGCGACAAGACTTCCGATTAACGATAGCTGTATAGGTACTCGGCAATCATTTGTGCGTTAGCAGGGACCGCCGTCTCGTATCCGTAGTATTTGCCGTATTTCGGACGAAGCTCTTCGGTCGCTTTGCGCGCGATTTCTCCATACCACGCTGGCAGCATTACGGTATGAGCGTTGATCTTATCCATTTCAACACCAAAACCAAATGGTACTTCTTGCATTGCTTTCGCTACGGCAGCTTCTAGGTCTGCAATAAAAGTGAGGTGGAAATTGAAATCATCGTGTGAGCCAACGTTACCGTGCCCACCGTTGAAGTGATCCCACTCCATAGCATTAACCGTCTTCAGGTTTTGTACTAAGTAAGTAAAACGTTCTGAGCCCGCAAAGTTCCAGAATGGTGGCTGATCCGCATTGAGTAAGTCCGGTGCATGCATGACTCGTTCTTGGACAAGTAACCACGCTGAGTGGTCGTCAGTATGCGCTGCGTGAGCGAAGCCGTGAAGTTCAATGGTTTGATCTTCAAACTGGAATTTACTTTCTGGCCATTCAAGTACTTTAGTCGGGCGAGGGATATTACTTCCCAGTAACTCCATTTTATCGACAGTTGCTTGTGAAGCTATGATCTCTGGTGCGATAGTTTGTGTACTTTTAATTGCTTCCAACAGCTCTGCTGTACCAGAAATATGGTCTGCATGGTCATGTGAATACACGATGGTCGCGATTGGTTTATCGGTTACAGAACGAATCGCTTGCAGAATTTTATCAGAACGCATTTCCAGTGGGTCAAACAGCAGGACGCCTTTTTCACCGACATAAAAAATGGTTGCGTAAAAACCGGATTCATACCAATAAGTGTGTTCTGTTAAACGTTGTAACACGTACGGTGTAGACATATTGAGTTGGAACAAATCGGCGACTTTCTCTCCAGGCTCTAAAGCCTGAGTGCTGGATTGAACTTTGTAAACCGCGTCAACAGTTGAAGGTGCTTCTTTGATGGCAGCAAATGCAGAACTGGCTGAAACGATGGCACCTAAAAGCAGTGCGGGAGTGAACATACGAGGTAACGTAGTCATTGAAACTTCCTGTATTTTTTATCGAACTAGGACGTGGATCAATGTATATCTATTGGCATTGTGGATAAATTCCGATTGGGTTAAATGATTATTGCATAGATTGAAATAATGGATAGATTTACCGCCGCTCGAGTGTTTGTCGAGATCTCGGAACAAGGCAGTTTGACCAAAGCCGCAAAGAGGCTGGATATGTCAACGGCGATGGTTAGCCGTTATCTTGTTGCTATTGAAAGCTGGTTTGGTGCTCGTTTACTCCACCGCACGACACGAAAAGTCAGCCTGACAGCGGCTGGTCTAGCGAGTTTACCGGCATGTAAACAAATGCTTCTTGCAGCCGAGGATGCAAGAAATGTTGCTCAGGAACACAGTGGAGAAGTTCAGGGGGAGCTGCGTATCAACGCCACTGGCTCATTTGCTGATGTGCAATTGACGCAAGCAATAGTCGATTTCCAGAGAATTTATCCCCGAATCAACATTGTACTCTCCGTTGCGGACAACCTTTCTAATCTGGTTGAAGAAAGGGTCGACCTTGCCATTCGCATTACTAATACGCTTGATCCCACTTTGATTAGTCGCCCGCTTGCGTTGTGTCGTTCAGTACTTTGTGCCTCACCAAGTTATCTTAAAGAAAAGGGTTATCCCAACTCTCTGGAGGACTTGCAGAGCCATAACTGTATTACTCATATTGCTGGCGTTTTCCGTCATTACCGCTTCATACGACATGGTGAGATTGTTGAGTATCAAGTCGCTGGTAATTTACAGACTAATGAAACCGAGATATTACGTCGTGCGGTAATTTCAGGCGCGGGGATCGGCATGTTACCCACGTATTATGTGGGTGATGATTTGAGAGATGGCAAGCTAGTGAGTATTCTTCCGCAAGAAGAGCCTGAAGTGCTAGGTATACATGCTGTTTATTTATCACGTAATTACCAACCGGTTAGTTTGAGGTTATTGGTCGATTTTCTGGTTGAGCGTTTTGGCGGCGATATTCCACCCTGGGAAAGAAGCTTAATCGTTCAGAATTAATCTGCGGTATGGATGATTACGTTCAACTTCATCTATGGAGGCGGTTGAGATAGTCTACACTGTCAGACAGTTAAGTTAATATTTATAAGTCCTTAACTAAAAAGGATATGGAAGTACAAAATGAACGAAATTAAACGACCTGTAAACTCTCATCGGGCTTATCATGCCCATGTCTATTTTGATCACCAAACGGTGGCGTTTGCGTCAGGGCTATGCCGAGAAGCCGAAGAAAGGTTTCGTGTAAAAATGGGACGAGTCCATGAGAAATTGGTTGGTCCGCACCCGAAATGGAGTTGTCAGCTCAAGTTCACGTCTAAGGATTTTGATGAGCTCATTCCATGGTTAGATGAAAATCGAGAAGGTTTGTCAATTTTGGTTCACGCGCTTTCAGGTAACGAGTGGGAAGATCATACTCTGTATGCGTATTGGCTCGGTGAAAGCCTTGCGTTGGATTTATCTGTTTTCGAAGCGACATCAGAAAGAGAAGATTGATAGAGCCTATAACCAGCCGAATGGATGTTAAGGAGTCGCACTCGCGGCTCCTTTCTTTTTGTGTTTAGCCAGGATAAGGCAACTTAGAGGTTATGTTAAATCTTGAATATTTAAGTATCTGATCTAACCTAATATTTTAACAATAAGAATAATCATATCGTTGGCAGGTGATTTGTTATCCAGGGAGGCTGGGGAACATGAGCGAAGCGGTCAAGAAAAGTACTTTCAGTATGAAAGTAACAGTGGTTTCCGTATTTCTATTTTTATCTTCATTAATCGTTATCTTAGCCCTTTCATTACAGTATTACTTTAGTCATGGACTTGCCAAAGATGCCGCATCAACGGCGTTCAACCGGACTGCAAATGGCTTTAGCGAAAAAATTGATTCACTCAATACACAAACAAGTAACCTCATCAATGTACTCTCACACTTTCCCCAAATAGATCAGGAAGACGAAACCAGTGTTCAACACTCAGCCCGAGAAGTGATCGCGCAAGCGATGTTAAAAAATAATAATTTATATGGGGTATACATTGGTTATGGAAATGGCGACTTTTATGAGCTGATAAATCTCGGCAGCAGTGAGAATTTAAAATCCAAACACGGTGCGGCGACAGATGAAAGTTGGTTAGTGGTTAAAATTTATGAATCAGGAGGAGGAAAGGAGCGATTGTCTGAGTATTACGATAGTAATTTCAACCTCACTCGCCGCAATGTAGAGCCCACGACGTATTCTGCAAATAGGCGTCCCTGGTATCGAAAAGCCATCAACAGCAATGAAGTCGTCAAAACTGCGCCTTATCTTTTCCACAATCTACAAACGCCGGGTGTCACTTACGCCAAACGCATAAAAAATACCGATAGCGTTATCGCAGCAGATATCTCTCTTACATCATTATCCGCATTTCTTGCTAAGAATAACTCCGATGGCGAAGCAATGATATTTGATACCAACGGACGCATTCATGCACACTCCTTCGAGTTAGCCAGTGACACTGATGCTTTACCAACACAGCCGATAGAATTGACTGTTGAAGAGAAGCATTATGTCGATTCGCTTGGTGTTCTTCGGATCGCGAATAAATCAAACTGGCCACCATTTGATTTTTCTTACAGCGGGTTACCGCAAGGTTATTCTACCGATCTGGTGAGTCTCTTAACCCAAAAACTCGGTTTAGACGTCAAATACGTTAACGGATACAGTTGGGAAGATTTAAACGCTCTGTACCTGTCCGGTAATATCGATATTCAACAGTCAGTCCCCGAGCTGCCGTTAACGTCACACACGGGCTTATCGACCACACCGTATCTTGAGCTATCCAGCGCGATTGTCACCAGAACAGAACATCCAAACGTCAGCAGCTTAGATCAGTTAGAAGGGAAGTCACTGGCTATCTCGGTGGGATCGGGATTGGCTGAACGTATTCAGCGCGATTATCCCAATATTAATGTCCTAAAAGTGAAAGACAGTCTAAGTGCACTTAAAGCGGTGGAAAACCGATCAGCCGATGCATCGTTGGAGTCTAAGCGAGTCGCAGACTACTTGGTTGGTGCTTATTCTCTTAGTGAGTTAAAGGTACATCAAGCAATACAAGGCTTTGATCAAACGTTGTCGATAATGGTTGCTGAAGATAAAAAGCCACTGGTGAGTTTACTTAACAAAGCCATGGCATCTGTTTCTGACACAGAGAAGCAAACGCTAGAAAAGAAATGGTTAGAAGATCAGGGCGATCAAAGCAGTCAAAACAACAATATTGTCCGTTCTCTTAAAGCGGGGGTTGTGCCTTTTCGTGAACTGGTCAACATGGCAAAACAGAGCGAAACGGACAGTCCGGTATTGGCCTCAATTGAAAGTCACGGCAAACCGTACACCCTTTATGTGCAGCGAGTCGAAGCAAGCCTGGGCTCCAAAGAATACATTGGGTTTGTTCTCCCTACCGAGATAATTCAAGCGCCGTATATGGATAAAGTGAACAAGTCTACGGTCATCACGTTTGGTGCGATGTTGTTGCTTTTGCCAGTACTTTTGTTTTTCGCCAATGTCATTGTCCGACCGGTTCGGGCATTATTTGGTGAGAGCGAAAAAATCAAGAAGCGGGATTTTAGCTCAGTAGAGAAAGTACCAAGTTGGATAGCCGAGCTTTCGGCGCTTTCGGATTCGATGTTCTCTATGTCTCGCTCGATCGAAGAATATCAAAAACATCAGCAAGAATTAATGGACTCGTTTGTTAAGCTGATTGCTCAAGCCATTGATGACAAGTCTCCTTATACGGCGGGGCACTGTGAGAGGGTACCAATACTTGCGATTGAACTCGCGAAAGCCGCCAATAAGAGTAACTTGCCAGCCTTTAAAGATTTCAAACTGAAAACAGAAGAAGAGTGGCGGGGGTTTGAAATTGCCGCGTGGTTGCATGATTGCGGTAAAGTGACCACACCAGAACATATCGTCGACAAAGGCACCAAGCTTGAAGCGATATTTAACCGAATCCATCTGGTCAGAATGCGTTTTGAAGTGTTGTTAAGAGAGGCGGAAATTGACTATTGGAAAGGCATTGAATCTGGCAAAGATGCCGACGAATTGAAACGCGCGCTTGCTCAGCGTCAGGAGCAGATTAAAGATGACTTTGCCTTTGTTGCCCAGTGTAATGTGGGTGGCGAGTTTATGTCTGATGAACACTTGGATAGATTGAAGGAAATCGCCGCTCAAACCTGGATTCGCCACTTAGATGACCGTCTGGGTTTGTCGCCAGAAGAAAGCCGACGTATCGAAAGCATAGAGCCTCAGAGTGTGCCGTGTGAAGAAAATCTGTTGTCTGATAAGCCAGAGCATTTGATTAAATGGCCGCAAGACCCGAATAGTAAAACTGGTGAAGAGATTAAAATGCGCGCTCCTGAATATCAGGCAAATCAAGGAGAGCTGTATAATTTGAGTATTGGCAGAGGTACGTTAACTGCAGAAGACCGTTACCGAATTAACGAACATATTGTTTCTACGATACGAATGCTTGAAGCTTTGCCATTACCGGAAGAATTAAGGCGTGTTCCAGAATATGCAGGTGGTCATCATGAAACCCTCCGCGGTGACGGATATCCAAAACAACTCAGTGCAGATGAATTGCCGACCGCAACTCGAATTTTAGCCATTGCCGATGTATTTGAAGCACTCACCGCATCTGACCGACCGTATAAAAAAGCCAAACCACTAAGTGAAGCGATAAAAATACTCAATTTTATGGTTCAAGACGGGCACTTAGATAAGGATTTGTTTGAGCTGATGTTAAATCATAACCTTCACATCGAGTATGCGAAAACGTTCCTACCAGACGAGCAGATTGATGTTGAAGAGTCACAAAATTGTAGCAAGCCTTTAGAGCCTGAAACTCAGAACGTAAGTGGTGGGTTCTAGTTTAAGCGCGAGGTTTTAATATAAGAGGATCAAAAAGGGCGAGCATCAACCTGCTCGCCCTTTGTTTGACTATTTACAGTTGTTCAGCAAGCTGTGGCAAAATCTCAAACAGATCGCCGACTAGCCCGTAATCAGCAACTTCAAAGATAGGGGAATCTGGATCTTTGTTGATTGCAACAATGACTTTTGACTCTTTCATACCTGCAAGGTGCTGGATTGCACCAGAGATCCCAACCGCAATATAAAGCTTAGGTGCGACAATTTTACCGGTTTGACCAACTTGTAAGTCATTCGCGACAAAACCAGCATCGACGGCTGCGCGAGACGCCCCAATCGCTGCGCCAAGTTTGTCGGCGACTTTTTCGATAAGCTCGAAGTTTTCTTTGCTGCCCACACCACGACCACCAGAAATCACGATTTCAGCGGCAGTGAGTTCAGGTCGCTCTGAAACGGTCTTGTCGATAGAGACCAATTCAACAACTGGAGATTGAACGGTGGTTTGCTGATGTTCAATGTCAACTTGGCTATTGCAGGCAACTGGGTCAAAGGCCGAAGCACGCACGGTGACTACACGCAACGGGTCGTTTGAAGTTACTTTAGCGAAGGCGTTACCAGCATAAATTGGTCGGATAAATGTCTTGTCATCCACCACTTGAACGATATCTGAGATTTGTCCAACTCCGCATTTAGCTGCGATGCGTGGCGCAAGATCTTTCCCTTTTGATGAAGAGTTTGCCCAGATGCCGTCAAATCCGTCGGCTATCCCTGACACAACAGGAGCAATATTTTCGGCGAATTGGTGCACCAGCGATTCGTCGTCAATGCAAATCACTTTGGCAATACCATCAACTCGGCTTGCTTGTTGGGCAACGTCTTCACACTGATAACCAACCACGAGTAGAGTATTGTCTTGGCTCACCTGACTCGCCGCATTCACAACTTTCAGCGTATCGGCATGCAGTTGCTGGTTGTCATGTTCTGCAATAATTAGATTCTTCATGAAATCACCTTCGCTTCGTTACGTAGCTTATCAATAAGTTCAGAGACAGACTCTACTTTGATGCCTGCTTTTCGTTGCGCTGGTGGCGTGACTTCAGTGATGGTCTGGCTAAATACAATCTCAACACCCAGGCTATCGGGAGTGATCGTATCTAGTGGTTTGCGTTTGGCTTTCATGATGTTTGGCAAAGACGCAAAGCGAGGCTCATTTAAGCGTAGATCAGTGCTGATCACCGCTGGTAAGTTCATTGCTACTGTCATCAAACCGCCGTCAACTTCTCTCACTACCTGAACTCTTTGATCTTCAATCTTCACTTCCGAAGCGAAGGTTGCCTGAGGCCAGTCAAGCAGAGCTGCCAGCATTTGTGCAACTTGGTTATTGTCGGTGTCGATAGACTGTTTACCGGTGATCACCAGGTGAGCTTGCTCTTGCTCGACGATCGCTTTTAGTAGTTTCGATACAACCAGAGGTTCAATCTTGTCTTCAGTTTCAATATGAATGGCTCGATCTGCGCCTAGCGCTAGGGCAGTACGCAAT
Source organism: Vibrio sp. EJY3 (assembly GCF_000241385.1). Classification (NCBI taxonomy): domain Bacteria; kingdom Pseudomonadati; phylum Pseudomonadota; class Gammaproteobacteria; order Vibrionales; family Vibrionaceae; genus Vibrio; species Vibrio sp. EJY3. The sequence goes on from NC_016614.1 coordinate 574,090, forward strand.
TGTTCCTGACACTGTGTGCCTCCCGCACTCACAACGATGACTTCTTCTGCAATCCCTTGTTCTTTAAGTCGCACAGCTTCTTCAACGGCGATTTCACAGAAAGGGTTGATAGTCATCTTGACGTTATTGGTTTCAACATCGCTGTTGTCCGACTTAACACGGACCTTAATGTAAGGATCAATGACCCTTTTAATTGGCACTAGTATTTTCACGTTAGATTCCTTTTTACAGTGAAGACTATGTGTTTACAGTGAAGACGATGTGATGACGTCTTTAAATTGATGTTAATTTACCTTTACGTTTGCGTCAACTTTAAATATATTGTTGTTTAACAAGTTGGCAACATGCAAAAAGAAGAAGGGAATACAACCATGGAAAGAGACTGCATGGAGTTTGATGTTCTGATTGTAGGTGCAGGGCCTGCGGGCTTGTCTGCTGCCTGCCGCATTAAACAGTTGGCAATGGAAAAAAACCAAGAAATCTCAGTTTGTGTTGTCGAGAAAGGTTCAGAAGTCGGAGCGCACATACTCTCTGGCGCGGTGTTTGAAACGCGCAGTCTGGAGGAGTTGTTTCCTGATTGGGAGGCAATGGGTGCCCCACTGAATACTAAAGTCAATCAGGATAAAACCTACTATCTGAGTAATGAACTCAATGGTCATGAGCTGCCAACGTGGGCAGCGCCTAATACGTTACACAACGAAGGTAACTACATAATAAGCTTAGGTAACTTATGCCGCTGGATGGCGAATGAAGCGGAAAACTTAGGCGTAGAAATTTACCCTGGTTTCAGTGCCAGTCATGCTATCTTTGACGAGCAAAACCGTGTTTTTGGGGTAATTACTGGCGATATGGGCTTGGATAAAAATGGCGAGCAGAAAGCCAATTTTGAGCCGGGTATTGAGCTTCGCGCTAAGTTTACTTTGTTTGCCGAAGGTGCACGTGGTCATATCGGTAAACAATTGATTAACAAATTTAATCTGGCTGATGATAAAACGCCTCAGCACTATGCGATTGGCTTTAAAGAGCTGTGGGAAGTTCCAGCCGAGCAGCATCAGCAAGGGTTAGTTGTGCATGGATTAGGCTGGCCACTTGCGAGTGAGGCAACAGGGGGAAGCTACCTTTATCATTTGGAAGGTAACCAAGTTGCGGTTGGTCTGATCATCGACCTCAATTATACGAACCCTCATCTCAGCCCGTTTGACGAATTCCAACGGTTCAAACATCACCCGATGATTGAGCAATACCTTAAAAATGGTAAGCGCATCAGCTATGGCGCGAGAGCGATCGCTAAAGGCGGATTTCACTCCCTTCCAACTCAACAATTTGCTGGGGGATTACTGATTGGCTGTGATGCTGGCACGCTCAATGGCGCCAAAATTAAAGGCACTCATACCGCAATGAAATCAGGTATGCTTGCCGCCGAAGCGGTATTAGAAGCAATTTTAAATCAGTCGGTTAGTGCTGATTACCAGAAACATTTCCAACAGTCTTGGTTATACGAAGAACTGTATCAGGCGCGTAACTTTTCTAGTGGTATTCACCGCTTTGGCGCTTGGTTAGGTGGAGGCTTGGCGATGCTGGAACACAACGTGTTAAAAGGCAAAGCGAAGTGGAATGTACGCTGTGATAATCCTGATCATCAGTCGTTACTTTTGGCAGAAAAGAGCCATGAGATTGCCTATCCAAAACCGGATGGCGTATTGAGTTTTGATCGCCTCTCTTCAGTCTATTTGTCCAATATCTTCCACGAAGAAGACCAGCCATGTCATCTGCATCTTGCTAGTCAGCGAATTCCAATAGAGCAGAACTTAGCTCTTTACGCCGAACCAGCACAGCGCTATTGCCCTGCTGGGGTGTATGAAATAGTCAAGGGTGAGGAACAAGCTGAATTACAGATTAATGCGGCAAACTGCATTCACTGTAAAACCTGCGACATCAAAGACCCAAGTCAAAACATTACCTGGACACCTCCAGAAGGGGGCGGTGGCCCTAACTATCCGAACATGTAATTTTGCATGTAATTTCTATTAACAATTTATTTACTTAAAGTTTGCGTTAGTTCAAATCTTAATCGATGAACTGGATTGCAACTTCAACTTCTAGGCACTATTCTGACTTTAACTTGACGTTTACGTAAACTGAATAAATGAGTTGATGCATAGGTGTATAAGCAGTTGCCAGTATCAACGTCAGGCTGGATATGGAAATAGTGCTTCACGGAACGCACTCAAAAAGAAAGGGAGATCAACTATGGTATCGGAAACACCTCTTTTGCAGGTAAACGATATTTCATTGGCCTTTGGTGGGGTTAAAGCTTTAACCGATGTGAGCTTCCATGTGAACGAAAAGGAAATCTTTTCAATCATTGGTCCCAATGGTGCTGGTAAAACATCAATGCTCAACTGCATTTCAGGACGATACACGCCTAACAAAGGCTCCGTAGTGTTTGCCGGAAATGACGTCACCAAGCGTACACCGAGTCAACGAGCAGAGTTAGGTCTGGGTAGAACGTTCCAGAACCTGGCGCTTTTTTCTCATATGTCTGTACTCGACAACATCATGGTTGGCCGCCATCACCTGTTGAAAAACAATTTCGTGACAGGCCCGCTTTACTGGTTTTCTAACGCACAAAAAGAAGAGATGGCACACCGCAAGTACGTAGAAGACGTCATCGATTTCTTAGAAATCCAACACATTCGTAAAGCCACCGCTGGCACGCTCTCTTATGGGTTACGTAAGCGTGTTGAGCTTGCTCGCGCTATTGCTTTGAAGCCAAAACTACTTCTGCTTGATGAACCAATGGCCGGTATGAACCTTGAAGAAAAGGAAGACATGGCACGTTACATCATGGATCTCAACGAAGAACTGGACATCACCATCATCATGATCGAGCACGATATGGGTGTGGTCATGGACATCTCCAATCGGGTTCTCGTTTTGGACTTTGGTAAACACATTGCAATGGGGCAGCCAGAAGAAGTCATGGCGAATCCACACGTGAAACAAGCTTATTTGGGTGAAGAACTTCCGACATTAGAGGAGAGTGCATAATGGCACAGCAACATAATGATTGGGCAGATATAACCAACTTAGATACCTTTCCAAAAGTGTTGCAGCACAACGCCAAGCACTGGCCAGATCAGGTCGCAATGCGCGAGAAGGAATTTGGTATTTGGCGAGAATTTACTTGGCAGGATTATGAAGATCGAGTCAAGTGGATGGCGCTTGCACTACAAGATTTAGGTGTTGGTGAACAAGACGTTGTGGGGCTTTTAGGCGACAACCGACCTGAATGGGTGTGGGGCGAACTGGCCGCGCATGCGATCAAAGGTTATTCACTGGGCATCTATCAAGACTCGATGCACGAGGAAGTGGCGTATTTAATCAACTATGCCAAAGCGAAAGTAGTGATTGCAGAAGATGAAGAGCAATGTGACAAGTTGCTTGAGTTGGGCGATGAGATCCCGAGCGTTGAGTTCATCATTTATTGTGATCCACGCGGAATGCGCAAGTACGATGATCCAAGACTTATCGATGTCGAGAAAGCGTATAAAAAAGGTCAGTTAATCGACAAAGCTGACCCTGACAAATATCTGAATATGGTTGCGGCAACCAAAGGCAGCGATCTTTCGATTCTTTGTACCACTTCGGGTACGACTTCTAAACCAAAGCTCGCACAGCTTCACAGCGGCACGTTTTTGGATCACTGTGCGGCTTATCTTCGTGCCGATCCACGTTCTCCAGGTGATAACTACGTTTCGGTACTGCCTCTGCCTTGGATTATGGAACAGGTATATGTGGTTGGTCAGGCGTTGATTTCCCGTCAAATCGTCAACTTTGTCGAAGAGCAGGAAACCATGATGGCGGACTTACGCGAGATTGGCCCAAACTTCGTTCTACTGGCACCACGCGTATGGGAAAACATTGTGGCAGACGTGTCTGCTCGAATGATGGACTCTACGCCGTTTAAGCAGAAAATGTACAAACTCGGCATGAAGTTGGCGAATCAAGCCTTGGATCAGGGTAAACGCTCCAAGTTGGCGGAATGGATTCTTCTGCGAGCACTGCGAGACCGTTTAGGTTTCTCGAATCTGACTTCTGCGGCAACAGGCGGTGCGGCAATGGGTCCCGATACTTTCCGTTACTTGCAAGCGATTGGTGTGCCACTCAAACAGCTTTATGGTCAGACCGAAATGTGTGGCGCGTACACCGTGCATAAAGCGGATGATGTCGACTACGACTCAGTCGGTGTGGCGTTTGACAATGCGGAAGTGAAAGTTATTAACCCAGACAGCAATGGTGTGGGTGAGATCATTGCCAAAAGTACTGGCATGTTTACCGGCTACCTCAATAACCAGGCCGCTTACGATGAAGATGTGCAAGATGGCTGGATGCATACTGGCGACGCGGGCTACTTTAAAGAATCTGGCCACTTAGTGGTGATTGACCGTCTGAAAGATATGTCGGAAACCAGCCATGGCGACCGTTACTCTCCGCAGTTTATTGAAAACAAACTCAAGTTCTCACCATTTATCGCAGAAGCGGTTGTGGTGGGCAAAGACAGACCTTGGCTCTCTGCAATTATCTGTATTCGCTACGCGATCGTCGCCAAATGGGCAGAGCAAAAGGGTATTGCGTTCACCAACTACACCAACCTTTCTGCGCAACCTGAGGTGTTTAAAGCGATTCGCGAAGAAGTACTCAAAGTGAACGAGTCTCTGCCGGACGCACAGAAAATCAGCAAATTTATTCTGCTTTATAAAGAGCTGGATGCCGATGACGGCGAGTTAACCCGTACGCGTAAAGTTCGTCGTGGTGTGGTTGCGGAGAAATACGGTGACATCATCGAAACCATTTACAGTGCTGCGCCAAATGTCGATGTCGATACGGTGATTACTTATCAGGATGGGACTAAGACACGCATTCAAACGTCACTGGTGATTGAAACGCTTATTCAACATGAGCTGACACTGGTGGATAGCGAACAACGGAGGATCGCATAGTGAATACGGATTTATTACTGCAACTCGTCATTAATGGCGTAATCGTCGGCATGTTGTATGGCGTTGTCGCCATGTGCTTTGTATTGATTTACAAATCGACTCAGGTGGTGAACTTCGCGCAAGGTGAATTTCTACTGATCGGCGCATGGGTGTGCTGGGCGGCGTTGGTTCACCTTCAATTACCGTTCTTTATCGGATTCTTACTGACACTCGCCTTTATGATGGTGTTTGGTATTGCGGTCCAAACCATTGTACTCAGACCTTTAATCGGTGAGCCGATCATCTCGGTCATTATGGTGACCATCGGTCTGTCGATGTTCTTCCAAGCACTGATGAAATGGATATTTGGCGTATCAGCGGTATCGTACCCGCAAGTATTCGAAACAAACGTGGTGAATATTGGTGGTCTCAACGTTGAATTTGCTTACATCCTTAGTTTAATTTTCTCGATGATCATCATGGGTGCTTTCTACTGGTTCTTCAAATTCAGCAAAATGGGTTTGGCGATGCGAGCGACGGCATTTAACCAGCAAGTAGCCCAGAGTCTTGGCATTTCCATCAAGAAAGTGTTTGCGATCAGTTGGGCTATTTCGGCGATGGTATCCGCGACAGCAGGGATTGTTATCGGGATTGTAAACGGTGTTTCTGACGCGCTATCCATCATCGGCATCAAAGTATTCCCAGCGGTTATTTTGGGTGGTTTGGACTCGGTTGTTGGCGCGATTGTCGGTGGTATCACCATCGGCTTACTAGAGAATCTGGCTGAGTTCTTTGATAGCCAATACCTGCAAGTGGGTAACCTGTATAACATCGCACCTTTCTATGTGCTGTTAATCATTCTTGCCTTCAAGCCATACGGCCTGTTTGGTACCAAAGATATTGAGCGTATTTAAGGAGAAATAACATGGCTCAACTTAGCATGCGCCCATGTGGGGATTTTCGAACCACATACAAAAGTGATACGCCGATTTTTGAAACCAAAACCATTAGAAGACTAGCGATAGCGGGTGTTATCGCGATGTTGGCAGCGCCGCTGGTTCTGGATATCTACTTCCTCAACCTATTTATTCAGATTGCATATCTGGGTATTGCAGCGCTGGGTCTGAACATTCTGGTCGGCTTTACCGGGCAAATTTCGTTAGGTCACGGTGCGTTTTTTGGCTTCGGCGCATTTGCATCGGCATGGCTGAATAACCAATACAACATTCCTGTGGTGCTTGCCATTCCGCTCGCGGGTTACCTGACTATGATTGTCGGGATGATCTTTGGTCTGCCAGCGGCGCGTATCAAAGGGTTGTACCTCGCAATCGCAACCTTAGCCGCGCAGTTCATCTTAGAAGATTTCTTTGCTCGCGCTGAGTGGTTCAGTGGTGGTTCATACGGTGCAAGTGCAAACCCAATCAATCTGTTTGGTTTCGAATTTTCGACCGATGAAAGCTTCTTCTATGTTGCACTGTTTGCGCTGATCTTTATGTACATGTGGGCATCGAACCTGATTCGTTCACGTGATGGACGTGCGTTTGTCTCAGTTCGAGATCACTATTTATCCGCAGAAATCATGGGTATCAACCTGACCAAGTATCGTCTGCTCTCTTTTGGTGTCTGCGCATTCTACGCAGGTATCGGCGGCGCACTCTACGGTCATTACTTAGGCTTTGTCTCTGCGGAAGGCTTCACCATCATGATGTCTATCCAGTTCCTGGCGATGATCATCATCGGTGGTCTGGGCTCTGTAAAAGGCACATTAATGGGCACGATATTTATCGTATTGCTGCCGGAAGTTTTAGAGTTTGGCGTGACGGGTCTGGCTGCGTTTAGCGATAACACTTCGTTTATTGATGGGCTGGCTTACTTCAAAGAGATGGCAATTGGTCTGGTCATCATGCTATTTCTGATTTTCGAACCTCAAGGGCTGTCACATCGCTGGCAGCAGATTCGAGCATATTGGAAACATTATCCGTTCTCTTACTAATCGGTACGTCGTGTACTTAAGTGGAATATACCTCAATAACAAGGACAACGAGTTATGAACAAAGGACATTTAGCGACAACGTTGGTGCTATCTTCAGCACTGTTTACTACCGCATCTTGGGCAAAAGATTCCGTATTTGTCGGGCATCTGGTGGACTTCTCTGGTCCAACGGCTTATGTAAGTAAACCGTACGGCTCTGGTGTGCGAGATGCACTGCAGTGGATTAACGAAAATGGCGGCATCAACGGTACCGAATTAGAATTTGAAACGGTGGATATGGCGTACAAAGTGCCAGTTGCGATTTCTAACTACAAACGTTGGGTTGCCCGTAAGAACATGGTAGCGCTGCAAGGTTGGGGTACGGCGGATACCGAAGCGTTAATCTCTTTTGTCACCAAAGACAAAGTGCCAGTCTTTTCGGCATCTTACTCGGGTCACTTAACTGACCCAACAGGTAAAAACCCGAAAACAGCCAAACCTGCTCCGTACAACTTCTTCTACGGCGCTTCTTACTCAGATGCCTGTCGTGCATTGGTGAAATGGGCGAAAGAAGACTGGGAAGCGAAAGGCAATACCACTGCGCCTAAATTTACTCACATCGGTGATAACCACCCGTTCCCGAATGCGCCAAAAGAGGCGTGTGCAGAGTATGCCAAAGAACTGGGCTTTGAAGTGCAAAACCCAGTGGTTGTGTCACTTAAACCGGGCGATTTCAAAGCGCAATGTCTGTCGCTTAAAGAGTCTGGTACCAACTACGGCTACATCGCAAACTTAGGTGGTTCGGTTATTTCTCTGGTGAAATCGTGTAACACGGTCGGCACCGACTTCCAATACATGGCGAACATCTGGGGCGGTGATAAACCGGTTATTGAAGCGGCGGGTGACGGTCTGAAAGACTACGTTTTCCCGGGTATGACCGCATTCTGGGGTGATGATACAGAAGGAATGAAACTGGTAGAGGAAATTTCCAAACTGTCAGAATCGGAACCGGGAGAGTTTCGAACTCACCACTACATCCGAGGCGTGTGCTCTGCGTTCTACATGAAAGAAGCGATGGAGTGGGCGAAAGACAACGGTGGTATTACGGGTGATAACATCAAGAAAGGCATGTACGTACACAAAAACTGGGTACCAAAAGGTCTAGAAGGAGTATGTATTCCTGCTAACTGGCAACCAGAAGATCACCGTGGCACCACTACCGTAAACGTGTTTATGGGTAATAACCAAGGGGGCGCGGTAGACATCAAGAAAGTGTCTCAAGTTACATTGTCACGTCGTGATGATTGGTTAGGTTACTAATCTTCTACTTACTAAGCATAACGATTACTAAGAATAGGATAGGTGAGAGGCAACTCTCACCTGCACAAGGAGTGGCTTGATGAGTGAATTAGCAACGAATATAGAACCAGCAGAAATTCTGCTCTCGGTGAACAATATCGAAGTGGTCTACGACGAAGTAATCTTGGTTCTGCGTGGCGTGAGCCTTGAAGTACCAAAAGGTCAAATCGTGACGCTATTAGGCGCAAACGGGGCGGGTAAATCGACCACACTAAAAGCGATTTCGGGTTTGTTGAAAACCGAAGACGGTGAAGTGACTCGCGGTGAAATTACCTTCATGGGCGAGCGTATCGACAACAAGAGCCCGGAAGAAATTGTCCGTTCGGGGATCTTCCAGGTGATGGAAGGGCGTCGAATCGTTGAAGACATGACAGTTATTGAAAACCTTCGTTTAGGGGCGTTTACCCGCAACGACAACGAGGTCGAGAAAGACATCGAAATGGTGTTCGACTACTTCCCTCGACTCAAAGAACGTACTGGTCTTGCTGGCTACTTGTCTGGCGGTGAGCAGCAAATGCTCGCAATTGGCCGTGCACTCATGGCTCGCCCAAAAATGATCTTACTTGATGAACCGTCGATGGGGCTATCGCCACTGCTGGTGAAAGAAGTGTTCAGCATCATTGAGAAGATCAACAAAGACCAAGGCATTACCATGTTGCTGGTGGAGCAGAACGCGAACTTTGCTCTTCATGCAGCCGATTATGGTTACATCATGGAATCCGGCAAGATTGTGCTCGATGGCACTAAGCATGAGCTGCTTAACAATGAAGACGTGAAAGAGTTCTACCTTGGTGGCGGCGATGAAGAGCGCAAGAGCTTTAAGAACTTAAAATCTTACAAACGTCGTAAGCGTTGGTTGTAAGGAGTGGTGATGAACGAATTATTCGATGCGAAAGAGTCTCTGCCGTCAACAGAGAGAGAAGAATCTCTGTTTAAACGTCTGCCGACACTGATTGAAAATGCAAAAGCGCACAGCGAGCATTACGCCAAACTATTCGCAGATATTGATCCTACTGCGGTAAGTTGTCGCGAAGAGATTTCGAAGTTGCCGATTACACGCAAGTTTAATGTGCCCAGCCAGCAGCAACTCAACCCGCCGTTTGGGGGCGTCAGTATCGGGCATATGGCTCGCGTGTTTCAATCTCCTGGCCCATTGTATGAAGCGCAAACGGATGAAGCCGACTTCTGGCGTATGGGGCGTGCGTTTCACGCGGCTGGGTTTCGCCGCGGAGATTTAGTCCACAACACACTCTCTTATCATTTTTCCCCGGGCGGATTCATTATGGATGGCGGGGCGAGAGCCTGCGGCTGTGCTGTGTTTCCGGCTGGAGTAGGGAATAGTGAAGCGCAGATTGAAGCGATCAAGCAGCTTCAGCCAACGGGCTACACCGGGACACCATCTTACCTAATTACGTTGCTAACCAAGTATCAAGAGCAATATGGTGAGAAGCCGAGCATTGACAAGGCTCTGGTTTCTGGAGAAGCGGTCACTGCAGACATGCAAAAAGCGTTTTCAGACATGGGCATTGCAGTGTCTCAAGCGTATGCGAGCGCCGAACTTGGTTTGATTGCTTATCAGGTTTCTGGTGAACAAGGCTTAGTGATTGCAGAGGATATCATTGTCGAAATCGTTGACCCTGATGGTATGCCTGTTCAATCAGGTGAAATCGGTGAGGTGGTGGTGACTTCTCTGGATGAAAAATTTCCGCTTATTCGCTACGCAACCGGTGATCTCTCTGCTCACATCGAAAGAGACTCTGATTCACCACGTACTAATATGCGCATAAAGGGCTGGATGGGGCGCGCCGATTCGGCAGTCAAAGTTAAAGGCTTATTTGTTTATCCGCACCAGATACAGGAAGTGTGCCGTCGCCATGAAATTACCGGCTCGTTAAAAATTGAGCGCGATGGTTTCAGCGATACGATTACATTCTGTTGCCAGGAAGGTCACGTTTCTGCCGATGATATTCAAGCAACGTTGCAGTCTGTTACTAAGCTCAAGGGCAAGGTCCAGTTTGTGCCGAACAGCGCGGAGCAACCTCTGATTAACGATTTACGCAATTAGCAACGTTAGATATAACAGGGTAAGGCTAGGATAAAAGGGATACCGAGATAAGTCGCGTATCCCTTTTTAAGTTAAACAATACCGATTTAAAGGAAGTGCAATGAAAACGACAGACTCACCAAGTATCGATGTGAATTTCTGGGATGATTTGTTTGTCAAAGGCACAATGCCGTGGGATCGAAATCAAGCGCCCGAAGACCTAAAACGTTACCTAAGCCAAATCTCCGGTGATGCTCAATCTGTGTTTATTCCCGGTTGTGGTGCAGCGTATGAGGTAACACAGTTCGTCGATCATGGACATGATGTTGTCGCGATGGATTATAGCGAAGAAGCCGTGAAAATGGCTCAATCAAAGCTTGGCAGGCACAAAGATAACGTCAGGTTAGGGGATGTGTTTAGTGCTGAATTCTCCGAGCCGTTTGACGTGATTTATGAACGAGCATTTTTAGCCGCATTACCAAAAGAGAAGTGGGACGATTACTTTGCAATGATTCAGCGGTTATTACCAAGCAAAGGTCTTCTGGTGGGTTATTTTGTTATCGATAACGACTATCTATCGCGCTTTCCTCCGTTTTGTTTGCGCAGCGGCGAGTTGGAAAGGCGGTTAGATAAGTCGTTTTCTCTCATAGAATCCGAACCAGTGACTGACAGCGTCGACGTGTTTAAAGGTAAAGAGTATTGGATGGTGTGGCAAAAGAAGTAATGTTTTACGTTCCTGATGTGTAAACCGGACATGGAATTGAAAAACCATCGTTTACCTCTTTACTACTGGGAAAATAAGAGGCCTACGATGGTTTAGTTGGCTATTTTAATTTTTATTCAACGATATCGAACTCCGATAAGCCGTTTGCAGCTGCGCGCACTTGTTGCACCGTCACCATTGTTTTGCCTACAAAGACCTTCGCATAAGCACTGGCATCAGAAAGTTCCTCTGTAGTAAGACCTACACCTGCTTTGGTGGTAAAGTAAGCTTTAATCTCATATTCACCGGCATCCATATTAGGCAAGATAAAGTTAAAGTGGTGTGCTGCGAGAGTATCTTGCATTAGGCCTATTTCTTCGTCGGTAACTTCACAATCTTCTGTTACGTCTAAGGAGCCTTCGCTTACTACGTCTCCATTTTCATCAAGAGTACCTTCGACAGATAGCTCACATGTTTCGATAACGCCTGCCAACGTTGCACTCATCTCTTGAATTCTTTGAGAAAGAGTAATTTCACCAGGAACAGCTTCTACTTCTTCGCCTCCACCTACAGGTGTTGCCGTTACAACTACTGTCGCTCGTCCATCAGCAATCGCTTTGGCTAAAGCACCGTCTTTACCTTTGACTGATGTGTCAGTGACAATGCCAATCTCAGCAGAAACGCCAATCAATAGCTCTTTGTCTTGAGGTACTTTCAAGGTAGTAATAACATGACCGTGTTTTTCGGGTGCAACAATTTCATTCGTGTCATAGTTTTCAAAGTTGAGTGCTACAATCTGTGCCGGATTTGTGCTCCATGTTGCAGCGAATTTTGCAGATGGGCCTGCTAGTGCGGAAGTTGAGCCTAAGGCACCTGTTATCGCTGTTAATAACAAAATATTTTTAAAACTCATGTCTAACTCCTGATTATTGAAACAATAAGTTCCCCAGATTCTTAATACAATCAATAACGAAATGGGATACGACAATAAAATGACAGGCCACGTTTAAATTTAGTTATGGCCAGAATGGTCTTTAAATTAGTCCTTGATAAAAACCATTGGATAAGATACTAGTTGAAATAAAATTAATTGCACAAAAATAGTTTGCTTATTTAAAATTTCTATTTTAAAAAAGAAAACAATATGCAATTTGTTTTTTTCACAGCGAAAAACGCGAGATGGGAAAGTCATGAATAAGGAAGTTTTGTTTAAAGCTTTGATAATAAGATAAATTTATTTTGTTTTTCTGTTTAATTGTGGCAGGTGGTTAAATTTAAACTCTATATAAACATAGTTTCATATAAGTTGTAGTGAGTATTATAATTATTTGTTTATAATACGGTTTATAAATTTCCTCTTATTTTTATTATAAAAAATTAAATTTGAAAAATAGGCATAAGCAATCTAGTGAATAAATGAAAATAGTTTGAGGCCCATAAAGTTTACTCTTATTTATATGGGCGTTTTAATTGTTAAGTTATTAATTGAATTTACTAGCATTATTTGGAAGAAGAGAATTATTGGCCATAGTAGACAGATAAATAATCAAGAACAGCTTCACGATCATCGCCATCGAGTTCTTCCATACCTTGCTCTTCTATCATCCAGTCGAGCATTTTATCCCAACGCTTTCTGCTTAAACCTTGCTGAGCGACCATATGTAAAGAATGACAAGCAGAGCATATTGCCGCAACCAGTTCCATGTTTTCTCCCGGTGTTAAGATTCCATCCCCCGCTGATTTTACTTCCATTCCGGACGAAGGGGTGACCCAGTCAGGAGGTGAGGAGTTCTTAGTCGCAAGCCACGCGATGATGGCGGCTCGAGCCCCTGGGTCTTTCACTCCCGGAAACACCATGTTGGTGCCTGGTGCGAACTCAGTGGGGGACGCTAAAAATGCATCAAGCTTTTCAGCATCCCATTTGCCTTGATGCTGTTTTATTCCCTCGCTGTAATTAAAGCCCGCAAAACTAGCAATAGAACGTTCTGCCAGCCCCCACAGTGGCGGACCAACCACAGTGACGCCATTGGGTTCAAATTGGTGACAAGCTTTACATACCATTGCTTGTTGTTCGCCCACTTCAATTAACTCTGTGTTTGCAAAGGTAAGCCCACTAACAAGGCTTAATAGTGATAGAGAGAGCGGGAAGACCCGCTCTCTAAGGTTATGACTTTTCACTGTGGTTACCCCTTAACGACCAAAGCAACGCGATGAAAGGTGTTATTTAGGTATCCTTTTGGATTCCAAGCGATGGCAAAAGGTTGGCTAACATTCTGATCATCGGTCGCTTTCGCCCAAACTTCATAATAGCCCGGCTGAGGGAACTTCACTTTGGCGTTAAAGGTCTGCCATGCGCCGTCGTTTGCTGGATCGGCGAGGTCAGCATCCATCCATGTTGCGCCAAAATCTATCGAAAGCTGAACTTTTGTCACTTTACGGTCTCCAGACCAGGCATGACCGCGCACCGCAACCTCGTTTCCATCCACTTGTGAGTTTGTTTGAGGTGACGTGATGAGGGATTTCACCGGCATACGCTCGATGATTTCAAAATCCTCTTTTGCAACTTCTTCGCCGGGAGCCACTGGTCTGTTAGGCACACGATAGGATGTCCCTGTCATTTTCGGACCGTCATGTACCTGATCGCGGATTTGAATTCGTGTCAGCCATTTTTGCGAACAGGAGCCAGGCCAACCTGGGACAACTAAGCGTAGAGGCGCACCATTCATTGGGTGAAGAGGTTCACCGTTTTGTTCGAAAGCGATAAGGTTTTCAGCGCCCATCGCCTTGGCAATGGGTACGCCGCGAGAAATTGGTAACTTACCTTCCTGACCCGAAAGGTGTTTATCTGCACCGTAATGTGCCGTATAAACCGCACCGTCTTTGACACCGGCAGCTTTGAGAACATCAGCTAGCCTCACTCCCGTCCAGCTTGAACAGGCAACCGCACCATAAGTCCATTGATTACCTGATGCTTTAGGATCGAAGAATGCACGGCCATTACCGCCGCATTCCACGACAAGTTGTTGCTCGATCACATCGAAGTTTTTCTTCAGATCGGCAATCGTAAGTGTCATGGGTTTGTCCACCAGACCATCGATGGTTAAGTTCCACGCTTCAGCGTTGACTGCGGTTGGAGGGATGCCGTTGTTGCGTATGAAATGATGGCGGGTAGGCGTAATGTCGTCATTAAGAAGGTGAGGTGGCGTTTCAGCATTCATTGGTCTGTCGTTAAGCACAGTCAGACCATCTTTACCTTCAATCATTACGTCATCGAGCCCTTCCGCAAATGCTGCCGGGATAATCCCAGCTGGCATGTTTCGGTGGAAGGGAATGGCTCCGCCAAGCACGGCGGCCATCGTTGCTAATCCCGCGCCTTTTAAAAAGCCTCGTCTGTCAGGGTGACTGACTCGTCCAAAGACTTTCTCATCCGCAGACTCAGGATTTTTTTCATAATATTTATAAATCCCTTGTGGCTTGTTTTTCTCGTTCTCACTCATGATGCGTTCCTTTACCGGTTAACGCCCAAGAACATCTCTGTACTTTTATGGTTCTGCAGGTCGTTTCACCGAACTCTACAAATAACGTCCGAAATAAGTTTTACATCACTAACATTAGTCGACTATTGATAGCCTTAACAATATTTGAGAAAAATTTGCTCCTCATCAGCACACTTCGATGCTTTTTCGGATTTACAGGTTCTATTTTGATTCGGAGAAGGCTTAAAACCTTCATTTGTCGTTATGTGGATTACAATTTAATTAACACGCGTTGTATTAATCAAAAACAATAAGATAAAAGTGAGCTTCTATGTTCGATAAAGTCATTTCCTTTCTAGAGACCACCTTATTTACCTTTAATGATCAACCCATCACTTTGTGGGCAATATTGATGGTTCCCACTTGGATACTGGTTAGTTTGTGGCTGTCCAAAATACTTATTAAAGCGGTTACGTCCAGAATGGCGTCAGCAGGGAAAGATCCGAATGTTATTCATTTAGTTAAGCGGATATTGTTCGTCATCGCTCTCGGGATTATTTTCCTCACCACTCTTTCGTTGATTAATGTACCTATTACCGCGTTTGCCTTCCTGTCTGGTGCTGTCGCGATTGGCTTTGGTTTTGGTGCTCAAAACATCATTAATAACTTTATTAGTGGCTGGATTTTGATTGGTGAAAAGCCGATTAGGATTGGTGACTTTTTGGAAGTAGAAGGAGCAAAAGGCACGGTCGAGCAAATTAATACCCGTTCTACGCGGATCAGACGTACTGATGGTGTGCACATGTTAATACCAAACAGTCAGTTGATTGAAAACGTGGTCATTAACTGGACACTCTGCGACAGGTTGGTAAGAGGCACTGTCGTGGTCGGTGTTGCTTATGGAAGTGACGTAAAACTGGTCGCGTCGTTAATGAAAGAAGTGACGTTAAAACAAGAACAAGTGCTTGGTAACCCAGAGCCCGATGTATTCTTCCAGGACTTTGGTGATAACGCTCTTATCTTTGAATCGTATTTTTGGATCCATTCAACGGTTGAAGGAGGGATTCGTGCGGTATCCAGTCAGATACGTTTTGAAATTTATGAAGCCTTTGAGCGAAAAGGCATTGAGATCGCATTCCCTCAACGTGATGTCCATATTGATGGCGAAATTAAAGTTTCTCGGGAGCGTTAGCCAACCTTGCCTTGATTCACCGTTTCATGTGATGGCTCCTTAACCTTTAAAACCTTGAACCTCAGCGATACTCGCGGATTGTATGAATGCGCAAAAGGTTGCATTATGTGTGCTTCGTTTTCTTCATTAGAGAAGCAGGGAAATAATGAACACAAGATATAAGGATTTATTAGGTACCGAACTTTGCGTTATTCAGTCGCCGATGGCGGGTGTCCAAGGAAGTAATCTGGCCATTGCTGTGAGTGAAGCAGGAGGGCTAGGGTCCTTACCTTGTGGCATGTTGAGTATCGATCAAATCGTGAGTGAAATTGAGGCGATCAAAGCGGCAACCAGCAAACCATTTAATCTCAACTTTTTCTGTCATGATGCATCGCCTTTCAATCAACAGCGCCAAGCGATTTGGCAAAATGAGTTAAAACCGTTTTTTGATGAACTTGATTTAGATATGAAGCTTGCGGCTGGTGGAGCGAACAGGGTGCCATTCAGCCATGAGATAGCGGATGCGATTGAACCGCTTTCTCCTGAGTTCATTAGCTTTCATTTTGGTCTGCCCGATAGTGACTTGCTAGAGCGAGTCAAACGATGGGGCACCAAAGTCGTGTCATCTGCGACGACGGTAGAGGAAGCTCTTTGGTTAGAGTCTCGCGGAGTGGATGGCATCATTGCACAAGGCATAGAAGCTGGTGGACACCGCGGGATGTTCTTATCCAAAGATATCTCGACGCAAATGGGGTTGGTTGCACTTCTTCCTCAAATTGTAAATCGAGTCAACGTTCCGGTGATAGCCGCAGGTGGTATTGCTGACAGTCGCTCAGTGCATTCTTGTTTACAGCTAGGAGCGACAGCGGTACAAGTCGGAACGGCTTATCTGTTATGTAAAGAAGCTCAAACATCGCCATTGCATAGACAGGCTCTGAAAGAAACGAAATCACAACATACCGCATTAACGAATATTTTTTCTGGAAAACCAGCGCGTGGCATTGTCAATCGAGCAATGAGAGATCTGGGTTATATGAGCTCGTCTGTGCCGGAATTCCCATTTGCTTCCATCGAAATGACGCAACTTCGCAAGCAAGCTGAAAGCCAAGGCATAGATGACTTCACCCCGTTATGGTGCGGCCAAAATACACAAGGTTGCCAAGAAATATCGGCAAAAGAGATGACACTTGCGTTAGCTGGGCTGCGTTAATTTTCAATATTTATAGAGATTGGTAGTACGACTTAATCTCCCTGAGGCTGATGATGAGCACTCTGAATCGCATTAAGGGTATCGCGCACCAACTCTTGAGTTTGTTGCTTGAGCAGTTTAACAAACTGCACTTCAATATCGCTCAACGAGACCGTTTCTGGCGTTACTAGGTACATTTCGGTTACGGGCAGTGATTCGTAGGGAGGAAGTGGCCACAGTAGTCCTTGTGCAACGTAAGGTTTGGCGCTTTCGACAGTCAGAGCACCAAAGCCGATTCCTGCCATGATCATGCGGCGAACTTCCTCAACATTGGATGAAACGGCAACTAACTTCCCCCAAAACTGCTGTTGTTCACGAAAGTGGGCGATAGCGTCCAGTCCTTCTCCTGGCTGGTCGCTTTCAAAAGAGATGTAGGGCAAGCCTTTAATTTCGTCGAGGGTCAAGTCTTCGCGTCCAAAGCACAGGTGGGTTCGTCCGCAATAAAAACCCATCTGTTCGTAGCCGAGAAAGTCACAACGAATGCCTGTTTTGGCTATCTTCTTATTACTCAATCCTATGTGCAATAAACCGTCAGCAACGTGACTGACGATGTCAGCGCTTGGATGGGTATTAACGTTAAAAATAACGTTAGGGTACAGCGCGTGATAGTTCGCCAGTGTGGCATCAAACGCCGGGCACTGCAGATGACTGGCTATCTCAATCGTCAACTCGCCTTGAATATTATCCGCTTGATCAACAAATTGATCCGCCATGTTGCCAATGATACGACTCACTGATGAGGCATACTCGTAAACTCGCATCCCGTGCAGAGTAAGAGAGAACACGCCTTTTTTGCGCAGGATGAGCCGTTTATCTACGTGCTCTTCAAGTCGCTTCAACGCATTACTTACGCTGGGTTGGCTGAGCGATAACTTACGCGCAGCAGCACTAATACCACCTTCGTTAACAATGGTTAAGAACGTATACAGTAAGTTCCAGTCGAGATTACGTAAAAGGCGGTCTTTAGGGTTGAGCATGTGCTTCTTTCCTTGAATGGTTACTTGAACGAACACCCCATAGCGATAGGCTATGTATATCATACTAATTCATCATTATGGCTTTTAACTACTTTTTTCACATACTCAATACTGTCTTTGTGACCGTTTGCTGAAGTAGAAGGGAGATGTCTTCTTAGCGAGCGAGAATCTGGAATGAAACGATAACAAGAGTAGAAGGGAATCCATGATGTCAAAAGGAAAATTTTTAGGTGCTTTGCTTGCTACCTCCGTGGCCGTCGCTGCTTCAGCGGGCGTTAACGCAGAAACAATCAAAATTGGTACAGAGGGAGCGTATCCTCCGTTTAACTACTACACCGCAGACGGCCAGCTAGCTGGTTTCGATATCGAAATCGGTAAAGCACTCTGCAGCGAGATGAAAGTCGAATGTGAGTTCGTCGCTCAGGATTGGGACGGTATTATTCCGGCGCTTTTGGCGGGTAAATACGACATGATTCTGGCTTCCATGTTCATTACCGATGAGCGCAAACAACAAGTGGCATTCAGCGCTCCGTATCAGGCGTCTGCGATGACGTTTGTTGTCGATAAGCAGTCAGGTATTAAAGATGTGTCCCCAGAGGCGATGAAAGGCATGATCATTGGTGCACAAGGGTCTACGACACAGGCTGAGTACCTGCTAGCGAAATACCCAGATTCTGAAGTGCGTTTATACCCGACACAGGATGCAGTAAACCTCGACTTGGTTAGTGGTCGTATTGACGCTCAAGCGGGCGACATCATGCCAATGACGGACTGGCTAAGTTCTGAAGATGGCGCGTGTTGTGAAAAAGTTGGCAACCTGATCATGGACCGACAATATGTGGGTGATGGCGTGGGTATCGCATTTCGCAAAGAAGATCAGGAACTTCGCCAACGTTTAGATCAGGCGTTAGTGAGCATCATCAAAAATGGTACTTATCAGAAAATCAACGACGAGTTCTTCTCGATTAACTTACTGACTCTGAAATAAGTCAGATCAAATGTGGCGGCCTATGTCGCCACTGAGTAGTAAATCAAAAAGAGAGCGACGCGATGGATTATCTGATGTATCTGAGTCTGGGTGACACTGGCTGGGGAGACGAGCTGCTTAAAGGCTTAGTGGTGACTCTGGGGTTAGCTCTGTGTGCTTTGCCTGTGGGATTATTTTTGGGCACGGGCGTGGCCGCACTGTCGATAAGTACTAACAAGAGCCACCGCTGGTTTGCCAATGTTTATACCACGGTACTGCGCGGGCTTCCGGAGCTGCTGACTCTATTTATTATCTACCATGGCGTCGGTCTGCTGATTAACAAAACGCTGAAATGGATTGACCCTAGCAACGGTTTTTTCGAACTGAATCCGTTTGGTGCAGGTGTGATTGCACTTGGTCTGGTCTTTAGCGGCTACGCGGCAGAGGTGCTGCGTGGTGCCTGGAAAGCGATGGATAAAGGTCAGCGTGAGGCCGGATACGCACTCGCGTTGTCCAGACTTCAAATATTCTGGCTGATCGAGCGCCCGCAATTGCTGCGTTTGGCTCTGCCGGGGTTAGGTAACTTGTGGATCAACTTATTAAAGGATACCGCTCTGGTGTCGGTCATTGCACTCGATGACTTGATGCGTGCGGCGAACATCGCTGTAGGTGCCACCAAAAAGCCATTTTTGTTCTATCTGACGGTTTGTTTAGCCTATTGGGCTGTGTGCTTGTGCTGCGAAAGATTATTGGCAGCAATGGAGCAACACTCAAAACGTGGTATTCGAGTGAGTCGCTAAGGAGAAAGCTATGACAGATTTTATTGCTAAGGTCGCTCCTATGTTACTCGATGGGGCATGGATGACGCTGAAAATCACCTTTATTTCGGTTTCGATAGCGGCTTTGCTGGCATTGCCTATGTCACTATTGCGTATTCAGCGGGCACGCATCTATCGTTGGCCAGCACAGCTCTTTATCTCTTTCTTTCGTGGAACGCCACTTATTGCTCAGCTGTTTTTACTCTATTACGGCTCTGGTCAGTTTCGCCCTTGGCTAATGGAAATGGGAATGTGGGGCTTATTCCGCGATCCAGTTAACTGTGCGCTATTGGTGTTCACCCTCAACTCACTGGCATATCAGACCGAGATATTACGCGGTGCAATTCAGTCTGTAGATGCAGGTGAGATAGAAGCGGCCAAATCAATGGGCATGAATAATAGCTTGTTGTACAGACACATCGTCATGCCGCTTGCGTATCGTATTGCTTTTCCTGCTCTTGGGAATGAATGTATTTTAATGCTCAAAGGCGGCGCAGTCGCGAGTGTGATTACCGTGATGGACTTGATGGGACAAACTCGACGCGCATTTTCTCAGACTTTTGATATCTCGACGTACTTTCTGGCGGCAGCGATGTATTTGGTGATTGCAACTGTATTTGTAATGGCCTGGCGTCAGGCAGAACGTTATCTCTATCGTCATCAGATCCAGCGAACGCCAGGCACACAGCCAGCGACTGTCGCTACGACCTGATTTTTCAACCCTACCACAACCTGATGGCAACAGGAGCAAAGACTCTTGTGGGCTCGTTTGACTTTAAAAAAGGATCAACACAATGAACAAGATTGAATTGAAAACGCCTTATTTGGTGTTTCTGGGCGATGCAAATGATCTTCTAATGGCGAAAGTAGCTAAAGGTGTGGCTCACTGGCGACCAGAAAAGTGTCTGGCGCAATATCGACTTCCGGGCGCAAAAGCAGACCTCGGCATCGCTGAAATGTCACCGCGCGAAGCGGCTGAGTGCGGCGCGAAAACCTTTATTCTTGGCCTAGCACCCGTAGGTGGCACGTTGCCACTGGCTTGGATTGACATCTTAATTGAAGCGATGGAATCGGGAATGGACGTCGCAAGTGGTTTACACATGCGCCTAAACGACATCCCTGAACTGGTTGCAGCAGCTGAACGTACGGGTCAAAAACTTCTGGATGTTCGCGTGCCTCAAGGGCCAATGGTATGTGGCACAGGCCTTCCGCGCACTGGTAAACGTCTGCTGAGCGTTGGTACTGATTGCTGTGTTGGAAAAATGTTTACCACGCTAGCGATCCATCGAGAGATGGAAAAACGCGGTATTCCGGCAACGTTCCGCGCCACTGGCCAAACCGGTATTCTTATTGAAGGTAGCGGTGTGCCTGTAGATGCCGTGGTTTCCGACTTCATTTCAGGCATGGTTGAAACGCTCTCTCCAGATAACGCACCAGAACATTGGGACATTATCGAAGGGCAGGGCTCACTTCTGCATCCAGCTTATGCGGGGGTAAGCTTGGGCTTGTTACATGGTGCTCAAGCGGATGTGATCATCGTTTGTCACGAGGCTGGTCGCACGCAAATGGATGAAATGGAAGGTTACAGCGTGCCTGATCTACAGACGGTTATCGACATTAACCTTACGATGGGCCGCGTGACGAACCCGAATATTCGTCTGGGTGGTATCGCGCTGAACACGGTGAATTTGAGTGAAGAAGAGGCACTCGCTGAAATTGCACGTATTGAGAAACAATTTGGTGTACCTGTGGTCGACCCTGTCCGTACAGGCGTGGCGAAAATTGTCGATGGCATCGAAGAGGTTTGCTATGCGTAAGATGAGTGTGCGCGTTGAAAGGTGGCCACTGCATGAGCCATTTGTCATTTCACGCATGGATCCGATGCTGCATGGTGAAGTTGTGGTTGTTGAGATAGAACAAGATGGACTCGTAGGGCGTGGCGAGTGCGAACGGATGAATGTCTTCGAGCCCGATTACCCTTACGATGTCTTGGCGGATGTTGAATCTGTTGTTCAAGCAGTAGAGTCGGGTATCAGCCGTGAAGAACTCGGTGAGTTGTTACCATCTGCTGCGCCACGCAATGCCGTTGACTGTGCTTTGTTTGAATTGGAAGCCAAGCTAAAACAGCAACCAGCATGGCAAATGGCGGGTTTTAGTGACGCACCTCAGCCAGTAACAACGGTATTCACTTTATCACTCGATAGTGCTGAAAAAATGGGCAAAGCGGCTGAAGCGCAAAAACATCGCCCAATTCTGAAGCTAAAACTCGGTCGCGACGGTGACTTAGAACGTGTCCGTGCAGTACGTGAGGCAGCGCCTAATACCCGTTTGGTGATTGATGCCAACACCGGTTGGAGCTTTGCACAGCTGTGTGAGTACTTGCCAGTTCTCGCTGAACTCGGTGTGGAAATGGTTGAGCAGCCGTTGTCGTTTGAAGAAGAGCACTTACTGGAAACGATCACGCCGTTGTTGCCCATTACCGCGGATGAGTCTTGTATTGATCGTTCCTCGCTAGCTGCTTTGAAAGGACGCTATCAGGCGGTGAATATTAAACTGGACAAAACCGGTGGCATGACAGAAGCATTGGCTTTGCTTAAAGATGCGCAGGAGATGGGCTTTGAAGTGATGGTCGGGTGCATGATTGGGACTTCTCTTGCTATGGCTCCGGCACTGCTTCTCGCTCAACAAGCTCGATGGGTCGATATTGATGGGCCACTTTTGTTATCAGAAGACAGAACACCTGCGCTCAATTATTGCGAGAGCGTAGTCGAGCCGACAGAAGGTGTATGGGGATAAGACTGCAGCCTGACTTTTATCTAACGTCTAACTTTTATCTCGTTCAAAGCCATGGTCAAGTGCCATGGCTTTTTTGTTATTTTGGCGAGAGCGAATTCCTGATCGTATAAATTAGCCACAGTCTCGCTTGGCTTAGGCCTCTGAGGGACAGGTAATTTCTTGCAACCATTTGTTGACTTCGAATGCATTGGCTCCGAATGGTCAAATGATGATGAGGTATCGTAGGTGCAGGAGTGGCATTGAAAGCAATGTTGCCTGTCATTTGGTAGGATGTTGTTCTTTTTATAAGTTAACTGGTTGTTAGAGCTAAAAAATGGCGTTCAGCACTCCCTAAGTTGCAACTATGTTGATAAGATGACGGCGACGATTATGTAAAGAAGGCAAAATTACATCGGCAAAGAGAGCAATGCTGCTGACTTACAGTGCATTTTAGTTCTTTGTCTCGGGGAATCGATTGCTTTGGCTGACTTGATTAAAAACCGTGTATGAAACGGAAAGCAAACTATACATCCACAGTAAAGACTGATGTAATACCTTCGAGCTTCAATATTTGTGCGAGTAGCGCTGAGTAAAAGACTGTATATGAAAAAAATTATCTCCTTGGCTGTGTTAATTAGCCTAGCAGGGTGTGTTACGACATCTACTAGTAATCCTGTTTTATCGGATGTACACGTAGAAAAGTGTGAAGAGCTCGGTAGACTAGTCGTCACTCAAGATAAAGAGTTCCAACCATCAATGTCAGTGTCATCGCTCGTTTTAAACCAGTTGCCAGTTGTTGCTGAAGATTTTAAGGGTGGTGTTCTGACCTGTAGTGTTGTCGGAGCTACTGATACGGGTTACGCCATTGCGTATGACGAGAGTTCAGAGATTTATCTACACCGCAGGTTTAGTGGCAACAACAAGACTGCAGTTCTGGCTAGCCTGACCGAGCAAGTGGCACAAGAAGAGCAAAGACGCCAAAATTTAGAGCGCGAGAAAAGAGAACAAGAGCAAGCTGCTAAACGTCAGGCCATGATTGATGAACGCATTCAGTTTTGTTTGGACTTTGGGGCAAAATACGCTGATATCCTTAAAGGGCACGGCATGAGAGTTGATAACGTGTCAGTATACGACTCGTGGAACAGCGGTGAATCCGTCACTTGTGTTAATAGTTACGACGGTTACTGGGTCGATGATATTAATGAAAAGGGTACCGAACAAGTGAGAGAACAGCATGTTATCAATAAGAAAACGGGAGAGTATCAAACGATTTTTCGCTGATAATCGACCGTTAGATTAGGCCGAAACCTTAGATTACTCAGATTTCTATCTGTTTGCCCAAGCCTAATTCTAAAGGCAAAGATAGACAATCACATTTGATGAAGGGTTACCAGTTGGACAATGGATTCAGAATCCATCCAGTTCGAACACGGTAACCCTCGCTTTAGTTTGAGAACGGTTAAGCCAATAGTTCTCTTCTAACGATGTCCGCTCCGGCACTTAGGGCATTAAGTTTGCCTCTCGCTATTTGTCGAGACAACGGTGCCATACCGCAGTTGGTGCAAGGGTAAAGCTTATCGGCATCAACAAACTCAAGTGCTTTTCTCAACGTATCGGCGACTTCCTCTGGTGTCTCAATCGTATCGGTTGCGACATCAATTGCCCCAACCATCACTTTTTTACCACGAAGAAGTCCGAGTAACTCGATAGGCACTCGAGAGTTGTGACATTCTAATGAGATGATATCGATATTAGATTTTTGCAGCTTTGGAAAGACTTCTTCGTATTGACGCCACTCAGAGCCCAACGTTTTTTTCCAGTCGGTATTGGCTTTGATGCCATAGCCATAGCATATGTGGACAACCGTTTCACATTTCAGGCCTTCAATGGCTCTTTCTAATGCTGCGATTCCCCAATCATTGACTTCGTCAAAGAACACATTAAACGCAGGCTCGTCAAATTGGATGATGTCCACACCCGCAGCTTCGAGTTCTTTTGCTTCTTGGTTGAGTATTTTGGCAAATTCCCAAGCCAGTTTTTCACGACTTTTATAATGATCATCGTATAGCGTATCAATCATCGTCATAGGACCTGGCAATGCCCATTTGATGGGTTTATCGGTCTGCTGGCGCAAGAACTTAGCATCTTCGACAAAAACTGGCTTTTGGCGAGAAACAGGGCCCACTACGGTTGGAACACTCGCATCATAGCGATCACGAATTTTAACCGTTTTGCGATTCTCAAAATCAACGCCGCTGAGATGCTCAATAAACGTCGTTACAAAGTGTTGTCGCGTTTGTTCGCCATCGCTAACAATATCAATATCTGCGAATTGTTGTTCCTGCAAAGAAATACGTAACGCATCTTCTTTACCGGCCGTTAGTTCTTCACCTTGTAATTTCCAAGGTGACCAAAGTGTTTCAGGTTGAGCGAGCCAAGAAGGTTTAGGTAAACTGCCTGACGTCGAAGTAGGTAATAATTTTTTCATAATAAAGGCTGCTGTCTATATTCGTTGATTATAAAGCGTAGTTAACTGACCAATTCTCAAGAATTGTTTTATATGGTTTGATGAAATGTTCTTCAGTAAACTTGCCCTGTTGAATAGCTAACTGGCTACGTTCTTCTCGGTCATAAACAATTTGAGTTAATGAATGATCCAGGTTATTCAAGTTTGGCTGATAGCGCTTTCCTGCCGTCGAATTAGCATTATAAATCTCAGGACGATATATTTTCTGGAAGGTCTCCATCGTACTGATCGTACTAATGAGCTCAAGATTGGTGTAATCATTGAGTAGATCACCAAAAAAGTAGAAAGCTAAAGGCGCGACACTATTTGGTGGCATAAAATAGCGAACCTGTAAGCCCATTTTCTTGAAGTACTGTTCAGTCAAAGAAGACTCATTAGGTTGGTACTCAAAGCCCAGCACAGGATGATGGTTCTCTGTACGTTGATAGACTTTGTTGTCTGAAACACTCAAGCAGATAACCGGCGTTTTTTTGAAGTTTTTCTTGTAAGTATCTGAATCTACGAAGCTCTTGAATATCTTGCCATGTAAATCGCCAAAGTTATCTGGAATGCTAAATTGATTTTGGTTCTTGTTATGATCCAAAAGTAATACGCTAAAATCATAATCTCGAACATAAGAAGAAAAGTTATTGCCAACAATGCCTTCAATACGCTCATTAGTTTTATGATCAACAAAGTTCGTTTTTAATATTTCAATCGAGGGGAAGGTTTGACCGCTGCCTTCAATATCCAGATCAACAGAAATTATTTCCAGTTCTACTGAATAACGATCGCCAGCGGGATTATCCCAGCTCGCTAAGGCGTTAAATCGATTGTTAATCATCTTTAAGGTGTTGCGTAAGTTCTCTTGACGACTCTCACCTCTAGCCAAGTTGGCAAAGTTTGTCGTGATACGTGTGTTATCAGAAGGCTGATAATTTTCATCAAAGCAAATGCTATTAATCGTAAATGTAAAGTCTTTATTCATTTTGAGCTGACATCCTATACCTAAGGTAAACCTGAACTTATTCCTAGCTATCTCTGTACTTTCTAAATTTTTTCTGACGTTATCTTTGTTGTTAGTGACAAAAAATCGAGTAGAGATTCAAATTCAATATTATTTTGAGTTATAGATAGAGTGTTTTTTATACCCTTCGTGCCACATGAATTAAAACGCTTTTACTTAATGTGGCACATGAAAAATATTCATGGTGTGGCATAGAGAGGAGGGAGAGGCTCAATAATTTCCTTGTTCTCAGTGTTAAATCTGCTTAATCAAAGCACGTAAGTACCAAGCGCGACGATCACGACAGAGAGATTGATCTCTGCAAGAATGCTGTTATCATTTCAAATGGTTTGAATTCAAATTATATTAATTGAAGTTATTATGAGCAGATTAAAATTCGGTATTCAATTTTCGATTACCTCCCGTTTATGGCGAAGACACATCGACCAACGACTAGCTCAGGTAGGTTTTACCGATGTGAGTTGGTCACCGCTTTTGCACTTAGACGAGTTTGGTGATGGTATCAGTCAAAAAGCGTTGGCATCTTCTGTTGGCATAGAAGGCTCATCACTGGTTCGCCTTCTCGATAGCTTAGAAAAGAAAGGCTTCATCACTCGCCAAGCCGACCAACATGATCGTCGGACAAAACGAATTTATTTAACGAGTGAGGGTCGCCAGCAGGTTTCGGTGTTACGTGGCCATTTGCAAGAAATTGAAGAAGATATGCTGTCTGATATTTCTGATGAGGAGATAAACACCATGCTGGGCGTATTGAATAAGTTAACCACTCGTTTTAAAAGTTAAGTAGTGAGAGGCCGAATGCTGGAGAGATTAGTACACTGGGGATTCGATACCAGCCGTCTTAGTTTTGCGTTTAGGACGGCCGTTGCGTCTTGTGTGGCGTTATTTATTGGATGGTTACTCGGGTTAGATCACCCATCCTGGGCAGCGATGTCTGTTTGGGCAGCCTCCCAGCCAGGGCGGGGCATGCTGATAGAGAAAGGGCTATTCCGTATTCTGGGAACACTTATCGGTACGCTAGTTGGGTTGGCTTTAATGCATCTTTGCGGTGACCAGTTATTTTTGCTGGTTATCGGCTTGGCATTATGGGTTGGTCTATGTACAGCCGCAGGTAATGTCATCCATGGTTTGTTTAGCTACTGTACCTTACTGTCTGGCTATTCTGCTTCACTGGTTGTGCTTTTAAGTGAGGTCAACCACCAAAGCATCTGGACGCTTGGCGCGGACCGCCTTCTCACAGTTCTCACTGGTGTCATTGTGGCACTTGTGGTCGGCCTTGTGTTCGCCCATCGAAGTGACGAGGACGCGCTGATCTGGCGACTTCGAACTCTGACGGTATCCGTACTGCGTGCGTTGCAGCAACAGGTTCGACAAGAGCCGCTTTCTCAGTCCGTCGAACAACTTCTATTGGAAGCTTCACAAATTGAAGAAGCGTTAGATCCACATAGCGCAGGCTCACTTCGTTCTCGTCGTGCCGTCCAATCCATGCGTGCTGTGGTATTTGCGCATGTTTCTCTCTTAACAATACTGGCCGAAAAGCGTCCTGTTCTTCGCAATGATGAGCTGGCGGATTACTTACAAAAAGTCATTGATGCGCATGATCTGAAATCTCCTCTTGAGCAAGTGGTATCTAACCTGACTTATGCCATTCAAGCCTGTAACACACCTCATGTCGCTCACGGACTGGCTGAACTGAAACAAGCGTTATCTGGTAGGCACGCATTTAATCAACACGGTCGAATGACTACCACACAATCGCCTTATCACGTTGTACTTCATCGTGATTGGGTAAGTGCTTTGCAGGCTATGTATCGCACTAGTGCGCTTATCCTTATTGCGGGTTCAGGTTGGGCTATTACCGGCTCGCCGATAGGGGCATACGTTTTACTCGGAACATCTGTAATGGTGACGCTGTTCTCTACCTTTGAGAGTCCGGCACTTATTATGAAACACATCACCTTATGGCAAGTGGTGGCAGTGGCTGCAACTGCTATCTGTCAATTGTTGTTGTGGCCATTGGCGAACTCGGAATGGCAAATGCTAGTTATGATGGTTCCGTTTATTTTGCTCATCACACTTCCGTTTGCTTACCCTAAGGTGATGTCAGGATCGATGGATTATGTGATGATCTTTTTGTTGCTCTCGACACCAAGTTTGCCTTATACCCCTGATGCAGGCGAAATGGCTATCAAAGGCGTCGCAATCATCGCCGGACCGACACTGGCACTATTGGCATTTAAGCTTATCTTTCCAACCAATTTGCTTCGCAGACAACAAGTGCTCATGCAGGCGATGTGGCGTTCTCTTTCCTCTCTAGCTTCAGATACTACGTCTTTCCCGTTTTGGCAGGCGCGTATGAAACACAGAGTTGTTAGGCTAACGAGTATGACTCGAAAAACCAGTCTGGACTGGCCGCAGCATGGTCGTGCAGGGCTCGGGCTTCTGATGCTTGGTCAGTGTGTTGAAAACTTGCGCCGAGAAGCAGCAGAGTCGCCAGAAGGGTATCATCAGTCACGGCATCAGGTTTGGTGTAAGCGCCTGCAACAGGCATTACGTCAGTCACCACAAGACACGTTAGCGCTATTACATCGCTATGCTGAGATGGAGAAACATCGAACGCCACTCCTCAGCGCGCAGGCTTCAAGTGCGGCGGAAGAGTTGGCACAAACCCAGCCACTTTGGAGTCGTTGGGTAGGGTAATTTGTAGGTTTATGATTAGGCTGACTATGATGCAGTGACTCAGGTTGGCTGGCTTACATCGCCAGATTACCCTGAGTTACTGCGTAGTCACTTTATAGGCTTCTCGGTTAAAGGCTTCTAGGATCGCCAAGTGCAAGCGCAACTTTTGACGCTGGCGGTTTACCTAATGCGCGGCAGATTTGCCAACCTGCTTCATTGACAGCGTTGAGATCAACGCCCGTTTCAATACCAAGTTGCTCACACAGATAAAGCACGTCTTCTGTTGCGACATTGCCACTCGCTCCTTTTGCGTACGGGCAGCCTCCCAGACCAGCAACGGCGCTATCAATAGTATTGATTCCAATTAGCAAGGCTTGGTAGATGTTGGCCAATGCCTGCCCGTAAGTATCGTGAAAATGTACTGCGAGCGCATCCTTTGGTAGTTGCATTAACAGCGAATCAAGCATGGCAATAACGCGATTTGGGGTTGCTTTGCCGACAGTATCGCCCAGAGAAATTTCATAACATCCCATATCAAACAGTGTATTCGCTACCGCGGTGGTTTGCTCTGGTTTGATTTCGCCCTCGTAGGGGCAAACCATGGTGCAGGATAAATACCCACGTACAGGAATGTTATGCTGCTGTGCTAACGCTACCACAGGTTCAAACCGCGCGAGGCTTTCCGCAATACTGCAGTTAATGTTCTTCTGGCTGAACGCTTCAGAAGCGGAGCCAAATACCGCAATTTGCTTTACGCCACTTTCCAACGCTCGTTCTAATCCTGCTAAATTGGGGGTGAGCGCACTGTAAACTACGTCTTGTTGCCGAGTGATTCCCGCAAATACTTGATCAGAATCGGCCATTTGTGGCACCCATTTCGGCGAGACGAAAGAACCCGCTTCAATGTGTTTTAACCCGCTGAGGCTCAATTGATCGATTAAGCGGACTTTATCCACCAACGTCACTGCGGTTTCATTTTGCAGGCCGTCGCGAGCGCCAACTTCGACGATATTAACCTTCGCTGGTAGCATACTCGCGCTCCTTATCTACATAGACACTTTCTGGTGCTGAAGCTAAATGCAGCAGTATCGAACCATGCTGTACTTGGTCTCCATGCTGATAAAAAACCTCATCAACAGTAGCAGCTACCGGAGCGGTGATGGTGTACTCCATCTTCATCGCTTCGAGAACTAACAGTGGATCGCCAGCGGCCACTTCGTCGCCTTTATTCACCATGACAGCGGAGATTATGCCGTTAAGTGGCGCGGTTGGGCTAAGCTCATCCTCTTTGCCTTTTGGTGATTCAAAGCTTGGTTGGTGCGCAAATGTACGTTGCTGACCAAGATAAAACAGCGTCGTTTTTTGTTCGTCGTTGAGTGCATTAAAGATGTAACGCACCTCATCAATATCAACGATGAACTGTCCATCTTTTTCAAGCAGGCAGACCTGATGTACTTGATCACCACATTGAATCGTAAATTGGTCAGGATGCTGGAAACCGGACTCCTTAGCAGAATGGTGTAAGCGTACTTGATGGTTAGACGTTGCATCCGTGAAGTTAAATCGATACACGTTCTCAACCGACAGCCTAAAACCTTGCTTAGTAGGGGACGGTAATGATGAATCTCCAGACGTCGAGGTGATATCGTTCCAGCGCGCAATCGCGGCCAATGTGAGCCAGATCGAATCAGACACGTTTTGTTGCTCGTTAATGCCTTGCTGGTGTTGGACCAAGAATCCAGTATCAAGCTCAACATCAGCAAAGGCTGGCTGCGAAATAATGCTGTGCAGATAACCAATATTGGTGGTGACGCCACGCACGTGATACTCAGTTAAAGCCTGTTTAAGCTGTTTGAGTGCAATGTCACGCGTTTGACCCCAAACGATCAGTTTACTGATCATCGGATCGTAGTACTCACTAATGGCATCGCCTTGTGTGACACCACTATCGACACGCACACACGCCAAGCGAACATTGTTGTCTGAAACGGGTTCTTTCAAGTAATCAATGCGGCCAGTCGACGGCATAAAGTCATTCTCGGCGTCTTCGGCGTAAATTCGTAGCTCGATTGAGTGACCGTTATGTGTGATTTCGTTTTGTGAGAAAGGTAAACGCTCGCCAGCGGCAACGTTGAACTGCCATTCAACGAGATCAACACCTGTTATCAATTCAGTGACTGGGTGTTCAACTTGCAGACGGGTATTCATCTCCATGAAGTAGAACTGACCACGGCTATCAAGTAAGAATTCAACCGTACCAGCGCCAACGTAGTCGATCGCCTGAGCGGCCTGAACAGCGGCTTCACCCATTTGCTTACGCAGTTCATCACTCAGACCGGGAGCAGGCGCTTCTTCGACGACTTTTTGGTGACGACGCTGAATGGAACAATCGCGATCAGAAAGATAAACGCAGTTGCCATGTTGATCGGCGAATACCTGCACTTCCACGTGGCGCGGCTGCAATATGCATTTTTCGATAAGAAGCTGTTTGTCGCCAAAGCTTGAAAGTGCTTCGCGCTGCGCACCGTCAATGGCTAACGGCATTTCAGCCGCACTGTTGACTACTCGCATGCCTTTACCGCCACCACCTTGAGTCGCTTTTAGCATCACCGGGTAACCGATTTTTTCCGCTTCTGCCAATAAATGCTCTACGCTGTTGTCTGTGCCGTGATAGCCGGGAACCAATGGTACGTTCGCCTCTGACATGATTGCTTTGGCTTGAGATTTAGAACCCATTGCCTCGATTGCGCTGGTGGAAGGGCCAATAAATACAATGCCATTTTCACTGCACGCTTTCGCCAGTTTCGGGTTCTCCGAAAGAAAGCCGTAGCCAGGGTGAATAGCGTCGGCTTGCCATTTTTTTGCAGCACCGATGATGGCATCAATGTCCAGATACGACTCACTCGCCGGAGCGGGGCCAATAAATTCGGCAAAGTCCGCATGTTTGACGTGCAGGCTGTTGCGATCGGCCTCGGAATAGACGGCAACGGTTTCGATGGCCATGCTTTTTGCGGTTTTAATGATTCGGCATGCGATTTCACCGCGATTTGCAATCAGTATTCTTTTAAACATGATTCCTCCAATGAGCGGCACGCTTTTCGAAAAAAGCAGTCAGGCCTTCTTGTCCTTCTGCGGATACACGAGCAGCAGCTATCGCTTGGCTGGTGTATTCAATTAATGAGTGGTCGATAGGTTGGTTATCACAACGTAAACAAAGTGCTTTTGCCGCCTGCATGGCTTGCGGACCATTATTAATCAGGTGATCAACCATACGATTGACCGCCTCTTTTGGCTGGGGATCGATTTGATGAAGAATGTTC
Organism: Vibrio sp. EJY3; assembly: GCF_000241385.1. Taxonomy (NCBI): domain Bacteria; kingdom Pseudomonadati; phylum Pseudomonadota; class Gammaproteobacteria; order Vibrionales; family Vibrionaceae; genus Vibrio; species Vibrio sp. EJY3. Next base: position 606,115 of record NC_016614.1, read on the forward strand.
ATCGAAAGCGCAGTCTCGGCATCAATCAGTTCCGCGGTTAAAAAATAGCGTCGGCTTTGTCGTTGTCCAATCGCTCGGATTACGTAAGGTCCGATGGTCGCGGGCAATAAGCCGAGTTTCACCTCACTCAAACAGAAGCGGCTCTCAGGTGTGCCAATGGCAATATCGCAGCAGCAAATCAGCCCAAGCGCACCACCAAATGCTGCGCCATGCACCATGGCAATCGTTGGTTTACTGAAGGTATCCAGCGTATGCAAAAGTTTTGCTAGTTGCTGTGCATCTTGAAGGTTTTCACTTTTGGTTTTGGTTGCCATTGACTGCATCCAGCCAAGATCAGCCCCCGCAGAAAAGTGTTTTCCCTGTGCAGTTAACACCAGTGCACGGAGAGAATCTTCCTTTTCGAGTTGCTCTAGTGTCTCAATAAGTGAGGCAATCAATTTGTCATTAAATGCGTTGTGCTTTTCTGGCCGATTCAGGCTCAACCAGGCAACGCCATTGCTGTCTTTTTCAAGCAGTAGTCCGGTCATGTGACTTCCTTTGTCTGACATTTCAGTCTGATATTCCAATGCTCGCTAATCAGCACTTTATTCATCATTGATGGATAGCGAGGAGTTAAGGTTTGCTTTGTATCCGACTACATACGGAAGATGCCAAATTTGCTGTCTGGTATCGGTGCATTAAGCGCAGCAGACAGAGCAATGCCGACAACATCTCGGGTTTTCGCGGGATCAATAATGCCGTCGTCCCACAGACGAGCACTGGCGTAGTACGCGTGGCTTTGCGTTTGATATTGCTCCGCAATTGGACGCTTGAACGCTTCCTCTTCCTCTGCGCTCCAGCTTTCACCTTTGCGCGTTTTAATATCACGGGTCACTTGCGCCATTACACCCGCAGCTTGCTCGCCACCCATAACGGAAATACGCGCATTTGGCCACATCCACATCATGGTTGGATCATAAGCTCGGCCGCACATACCGTAATTGCCCGCGCCATACGATCCACCAATAACAACGGTAAATTTAGGCACGTCCGCACATGCCACAGCGGTCACCATTTTTGCGCCATGCTTAGCGATGCCTTCTGCCTCGTATTTCTGACCGACCATAAAGCCTGTTATGTTCTGCAAAAAGAGAAGTGGAATTTTTCGCTGTGCACACAGCTCAATAAAATGGGCGCCTTTTTGTGCCGACTCAGAAAATAGAATGCCGTTGTTAGCAACGATCCCAATCGGCATACCGTGGATATGAGCAAAGCCACAGACTAAGGTCTCACCGAACAAGGCTTTAAATTCATCAAATTGTGAATCATCAACAATTCTTGCAATCACCTCTTTTACATCAAACGGCTTTTTAAGGTCGGTACCGACGATGCCGTAAAGCTCCTGCGCAGAGAAACGCGGTGTTTGTGGTGCTTTTTGCTTAAGTTGGACGGGTTTCAAGTGGTTGATTTGAGAGACAGCTTGTCTTGCGAACTCTAACGCATGGTGATCGTTTTCTGCATAATAGTCGGCTACGCCAGACGTACGGCAGTGAACATCGGCACCGCCAAGATCTTCTGCACTCACTTCTTCACCAGTCGCTGCTTTTACAAGAGGTGGACCCGCTAAGAAGATCGTACCTTGCTCTTTTACGATGATGGAAACATCACACATGGCAGGAACGTACGCGCCGCCAGCAGTACACAGCCCCATCACGACAGCAATTTGTGGGATGCCTTTGGCCGACATACGGGCTTGGTTGTAGAAAATACGACCGAAGTGGTCTTTGTCTGGAAATACTTCGTCTTGGCGGGGTAGGTTAGCGCCGCCAGAATCGACTAAGTAAACACACGGAAGTTGGCATTTTTCTGCAATTTCCTGAGCTCTTAAGTGCTTTTTAACGGTAAGTGGATAGTAACTGCCGCCTTTTACCGTCACGTCGTTGGCGACGATCATGCACTCTGTGCCGTCTATCACACCCACACCTGCAACCACTCCGGCGCATGGAACGTAATCAGGGTACACATCCCAGCCAGCAAACTGACCGATTTCTAAAAAGGACGAACCTGGATCGAGTAGGGCCAGAATGCGCTCTCGAGCAGGGAGCTTGCCTTTCTTCTGCTGATGTTCTCGCGCTTTTTCGCCGCCACCGTCCTCTATTTGCGCGGTCACGGTATAAAGTTGATCCACAAGTGACGCCATAGAGCGGTAGTTTTCCTGATACTGCTCTGAGTGGGTATTAATATTGGTCGTCAAAAAAGCCATAAATAGCCGATCTCCATTCGGAGTGACAGGCACAGATTGCCTGTCACCAATTTAGGTTGAACAATGAAATGTGTTGAGTCAGTCCGCCTGAGGTTGAATGATAACTAGGCGCTTTCGTTAAACAATTCGCGACCAATAAGCATGCGTCGGATTTCCGAAGTACCCGCGCCGATTTCGTACAGCTTGGCGTCACGAAGCAGACGACCCGTATCAAACTCATTGATATAGCCGTTTCCTCCGAGTAACTGGATCGCATCCAAAGCCATTTTGGTTGCCAGTTCCGCGCTGTAGAGAATCGCACCAGCGGAGTCTTTACGTGTGGTTTCACCGCGATCACAAGCGGCTGCCACAGCGTAAACGTAGGCTTTAGCAGCATTCATTTGTGTGTACATATCCGCGATTTTCGCTTGCACAAGCTGGAATTCGCCAATGGATTTGCCGAACTGTTTACGGTCGTGGATATATGGCACAACGATATCCATACATGCCTGCATAATGCCAAGCGGGCCGCCGGCAAGCACAACGCGTTCGTAGTCCAAACCGCTCATCAACACTTTCACGCCTTGGTTTTCTTCACCAAGAATGTTTTCAGCAGGGACTTCGCAGTTTTGGAATACCAATTCACAAGTGTTCGAACCGCGCATACCTAATTTGTCGAGCTTTTGCGCTTGAGTGAATCCAGGGTACTCACGTTCTACTATAAAGGCCGTGATGCCTTTGGAGTGCTGGCTTGGATCGGTTTTGGCGTAGACAACATAGGTGTGTGCATCCGGACCGTTAGTGATCCACATTTTGTTGCCATTTAGCAGGAAGATATCACCTTTACGTTCGGCTTTAAGCTGCATGGATACCACATCGGAACCTGCGCCAGGCTCGCTCATGGCAAGAGCGCCAATATGTTCACCGGAGATGAGCTTAGGCAGATATTTCTCTTTTTGAGCTTGTGTCCCGTTGCGGTGGATTTGGTTAACACAAAGGTTGGAGTGCGCACCGTAGCTTAAAGCAACCGAAGCTGATGCCCGGCTGATTTCTTCCATCGCTATCACGTGGGCGAGGTAGCCCATGTTTGCGCCACCAAACTCTTCGCTGGTGGTCACACCTAAAAGACCCATTTCACCTAATTTGGACCAAAGATGGTTTGGAAAGTCGTTAGATTGGTCGATAGATTGCGCGAGAGGCGCAATTTCTCTTGCAGCAAAACTATTGATTTGCTCGCGAAGCAAATCGGTATTTTCGTCATAAACAAAGTTTAGGGAAGAGTAGGTAGATTTCATTGCGTGTCCTTGCCTTTACGTCACCTACATCCCAGTGCTTAGGTGTCAGGTGACTTTTTCGCCTTTCATGGTTCTCAGTGTGTTTTGGCATCGCAACTGCGCAGCATTTAATTCCATCATTACCGCTTGAATGTCATTCGCCTGCTGTTGCAATGCTGCCTTCTTCTCTTCGATCAACCGAATCATATAGTTCAACTGCTCAGTACTTTGATCGGTATCGTAGAGTTCAAACAACTCTTTGATATCTGCAAGAGAAAAGCCTAATCGCTTACCTCGCAAAATCAGTTTTAGTCGAATTCGATCGCGACCATTGTAGATTCGAGTGTTGCCTTTACGTTCTGGAGTTAGCAGACCTAAATCTTCGTAAAAGCGAATACTTCGGGTTGTAATATCGAACTCTTTCGCGAGCTCACTGATCTTAAATGTATTCATTCTTTAACCTTACGACTTTCGTATAACATTTATCCGAATATACAATTCGTTAACGTTAAAGTAAATAACTAGTGAACACTCTTGAGCCTTGATATTACTGACGTTTACCCGAAACTGACGATTCACTCGAACAAACAATAACCTCAAACTTGACGTTAACGTAAATGTTAGTATAGTTATGACGTAAACGTCAACAAAAGGTTAATAGAATGAAAAACGAAACATGGATTGTTGCCGCTAAACGAACGCCTATCGGTGCTTTTCAAGGGGCATTAGCTTCAACCGATGTCACTGAACTCGGGGCGACAGCCATTCAGGGCGCTTTAGCAGAAAGTCAGCTTGATGCAGACAAATTAGATGAAGTACTGATGGGCTGTGTGCTTCCAGCAGGTGTGGGACAAGCACCTGCAAGACAGGCGAGTTTAAAAGCTGACATGCCACAATCCATCGGTTGTACCACGCTGAACAAAGTGTGTGGGTCGGGCATGAAGACCGTGATGCTTGCTCATGATCTTATTCAATCTGGCAACGCGCACGCGGTTATTGCTGGTGGTATGGAAAACATGTCTTCGTCTCCTTATCTATTAAAGAAAGCGCGCGAGGGTTTCCGTTTAGGTCACGAACAAGTGCTCGACCACATGTTTTATGATGGTTTACAGGATGCCTATCAAGGCGAGCTGATGGGGGTCTTTGCTGAACAAACAGCGCAAAAGTATCAGTTTAATCGTGAAAGCATGGATTCTTGGGCGCAGCAATCGGTGACTCGTGCGCAGCAAGCAATTGAGCAAGGTTTGTTCAAAGAAGAGATCGTGCCTGTTAACGTGAAAAGTCGACGCGGCGACATCTTAGTTGCCGACGATGAGCAACCGAGCAAACTCGACGTTGCCAAAATTCCAACTTTGCGCCCTGCGTTTGCTAAAGATGGTGGCATAACAGCGGCAAACTCAAGCTCCATTTCAGATGGCGCGTCGGCAATGGTATTGGTCGATAGCGAGTTTGGTCGTCAGGAAAACCTTCAACCTCTGGCGAGAATCGTGGGTTACAGCACACATGCAAGGCTGCCAGAAGAGTTCACCATCGCACCTGTCTTTGCGATTGAAAAACTGCTGGAAAAAACGGGCTGGGACAAATCGGACGTTGACCTTTGGGAAATTAATGAGGCCTTTGCTGTTGTCACTCAATACGCAGTGAAAGTGCTCGAACTCGATGAGAACAAAGTTAACCCGCGCGGTGGTGCTTGTGCGTTAGGTCATCCTATTGGTGCCAGTGGTAACCGCATCCTCGTGACGTTGATTCACGCGCTTAAGCAAACTGGCGGAAAACGTGGCGTTGCATCGCTTTGTATTGGTGGCGGTGAGGCAACCGCGATCGCGATTGAAATCTGCTAATTCATTCTCAACAAAGTTTCACTTACATAACAGTAGTCAGTAACAAGCTGAAAAATACAAGGATGTCATCATGACAGAACAAGTAAAGCAGTATATCGGTGGTGAATTCGCCATCTCCGACTCAAAACAATGGCTAGATGTAACCAACCCGGCAACCAATGAAGTGATTGCACAAGTACCTTGTGCCACGGAATCAGAAATGAATGCGGCGATCGCCAGCGCAACAGAGACGTTTAAGCGTTGGAAAGAAGTGGCTGCACCGGAGCGTGCAAGATTGATGCTGCGTTACCAACATCTACTAAAAGAGCAGCACGACGAGTTGGCAATATTGCTTTCAAGCGAGACAGGTAAAACCCTAGCGGATGCTAAAGGTGATGTTTGGCGCGGGATTGAAGTCGTTGAACAAGCTGCAAACATTTGTAGCTCAATGATGGGCGAAACGGTTGAGAATGTCGCAACGAATATTGATGGTTACTCTTACATTCAACCACTTGGTGTTTGTGCAGGTATCACTCCGTTTAACTTCCCTGCGATGATCCCATTGTGGATGTTCCCTATGGCGATTGCGTGCGGCAACACCTTTATTTTGAAACCGTCGGAGCAAGTGCCGCTAACCGCGATGAAACTGGCTGAACTGTTTGAACAGGCCGGTGCACCAAAAGGTGTATTGCAAATTGTCCACGGCAGTAAAGAGCAGGTTGACCGCATTCTTACCGATCCAGTCGTCCGCGCTATCTCTTTTGTTGGCTCTGTGCCGGTTGGAGAGTACATCTACAAAACGGGCACTGACAACCTAAAACGCGTTCAGTCATTTGCTGGTGCGAAGAATCACATGGTTATTATGCCTGATGCAAATAAACAGCAAGTGATTAATAACCTTGTTGGCGCGTCAGTTGGTGCCGCAGGTCAGCGCTGTATGGCGATTTCAGTGGCGGTGTTTGTAGGCGAAACCAAAGAATGGATTCCAGAGCTTAAAGAGGCGTTAGCTCAAGTTCAGCCAGGTGCGTGGGATGATGAATCAGCGGGTTATGGACCGCTTATTAGCCCGCAAGCGAAACAACGTGTGGTGAACTTAATTAATGAAGGCAAAGAATCTGGCGCGAACTGTGTTCTGGACGGTACCGACTGCCAAGTGGCTGGTTTTCCTGACGGCAACTGGGTGGGTCCAACACTGTTTACCAACGTGACGACAGACATGTCGATTTATCAGGAAGAGATTTTTGGCCCAGTGTTGCTGACCATGGAAGTGGATAATCTGGACGAGGCGATTGAGCTTATCAACGCGAACCGTTTTGGTAACGGTACGTCTATTTTCACAGCGAATGGCGCTGCCGCGAGAAAGTATCAGCACAATATTGAAGTGGGTAATGTGGGTATTAACGTGCCAATCCCAGTTCCGTTGCCATTCTTCTCATTTACGGGTTGGAAAGGCAGTTTCTATGGCGATTTGCATGCCTACGGTAAACAAGCGGTTCGCTTCTACACTGAAACGAAAACGGTCACCGCACGCTGGTTTGAAGATGACATTCCAAGCGGTCCGAACATGACCATTCAGCTTAGCTAATTACCCACGTTAACAGTATATGGCCAAGCTTATTCCTGCTTGGCCTAGATTCAAATGCAATGAATTAGACCTTAGGACTTCAAGATGGATTTTGAATTAAACGAAGATCAAATCGCATTCGCAGACGCAGCTAAACAGTTCGCAGAACAGATGCTTGCACCGCACGCCGCAGAGTGGGATGAAAAACAACACTTCCCTAAAGATGTACTTCGTCAGGCGGGTGAACTGGGTTTTTTGAGTATCTATACGCCACCTGAGCACGGTGGCCTGGGGCTTTCCCGTTTGGATGCTGCGATTATTTTTGAACAATTGGCGATGGGTTGTACGGCAACTACAGCGTTTATGACTATCCATAATATGGCAACCTGGATGATCACCAGCTTTGCCAAACCGGAAGTTGCTCAACAATTTAGTGGTGAATTGATCACGGGTGAAAAGCTCGCTTCTTACTGCCTCACTGAGCCAAATGCAGGTTCTGACGCGGCATCTCTGACGACGAGTGCAGTGCGTGATGGCGATGAGTTTGTTTTGAATGGCGCAAAAGTGTTTATCTCTGGCGCGGGTGATACGGACGTACTCGTTGTTATGGCTCGCTCTTGTGGAGAAGGTGCTGGCGGTGTATCTGCTTTTGTTGTACCTGCTGACAGCGAAGGCATCAGTTACGGTAAGAAAGAAGCCAAAATGGGCTGGAACTGCCAACCAACGCGCATGATCACCTTCGAAAACGTCCGAATTCCGGCTGACTACTTGTTGGGTGAAGAGGGTGAAGGCTTTAAATTCGCTATGCTCGGTCTTGATGGTGGCCGAATCAATATCGCTACCTGTTCTGTTGGTACGGCACAACAAGCGCTGAACGAAGCAAAACAGTACATGACAGAGCGTAAACAGTTTGGACGTTCACTAGCTCAATTCCAGGCGCTGCAATTCAAGCTGGCGGACATGGCAACAGAGCTGGTCGCTGCCCGTCAAATGGTGAGACTTGCGGCTGCAAAACTCGATGCTCAACACGCAGAAAAAAGTGCGTACTGCGCAATGGCGAAACGCTTTGCAACGGATGTGGGCTTCAAGGTTTGTGACGAGGCACTGCAAATTCACGGCGGTTATGGCTACATCAAAGAATATCCAGTTGAGCGTCACTTCAGAGACGTTCGTGTTCACCAAATTCTTGAAGGTACCAACGAAATCATGCGTCTTATCATCTCAAGACGCCTACTCACGGAAGGCGTTGAGCTGGTTTAGCCTGCGCAGTAGAGCTTTACCTTAAAGAACAAAAGGGATTGAAAGATTATGACAGCACAAATCAAATTAGAGCGTGAAAATCACATTGCCAAGCTAACCATCAGCAATCCACCTGCAAATACGTGGACGCTTGAGTCTTTGAATCAGCTTAAAGAGTTGGCAATTGAGCTCAGCAACGATCGCTCTATCTACGCTTTGGTACTAACGGGTGAAGGGGAGAAGTTCTTTTCTGCTGGTGCGGACCTTAACAACTTTTCATCCGGTGACAAATCGCAAGCGGCGGATATGGCGTTTGCATTTGGTGAAGCGTTTGAAGCCTTGTCAGCGTTTGATGGGGTGTCTATCGCGGCGATCAATGGCTATGCAATGGGCGGTGGTTTGGAAGTTGCGATGGCTTGCGACATTCGTATCGCTGAAGAGCAAATACAAATGGCGTTACCAGAAGCGTCGGTTGGCTTATTGCCTTGTGCCGGAGGAACGCAAAATCTCACTGCGTTAGTCGGTGAAGGTTGGGCGAAGCGCATGATCCTATGTGGTGAACGTGTGACAGCCGAGCGAGCAGAGAAAATTGGTTTGGTTGAAGAAGTCGTTGAAAAAGGACAAGCGTTGGAAACCGCAATGGAACTGGCACAGCGTGTCGCGGGTCAATCGCCTAAGTCTGTATCTGCTTGCAAAACACTCATTCAAAATCGACGTAGCCAGACACATGCGGCAGGGCTGGTTTTGGAACGTGAATTGTTCTTACAGCTTTTCAATACGCAAGATCAGACAGAGGGTGTGAACGCTTTCTTGCAAAAGCGTAAGCCAAACTGGACCAATAGCTAAGGAGTCACCATGGCGAGCAACGTAGAGATGACCAGCAAAGTAAACGTGTCAAAGCTAGAGTGTGCCGATGGTTCTGTCATTGGTGTACTGGAGTTAGATAATCCAGCGGCGCTCAACGCACTGAGTTATGTAATGATTGAGCAGCTATACAATCAGCTGCTTGAGTGGCAAATCGATGACAACATCGTTGCGGTGTGTTTGCATGCGAAGGGTGAAAAAGCATTCTGTGCAGGTGGTGATATTCAAGCCATTTACCGCGCGTTAGAAAACAAAGAGCAAGATTTTAACTCTGCACTTTCCGCGATGAAGACGTTCTTCGATCTTGAATATCGCTGCGATCACCTGATTCATACCTATTCAAAGCCGATTATCGCTTGGGGACATGGCTACCTGATGGGTGGTGGGGTCGGTCTGTTTATGGGCGCAAGTCATCGCGTGGCGGAGACCAACACTCGCTTTGCGATGCCAGAAATCAAAATTGGTCTTTATCCGGATGTGGGCGCGACCTACTTTTTGAATCAGTTACCAAAACACTACGCGCTGTTTCTTGGTTTAACTGCCTGTCAGATTAATGCGACCGATATGAAAGCATTAGGGTTGAGCCAATGGATTACCCAGCCTGAAAGCAAAGGGGATTTCTTCTCTCAACTGTCTGATATCAATTGGAAAAGTGAGGCAGACATTAACGAGAAGATTGCGACACTACTTCGTACTTTAGAAGTCGACGAACCGGGCGAGGGATTGATGTTACCTCATGCTAACTTGATAGAGCAGCTTTGTCGTGGCGATTTACCAACGATAGCTGACGCGATAGCCAACGCTGATGTGGATGATAAATGGTTCGTGAACGCGCAGAAAGCACTCAGTTATGGCAGTCCTCTTTCACTCAATCTTACTTACCAACAATTGACTCAGTATCAGGGGCTGTCTTTGGATGCTTGTTTTGATATGGAGTTTAATCTCACATTGCGTTGTGGCTTAGAAGGTGACTTTAGAGAAGGGGTTCGTGCGCTCATCATCGATAAAACCAATCAGCCAACGTGGATGCACAAGAGTGTTGTCGATGTGACACCACAAGAGCTGCAACGCTTTTTTGCACCCATTGATTCAGTGGATTACCCACTCAAAGACACGCAATTGGCGACAGCTGAACTTTAGTTGAACGGAATAGTTAAACGGATTAGCGACAAGGAAGAGACAGAACATGGATAAAATAGCATTTATTGGTCTTGGCAATATGGGCGCACCTATGGCTAAGAACCTGGTTAAAGCCGGTTTGAAGGTTGAAGTATTTGATTTGAATCCGAACGCCGTGGCGGAACTGACCGCACTTGGCGCTTCGAGTGCTGATTCTGTTCAGCAAGTCGTTCAAGGTGCGGGCATTGTCGTCACTATGTTACCTGCTAGTCAGCACGTAAAAAGTGTCTATCTTGGTCAGGATGGCATTTTAGAAAGCGTTGAGTCTGGAACATTGCTGATTGATTCATCCACCATTGATCCCGCGACCGCGCGTCTGGTTGGTGAAAAGGCACAGCAGTTAGGCATCAGCTTTGTCGATGCACCGGTTTCGGGAGGTGTGGCTGGCGCAGCAGCAGGGACACTGACATTTATTGTTGGTGGAACACAAGAGAACTTTGTTCAGGCTAAAGCGTTGCTTTGCCATATGGGAAAAAACATCTTCCATGCGGGTGACGCTGGTGCTGGTCAGGTGGCGAAAATCTGCAATAACATGATGCTGGGTATTCTGATGAGCGGCACTTGTGAGGCACTTAACCTCGGTATCGAGAACGGTCTCGATCCTAAAGTGCTGTCTGACATTATGCTGCAAAGCTCAGGTCGAAACTGGGCGTTAGAGCTTTACAACCCGTGTCCTGGCGTGATGGAGAATGCGCCGGCGAGTAATGGCTATCAAGGTGGTTTTATGAGTCAGCTTATGGCGAAAGACCTCGGTCTTGCTATGGAAGCGGCAGTTGCCAGTCAAACTTCAACGCCAATGGGTAGCGTGGCACGCAATCTATTTAATTTTCATAACGGTCAGGGCAACGGACAAAAAGATTTCTCTAGCTTGTTTGAGTTCTACCAAAAGCAAAACCAAGCCTAAGGAGCGCTTATGGAGTTAGCAAATAAGGTTGTTGCGATTACAGGTGCTGGGCAGGGGCTTGGCAAACAGATGGCATTATCGCTGGCAGAAAGCGGAGTGAACCTCGCGTTAATCGATCTCAATTTGGAACAATTGAGGGAGACACAGGCAGAGTGTGAATCTCTGGGCGTTAATGCCCGAGTTTATGTGACGAACGTGACAAACGAACAACAGGTTTGTGCGGCATTTGAGCAAATTGAAGCGGACTTTAAACAGCTCAATGGCGTGATTAACAACGCTGGCATCATGCGTGATGGTATGTTCATTAAAGTGAAAGACGGTCAGATCACGCCAATGTCTCTGGAGCAGTTCCAGTCGGTTATGGACGTAAATGTCACGGGTACTTTCTTATGCGGACGTGAAGCGAGCAAAGTGATGCTCAACACCGACAGTAAAGGTGTGCTTATCAATATATCCAGTGTGGCTCGTGCTGGGAATATTGGTCAAACCAATTACTCTGCCTCCAAAGCAGCAGTGGCGACAATGGCGACGGTATGGGCGAAGGAATTAGGACGATTTGGTATTCGCTCTGTTGCTATCGCGCCGGGCGTAATCAAAACGGCGATGACGGACCAGATTAAACCAGAAGCCATGGATAGGCTAATCAAGATGATTCCTGTTGGTCGTTTGGGGCTTGCTGATGAAATCTCCGCGACCGTGAAATATGCATTAACTAACGAGTTCGTGACCGGAAGAGTATTAGAAGTAGATGGTGGTATGCGAATGTAACCTCACTCACAAGGCTAACAATGTTCGTTGTATTGTTAGCCAACATCAAAATTTCCTCATTGATGGCAGTTGCATAAGCCCGGATTGAGCTTCTCTATCCGTTTTACGTTTCATGCCAATTTATCTTTCCTGTTTCTCTTTACATCTCTTTAAGTGCTTTTTCTAAAACCGTTTACGGATCACACTTTTGAATCGCCGTTATCGGGCATGAAAAATCCTACTTCATAGCGACCAATAATTGTGCAAATGAAAATTATAATGTTATGAGACTGTTACCACATGGCGTGGGCAATGTTTGTGCAAACAGAACAGTATCGGTGCAATCATTAGTGTACGATGTAAATTTTTTGTGTTGATAAATTTGAAAATTAATCTACCCGAAAATTAAAAAACACAAAGATAATAATTTTACGTCTATAATATATTGAAAAATAAAGATTAAATTTCTTTGGTTAAGCTGTTTATCGCCTTTTAATGAGTCATTTTCAACACATCATCTCTGTGTCTCAAAGCACAAATTTCCAACATTCTTCGGATGAATCTACAAAAAATAGTTTGAGATCGAACTAAAATTCAGGCATTTTATATTTAACTAACCGTTCAATTAAAAATGAAAGGGGATGAAATGCCGAAGGTGGGAATGCCTGAAATCAGGAAGCCACAGCTGGTGAAAGCGACAATGTCAGTGATTGATAGGGTGGGCTTACATGCAGCGAGTATCTCGTTGATCAGCAAAGAAGCTGGCGTATCAACGGGTATCATCAATCATTACTTTGGTGGTAAGCACGGGTTATTGGAAGAAACGATGCGCGAGATCCTTCGCCAGCTTTCATTCACGATCACGAAAAAGCTTCGTGAGCTGCCGGCTGATGCTCATCATCAACGTATCAATGCCATTATTGACGGTAACTTTGTCGGCTTTCAGGCTGAAAATAAAGTGGCCAAGACATGGCTAGCCTTCTGGTCTTATTCGATGCATGACGAACAGCTAAAGCGTCTGCAACGTGTAAACGAACGACGTCTTTTGTCCCATCTAAGAAGAGAATTAAAAGCACTATTAAGTGCAGAGCAAGCGGAATTAGTTGCTCACGGGATTGCGTCACTCATTGATGGAATATGGCTACGCGGAACGCTCAACCCGCAAGGCATCGATGCAGAAAAAGCAAGAGTCATCATCAACGACTATCTCGAAAAGCAGCTAACGTACTACTCACAAAAAATTTAAAAGTCACAGGTCTTCAAAATGGAAATGAAAACACATTACATCGACGGTGCAATGTACACCGGAAGCTCTGAAGAGCATTTCACCACATACAATCCGGCTAATGGTGAGCCGTTAGCCAATGTTAAACAAGCAAATCAGCATGATATGGAAGCGGCGGTTGAGTCTGCAAAACGTGGCTTTGAAGTATGGTCTGCAATGACGGCAATCGAACGTAGCCGTATTCTTAACAAAGCCGTTGCGATTCTACGCGAACGTAATGACGAATTAGCCGCACTAGAAGTAGCGGATACAGGTAAGCCAATCCAAGAAGCAAACGCTGTTGATATTACGACAGGTGCTGATGTGCTGGAATACTATGCGGGCTTAGCGCCTAGCTTACAGGGCGAACAACAGCCGCTAAACGAAAACCAGTTTTTCTACACACGCCGTGAACCTTTAGGCATTTGTGCGGGTATTGGTGCTTGGAACTACCCAATTCAAATCGCAATGTGGAAATCCGCACCGGCGCTTGCTGCGGGTAACGCAATGATTTTCAAACCATCGGAAGAAACGCCGCTGACAGCACTTAAACTGGCTGAAATTTACTCAGAAGCGGGCATGCCTGACGGTGTATTTAATGTTGTGCAGGGTGATTACCGTGTTGGCCAAATGCTAACGGCGCATCCGGATATTGCGAAAGTCTCGTTCACTGGCGAGTGCGGTACAGGCAAAGTCGTTATGGGTGACAGCGCGAAAACACTTAAGCAAGTCACCATGGAACTGGGCGGTAAGTCACCACTGATCGTATTCGAAGATGCAAAACTGAATGATGCAGTATCGGCTGCCATGGTTGCAAACTTTTACACTCAAGGTGAAGTATGCACCAACGGTACCCGCGTATTTGTTCATGAATCCATTTACGACGAATTCGTGGCGCAGCTTAAAACTCGTACTGAACTGCTGGTTGTCGGTGATCCCCTTGATGAAAACACGCAAATTGGCGCTCTAATTTCAAAAGAGCACGAAGGCAAAGTGTTGTCTGCAATTGAAGAAGCGAAAGCAAGCGGCGCGACTCTGCTGACTGGTGGTTACAAAGTTACGGAAAATGGCCTTGCTAACGGTAACTTCGTTGCTCCAACGGTATTTATCGGCTGTGACGATAGCATGAGTCACGTACAGCAAGAGATCTTTGGTCCTGTTATGTCTGTGCTTAAGTTCAGTGATGAAGCTGAGGTTATCGAGCGTGCGAACGACACGGAGTATGGTCTGGCAGCGGGTGTCTTCACGCAGAACCTCTCTCGTGCACATCGCGTTATTCATAAAATTCAGGCGGGTATCTGCTGGGTTAATGCCTGGGGTGATTCTCCGGCAGAAATGCCAGTAGGCGGTTACAAGCAATCAGGTATTGGCCGCGAAAACGGCGTCGAAACACTGAAGCACTATACGCAAACCAAGAGCGTACTAGTTCAACTGAGCGATTTCGAAAGCCCTTACGCTTAAACCTTCCAGGAGAATCAAAATGCAACAACGCTACGATTATATTATCGTCGGTGCGGGTTCGGCCGGCTGTGTTTTAGCGGATCGCTTGAGTGAAAGTGGCCAGCACTCTGTTTTATTGCTAGAAGCGGGCGGCACAGATAAGAGTATTTTTATCCAAATGCCAACAGCACTTTCTTATCCGATGAACACCGAAAAATACGCTTGGCAATTCGAGACCGTGAAAGAAGACGGCCTTGATGGACGCCAACTGCACTGTCCTCGCGGTAAAGTTCTTGGCGGTAGCTCATCTATTAACGGCATGGTTTACGTACGTGGTCATGCTTGCGACTTCGACCAGTGGGAAGAAGAGGGCGCAAAAGGCTGGAACTATCAGACGTGTTTACCTTACTTCCGTAAAGCGGAATCTTGGGTTGGTGGCGCGGACGAATACCGTGGCGATAATGGCCCTGTTGGCACCTGCAACGGTAATGACATGAAGCTTAACCCGCTATACGAAGCGTTTATCGAAGCTGGTAAAGATGCGGGTTACCCAGAAACGGATGATTACAACGGTTACCAGCAAGAGGGCTTCGGTCCGATGCATATGACTGTTGATAAAGGCGTTCGTGCTTCGACGTCTAATGCGTACTTAAGCCGTGCTAAAAAGCGTAAGAACTTCACGTTAATGAAGCGAGTCACCGTCCACCGCGTTTTACTTGAAGGCAAGAAAGCGGTCGGCGTTGAATTCGATCAATCAGGTTCTGTTAAGCAGTGTTTTGCAAACAGTGAAGTGATTTCTAGTGCGGGTTCAATTGGTTCGGTACAGCTGCTGCAACTTTCCGGTATTGGTCCTAAAGATGTGCTGGAAAAAGCAGGTATCGAGGTGAACCACCAGTTGGAAGGCGTGGGTAAAAACCTGCAAGACCATCTGGAGGTTTACTTTCAATATCACTGTAAACAGCCGATCACGCTTAACAGTAAGTTAGGTTTGGTGAGTAAAGGGTTAATCGGTACCGAGTGGATTCTCACCCGTAAAGGCCTCGGTGCGACCAACCATTTTGAATCGTGCGCGTTTATTCGTTCTCGTGAAGGCTTGAAGTGGCCGAATATTCAATACCACTTCTTACCAGCTGCGATGCGTTATGACGGTCAGGCTGCCTTTGATGGTCATGGATTCCAGGTGCACGTTGGCCCTAATAAGCCAGAAAGCCGAGGTTCAGTAGAAGTTGTTTCATCGAATCCGAACGACAAGCCGAAGATCGAGTTCAACTACATCTCCACCGAGCAAGATAAGCAGGATTGGCGTGATTGTATTCGCCTAACGCGTGAAATCTTGAATCAGCCAGCGATGGACGAGTTTCGTGGCGATGAAATCCAACCGGGTTTAAACATCACGACTGACGAGCAAATTGATGAATGGGTGAAGCAGAACGTAGAGAGTGCTTACCATCCATCGTGTAGCTGCAAAATGGGTGCGGACGATGACCCGTTAGCGGTTCTGAATGAGCAGTGTCAGGTACGTGGCATCCAAGGATTACGTGTTGTGGATTCATCCATTTTCCCAACCATTCCAAACGGCAACTTGAATGCGCCAACCATCATGGTTGCCGAACGTGCTGCGGATATGATCCTCGGAAACGCATTACAAAAATCAAACAATACTCCGGTTTGGATTGCACCGAATTGGCAAGAGATGCAACGAATGCATCCACCAAAAAGAAATTTAGATTCAATCTCATAATTCAAATAATCAACAAATAGTCAGTAATCATTACAAGGAACTAAACATGTCTAAGATGACGAAAATTGTATCAACTATCGCGTTAAGTACCTTAGCAACCGGTGCTTACGCAAATCAGTGTGAAACTGTTCGATTTGCTGATGTAGGTTGGACAGACATTACAGCAACAACCGCCGTTACTTCAGAAATACTAAAAGGGTTAGGGTACAAGACCAAGACAGATCTGCTTTCTGTACCTGTAACTTACTCATCAATGGCCAATGGTGACATTGATATTTTCCTGGGCAACTGGATGCCAACAATGGAAGGCGATATCGCCAAATACCGCGATGCTGGCACCGTCGAAACCGTTAAAGCGAACCTTGTCGGAGCTAAGTACACGCTTGCGGTACCAAAATACGTTTATGACTCGGGCGTAACGAGCTTTGCTGACCTGATAAAACATGCTGACAAGTTTAAAGACCGCATTTATGGCATCGAACCAGGTAACGATGGTAACCGCTTAATTCAATCTATGATCGACAGCGATGCATTTGGTTTAAAAGGTTTCAGCCTTATCGAATCGAGTGAAGCAGGCATGGTGTCACAAGTTTCACGCGCAGTGCGTCGCAACCAGTGGATTGTTTACCTGGGTTGGGCACCGCACCCGATGAACAACAATGTTGAGATGGAATACCTGTCTGGTGGCGATGACTTCTTCGGCCCAAATTACGGTGGCGCGAATGTCTACACAAACGTACGTAAAAACTACCTTTCTGAGTGTCCAAATGTAGGTCAACTAGTGAAAAACCTAGAGTTCAGCCTAGAAATGGAAAACGAGTTAATGGAAGCGATTCTTAACCAGAAGCAAAAGCCATCGAAAGCGGCACAAGCGTGGTTAAACGCGAATCAAGATCAAATCGAAGCGTGGCTTAAGGATGTGAAAACGGTCGATGGCCAGGATGCACAGGCAGCGATCACAGCGTACCTAAAAACAAACGCTTAATTCGATTTATACCCCAAGAAACTCAACTTGAGTAACGATTTGGGGATAGTAGTGGGCGGTGATGCCCACTTCATTAACACAAAGGGTTTATTGTGAATATTATTACGGACAACAAACTACCATTAGGGCAGTGGATGGAAACGGGTGTTGATTGGTTAACCATCAATGCGTCTGGGTTCTTTGATACTATCTCAATTACACTTGAAACCATCATTATGTTTGTGGTGGATATTTTCAAATGGATGCCACCTGCGGCTCCAATCATCATGACGGCGGCAATCGCGTGGTTCCTACATCGTAGTCTTCCTCTTGTTGTATTTATCGTGCTTGCGTTACTCGCGATTCTTAACCTTGGCTATTGGCAAGAGATGCTGGAAACCTTTGTCCTTGTTTTTGCTGCGACAACGATTTCCGTATTAATTGGTGTGCCTTTAGGAATTATGGCTGCGCATCGTCCTTGGTTGTATACATTACTCAGACCGATTCTGGACTTGATGCAAACCGTACCTACGTTTGTATACCTGATTCCGACACTGGTTCTGTTTGGTTTAGGTATCGTACCGGGGCTTATCTCAACCATTATCTTCGCCATTGCGGCTCCAATTCGATTGACTTATCTAGGCATCATTAAAGTGCCGGAAGAGTTGTTGGAAGCAGGTAAAGCGTTTGGTGCAAGCCGAATGAAACTGCTGTTTAAGGTGGAGTTACCTGCGGCATTACCAAGTATCATGGCAGGCGTGACGCAATGTATCATGCTGTCTCTTTCAATGGTGGTTATTGCGGCGCTAGTGGGTGCTGACGGTTTAGGTAAGCCGGTTGTACGTGCGCTAAACACCGTAAACATCTCACAAGGTTTTGAAGCAGGATTAGCGATTGTTCTTGTGGCAATCATCCTAGATCGCTTGTGTAAAGCACCAAACCAGAAGGAGGCGTAATCATGGACGCAATTACTATTGAAAACCTTGATGTGGTTTTTGGTCAACAGCAAACGCAAGCGCTGAACCTGCTAGACCAAGGTAAATCGCGACAAGAAATTATTGATGAAACTGGTCAGGTCGTCGGGGTTGATAACGTATCATTGAGCGTTAAACAGGGTGAAATTTGTGTACTGATGGGCCTGTCGGGCTCGGGTAAATCCAGCTTACTTCGCACCGTGAACGGGTTAAATAACATTTCCCGTGGTTCACTGAAAATCAAAGATGGTGACGACATGGTGGAACTCGCGAACTGTGATGAACAGACGCTTCGCCATCTACGTACTCATCGTGTTTCTATGGTATTTCAGAAGTTCGCTTTGATGCCTTGGTTATCGGTCTTAGATAACGTGGCGTTTGGACTGGAAATGCAAGGCATTGGCAAAGCTGAGCGTCGTGAAAAAGCACGTGCACAGTTAGAAATGGTGGGATTGTCAGAGTGGGAAAACAAGTTTCCTCATGAGCTTTCTGGCGGTATGCAGCAGCGTGTTGGCTTGGCTCGCGCCTTTTCGATGGACACTGACATCTTATTGATGGACGAACCGTTTTCAGCACTTGACCCATTAATTCGTGCGCAGCTTCAGGATGAACTGATTTTGCTCCAAGAGAAGTTGAATAAAACGATATTATTTGTAAGTCATGACTTGGATGAAGCACTTAAAATTGGTAACAACATTGCCATTATGGAATCGGGCAAACTGATTCAGCATGGCAAGCCAGAACAGATCATTCTGACACCAGAAAACGATTATGTGGCTGACTTCGTGGCACATACTAACCCGTTAAACGTGCTTAAAGGCCGTTCTTTAATGCAGTCGTGTGATGCTCTGGTACGTCAAGAAGAACGTGTTCTCATCTGTGCTGATAAAGACATTTGGGTGTCGCAAGATCCGAAAGGATTGAGGTTAATTGATACTGATAAGCTGTTGATTCTTTGGGATAGCGAATCATCGAACCTTGATGATGTGAAAGAAAATACGTTGGTTCAGGTTAGCCCGGATATCAGTATGCGTGAAGCGATAGAGCTTAAACAGCGCAGTAACCAGCCTTTATTGATGGTTGAAGATAACCAGTTGGTCGGCATATTGAGCGACAATGAGTTGTACAATGCACTACTGGGTAACTTCAGGTCAGATAAAGTGGCTTGATAACTCCAGAACAGAAAGTTCGGAGAATAAAAAGAGCCGCAGCTTTGGTACGCTGCGGCTTTTGTCTATCGAGTCGAAATTAATTTCAATTTACTCTGCTCATTGCTCTTTCTTTTCTTTGTCCTTATTCACTGCTTTCGCAATATCTTGTACCGCTTCAACTAAATTAATTGGCATCGGGAAAATAATTGTCGAAGTTTTATCGGTGGTAATTTCAGTTAGCGTTTGCATATAGCGCAATTGCAAGGCATTTGGTGCTTCATTTAGCATTTGTGCCGCTTCTTTTAACTTGTTAGACGCTTCTAATTCACCAGTCGCATGGATGATTTTTGCACGACGATTACGCTCCGCCTCGGCTTGACGAGCAAGCGCTCGAACCATACTTTCATTCAAATCGACATGTTTAACTTCAACGGTGGCTATTTTAATCCCCCAGTCATCCGTTTGTTGATCGAGGATGGACTGCAAATCTTTATTGAGTCGCTCTCGCTCAGAAAGAAGTTCATCTAGCTCATGTTGCCCTAATACTGAACGAAGCGTTGTTTGCGCTAACTGACTGGTCGCCTCGCTGTAGCTCTCAATATTGTTGATAGCCATTTGCGGGTCGACGACGCGAAAATAGACCACAGCGTTTACGCGAACAGACACATTATCTTTCGTGATAAGGTCTTGTGTCGGTACGTCCAACACGACAGTTCGCAGGTCTACGCGCACCATTTGTTGGATAAAGGGAATCAAGATGATCAGGCCAGGGCCTTTTACCTCTTGAAATCGACCCAAGAAGAAAATTACGCCACGTTCGTACTCGCGCAGAACTTTGAAAATTTGTGTCGCTAGTGCGATCAACAGAACCAGGATTACAGAAACAGTGTAGAGCAACATATTCGCCTCCTATTCATTAGGGCGGTCATTTGGCTTTACCGTTAAGGTTAGCCCTTTCACATTGACAACGGTAACTTGGTCACCTTGTTTGAGTCCTTGGTTTAGTTCAGCTTTGGCGGTCCAAAATGCGCCATCCATTTGCACGCGACCTTCACCGTCAATGAAATCATCGCTTACGACTGCTTGTTTGCCAGGGTAGGTTTCAAGACCAGTCGTGACCCTTCGGTGGCGTATTCTCACTAGCATACCGACAGTCAGAATGATCAGCGCAACTGAAAAAATGGCAACGCCAAAGATTAAAGGCAATGCGACTTGAAAACCCGGTAAGTCACTGTCCATCAGGAATATCGAACCGAGAATAAAGGCAACCACACCGCCCAAGCCCAAAACTCCGAAACTCGGGCTAAATGCTTCCGCAATCATTAGCGCAATGCCGAGTAGTAGTAGCCCCAGACCAGCGTAGTTAACGGGCATCATCTGTAGTGCGTACATCGCAAGTAGCAAGCAGATGCCACCTAATACGCCGGGTAAGCCAATTCCGGGATTGTAGAACTCTAAAAGTAGACCATAGATACCAATAAGGATCAGAATGTAAGCAACGTTGGGATTGGTGATGACGGCAAGCATTTCCGCACGCCAATCAGGGACTCTTTCTACCCAGACAGGGTTTTCCAATGATAATGTCACGGGCTGATTGTTTATTTTTACGGTCGTTCCGTTAATAGCCTGAACCAGCTCTTCGGGTGAATTTGCTATATAGTCAATGACATTCAGCTTTAGCGCTTCCTGAGCGTCGAGACTTGCCGCTTCACTCACGGCCTTTTCCGCCCATTCAGCATTGCGATCGTGAAGCTTAGCCAACCCTTTTATATATGCTCTGGCGTCATTGATGACTTTCTTTTCCATCGCTGTTTTAGCCGGGACTTTTTCAGAGGTGCCATCTTCAGTTTCTTGTTGGTCTTTGGCTTTTTCGTTTTGATCATCGCCAGAAGAAGGGGCTCCCGGTGCTCCACCACCCAATGCGACAGGGGTAGCAGCGCCAAGATTTGTAGCCTCTGCCATTGCTGCGACGTGGCTGGCAAGAAGAATATAAGTACCCGCACTGGCTGCTCGAGAACCCGATGGTCCAACCCATGTTGCGACGGGAATGGAGGAAGTAGTGATGGCATGAATAATGTCTCTCATCGAGCTATCCAGTCCGCCCGGTGTGTCCATCCTTAAAATGACTAAACTGACGTTTTCCTGCTGGGCTTGTTCTATTTCTCTGGAAAGGTAATCACTGATAGCGGGGCCAATAGCACCGTTGACCGGGACGATCCATACCGTGTTAGCCAATGCCTGACTAGCAAACAGGATAAGCGGTAATAGCCATATTCGTATCCATTTCATACAGTCCTCCTAGTGCAGTGACAGGGACTTATTGAAAAGCTTATTTAAAGTATATACGCAAGTAACAGGACAGTATGAGCACAGCGCTATAGATTTATTTAATCGGATGGCAGTTTGAACAACCCGATACGGTTGAACAGAGGATAACAAGGAGCGGGGAAAGAGTTGGAGCCATTTTCCCCTCTATCAGAGCAACTCGCTGACCTGATGACCAGAGAACGTTTTAAGTACAGCATCCATTGGCATCGGTCTGTAAAAATAGAAACCTTGTAGGTTATTGATGTTCCAGACTTTGAGCTTACGCACCTGACTTGCTGTTTCTACGCCTTCAGCAACGATCGTTAATCCTAATTCCTGCGACATATTGACGATGTTACGTACCAGTGTTTTGGCTCGGTCATTAAATTCAATTTCATCAACGTAGGACTTGTCTAATTTAACAATATCCAGTGGGAAGTTGCAGATACTGCTGAATGAGGAAAAGCCAGTACCGAAATCGTCCAGCGCAAGTAGAACGCCGAGGCGCTTTATCTCATTAATGCAGTGAATCGAGTCGGCTTCAGTCCCCATTAACATGCTTTCGGTAATTTCAAGCACAATACTTCCTGGAGAGATTTGGTACTCATCAATCAGCGTCGTAAGGTATGAAATAAGCCTTGAGTGATAAAAATGACGGGCACTTAAGTTAATGTGAACCGAAAGCTGTGGTAGTCCTTTAGCATGGCGAACTTGGTTAAGTTGTCCAATAAACGCACAAGATTGCTTGAGGATGGATTCCCCAAGCTCAATAATCAATTTGCCTTGCTCAGCCATAGGAATAAAAACGGTCGGTGACACCATGCCGAGATCCGGGTGTTGCCAGCGAGCAAGTGACTCAAAGCCAATCACCTCTTCGGTTTTTGCATCAACAATTGGCTGGAAATACGGAATGATGTCGTTCTGTTGTATTGCTTCTTCTAAATCACGGTTAATGATGTTCAAGGTTTCTGCTTGGACAGATAGCGCTTCATCAGTAACGAAAACTTCGCGAGCCTGACGCCCACGAATTGATTGTGCTGAGTGACGCGCAGCCAAAAGTAGATGTTCAAGAGGCTGGTGGGTGATCTTTGGATCCATCATCACTGCTTTAGTATCGAGTGATACGGTAATACCAGAAAATACCACCTTATAAGAAAGTTGGTGTAGTAGGCGGTTGGTCGCCTCTATGACTTCACTATGATTGGCCTCTCGTGGGATGAGTACTATAAACTCGTTCTCGCTGATTCGGCCAATTTGAAAAGCTCCTAAGTGCTCTCTCAGTATCTTTGCAATGTATTGGATTGCTTCATCAAAGACAAAGTGCCCGTATACTTCTGCAATTTGTTTTAGCTGTTTACTTTTGAGGAAAATGAACGAAAACTGGTTGGGTTGTGTTTGTACCAGTTTATCAAGCGCTTCAGCTATCACTGGGCGATTACAGAAACCCGATACAGGGTCTAAGTCGGTCAACTGTTGAATTTTTTCCGCTTGTTGCTTTGTTTCCCGGATATCCTGAATTAATAACATGATCGCACTCTGACCATCGTGCTGAATCAGTGCCGCTTCAATTAGGCAGTCAATAGTATCGCCATGACCATCGAGAAGTTGCGCTTCAAACAAAGTTCTGCCGTTTTCTAACTCGATCAGCATCTCTTCAAGTTGGGATTCACTAGTATGAACGGAGCAAAGGGTATTGAGTGGGCGTTTAATCAAATCCGGCTTTTGATGATTAAGCATTTCTAACGCTCGTGGGTTGGCATCGACAATTTCACGCTCAATCACGAAAAGCATACCCAGCGAAGAGCTATGATACAACGCGCTGAAGTTATGCATTGAATCCTTTAACTTCGATTGTGTCATCGACGTATTGTCAGAAAGCTTCTGCACCAGTTTAGACGCTAGTTCCAGTTCGTCTGCGCTTATTGACTGAACCCCTTCAAGCTTATATTCCGACGCGATTTTGTACATATTGTCAGCGAAGTTATTGAATCGAGCTGACACTTTTTTTCTGAAAATGAAAAATGTGGCCATTGCTATGATTGATGCCACTACCCCGACAGTTGCGAATAAGTAGAGAAACAGCGCGTTACCTTTAGAGTAGTAATCACGTTTCATCTCTGTTTCTACCCATGCAATAGGAGAACCTTCAATGTCATTCAGTAGCGAAGCTTTGGTTATAGAGTTCGACGATTTTTCAATGTCTCGTATAAGGTTATTATCTGCCCCCGGCGATAGTAGGGGGATCAATGAGTTTTGAGCGAATAGAATAGAATCAAAGTCACCGGGAAAGCGCGACGTTAAGTTTCTTCCCCACAATAACCAGCCATTTGATGCACTATTACTCTCACTGTTTTTTACCGGGGTTAAGCTAAGCCCCCAGATGGATTGATCAATTTTCAATAACCCAGAAAGGTGAGTTGGATGTGCATCCGACTTTTGATTCATCGACGCTATATGTTGTTGAATGAGCGGATGATGCACAGCTTTAATCGATAACGTAGACGACTTTTCTCGAGCCAGTGAGAGTAATTCCTGGCCTGACAGCGTGACAAACGACATCATGTCCAAATTCAATGAATTAAGCGTTTCTATATACAGGTTTCGTTCGGTGTAACCTGCAATGTCGGGATCTTCTAGAAACAGATCGTAAGTTTCATCCCAATATGCCCAGTCATAAGAGTTAGTCGTCTGTTGGGAGACCATCAAATCAACGACAGCGAGTGCTTGCTGGTTTGCATGGTTTATTTCCATGTCTTCTAGTTGATTGACGCTGTACAGGAAAAAATAACGAACGATAAATAAACAACTTAGTACCATTCCAAGCAAACCAAGTGAGAAGTATAAAGCGGTCTTATAGCGGAGATTTAAGTTAGATAAGCGAAATGTTTGCATTAAAAAATGGTAATAGGTATAAGTTTTTTGCAAGTGTATGGCATCTAATACTATATTTTTTTGACGTAAGTTCAAATTGTTAAAAATGAGTTAGAGAAATAGTTATACAGTGTCGTTGCATAATCTCGTCCGGCTACTAACCATATAGATCCCCATAAAAACCACCTAATAACCTTGTTCTGTATACTCGGCGCTATTCATGCTTTTTTATGAAAAGAGAACGAATGTTCATCTGAGTTTATAAATAGCGTAGGTGATAGTAAACTGTCAAAAAACAAAGGAATTTGTCATGTTTATTGTTTACCGTTTAGCCAAATTAGCCATTATCTGTATGATCTTCTTTACCATTTATGATTTGATTGCCTATGGAGAGATCACTTGGTTCCATCGACTATTGTCATATTTCAACTAATTTGAACCTTATGGCAGGTCGCTCAAACACCTGCCACACATTAGAGCAATACGCAGATATTCAAATAGATAGGAAGTTCGTATGAGTAAGCACACCGCCATGGTTCAGTGGCAGCGCCAAGCAAGCGAGATTTTCAGCGATAATCAATACAGTCGCGCGCATACGTGGACGTTTGACGGCGGTTTGCAGGTGCCTGCTTCTCCGTCCCCTCATGTCGTACCTCTTCCTCTTTCCGTGGCGGAAAACGTCGACCCAGAAGAAGCGTTTGTTGCGGCGCTTTCGAGTTGCCATATGTTGGTCTTTCTATCGATAGCCGCCAAACGTCAGTATGTCATCGACTCTTATGTTGACGCTGCTGAAGGTGAGCTCACAAAAGGGGACAATGGTAAAGAGTGGGTTTCTCGTGTGGAGTTGAATCCCAGCATCGTGTTTTTGGGCGACAAACAGCCCACGCACGAACAGTTAGAAAAAATGCATCATATGGCGCATGAAAACTGTTTTATTGCTAACTCTGTAAAAACTGAAGTAGTAACAAATATTCTTACGTAACCGAAATTCACCACTCCACTTTGGGTTTTGTCTAGATAACATCGGCTAAATTCACTGAGACGCACGCGACAATGTCAGCTTATGTCGATGAGACGAAATGACATTGTTGTGCGTCAGCGCAAATGTCATTTGTTAAATTAATGTTATTGTTTGCATATGTTAACCTGACAAGATTAAGACATGACGAGCCGCACCCCACTGGAGTCGTTTATTCAAACGGACGGCACCCCGACGTTTGGTCATCTTGAAGCCATGCCTAAATCGTTACAGCTTGATCGCTTCGAATACCGGAATGAGATGGACCGACCTGCGTCGAGATTGCGTAAGTATTTCGGCTACAAGCAATTCCAGTTTGTCTCTCTGGTTACTCCTGAGTATCTCATAGGCATTGCGATCGCTGATATTCGTTATTTGGCCTCTGGTTTTTGTTATCTTTATGACATTAAAAACAACGAACTCGTTGAACAGCAGTGGCTGAAACCTTTCAATCTTGGTTATCAAACTGAGCCATCAAGTTGGTCAAGCTCCGCGACTCTGGCGGATGACGCGATCCAGTTTTCCATCCAGGAAGGTACGTGGCACGTCCATTTTGTGTCTGGCTCAGTCAATGCGGTAATCAGCTTACATCCTGAACCCCAAAGCAGCCCGTTGATGTTATGCACGCCAACGGGTTACTCAGGCTGGACGTATACGCAAAAGCACAATGGCTTATCGGTCGCTGGTAACCTGTTTATTCTGGGTCAAGAACAAGATCTGAGTAAAGTTTCTGCAGGGTACGATTTTTCAGCAGGATACATGCGAAGAGAAACAAGTTGGCGATGGGCGAGTATCAACCATATGCAAGACTCTGATCGTTTAGGTCTTAATCTCGCCGTGGGTGTCAACGAAACGGGCTATTGCGAAAATGTGCTTTGGGTGAATGGTGAGCGTAATTTGCTGGCGCCGGTGCACTTTCATTTTTCACGCAATAACCCACATGAAGAATGGAAAATCACGTCTCAGGATGGGCGAGTTGAACTCAATTTCACGCCGTTAAACTGTCGTTCAGAAAGAAAGAATTTCTGGCTTCTCAAAAGTAATTTTCGTCAATATATGGGACATTTTAATGGCTTTGTCATTGATGGAAATGGCAAGAAGCATGAGTTGAATGAAGTCGTCGGCTTAACCGAAGATCACTACGCAAAATGGTAGCAAAGAGATGGATTGGTCAATATTGATGGAGCGTCCTGAGCTGCTGCTTTTGATTCTGGCTCCAATATTTTTTCTCTGCATATTCTCAGAGTACTGGTTCGGCCAGCGCCGAGGTCGTTTACCGAAGAACGCAACTTATGTCCTACCTGAAGTGACATGTAATTTTGTATTGGCTGGGCTTCACCAAGCGACAGATATTCTCGCAGGTTTGTTTATCTCTCAACTTTATTTATGGCTTTTTGGCTGGCGCTTATTTGACATTGAAATCAGTATTTCTACGTTCTTAATGCTCTTGGTTCTTCAAGATTTTTTCTATTATTGGTTTCATCGCGCTAGCCATCGTATTCGCTGGATGTGGGCGGCTCATGTTGTCCATCATAGCTCTGAAAGAATGAATTTTAGTACTGCCTTTCGTCAAAGCTTAATGTATCCGCTTGCCGGTATGTGGATCTTTTGGTTGCCTTTAGTGGTGATAGGCTTTGAACCGAAATGGGTGATCTTCGCGGTATTGCTCAATCTGGGGTTACAGTTTTTTGTTCATACTCAGTCGATACGCTCGCTTGGTCCATTGGAATGGGTATTTAATACCCCGTCTCACCATCGTGTACATCACGGTATCAATCGACAATACATAGATAAAAACTATGCGGGCGTACTTATCATCTGGGATCGTATGTTTGGTTCTTTTGAGCCAGAGGTCGAAACGGTACGTTATGGGATATCTAAACCAGTGAACAGCTTTAACCCTATAAAAGTGACCTTTGCCGAGTGGCAGGATATGTTTCGAGACGTCTGCCAGCCCTCGCTAACGTGGCGTCAACGCTGGCAATGTTTGTTTTCACCACCAACGGATAGCGAACGACAGGAGTAGCGTTAAACATCAATAACCAACCGGTGCCGTTAGTGGTTTTTTGGGATCACCTCTCGCCAACTTAGTCGAATATAACCTTGCTCACACTTTTCACTCTTACTCCGAAAGGCAAAAACGGCGCACCGAATGTCAAAGTATGTCGCCCAAAAACTCAATAGTATTTGCTTAAACCCAAGTCAACGAAAAGATGCTTGGTTATGAGTGAACGACTTTGAATAAATTGTCTTTATCTCTGCATCATTTCCCCCCAAATTGGTGCTCGTGATAACGCTCCGAACTTTGCATCTTGAAGTTGCTTGGGTATGACGTGAATACAAAGGAGTAAAAGGGATGTTAAAGACCAAATTAAGTGTTGTGTCGGTGATGGTAGCGACCGCACTGCTCGCGGGCTGTAATGACAGTGATACAGATACCATATCTGATAATGAGCGTCTTGAAGCGCAGGCTCAAGAGATAGTATCTAAGATGACGTCAGACGAAAAACTAAAAATGGTTATCGGCCCTGGCTTTTTCTCACAACCAGTAAACCTAGACCCAGATAAAGCAGTTGCAGGTACCGTTGGTTATATTAACGGCGTTATGAATGAGGAAACTGGCCTAGATGTTCCTGCTATTAAGTTAATGGATGGTCCGGCTGGTATTCGTATCGCAGCGACAATTGAAGGTGATCCTAATACTTATTATGCAACCAACTTTCCATCAGCGACGGTGTTAGCGTCAACTTGGAACGCCGACTTAGTTCAAAGAGTGGGTGATGCTGCTGGTGAAGAAGGTAAAGAATACGGTGTAGATATCTGGCTAGCACCAGGTATGAACATTCAACGTCACCCATTAGCGGGTCGTAACTTTGAGTATTTCTCGGAAGATCCACTCATTAGTGGTGTGATGGGTGCAGCCATTGTTAATGGTGCGCAAAGCCACGGTATTGGTACAACTATCAAACACTACGTAGCGAATAACTCTGAGACGTTGCGTCGTACTTCAAATACCGTCATTACCCCTCGAGCGATGCGCGAAATTTATTTGCGTGGTTTCAAATATACCATTCAGCACGCACAGCCTTGGGCGATAATGTCATCGTACAACTCAGTTAACGGCGAAAACGTTGGTGAGCGCGCTGACTTAATGAACACCATTGCTCGTGATGAGTGGGGCTTTGAAGGCCTCGCGATGAGTGACTGGTGGGCTGGTTGGGATCCTGTCGAGATGTTGAAAGCGGGCACTGATGTCATCGAGCCGGGTGGTCAATGGCGTTTCGGTGGTAGTGATGATTGGGGGCCTTACCTTGTAGATGCTTATGCGAAAGGCGAGTTGACTGATGAAGTACTAGACAAAAATATCGTTAGAATACTGAAACAGTCTCTTAAAACACCAAGTGCTTTAGGTACTCCGTTTACCAGAACGCCAGATTTGGCAGCGCATGCGGAAGTCGCTCTGCAGGCGGCTGAAGAAGGCATTGTAATGCTGAAAAATAATGCTGCATTACCAGTGGCAACAACTTCTAGCATCGCAACATTTGGTATTGGTCAGTACGCTACACTTCCTGTTGGTGGCGGCAGTGGTTCGGTTACAACAGAACACATCGTTAGCTTTAATGAAGGTCTAAGTGAGAAATATACGCTTAACGCTGATCTAGAAGCTCTATACACTAGCGCGTACAACACTTCCGTAGCGACTGGTTCTATGGATGTACATGACGATGAGTTTAACCCTGAGAAATACTGTGTAGGTGGCGGCGCTGCTGGTGAGACCAACCTGGCTGGTTCATTTGCTGTGTGTCGTGAACCGGTCATTGCCGATTCTGCTATTGATGCTGCTGCTGAAACTAACGATGTTGCGGTAATTACTATCACTCGTACTACGGCAGAAGGTTCGGACAACCCAGAACGTATGGATGAGCTAGAGAATCCAATGTCTGAAGGTTACTACCTAAATTCAGTTGAACGTTCACTTATTAGTCGTGTATCTGATAAGTTCCACGCTCAAGGTAAGAAAGTTGTGGTGATTCTAAACGTAGGTAACTCAATTGATACGGCAGAATGGCGTGATGAAGTCGATGGTATCTTAGTGACTTACTTGCCGGGTCAGACAGCCGGTACTGCGGTAGCTAATATCATCTCGGGTGAAGTGAATCCAAGTGGTAAGTTAGCGCAGACTTTCCCAATGGGTCTGGATACTGTTTCAAGTTACTCTGAAGATGGTGGTTCATTCCCTGGTAAGTTTGAAGATGGCCAAAAAGTCAACGCTGGGCCTCATGATGCTCCCGAGTTGAATTACAATACATGTTTTGTTCTTGCTGACGCTGGTTGTGACGAGCGTGACTTTAACCAGTACTACAGTGATGACATCTATGTCGGTTACCGTTACCACTCAACTTTCGATGTAGATGTTGCCTACCCGTTTGGTTTTGGTTTGTCGTACACCACATTTGACTTCGCGAACGCAGCAGTAGTTTCAAATACGCTTAATTCTGAAGGTGCGAATGGTAGCGTATCTATTACCGCGACAGTTCGAAATACTGGTGGTTACGCAGGTAAAGAAGTCGCTCAGGTTTACGTAGCGGCTCCAGATGTTAAATTGGCTAAGCCTGCAATTGAATTGAAAGCATTTGATAAAACAGATGAAATTGCTGTTGGTGGCCAACAGACGCTTACATTCGATATTTCAGCCGAAACTTTAGCGAGCTTTAACGAAGCGAGTGACCAATGGATTATTGAGCCAGGTACTTATACCGCTTATGTGGCTAACTCTTCAGGCCTTGATGGTAGCCAGGCTGTTACTTTCTCGATTGACAATGAAATTGTCGTCAGTGAAACAACTCCGGGGACTATTGATCTGCAACCAGAATACGGCCCTCTGCTAGAACAAAGATTGTTAAAAAAGCAGTAAACGTTAACTGACTATTAATTCTTTAACTCAAGAGGTGGACTTTGGTTCACCTCTTTTTGTTTTGTGGCACATAAAATCAGAAAAAACGTGTTGTTTTCTTAATCGACGTGGATTCGGGATCACAAATCTATCTAAAAAAACAAGATCACTATCATGATTTTTATCAATTTGTGACGTTTGATAGATACAAAGGCCCTATAATAAACAATTATTTCACGGTTCAAAAATAATTGGTTGAGTCTGTTATGGGATATTCTGTTTCAAGTTTATTAATAAATCGAAAAGTGAGCTTATTGTCTTCAATTGGTGTGGACGTAGACTCTATTATTTCACAGTGCAATATTAATAAACTAAATTTAACGAATCCAAATGGTCGAATTCCTTATCAACAGAGCAAAGAATTTATTATTAAAACATCTGAATATAATCGTCATATTTATAAAGATTACTCTTCTGTTACCGGTTTATATGATTTATTTCCTCAGTTATTTAATTTGTCTTTAAATGAATCAAATGCCGTTAACGCCATTGATAGCTTTTTAAAATACAGATTCATTATTGGCGATAGCGACCATTGTCACATGGATGTTGTCGATGACAAAATTTGCATTGAGTACAGCAATACCGATCCTGCTGCACCAATGAACGGTTCTGTGGGGCACTTCCTTTTGATTCGTGACATTCTGAACAAGTACGTCGATGATGTTGAATGCAGTATTATGTTCGACAGTTCAATCAAGTTAGGCAAAAACTTTACTAACGATCAATTTGAATCAAACTGTCTATTTGGCCGAAATAAAAATCAAATGATCATAAAGTCATCTTCTTTATTCGAAAAAAACAATTCGTTCAATGAGTATTTGCATGGATTACAAAAGAATAATATTGAACAACTTCGCAAGCAAATTCAAACTACTCATGGTTTTTCAAACGTGGTTAAGGAAATCATTAAAAGTCTAATTGAAGAAAAATACTTTATAAATGATTTATCACTTCTAGAAGAGGTTTGCCATAAAGTTGGCGTGAGCCGATGGACATTAAATAGAAAATTAAATGCAGAAAAAACCTCTTTTAGTGAATTAGAAAAAGACATCAAGATGGAGAAAGCTTGTCTATTATTGGGAAGTACAAATAAGTCAATAAGTGAAATTAGCGAGTTATGTGGTTTTTCATCACAGTCTAACTTTACAAAATTTATGCGTAAAAACCACGATATGTCTCCTGTACAGTACCGTAAAGCGTATTCAAGTTAACTTCATTCCACTCCCATTTTCGTTTTATTGGTTATCTATCATCCAGACTGCGGCCTCTAAGCGGGAACTGACGTTGAGCTTTTTCAAAAGATTTTTGACATGGACTTTTACTGTCGAGTCTGTGATGCTCAATTCGTGAGCGATGAGCTTATTACTCATGCCTTTAGAGATGAGTGATAGAATTTCAAGTTCACGACTGGTGAGCGTTTTGAGAGGGCTTTCTTGCGCAGGTTTTTTTGGTTTATTGCATGACTGAAGCAGTACTTTGGTCAGTCTGTCAGACAAGGCAAGTTGTCCTAGTACGGCTTGCTTTATGTTAGTCACAATGTCTTCTGGTTCCATGTCTTTCAGCAGATAACCATCCGCACCACTGGAAATTGCGTTAAGAACATCATCTTCATTGTCCGAAACGGTCAGCATCACAACACGTGAGGTGACGCCTTTTTCTCTCATTTGGCGAACAGTTTCTAAGCCATCTATTCCTTGCATGTTAAGATCGAGAATAATCAAGTCCGGATCATGCTCTACGGCACCTTCAATTGCATCAGTTCCGTTGCTGTATTCACAAATCACTTGCAAACCTTCTTCCAAGGCAATCAGTTGTCGCAACCCACTGCGAAATAGCGGGTGATCGTCGACCAACATTATCGTTGCTTCTTCTGAGCTCACCGTTAACTCCTTTAACGCTTCCATGTGTTTATTACTTTATCATCATGATTTAGGGCCACTAAATCTACAATTATTTTTAGCTTCGGAAAAATTCTCTTACTTCTTGCGGTTAATTGGGGGTAAAGCGCAGTAAAAGCAGCCCTTCAAGCACTGCAGCAGTGCAAGCGAGCAAAGCAAGGGACTTCCAAAATAAAATGGGGTTGCGCTTTAATAAAGGTTTGTTGTCGACACCGTTTAATAGTTGGGTATTTGGCGTGAAAAGATCAGCAATAAAATCACCAAGAGCCTGATACCGATTAGCTGGAATCTCGGCGGTCGCCTTTTTAAACGCGAGATCTACCCATAGCGGAATATCTTCCCGATACTCTTTTATCGAGTGGTAATCCCACCTGACGTGCCGAGCCTGCTGCAGTGTTTGCTGTGAATGTTCCTTATACGGCAGATGAGCGGTGAGCATTTCGTAGCCGATAATGCCGATAGAAAAAAGATCAGAGAGTGTACTCGCTTCCCCAGTATTGATGTACTCGGGAGCCGTATAGTTGACCGATCCAAGCGGAAACGACGTGGCTTCTTCTTGTTGTATCTCGCGCAGGCCCTTTGCCTCAACCGTACCAAAATCGATGATCTTTACCTCACGATTTGGTGTGATCATGATGTTTTCGGGTTTCAAATCGCGATGCACCATATCCGCACGTTGGAAAATCCGAACTGCTTTTACGATGCCATCCAGTATTTCTCGCACTGAATCCAAAGGTGGGTTAGGGTGGTCATGCATCCATTGGCGCAGCGTTATTCCCTCAATGTACTCGCAAACCTGATAGATGAATTTTGAATGAACGGGCCTTGGATACATTTTCATTACTCGGCGACTGTCCAATTGAGTCGAGAACCATTGCTCGTTGGCAAATCGTTTCAATGTCTCCGGGTCGTCACTGTAATTGAGCGATGGCGCTTTGATAATAACATTGCCACCTTTTTGTCGATCAAAAGCGAGATAGACGTGGCTGCGTGGGCCTTCGTAGAGGGTATCTAATATTTCAAAATGATCCAGGCTTTGACCCTGGTGTAATGCTGGTGGAATGTTGTTCGCGAGTAAGGCTGTTTGGTATTCAGTCAAGTTGAAGCTGGGTAATTCTTTTACCTTCAATACGGTACAGCTTACATTGTCAGTGCTTCCTTTGAATAAAGCGTTGTTACATAAAGCCTGTGAAAGGGCTTCAGAGGAGTCTGCGCTGCTAATTTGTTGTTTGATTTCCTCATGAGTTAAGGTCTCATGCACCCCGTCTGTGGTTAAAACTATGGTGTCGTTTTCTTTGAGCGCTAATGTGAGAAAGTCGATTTCGACTTTTTCATCCATACCAAGGGCTCGAGTCAGATAACTTTGGTGGCCGAAGTTAGTGCGTTGATGATCCCGGGTTAGGAGAGTCAGAGTGTCATCGCGATAGAGATAAACTCTGCTATCACCAACGTGAAAAATGTATCCAGTATTGGATTTAATCACAATGGCGCTAAAAGTCGTCACCATGCCATTATGGTAAAGTTGATCTTTGCCCTGACTATAGAGCCAACTATTTAAACTGGTGAGTAATTCAATCGCAGAACGCTTAATGCTCCAGCTTGAGGGGGTTACATAGTAATCGGTAACAAATTGAGTTGTGGCGGTCTGGCTGGCTTGTTGTGCCTGATTACTGCAACTCACGCCATCAGCAATACAAGCCACAACCCCTTTGTGAATCAATTCATCGCGAGTCGTTGGATACTTGACGATAAAGGCGTCTTGATTTTCGTCTCGTTTACCCACCAAAGAGCATCCGGAAAATTCGATATGTTGTATTTCTTGAGCTGACTTTTCCTGAACTAACATTGATACCTTCCTTGCCGCACTTTCCCACAATAAAAACAAACAAGAACAAAAGCCCAACCAAAACTGGTCGAGCTCTTGAACGATATTGAGGCATTACTTAATTTGGTGATTCTTTGCATATATAAATCAGTAAAGCTCAATATCTCCCGATAAACCTCTAATACTGATGCAATTTAGTGAGACACATCAATCAGAGTGACGCTACCATCTTCGTTAACCTCTGCAATTTTTCCTGATGGCTCTTCCATAAACATCAGAGCAGCAAACCCGATCACTGCAGTACCAGCAATCACGAAGAAGAAGGTTTGGTATGAGACAAACGATAAGATGGTCAGATAAGTCACCGCACCAACATTGCCGTACGCGCCTGTCATACCTGCGATTTGCCCCGTCATTCGACGCTTGATAAGTGGAACTGTTGCAAATACCGCGCCTTCACCTGCCTGCACAAAGAATGAACAAGACATTGCAGCAGCCACAGCTAACCAAACTGGCCAGCTTTCATTGACTTGTCCCATCAGGAAATAACCCACGGCAAGGCCTGCTGTCAGAATGAGTAGTGTCAGTTTACGACCAAACTTATCTGAGATTAGACCACCACCCGGACGCGACATCAGGTTCATAAATGCGTAAGCGGATGCCACCATGCCTGCCACGACCGGTGATAGTTCAAAGGTTTCAGAAAAGAAAAGTGGCAACATGGAAATTACAGCGAGTTCAGAGCCAAATGTTGCAAAGTACAGGACGTTTAGAACCGCTACTTGCTTGAATTTGTACTGATGAATAGGTTCAACGGGCTTTTTGAAAATCGATTTGTTGACCTTCCAAACCTGATTCGCGTCGATGACGTAAAGCAACGCGAGGCCTGCGTAAATCGCGTTTACCACACCTTGTTCAAGCATATTGATATTGCTTGGTGACAACTTCCATGCCAGTAGTGCGAGTACAGCGTACATTGGTACTTTCATTGCTAAAAGAAAGAAGAAATCGCCTTTTGATGTCACTTCCATTGCTGACAAGTGTTTAGGTCGGAAGTAAGTTGCGCCCTTTGGTGTGTCAGATACGTTCTTGTAAAACACAACAGAGAACAGAAGGCTCATTACACCCGTTAAAGCGATCGCATAGCGCCAGCCGTCCTCGCCACTAAAGACTAATGCTAGAGTTGGTAGTGTAAATGCGGCTGCGGCAGAGCCAAAGTTACCCCAACCACCATAAATGCCTTCTGCGGTTCCGAGTTGATTATGTGGAAACCATTCCGAAACAAGACGAATACCGATAACGAAACCTGCACCGATAAAGCCAAGCAGGAATCGTGCAATGGCTGCTTGTATAAACGAATCTGCAAAGGCGAACATAAAACATGGGATGGAGCAGATAGCCAGCAGTGCTGAATACACAATTCGCGGACCAAATCGATCGGTAAACATGCCGATAAGCACGCGCGCTGGGATAGTCAGTGCAACGTTTAGAATCAACAAGGTTTTAATTTCCTGGCTTGAAAGGCCAAGTGATTCTTTGACCATTTGTAGCAACGGTGCAAAGTTAAACCAAACAACAAAGGTAATAAAAAATGCCATCCAGCTTAAATGGAGGATCTTCATTTTTCCACTAAAAGAAAAGAGGGTGAATTTTGAGCTTTCCATGTTCAATAATCCTTATAAGATTCATTTCGAAGGCATTGCCTTGATTGTGTTGTTAAGGCAATGCCACAGTTTTTGGCGTTTGCTTCTCGTTACTGTCTCAGTTCGATCATGCCGTTGTTATTTCGGACTTCATAAATCGGCACGTTATACTCTGGGTTTTCGATGCATTTGCCTGTTTCCAGACAAAAATGTTGTTTGTATAAAGGCGAGGCAACACACAATATCTCTCCCACACAGCCAAGAATCCCTCTCGATAAAATATTGGCTTTACCAATAGGGTCAAAGTTAGAAATGGCGTGCAAAGAGTTAGTGCGCTGGCTGAAAAACACCGCGATTTGTTTATCATCTACTTTGGCGCAAACTCCGGTGTTGGGTGCGATGGCAGTTGATTCACAGATTGATATCCAGTTACTCATAGCGATTCTCCTAAAATTAAATATCCAGATTGGTATCAGCTAACTTCGACTACTTCGATAGCAAGCTCGTCTGCTGTGTTTTTCGGAAATTTCTGTTCTCTGATGGTAACGAACTGAAGTGATTCATCACGATCAGGACTGTTAATAAAGTGGCTGAATCGACGCAGTTTCTCTGGAGATTCCAGGGTGGTCTTCCATTCGCACTGGTAATTTGCCAGGCTGTCTTGCATCGATTTTTCCAGCTCATCTGCTAACCCAAGTTTGTCGTCAATCACCACTTCTTTGAGATAGTCAATGCCGCCTTCGAGGTTCTCAAGCCAGACGGAAGTACGCTGCAGTCTGTCTGCGGTGCGGATGTAGAACATCAGAACGCGATCGACATACTTAATTAACGTTTCGTCGTCCAGGTCTGTGGCCAGTAAATCGGCATGGCGAGGGCGCATACCGCCGTTACCACAGACATAGAGGTTCCATCCTTTGTCTGTCGCTATCACACCGATATCTTTTGACTGGGCTTCAGCACATTCACGGGTACAGCCAGATACAGCAAATTTGAGCTTGTGAGGGGAGCGAAGGCCTTTGTAACGATTTTCCAAATCGATAGCGAAACCGACACTATTGCCAACGCCGTAACGACACCAAGTGCTGCCTACGCATGATTTTACGGTACGAACGGACTTTCCGTAGGCGTGGCCAGTCTCAAAGCCCGCATCAACGAGTCGTTTCCATATTAAAGGCAAGTCATTGAGCTGTGCACCAAACAGGTCGATTCGCTGGCCACCAGTGACTTTGGTATAAAGGTCGAAATCACGAGCGACTTCGCCAATTACGATGAGTTTCTCAGGGGTAATTTCACCTCCGGCGACTCTTGGGACGACAGAGTAGGTACCATCTTTCTGCATGTTACCAAGATAAATATCGTTGGTATCCTGAAGCTCAATATGATCATCGTGCAAGATATAGTCGTTCCAGTAGGATGCTAAGATAGAACCTGCGGTAGGTTTACAGACTTCGCAGCCAAGCCCCTGACCGTATTGCTCTAACAGCTCATCGAACGTTTTGATTTTGTTTACACGAATAAGATCACTGAGTTCCTGACGTGAATAAGCAAAATGCTCACAAACATGGTTGTTCACTTCCACGCCTAGCTTTTCTAATTCGCTGTCGAGTACTTGTTTTGCCAGTGCACTACAACCGCCACAACCTGTTGACGCGTTAGTCGTCTCTTTTAGCGCCGCCATCGTTGTGCAGCCAGCAGCTACAGCTTGTTTAATCGAGCCTTTGGTCACATCGAAACATGAACAGATAACAGCACTGTCAGGCAGAGCGTCAATACCCAGACCAGCAGATTCATCTTCAGCCACGTTAGGCAGAATTAACACGGATGGGTTCTCTGGTAATGGAAGATCGTTCTGGCGAATCTGTAACAGATTTCCGTAGGCAGTCGCATCACCGACTAAGACGGCGCCAACAATTTTCTTTTTATCTTCAGAGACGATCAGGCGTTTGTAAACTTGTTCAATTTCATCTTTGTATGTGTATGACAAAGCACCTGCAGTCTGGCCATGGACGTCACCAATACTCGCGACATCGACACCCATTAATTTCAATTTGGTGCTCATATCTGCGCCCGTAAATTGGGCTGCTTCATCAGTGCTAAGGATATGTTGAGCTGCAACCTTCGCCATTTGGTAGCCTGGCGCTACCAGGCCAAAAATACGTTGCTCCCACAATGCACATTCACCAATCGCATAGATATCGTCGTAGTTAGTTTGACAGTGATTGTTAATCACAATGCCGCCACGCTCACCAATCTCTATGGAGCTATTACGAGCTAACTCGTCTTGTGGGCGAATACCTGCCGAAAAGACGATCATGTCGGTATCAATATGAGTGCCGTCGGAAAAATTCATTCTGTAACGGCATTCGTTACCATCGATAATTTCTGTAGTCGCTTTTTCTGTATGAACGGTAACACCCAGTGCTTCAATTTTACGACGAAGTAAATCACCACCATCCTGGTCAAGCTGAACAGCCATTAGACGTGGGGCAAACTCAACAACATGCGTTTCTAGCCCCAGGTTTTTGATTGCATTCGCTGCTTCCAGACCCAGAAGACCACCACCAATCACCACACCAACTTTGCTTTCTTTACTTGAGCGTTCGATTTCGTCCAGATCTTCGATGGTTCTGTAGACATGGCAGAACTCTTTTTCGTTTCCAGGAATTGGTGGCACAAACGGGTACGAGCCTGTCGCAAGCACCAATTTGTCATAATTTTCTACACGGCCTGAAGAAGTGACAATTTGTTTGTCGTCTGGATTTACTTGACTCACTTTCTCATTCAGCAAGTATTTAATGCCGTTTGACTGATAGTAACCTTCGCTGGTTAACGACAGATCATCGACTGTTTTGCCTGTAAAATATGAGGTCAATTGAACACGGTCATAAGCCAGACGTGGCTCTTCAGAAAATGTCACGACTTCAATGTTGTTCTGTTCAGACTGGATCAACGTGTCTATAAATTTATGGCCAACCATTCCGTTACCGACCACAATGATTTTTTGCTTACTCATAATCTCATTCCCTTAGTGATTCTGACTTTTCATGGCCGTGTAATTAGGCGCTTCTACGTAAACTTGATTCGGAAAGAACTTCCATATTCTTGTTATTAAGTTGTTGTAACCAATGCATTTGGCTTGATACGGTGACAACGTCACCTATTACAATTAAGGCCGGAGACTTTATTGAATGACGCGTTATCAATTCGGATAGCTCGGATAACTCGCCTATGATCGTTCTTTGTTGTGGCGTACAGCCGTTTTCAATAATCGCGACTGGTTTGTCGGCGTTCATACCTGAGCTGGTTAGTTGCTGCTGTATGAGTGGCGCTTTGGTCAGGCCCATATAAATGACCAACGTTTGGTTGAGTTGGGCTAACGCCGACCAGTTAATTTCAAGCTTCTTATCAGCGTGAGCGGTGATGAATGTACAACCCTGCGCTAAGCCTCGGTGGGTTAGGGGGATGTTGGAGTAAGTTGAACACCCTGATGCGGCGGTAATGCCCGGAACTACGTTGACATTAATTCCCAGTTTGGTCAGAAATAGCATTTCTTCTCCGCCACGCCCAAACACGAACGAGTCTCCGCCTTTTACACGGCATACGTTATTTGCATCGAGCGCAAAATTAGCGATTAACTGGTTGATTTCTTCCTGTTTATAGCTATGGCAGCCTTTTGCTTTTCCGACATAAACAAGCTTGCAATGGGAAGGGAACAGAGCACGTATATCCTCACTGACTAGGTTGTCGTACACGATGACATCCGCATGCTCAATCGCCTTAATCGCCTTAACGGTAAGTAAGTCTGGATCACCTGGCCCAGCGCCTACTAAGGATACATTTCCAATAACTGAATGTTCTGTATTCATCATCATTGCCTCGAATGTGATTTTGCTAGTTGTTAGCCACAAAGCAATATGAATGCCAGTATGATTTATTTTTGTTGAAATTAAATAAAAGTAACTAAAATACAATAGGTTATTCGTTTTTAGTTTGTGTTAGGTGTCGGCGTAAAGTAAAGAGAGGTGATTACCAAAAGTGGTAGACGAAGGTGGTAAATGGTCAAGGTTGCATCAAAATAGGTAAATATACACAAAAGGTGGTAGTTTTAAGGGGAATTACCATCTACCACTTTAGGGTTAGATAATAAATTAAGGTTATGAAATAAAACAATAAAAAATTGGAAGTTATAAATTAATGGTATTTGGAATGGATTTTGCTCCTAGGTTCCTAAAAGGAAATTTGGAGACTAGTGGGTATGAGCGAAGGATGGATTAAATCAACGTGTGCTTATTGTGGCGTCGGGTGCGGTATTGAAGCCAGACCTATGTCTAATGGACTGCTAGAAGTCCGTGGCGATAAGGAGCACCCCTCGAATTACGGAAAATTATGTACTAAAGGTATTGCTTTGGGCGACACCGTCATTCATGACGGCCGCTTACTGGCTCCCAAACTGAAAACAGAAGCGGGTGATTGGTGTGATACAGAGTGGGACGAGGCTCTTTCCCGTGTAGCAAAAGGTTTCTCGGATACGATAGAACAATTTGGTCCGGATTCTGTGGCGTTCTATGTTTCTGGACAACTGTTAACAGAAGACTATTACGTCGCGAATAAACTCATAAAAGGTTTTCTTGGTACCGCGAATATCGACAGCAATTCTCGCTTGTGCATGGCGTCTACGGTTGTCGGACACAAGCGTGCTTTCGGAATGGATACCGTTCCCGTTTGCTATGAGGATCTTGAGAAAACTGACTTGGTTATCTTGGTTGGTTCTAACCTGGCCTGGTGTCATCCGGTACTATTTCAACGGTTGAGAGCAGCTAAACAGACCAACTCCAATCTAAAAGTGAT
Organism: Vibrio sp. EJY3; assembly: GCF_000241385.1. Lineage (NCBI taxonomy): Bacteria > Pseudomonadati > Pseudomonadota > Gammaproteobacteria > Vibrionales > Vibrionaceae > Vibrio > Vibrio sp. EJY3. Next base: position 646,828 of record NC_016614.1, read on the forward strand.
AGTCATCGACCCACGCCGTAATGAATCCTGCGAGATTGCAGACCTACATCTAGCGATTAATCCTGGCTCAGACGTCGCGCTTTTTAATGGTTTATTGGTGCACCTTGGTGAGCATAATCTAGTTGATCACGCTTTTATTAGCGCAGCGACAAACGGTTTTAGTGAGGCATACCAGTCTGCACTAAACGGCTCCGAGGTAAGCGAGGTGACGGGCATTGATTTGGCTTCGCTTCAGGAATTCTATGAATGCTTTTCCCAAACAGAAAAAGTCATCACGATTTACTCGCAAGGGGTGAACCAGTCCTCTCAGGGATCCGACAAAGTAAACAGCATCATAAATTGCCACTTAGCGACGGGAAAGATTGGGAAAGAAGGCGCTGGCCCTTTTTCTGTTACCGGACAACCCAATGCGATGGGAGGTCGCGAGGTTGGTGCTCTGGCGAATACGCTGACCGCGCACATGGAATTTCATCCTGATGATATTGACCGTGTTGAAGATTTTTGGCAAACCGACACATTAGCGAAAAAACCAGGCCTAAAAGCCATTGATATGTTTGATGCTATTCATCGTGGTGAAATTAAAGCGGTGTGGATCATGGCGACAAACCCGGTTGTGAGCCTTCCTGATAGCGACAAAATTAAACAAGCTTTGGAAAACTGTCCTTTGGTGGTGGTTTCGGATTGTGTTGAGAACACGGCGACGACGCCTTACGCTGATATCCTGCTACCTGCGCAAGGTTGGAGTGAAAAATCGGGCACTGTGACCAACTCCGAACGTCGAATCTCGCGACAACGCCGACTGTTAGCCAGTCCAGGAGTGGCCAAACCGGACTGGTGGATTATCTCTCAAGTCGCACAACGAATTGGCTTTAAAGAAGCGTTTGATTACTTACATGAAGGAGAAATCTTCCGCGAGTATGCTCAACTTACGGCCTTAGGTAACGCAGACTACGGAAGTAAAAAGGCTAGACAACGAGACCTCAATTTAGCTGGCCTTGTTGAGATTACTGATTCCGAATACAACTCGCTCACTCCCCAGCAGTGGCCGGTAGAACATCAACAACATCAGGTGGTGAATCAGAGAATGTTTGCCGATCAACGATTTTTTACCGAGAATCATCGTGCTAACTTTATCGCGGTAAAACATACAGCGCCGCAAGCATCAACAACGAAAGTGTACCCGTTAGTTTTGAATACGGGTCGGAGTCGGGATCAATGGCACACCATGACTCGTACAGGGTTATCGAGTCGTTTAGCTGAGCATGCAAGTGAACCTTACGTTTTGATCCATCCTCAAACAGCGATGCAGTATGACCTTTCTAATCACGAAATGGTGGTTGTGTTCAATAACAACGGTGAGTGTGTTGTTAAGGTTGTTACCAGTGACACTATGAAGCCAGGCGAGCTGTTTGTTCCTATTCACTGGAATGAAATTACAGGCCCGTTAAGTAAGCCTTGCGCTCTGGTTGATTCGCGAACGGATACTTTGTCTGGTCAACCTGAGTTTAAATACACCCCTGTAGATATAAAGCCTTATGACTATCAGACCAGTGCTACCGTATTGGTCAAAGACGCTATTTTAATAGGTGATGTTGGATACGTCGCCAGACAAAAAGTAGATGGCGGCTATTTATATCGTATTCGTTCACCGATGGAGATTAATGAGCTACAGATGAAAATTGAACGACTATTACCGAGTTCGTCATCTGCTGCTAAGCTAATTTGCCGCGATGATTCATCCATAAAAGGAATGGCGGCAGTCGTCGAAAACAAAGTTACCTCGTTATATAAACTGACCAAAGATGAGCCAAGCGCTCAGGAAGTACAGGCGTTGAGTGCGTTGTTCAACAGCAGCGCTGACGAGGGTTCTTCTCTGCATCCTTTATTGGGGAATTAGCGCACCCATAGGAACACCAAGGGTAACAGTCGTCTTCTGTTACCCTTTTCTTTTTCCAACCTGTTCAGTCATTCAATCACGACAAACAAATCTTGTACTAAAACAAACAATGTCAGTTGTTTGTTTTTTCTTACATACAGGAATTTATACGTAAGCTATTGAAAGAATGTATTTTTGATGATTGGTATGCATTTCGCAACAACGGTCATGAGTCTAAATTAAAAAGGAGATAGACCATGGCAATTCGTCAATGTGCAATTTACGGTAAAGGTGGTATCGGTAAATCCACTACAACTCAAAACTTAGTAGCGGCGCTTGCTGAAGCAGGGAAGAAAGTCATGATCATTGGCTGTGACCCTAAAGCCGACTCAACCCGATTGATTCTACACTCCAAAGCACAGAATACCATCATGGAGATGGCGGCTGAAGCGGGAACGGTTGAAGACATCGAACTAGAAGATGTACTTAAAATCGGTTACGGCGATGTTCGTTGTGTTGAGTCAGGCGGTCCAGAGCCAGGTGTTGGCTGTGCGGGTCGCGGTGTTATCACGGCCATCAACTTTTTGGAAGAAGAAGGAGCTTACGAGGAAGACTTGGACTTCGTATTCTACGACGTACTGGGTGACGTTGTATGTGGTGGTTTTGCGATGCCAATTCGTGAAAACAAAGCGGAAGAAATCTACATCGTTGTTTCAGGCGAAATGATGGCGATGTACGCCGCGAACAACATTTCTAAAGGTATCTGTAAATATGCGACGTCAGGTAATGTTCGTCTTGCGGGCTTAATCTGTAACTCTCGTAACACTGACCGTGAAGATGAGTTAATCATGGCTCTGGCAGCTAAGATCGGTACTCAAATGATTCACTTCGTTCCTCGTGACAACATCGTACAACGTGCAGAGATTCGTCGTATGACCGTTATCGAATACGATCCTAAATGTAACCAAGCGGACGAATACCGCACTCTTGCTAAGAAAGTTATCGAGAACCAAAAATTCGTTATCCCTGAGCCATGCACCATGGATGAGCTTGAAGATCTGCTTATGGAATTCGGCATCATGGAAGTCGAAGATGAATCGATCATCGGTAAGACGGCTGATGAGGAAGAGGCTGCTTAATCAAGCGTTAAAACTCTCGAGCGTTACATTGAATCCTAATGGATAAGGACAAATTATGACGATGAATAAAGAGCAAACTCAAGCGCTTATCGATGAAGTGCTGGAGGTGTATCCGGAAGTCGCCAGAGCTGACCGTAAAAAGCATGTCGCGGTTAACGACAGCTCAGCAGACAGCAGTAAATGCATTACTTCTAACCGTAAGACCTTACCTGGTGTTATGACAGTACGTGGTTGTGCGTATGCTGGCTCCAAGGGTGTGGTTTGGGGACCGATCAAAGATATGATTCATATCTCGCATGGTCCTGTTGGTTGTGGTCAATATTCACGAGCAGGTCGCCGAAACTATTACTCGGGTACGACAGGTGTCGATAGTTTTGGCACGTTAAACTTCACCACAGACTTCCAGGAGCGCGATATTGTCTTTGGCGGCGATAAAAAATTGGCTTCCGCGATTGATGAAATCGAGACACTTTTCCCGCTGGTTAAAGGCATCAGTATTCAATCTGAATGCCCGGTTGGTCTTATTGGTGACGATATCGAAGCGGTAGCCAAAACGAAATCGCAAGAGATAGGCAAGACAATCGTTCCGGTTCGCTGTGAAGGTTTCCGAGGTGTTTCCCAGTCACTTGGTCACCATATCGCGAATGATACGTTGCGTGATTATGTTCTCGACGGTTCGGCTGATAAAGAGTTTGAATCGACCGACTACGACGTCGCGATTATTGGTGACTACAACATCGGTGGGGACGCCTGGTCATCTCGCATCATCCTGGAAGACATGGGGCTTCGAGTTGTTGCTCAGTGGTCTGGCGACGGTACGTTACCAGAGCTAGAAAATACGCCAAAAGTAAAGCTCAACTTAGTGCACTGTTACCGTTCTATGAACTATATCGTTCGTTACATGGAAGAAAAACACGGCATTCCTTGGATTGAGTACAACTTATTTGGCCCGACCAAGATTGAAGAATCCATGCGCAAGATTGCAGCGTTGTTTGATGAAAAAATCCAGCAACAAACCGAAGAAGTTATCGCCCGTTACCGAGAACAATGGAACGCAGTAATTGAGAAGTATCGCCCTCGTCTTGAAGGCAAACAAGTGATGCTTTACGTCGGTGGTCTGCGACCTCGTCATATTATCGGAGCCTATGAAGATTTGGGTATGGAAATCGTCGGTGCAGGTTATGAGTTTGCGCACAACGATGACTACGTCAAAACCACACCGGAAATGAAAGACGCCACCTTATTGTTCGATGACGCGAGTTCTTATGAGCTTGAAGAGTATGTGAAACGTCTGAAACCTGATCTCATCGGCTCGGGTATCAAAGAGAAGTACATATTCCAGAAAATGGGCTTCCCATTCCGTCAGATGCACAGCTGGGACTACTCAGGTCCTTACCACGGCGTGGATGGTTTCGCGATCTTTGCTCGCGATATGGATATGACAATCAATAACCCTTGTTGGAGCAACCTAACCGCTCCTTGGAAAAGCCAAGATGCTGTTGAGTTAGCGAAAACAGCTTAAAGCACTTAACGCTAATGTGGGAAGGGATTTCCAATTGTATTAACCGAACCGGCGTTCACAGATTAGTGGCACGGTAGGAGAGAAACTATGACTCAGAATATTGAAGAGATCAAAGCGGGTTATTCACTGTTTCAAGAGCCAGAATACCAAGAGTTGCTCGCGAATAAACGCAGTCACTTTGAGGAAGCTGTTGAAGCAAACAAAGTGAAAGAAGTGTTTGAATGGACCACGACGAAGGAATACCAAGAGCTCAACTTTAATCGTAAACACATTACCATCGACCCAGCGAAAGCGTGTCAGCCCCTTGGTTCTGTATTGTGTGCACTCGGCTTTGAAAAAACGTTGCCTTATGTCCACGGTTCACAAGGTTGCGTGGCGTATTTTAGAACGTATTTTAACCGTCATTTTAAAGAACCTGTTGCCTGTGTGTCTGACTCGATGACGGAAGATGCAGCCGTATTTGGTGGCCAAAACAACATGTTTTATGGTCTGCAAAATGCTTATGCCCTGTATAAACCAGAGATGATTGCGGTATCGACCACATGTATGGCTGAGGTTATTGGTGATGACTTAAATGCCTTTATTGGTAATGCGAAAGAGGGCGGTTACCTACCTGCTTCTGTGCCGACACCATTTGCTCATACACCAAGTTTCGTCGGCAGCCACACCAATGGTTGGGATGGAATGTTAGAGGGGGTATTACGTTACTTTACTGTGAACAGCGGCGAAACCTATACACCAGGTTCAACCAACGCTCTCAATATTGTCCCTGGCTTTGAAACCTATTTAGGTAATTACCGCGTTATTCACCGTATGTTGGGTGAGATGGGTGTCGATTATCAGATGCTTTCTGATCCTTCAGAGGTTTTAGACACCCCGGCAGATGGTGAATATCGCATGTACGCGGGTGGTACCAAAGTCGATGAAGTTAAGCGCGCGCCTAACGCAAAAGCCACGCTGCTTCTCACTCCCACACAGCTACCCAAAACGAAAAAATTTGTCGAAACGACCTGGAAACAAGATGTGCCAGCGCTGGATATTCCGATGGGCTTAGAGTGGACAGACAATTTCTTAATGAAAGTTTCTGAGCTCACTGGACAACCGATCCCTGAGTCATTGAGTACAGAGCGAGGCCGTTTGGTAGACATGATGACCGACTCTCATACCTGGTTACATGGTGTCAAAGTGTCGCTTTATGGTGATCCGGATTACTTGTCTGGTATGTGTAAGTTCTTGATGGAACTTGGCTGTGAAATCAAACATGTACTGTGTCACAACGGTAATAAACGCTGGCGCAAAGCACTGGAGTCTATGTTGGCAGACAGCCCTTACGGTCAGGGAGCAGAAATTCTAGTGGGCAAAGACCTTTGGCATCTGCGTTCACTGATGTTTACCGATAAACCGGATCTGCTAATTGGCAACTCTTACGGTAAGTTCATTGAGCGCGATACCAAAGCGAAGGGTGAAGAGTTCCAAGTTCCTTTGGTTCGCATTGGATTCCCAATCTTCGACCGTCATCACCTCCATCGCAGCACAACGCTTGGGTATGAAGGTGCGATGTACATCCTGACGACACTGGTTAATGAAGTACTAGCCAAACTTGACCGTGACACCATGACGCTTGGTAAAACCGACCTTGGTTTTGATTTGGTTCGCTAAATCATAAGCCATAAAGGATTGGATACAGAGGGCTGGTACTAGGGGGCTCCATGTGGACAGCATTAAACCACAACAGGTTAGCACGCTTTAGTTCAGCCCTTTCTCATTGAATAAAGGAGAAGAGCATGGCCAACGTAATGATTCAATACAATGAGGTTGGAGAACTTAGCCTTTACCTCGCTAAGAAAGACCTTGAAGAAAACATCACTCACTTTGAATTTGACGAAGAAAATAAATGGGGTGGAGAGGTTCATCTATCAAGTGGCGCGGTGTATTACATCGAACCCATGAACAAGCCAAAGTTACCGATCACCGTAAGAGCTAAGCGACTTCAGGCTGCTTAGAGGAGGACAGGTTATGAACGAAGAAATTACCCCTTCGGTTGCACTGCGTATCGCGCTAGCGGCGAAATCACTTCCTAACATTGACGTTAGTGGTTTATTAGGGTTACTGGTGCAGCATGTGAGTGCGCCATTAACTGAAACAGAACTGATGCGAATTTCTCCCAAAGCGTTCCGTCTTTTAATTCTCTCTCTGGATGGAGAACAAACGCGTAAAGACATCAGTCACGCTTATACGATACTGACGAGTACAGAACTTGGTGACGTTGAACCACCTCGGGTGACGCCTTCTGTGTCTTTGGACGGTCCCAAACTGACTGTCGCATTAACCTCTAATCAAGGCGAAATGGTAAACGGGCATTACGGTTCGTGCCTTCGTATTCTTATTTACGAAGTAAACGAGACAGAATTTCAGCTTATTCAAGTCAGTGAAGTGAACCGAGAGTGGCAAGGCGAGGAGCGTGCTCTGCATTTAGTAGAGCTGATTAAAGGATGCCAGATACTGTTTACTTTGTCGATTGGCGGCCCTGCAGCGGCACGCGTGACCAGAGCTAACGTCCACCCAATTAAACGCCCGCAAGCTGTTGAGGCAAAAACCGTGATGGAAGAGTTGCAGGTTATGCTGGCAAATACGCCACCTCCCTGGATTCAGAAACTGCTTGGTACTTATGTTCCTCAGCATCGCGGGGAACCTGCTTATGAATAACGTAAACGCTTTCCACGAGTCATTCCCGCTCACGGCTAATCTGCTGGAACAACTGGGTATGGAAATAGATAAGCTGATTGCGCAAGGCGTAAATGAGCAAACGCGACTCACTGAACGATACCCTAACGTGAGAATTACGTTGTGTAGCGAAGATGAGATGGGATGTCGTGAACCCTATCAGAGTTACGGCCATTACGATCTTTATTTGTACGCACAACAAGCGTCGGGATGTTTGACGCTGACACATTACCCGGAAGCGAGCTCCGGTTTGGTTGTCGCTCTCCACGAATAGCGGCGCGTTTTTTGTCGGTTTTACGACAATGTCAGCTTTTATCTTTGTTGGTGTCTTTATTAATCAATGGGTTATGGATGGAATGGCGCTTGCAGCTAACAAAGTGATTCGTATCTCAACTTTAACTGTTGCAACTCAAGGAGAGACGCATGAAGCGATCGGAGATCAAGTTACTGCAAGATGAACCCGCCTGTGAGCACAACAGCGGAGAAAAAAGTGGTTGTAGCCGACCAAAACCCGGAGCAACGGCTGGTGGCTGTTGTTTTGATGGCGCTCAGATAAGTTTATTACCCATAGCGGATGTGGGGCACATTGTGCATGGTCCGATTGGCTGTGCGGGAAACAGCTGGAATAACCGCGGGACTCGCGCTCTGGGCAGTAATCTGTTTCGATATGGATTCACCACGGACCTCAATGAGCAGGACGTTATCATGGGGCGAGCGGAGAAACGTCTGCTACACGCGATAAAACAGCTGATTAAACAACATCAACCACCTGCGGTTTTTGTTTATATGACCTGCGTACCTGCTCTCGAAGGCAATGACATTGAAGCCATCTGTTCTCTTGCCACAGAGCGTTGGAACATCCCTGTGATTCCTGTCGATGCGGCTGGCTTTTATGGTAATAAAAACTTGGGTAACCGAATCGCCGGTAATGTGATGGTTGAACGCGTCGTGGGCAGCGCCGAGCCTCCAGCGAAACCAAAAATGCTTCACGACTCAACTCGGCTAGTACACGATATCGTTCTTATTGGTGAATACAACATTGCCGGAGAGTTTTGGCATGTATCGCCATTATTTGAGCGTTTAGGGTTAAGAGTGTTGTGCTGTATGGCGGGTGATACTCAGTTTCATCAAATACAAACTATGCATCGTGCAGACGCTGCCATGGTCGTTTGTGCCCGAGCACAAGTGAATGTTGCACGAAAACTAGAAGAAAAATGGGGTATACCTTGGTTTGAAGGAAGCTTTTACGGTATCGAAGATACATCGAATTCACTACGAGAATTTGCCCGTTTACTTGGTGACCCCAAACTGAGCGAAGAAGTAGAAGCGTTGATTGCAGAAGAAGAAAGTCGCATTCGCTCGGCTTTGGTACACTACGCAGAAAAGTTGCGTGGTAAGCGAGCGCTGCTTTATACCGGAGGCGTTAAGTCCTGGTCAGTAGTGAGCGCCTTGCAAGAGCTTGGTATTGATTGTGTCGCTACCGGTACCCGTAAATCCACACAATCAGATAAAAATAAAATTCTGGAGATAATGGGCAAAGACGCGCTCATGCTGGATGAAGGTGGTGCCAGGTTGTTGCTCGATACTTATCATCAACATCACGCTGATGTCATGATTGCTGGTGGCCGAAATATGTACACCGCATTAAAAGCGAAGCTGCCGTTTTTAGATATTAACCAAGAGCGGGAACATGCCTATGCTGGTTACGAGGGCATGCTTACGTTAGCAAAAGAGCTATGTAGAACAATAGAAGCGCCCATCTGGCAAACCGTTCAAAGTCAGGCTCCCTGGATCGTCGAAGACGCAACATTCACTTCTGCCATCATTGAAAAAGGAGCCTGATATGGTTACTCCAATCAAACAAAATTCACCACTGGTTACTCAGCCGTTAAAAACGAGCCCGGCAACGGGAGCTACGTTGGCGACCCTTGGTTTTGCTGGCTCCATACCTTTGATGCACGGCTCTCAAGGTTGTAGTGCGTTCACTAAAGTTTACCTTATCCAACACTTGAGGGAGCCTATTCCATTGCAGAACACGGCAATTGACCAGGTTTCTGCAGTTATGGGCGGAGAGGGTAATGTAAGTGAAGCACTACAAGTATTATGTGAAAAACACGCGCCAGAATTGATCGTACTTATGAGCACGGGTTTAACTGAAATGCAGGGGGCTGACCTGTATCACAGCATTACCGAATTCACTCTCAAGCACCCGCAATATTCGGATACGAGAATTGTTCCTGTTCTGACGCCGGATTTTGTCGGTTCCATGCAAACTGGATACGCGCATACGGTTCGTAGTGTGGTGAAGCAATTGGTTAAAGGGCCGACAGGTCGAGACAAACAGCGCAAACAAGTGAATATCCTTTGTTCTATAGGAATGACTTCTGCGGATATTGAAACGATTAAACGCTACGTGGAAGCATTCGAATTGGACTCTGTCATTGTGCCCGACTTATCGCTTTCGTTAGACGGTCATTTAGGTCGGGAGGATTTTAGCGCGACCAGTACTGGAGGTACTTCGGTCCTTGAAGTTGAGTTGATGGCTGACAGCGCGATCACGTTGGTATTCGGCGAATCTCTCGATGAGGTAGCAAGGTGGCTTAAAGTGAGGTTCGGTATTCGCTATCACCAATTTGGGATGGCAATGAACCTGGACGTAATCGACCAATTTATCATGACGTTATCGGAGATAAGTGGTCGCACTGTGCCCGGCTGGATAACACGTGAGCGCCAACGACTGCAGGATGCATTACTCGATGTCCATTTTCTGCTCAGTGGCGAGCAATACACCATTGCACTTGAACCCGACTTGGCGAGTGGTTACGTTGACCTAATCACCATGGCAGGTGGTACCGTTAGTCAGGTCGTCACGACGTTAGATGTTCCGGGTTTGCAAGACATGGAAGCACAAGAAGTAATGGTTGGTGACTTATCGTGCATCGATCTGTCCAACCCGGAGTTAACCTTAGTGATTGGTAATAGCCATTGTGCCAACGTATGTGAGCCGGTTGTCCCTGTTATGCGGGTCGGTTATCCATGTTTTGACCAGGTCGGAAATATGGAGCTCAAACAAACAGGCTATGAAGGTGCTCGTCAACGACTGTTCGCACTTGCCAACTTGTTGCTTCGCAACCACAAAGACGAGGTAACACCCCACGTAAGCTACTATCGTTTTGGTGCAAATGACGTGTTACCAACAACGGAGGGGTTATGAAGTCGACAAAAAGAAGGCTATATCTTCCACCGGAGCCAACTCAGGAAAAACTGCGCGTTAAAATTGCTTTTACTACGTCAGATAGACAAACGGTTGACCAACACTTTGGTTCTGCGAAAGGTGTATTGATTTACGGTATCTACCACACCGAGTGGCACCTGATGGAAGCCATTGAGTACCGAACTAGCGGCCCTGCACACGATAAGTTACCCAGTCGTATCGAAGATTTATCGGGGTGCGCAGCAATATTCTGTAACGCGTGCGGTGCTTCGGCGATACGACAATTGTTGGAGTGTGATATCCAGCCAGTCAAAGTAAATGAGAAATGCGACATTCACTTTTTATTGAATGAAGTCCTGTCTGAGTTAGACAGCGCTCACACAGGATGGCTTTCCAGAGCGCTAAAGAAAAATAAGCAGCCCGACACCTCAGGCACCGAAAAGAGGCTCACTCAGCTAATGGATGAAGAATGGTAATTGTAAAACAAGGATGGTTAATATGACGACGCAACTCAGTTATACCCGAGGTGGTGAACCGTGGGCACCTCAATTTATCGAGGCGATTGATGAACAAAAATGTATAGGGTGTGGCCGCTGTTTTAAAGTGTGCTCCCGAAATGTCTTCGACTTAATTGAGAAGGAGGCCACGGATGATGATGATGACTATTATGATGAAGACGAAATCATGATGGTGATGACTCTGAAAGACCAAATGGACTGTATCGGATGTATGTCCTGCGCCAAAGTTTGTCCTAAAAACTGTCAGACGTTCACCGCACCCTCTGCATAAATAACAAAAGGATGAGTTCTCATCCTTTTTTAGTCAGTCCTTTTTATCCCCTTAATGTTTCTTAGCTGACAATTTGTTTTGTTATAAACCCTACAAACGGTATGACAATTTTGTCGCTCTTATTCCAATGTCACATCAAGAGCATTTTTTATTTCTTAAAAATCATATGGTTGTGTCTTTTTGTGATCTTGGTTGGGTTATTGCAACGGTAACAATATCGAAAGAACCGAAAGATATTCAACCAAGGAGTGGCTATGTGGGATTACTCGGAAAAGGTGAAGGAACACTTCTTTCATCCAAAAAACGCAAAATTAGTTAGTGACGCTAATGCACGTGGGGATGTTGGTTCAATCAGTTGCGGGGACGCATTGAGTTTAACGCTTAAAGTTGAACCTGACACTGAAGTGATCTTAGACGCTGGTTTTCAAACCTTCGGGTGTGGAAGCGCGATTGCGTCGTCATCAGCACTGACAGAGATGATCATCGGTAAATCACTTGATGAGGCCTTGAGCATTACAAATAACGACATAGCGGAATATCTTGATGGTCTACCGCCAGAAAAAATGCATTGTTCTGTAATGGGGATGGAAGCATTACATGCGGCAGTCGCTAACTATCGTGGTGAAACGTTAGAAGATGATCATGAAGAAGGGGAGTTAATATGCAAGTGCTTTGCTATTGATGACTTGATGATAAAACGCGTGGTTGCAGCCAATAAACTCACCACGCTTGAAGAAGTGATCAACTACACCAAGGCGGGCGGAGCATGCACCTCTTGCCATGAAAAAATTGAGTGGGTATTAGAAGATTGCCTTAAAGAAATGGCAGAACAAGGTTTGATTACTGATGTATCCAAAAAACAAGATGAGCCGGAAACTGAGATCGTCGCCATTGTTGAGTCCATCATTGAACAAGTTCGTCCTTCGGTGCAATCCGATGGCGGTGACATTAGCCTGGTCGATATTGAAGACAATATCATTTTTGTTGAAATGAGCGGCGCATGTGTTGGATGTGGCTTATCTGGCCTGACGATGGCGAACTTGGAACAAAAAATCACTCAAGCCTTGGGTGACGCTTATACGGTATTCCCAGTTCAACAAAACGCATCGAACACGATTAAAAAGGAAGGCTCTTATGACGTATAACGCCAAATTAAGCAGTGATAAGCTGGTTTACCTTGATAACAATGCGACAACCCGTATTGACCCTAAAGCGCTCGAAGTGATGTTACCGTATCTAGATACTTTTTATGGCAATCCTTCTTCGATTCATCGTCTTGGAGCCGCCGTCGGTCATGCGATGGAGACAGCACGCGAACAAGTTCAGAAGTTAATTGGTGCGGAACACGCAAGCGAAGTCATCTTTACTTCTTGTGCGACCGAAGCGACGTCTACGGCCATTCTATCTGCGGTTGAAGCCTACCCAGATAAGAAAGAGATCATTACCACACAAGTTGAGCATCCGGCGACGCTGCAACTTTGTCAGATGTTGGAGCGCAAAGGCTACACCGTTCACTGGATAGGTGTGGATAAAAAAGGTCGCCTCGACATGACTGCCCTCAAAGCGGCTTTAAGCCGCAATGTTGCGATACTTTCTATCATGTGGGCCAACAATGAAACCGGCACGATATTCCCTATTGAACAAGTCGCTCAACTGGCGAAATCATTTGGTGTGACTGTTCATGTAGACGCGGTCCAAATGGTAGGGAAATGCCCGGTAAATGTACAAACTTGCCCGATTGATATGTTGTCGATTTCGGGGCACAAGTTTCATGCGCCAAAAGGGATTGGGGCTTTATATGTAAAACGCGGCACTAAGTTCCGTCCGTTATTACGTGGTGGACACCAAGAGCGTGGAAGACGTGCTGGCACGGAAAACGCAGCATCTGTCATCGCAATGGGTAAGGCTGCTGAACTGGCATGTGTAGCACTTGAAACAGAAACGCATCGAATTCAAATGCTTCGCGATCGGCTTGAACAAGGGCTACTTGCGCGAATTCCCAATTGCTTTGTGACGGGCTTTCCGAAACGTCGAGTTCCGAATACCACCAACATCGCTGTGGAGTATGTCGAAGGTGAGGCACTTTTGTTGATGATGAATCAGGTTGGTATTGCCGCATCGTCGGGGTCCGCTTGTACCTCAGGATCACTAGAGCCGTCTCATGTGATGAAAGCGATGCAGATACCGTTTACTGCGGCCCACGGTACATTGCGATTTTCTCTGTCTCGATTTACGACCGATGAAGATATCGATCATGTGCTCGAACATTTGCCGCCGATCGTCGCACGATTGCGTGAAATGTCGCCGTATTGGAACTCAGAAACACAACAGGGTAGTGAGACGGAATTTATTCCAGTCTATGGCTAGGAGTGTCGCGATGGATAAGCAAGCGCAGCCGTTAAATGTCATTATCAATGACACAACATTACGTGATGGTGAACAGAGCCCCGGTGTGGGCTTTACCATCGACGAAAAGGTAAACATTGCTTTATTGCTCGAGTCTGCAGGCGTCAGTGAGCTTGAAGTCGGTATCCCGGCGATGGGTGAGCGGGAGCGTGAGGGTATTAAGGCTATCACCCATAGTCTCACACATTCCAAGACGATGGGGTGGTGTCGGATGTTAGCGGAAGATGTGGATTGTGCGGTTGATCTTGGACTGGATTGGCTTGATCTTTCGGTACCTGTATCGCACCAGCAAATCAAACATAAGCTGAATAAGACACTGGAGCAGGTGATAAGAGCTTGCGAATCCGTCATTCAACAGGCCATAGATAACGGTATGCAAGTCTGTGTGGGAATGGAGGACGCATCCCGCGCCGATCATGATGTGTTATGCCGGGTACTCGAAGTGGCGGAATCTTTTGGTGCGAGCCGGGTTCGCTTCGCTGACACACTCGGTATTCTCGATCCGTTTTCTACATACCAGACCATATCTGAATTACGAGCTCAAACGGGTCTTCAGATTGAGATGCATGCACATAACGATTTGGGAATGGCGACCGCGAACTCTTTAGCGGCAATACGTGCAGGGGCAAACTCTATTAACACGACAGTGAATGGTTTGGGCGAGCGCGCAGGTAATGCCGCGCTGGAAGAGATAGCGGTTGCGCTAAAGGTGCTTAATTACGCAGAAACTGGCGTCGATTTGCTAAAGCTTGAAGGTTTGTGTCGCTATGTTCAAGTCGCCTCTGGCCGTCCGCTGATGCCACAAAAGGCCATCGTTGGGGACTGTGCTTTTACGCATGAATCGGGCATCCACGTTGATGGCTTACTCAAGGATATTAAGAACTATCAGGGTGTTGAGCCAAGTCTGGTAGGACGAGACCATCAAATGGTTCTGGGTAAGCACTCAGGTATGCAGGCCATTGAGTCAATCTATACAGCGATGGGGATCAGGCTGACTACAGCACAGTGTGAATTGATAAAAGCACAACTCGTCAATTGGGCTGAAACTTACAAATGTGTCCCGGATCCTCAGCAGTTGCGTAGTTTCACCTCAATGATTTTACACACGGCTTAATCTCAAAACTTTCGGGAGAGAATGGTATGGATACCAGAGAGCAGCGTCGGCTTATTGAAGATCTTGAACAACTGGAGGGCGTGGAGGATTTTTTAGAATACTTCGCCATTGAATACGATCGCCAGATTGTACAGAGCAAGCACATTCCGCTGTTAAGGCTTTGTCGTCAGCTCTTAGACGCAAGGAAAGTGACAGACAACTACGATGATTACCGAAGTGCATTATCGATAGCCTATGGACAAATTACGCGTGGAAGGCTTCCTACGGTAAATCAAAGCGCTTGTGCGACATGTCAGTCAGATTGTGACCAAGCGGAGTAACCTTATGCAGGCAGAGATACCCCGTTTTGAATCGGGTGACGAAGTTCGAGTAGTGAGAAATATTCGCAATGATGGCAGTTTTCAGGACAGTGACAAAGGAGACTTGCTCGTTGAAGCCGGAAGCGTCGGTATTGTTCGGAGTTACGGTTATTTTTTGCAGACACAGCTCATTTATCAAATTTTTATCGCAGCAGAAAACAAAGTGGTTGGCGTGAGAGACAGTGAAGTTATTGACGCCACATTGCCTTGGGTTCCTTGCCTGTTTCGGTCTTTAGATAAAGCAAAATTGACTTGCAGTTTAGTCATGTTTGGCGAGCCACTTGCGTCCAAAGGTGACGTAATAGAAGTGCACCGAGTTTATCGAAATTTAGATGATGGAACCGTTAACTACGAAGTTAAGTTTGGAGAGCACACGATTACCTTAGATGCCACGCGATTAAGTCCAATAGAGGCATAGGAGTAACAGCATGGAAGCATATAAACGTCACTATCTGACTGCGAAAGTGGCGACAGAAAGATATCAATTAAATCCTCAGTGGCTGAGTGAGCAGCAAAAGCAAGATGTAAACACGCAGGTTGAGCAGCTTTTTCGAATTCAGTCGGCAGTACTAAGCTCGAATCTAGGCATTCAAACTTACGTTCATGACGATGAGCTTGAACAGGCGATAAATGACGTAATGGAAGGGTATCCAAGCTTAGAGGAATTTTATCGTGCGCTTAACGGGCAACAGTTGTCAGAAAGTGATCTCAGGCTGGCGTTAAAGGATGAACTTCGCTGCAATAAAGTGTTAGAAAAAGTCAGTAGTGATGTTCCCGAGCTTAGTGAACAAGCGGCTTTCGAACATTATCAAGCCAACCAGGAAAAGTTTGTACGCCCAAGCCTGTGGGAGCTAAGTCAAATACTGGTCACCGTAAATAACGATATTGAGGAAAACCACCGTAAACCTGCATTTGCTCGTATTCAGACAGCAAAGCAAGAGTTAAAGGAGAGAGATTTTTCTCAAGTCGCACTGAAATATTCTGAATGCCCGAGTGCAGTCAATGATGGCTATCTGGGATGGTGTGAAGAGGCCAAACTTTTTCCGCAAATCGCACAGCAGTTACCACTGCTTGATCTTATGGAGATTAGCTCAGTTATTGAGACGGAAATTGGTTTCCATTTGGTTCGTGTCCACTCAGTAAAACCCAGTGGTCAATTACCATTTGAGCAAGCCTATCCCTATCTCAAACAAAAACATCAACAAAGAGCGAAAGCGTACATACAGAAGCAGTGGGTGTCGCAGTTGTTAGCGGAAGAGGGATAGTTTTATGGCCAAAAATAGATCTAACCTCAGTTGTTGCTTGGCTGCTGCGATGCTGTTCTCGAGCAACAGCTACAGCCAATCTCTGACACTTGCTGTTGCAAATAACTTTTATCGTCCAATGAAAGCGCTTGCGAGTGATTACACGCAACTGCATAGCGAGGATGTAGAAATTAGCACTGGTTCAACGGGCCAGCTTTATGCGCAGATTGTTAACGGTGCACCATTTGACTTGTTCTTTTCAGCCGATCAACGACGACCTCAACTGTTGGTGGAACAACAATTGGCTGATAACCGTTTTACGTACGCACAAGGCGTTTTGGTGGCATGGTCGCCTGTTGAGAATCTTGACGTTAAATCAGAGTTATTTTCGGCAAATTTTCAATACCTTGCGATCGCTGATCCAAAGCTTGCTCCCTATGGGTTGGCAGCACAGCAGATGCTTGAGAAGCATCAAAAGTGGCAAGGTGTGCAGAACAAACTGGTAATTGGTAAAGGGTTGAACGCGACCTATCAATTTGTTTTTACTGGTAATGCACAAATCGGACTGTTGGCCAAATCTCAGGTTTTCCAGCAAGGAAAGTTTCAGTCTGGGAGCGTTTGGCAAGTGCCTTCGAGTGCTTACCAGTCAATTAAGCAAGATGCAGTGACGCTGACGTTGGGGAAAGGTAAAGCCAGTGCGACGCAATTTATTGCTTACCTGAAAAGCGACCGCGCTAAAGCGATCATTCGCAGCTATGGCTATTTGACCGACTAAAAGAAAGAGTGAGGAATACGCCATTGGATGGTTTAGTGATTGTTACAACACTCAAGTTGGCTTTCGTCGTAACGTGCGCACTGTTGGTGATTGGCATACCTACAGCTTGGTGGTTATGTCATGGTAAATCGCGTTTTAAGCCGGTGATAGAGTCTGTTCTGCTGCTACCTTTGGTTCTGCCGCCGACCGTTCTCGGTTTTTACCTGCTCGTACTACTTGGACCGCAGGGCAGTGTGGGACAAATTTTATATCAGTTGGGCTGGCAACAACTGCCGTTCACTTTCACAGGTATTGCGGTGGCTTGCACCATACACTCGCTACCGTTCGTCCTCCAACCGCTTAAGAACGCGTTCGCCTCCATCGGTAAAAGACCAATGGAAGTCGCGGCCACATTACGTGCATCGCCACTCGATACGTTTATTACGGTCACATTACCTCTGGCATGGCCGGGTGTTTTATCTTCTGCTGTCATGGGGTTTTGCCACACACTAGGCGAGTTCGGCGTGGTGCTTATGATTGGAGGAAATATACCAGGACAAACTCGGGTTATGTCGGTCGAAATTTACAATCATGTTGAAGCACTCGACTATCTAAATGCCCATATTTTATCGGCCGGATTAGTCGGTTTTTCTTTTCTGGCGTTGTTGTTGATTCATTGGCTCAACAGTCTGCATAAAGCCAGAATGGAGTAGGAGTACTCGTATGATCAACGCGACAGTTATTGAAAGCGAAGGCGTGATAATTACTGAAAATGAAGGTTCAATAAGCGCGAAGCTGAACATCAACTATGAAGACTTTCAGCTCAAGGCAGAGTTAGATCTGCCCAGTCGAGGTGTGACCGTGCTTTTTGGGCATTCAGGTTGTGGGAAGACCACCTGTTTGAGAGCTATTGCGGGGCTTGTTCGAGTAGAACAAGGCGAAGTACGAGTCAACAGCGAACAGTGGCAAAGCTGGGATGGAAAAGTTTTTCTTCCTACCTTTGAACGCCGAATCGGTTACGTTTTTCAGGAGCCAAGTCTATTTCCGCATTTAAACGTTGATCAAAACCTCGCTTATGCCGAGAAGCGGGTAAAGACACAACCAACACTGTTTAAACGTGACAGCATTTTGCCGTTACTAGGCATCAATCACTTGTTGAATCGTTATCCATCACAACTTTCCGGAGGAGAGAAACAGCGAGTGGCGATTGCGCGTGCTTTGCTGACACAGCCCCAATTGTTGCTGATGGACGAGCCGTTATCGGCACTGGACCATGCCAGAAAAGAAGAGTTCTTACCTTACCTAGAACGTCTTCAGAGGGTGTGGGATCTGCCTATCATCTATGTCACTCACTCGGTACAGGAACTAGCAAGGTTAGCCGATCATATTGTGTTGTTTAATCAAGGCAACATTATCGCCAGTGGTGGTGCTCAACAGGTAATGTCTGATGCTCAGTTTAGTCATCTGTTTGGCGAGGAAATGGGGAGTGTATTTGACACAGTGGTGAAAAGCCGTTGCGAAAAGTATGGCATGACGGAGGTGGTGTGTGACAATGTCACGTTTCATATCCCCGGAGAAACGGCGAACATTGGAGAGCGCCAGCGATGTCGGATTCTGGCCAGCGATGTGGGGATAGCATTGGATGAACCAGTTTCCACCACAATACTTAACCGGTTACCGGCAAAGATTATCGAGATTGAATCGAAGTCCATTCAATCTGGTGAAGCTATAGTTGTATTGGAACTCGCTAATCAACAACGTTTACTCGCCAGAGTAACGGTTAAATCGCTTCATGAACTCGACTTACAGCGAGATCAGCGTGTCTGGGCGCTCATTAAAGCTGTCGCGATTTGTTAAGAGCGATAGATTAAATACCCGAATAGCGCACTTTTTGGTGAGACACCACTTTTATTCGTTCATCTATACTTTCAATAGATAGTCATGATGGAGAGGTGGCTGCCATGGACTTTACAGAAAAACTTCGGCTAAAAGGTAAGGCGGAAGAAGACCTCTATTTTGCGAAGTTAGACCGTCAGCTTATCGAAGCACTGCATGCAAAGCAGAAACAAGAGCAGGCTATTTTGAAGTCAGAAGAG
This sequence comes from Vibrio sp. EJY3, assembly GCF_000241385.1. NCBI lineage: Bacteria > Pseudomonadati > Pseudomonadota > Gammaproteobacteria > Vibrionales > Vibrionaceae > Vibrio > Vibrio sp. EJY3. The sequence continues at coordinate 666,065 of NC_016614.1, forward strand.
TCACAGGATCCAATCCTAACGGCGACGATGGAAACAAAATAACCGGCGCTATCTGAATAATGTGTTTACAGACAGATGCTCGTGAAATCCCAGTTAGGTCATGTCAATTACGTTGAGTGGGTAAGACGCGTTTATACAATCTATTACGCCCACCATTTAATACCGGGCTTTCTTCAAACTTAAGTAACCTTCTACCATCAGTACAAAAACAGCGAGCCAAATTGCAATATACGTTGGCCACTCTTCCGCTGTGATACTCTCGCCTAACAAAATCGCCACCACAACTAAAAGAACGGGTTCAACATAGACCAACAGACCAAACAAACTGAGGTTAAGGTGCGGCGCAGACAAAGATTGAAATGCCAGGGCTAACGTACTGATTAACCCCAAACCGAGAATTAACCACAGGAGATCAGAACTTACATTGATCTCTTGAAGAATGTAGCCGCTTTCAAAAATAAAGTAGAGACTGACAGGCAGGCTCAGCATCATATCGAACCAAACACCACCAATATTGTTAGTCTCAGTTTTTTGTCTTAGCCAAAAATAGATTGGGTAACCTAAGCAGATAACCAGTGTAGGCCAGGCTAATGTCTGAGAAATGACCATTTGGTTGAGAATCCCCAGTACGGCAAAAAAGCACGCTAACTTTTGAAAACGCGATAACTGATCGTTAAATGCCAAACGTCCCACCAAAACTAACGTGATCGGCATAATAAAATAGCCAAGCGATACCGCAAGTCCATAGCCATTCACGGGTGCCCACAAAAATAGCCACAACTGGATTCCAATTAAAAAAGACGTCAAGAACCGAGTTAAGATGAACATTAAGTTAAATTGCAATAATCGCTGAAAGATACCCACAACTTGATGCCAATTGCCGTTTAGCAAAATGAAACCCGTTAAAAGAGGGAAAGTGATTAAAATACGCCATCCATAAATTTCTTCTCCATCGAGTTCACCGAGTAAAGACGTGTAAGCGAACATAGCTGCGAAGAGGGCCGACCCGATGATATTGAGAGTCACGCCAAAAGGAGTATTGGTTCTAGTGTGCATAATTATTTTCGAGTGCGATTCAAATTGATGATGGTACTTATACCAATCGTAGTAAATAACTGGTCATTCTAGCTTGTTAAAATGCTCGATAACGGCGTTAAAAATTTTGATTGTAGGATAACTACTTATCGAAAAATTTTGCCTTGTTCTCCAGCATTTTTCCTACGCTACCTCTGATCACTTACTTACTGTGATTGGTATTTCAAAACACGTGAGCTTGTTAGCGTAGTTACGAGCGGACTTATTCAGGAATGAGTCAGTTGTTTTACCGCATGATTATCGATTGCTCAATGTGTTGCAAAATTATTGTTGCGTTCTGTTGCGTAAGCTAACAGAAATGAAACATCTTTGCACCAAATGTGTGCTTGAGTGCATAAAAAGATAAGATTCGAGGTTGCTCATACGCTTCTCGTAGATAGATGAGCCAGAAACCTTTAATTTATTATGTCTATTCCTGTTAATCTTAAAATATTATCTCAACCAGTGCTTTGTTGATGCTCCGTTGTATCGACCCTAACTCGAAATTTACGTTTAATTTTAATTAATATTCATCGTTAAATCTGAAGAATAAATGTATTCGATTACACTCTATTATATTTAATTGTCTTGAATTTAAGGTGGATAGAATAATTAAATGTTCATATTATTTTAACTTAACAATGACACTCTGATCGGAATGTAACTAATTAAAATGCAATAATATTACCTTTTGCTTAATTAGCTATCTCTATGAATTTCATTAACTTAAAAGTCATATTTAAATGCTAATTTAATATTAAATATACGGTTAACCACTACAAGTAAGTCTCCGCGATATTAAACATTCAATCTATAAAACATGGATGAGATACAAGATGAAAAAAACACTGATTACATTATCGGTGGGTCTGGCACTTTCTAACGTTGCCAACGCCGAAGTTTTGATTACGGAATATGTTGAAGGCGGCAGCTATAATAAAGCAATAGAGCTGTACAACAATGGCTCGGAAAGTGTTCTGCTCTCTAATTACACGTTAGCACGCTATAAAGATGGCTCTGAAATCCCGACACAAATGTTGAATTTGACTGGTACTTTAGCGCCACAAGAGCTGTTGGTCGTACAAAACAGTCTGGCAGAGCTGTCACTATCGGCTGATGTTGCCACTATCATTTCTTCTGCTCTGGTACACAATGGTGGTGATGCGGTTGCGCTTCTTAATGATGGCAATGTAGTTGATATTGTTGGCGATGTGCCAACGACAAGTGGTTGGGGAAAAGACATCACCCTGCGCCGTATAGGACGTTCTGCGAGCACAGTGTTCGATGAGAGTGACTGGAGCAGCTACGCCAAAGATACCTTTGACGGTTTGGGAAGCTTGTCGGATGAAGGTGTAGATAACACCATTCCAGACGCGACAGCAACAACCATCATGGAAATGCAGGGGGATGCCTGGAGTTCACCTCTGATTGAATCTGGTTATGAATCAGAAGGGTATTACGAAGTTACAGGTATCGTGACAGCGATTCAAACGTCTGCACTAGGTAATGACCTGCCAGTAGGATTCTTCCTGCAAGATCAATATGGGGACGGTAATGAGAATACCTCTGATGCAATTTTCATCAGAGGTGATATTAGTGGTATTGAGGTCGGCAATACCGTTACGGTGCAGGGTAAAGCTTACGAAAGCTATGGCTGGACTCAACTGATTGATACGCATGTTAATAATGTTGAGCCTACCCAAATCACGATAACTCCAACGCCACTGCGTACTCGGGATACGGATGACAGTTTCGACTTCACTCTGGAACGTCATGAAGGCATGCTTGTTGAGCTGGACGAAGCAGCAGATATGCATATCACGCGAACGTTCAGCTTTGATTACGACGCATACCGCTACAACATGATGGCATCGTATGAACGGGTTAACCTACATATGAACCAGCAAAATGTAGCGGGGTCCGTCGAAGCCGCAGCTAAGGACAATGAAAATAAAGATCGCCGAATCTATATTGAGTCATTCCAAAAAGCGGCTAACGGTGTTGTGCCTTGGTACAGTGATTTTCTGACAGAAAGTGCGGTTCCAATGGAAGACGGTACAACAACCAGTGATGACTATATCCGCATCGACGACACTATTAACGGACTTCAGGGCGTATTGGGGTACTCATACAGTGATTTCCGTCTGTACGTTACCAATGAAGCAACGCAAGACACGTTTATTCACAATAATGACCGTACCTCGACGCCGGATCTTGTCGATGGGGACCTGCGCGTCGCGACTTTCAACGTACTTAACTACTTTAACTCTCCATTTGGCGGGGCTGAAAACCCATATGGTGACAACCGTGGTGCGGAAACAGCCGATGAGTTTGAACGTCAGGGTGATAAAATTGCCAAAGCCATCGTCGCGATGGATGCAGATATCGTTGGTCTGATGGAGATTGAAAACAACGGTTTTGGCGAAGCGTCTGCTGTAGCGCATCTGGTTAATAAAATTAATCTTTTGATTGAAGATGAGTCTAACCAGTATTCGTACGTGTCCAGCGAAGATTACGACTACGTTGGTACCGATGCCATCACTAACCAGGTGATTTTTAAACCTGCTAAAGTCACACTTGATACATACCGACTGATTGAAATGCCGGAGCAACACGCGACCGAAGGTGAGGATACTGACAACTATCAAAGAGATGCCATTACTCCTACTTTCCGTATCAATGGCACTGACGAGACCATCACGGTGTCTGTTAATCACTTCAAGTCAAAGGGCTCAACCTGCTGGGAAGATGTAAACCTGCAGAATAAGCAAGATGTTGATGGACAGGGATCATGTGAAAATTTCCGAGTTTCTGCCGCACAACACTTGGGTACTGAGTTAGCTAAAATTGATGGACACAAGTTGATCCTAGGTGACTTGAACTCTTACGCCAGCGAAGATCCGATTTTGTTGTTAACAGAGCTTCCGGAAGGTTACTCGGTGACACCAGCTCGTGATACGTTTATTGGTGATCAAAAAATGGATGGTGCTCAACCTGAAAGCCTCTCACAATCCTTTGGCTATAGAAATGTTATCAGAGAATGGCATCCGAATTCATACAGCTATTCGTACGACGACACTCTAGGAACACTGGATTATATTTTGGCAGATGCAGAAACGGCAGAAAACAACGTCGTTGCAGCTATCGATTGGAATATCAACTCGCCTGAATCCACTTATGTTGATTACACAACAGAGTACTCAGGTGACTTACCGAAATATTCTGATATTTACCGAGCGTCTGATCATGATCCAGCGATCGTTGTACTTGCATTTGGCAATGATGATAAACATAAGCCTGGAAAGCACCCGAATCATCCTAACAAGCACAACAAACATAAAAATAAACACAACCAGTCCGACAACAAAAACAAGCCTAAGAAACCGTGGTTTCAAGGTGGTAACTAAGACATAAGTGTTTATTGAAGTGAAGGTTTTTAGGTTGACTTTATTTGTATGGATAGTTTTACCTTCCAGATAAGTAATGTCACTTAAATAACAGCCACTTAAGCCCGGCCAGGAAGTAAACAGTTTCCTATTGCCGGGCTTTTCTTATAACTGCCGATAAACTAAACCGAATGGTGGTGTGGTGCCAAATGGCGCGCTCTCAGTCATCATTCATCCGACGTGTTATTAAATTCCTTACTCAACCAAGACTTCAACTTAAGAACATTTTCGTTGCGCAGCTTTTCTGGTTTGCAAACAAAGAAAAACTCCAAATGCGGATTTTTAACTGGCGACCCTATTTCTACCAACAAACCGTGCTTAATTTCATCACGGACGAATAATCGGTGTGTAACGAAAACACCCAGCTTTCGGATTGCGGCCTGAACGGCATGTATTGACGCGATAAAACTCAAATTATTTTGCTTCTTGGGAACGGGCAGAGAGTTACCCTGACACCAAACACTCCAGTCCTGCTTTCTACGCAGGTTTTCAGCATAAATCGCAGGATAGCGTTGCAATAATTCAGCAGCGGACGGGAAGTCTTGTGATGAATCCAACAGGTCAGGGCTGCATACCAGTAACAGCTCATCATCTCCGAGCTTTTCGCAATAGTAGTCTTCCCATTCATCGGACTTACCGTGAATGATTGCTACGTCCACACCTTCTTGGTTTAAATCAAAAGGACCGATTAGATTAGACAGGCGAATGTCCGCGTTTGGGGCGTATTGTTGGAAGTTATCGACTCTTGGTACCCACCAATGGATTGCCAGAGAGTTAATCATATTCAGTGTGATTCGATTTGATTGTGGCTGGTGAGTAACGGCTTGCGTCGCATCAACGATCGTTTTTAATGCCGGAGCAATGTCATTGTAGTACTTCTGGCCAACTGAATTGAGTTGAACCTGCCTGCCGACTCGTTGAAACAATGGTTGCCCGATGAGTGATTCAAGGCTTTTTATCGCTTGGCTGATTGCAGAGTGGCTCACGCTAAGTATACCAGCGGCTTCTGTCATGCTGCCGGTTTCTGCGACCGCAACAAATGCGTAAAGAGATTTCAGAGGTGGTCGTTTATTCATTTGTAAGTTTATCTAACAGGTTTGTTTAAATATATTCGTTTTTTTCTCTGTTGTCATTGCACTAGTATGGGCTCGTCAATAGGGAGGATACTATCTTGTCGAAGAACCACGCTGTACCTTATATGCTAATTTCAACGTTCAGTTTGTCATTAACTGGACTTCTATTAAAAAAACTTACCGAAATGATGGGTATTGAGCTGCTTACGTTTCTCCGTTTTCTTATGCCAACCTTGTTGCTTTTTGCAATTGTAGTGGCTTCAAAGTTACCTATGCCGCCACGTAAAGTAGTAAAGCCTATTATTATTCGTGGGCTATGCATCGCTGCATGCCAGTTGTGCTTCATTGCCTCATTGAATACTTTATCTCTGGTTGAAAGCTCGGTACTTTTTGCAACAGGGCCGCTTTTTATTGCCGTTTTAGAAAAGCTGTTTTTTAAAGTAAAGATTAAAACAGAAACGAAATTCGGTTTAGCCGCGACTTTTATTGGCGTTTTAATGCTGGCTGGTGATGTATCCGGAATTCAGTTTAGACCGGAGCTGTTAATTGGTTTAGCTTCGGGACTGTTCAGTGCAGGGTCACAGGTAAGTCTATTTCGCGCTAGCAAAAGGGAGGTGACGCCTTCTGTTCTTAATAGCTGGACATTTCTTATCGCTGCATTGAGCGTGCTACCGTTATCCTTCATATCAGGTTTGCCAGAACCAGACATGCAGATATTGTTAGCACCGCAGGGAAATTTATTGGTGTGGATATGCCTTTTCGGGCTCTCGATATCCGTCGTAGGCAATCAAATTTTCCGCTCTAAAGCGTATAAGCTGGCCGAAAATAACTCTCAAGTTGCACCGTTGATCTTTACCAGTTTGTTGTTCACCGCGATATGGCAAGTGCTGTTTTTTGAAGAGAGCTTTTCTATCTATCAGGTGGTCGGAATTGCGCTCATTATTATTGCTGCGTTGATGAATAGCTTTGCTTCCAAGTTATTCAAGCACTTGTTGCAAACCAGAGTTCGCCATGTTTAGTCGGTTCAGCATAGGGCGTGGAGTGATGACGAATAATCAACTGTAACAAGCTAACACGTAGGATCAAAAGAAAGGGCTGGAGTACCAGCCCTTTTTGATCAAACTTTTGCGAGGATATCTCCAACCACTTTTTCTGGAGGCTGATTGATATCGATATAGATTGCCTCCTGCTCGGTGGGTTCGATCAGAGTATTAAACTGGCTTTCTAGCATCGCTGAACCTTGGAAATAGTGATCTTCTCTGGCCTTTAGACGAGCCCATATCGTGTCAAAATCACCTTTTAAATAGCAGAACGTGAGATCATTACAGCCTGCTCTTAATGTTTCTCTGTATTCTGGTTTTAAGGCAGAGCATGCCAGTACCAAGTTTTCCTGTTCCTGTATTAACGCATTTAAGGTTAACAGCCACTCTTTTCTGTCTTCATCGGTAAGAGGGATGCCATTCCTCATTTTTTCTACGTTCTCCGCTGGATGGTAATCATCACCATCGAAAAAAGGGATGTTCAGAGATTTTGCCAGCGAGTCACCGATAGAAGATTTACCGCACCCAGAAACACCCATAACGACATATTTTTTATTCATAGTATCAACTCATAATTAGGCTTAATGGGCAGATTTATCGCCACCATAATGCAAGCTCTGGGAAAACAATCACGAGAGCAAGAACACTAACTTGTAGTGCTATAAACGGAAGTAGTGCAGTGAATATTTCACCAAGGCTAATGTCTTTAGGCGCAACAGACTTAAGATAAAATGCTGCTGGACCAAAAGGTGGCGACAAGAACGCGACCTGCATGTTTAGACAGAACACCACACCAAACCAGATTGGGTCCATTCCAAGGCCTGTGATGATCGGGACGAAAATCGGCATAGTCAGTAGTGCAACGCCAACCCAGTCCAGGAACATACCCAGAACGAACAGAATCGCCATCATGATAAGCAAGGTAGACATCGCGTTTCCGCCACTTAGCGCGAGAATCGTTTCCTCTACAAAGTCGATACCGCCCATTAGGTTGTATACGCCAACCAAAGCGGAAGCGCCGATACCAATCCACATGATCATGCCGCAGGTACGCATCGTCGCGATAGAAGACTCTTTGATCATCTTCCAATTAAGTTCTTTGCGGATAGCCGCGCTGATAGCAATACCAACCACACCCAGAGCAGAGGCTTCGGTAACTGATGCAATACCGGTGTAAATACTTCCTAGAACCGTCGCTACCGATAGCAAAGGGAAGAACAGCGCTTTGAAGTAACTTGGATGAGCTTCAGCATCTTTAGCCAGGTCTTCTTCTGAAGGTAACGGAGCAAGGTCGGGATTCAGCTTACAGCGAATCAGTACGTAAGCCATGTAGAACATTGCCAGAATAAACGCTGGTAAGAATGCCGCTTTGAATAGTTCGCCAATTGATACGGAAGCCGACAAACCATAGATAATTAGAACGATACTCGGTGGTAGCATGGTGCCTAGTGCACCGCCAGCACATGTGGTGCCGATTGCTAACTTACGGTCATAGCCAAGTCTTAACATTTGTGGCAGAGCAAGAATACCAAGCAGTACCGTTTCACCGCCGATAACGCCCGACATAGATGCAAGGATCACCGCAACAAGCAAGGTTTGAACCGCAACCCCACCGCGAACTTTACGGCCAACACTTTTCATTGCATCGAACAAGTCTCTGGCAATTCCTGAGCGGTCGAGTAACGCAGCCATCAGTACAAACATTGGCACCGCGAGGAACACGTAACCACTGACGAAGCTGAAAATACGGCTCGTAATAAGCGGCAGCGCATCAACGCCAAACCAGCCTAAGGTAAAGATCAGTGCGACAAGGCCTGTTACGAAAGCGAGTTGCATACCAGTCAACAATAGACCAATCATCAACACAAGCATCAGCAAGCTGCCGTACTCGATGCCAATCGATGACAAGTTCGATGTGAAGGTTTGCACACCAACCCATCCTAAAGCAGCGGCTAAGGTCAGAAGGCCGATGACAAGGAACACTGGTTTGTAGCTCCCAACAGAAGGTTTTGTAGAAGATAAGTTATTCATCGCCTTCGTCCCTTAGTTGTTGAATTTCTTTAATCAAATGCAAAATGAATTGAATAAACATCAGGCAAACGGTAAATAGAATGATGCCTTTAAGCAGGGCTGGGAATGGTGGATTCCAAGCGGAGCCCGAGGTTTCTAATCTCAATCCACCCCAAGGAGCAAACCAAGAGTTAGCCACAGTTTGCCACGCTGCATAAATCAATAACCCGCTAAACAGTAACCCTGCTAGATGGTGAAAGACATTCAGGTAACGCTTTGTCTTTTGTGATACCGCATCGTAAACGAGAACGACTCTTACATGTTTGTCGGTTGCGAGAGCGTAGGCGCCGCCGATCACAAACAGTGCTCCACCAATAAAGGAGGCGGTTTCGTGCACCCACATGGTTGGTGAGTTAAACAAATAGCGGCTTGCTACTTCGTAAAATGAAATGATGACGGTGGCAACAAACAATAAACTAAACAGCTCACTGATTTTGGTTATTGCTTTGTCGAGAATATTCTGGGGCATTTCAGCCGCTAGATTTGTGTCTGATTCTTTCATATGTCTAATTCCAAATGAAATAGGGAGGAGTAAACCTCCCTTTTTTTAACAACTTATAGAAGACCCGAGTCTTTTAGGTAAGTCGTAATAGAATCGTAAACTTTTTTCGCATTAGGAGAGAGTTCAGCATATTTTTCCCACTCGCCCATCGCAATCAGACGGAACTTCTTACGCTCTTCTTCCGACCAGTCGTGGATGGTAATGTTAGGGTTCGCTTCCGCTTCTTTCACGGCTTTCTGGTCTGCGATACGCAGTTGAGTCGTAATATCTTCAGCAAAGTCACGAACCGATACCGTCATGATCTCTTGAAGATCGGCTGGTAGCTTGTCCCACTTTTTCTGACTCATTGAGATATCAATCGTTGGCAGTGAGTGGAAGCCAGGTTGAACTGGGTGAGTTGCGATATCGTTCATGCCCGCTTGATGGTTAGTAGAGAAAACGGTGTAGTCAGCAGCATCAATAACGCCTTTACTCAAACCCGTAAAGACCTCTGAACCTGGTAGGTTTACTGGGGTCGCACCTGCAGCCGCAAATACTTGTTGAACCAGACCCTCCGGAGCACGAAGCTTAAGACCTTTTAGATCATCAACGCCATTTAGTGGCACTTTAGATACAAATGACTCTACGCCTGTTGTTGAACCGCCAATGTATTTCACGCCGTACGGTGCGTAGAGCTCAGTCATTAACTCATAACCACCACCGTAGTTGATGTATTGAAGTAATTGGCGAGTGTCTGACCATGCACCAACCATATTACCGATCAGACCAAACGCTGGATCTTGGCCAGTAAAGTAACCTGTTGCGGTAATGTGACCATCGATAACGCCCATTTTGATAGCGCCTAAGGTTTCTGTGTGTTTAACCACGGCACCAACAGGCAGTAGGTCGATTTCAATACGACCACCAGACATTTGCTCTACGCGTTCCGTCCACTCTTTTTGAACCTGAAAGTTCTTGTCACCAGATGGATCACTGGATTGAAACTTAAAGTTAAAGTCAGCAGCGAATGCTGAAGTGGATAGCAACGCTAGTGAGATAGCTGAGGTTAGGGATTTTTGTATGATGTTCATTCATTCGTCCTTTAATTTATTATCGGATCTACTTGTATTCCTACTACGCCCGAATGTTACCGGGAACATTTTGTAAGTTACCGGTAACATCGGTTGAAATCTACGAGTTTGATCACGTTCTTTAACATCTTTAATTAGTTTCTAACATGAATGAGATGTCTGTTTATGAATGAGGGTTTATATATTTTTGATGGAATTCTTCGTGCTGAGATAGACTTTGCTATTTGTTTCAGTTATATCTCGTAATTCTGTTCGATGTCATTTGGTAAAAGGGTTGTTCGTCATGTTGGAGATGTTTGGCGTAATTAATATATGGACGTATTTGGTCGGTCTGACCATGATCATTCTTGCTCCGGGTCCAAACTCTCTCTATGTGTTGAAATCGAGCTCATCGCTGGGTGTTAAGGCGGGTTATAAAGCAGCTTCGGGTGTGCTTATTGGTGACGCGGTTTTAATTTTGCTCTCTTACCTAGGTGTTGCTTCGTTAATTCAAACTTCTCCCGTCCTGTTCACGATTATTCGCTACTTGGGTGCCGCGTACTTGCTGTATTTAGGGGTGAAAATCATTCATCAGTTAATGAGTAAAAGTGATGATGGTGAATCAGACGTCGCTCGCCCTAAGAAACGCGAAAATGTGTTTGCTAAGTCGCTGACGTTAAGTCTGACCAATCCAAAAGCAATCCTGTTTTACGTCTCTTTCTTTATCCAGTTTATCGATTATACGTACGAACATACGTGGATTTCATACTTGATCCTGGCGTTTATCTTAGAAGTTTTTAGCATCATTTATTTGAGTACGCTGATCTTTCTGGGTTCATCATTAACTCAATTATTCAAAGATAATAAAGTGTTAGCAAAGTTAGGCAACGGGTTACTAGGCATGTTCTTTATGGGTTTTGCAGCAAGGCTAGCAAGCTTAAGTTAAACCGGTCCAAGGCTGGTGGACTTTGTACAAGGTTTTCTGAAGGCGAGACCTTTATCCTCTCAGACCGTTCCTGTGTCAGCATTGTATCGTCTACTAAGAAACTTAATTGATATTCAATTGATCCGTATCAAAATGCTTGCGTATATTAGCGGTTGCTTATGAAATCTACTCTACAGTTAATTTGGTGGTGTTAAAAACTTAATTAAGTCAGACAGTCTTTTTTCTCTTAAGCAATGTATTGCGATGGGAGCGTATCCATACGCTAAGGAGCAGATGATGAAAGACTACACACCAATTAAAAGCATAAGCATGAATGTACTTATGTTTGTGAGTATGGCGCTCGCGCTACTATTATTCTTGTCGCTTCCTTTCGCTCTGTCCGCTGATGATAGCTCAGATCGTCCTTCTTGGGCTGGGAATCAAGGTAGAGATGGAAAGCCAGGCAGAGGTAATAATGATCCGGGCGTGAGTAAAGGCGACCTTTACGGTGACTTGCTTATTATTGTCCGCAATGACAATGGTGAGCCAGTGAAATATACCTGGGACTGGGATGAATTGGACGCAACGTTATACATACCTCAACAAGATGATAATGGTTGCTTCCAGCCAATCGCAAATGAACAGGCTACCGATGTACTCACCGGGGAGCCGCTACCTATACTTCCTGAAGAGTTTCAAACAGAAGATGGATTAACACTGATTCCACTTAATAGTGATTGTGAGATTGTCGAAAGCTTAGTGGGTTATGAGGACTACGTTTTTGCAAGTTACGCTGAAGAAGTGGACTTCGGTCGCTTGAGTGTTGCGAGATCACCCGTTGATGTGATCGACTCATCCTACAATGAAGCGATGTCTAATATTAACAATGCGATTAGTGTGAGAACTGACCCGGCAGGACGAATTGAGGTGGAGGTTACGGAGGATGTATTCAAAACCATCGATTCGCCACTGGAAAACTTGGCACTCTATAAAGCACTGATGCTAAATGGTCATCTTCCTGGTCTTACTTTGTCAGATGAGCAGTTAGGTGGTCTTAGACATTTGGCCGGTGACGGTGTTGAAACATTGAGTTCGGAAGACTTGGATACGGCCGCAGCGCTTTTAGCAGGGGCTGGAGATAAGTTTGGATCTATCACTCTCGATCTAGTTATTAATATCAACACCACTTTAGGTATTAATGACAACGGGTATTTCAATTTTATGGGGTATAGCTATTACCGTGATGTTATGTATTCCGGAATTGAAGTGGGGCTAGTTCTTCCAGGCGTAGAGCCGGATATTAATGCCCCAGTGGTGATTTCAACTTTGTCATATCAGGTGGTTCCTCTTCTTGATATAGCAGGAAACCCTCAGGTCTTTACGGTTGACCAAGTAAATACGAATTATGCACGTGGCTTTACACAAGCGGCAGATGATTCGTTAAGAGTGATCAACTATATCCATAATTGGGCGCTTCCTGACTTACCTGAAGGCCTTGTATGGGAGTAGAGAATAGCTTGTATTTGTCGCTGCAATAACAGTGAAGTGGGGGAGATTACAACTCCTCCACTTTTTTGCTATCCCAACAACCCGAACAACCGAATTGGTTTTATGTTTGTCAGCACTATGGGGTAATGAGTTACACAGATATTAACGTTTAGAACGGCCTCGAGACGAGCGCTCTTTATGTGCTGAAGCGGCTTTAGCTTGTGATTTCAAGATTGACTCAACCGTAAGTTCCATTGGCTCTTTAGGTTTAAGTCCGTTTGGAAACGTACGGGCGCGTGGAGGCAGTTCGAACTCTTCACTCGATGCTCTCGGCATGCGCTTAAATCGGTACAAATAAAAGTTCTCTAACTTCTCTCTTGCCCAATCTGTCTTCTTTAAATACTTCACACTACTTGCGACTGAGGGATTGGTATGAAAACAATTAAATCGCATTGCTGCATCTAAGATATCCCATCCATAAAAGTCCGCTAGTTCAGCGATCATCGTCTCTAGTTTAAGACCATGGAGAGGGTTGTTTTTTTGAAGTTCAATTCTTTCTTCATCAGTCATGATCTGTACCTCAGGGGCTCGTGTTTAAATATAGGCATAATACCAATTCCCACAATAATCTGACCATTTACTCATCAAGATTGGGATTTTGTATGGGTATGACATGTAATAGCTTAAAAGCGTGAAAGATGCTCGCTATAAGGCAAAATCAATAGAAGAAAGGGGATCAGATAAAGAGAATTGAGGAGTTTAAAAGGGGGGGAGGTATTTATAAAATTAGAGATAAGTGACGCAAGCCGTAGTCTCCTACAGCCTGCGCCTACTTAAAATCTTATGCTACTTCAACGTTAGCAGCTTGAAGACCTTTTTGGCCTTGCTCTACTTCGAAAGTCACTTTTTGACCTTCAGCAAGAGTTTTGAAACCGTCAGAAACGATTGCACGGAAGTGAACGAATACGTCTGCGCCGCCGTTGTCTTGAGTTAGGAAACCAAAACCTTTAGTTTCGTTGAACCATTTTACAGAACCAGTTGTTTTATTAGACATGATATGTCCCTTATATAAATTGAAAAAATTAATTATTTGAATGCGCTAGTAGCTTGAATTATTTAATGTATCTTTGAAGCTAAGGGAAACACTGAGGATAACAACTTGGTTTTCTAAGGGTTTTACTTTTACTACGTGATGTCTCATTTAATAACTCTGAACAACAGAGCGGCGCCATTATTGTCTTTTAGTGATCACATGTAAAGGATTATTTGTATTTATTTTTTTGGGATCTACACGTCTCTGAATGTTAAAAGCCGCGAACTTACACGTTCGGCAATGGTAGCTCAATATTTAAGCGATGTTGAGTGAGGTTACGACACAGTATCGAAGCATTCACTGTAGCTTGAGCAGGTATCACAACTTGGCGAGCGACATACATAGTCGCCGCCGTTTTCACATAACTGACGGTATAAAAACCGTTTCCAGCGCATGTTGTTAACATTTTTAGCAGATAAGTTGGGGAAATAGTCAGAAAATAATTGTGTCAGTAGAGCCCGTTCGGGTAGCCCTAGGTCATCCCAGAGGTGTTGGCTTCCCATACAACCACTTGATATAACGATGGCCATTTCTTCTGCAAACGGGTGTGAGTTATCCAAGTTCTGAGATAACAATTGACGTAGTTGATCGTATTCTTCGGTTCGTAATGCCATTAACTCGCTACGTAACCTGGCTTGTTTGGTTTCGAGATTGGCTAAACTTACCTCAAGGCCAAAAAATTCAATAAGTTGAATAAAGTGGCTTTTCTTCAATCCGAGGTAAAGTGGCAGCGCAGATCGCCCACTCAGATAAGAGTGGACGATCGGTCGCCAGTACTGTTTGCATTTTTCAGCGTTCACTATACTGAGCTCCTATCATGTTGCGGGCTCAAGCTGCCTAAAGGGTTTAGGGGGCGACTGGTGTGGTCAACAATCGCCTCTTCGATAGGGCAAATACTGGCGCATTGTGGCTCCTGCCAAAAAGAAGAGCACTCATTACACCGCTTAGTATGAATCGCAAATGGTTTGTCTGCTCTGTCGCTTTTATATATCGCCTGATTAGGACACACGGTCATACAGGCATGACAGCCGACACATTTATTGTTGATTGAAAAGCTCATGTTTTGTCTCCGCTTGCTGAGTGTCACGACAGTATTGTTTGGCGATTGCTTCTAAGCTGCTGCTTACTGGTTGGAAGGCAAAGTCCACGTTGGGAATCACTCCACGTTTCTCTAATTCACGCCACGGTGAGATTCCGATTCTCGCGCTGAGAACCACTTGGCAATCTGCGATAGTGTCGAACAAGGCTTCTTTTTCAGACTCTTCACCACATTCACTTTGGCCTGTGCAGTATTGAGCAACGTTACGTGATTCCTCAAAAAGGAATTGCTGTGATTGTTGGTCATATTGGTAGATCTCAAAGCGTTTGGCATGGCCAAAATGCAATCCGATGTGGGTCTCTCCATGGCTGGCAACCGCGACTTTATATACCGATGGTTTAGAAGACGAGCCACATGTTGAGGCCTTGTCATCACTAAGCATTCCAACAGCGTCTGCTCGGCACTGTTTACAATGGGTCATTTGCGGCATATGCACACCGCATTCTTCGCGGACGCGTTGCAGTTCATCTTCGGTTGGCCCCCGCTGACCACTCAACCCAAAATAGGTACCATGACTTGGATCGGAAATCAGGGGCATGATGTTATGTAACGTCGCGCCCAGAGATTTCACTTTCTCTGATACTTGAGCAATGTGATGGTCGTTGATGCCCGGGATAAGTACCGTGTTCACTTTCACCAGCATGCCAGCCTTTGCTGCTAACTCTAATCCGAGCAATTGACGCTCGATAAGTGTTTGTGCCGCGATTTTGCCCTTAAGTCTTTTTCGGTTGTAAAAAATCCAAGGGTAGATTTTTTCTCCGATATCAGCATCAATACAATTAATCGTAATGGTGAGGTGATTAACGCCCAATACCGCCAGCGTCATAACATGTTCAGCAAGCGCAAGTCCGTTGGTTGAGATACAAAGCTGTACGTTTGGGTCGGCTTTATGAATATCGCGAAGCGTTTTAAATGTGGCTTGCGGGTTTGCGAGCGCATCACCAGGGCCTGCGATTCCAACTACCGTCAAGTTAGGCGCTCGCTTTTTAATGGTTGAAAACTGTTTGAGTGCCGCAGCACTATCCATAACGTGTGACACGACTCCCGGGCGAGACTCATTACTGCAGTCATATTTCCGGTTACAGTAGTTGCACTGTATGTTGCATGCTGGTGCTACAGGTAAATGCATACGCGCGTATTGATGAGCCTGTTTTGAATAGCACGGATGTTTTGCTATTTTATCCTGCGTTTGTTTATTGAAAAAGTGATGAAGATTATCTTGTGCACAATCGTCACTTTTTACACTTGATGAAGGACTTTCCATGTCTGCCCCTTATGATTAAATGCCTTTAATAAGCTTCATTGCAATCATTGTTCCTTAACTAAAGTATTGTTTTACATAAGCTAAGGATTCTGACTAGTAACAATTGTCCGTTTACCGACAATATCTGGCTTTCAAAAATTGTCAGATTTGTTTCATCTCGATATTTAGTATTTGAATTCGGTAAGCAATTTGACGCGGCGTCATATTGAGCAGCCTTGCTGCTTTGGCTTTTACCCAACCAGATCGTTCAAGTGCATCGATTACCAGTTCTCTCTCGTCAGCCGGTTTGCTTTTCTCCCGATGTATAAGCTGACTTTCTGTTGCGCGAAGTGGTGCAGAGGCAGAAAGTGGGGGTGTGTAAGCGGATTGGACCGGCGGTGAAAAGCTGGGTTCAGACTGGTTGATTTTGATTAAGCTGGCATCAATGACACCGGACTCGCACAATACCGAAGCGCGTTCTAAGGTATTTTCTAGTTCACGCACATTACCCGGCCAACTGTGATTCATCATCACTCGTATCGCATCATCACTGATGGTGAGGTTACGGCCTTGTTGCTTACTGAGCTTTTTGCGCATGAACTCAGCCAGCTCTGGAATGTCTTGAATACGATCGCGAAGAGGAGGTAAGTGCATTGGCATAACATTGAGGCGGTAATAAAGGTCTTCACGGAAGTTACCTTGCGTCACTTCCTCTTCCAGGTGACGGTTAGTCGCGGCGATAATACGCACGTTTACCGAAATAGTTGTTGTTCCCCCGACTCGTTCAAACTCTTTCTCCTGCAATACTCGTAACAACTTTGCTTGAAACGCTGCACTGGTTTCGCCAATTTCATCCAGGAAAATAGTGCCATTGTGTGCCATTTCAAATCGCCCTTTACGCTGCTTGACCGCACCTGTAAATGCGCCTTTTTCGTGGCCGAACAGCTCAGATTCGAGCAAGTTATCAGGCAGCGCTGCACAGTTGAGTTTGATGAACGGACGATCAGCACGAGGAGAGTTATAGTGAATCGCGTTGGCTATAAGCTCTTTACCCGTCCCCGATTCACCGCGAACCAACACCGTTGAATCCCAGCGAGACACCAGACGAATTTGATCGAAAATCTGTCTCATGGTCTTGGTGTGCCCCACTAAGTTGTGAAAACTGTAGTTGTTGCGAACTTTACGGCGTAATCCGTCACGCTCATCAACAAGTTCTTTTTCGGTTCGCTCAACGTTCTGAGACAGTTGAATATTCTTGGCGATTAAGTTGCCAATCATATCGAGGAATTTCGACAACAACGTAAGGTGCTCGTCGCTGACATTAGGTGGTTGGGCTGAAAGTGCGCCAAGAACTTTACTATTACTGTCTTTGATTGGGACACAGATGAAAGGCTTGTCATAGTCATAAAGTGCCAATTTGTCCGCAAAACGCATATCGCTACCTAGATTACGAATTACCATAGAGCTCCCTTGGCTGAGGACCTCTCCGACAATACCTTCACCGGTTTTATAGTAAACGTTCTTTTGGTCTCGGCTACTATCGCTAAGTGGGCTATGTACAGACTTAACCAATAAAATGTTCTTTTGGTGGTCAAGAATAGTGAGCATGCCACACTGTAAACGACACTCATCGTGCAGAATTTTAAGTATTTTGTCGCATGACTCAACGTAATTTAAGCTAGCGTTTAGAACACTAGATATTCGATACATTGCCGCCAATAACTGACGCTCTAAATCTAAAAGAGAATGATCTTCTATCATAATGACTTACCGCTATTAATTGGAAATGTTAAGCAGACTTTGGCGCCGTTTAGCTGGCGGCTGTCTGAGATCGTTACGGTGGCTGAATGTTCATTGAGCACCTGTTGCACGATAGAAAGCCCAATGCCTCGACAGCCAGACTGGTGCTTTGGTTTGGTGCTATAAAATGGTTGGAATACGGTCAGACGAAGATCTTCTTTCACCCCTAAGCCATTGTCTTCGATATCAACCACTATCTCTCCGTTTTTCTCATAAGATTGAATGAACAGCGTCCGATCTGACGGCTTAGCATATTTGATAGCATCTAACGCGTTATCGATGAGCTGTTTTATGGCAAGAATAAGTCGATGAGGCGTGCCATTGATTGAGGAAAGCTTTGGCGATAGATCAAGTTCTAAGTTGATCGATAGCCTCATCAATTCATCATTACTGATGCTGCATGAGTCACGAATCACTTCATTGAGATTCACTGGTTGCCGCGCTTCTCTTTCTCGTTCTGGGATGGCGAGCATGATTTCTTGCATGGCTGCATTTGCATTCGCCATTGCGTCATCCATCGCGATTAAACCGGGGCAGGAGGCATTAGTACGTTTGAGAATATTTACAGCAGAATCAATGACATTGAACGGTCCCTGTAATTGATGCAGTGTTCCCATTAATGCTTCTTGCATGGCGTGGACGTATTTATTGTCCCTCGCCATAAGCTTGGTAGCATTAATGCGTCGTTCCTCGACCAAGAGCTTCTCTTTGGTACGCTCAGTGATAGAGATAACGCTATAGTCATCATCACTGTCTGGAAGAAAATAATGTTCAATGTTGATGGTTGAAACCGGGATTTTCGCCAATGTAAATTCAAACCATCGTTCGCATGTGCCGTCTTCATTTCGAACAGAGATATTTTGCGTACGGTTTTTATGTTCGCCGATGAACTCAACCACACTAGTCTGTTGATAGTCTCTCTGAATGCTTTGCAGCAATAAGTCGATAGGGCTGTGGTGAATGCTGTTTTGTATCCGTTGATACTTTTTGTTGCTGACTAGCAGCTTGTTGGAGGCATCAATCAGTGCAATGGCTGTCGAAGAACCATTCAACACCGCTTGAAAGAGTGTGAACTGATTTTTTTGCTCAGTGATACGTTGGTGTCGCTCTGTAATATCGCGATGGATGGCATAATATCGTGTCTCGCCACTTTTCTCTTTTAGCCGAGAAATCGAAATTTCGGCAATATACGGCTCACCATTTTTCTTTCTGTTGACCAACTGACCTTGCCAATGGTCACCGTTGGTAATGGCTAGCCACATATTTTGATATACGCGTTGAGGTGTTGCCTTATACGAAAGCAGTGACGAGTTTTTACCAATCAGTTCGCGTGAACTATAGCCAGTGATCTGATTAAAGGTCTTATTGACGAAAAGTATGTTGCCCTTTTTGTCGGTAATACTGATGGCGACAGGAGCATGCGCAACGATCTGCTCGAACGCTTGCATGTCAAACACCGTTGAATTGCTATCGGGTAGCAGGCTATCAAGTTGTTCCATACGTCTTTCCTTATACGTTTGGCGATATAAGACCGTCGATGCATTTCCTATTCCAAACACTTAAGCCAGGTATGACGGGCTCGCTTAAATGAAGGTTTGTTTGATTTCGGACAATTATTCATGCGAACAAGCGAACTTTGTTGGGTTTGTGACACAGCTATTTTGGTAAAGAAAAGCGCTTAGCCTGCGCGCTAGCACTGTATTGACGGGGTTGTTTGATTCATTCCAGTGCAAAAACGCTCCGTGGCATACGCTATGCACCACCTTCGAGAAAGGAAGCTAGTGGAGTGCTGTTATGTCTGAAGGATTGATCATTTTTCTGAGTGCGACATTCGTAAACAATGTCGTTTTAGCCAAATTTCTGGGCTTGTGTCCGTTCATGGGAGTGTCGAGCAAAATTACCAGTGCGGTGGGAATGGGGATCGCGACGATTTTCGTGCTTACCTTAGCGACGGTATCAAGCTGGATTATTGAGTTTGCGATTTTGAAGCCGTTGCATCTGGAGTTTATGAGGATCATATCCTTCATATTGGTCATCGCTGCTGTCGTTCAGTTTACCGAGTTATACGTTAAAAAATCATTTCCCGAGCTGTACCAGTCTCTGGGCGTATTTCTGCCTCTCATCACCACCAACTGTGCCGTTTTTGGGGTCGCATTGCTGGCTGTTCAAGACAATTTGTCATTTCTCAACACCCTGATGTTCAGCTTTGGCTCTGCTCTGGGCTTCTTTTTCGTCATCACTATTTTTGCTGGTTTACGCAGCCAACTTATGTTGAGTCAGGTGCCAGCCGCATTTAAAGGATCTCCGATAGCATTCATCACGGCGGGATTTTTGTCGATGGCCTTCATGGGCTTTTCGGGAATGGCATAGAGGAGATTAAGTCATGTTACTTACGACGCTTATATTTTTTGTCACCCTCGGAGCATTGCTTGGGCTTGCGCTTGGGTACGCTGCAAAAATGTTCCATGTGGAAGGCGACCCGAGGATAGACAAAGTTGAAGCATTACTGCCGGGTGGCCAATGCGGTCAGTGTGGAGAGGCTGGTTGCCGCCAGGCCGCCGAAAAAATGGTCACTGGTGAACTAAGCCCGGCTTGTTGTCCACCTGGCGGAGTGCTACTTGCTCAAAACGTTGCACAACTGCTCGGTGTTTCAATTGATACAAGTGATCAAGACACAGAGCTGGTGGCAAGGGTTGATGAAACGCAGTGTAACGGGTGCAACCGCTGCTACAAAGCCTGTCCTTTTGATGCAATTGTCGGTGCGCCGAAACAGTTACACACGGTACTAAAAGACGTGTGTACCGGTTGTCAGTTATGTGAAAAAGCCTGTACACGAGGTTGCTTGACCATGTCCGAAGTGACGCCGTCGGTGTCGACATGGTATTGGCCAAAGCCTTCATTGTCGGTTTAGGAGTGAATCATGTCCAGTTTAAGCAGTGTTAGTTTGTGGAATAAACCATTTAGTGGCGGTATTCATCCCAAAGCCTATAAAGAGTTAACGTCAGATCAACGCATTGATCGCCATTTCTGGCCTCGGAATATCTACTTACCTTTGCAGACGCGTTCCGGAGCAAAGTTAAGAGTATTGGTTGGTCCTGGTGAGTCAGTGCACAGAGGGCAGTTGGTTGCTGTTGGACTTACGGACTTCGTTGCACCTTTGCATTCATCTGTGAATGGTGTGGTGACGGCGATTGTTCCGCATATCACAACTCACCCGGCGAAAGTGAAGTGTGACACGGTAGTGATTCGCGCGAATGACGATAAGCAATGGGGGGTATCTTCGCCGGGTGAAGATATCCATAACTTAGATGCCGACACCATTATTGATCGCGTGGCGGAAGCGGGCATAGTCGGGCTAGGTGGCGCTGGTTTCCCAGCCGCGGTCAAGTTGCGATTTTCAAGAAGCGCCAACGTAGACACCATCATCATTAATGGAGGTGAATGCGAACCGTATCTGACCAGTGATGATTTAACAATGCAAACCTACCCGGAAGAAATTATTTCTGGGATACAGATGATGCTGATTGCAAGCGGTGCGCAAAGGGCCATTATCGGCGTGGAAGATAACAAACCGGATGCCTTAAGTGCGCTCCATTTTGCCGCGAGTGAAGTCGACACCATTGACGTGCGTAAGGTGCCGAGTATTTATCCGATGGGATCTGAGAAGCACTTAATAAAAACGCTTACTGGAAAAGATGTTCCACCAGGAGGGCGTGCCACTCAGGTCGGTATTTTAGTTAACAATATTTCCACGGTTAGGGCGGTGTACCATGCGGTTCGATTCCGTCGTCCTTTGGTTTCGCGGATTGTCACGGTCAGTGGTAAGGGGATCGCGGAACCTAAAAATGTCGAGGTACCAATTGGAACCCCGGTGAACGAAGTAATCAACTATTGCGGCGGGGTCAGTGACTCGACGGAACGATTACTTCTGGGCGGACCTATGATGGGGCAGGTTATTCCCTCAATGCAGGTGCCTGTTGATAAAACGGTTGGCGGAATACTGGCGTTAACCGAAGACGAAGTGTTTATTGAAACCAAACATCAAGAGTGTATTCGCTGTGGTCAATGTGTTCGTGCTTGTCCAATGGGTTTGATGCCTTTTCAAATGGCCGCGTACACCCGCGTTTCCGATTTCAAACGTGCCGAGGAACTGGGTGTGAATCATTGCTTGTCTTGTGGCGCATGTGGGTATGTTTGTCCCTCTTCGATTCCTTTAGTTCAGTACTTTATGCACGCAAAGGGTGTGATTGCATCGCATACCTTTATGGAGCAAAGAGCGGCTCAGACCAAAGTGCTCAATGAATCCAGAAAACAACGTCTCGCCCATGAGGCCGCTGAGAAGAAAGCCAAAGCCGCGAAAAAAGTCACGCGACCAACCCGCAATGCTCGACCTGAGCGAGCGGAAAAAACGACACGTCCAGAGAGACCGGCTCGCCCATCTCGTCCAGCGAGAGTATCTCGTCAAGATAAAGCCGCTGAGAAGGAGCAACAGTTATGATCAAATATGACTCAATAATTGGCCCATTTGCTCACAACGGGAGCTCATCTACACGAATCATGTATCTCGTTATCTTAACGTTATTACCGGCTTGTGTATTTGCTGGCTTTCAGTTTGGTCGCAACAGTTTGGCACTGATAGTCGTGTGTTGTTTAACCAGCATCATGAGCGAATGTTTATGTTTGTTGGCAATGAAAAAGAAACCTAGTGCGTGTTTTGATGGTTCAGCGATTCTGACCGGGCTGCTACTCGCCTTGAGTTTACCGCCTTCGTTCCCAATCAGCTTAGCGGTTTTGGGCAGTATGTTCGCCATTATTTTGGGTAAGCAAATCTATGGCGGGCTGGGGCAGAACTTATTCAATCCAGCCATGCTCGCGCGCGTCATGCTACTGATCTGTTTTCCGGTTCAAATGACCCAATGGGCGGCTCCAACGCCGATAGATTTTAGCAACAACTTAGTCACCGTACCGGATGGATGGCTGAGCTTTGACGGCGTGACGGCGGCGACGGCTCTCAGTATTGAAAGAACCTTGCCAGTTGAGTTTAATCAGCAGTTTTTTGGGCAGCATTCTGGGAGTCTTGGTGAGACCAGTGCTTTCCTTATCTTGTGTGGCGGTGGTTATCTGATTTGGCGACGCATTATTCACTGGGCGATACCTGTGACCTTCATGCTTGGTCTGGCACTACCTGCTTTAGTCAGTCATTTGATCAACGCTGAAGCCTACCTGGCGCCGTGGATTCACCTCACCAGCGGGGCTGCCATGTTGGGTGCATTTTATATCGCGACAGATCTTGTTACCTCTCCAACCAGTATTCGCGGACAGCTTATCTATGGGCTGGGATGTGGGCTGCTTGTTTGGTTGATCCGAACCTTTGGTAGCTACCCCGAAGGCGTGGCTTTTGCGGTACTGATTATGAATGCGGTTAGCCCTTTAATTGATTACTACCTGCGCCCACAAGTGTTTGGTTCTAGCCGAGTGACGGAGAAATAATCATGGAAGTCAGATTACAGCCATTTAAAGAGCGCATTTCGTATCAAATCATATTGCTTTCCAGTGCATGTGCGCTCGCCGCATTACTTTTGTTTGTTACGAATTGGGCGACAAAGCCAATCATCTCTCAGCGTATCTTAGAAGATCAGAACGCGCTATTGAGGGAGGTGCTGGCGGGACAACCTTATTCTAATGATGTGTTTTCGAACCGCCAGCTAATCGAATTTGAAGGTAAGTCATTCGAACTGTATCGAGTGGAAGATGAAAATCAGCAACTGATTAACTGGGTGATCCGGGGTGAGCAGGAGGGATACAGTGGCACGATCCGCTTTCTTATCGGCTTAAAAATCAGTGGGGAGATTATCGGCGTTCGAATCATCAGTCACAGTGAAACGCCGGGACTGGGTGACAAGATCGAAGCGGAAAAAAGCAGTTGGATACTCAGTTTTGCCAAGCGCACTTTAGAGAATACAGGTGTGTGGGCGGTGATAAAGGACGGGGGTGATTTTGACCAATTTAGCGGCGCAACAATTACACCCAGAGCCGTAGTAAAAGGCGTGCATCAGGCGTTGTTAGCGCTTGAATCTTACCAAGGAGCGAACAATGAGTGAATCAAACCAGTACAAAAGCATTATGTCACAAGGTTTATGGGGCAATAACATTGTACTCAAGCAGTCCCTTGCGCTTTGTCCTTTACTCGCCGTAACCAGCAGTGCGACGAACGGCCTTGGACTTGGCCTGGCTACTATGGTCGTGATGGTTGCGGCAAATACGCTTAACTCGATGGCGAAAGGTGTCATCAGCAAAACCGTACGTATTCCGGTGAATGTTATCATCATCGCCACACTGGTCACGCTGACCGATGCATTGCTGAACGCCTACCTCCATTCTCTGCACAAAGTTCTCGGTCTATTTATACCGTTGATTGTTACAAACTGCGCCATCCTCGGGCGTGTCGAATCGTTTGCCAGTAGAAGCGCAGTCATGCCCTCTATAGTGGATGGTCTGTTTATGGGGTTAGGCTTCACTTGGGTACTGACTATGCTCGGCGCGATACGAGAAATTCTTGGCAGTGGAACCCTGTTTAGCAATGCGCATCTACTTTTGGGCGAACGTTTTGCGTTTCTGGAAATGGTCATTATTGATGATTACCAAGGGGTGTTGTTGGTTATTTTGCCGCCGGGAGGCTTTCTGGTTTTGGGCTTGGTTCTGGCGTTAAAACAGAAATACGAATCCATGGTGGCAAACCCAACGCCAGCGTTAGCACATAGCACTAGGGGGTAACTATGAAAGTAAGTGTGGTCTACGCCTTACCGGATGAACAGGTATGGTTGTCGGTCGATGTTGACCATAGCGCAACCGTACTTAGCGCTATTCAGGTTTCGAATATTTTAGATATGTTTCCCGCTATCGATCTCGACAAACAAAAAGTGGGTATTTTTGGCAAATCCACAAAGTTGGATAGTGAGCTAAAAGAAGGTGACCGTGTGGAAATATACCGCCCGTTAATTTGGCAGCCTGACGACGAAGATGAGGATGATGACGATTAATTGTCACCTTTGCGACATTAGGTCAGACATTGTTTGAAAGGAAGTTTTTAACTTATTGAAAATATTTAACTAAATGTGTGGTAGATATTTTGCAGGATATACCTGCCATGACAAAAATTTAAGCAAGGAGCTAATTATGAGCAAAGTGGGAATTTTCTTTGGTACTGATATGGGCAGCACTCGCAAAATGGCCAAATTGATCCAAAAACAACTTGGTGACGAGGTTGCGGATAAACCGAAAAACATTAATCGCGTCGACGCCGATGAATTTGTCAGTTATGACTATCTGATTCTCGGTACGCCAACGTTAGGAGAGGGACAACTTCCAGGACTATCAGCAGATTGCCAAGAAGAGAGCTGGGAAGAGTTTCTACCCAACTTCTCGGACATGGATCTATCGGGAAAAAAAGTTGCGCTATATGGATTGGGCGATCAGGTTGGTTACAGCAACGAATTTGTGGATGCACTTGGTGAGCTATATGATCATGTCGCCAACTGCGGTGCAGAGATGGTTGGGTTTTGGCCCACAGAAGGGTACGAGTTTACGGCCTCTAATGCGGTTGACGGCGATGACTTTGTCGGGTTAGTGATCGACAAAGATAATCAATCAAGTCTGACTGAGCAGCGTATTGCAGGTTGGGTTGAGCAGATTAAAGCTGAAATGGAGCTATGAATAAAAATAAAGCTATTAACCCAATATCAGTAATTAACTGATAGCTTGTGGTTTTTTGTTATTTTGCCGAACTTAACTGTCATAGGCACAACGCCATTCTTGTCGTGAGAGTGGCTTTTTTTATGCAATTTTGTTCTATAGAGCGTATCGGTTTTGGATAATGTGATTAAAGCTAGATTGTCATGATGACGTTACTGACAGTAAATCAATTGCTTTGTTGGGGATGGTGAACAAAAGGATTTAAAACTTAAGCAAGAACGCTTGGAGCGGGCAGCGGGAATCGAACCCGCATCATCAGCTTGGAAGGCTGAGGTAATAGCCATTATACGATGCCCGCGCATCGAAAGGACTCATCTAATATGCCACATTAATTCGAAAAGAAAA
Organism: Vibrio sp. EJY3; assembly: GCF_000241385.1. Classification (NCBI taxonomy): domain Bacteria; kingdom Pseudomonadati; phylum Pseudomonadota; class Gammaproteobacteria; order Vibrionales; family Vibrionaceae; genus Vibrio; species Vibrio sp. EJY3. Next base: position 692,064 of record NC_016614.1, read on the forward strand.
GTCTTTTCTCTTCAATTGTTTGTCGATTGCGTAAAAATCACTCAAGATGATGCTAAGGTACTCAATTCGAGTGCTGGTGGGTAATTCTCTTGAGAAAATCAGCACCCAATTGGCTACGACTTTGTGAAACAAGACCTCAGATATTGAACACTTGGCGTTCTTAGTTAAGACTCAATAATGTCTATCTAATTATTTTAAAGTGCGTGATTCAGTAAAAGAGAGATGGCTTACGAATTTGGAAATGTACTGAGTTGGACATCTTGTCGTAGCATAATGATTCATTTTTGTTTTCAGCCGTACAAATGACAACAAAGAAGGCGACGCTGATACTGTCGATAAATCAGAGGAGAATATCTATGTGGAAAGGGTTCTTGTTAGGCGCATTGGGGCTGTTTATGGTCGCATGCACTACGGTAACAACGGATGTCGACAAACAGGCTGACTTTTCATCGTATAGAACGTTCGATTTTGGAGATCAGAATGGTGCGCCCGCAAGCATCGATGCGAGGCGTATTGAACAAAGTATTGCCTCTCAATTAGGAACTAATGGACTGTCACAAGTTTCGAGTGATGGTGATATCTATGTCCATCATGACATTGTTGAGAACACAGAGTTTGTTTCTTCTGGGTCGAACATCAGTTTTGGTTACGGATGGAATCGATTTGGCGTGATTACTTCCAGTCCAGAGCGATATAGAGAGCGTAAATACGGTAATTTGGTTATCGAATTAGTTGATATGAAGGCAAACCAAGTTGTTTGGAAAGGGATATCTAGCCGTAAATTAACGACGTCAATGGACAGTGAGAAAAGGGAAGAGCTAATTGCAGAAGAAATTGCGAAGATGTTTGAACACTTTCCTTACGGCGCTAAGTAGCGAGATTTAAATGTTCATATCGAAAAAGGCGCAGAGAATGCGCCTTTTTGTTTTGGGACGATAACTTCAATTAGTACCCGATGCTATAGAGCTGCTCGCCTAGGTCACGACACTTGCTCTGATACACTTTTAACACATCTGTTGTGTTTTTGTTTGCTGCTTTAAACTCCAGTTCTGCAGAAGAAAGCGTGCTAAAACTAAAATGTCTTACGGACATTAAATAGTTTCTAAAAGAGGCTCTATGCTCTGGTACGGCATTCTGTACGTTCGAAACATTGGCGCATTCCAAAAGGGCTTCGTTGCTCATTTGTTCAAGATTTACGTCGGCGTAAACGACATTAGAGAATGCAGTGAGTAATAAAGTTAAGATAGTTGGAATTGCGAACCTGGTCATAATTTGGGCCTCGAATGGATTCAGGTAAATATAAATGTACCCATGTCACTTGTTGACACGTTTTCTTGATTTCTCTGTTTTTCTTTCGTCAAGTATTCACGGCCATGTTTAAACACATAAAGTAAATTTGCTTCCCTTGTTCCGAGGAGATGATAAAGCGAGCGTTGGTTTTTAAGTTTACCGTAGCTATCTCTAGGTAATGGGGTTGTCACCCAAGCGAGAGAAAGCAATGGAGGCGATAAAAAAGCGATGAGCAACTGATAGTCGGGTTCGAAGCGTAAACTTTGTACATCATCATGCAGAGAAGTACGACGGCATGAAACCAGAGCCAATATGTCTCGTTTATGATGCTGTGAGTACTTATGGGCAACCGAAGGCGAATTATTTTCTAAAGGCCATTGGGGGAAAGCAAAGTCTGGCGTTAAAAGTGATTGTTGAGCCCACTTTGATAAATGATCGGACGTATTGTTCGTTTGGTGATTGTTATATTCATGCGCATAGGCAGACGGCATAAAATCTGGGATCAGAGACAGAGCTATTAGCCAAAACGTACAAATTAGATAACGCAAAAATTAACCCTAATACATCAAAGATTTGTTGCCGATTTTACATACTTATTCATCACCGGCGAGCATCTTGTCTCGGGGCTTTGATGATTAATCAGTATCTGAATGATTTCGTATAGTAACGATAGGAAAGATAGATGAACAGGCTTTTCTCACTGCTTAAGCGGAATTTTAAACTTGAATTGTTTCAAAATACAATCACAGCGACGACTAGTCAGAACAATGGATTAGTATCGATACAATCTTAAGGGAGGACGTTGAAGGAATGGCGTCAGTATTGAAACAGGGAAGAGTGTACTGACTAGAAAGATAAAAGGGAGCTACTGCTCCCTTTCGTTTATTATGCGCTTGCGTAGATGACACTGCCGCCTTTAATTGTGTCGATGATTTCTCGAGACAGATTCTCTGGCAGAGCCGGACAACCCCAGCTGCGTCCTAAATACCCGTTCTTTTTAATAAAAGAAGGATTCGCATATTTAGCACCGTGTACGACGATGTAGCGTTCACGAGCCTTGTCGTTCAGTCCAGAAGTCAGGCCATCTAAACGAAGGGAATAGCCATTGGATCCGTAATAGGTGGTATCAGTTAAAAACGTACCCAAAGAAGTTTTACGTGAATTCACGATATTGGAAAACTTCGTCGCGGTCTTCTTTCCACTATTTACACCATGAGAAACATACGTGTTGTAGATCAGCTGCTTCTTGTTTAAATCAACGACATAAAATCGCTTATCCGTTGAAGGTTTGCTGTAGTCGATGATTGTAAGTAATGGCTTCTTTCGCTTTTTGGTTTTCTTGTAAGCTAAATAGGCATCGTTAAATAGCTTAAAGTCGATAACGCCTTCTAGTTTAGCGTCTTTATATGTTTTTCTAACTTGTTGTTGAGAAATCTGATTCTCTACTTGAGCTTTGCCGTCCGAATCTTTGGCGAAAGCAAAAGGAGAAACAGAGAAAAACGTCCATATCAACAATAAAAATGATTTTTTCATTTTGATCAAATAAAACTCTAGGTGTTACAAATTTGCCGAATGCTTCATGCGTTCAGTAATACTACATGCACATCAATTATATTCTTTCCCAATATTAAGCGTTATACATTAAGCACTTACTCATTGGGATGTTATTAATGTTTAGCTTTTAATGCTAACTTTTTGATATTAAAAAGTTTTTCTTTCATCAAGATAAACTTCAGATTTAATAATAACTTAAATTGCTAACTAATAAAATGGTGAGTAGTGACGTTTATGAAATTCTTCAGATTAAAAACAATGTATAATTATTGCGCATTTTAAAAAATCCCTGAAATTTCAATGCGTTTATTTTTAATAATCTAACGCTAATAAAAATCTCACTCTGTGATCCGAGTCGTAACAAAACATGAGTTTAATCTTGAATGCAAACACTTGCACAGTATAGATTGGAATAAATGATGACAGGTATGAGGTTCAAATGAGAGTGCATGAATGTGTTTCCTTTATATTAGTAAAAGACTCTAAAGTATTGTTGGAAACACGAGCCAAAGACAAAGAAACTGATCCTGGAACTATTGCTATTCCAGGCGGGCATATGGACCCAGGTGAGGACCAGAAGCAGACATTATTTAGAGAACTCAAAGAAGAGCTGAATGTGACACCTCAATCATATGTATATCTATGTTCTCTTTATCATCCCACAATTGAATTACAGCTAATACATTACTATATCGTTAGTGAGTGGGAAGGTAATTTAGAATGTTATGAAGCGGAATCTGTTGATTGGTATACGCCGAATAATCCTCCTGTAGGAACAGAGGTTGATACTATTGCGTTGAAAGAGTTTAGACGACTAAAAGATACATTAAGTTCAATGTAAAATTAAATAAATTAGATTTAGTTAAATGTTTATTTTCAAATAAACTCATGGGAAGTGAGTTATATCAGAAACGTTTGTATTCAAAATTTAGTTTTGAATACAAACGTTGTGAAATATCAAACTGTCGCTTTTTATCTTGTGCTACTTTCCATCTAGACTTTTATGAGCTAATTCTCTTGTGCAGTTTTTCTGTCGGAAGGTAACTTCAGTTAGGGGATTAGTAATATTCGTCAATACATTGATATTTGCTAGTAGGAAGATAAAGTGATTAATAAATGTGGACAGTGTCGGCAATTTACGAGAGAAAAGGCAAACAATAAAGATATATGCGGTGCCTGGGGGCAGCCAACTATAGCGACAAGGTTTGCCTGTGAATTTTTTATGCCCACCATTTCGTCAAAAAACCGCGTTACTAAAGCCCTAGATACGAAACAGAGCTAATTCTACAGTGTCTTATTTGGCTAGTTTGGAAAGCCCGCCAGCAAAGGCCTGAGTATGATTCTGTCGATTGAAGATCATGTGGTTGGATGATTCCAACCATATTTCCAATTCCTCGATACTCATTGGCTTACCAAAAAGATAGCCTTGCATAAAATCGCATTGGTATTCAGATAGCCATTGGCGCATCACGTCATGCTCAATTCCCTCGGCGGTGACGGTTTTATTCTGGGCGTGGCACAAGTCTATAATCGGCTTGATTACATGCCCATTATTGGTTCTCATCAGTGTGAGTAGAAACTCGCGGTCAAACTTAATTTTTTGCACCGGGAACTGAACAAGCTGGGTCAGGGATGTATACCCTGACCCAAAGTCATCAATTGCCAGTCGATAGCCAAGGTTAGAAAGCTCGTCTAATAGTGCGGTCCCTCGTTGGTCAGAGGCAAAAGTCTCCGTGATTTCGAGTTCAATAAACTTAGGATCAACGTCGTACTTAGTTGTATATGTGTGGATGTACTCCGCCATTTCTAAGGAGTTGAGCTCTGCAGAGGATAGGTTGATTGACAAAATAATGTCTTTATCAAATATTTCTCTCAATTGATGGTATTGGGCCGCTGCAGTAGAGAACACCCAACGGTCGACCTTATCGAATAGACCCGTTTGCTCAGCAATAGGGATAAACTCAGCAGGAGGTATTGGCCCGATACCTTCCGCATCCCAACGCAGTAGTACTTCTAAGCCTTCAATTTCATTGTCGTAACGGCTTAAGTAGGGTTGAAAAACTAATCGGAATTCTTTTTCTACATCGGTTTTTCTTAACGCTCGTTCAATTTGGCTTCGTCTTTGTGCTTCTATATTCAAGTCGGCAGAGTAATAGGCGTATTGGTTTTTACCCGCGCGCTTAGCTTGGTACATTGCGGCATCGGCATTAGAAAGAAGTTTTGTAATGTCTGCCCCGTCCTCTGGGAAACGTGCCACGCCAACACTGGCGGTGACAGGGAAGGTATTTGGCCAAGAGTGGCTCAGTGTATTGATAGGTTTTAGCAGTTCTGTCGCGAGTAAATCGGGGAGATTTTCTACGTATTCGTTAGAGCTAAGTAGAATGGCGAACTCGTCTCCGGAAAGGCGCGCACCAAAACAAGGGCTGTTATATTGATGAGAGAACTTTTGACACACATTCTTGATATGGGTTGAAAACACTTTTAATAACGAATCCCCCAACTCATGGCCATATTTGTCATTTACATATTTGAAGTTATCCAGATCAACATAAATGACCCATAAATAATCAGAAGGAGAGGCGAGCTCTTGAGTAACCAGTTGATTGAATCGATGACGGTTAGCAAGTTGCGTTAATTGGTCTGTTTCTGCGAGACGTTTCGTTTTCTTGTAGATGATACTTAGCTCTTCATACATATCGAAGAAGCGTGATGAAAGCCTGCCTATCTCGTCGTTAGTCTCTAACTTCTCAATGTTATCTCGCTTATTTGCTTCGAGCTCCTTAAGTTGCCTGTCGAGTCGAGAAACAGGACGTAATACATTTCGATATAGAACCAGGACGATCAATGTAATGGTACAAAACGCGGCAATCCCAAATGAAAGTGCCAGCTCGAGCCACACTTTGTCGACTTTATTCCACATCAGATATTCTGCTGGAGAGAGGATGGCAAAAAAATGCGGCAGCAGTTCTATCGTTTGAGCAAGAGGAATGTCGAGATAAATCGGCTTATCAGAAAAGGTAATGACGCTATGGGTGTCAAACTCGATATCGTGTTTAATATCACTAAAGGCTTCCAGAGAGACGGTCACAATAACAAAAAATGCATTGCTGGGATCGAAACTTAACGGGTGTTCTCCCGTGCGTTTATCGATCAAATCGTATTGAAGTAGGATACTTTGGCCACTGGAATTATAAATAAAACCTGTACGGCTATAATCGCCGTGTTTTGCAAAGTTGTCTGAAATGTACTCCGTTACTTTAGGATCAATCGACCCGGAAGATTCAAAAAATTGATTTTCTGTGTAGTAGAGGAGTTTTTGTTTACCATTGAGGATAGCCATGTTGGTATCACCATGATAGCCATGGCTTAATACATCCGCTGTTTCATCCAAGCGATTAAACAAAACTCGCTCACGGTAAGGGTTATCGTGATTAATTAAATAATCTTGTAGAACGTCACTTTTACCCAAAGTATAAGCGTAGCTATGAAGGAAAACATTCGCTTGTCGGAATTGCCCCGCAAGTTTCTCCATTTGCAATTGAATATAGCTATCTTCTCGCTTGATGAGTGTGACTTTTTGAATGCTATAGATTATGTAACTCGATACCACCGCACTTAACAAGATCACTGGCGTTACAAGCAAAATTACCCTGCTGCTTAATTTCATTCTTTTTCTTCAGTTCCGTTTGTGTCCTTACAAACGTTGCATACCGATTCGGTAGTTAACGGATGACGTAAGTTCTCAAAGTGTAACTAGATTTTGAGTTTACTGAGCTTGAAAATCTGTCAGCTCTCTGAGAATTGTGAAGCTGCATATCCTTTTCATTGGCCTAATTGGGTTGTTTCTCAGTAATTAGACGTGTTTGTTGCCAACAATTGACTCTTTTAAAGATATGCAATTAAGTGAAATTGCTCTGATATCGAAACGTTTCGATATCAGAGTTGTGATGAAAGTTGTCTTTTTATGTATGTTGAAGCTTCAATTGCAGATCATTCTCACACCTTATAAATCGCTCCCTTTTCAAATTTTTCCTGCGAACTATTATTGCATCGAAACGTTTCGATGAGTTTTCTGTAAATAACCAAAACATCCTAATGCAGACGCTTATCGTTTTATGAACGTGTAACCGAAAGGTCTATGAGATGAAAAAAAGTACCCTTATAAACTCAGATATTTCTTACTTGGTGGCAACGTTGGGTCATACCGATGAAATCACCATTTGTGATGCTGGCTTGCCAATTCCTGAGCATGTGCAACGAATCGACTTAGCGCTCACTCACGGGGTACCAAGCTTTATTGATACCGTTCGAGTGATTTTGTCTGAATCACAGATTGAAGGCGCTATCCTTGCCGAAGAGTTTTGTGACGTTAACCCAGACCTGCATAACGCATTAGTCGAAGAGTTAAGCCAAGAAAGCAAGCGCACAGGCAAGACTATTGAAATTAGTTATGTATCGCACGAAGCGTTTAAAGCTCGCACTGAACAAAGCAGAGCAGTGATTCGCACGGGTGAATGTACACCGTATGCGAACGTTATCTTCCAAGCTGGCGTGGTTTTTTAAGCCAGGGAATGTGAGGACAGATTATGACTCAAGCCATTCTACAACTGAGTGAGATTGAAAAAGCGTTTCCGGGCGTAAAGGCGCTAGATAAGGCGAGCCTTCATGTGTATCCAGGGCGGGTAATGGCGCTTATGGGTGAAAATGGAGCAGGTAAGTCAACCTTGATGAAAGTGCTAACCGGCATTTACCACATGGACTCAGGTAGCATTCAGTACCAGGGTCAGCCCGCTGCATTTAAAGGTCCAAGAGATTCTCAAGAAGCAGGTATCAGCATTATTCACCAAGAGTTGAATTTAATCCCTGAGTTGACCATTGCGGAAAACATTTATCTAGGGCGTGAATTTACTGGTGCGATGGGACGTATTCAGTGGAGCAAAATGTACGATGAAGCTGACAGGCTTTTGAAGCGTTTGAACGTAAAACACAGCTCTAAAACTCTGCTTGGCGATTTAAGCCTCGGCGAACAGCAGATGGTCGAAATTGCCAAAGCGATCTCTTTTGAATCGAAAGTCATCATCATGGATGAGCCAACCGACGCACTGACGGATACGGAAACCGAATCGCTATTTAAAGTGATCAATGAGCTTCGTGATGCAGGTTGCGGCATTGTTTACATTTCACACCGTTTGAAAGAGATCTTCGAAATTTGTGACGACATTACCGTACTTCGTGATGGTAAGTTCATTGGTGAGTGTCAGGTTTCGGATACTGATGAAGACGGTCTTATCGAAATGATGGTAGGCCGAAAGCTTGAAGAACAATACCCACGCATTGATGTAAAACATGGTGAGACGTGTCTTGAAGTGATCGGTTTAACCGGCTCCGGTGTTCACGATGTTAGTTTCACGCTTAAGCGTGGTGAAATCCTTGGTATTTCAGGGTTGATGGGCGCGGGTCGTACTGAATTGATGAAGGTGATTTACGGTGCTTTACCGAGTGAACGTGGTGTTATCAACCTAGACAGCAAAACCATTAACCCAGTTAGTCCGCAAGATGGTCTGGCAAATGGTATTGCCTACATCTCTGAAGACCGTAAAGGCGATGGTTTGGTACTCGGTTTGTCAGTCAAAGAAAACATGTCTTTGTGTGCTCTGGATAAGTTGACCAAAGGTGTCCAAATCCAACACGGTGAAGAAGTGGTTGCAGTAGAAGACTTCATCAAACTGTTCAATATCAAAACACCGACGCGTGACCAAATTATTGGCAACCTCTCTGGTGGTAATCAACAGAAGGTGGCAATCGCGAAAGGATTGATGACCAAACCTAAAGTTCTGATTCTGGATGAACCAACACGCGGCGTTGATGTTGGCGCCAAGAAAGAGATTTATCAGCTAATCAATAAATTCAAAGCCGACGGCATGAGCATCATCTTGGTTTCTTCTGAGATGCCAGAAGTGCTGGGCATGAGTGACCGCATTCTTGTCATGCATGAAGGTCGTATTAGTGGCGAATTCGATGCGAAAGACGCCGACCAAGAAAAATTACTCGCCTGTGCCGTAGGCAAAAAGATTAATGAGGAAGCAGCATGAGTACCAATACCATGAGCAAACCGAACGAAGCTAGCAGCAAAAAGCTGTTCACCAAAGAATGGCTGATTGAACAAAAATCACTGATTGCACTTATATTTTTGATTGTTGTCGTATCATTCCTGAACCCGAATTTCTTCACGGTAGACAACATTCTTAACATTCTTCGTCAAACCTCGGTGAATGCGATCATCGCTGTAGGTATGACACTTGTTATCCTGACCGCAGGTATCGATTTAAGTGTAGGCTCTGTGCTGGCGTTATGTGGAGCATTTGCTGCAAGCCTGATTGCAATGGAAGTTCCCGTGCTGGTTGCCGTGCCTACCGCTCTTTTTGCTGGTGCTGCGCTTGGTGCAATCAGCGGTATCATTATCGCTAAGGGTAAGGTTCAAGCCTTCATCGCAACACTGGTTACCATGACTTTATTACGCGGTGTAACAATGGTTTACACAGACGGTCGACCAATTTCTACTGGTTTTACCGATACCGCTGATGCATTTGCATGGTTCGGTACGGGTTATGCGCTGGGTATTCCGGTTCCTGTATGGCTGATGGTAATTGTGTTTGCTGCCGCGTGGTACCTACTTAACCACACTCGCTTTGGTCGTTACGTTTACGCACTTGGTGGTAATGAATCTGCTACTCGCTTGTCAGGTATCAATGTTGACCGAGTGAAGATGGGTGTTTACGCTATCTGCGGTATGTTAGCGGCGCTTGCTGGCATCATCGTGACATCTCGTCTTTCTTCTGCACAACCTACAGCAGGTATGGGTTACGAGCTAGATGCGATTGCAGCAGTCGTTCTGGGTGGTACCAGTCTGATGGGTGGTAAAGGCCGCATTATGGGTACACTAATTGGTGCGCTTATCATCGGTTTCTTGAATAACGCACTGAACCTGCTTGATGTTTCCTCCTACTACCAAATGATTGCAAAAGCAGTGGTTATCTTGCTAGCAGTACTGGTAGACAACAAAAATAAGTAATTCATAACAATCCAAACGATGTGAATAACACTGAGCCAGTCGACGTGTGCTGGCTCACCCTACACAAAGGACTATAACGATGAAAAAACTCGCAACTCTTATCTCTGCTGCACTTCTTTCCTCAACCGTATCTGTGGCTGCACAAGCTCAAGATACGATGGCGATTGTGGTTTCAACTCTGAACAACCCGTTCTTCGTAACGATGAAAGACGGTGCTGAAGCGAAAGCGAAAGAGCTGGGATACGATCTGATTGTTCTTGATTCGCAAAATGATCCGAGTAAAGAACTATCAAACATCGAAGACCTGACTATCCGAGGCGTTAAAGCGATTCTGATTAACCCTACAGATTCAGATGCAGTATCTAATGCGATTCGCATGGCAAACCGCTCTAATGTACCAGTATTGACACTTGACCGTGGCGCAAGCCGTGGTGACGTGGTTAGCCACATTGCTTCAGATAACGTGATTGGCGGTGAAATGGCTGGCAAATACATTATGGAGAAGGTTGGCGAGAAAGCGAAAGTCATCCAGCTAGAAGGTATTGCGGGTACATCAGCGGCACGTGAGCGCGGCGAAGGTTTCATGACGTCAGTAAAAGGCAGCAACATGGAACTTCTTGCAAGCCAGCCTGCTGATTTCGATCGTACTAAAGGTTTGAACGTTATGGAAAACCTATTGGCTGCGAATCCAGATGTACAAGCCGTGTTTGCACAAAACGATGAGATGGCACTTGGTGCACTACGTGCGGTACAGGCATCAGGCAAAGATGTGGTTATCGTAGGCTTTGACGGTACTGAAGACGGCATCGCTGCTGTTAACCGTGGCAAGCTTGCCGCAACCATCGCACAGCAACCAGACCTTATCGGTGCGTTGGGTGTAGAAACAGCAGACAAAGTTCTTAAAGGCGAAAAAGTCGAAGCTTACATCCCGGTTCCTCTAAAAGTGGTAACCAAATAATTACGGCTTTGGATAAATAATCCTAGTTTCTTTGCTCTCTCCTCCGTTTTATCTGTCGTTAGGCGGAGAGGGCAAGAATAGATGCCTTTGACTTTTTATTACGGCTCAGACGAGAAGTTAAAGTCATCTAATGTATTTTTCAGAAAACAGTTTTTCAAAAAGGGTTCATTCAGAACCGAGGATAACCGTATGAATAAGTTAGTAGTGTTAGGTAGTGTAAACGCTGACCATGTTCTTCAAGTGCCTTCTTTTCCTCGCCCAGGCGAGACGCTTCATGGTCGCAACTACCAAGTTATTCCTGGCGGTAAAGGAGCAAATCAAGCCGTTGCCGCAGCACGTCTGAATTCTGATATTGGTTTTATTGCTTGTGTTGGTGATGATTCATTCGGGATCAATATTCGCGAGAATTTTAAGATGGATGGCATCGACATTAGTGCGGTGAAGATGCAGCCAAACTGTCCAACTGGTATTGCGATGATTCAGGTAGCAGATAGTGGTGAGAACAGTATTTGTATTTCGGCAGAAGCGAACGCTAAGCTGACCGCTGAGGCTATTGAGCCAGATCTGGAGCGCATACGCCGCGCTGAATACTTGTTGATGCAACTTGAGACACCGATATGTGCCATCGAGAAAGCGGCGCGTGTAGCAAAATATGCAAAAACGAACGTGATTCTTAACCCAGCACCTGCGCGTGAATTATCGGACGAATTATTAGCGTGTATCGATGTCATCACTCCAAACGAAACCGAAGCAGAAGTCCTGACTGGCGTGACAGTGACGGATAACGATAGTGCTCAGGAAGCGGCCAACATCCTGCATAGTAAAGGCATTGAAATCGTGATGATTACCCTAGGAGCGAAAGGCGTTTGGTTAAGTCAGAATGGTCGTGGCGAGATTATCCCTGGTTTCCGCGTTGACGCTACCGATACCACGGCAGCAGGCGACACGTTTAATGGGGCATTCGTCACTGGTTTATTGGAAGGTTTGTCTTTAGAATCAGCAATTAAGTTTGCACACGCAGCGGCAGCCATTTCAGTTACGCGCTTTGGTGCACAGACGTCTATCCCAACTCGTGAAGAGGTGGACGCATTCTTAGCTGAAAACCAATAAGTAAGGAATTTATAACATGGCAACGATGAAAGACATCGCGAAACTGGCAGGGGTATCCACTTCTACGGTGAGCCATGTTATTAACAAAACTCGCTTTGTTAGTGAAGAGATCTCAGAGCGAGTTAATAACGCCGCAAAAGAACTCAATTATTATGCTCCATCAGCGTTAGCGCGCAGCCTTAAGGTCAATCGAACTCAAACTATTGGTATGTTGGTAACAACCTCTACCAACCCGTTCTTCGGTGAAGTCGTAAAGGGTGTCGAACGCAGTTGTTACCAAAAAGGTTATAGCCTTATCCTATGTAACACCGAAGGGGATAACGAACGTATGCGTCAATCCATTAGTACGCTGCTTCAAAAGCGTGTTGATGGTTTGATTCTGATGTGTGATTCATTGGAAGGGGAGCGTATTGATGTGTTCGAGCGATACCCTGATATCCCGGTTGTGGTTATGGACTGGGGACCAATGCTTTTTACCAGCGATAAGATTCAAGATAACTCGCTGCGTGGCGGATATCTTGCAGTGAAGCACCTGATAGATTGTGGTCATAAGCAGGTCGGCTGTATCACTGGCCCTCTGATCAAGCATCAGGCCCAAATGCGATATGAAGGTTACAAACGTGCCATGCTTGAAGCAGGCTTGACGTTTAATCCCAACTGGATCATCGAATCGGATTTTGAATGTGAAGGTGGCTATCAGGCTCTGAAAAAGATGTCTGAAAGGGGAACGCTACCGACTGCTATCTTCGTCTCTAACGACATGATGGCGATGGGGGTGATCAACGCGGCTAACGAGCTTGGTATCAACGTGCCAGAGGATCTTTCTCTCATTGGTTACGATGATATACATATCGCCAAATTCATGTCTCCATCACTGACAACCATTCACCAGCCTAAGTATCGATTGGGGCAGGCCGCGGTTGAAACCTTGGTCAGACGGCTAAACGACAAATCAGCGGAAGCAGAAGTTGTCCAATTAGAGCCTGCGTTAGTCGAGCGCAAGAGCGTAAAAATGCTTTGTTAGCTCCATTTCTCTAACTGTATGAGTTCGTTTTTTATATCTTTGATAGATATCAATTTTTAAAATTTATGGTTTAATTTTATCCGTTAACTGACAATTTTTACAATAAATGTGACTTTTTGCCAGAAAATGAATACGTACATTTTCATAAGTTGATAAAATATCTATTATTACCGCCTATAAATAATAATATTGTAATTAATGGGGTAATTGGATGGGTTTTGCTCTAGTTCAAAAATACGCTCAGTATTCTGTAAAACGACCATGGTGTCATCGTATTAGTGTAGCACTCGTCTTTTTTGTCTTTTTGTTTAGTAGTTACGGTCTTCTGGCGCACGAGGAACTATCATACTTGCTAGGGATTTTTGTTACTTTTGCAGCGACCGGACTGTTTGCATCCGCATCGGCGTTTAAGAAAAGATACCCAATTTCAAAATCGTAGCTTAAGTGCACGACTAGTTTGAATTATTAAAGGAGGGCTCGTGTCCTCCTTTTAGTTTATTTGGGAAAATGAACTTATTTGGTCAGTTCGTCAATGATAGGACAACGACTTTTAGCATCACCAGGGCAGGAAGATACCCAGCTTTCTAGCTGTTGCTTCATCTCTAGCAGGTGCGCTATTTTCTCTTCCACTTCTTTTAATTTATCCATCGTGCGAGCTTTAACTTCACTGCTTTTTCGATTTGGGTTGTGCGCGAGTTGAACAAACTCTTTGCACTCTTGCAGTGAGAATCCTGCATGTTTTGCGCGTGAAACCAGGTTGAGCTCTTGGATGTGGTTGTCAGAATACTCTCGATATCCAGAATCACTGCGAGCCGGTGGTGAAATAATCCCTTTATCCTCATACAGACGGATAGACTTAGAGGAAAGGCCGGTCAGTTTGGCTACAGCACCAATATTCATAATTCACCTCTTCATTCAAGATAGCGCTTAACGCGATTATATACCCAAATAGATTCAATATGCAGGAGTTAGAGTGAGGTCTTTGGGGTAAGTTCCGGTAAATTAATGAGTTATTTAAAGCTTTTCGAAAGATGGCCTGCCTGTCTCCTTTGGTATAGATAACGTTTTTGATGATCTATATGCTTCTCATGTCGGTGTGTTCTCACGTCGAGAGACCATAGAGCTTCAATGGATGAAATGATAAAACGCAAAAAAGCCCGCTAACAGAGGTTAGCGGGCTTTTTAAATACTGTATTTTTAAGACATCGGTGTCTATTGAGCTTTTTCAGGCTCTAAGTTGCTTTTTTCCTGATGCATTTTAGCTAGGAAGTACACGTTAACACATGCAATAAAGCCGTTAGTTAGTACAACTGGCCATGAATCAATCATAAGGCCGTAAGCGGTAAATAGACCACAACCGATAAAGTTAAGGATACGAAGTTTAACGATGTCTTTCATAGTAAGCGAGATAGCAACCATGATAGAAGCCGCATAACCTAGAATTTCAACCATATTCATTTCCATTTTTTGACCCTCTTTAAATCTGCCGAATATGTCGGTACCAATTCTTCTCTTCTTGAGATTATTGAGGAAGCTCCGTGCCTCGAATGGTCTTTATGTTGGGCGTACTATAACAACGTACATAACGTGATAAAAGCCTCAAAATTGGGGAAAGTGAAGGTTAGCGATTACGCAAACGTTTAATAAGAAAATTATTGATAGCATTATTCATTTGTTTGATTGTGCTGATGAGATCAATAGTTAAAACGTATTTGAAGATGCTTGAATGGTTCACTAAAATAGAAAATGATAATTATTTACATTTGTACTGTTATGTTGAACCTTGCTATTAGCCTTATTCTTTCTTTTGCATTAATCCGTAGAACACACCCAAGTTCTTGGAGTGCTGAGTTGCATATTCTGTCGCATCTGATTTGTGCATTGTTTCTGCAACCGATTTATATTATTCCCTATCTTATGGTTACGTTTTACTCATCCCCTTTGCTGATAAAACTGTCTAAGCGTACGAGTTTCTACAGCGTTATATTTGGCTTTTTGCCACTACTGGTTGCATCGGGAAGTTTTGTTTTCACCTGAAGCAAGCATGTCTAAAGGGTTGCCCTGAAAGCTAAAGCTTCAATACGGTATTTGGTGACAAAGTGAGTTTGATACGACAATAAATCAGTGAGGCTTAACGAGTATTCATTTGGAGAGGGGGAGTTAACGGAGGTGCAGGTTAGGACTCTGCTCTGCTGCTCTAAGTATTAAAAAGCGTTACTTTGTACGTGCTACAACGAGGGTAAGTATGGCAGAACACTACGCGAATTGAATTCGTGATCAGCGATATCGAGGAAACAAGATTAAGAAAACAGTTGTGAAATCATCTCACGCTCTTCCGAAGAAAGCAGTGGAGAACGTTTTTTGTCTAGGGTCTTGCTAATTTCACCCTGAAGAGACTTAAGCTGACTGTCCGTTAAATCACTCAATTTTTGTTTAAGCTCGTTAAATTGCTGTTTGTTCATATCACATTCCTCGTTGTACACAGGTTTATCCTTCATTACCTATTTTTAGGGCCTCCATGGCCATACAACAAACTTATTCACACAAGGCTAGATTAGAGCTCAATCGCATTATTTTTGTCCGAATATTGTCAGGGTGTGTCAAGTGAAGAGTCAAAATGTGACGAAATTGTAAGGTGATAAAACTGGTTTGTAGGAAGGTGCGTAAATATGTAGGAATGGTTACCTGCATGGCTTGAGCGCATGTTAAGTTCAAGAACGCTCGCTTTGATTGATGTATTTATTCGATAAAAAAGGGAAGCTAACAAGCTTCCCGAGTTAAAGAGCAGATCAGTGAGTCGCGAATACAATCAGTTCACGCGAACAGCGAATTTACTTGCCAGTGAATGTAACTCCGGCAACATGCGATAAATAAGGTGGAGTTGTTGCAATACCATTCGAGCCGAGCTGTCATCTTCGTCCCGCCATTCATTTAAACGTTGTTCCAGACCTGCGTCTTCAATATCCGAGAGATCACATGTTTCACAGTGCTGGTGAAGCTGCTGATGAAGAACATCCAAATGCTGATGAATACAACGGTGGGCGTCTAACACTAATTTATGAATGGAGTTATCGTCGATACGTGTACGATGTGCACCCAATGCAGAGATATAGTTCAGCATAGCGTGATTGAGAGTGAGAAAACGGAAACTTTCATCAACTGCGGTTCTGTATTTCCCTGGCTCAGCAAGCATGGTACTGATAGCGGAGGTGAGCGTTGCGTCACTATTATGTGCCTGACGACGTGCGATACGATAACTTAAGCTGTCTTTTTTACCGACTCGGTATTGACCAATGATCTGTCCAAGGTATTGCTTGTTTGCATCAATCGCATCTGACATGACTTTATGAAGTCGTCGGGACTGCCAGTCAGGAAGAATAAACATGACCGCCCCTACCGCAAGCATACAACCAATAATTGTATCGGCCAGTCGAGGCAGTACAACTGCGTAGCCTTCGCCTAGCTGGTTGAACAGGAACAATACGAGCAGGGTGATAAAGCCAGTTGCATAACCATAATTGTTCATTCTAAAGGCGAAAAACATCACACCGGAGACGACAACGAACACCAATTGGCTTTCTTGCGAAGGAAAAGCGGTGAGCAGCATCACGCCAACTAATAAGCCTGCCAACGTCCCAATTACTCGGGCTGTAAGCTTCTGGCGCGTTGCACTGTAGTTAGGCTGACATACAAACAAGGTCGTTAAAAGAATCCAATATCCGCGGTCAAAATCAAACGCCTGAATAATTCCATAACCAAGCGTTAATGCAATCGACATACGTAATGCATGGCGAAACAGTAGGGAGTCTCGATGGAGGTTCGCTGAAATCCGTTGCCACATGGCTTTTAAAGTATGTGGATTGGTGTCGTCCAGCATATCTTCTTCAAGTCTTTCTGCATCAGGGTTGTTGATATTACTCAGCTGTTTTTCAACAGTAGCTAAGTTATTGAACAGGTAAGTAAGCTGACCTAATAGTCGTTTCCAGTGACTCTGCTTTTGTTCTTCGAGATAGTTAAGGGAGTTTTGAACCTCAGCTAAAGCGAGAATGGATTCATTGGTGTGAGTGTACTCGTTACCAAGTTGAATCGCCTGAGCTATATCCCGGCACGCTCGCGCTTGAGATTCCAGCAGGTACTTAAAACGAAATAGGACATCCGAACGTTCAAACTCAGTTGCCAGATCTTGATAACGATAATGACTGGAACTCACGCGCTCGTGAATGTCTTGGGCGATAAAATAGATATTTAAAAATCGGTCACTTGGACCATCGATATGACCGCGTTTCGAGCGGTTAAGCAGCGTGGCTTTACAAGCATTGAGAGCCGTCACTGTCGCTGCGTTGAGGCGTGCAGCTTCAATCCGCATAGGCTGCGGTTCAAGGTTAATCACCGGATGGAAAAGCTTTGCCTTAGCGTCCAGGTAGTTCGCCATTTGGAAAAAAACGTTCGCCAGGTTCTGTTGTACGGGCTGCAGCGGCCAAAAAATCTGCCATATCATCGACATGAAGTAATACCATGCCGCACCAGTTAACAGTAGCAGTGGTTGGAACCATAGATTTGGGCTTTCATGGGCGCCAAGCATGGTATAGATGGCGATAAGCAAGGATCCAAACGCAATACTGGCGTACTTAGGGCCGATTGCACCAAGCATGATGAACCCGAACGTAGAGATAAATAGTCCGATGGCAAATAACAACGGAGTGTTGAACAGAATTTCAATTGAAAACGCGGCAACAGCAAAACAGATGAACGTTAAGATTAGCGCTTTTATTCGTCCGGTAAAACTGTCGTCACTTTCCGCCAGCGCTGCGGCGATAATTCCCAATATTAGCGGCGTAATCAATGTATTTTGACCGAAATACCAGGCAGGTATGACAACACCTAATAAAGTTATCAGTATAAGAATACTGTAGTTAACGGTTTTGTTAGCCCAATAGAGGCGAAATTTAGAAGTTGCTTGCACGTTGCGCCTTAGATTTCCGATAAAAAACGGACAGTTATACCCGTATATCCCGAGGTTGTTTGGATATCATACCAACTCCACTATAGCGTTTTTATGATTTAATTTAAGAAAAAAGATAGCTTGCTTATGAAATGACCAGAAAGAGCCTCGATATTAGCGTGACTAGTTAAACGCTTAATCTTTAAGGCTTCCTGAGTTGATAATTTCTTTACGTAAGCATGATGTTTTTAGGTTGATTAGTGTTAGTAATGTTCACAAAATCAGCAGTAATGTGAAATTTATTTAAGAATGTAAACCAGATGCTTATTTCAGTGCGTCGCATTGCTACAATTTGATGTTCTAAAATGATATAAATCGAAAACTTATCACTCGAAAAGGCGCACATTTCATGCAGCTTACTGCCACCAGCAAAGCACAGTTTTTTATTCAAAATGAGTATTATCATGTCGAAATAAAAGAGAACAGTGTTTTATTAAGTTCCATAGGCAGTGAAGAGCATATTCCGTTTACCGTGTGGAATGGCAAAGTTAACGTCAAGCGTGGTTTGCTTTGGAGCTCGCTACAATTCTTTTCTCACGAACAAGATGGGAAGCAGCGAAGCTGGCTGGTGCAGGGGTTACCATGGCCACAATGCAGAAAATTCGCGCTTGATGCGGTGCGCCAGTATCAGGACTGGCACAACAATCAGTGTAAAAAGTTAGCCGAATACCTTCCTGTATGGGAAGAGGAGCTCTATAAGTTAAAACACCTGCCTGCTTATCTTTCACACTCCCAGGTTACGTCCTGGGTTGAGCGTTTAAACCAAGATCTCGTGGAAATTAAAACGACTTTGGAAGAAGCAAAATTACGCATGCCGAACCGCATGGCAGAAATTGAACCTTGGCTTGTTGATACTTCTGAGACGTTAGAAGAGCGAAATCGAGAGTGGTTGGAGAGTGAACGTCCAAACTGGGAGGTGCTGTTCAGCCGTATTGAGTCTTCACCATTGAACCTGTCTCAGCAATATGCCGTACTGCTCAACGATGATCACAATCTTGTGCTCGCAGGTGCCGGTTCTGGTAAAACTAGCGTCCTTACCGCACGTGTCGCTTATTTACTTCAAAGCCATCAGGCACAATCTGAAGAACTGCTAATGCTTGCTTTCGGGCGTGATGCCGCAACAGAGATGAAAGAGCGCTTAGTTGAAAAAGTAGGTATGGCGGCAGAGGGCACTCGTGTAAACACCTTCCATCAATTAGGGTTGTTCATACTGAATCAAGTCGAACCACAGTCCGTGGAGATCAGCCCATTAGCGTTGGACGATAACCAACGTACGGCGTGGTGTATTGATTGGCTTAAAAAGCATTGGATGACGCCAACAAACTTCAAGCGCTGGCAAAAGCATTTGGACAAGTGGCCTATAGCCTATTTGAAAGGGGATGACGAGCTGGGTAGCCATTCTGAGAACCCTAAACTGATTGCGTGGTTGGACTCACAGCTGTCACATCTGGCGGCGGTCGGATTAACCAAAAAGCAGGTTCAAGAAAAACTGGTCGATCATCAAGAGTATACTCGATTAAATAGTGAGCTCGCGCTGTGTTGGCCATGTTTTACTGCCTGGCAAAAAATGCTCAAAGAGACAAATCAGGTTGATTTCCCAACGATGATCAGTCGAGCGACTGAGTATGTAAAAAAAGGTAAGTTTGTCGCTCCGTGGCGCTTTGTTATGGTCGATGAGTATCAAGATATCTCTCCTGATCGTTTAGCGTTAATAGAAGCGCTGTGCGAATCCAGTGAGAAACAAGCCGGTGCAACATTATTTGCAGTAGGGGATGACTGGCAATCCATTTATCAGTTTGCCGGAGCTGATGTTGATCTGATTACTGGCTTTAAAGACAGATTTGCGTATTCGACGGTTCATCATCTTGACACAACTTATCGTTTTAACAATCAGATTGGTAACGTGGCAAATGCGTTTGTACAGCAAAACCCGGCACAGTTACCTAAGACTCTAAATAGCCACAAACAACGTAAGCAAAAAAGTGTCCACACCGCGCCAAGTAACCAAGTGGAGAAAATCCTCGACCAGTTAAACCAACAGGCGAAGCAAACTAAGTCGGTGTTGCTGCTTGGACGTAATCATTATCATAAACCAGATCTATATGATGACTGGTTGAGACGGTTCCCGAACCTTGATATTCGCTTTATGACATGTCACGCGAGTAAAGGGCGTGAAGCGGACTTCGTGATTATCCTGTCGGTAGATGAAGGGCAATTCCCAGCGAAGAAAAAGCAAGTCCATATTGATGGTGCCTTGACGGAATCTAACGATAAGTTTCCGCATGCCGAAGAGCGCCGATTATTCTATGTTGCGATTACCCGAGCGAAAGAAAAAGTCTGGATTACCCATACAGGCGCAGGTTCTGCGTTCATTCAGGAGCTGGTTGCAGGGGACTACCCAATCATTACTTCGCGCTAAATAAAATAGACGCCGTTTGAAATAACAAAGGCGATACTCGGTATCGCCTTTGTTTTATCTAAAATATCGGGCACAGATTATGTGCGCTCGCTCAGATAGGCTTCATAGTCTGGCACTTCGATATCGACTTCTTGTTCGATAAGCGGAGAGTTGAAAATGAATTTTGCAGTTGCACGGTTGGTCGCAACTGGAATATTCCAAACGCTGGCAATACGAAGAAGCGCTTTTACATCTGGATCATGTGGTACGGCATTCAATGGATCCCAGAAAAACACCAGTACGTCGATTTTACCTTCCGAAATCAAAGCACCAATCTGTTGGTCACCACCCATAGGGCCGCTGATCATAT
Organism: Vibrio sp. EJY3; assembly: GCF_000241385.1. Taxonomy (NCBI): domain Bacteria; kingdom Pseudomonadati; phylum Pseudomonadota; class Gammaproteobacteria; order Vibrionales; family Vibrionaceae; genus Vibrio; species Vibrio sp. EJY3. Next base: position 712,842 of record NC_016614.1, read on the forward strand.
TTTTAATCGCTAAGCCTGTTTCTTTACTTAACATATGCCCTGTTGTCCCTGTCGCATACAGGAAGTGGCGTTGAAGTTGTTCTTTGTTTTCTTGTACCCAGCGAAGCAGTTCAGGTTTGCAGTTATCGTGCGCAACTAAAGCCACGTGCTTGTGTGCAGGCATGGTACGAGTTGTTTTTTGCATCAAGTTATTTCCGATTCAAAATGATAAAGTTATTTTTGGTGTATTGGTTAATGAAACACTTTTTTAATCGATCAATCAATAGGCTTGACGCTGAATGTTGGCCTATATTCGGATGGGGATAACGATTCCTGAATTGTATCTTCGTCAAGCGTTGTTGGTGTCAGTGGTATGATGCTCGGTGACGCATGTTTTTCATAAGGTAAGTCTCTCAAGTAGCGTGTTGCCTGAATGAGGGATAGTCGACCTTGCTCAACCATTTTATCCGTTGCTGCAAAGAGTACCTTATTACGCAGTAAGCCACGATAAACGCCGTGACTTAAATAGACGGAAACCAAGCCAATCTCACTCGCTTTATCGGCACTGCGCAGCTCACTGATCGCTGCCTCAATGGCCACTGCGCTTCCAACAATGTAGTCAATATTGCCTTGGTCAATGACGCGTTGCACTAGGTTACGCTGTAACTCTTTGTCGTTATCCGCCCACAGAGTAGTAACAACGTGGATATCGCTGTCTTTTATGGCGTCGTAAAAGCCCGTCGCTACCGGTTTTGTTCCACCGCGAGTGCGCGGGCCAAGCAACAAAGCGATATTGGTATTGCCAGAACCTTTGGGATGACGTTCGGCTAAATACTTTCCTGCTTCATGTCCCATCCAATACCAATCCACTCCGACTTCACCTTTTAGCAGAGGACTCTGTTTTTTATCTAGAATGAGCTGGTTGACTGTTGCGAATACGGGGGTGTCACCCACTAAATTGGTTAAGTTGTGTTCATAGGCATGAGGGTCGACCGTACCCAAAATGATGGCGTCGGCACCCCATTGATGACACAGCTTGAGTTGCTGTTCCTGACGGTGTTTAACCGGATATCCACCGGCTTCTAATACGCGAAGGTGAACGCCTTGTTTTTCTGCTTCAGAAACCATGCCGTAATTGACAGACAACCAATACGAATCTTTTAGATGTGGGTAAATGGCACAAATTTTTTCTTCTGCTAGCGACGGTAGGGATGCGAACAATGCTCCGGCGAGGACGAAGTGTTTGATAATTGAGCGAAGCAAGCTTTGATTAATAACCATGGATGAAGTTCGTTGGCTTAGATTGAGTGAACAATGCAAAATATAACGTATTATACCCAAATATCCTCAGGATATTTATTTTAGCAATATCACTGTGAAGCTTTCATATTGAAATTATTTGAGTATATTTCGCCAAACACGAATAGTAAGGTCATTAAAATATGCTGCTAGCAACCGCAAGTATCGGTCGTAAGCTTTTGCTCTCTTTTATTGCGATGGCAATGTTGGTCATGTTGTCTGCATTGATCGGCATGTCTGGCTTTTCGATGGTGTCGAAAACGGAAAGGAACGTGGTTGATTCTGCGATTCCTGCCATGATAGAAGCCCGACAGGTCTCTGAGCTAAGTTCTCGTATTATTTCTTCTGTTCAGACGCTGTCTAACGCCAAAAATGAATTTGAGCGACAAGCCGCAGGACGAGCACTCTTCGACCAACTAGAGGTGTTGCTTTCTCATATCAAAAAGCTTGGCAGAGACGCGTTTGATTCCCAGCTACTCAATACATTAGAAAGCCATGTTCAACAGGTTATTAATAACCTGGGTGATTTAGGCACGTCGGTTGAACGTAAGCTCTATCTCGCCAAAGAGATAGAAACTCGAGTCGAAGAAATGCGCTTGCTTAGTGAGGAACTGGAACAACTGACCCGAACTCAAGTGCAAAACACCAGCACTGTCGCTGTGGCGAATGTGACTCACATTTATGGTCTGCTGGAAGCAAACAAAAAAGAACAGGCTTACCAAGCTCTGGATGCGTTGGTTGAAGTCGATTTGGATCTGACCGAACGGTTGCATGAGTTTCATCTGCTGGCGTTTCAGGTTCTCAACCAAATTGAAGAAGCGCGTACGCTGACCAATCTAGATCGTATCCAACAAGTTCAGGCGGACTTCGCTAATAACCTTCGAATTATGAAGAGGCGCGTGCAGGCGGTGGAAGACCCGACGTTGTCGACACGAATGGGGCAGCTGCTTACGGATCTTGGTGAACGTCAGGTCGTCTTTAGCATCTTAATGCATCAATATGAAAATAATGAGCAGTCTCAACAATTAATGCAAAGAACACTGGAGCTATTTGCTGAACTTAACAGTACCGTTAATAAGTTGGTTGATGATTCCAACACTGCCACGTCGGTTGCGATAGATGAAATGACCAGTTCACTCACATTTGCACAATGGTCATTGGCGATTATTTCGGTGGTTGGCCTCATAGTGGCTATTTTAATTGTTTGGCGTGTTGTTTATGTGTCGGTGCTCAAGCGACTTGGGGAGTATTCATCAGCGTTGCTGTCGGTGGCGCAAGGCAACTTAGCAGTGGATCTGACAGTCAAAGGAAAAGATGAACTCGCGCATATGGGGCGAGCTATTATTACCGCAAGAGACACCGCTCAGGCGTTAAAAGTCGTCGCAGAAGGAGAGGCGAAGGCGAAGAAAGAACTCGAAGAGCATAAAGAACACCTTGAAGAATTGGTAGAGCAACGTACTTCTCAGCTAAAGCAAGCCAATTACCGCTTGAATGAAGAGGTATTAAACCACGCTAAAGCACGTAAGCAGGCAGAACAAGCTAGCCGAGCTAAGTCTGCTTTCCTTTCTACGATGAGCCATGAAATACGTACACCTTTGAATGGGGTACTAGGAACCGCACGTTTGCTCATGGATTCAGGCTTGAATCCACTGCAAAAACGCTATGCCGACATCATCAATCGAAGTGGTAAAACGCTACTTGCCATCATCAATGACGTTCTGGATTACTCGAAAATAGAAGCCGGCCACCTCGAAATACGTCATTCAGACTTCGACTTGCATCAACTGGTGCAAGACACTTACCAGCTAATGGAAAGTCGTGCCAAAGAAAAGAACTTGTTGTTCTCTTACCATATTGAAAGCGATGTGAATAAGTACTGGAAAGGGGACGCAACACGGATCAGTCAGGTGCTGAATAATCTGGTTGGTAATGCGATAAAATTCACCCAGGAAGGGGAAATTGATATCTATGTGTGCCTCAATCCTGAAGACGAAACACAAGTTCTGTTCGAAATTTCCGACACTGGTATTGGTATCGCGGATAAAGAGCAAACATCGCTGTTTGATGCCTTTACTCAAGCCGAAGGTGGATTGAGTCAAACTGGTGGAACGGGGCTTGGCCTTGCGATCAGTAAACGCATTATTGAAGCAATGGATGGTACGTTGGCGTTTGAATCAGAAAAAGGCCAAGGCAGTCGTTTTTGGTTCTCGTTGCCACTCGAAAAGAGCGACGAAGTAAAAACAAATGCGGTTGTAAATACGCCATGTGAAGTGAAAGCCAAAGTATTGCTGGTTGAAGATAACGAAGTAAACCGAGTGGTTGCGGAAGGTTTTCTGCAGAGCATGGGGCACGAAGTCATCATGGCTGAAAACGGACTTCAGGCAGAAAAAATATTAGAACAGCAGGATTTCGATATAGCGTTAGTCGACATCAATTTACCTGATTGCAACGGCGCCGATTTAATTCAGCGTCTTAAGTGCATTGAACAGAATAAGCCTCAACGACAAGCGAACTCGCCCACACCGATGGTTGCGGTTTCTGCTCATGTATTTGAAGAGGAAGTGGAACGCTATCTGGAGGCAGGGTTTGATGGTTACTTACCCAAGCCATTAGTGAAAGAATCTCTTGAAGTCATGATTCAAGAGCAGTTAGACGGCAAACCGTTGTTATTGGGCCAAAGAGAGCAGGGTTCATCGCATAAAGAACCCGTTTCCACAGACGATGTTTTGATATCTGTAGATAATAACCCGCTTGCTGCTGAAGATATTATTTCACCACACGTTGTGCTTTCTGATATGAAGATTTTGGGCAGAGAAAGAATGCTGCACATTATTGATTTATTCCGAACCAGCAGCCTGGATGCTCTCAATCAATTAGAGATAGCCGCAGAGAAAGATGACACACGTGAGGTGAGGTCCTTAAGCCATAAACTCAAAGGAAGTTCGGGTAGTTTAGGCTTAAACACGCTAATGAGAACGCTGCAGAGTATCGAAGCTGCAGAGGACCCGCTAGAGGCGTACAAGCAAAAGAAAAGGGTGCTTGCTGATCAAGTAACCGCATCGATAACCGCGCTTGATGAACTGATAGTGGATCAACGACTATGACAAAAACAAAAACCTCCGGAAGGTGCCGGAGGTTTCTTCTATTCACTCATGTCATCTTCCCACTCGAACCGAGTGTCTAGAGCATAAGGGTCATCGTCAAAAGGATGATCCACTCTGCCTCGCAAGTATTCGAGTTGATGCTCAAGCATATTGACCGTATCGTAGTCTCCCTCTGAACAGGCAACGTAAATCTGTTGCTCCAGAGCGGCAATGTTATCTCGGATACCCATGAGAACCCCCTTAAATCGTCATCGATTCTCAAAACGATTATAGTCAAGTAATCCAAATTCGATCGGTTGATTTGTACGGTACCAATGATGAAGTCGATCGCTGAACGGCCAGAACTTTTGTGAGCTACGACGAATCGCAAAACGATCCAATAACTTAACGTAATCCTCTTCATTTTGAATATTGCTGAATTGATCGACAAAATCTTTTACTTGCGCTTCTTCTATCGAAAAAAACGCAGCGGGATAACTTCCAACCACACCACGGACGATGGTCATATCATCTTCTGAGAAGTTGCGATTACTTTCTTCATCGAACAAGCTGGAGATATTTGTATGCGCATTATTGTGGAGCAGGGTAAAGAGTTCATCTTTCCCAGACTTGCTGCGCACCATCAACATTGTTATTTGAGGCACTGGTTTTAACCCTTCACCACGTACCTGTCCGATACGTTTAATTTGCTGCTCATTCCCCTCGGAGAGCGCTGTATTGGTGATCTCATAACGAGGATGCAGAATCGGAGACAGATCTTCTTTCAGCTTGTTAAGCAATTCAGACTTCGGATCATCCGTTTGGTAAACAATGCTTGTCGGCTGATTAAACGGCTTAACATTTCTCAATAAGAAATCCGATAATTGAGGGCTTTGGTCTTGATACCAGCTGGATTGTAACTGGTGACGCATGTCTGCCGGTAATAATGAGATAAAGTTACTTTCGCCTTCCATACGCAGAAAGTCCATAAACATACGCGTAATCAATTGGTGGCCAAAGTTGCCGTAGACATCAAACCCGGCTACGAGCAGGTAATGGACTCGTTCAAGCAACACGTAATCCATGACCCAGACCGTTTTAGGCTGGTCGCCCACTAAACCTTGCACAACCGAAGCACTGTCAAAATGGCGGAAAACGGTCAGAGCAGCATTAGTGTTGGTTCCATCACCATCCCAGATAACGTCTGTAGACAGGTGCTCGCCATGTTTGAACCAATGGTTTGCAAAGTCCGACTTCGCTTCAAGGTAGCGAGCTTGTTGGCGAGAGTATTTAACCCAGTTCGCTACAGGCAGCGTGTTGCTTTCTAACTCGCTCGGCAGCTTTAAGTTTTCTGCTTGTGAGCGATAAAACTCGTTCACTTCAGGAATATCGCTTTTATCTGGATCGAGGAAGAATACCCAGAAACGATCGTTAATGACATTGAGTGCCAACTGACCACGGCAAACCGGACCTTTAATAAACGCCATAATGGTATTTTGCGCATTGTCGAGCATGAACTTAAAACGCGACTTCACTGGAATGTCAGTAAATGAAGTCATTGGGTTCGCGGCAACTTCTGGTTCATAGCTAGGTAGCTCATTGACCGTATAGTCAGGTTGAATAAACCACTTTTTCCAATTGTCGATACGCTGTTGATTTAACGCATATGGCATATGTGTTTTGTCTACAATAGTGCCTTGCTCTGGAATGATTCGGTAGTAAACACGTTCCGTGTTTGGATCATCATATGGACGACGAGTTGAAATACGTTTTACAGGCTGACCCGGAGGGGTCTGGGAGCGAACCAGAGAGAAAAAGCGACGGGTCGGCTTATCGTTTAGCTCAGAGAAATACAAATGAGATAAGAACAGATGCTCATAGATGTAGCGCGCCATGAGCTGGTTCTTGAAGTCATCCTGATTCAGTAACGATTCGTACTTAGTAATCTCGGCTTGTTCATGCCTGCTAATCGGCGTGTGGCTATTCATGACTGCGCCATTTTCCAGCCAGGTCATCAATGTAAGATACTCAGAGTCTGTCAGGTTTGGCATGCCAAAAGGCATCCCCCAAGTCGGGTTGTCTTTCTCATACTGCTCATATTCTTCGATGGTCGGGCAGGTTTGTTCTCTGTCTATCGAAAAATCAAACCCTTCCAACTGAACTTGATCGGGCAGAGGATGACGTTCTTTTTGCACTAACAGTCTTGCGATTAAGCCTGCATCCAAGTTCGCAGCCATGCTTTGCTCACGTTCATTTAAGACCGGGTGAAAGCCGGCATCACGCCATTCTTGAGTGGTTTCTGCGTCTTCAAAAAGACGGGTGGGTGCTACCGCAGTAAGACGTGTGCCTTCATAAACCAGCTTTTTCGTCGCGCCTCTATCAATGCCCTCCACTGATGAGAGTTTCAACTGACAAGGTGCGTCGTAGCACGCGTGACAAACCACGCAACGATTATCCACGATCGGCTTTACTTTGTTTTGGAAAAAGTTTGCATGCTGTGTTTCAGCACTCGCGGTACGCTCTCGTACCAGTTGAGGGCCAAAAAGCACGTCGTAATTCAGACCAGCATAAGTGGCACAGCCAGCAAAGAGACTAACAATGCAGAGTAAAAGAATGAGGCGCAAATTCATGGAGTTACTTGGGTAAATGAAGTTTAAACTCATTAAAGCAAAATAACAGATTAAATACCAAAGATTACAGCAAGGTGTTTAGAGTAAGGAGCCTAAATCAACCCGAAAGATAAACCGATTCTGGTTCCATAAACAGGTTGGTACGCCATATACAATTTGTTGCAAATAGTTAATTTATATACTATAAACTTTGTTGCATTGCGTTTGGTTTGTTCAGAATTTGTTACTACATAGTCAATACAGTAGTAGAGCCGATGCATGTATTTTGAAAAGTTGTATCAACGGACAAAAGTCAAAGATCGGCGTTTAGTTGAATGATGGCTTTATTGCTTGAATGGCTTGCCATGGGCGGCGACAAGTAGCTCTTTAATTTTTTGGCGCAGGGCAAGATGAGCAGGATTGTCAATTTCACGCTTGTGATAGACAAACTTGTAAGGGATGGAGTGAATCGAAATAGGGCAAGGGAGCACTTGCAGATTCAGCGCCTTACTCCATTTATTTGCAAACGATTTAGAGACGACGCCCAAGCAATCTCGGTCGGCAACATATAAAGCCATGCCAGCTAGCGAAGATGTCACTAAATCGACTTTTCGTTCCTGTATCTTTTCTTTAGCAAGTTGCTCAAACCCAGTCATGTTTTCCCATTTTCCAGAAAACAGACAGTGTCTTTCTTCATAAAACTGTTGTTTTGTAAGTGTTCCTTGGATTCTGGGATGGTCTTCTCGGCAAATGACTACCGCTTCTTCTGAGTATGCATCTTCAATAACAAATGCAGAGTCTTTTGTTATGACTGTATCTATAGCTAAGTCGACTTTTTGTTGCCTTATGAGCTCAAACAGAATGTATTTTTCCGGTGGAGATTCATAAAACACCACGTTTTCAATAGGAGGCATGCTATGTAGCAAAATCTCTGAGCAGCATACTTCAAAATGGTTTTTATCAGATATTGCACTATCAATGATACTTACCGCTTGCTGAAATTGAGGAAGCAATTGATGTGCGGTGGAAGTAAGAGCTATTCCGCGGCCTTTTTTAACGAATAACTGTTTATCTACGACTTGTTCTAAACGCTTTATCGCTGCGCTTACTGCAGGTTGCGTCAACCCAAGTTGCTCCGCTGCCTTTGTGTAGGATTGGAACTCGGCGACGACCAGAAAAGTTTGGATAAGGTTTAAGTCCATAACGCTACTCATAAATTAGATTTATAGATCAACTAATCCTGACGGTATTTATCGTCTGAAATTAGTGCTTTATCTTATAACAGTAATGGTATTGGAATGCGAATGCCATTTTAATGCATCAGCGAACTTTTGGAGAAAATATGAAAAATGCGACCAAAACGAGCAGTAAAAAACTCGTACTTAACGCATGTACTTTAGCGCTAGGTGCTGCTTCTGCAACCGCATACGCAGCTGACAAACCGAACATCCTTGTTATCTTTGGTGATGACGTTGGTTACTGGAACCTCAGTACCTATAACCAAGGGATGATGGCTTACAACACACCGAATATTGACACGATTGCTCAAGAAGGTGCGAAGTTTACTAATTTTTACGCCCAGCAAAGTTCCACAGCAGGCCGTTCAGCATTTATTACCGGTCAGATGCCTAAACGTACAGGCTTGTCTAAAGTAGGCTTGCCTGGCGCACCTGAAGGTATTTCAAAAGAGGACCCAACGATTGCAACCATGCTTAAAGAGCTTGGTTACGCAACGGGTCAGTTTGGTAAAAACCATTTGGGTGACCGAGACGAGCACTTGCCAACAAACCACGGCTTCGATGAGTTCTTCGGTAACCTTTACCACTTAAATGCGGAAGAAGAACCAGAGAATGTTGATTACCCTAAAGATCCAGAATTCAAGAAAAAGTTCGGCCCTCGAGGCGTGATTCACTCGTATGCAGACGGCAAGATTGAAGATACTGGTCCTCTGACCCGTAAACGCATGGAAACCGTCGATGGTGAATTCCTTGATGCGGCAGAAAGTTTCATCGAGAAACAAGTAAAAGCGGATAAACCATTCTTTACTTGGTTCAACACTACTCGTATGCACAACTTCACTCACGTTCCAGAAGAATATCAGGGCAAAACAGGCGCTGGATTCTACGCTGATGGTGTGAAACAGCATGACGATCAAATCGGTCACCTGCTTAATAAGATTAAAGAGCTAGGCATTGATGACAACACTATCATCGTCTACACAACAGATAACGGACCAATGATCAATTTGTGGCCAGACGCTGGTATGACTCCATTCCGTTCTGAGAAAAATACGGGCTGGGAAGGTGCATTCCGCGTTCCTATGCTGATTAAATGGCCAGGGCAAATCGAAGCCGGTAAGACGTTTAACGGTATGATGTCACTGGAAGACTTCTTCCCGACATTGGTTGCCGCGGCAGGTAACGATAAAGTAACGGACGAATTGCTCAAAGGTAAGAAAGTTGGCGATATGAACTACAAAGTTCATTTAGATGGCTACAACCAATTACCATACATTACTGGCAAATCAGAGGAATCAGCTCGAAATGAGTTTGTTTACTGGAGTGATGATGGTGACCTGCTGGCACTGCGTCAAGGTAAGTTCAAGTTCCACTTTATGATCCAAGAAAATGAAACGGGACTAGAAATTTGGCAGAAACCATTTACTAAACTTCGTGTACCGAAGATCTTTGACTTGAGCATTGACCCATTTGAACGTGGTGATACGGGCATGGGCTACAACACTTGGATGTATGAGCGCTCATACTTAATGGCACCAGCGATGGAAGAAGTAAAACAAGTGATGGATACCTTTAAAGAGTTCCCACCACGTATGGAAGCAGGTTCATTTGTTCCTAAGTAACCTTGCACTTAAGCTAAGACTAGAATAAAAATGAATGGCGCTCTCAGGAGCGCCATACTTAAAAAAGAAAGTAGAAAAGCCAACATTCAAAAGAGAGGCTGCATGAGCAAAACTTCACCACGTCATTCTACGGCTATGCCAATTGTTCCGATGAAAACGGCATTTAAATCCGAGCAGGGAAATGAACGCCGCTTTCATGTGATGGCGAAACCCGGCGGCGCAAAGTGCAACATTGACTGCCAATATTGCTTTTACTTACACAAAGAAAACCTGCTTCATCAACCAAAACAACCCAAGATGGATGATGAAACCTTAGAGGCGTTTGTTAAGAGTTATATTGAGAGTCAAGATGGCGAACAAATCGTATTTTCGTGGCAGGGCGGTGAACCGACACTGCTTGGGTTAGATTACTTCCGTAAAGTGGTTGAGCTACAGAAGAAATACAAACCTAGTGGCACTCGTATCGAAAACGATTTACAAACGAATGGTATCTTACTCAATGATGAGTGGTGTGAATTTTTATTAGCGAATAACTTCCTGGTCGGCTTATCTATCGATGGTCCAGAAGAGCTGCACGACAAATACCGTAAAACGCGAAGTGGTAAACCGACTTTTCATCTGGTGATGAAAGCGGTAGAAAAACTTCAGCGTCACGGGGTACGGTTTAATGCGCTGGTGACGGTTAACCGCCACAACGTTAAGTACCCTGTGGAAATTTATCGATTCCTCACTCGCGAGTTGGGCGTGACTTATATTCAGCTTGCGCCCGTGGTTGAAGCGAATGACTTTCACACTACCGCGCCTCAGTTCTGGAACGAACAGATGATCCCTGTCATGGGGAGCGAGTTAGCCAAGCCTGGACATCCAATGTCAGTGGTAACGGATTGGTCGGTGGACCCTGATGATTGGGGCAAGTTCCTTAGTGAAATGTTTGTTGAGTGGGTGAACAATGATCTCGGCCGTGTGTTGGTCAACCTGTTTGAAACGGCGGTTGCTCAGGTGATGGGTAAACCAGCGCAACTCTGCATTACCTCAGAGTTCTGCGGAAAGGGCTTAGCGATAGAGCACAACGGTGATGTGTACAGTTGTGACCACTACGTTTATCCCGAATACAAACTTTCCAATATTCACGAACATTCGTTGAACGAGATGGCATTCTCTACGCGTCAGTTTAGCTTTGGTATGGCAAAGCGAGATTCATTGCCGGACTACTGTAAGAAATGTCCTTACCTTAAATACTGTTGGGGCGAATGTCCTAAAAATCGCCTTATTAAGACGCCGGATGGTGAAGAAGGGCTGAATTACCTTTGTTCTGGTATTCGCCGTTTCTTCGATGACACCTTACCTATGCTGGTGGGTCTATCTCAGATTTTACAACAACAGAATTCTAAGTAAGGAAGACGAATGAACAACGCGCAGCAAGCAATTAATAAGCTGATTGAAGAGACAGAGAAAAGCGTCATTGGTCAAAGCCACGTGGTGCAAGCGTTGGTGATTGGTTTATTGACCAATGGACATATTCTGTTGGAAGGTTTACCGGGTACCGCAAAAACGCGTTCAGTAAAATCATTAGCCAATCTTCTGAACACTAGTTTCGGTCGTATTCAGTTCACGCCTGATCTTCTACCTTCGGACGTCACGGGTACCGAGGTTTATCAGGAGTTAGATGGCAAACCGCAGCTACATTTTCAGCCGGGTCCCATTTTTAACAGCATTGTCCTTGCCGATGAGGTTAACCGTGCTCCTGCCAAAGTGCAGGCCGCGCTGCTAGAAGCCATGGCTGAAGGCACAATAACTGTTGGCGATAAAACGCATGTGTTACCCGATCTATTTATGGTACTAGCGACGCAAAACCCGATCGAGCAAGAAGGGACGTACCCTCTGCCTGAAGCGCAAATGGACCGCTTTATTATGAAGGTTACGGTGGACTACCCGGAAGATGCTGCTGAGCGCGAGATTATTCGTTTGGTTCGTAGTGAAGAACTTGGGGCGGAAACCAGTTCCGAGTTGGTTACGCCGCAGCATATTGAGCCCGATTTGGTTTTAGAAGCACGCCGTCAACTGCCCGATGTCGCGGTTTCTGAATTAGTTGAAGACTATATTGTCGCGTTGGTGATGGCGACTCGTAAGCCAGAGCGTTATGCAGACTCGCAATTATCTAAATGGATTGAAATTGGCTCCAGTCCCCGCGCTTCAATTTCGTTGGATAAGTGTGCTCGCGCCTATGCTTGGCTTCAAGGACGTGACCATGTCACACCTGATGATGTCCGTGCTATGGTCCCATCAGTATTAGGACACCGATTCTCACTCACCTATGACGCGCTAGCTGACGGTGTGGATCATCAACGAGTCGTTGAGGAATTACTCGATTACGTTGAAATCGGATAAGTGGTGGCAATATGGCAAAGCCGATACTTGCTCCTAAACCTGAAGAGATAGATCACCGTTTATATTGTGATTACGCAAGGCTGGTGCGATTACAAGCGCAAGCTGAGTCGTTTAGTTTACTCCCTCACCTGAAAGCTGGCAGTGTGTTATCCGGCCGACACAACTCTCTTTTTCGCGGTCGCGGACTGAATTTTGAAGAGTTGCGTCATTACCAGTTAGGGGATGATATTCGTAATCTCGATTGGAAAGTGACGATGCGCACGGGCAAGCCTCATGTGCGTAGTTATACCGAAGAAAAAGATCGCAATGTCATCGTCTGTGTTGATCAACGCAGTGCGATGTTTTTTGCTTCCACAGAGGTGATGAAGTCGGTGGTTGCTGCAGAAGTTGCAGCAATGTGTGGGTGGCGAGTATTAAAAGATGGTGACCGAGTAGGATTTGTTATTGCTTCCCATCAAGCCCTGTTTCATTCAAAGCCACAGCGTTCGCAAAACGATCTTTTAACACAGCTAAAACACTTATCACGGGCGAACCAATCCCTTAGCGTTGATTCGGTCGATTCCGAAAAAGTAACGTTTAGTCGCTGGGTTGAACTGATAAAGCGAATGAAGCTCAAACAATCCACGCTGATTTTTATTAGCGACTGGAGTGACTGTGAAGAGCAGCACCTCGACCACCTGAAACAGCTTCAACAGCACAACGACATTCTCGCCGTGATGGTCAGCGATCCACTTGAACAAACACTGCCAGATGACTTAGCAACATCAAAATGGGTGGTTGGTGATGGTCAATATCAGCTCAATTTGGATAGTAAAGCAAAAGTGGAAGCTGCAAGCGCAAAACTGGAAGCGAAAACAGATGTGCAGCGTCAATCTTTAGCGCAACTGATGGCAATTAAGCATCTGCCTTACATTGAGCTTGATACCACTGGCCAGCATGTCAAAGAGTTTCAAAAATTGGTAGGAGGGCGCTAGATGAGTGATCTTCCGCAACCCCCTGGCTCTTACATTCTGAGTGAGCTACATGACGTACCCGTACCGCCCAGTGTCAGCTGGTATCCGCAAACTGTCGGCTGGAAAATTCTAGCTGTGATATTCGTGCTGGCTTTAGTGTACATGGCTTATCGCATTCTGAGTAAATGGTGGATAAACCGCTATCGCAAGGAAGCATTGGATATGATCAGTCAGATTAATCCAAGCGATAGTGACATGCCGAAAACGCTATTCTCGATTCTAAAAATTGTTTTGATTCATATAGACAGCCGCAATGCCAGACTGTTTGATGGTGCTTTTCTTTCTAAACTTGACGAGCTGGAACCGAAAAAACAGGCTTTCAATGATGAAGTTTCCACATTGTGGCTCAAGAGTATCGTTAACCCCAAAATCGAGCTTACGTATCAACAGCGAGTGCTTTTGATCGAGAAAGCAAACTTTTGGGTCAAAGAGCATTCGCATACGTCTGGCTCAAATATATCAACGCCAGGAACAGAGCCAAAGCAAGGTGGTCAGAATGAATGATCTCCACTCTTTTATGGGGCTGTCTGGCTTTGCGTTTGCGCACCCTTTATGGCTGATTATTTTACCCCTGCCACTCGTGGTTTATTATCTGGTTCCTGCTTACCGCACTAAACAGACAGCGATTAAAGTCCCGTTTTTTACCCAACTGGTTGAAGCCATTGGTGAAACTCCGTCAGAAGGTGCAAGCCAGCTAACGCCAAGTTGGTGGCAGCGCGCAACGTTAATTCTCTCTTGGATATTGGTTGTCTGTGCGATGGCTAAGCCGACGATTCTGGGTGAGCCGCAAGTTCGTGAAAGCCTTGGTCGAGATGTCATGGTTGTGGTTGATCTTTCGGGCTCAATGGCTGAGGCTGATTTTACCTCGCGTACGGGTGAAAAAATCTCTCGCTTAGAAGCCGCCAAAGAAGTATTGGCAGATTTCGTGCAGTCACGTAAAGGCGATCGACTTGGTTTGGTGCTGTTTGGTGACGCTGCATTTGTGCAAACCCCGTTTACTGCTGATCAAAGCGTGTGGTTAGAACTGCTTAATCAAACTGACGTTGCGATGGCTGGGCAGAGTACGCACCTTGGAGATGCGATTGGGTTAGCCATAAAAGTGTTTGAGCAGAGCGATAAGGCTCGTAGTGAGTTAACGCAAGCGACGAAGCGTGAAAAAGTTGCGATTGTATTAACTGATGGCAACGACACTGGCAGTTTTGTTGAACCAATAGACGCGGCAAAAGTGGCAAAAGCGAAGAGTGTTCGCGTGCACGTTATCGCGATGGGCGATCCGCAAACCATTGGTGAAACGGCGCTTGATATGGACACGATTACACGAATCGCGGCTGAATCAGGAGGCGAGGCATTTGAAGCGCTCAACCGGGACGAGTTGGCAAAGGCCTATGAAGAAATCAGCCTGCTTGAGCCAGAGTTGTATGAAAGTACGACCTATCGGCCCAAACAAAGTTTGCACCATTACCTGATGGTCTTGGTGGTATTGATGCATTTGCTCGCGTTCAGTGTGGCGACACTCAGACGAAGAACCAAAGCACGCTTTTCGATGGGGAAAGTATCGGTAGGAGAGCACGATGTTTGATTCTCTCAGCTTAACGCAATTTTTTACTCAGTTTCATTTCATTCGCCCTTTGTGGCTATTGGCGCTGATCCCGATGGTTTTCCTGATTTGGCTACGCTGGCATGAGGAGAGCAAACCAAGCTGGAAAGACATCCTGCCCGATCATTTACGTGAGGTACTGACAATAGGTGAGCATGGCTGGCGGAAACAATTGCCACTAAAACTCCTGATGGTCAATGTATTCATCGCTATTTTAATTTGTGCGGGCCCAAGTTGGCAGCGAGAGGCGTCACCATTTGGTGAGGACAAAGCGTCAATGCTGGTGGTTTTGGATAATAGCGACTCTATGTTGCAAAAAGATCTGCCGCCAAGTCGCTTAGAACGTTCTAAACAAAAAATCCGTGATCTACTCGCTGCAAGAAAAGGTGGTAAAACGGGGTTGGTGGTGTTTGCGGGAACTGCACACGTCGCTATGCCGATCACACAAGACAGCGCTGTTTTTGACCCATTCCTCGCGGCAATTGACCCTGAAATTATGCCGGTTAAAGGTAAACTCGCGGAGCAGGCATTACCTCTTATTGACCAGCAATTACAAGGATTAGCCGGCTCAACGGTACTCTTAGTGACAGATGGTGTTAACCCTGCCACCATCAGTAAGTATGAAGATTATTTTGCCGATAAACCTTATCAGCTGTTGATACTGGCCGCTGGCAACCCTGATATTGTCAGTAATAATCCGATCGATCTCGATTCGCTGCAAACACTTGCAAGTAAAACTGATGGAAGACTTATTGAAGTAAGTGTTGATAACACAGACATTCAGCAATTGAGCCGTTATGTAGAGCGTAATATGCAGCTTAATGGTGAGTCTTCTATGCCATGGAAAGACATGGGGTATGTGCTTTTGTTTCCTATTGCATTGATTATGCTGATCTGGTTCCGAAAAGGTTGGCTAGTTCAATGGTGCTTGATCGCAATGGTATCTGGAAGCGTGATGATGCCCGGCGAGGTAATGGCTGAAAATGTATCGCTAAAAGCCGAAGAACCTCAAGTTGTACAAAAAGTGACGACGTTCGACAAAGCCGCCCAGTGGTGGTGGGACTTGTGGCTGACACCTGATCAACAAGGACAACGGTTGTTCAACAAACAAGCGTATTTGGATGCGGCAAAGCATTTCTCAGATCCGTTACGAAAAGGAACCGCTTATTACTATGCCAGTGAATTTGAGCTAGCCCATAGCGCGTTTTTAGAAATGCAGAATGATCCTTCGGAAGAAGTCAGAGACTTTGGTTTATACAACGCGGCCAGCGCATTGGCACGTCAACGTGAATACTTGGCAGCGAGAGACTTGCTTCAATCATTGGCGAACAAACCAACACTAAGCCAAGCGTTACGCCCTGATGTTGAGCATAATTTGAAAGTCATCGGCGGCATTGTTGAGGACATCAATCAGATGAGTGAAAGTCAGGCCGGAACGGAACAAGAGATGTCGACTGAGCTTGGTGATAATCCGCAAACAGCAGAAGGGGCGGAAGAGCAAACGTCGCAAGAAATGATGATCAAAGAGACACTGAGTGCCGCAGACATATTAGGCAATCAAGAGGTGGCAGATAAGTGGCTAAAACGTGTCGAGTCTGATCCAAGGGATTTTCTACGTGCAAAATTTCAAATTCAACTCAACTCGCCGGCAGCGATTGGTACTACTGATGAACGTGGTAATGATAACGAGGAGATAACGCAATGATGGAGCTATTTCGACGCGTTATGAGCCGTTACCTGCCTTGCTTCTTCATAGTATTGACCAGTTTCTGTACAAGCGGTTTGGTGATTGCCCAAGATATCAATCAGTTACAGCGCAATCATGATGTGGAGATAAAAGCGTGGGTTGGTAAAGCGACAAGTAACGAGGAAAATCGTAACTCACCCAACTTCAGTGTCAACGAGCAAGTCATTCTGACTATAGAGGTGGCGACGCCGCGCTGGTTTACTGGCGGCACGCGGATTGGCTCTGTGGAAATTCCGGATGTGATTGCCAAACAACGTAACCAACTGGCAACCAATTTCACTGAGAGAAAGGGTGGGCAAACCTGGTCGCGCCAACGTTGGGAAGTGACGTTGTATCCTCAAGTATCGGGTGATTTTGTCGTTCCTCCGATTGCTGTGAGGGTTCAGGTTTCAGCACCTGATGGAAAAAACGTCTCAGGAACCCTTTACACGCAGCCAATTCAGTTTTCAGCATCGTTACCGTCTGGCTTATTGAGCGACAATACCCAGTGGTTTACTGCGACACATGTCGACGTAAATCAAGAGTGGGAAACGTCTTCTGAACCGCTAAAAGTTGGCGATGCGATCACGCGAAAAGTAATGATAACCGCACAGGACAGCTTGTCGGTATTACTACCTAACCTGCTAAAAGGTGAGTCTAACGATAGTTATCAAACTTACTTGCAGCCTCACCAGCTTACCGATACACAAACGCGTGGAGACTATCAATCTACCCGAACTGAAGAAAGTGTGTATGTGATTCAGCAGGGCGGAGAGTTCTCGTTACCTGCTTATGAGTTCCAATGGTGGAACAGCGAAACGCAGCAGCTAGAAAGCATCGTGATTGAAGGACAATCATTTCAAGCAAAACATACGTTAAAGTCGTTTGTTAAAGCCTATTTCGTCTGGATTATCGGTCTGGTGAGCACTTTGGTTTTGGGGGTTGTTTTCTTTCTAGCCATCAAGCGTTATTACCGTTCAAGGCCAATTCCACCATGGCTGAACTTGCATCGATTACTCAAAGAAAGTCGCTGGGGAGAGGCGAGAGCCGCCCTTTACAGGCAGTTACGAGTGAACACTTCTGAATTGGAGATGCGCCATGCAGATTCCAGTGACTCATGGCAGAAAAGCTCATCTCGAATGCAAAGTGGAGAACGCAGTTCTAGCCTGATCAAGTCGATGTGGCGCAAAATTCAGACGAAACAAAATCATCTTAAACTTCGCATACCAAAAGCTTTACCTCAATTGGATAAGTTAAAGCAAAGAGATGGTATTGAATAAAACTGAGCGCTACTATAGTCCTTTGTTTTTCATTAAAGAATAGATGTTACATGAGCCAAGAATTTATGCGCCGTGCGTTGGAGATTTCTCGAAATGCACTACCAGCGTGTCAACCTAATCCACCAGTAGGCTGTGTTTTAGTTAAAGACGGTCAGATCGTCTCCGAGGGCTACACTCAGGCTATCGGTGGAAATCATGCCGAAGTGGAAGCGTTGAATGGATACAAGGGAACGTTAGAGCAGGTCACCGCTTATGTGACACTTGAGCCTTGTTCGTTTGTTGGAAGAACGCCTGCCTGTGCGGTGACATTGGTAAATACTGGCATCAAAAAGGTTGTCGTTGCCATGCTCGATCCCGATCCTCGCAACAGCGGCCGTGGTATCGCTATCTTAGAGCAAGCTGGTGTTGAAGTAGAAGTCGGAGTTTGCGGTGAGGAAGTGAGTGCGTTTTTGACGCCGTATTTGGGTAAATCTTAGTTATTTATCAAACAGACCACTTTAACCGTTTTAAGTAGGGAGTTTTTGTCTACACTCTCGAAAGTACCGAGCAGTAAGAAACGCTACTAAGCCACAGAGACGGATTTCAATGAAAACAATACGAGCGATACTAAACGGCAAAAAGGCTGGCATACCCGAGCTAAGAAACGCGATTATGGAGACGCGTGAGCAAGGCGTCGACGTGCAAGTTCGTGTGACTTGGGAATCCCTAGACATGCCACGTTTAGTTAAGGAAGCCGTAAATGAAGGGATTACGCGTATTGTTGTTGCAGGCGGCGATGGGACGATCAATGAAGCAGTTTCGGCGATTGCCCAAATTGAAGACGACCAGCGGCCTGAACTGGCGATAATTCCACTTGGTACCGCCAATGACTTTGCTACTGCCAATCGTATTCCTGTTTCTATTTCTGACGCCTTGCATTTGGCTGTGAATGGACAATCCGTTTCTGTTGATTGTGTAAAAGCGAATGATCGTTACTTTATCAATGTCGCTACGGCAGGGTTTGGTGCCGAAATTACCACTGAAACACCAGTCGAATTGAAGAATTTTTTAGGTGGCGGAGCTTATACTCTGACAGGTGTGGTAAAAGCTCTGGGCTTTAAACCGTACGATGGAACCATCACAGTCGATGACGGAAGCTACGAAGGTGGGATATTACTCGGTGCATTCTGCAATGGCCGTTTGGCGGGCGGTGGCCAGTCGTTGGCCCCAAACGCGATGATCAATGATGGTTTAATGGATTTAACGCTGGTTTGTCCATTCTTACCTCATGACTTGCCTAAAGTAATCGAAGAGATCAATAACCCAAGGATTACAGGCGAGTTCGTTAAGCACACACGGACAAGCTGGTTGGAAATTGACTTCCCAAATCCATTACCTCTGAATTTAGATGGGGAGCCATATCGCTCGCGTAAAGTACGTTTCGAAGTGTTACCTCAAAGCATTCAGTTAGTCCTACCGAGTGACTGTCCGTGTGTTGGTACATCTGGATAATCCCCTTATTATCCTCACTATGTGGTTGTTTTGGCAGTCACGTAGCAGACTGAAAACGGTACCTTAAGTCGGTTAAACTCTTTGATCCAGCGCCATTGGTTGTCTTGTAGTTTATCGCCAGGGCCTTTCACTTCTATCCATTCAAATTGATCTCCCTTAAATGCAATTAGGTCCGGCATACCATTACGGTAGAGCTTGAGATCACGGAGTTGGACGCTGAATAGATCGACTAGCATTGACGTCGGAATGGTTGTGAGTGCATGTTCGATAAGCGCTTTACTTACCGCGCCCCAATGAACGAACGGATTGCTTATCCCAATCTTGGCATCGTATCTTTCTATTAACTGTTTTGTATTTCCAGTTTCGAGGCTATTGAACGCGGATGTGATTAACTTTTCGCGTTTAGAAGCAAAGTCACTGTGATACAAATCGAGTGGGCGATGTTGGTAGGCGTTTATAAAAGCGCCTTCTACGGGAGCAAAAATGGCGTCCCAGAAGGTTAAACCAAACAGTGCATTGAGCAACGTATTCTCTGCATAAAATACTTGCCAGCCCAATTTTTCAAAGTGTTCCTTGGTGACAAGTTCGACACGTTGTTGGGATAAATCCAGTTCGAGACAATGTTCATTGCATTGTGGCTTGGGTGTTCTTGGTACCTTTTGTCCAAGTTTTCGCTTTACGCGTTGTTCTAGCTTTTGTGTCACTTCAAGCTCGGAGGCATTGATAGGTGCTTCTAACATGTTTGTGACAATGTCACTCAGTCGTGTATCTTGATCCAATTTATCATAAATGCGTGCGCGGCGTTCTCTACTCGGTGGGAGTTGGGTTTGCTCAAAAAGCGCCAGTGCGATTTCAAGTTCATTGATACGCTCGTAGTCTCTTGCTATGTCGTTAAGCATGTGTTCACGCTTTCTATCCACGTAGTCGTGCTTGACTGCGTCTGGCATGGCTTCAATGAGCAGATCAAGGTTGGTCTTATCTTTACGATCAAATTGCCAGTACAGGTTTGAGAGTTGACTGAGTTCAATCAATCTATCAATTTGCTCTCGCGAATCAAAAAATCGGCGCTCTTTGCTTAACTGATAGTGTTCGAACTGATGCAAGCCAAGATCATCGAGTACGAACTGGCTTAAATCCTGATGAGTATTGGCGAAGAATAACGTGAGCAAGACATCAATCATATGAGCGGCATTCAGCCGGATCACAGAAAATTCTAGTAAATCAAACTGATCGAACTCAGTATTGCTCAAACACTCAACGAGATTGTCTTTTTTCAGTGATTTAGGTAGCTCAGGGTAAAGCGCAGAGATTTCTGACTTGGTCAGTAAGTGAGTCGCTAACTCTTGGTGGGAAAGCGCAGGGGATAGCTCAATAAGTCCCGATTGTTCGAGCTCTGACAGGGCTTGGTGAAGAGAGGGAATTTCCTGATAATTGAGTTTATCACTGCGAAACCAACACCCTTGACGGCTATACAGTCGCACTAACAGGCATTGTGATGGTTTGCTCAGTTGCTCGAATGTTGTGAGCCAATGGTGCTCTTCCTCTAGTAATAAGTCACTGTACCAATGCGTAGCATGTTGGGTTAGTTTGAGGAAATTATCTAAATAGTAATCTGGTGCAAGTTCGACAGGTTTTTGCATAATTCGACAGGATTTTTATACCGATAACAAAAAAGGCTTAACCAATAGGTTAAGCCTTTTCAACATCAAATCAATCCACAATTATGCGATTTTAAGCTTCGCAACTTTTGCTTCAGTTAGTGGCTTAGTGATGAATGCTAATACGATACATACTGCCATCATTGCTGCAGAAACGGTGTAAGCCAGAGTGTAACCTTCGCCATTCGTCATTGAGTAACCAACTACAGCTGCACCAATAGCGCCACCAATACCCCATGCTGTGTATAGCACACCATAGTTAGTTCCGTAGTTTTTCAGACCGTAGAATTCTGCTGTAAGAGTAGGGAATACAGCCAGAAGTGTGCCGTAACCAACTGCTGCGATAGCGGTACCAATAATTAGGGTAAACTCTGAATCGAACGTTGCGAACAACGCCATGTTGACGCCTTGCAGGATGAAAGCAAGCAGAAGCGTGCGAACGCCACCAATTTTGTCTGCAAGCATACCAGCAACAACACGACCACCTGAGTTGAATACTGCAAGAATAGACGCCAGGTAAACCGCGTTAGGCAGGTTAGCTTGAACACTTGCAATTGTCGTGATGTTACCGATGATCATAAGACCAACAGAAGCTGCAAACGCATACATGATCCATAGTGAGTAGAACTGTGGCGTTTTCAGCATCGCTTTCCAGGTTAAATCGTCAGACTTTTTAAGCGCTTTAGGTGCTTGGCCTTCTTTTACTTTAGGCTCTGCTGGCGTGTAATCGGCTGGTGGGTTGTTAATGGTTGCTGCAAGTGGAACGGCAATCGCCAGGACACCAACACCAAGAATCATAAAGCTGGTTTGGATGCCCAGGCTTTCGATCAATGCAGATGTTACAGGCGCTAGGTAAATAGCTGCCAGACCAAAACCTGCTGCGATGATTCCGTTAACCATACCTTTCTTAGAGGCGTGGAACCATTTCATTGCAGAAGGTGATAAACATGCGTAACCAAAGCCGATACCAGCACCAGTGATCACACCGAAAGTGATGTTCAGCATCAATGGTGAGTCAACAAAGCCAGATGCGATCATGCCCAAACCTGTTAGAACCGTACCAAGAATAAGGATCAAACGTGGACCCATGCGGTCTTGTAGGATGCCTGCAACAAGAAGACAGATAGAGAAAGTGATGGTTGCAGTTGCGTACGGTGCAGAAGCTTCCGCAGCTGTCCAACCGGACTCAGTTACCAGTGCCTTATTGAATACACTCCAAGCATACAGGATGCCAAGACAAAGGTTGATGCAGAAACCTGCTAGCAGGATACGCATCGCTTTATCAATCTTACTCATTTTTTCTCTCGGTTAACTCTTTGTCGGGAGTATGGAACCAATCGCTGACAATCAGCATTTGGAATTCCTTCTCTCCAGCATTAAAGAGTGGTGGGTTTAAAGGTGTTTTTTATAAAAATAAGTTTGCGTTTTTCAACATTTGACGCAATTGGCGCGGATTATAACCAATAAATATGTGATTGGAATCTCTTTTTGAGGTTGGTTTTAAAATTTATTTGAATCTATAAAACCATGTGCACCTCTACGGCGATAGATGTAAATAACTCGTTAATTGGGTTGGGTGGTGTCGTTGTCTTGTTTGATGCTGTAAAGAAATTAGGTGAACATGTTGAAATTAGATATTTAGTTCACATTTTTAGAGAAAAGTTACGAAACATTTCTGTGTTAACACTTTGTGACAAGATTGCCTAAAATGAGAGCTTCTAAAGCTAAGTATTGGATACAAAGGATTTATAAGGATTAAGTTGTTAACCTTTTGTAATAAGGTTATTTGGTTGGGTGGTCTGTACATAAAGCGAGCAAAAAATGTGCTTGTAATAGCATGCAAAATGAGCAGAATATAGCGAAAAATGAGTTTTCATTTATGAAGGGATGCTTTTTTCGATTTATTGTGAGGTAACTTATGAAACTGTTCCTAGTGCTTTTCGCTTCTGTTTCTGCAGGTGTGGCATCGGCAGAGCATTTCCATTCATTTATGTTAGGTCTTTCTATCGCTTCCTTGGCTGTTGGTAGCTGCTACTTTTTCGCTTTTCGTAGCTCTCGCTTCCCGCAACTTGCGCTGTTCTTGTTGATCTGTGGCATGCTGTCTAAATTGGCAATTACCGTTACTGGTGTAATGTGGGGTATGTCTGCGGAACTGATTACTTCGCCTATAGTGTTTGCGTTGTCTTACTTCTTCTTCTCTCTGGCAGTAACGTATCTGTGGTTTAGTTACCGCCAAAGCGTTACACGAGTTCCAGAGCGCTTTAAAGCCGCGTAAAAAAGATAATGTTAGTAAAACGCCAGCGATAATTCGCTGGCGTTTTGCTTTTTGTTTTAAAGGCGAAAAACAAAGATACGTTTCTAACCAGATATCGTTAGTGGCGGTTCTGGTACTTCAAGGAAGCAAGCCACAACGCGATAAAGCTCACCTTCTGCGACCGTAACTTCACCATCAGACTCGATTGCGAGTCGACATGCCTTAACAAACCTTTCTCGTTCTTTTGGTTTTAACTGCAGTAGCAGTTCTAACGCAGCACGGCTCAAACTCCAGTTGTTATTCGCTTTTTCTAAATCATGTTTAGGAAACCCCAAACAAGCGAGCGCAGAGTGGTACGCGTATTGTGCATGATCCTGTTGGGAGTGGCTAACCCAAGCCAGTTCCCTGAGCAACCAAAACACACTTTCTTTTAGCTGTTTTAATGTTTTTTGCTGCTTCGTATTCCCAAAAGAAACAAGTAACTGTTTTTCCAGCAAGTTGATCACGCACCATTCTGCCAGCGAGTAATCATTATCAGTTTGAGAAAGATCACGCAGCACTTCACAAAGTCTATTTCGCTGACCTTCGCTAAGGGATTTAAGGGCGGGTATTGCTAATTCAAGCAAAGGAAAGCGGAGATGAAGCGGTATATCGTAATCGAGCCAAGGGAGTAGCTTCGTTTGAGAGGAAGGCGGTATGTGACATTTTATCATCTCTCGTTGAATATCACTGCCATCGAAGATGATAAGGAAAGTAATGAAGCGTGCGCTGTAGGGCTCACGAGCAAGGTCCACAAGTTCTGAAGGTAGTTGTTCAATTAACCGCTGGCCTGCGTCATTGAACTGAACGGGCGCTGTATCTGGCTTGTTGGGAGTTAGTGGTGCGTTTTCCGCAAATCCGCTTATTTGAGCACCAGTAAAAGTGGCACTGCTATTGTCAGTCAGGTGCGAATAGTTTCCATCCCAGTTCGGGTCAATACGGCGAATTCTTTCATCAAGCGGTGGGTGAGTTGCAAACAAACCAGAAAATCCGGAGAGCTTACTTTGTCCAAACATCATATGACTCATTTCGTCACTTGCTTTGGTATCAAGTGTCGAGCCGTGAGAATTGCTGCCTATTTTCTTGAGTGCGCCTGCTATCCCTTGATCGTTGCGCGTAAACTGAATGGCACTCGCGTCGGCTAAAAACTCACGCTGACGAGAGATCGCGGCTTTTATCATAGAACCAAACAGTGTGCCCAACCAACCCAGTATCAGACAGACGATAGCGATCAGTAGAATGGCGGCATAACCTTTGCTGGAATCTGAAGAGCTACGAGAAAGTCCCCGAGATGTACGGTGAGAATTATCCAGTACTAAGTGGCCAAAATGAGCGATACACGTAATGCCGAATAAGACACCAATCAGTCGAGTGTTGAGGCGCATGTCGCCATTCAGGATATGGCTAAATTCATGCGCGATGACGCCCTGAAGTTCATCACGATTAAAGCTATCAAGGGCTCCCTGGGTTACGCCAATGACAGCGTCGTCGATACTCATACCTGCTGCAAAAGCGTTAATTCCTTGTTCTTCTGCCATCAAGTAGACAGAAGGAACAGGAATGCCCGAAGCAATTGCCATCTCTTCAACGACATTAAGCAGTTGCCTGTGCTTCGAATCTAACGTATCTGGCGAAATAAGTTTGCCTCCAATACTTTCTGCCACTCCGCGTCCACCATTTGAACTTAGCTCGCTAAGCCGAATGAATGAACTAACGAAGACAACTAACATTACTCCGGCAAAGCTTAACAAACCATAAGTTATGACGTTTTGGGTATCAAATGGCTTACCAGTGGTGCCAAAATAGATACCAATCGATGCAATACTAACCAGACTGGTGATGGCTAATATTGCCAACACAAACAGCATGACTAAAAGCCCGGTTCGCTGACGCGCAGTATCTTGATGGTGAAAAAAATCCATTAAAACTCAACCTTCGGCGCTTCTTGGATGGCTTCGCTATTAGCAAACTCGAGCAATTTACCGTCCTGGAATCCAAATATGTTGGCAAAAATGACGGGAGGGAAAGTTTGTTTGTAGATGTTATAACTGGTTACTGAATCATTAAATGCCTGACGTGCAAACGCGACTTTATTTTCTGTACTGGTCAACTCTTCTTGCAGTTGGCTCATCGTCTCATTGGCTTTTAGCTCTGGGTAAGCTTCAACTACAACATTAAGTTTACCTAGAGCGCTTTGTAACATGCCTTCCGCTTGGCTAAGTTGGCTTATCGCAGCATCGCTGTCTGGCGCTTCACTCGCTGCCTTAAGACCAGATAATGCTTGGTTTCGTGCTTGAATTACACGTTCGAATGTCTCTTTCTCATGCTCCATATAGCCTTTTGCGGTGTTGACTAAATTTGGAATCAGGTCGTATCGGCGTTTGAGTTGAACTTCGATTTGAGCAAAGCTGTTTTTGAATCGGTTTCGCAGAGTCACCAGTTTGTTGTAGATGCTAATGGCGTATGCCGCGATAAGGAGAACAATAACAATAAAGACGATCAGTGCAGTCATAATCAGTTCCAGGTTTCGAGTAAGTTAGGTTTTTTATATAAGCTGCTGACACAGTAAGCAAACTCTAACGCGAATACCGTTGCACATACGCGAAATATGTCACGTGTTGAATAATGTTAATAGGTTGTGAGAGTGATTGGAAAGACAGGGAAGAGGTAATAGAAGACTGGAGTAGCACTGCGATAAATGAAAAGGCCCGACGTTACATCGGGCCTTTGTGATTTTTGAAACTAGATGTTGTCAGCAGACGTACTAAGCACTCATTGGTACCAGTACCATTGTGCCTATGATTACTGTTACCAAGCCTGCCAGTACAGGTACAGAGGTACGTTTAACCACTTCGAATGGGCTTATTTTCGCCATGCCAGATGTGGCTACGATGACGCCTGATACCGGAGAAATCGTGCGACCTAGATTCGATGCTTGCAGCATTGGGATGATTAAGAACGCAGGGTTCAGGCCCATTTTCGCTGCCAGTGAAGGAGCAAGTTCAACGAAAGCATAGAATGGTGCGTTACCAGAGCCTGTAGCGATTGCTGCCGCAACAGTTAGGGCTGTCAAAATCAGCATAAGAGCAATGCCGCCAGCACCAGCCTGATCCGCTAGGTGAAGTAGGTTATCAATTGCGCCAATAGACATCAGACCTTGTGCAAATACACCAGCAGCAACCAACAGCATTACTACGCCTTTAAACGCGTCGGCCATACCTTCGTAACAAGAGTCCAGATCTTCCAGAGACTTTTTGCCGTCAAACTTGTTCACAACGTAATGAATAATCGCACCCAAGAAAATAGAGCCAACCACGATGGTATAGATATCCAGACTTAAGCCTGGGATGGTACGGCCATTGAAGAGAAAGACACCGAAGATTGGCAAAAACGGCAGTGCTGCGTAAAACGCCGGTGCATCAGCTTTGATTTCTGATACATCAATTTTTTCCATTGGCGTATTTTCTTTCTTATCCAGATACTTGTTCCAGAAGAAAGCAGCCGCAGCCATGACGATGATGGCGCAAATCGATACAGGTAGAACGGTTTGCACAGCAAATACATCAAGAGCCAGTCCTGATTTCTCTGCAGCGATAACCACATCGCCTGAAGTCGGAGAAAGAATGATCGCGGCTGGTGACGCACAGACTGCAACGGCTGCTGGGCGCGAGATACCCATCGCTACCATCATCGGGAATAGCGTCGCCATCAAAAGTACACCTAAACCAGTCGCTGAGCTTACTGCTAGAGACATCAAACAAGCCACGATGTACGCTGCAACTAAAAGAACATAAGGAGACTTAATGACAGAAAGTGGTTTCGAGAACTGTTTTACTACTACGTTGTTGGCACCGATGTGTGTCATGTAAGACGCAAAGCCACAAAGCAGCATAATCTGCATGCCTAAGCCACCACCACGGTACTGAAGCATGTATTTAACGTATTCTAATGAGTCCGTTACCATGTTTCCTGTTGAAGTGATGCTTGATGGCAGAACTTGGTGGCCTAATACGCCAGTCAAGAGAAGCAAACTAATACCTGCGGTTAAAAGCACTCCAGCTGCTTTATAGCCTTTGACAATGAAATAGCCCACGGCAATGGTCACTATTAAGCCAATTAAGAGCTCTAGCATAAGTGTCTCCAGATGTAATGAAAAAAAGGATGAAACTGTGTCAATTTATGACAGAGAATGTACAGAATTCTGGTCTGTGGCACGAGTTGAATCTGGGACTTACATGATCTAAAACAAATTATAATTTAATAAGTAACGACGATTTATTATTTTGTTTAATTATGGATTAATAGGTGATATATGCTGAATTGTATGGTTAATAAAGAAACAAAACACTGAGGTTGATTTGCAATTAAAACGACTTGGTGTCCAGAAAGTATTCAAAAAATGCAGTTGAAAGCGGATTGTGAATTAAGAGGGATATAAGAAGCAAAAGCCCCGATAACTCGGAGCTTTTTAACTGGTGGTCGGGATAAGGTTACGCGTATTGACGAACCATAAGGTTCCAGCTGTGCTGTTGTCTTTCAAACTCGGCTTTGATCTGCTGATACTTCAATTTGCAGAGTGAGTATTCATACTTTTTCACTACGTCTGCGGTCTTTTGACTGAACAGCTCTTTTCGAACCTCATAGTACTCCTGCATATGATGAACGAGAGAATCAAACTCTTGCTGAAGTTGGTCGAGAATCGGTTGTGTATTCGGCCTTGATTCTAGCTTTTCTTTAGTTGTCTTCAACAATTGGGTAGCCCGCGCTTTTTCTATTCTGAAAGTCGGCGTTGTACGTAATTTCGAGGTTAACCCTAACCAAGAGCAAGATTTAATCAGCCATTTGGTTGGGTCGTAATGCCACCAATATACGCCGTTACGGTAGTCATTCTCAAAGATGTGATGAAAATTATGGTAACCCTCGCCAAAGGTAAAAAAGGCCAGGATTCCATTATCACGCGCTGTATTTTTGTCAGTAAACGTCTGTTTACCCCAAACATGAGCCAATGAATTGATAAAAAAGGTCGTGTGGTGGCTCATAAATAGGCGAACGGCGCCCACAACCAGTAGCATTCCCCATACATCACCATAAATAAGTCCCAAGGCAACGGGAAAGCCGATATTTGTCACTAGCGCAAGTGGGACATAGTAGTCGTGTTGCCACATCACAATCTTGTCGCGTTTCAGATCACGACAGTTAGTGTATTCATTTTGCTTGGACTTATTGTAATCACGTAGCATCCAGCCAATGTGTGAGTACCAGAAGCCACGCTTGGCTGAATAGGGATCTTTATCGTTGTTATCCACGTGTTTGTGATGGACACGGTGATCGGACGACCAATGTAATGCACTGTTTTGTAGAGAAAACGCACCGCCTATAGCAAATACGAAACGTAAAATTGGATGAGCCTCATACGTTTTGTGGCTCCAAAGGCGATGATATCCCGCAGTAATCGATAAGTTGGTAAAACTGAACGCAATAATGCCCCAAATCAAATGTTCCCAGCCCAACCCAAAGCGGTAGGCATACCAAGGTGCAACAATGAAAGTAAGAACGAAGCTGGCCGAAAATATTAATATATTCAACCAGATAATAGGTGGTCTGTTTTGAGTCACAGTGTTTTCCTGACTTTGAGCTAACAACTGTGCGCTAGAATATCAGCGTACACGTGTAAGTCAAATTGAAGTTATACAAATGTGATGATTCTTGTATTGTATTCTCCATAAACTTGTCGGCATATTTTGCTTTTAATTAAATAATGAGTAGTATTAAAAAATGAGCTTTGGCTTAAGCTATGGAAAATCTACCAGTAAATAAGGTCTAAATTAGTGAAAAAGACCAAATTATGGCGGAAGAGCAGGATTTATAAGAATATAGGAATACGTAATGGATTTACGACTAGCGGAATATAAGGACTACGAGCGCATCGCGCATCTGCATGCAGAGAGTTGGAAACGTCACTATCAAGGCATCCTCAGTAGCAGTTATTTAGACAAAGATGCTTTGGATGATAAAATGCTGATTTGGCAGACCCGTCTTACCAACCCTCCGTTTAATCAGCACATCGTACTTGCAGAAGAGGGTGGTCTTTTAATTGGCTTTGTTTGCATCTTTGGTAACCATGATTTTGAGCGTGGAACTTTTATTGATGCATTGCATGTCGACGACGCGTTCCGTAGCCGTGGTATCGGAAAACAACTCTTACTTGCCGCCGCTGAATGGCAGCAACAATTCTTCAAAGACAGTGGCTTATATCTGGAAGTCGTTTCACAAAATACTTCAGCAATTGAATTTTATCGCCATATCGGTGGGCGAGAGTGCCAGGAGCGTATTTGGCGCGCACCGGGAGGCACGGAAGTGATGGAAAAAGTCTTTAGTTGGCCGAGTGCGCAAGCTTTGGTAAATGGCATTGAAGATCATGTGGTCTATTCGTAGTTATCGCATTATCTTATGATGTTATATGCATAAAGAGCAGCAGGTCGCTGCTCTTTTTGTTGGGCAAGAACAAGATTGTTTAATATTTATACCATTCCATACTGTATATCGTGGTTGAGTCCTATATAATCACCAGCCCAAAAAGATAATAACAATGATAATCAGTGACAGATATGGAATATCAGAGTAAAGCAGGTAAGTTGGGTTATATGGATGCGATGCGTAAAGTCTATCAGTACGCAGAGCCCAACCTCACACTTGTTGGCTGGCTAGGTTTTATTGGTTTCCCTCTATATTACGTGGTTTGGGAAATGATGTTTCCACAAACTTATGAAAACTTACCGCTGCGTTTGTTCTGCTCACTATTATTCTTAGGCATTATCTTCAGAAATCGTGTCCCGTCGGCTTTGCATCGTTACATTCCCATTTATTATCAGGTGACCATTACGATCTGCTTGCCATTTTTCTTCTTCTATATGTTGTTGATGAATGTTTGGTCCGAAGTTTGGGTAATGTCGTTCATGTGTGCGATTTTCCTGCACATTTTGTTAGTACATGTCACCAGAGTTATGTTTGCACAGACCTTTACTGGAGTTGCGCTAGCGACGTTTTTTGCCTGGATATCAAAAGGTTTCCAAATTGACATTGCAATGGATTGGGCACATATTCCGATCTTTTTGTTTATCTATGTTTTTGGCAATATGTTCTATGTCCGAAACCAAGTTGAACATGAATCAAAAGTGTCATTAGCCAAATATTTTGGTGCAGGCATCGCTCATGAAATGCGCAACCCTCTTAGTGGTATTTCAACGTCTATTGAGCTGATGCGTTCTATATTGCCAGGTAAGCAAATGGCCGATAGCGATCAATATCTTATGACGGGTAAAGATATCGCGCTGCTAAATGAAGTCAGTCAAGACGCCAAGAGCATTATTCATTCAGCGAATGAGACGATTGATTTATTGCTTACTTCTATTGATGAAAATCGTATTTCGCGTTCCACTTTCAAAAAGTATTCCTCTCGTGATGTTGTAGAGCAGGCGATAGACAGTTTCAGCTATGAGCGTTCGACAGACAAACGCATTATTTCTCTGGATGTGCGGGACGAATTCTGCTTCTTAGGTAGTGATACACTGCTTCAATATATAATGTACAACCTTTTGAAGAATTCTTTTCATCACCGTAGCTCCGAAGATTTCCATATTCTTGTAGAGCTAAAAACTGAAGAGTCGGTAAATAAAATCATTGTGACGGACAATGGTGCAGGTATCGCGTCTGACGTGATTCCCAATATTTTTCAGGACTTTTACACCACTGGCAAATCAAAAAGCTATGGTCTCGGGTTGCCATTCTGTAAAAAGGTGATGTCCTCATTTGGCGGTAGCATTGAGGCGAAGTCCGTTCTCGGTGAGTGGTCTCAGTTTACTTTGAGCTTTCCGCGCTTAAACTCTGACGTTGTCACAAAGATCAAACAAGAACTCACTATGTTGAAGAAGGTTCTTGTTGTGTCGAATCAGGACATACTTCTCTCCAGAGGTTATGAGACGAGCAGCCAAATGGGTTTTTCGCTGAAGTGCATGCAAGTAAATGAAGCACTTGATCACAAGCAGAATGATTGTGATTACGATGCGATTTTTATTGATTTACATAGTTTAGACAGCGCTGTTGAACAGCTCCAGCAATTTGAATCCTTGTTCGCCTACAGCGAAGCACGCATCGTCTATTTATTTGAGCGTCATCCAGTTCCAATAGAATATCAGCCAGTTAATGAACCGATATGGGTAGAAACGCAAGCCTGGTTGCTTAATACAGCAAATACCATTGACCAAATTCTTTTTGAGCCACAGGATACCACGGTCTCATCAAACAACAGTGAAACCGTGCCGTCGGTGCACTCGGACAGACACACAATTATGGTGGTCGATGACAACGAATCACTACGAAAATTTACCGCTATATTGTTGGAAAAGCAGGGGTTTGATGTCATTCAGAAAGAAGACGGACAACAAGCGGTCGAAGCGTTAGAAACAGAGAGTATCGATGTGATTCTCATGGACATTGAAATGCCAGTGATGGATGGGATTGAAGCCTCAAAAGTGATTCGAAACTCTAACAAGCGTTATGCATCGGTCCCTATTATTGCTTATACAGGAGATAGCACAGGCATTACTTTGGATAAAATTGACTCTTCCGGTATGTCTGATTTCATCGTGAAACCAGCCGATAAAAGCCGCTTACTCGATAAAATAGCTAGTTGGGTATAATACCAATCTAAATAAGTATTTAATCATTCTTGCTAGGTAAAATCGCTGATAGCTGCGTTATAGATTTTGAAATTAGAATAACTAGTTACTGCAATCTATGCCTTGCTCTAAGTGATTTTTCCAGCGCAATTAACAGACCATCTACTTATCCAGATTGGTATAAAAAAGCTCAGCATTAGGCTGAGCTTTTCGGTATAGGGTTTAAAGAGTGGAATTAACGCTTGTTACGCAAGTAGCGTTTACGTCGTTCTTCTTTACGTTTGGCTTTTTCTTCTTCTTTACGCGCGGTTTCAACTTCCACTTCGATAAGCTCTTGCGTAATCATTTCTGGACGTTCTAAAGTGATTTGGCCTAATGTTCCCTGACGTAACTCATGAAGCAGAATTTCAGATACTTTGTGCAGATCAACACGGCCGCCTGCACGTAACGCGCCTCGACGACGACCAATCTCTTCCATGATTTCGATATCAGATTCTGGAAGCTCTTCAATTTGATAACGTTGTTTCAGCTTCTCAGGGTATTGAGCGGCTAAGTATT
Organism: Vibrio sp. EJY3; assembly: GCF_000241385.1. Classification (NCBI taxonomy): domain Bacteria; kingdom Pseudomonadati; phylum Pseudomonadota; class Gammaproteobacteria; order Vibrionales; family Vibrionaceae; genus Vibrio; species Vibrio sp. EJY3. The sequence continues at coordinate 745,354 of NC_016614.1, forward strand.
CGATGGTGTAAAATGCCACTTCATCATATTCCATCGCGGTATCTTTCACGGCACCTGTTGCAGCAAGACGAAAACCACTGTGCGGGTTTTCTACTTTTGGCCATAAAATTCCTGGCGTGTCAGATAGAACAATACCGTTTTGAAGGTTGATACGTTGTTGGCGACGCGTTACCGCAGGTTGGTTACCCGTTACGGCGATCGTACGACCTGCAAGCGTATTGATGATGGTTGATTTACCAACGTTTGGAATGCCCATTATCATGGTACGAATGTTTTTGCCGATTTCTTCGCGGTGAGGTGCAAGCTTACGGCAAAGTTCCATAATTTTATGAACTTCCTGAGGCTCAGACGTTGTGATAGCCATCGCTTTCACATTCTGTTCTTGCTCAAGGTGATCTATCCAGAGCTGAGTCATTTCTGGGTCTGCCAAATCGCGTTTGTTCAATACCTTAACGACCGGCTTGTCACCACGAATCTGAGAAATCAAAGGGTTTTCGCTACTAAAAGGAATACGGGCATCCAGTACTTCGATGATCACATCCACTTGTGGGATCGCTTCTTCGATCTCTTTACGTGCTTTGTGCATGTGGCCGGGAAACCACTGGATTGAGTTATTAACCATTTGAGTTACTACCTTAAATTCTGTGCTCATACGGGGTACGTTTACTAACCTGAATACTTGGCGGAACGCTTTGATATGGCCAGTATACTGGAAGTTGTAAGTATCTTTCCTATGTACCGCAGAGTTGAGCTTCATTCTGCTGTTAATCGTGTAGTTTATCACGTAATCCCATTAAGCACTCAAGATGATGGCGAAAAACCGTTTACTCAGTATTAAGTGCCGAATATTTGAGCTTACAGTTATTCATCCTCATCTTTACAAATGTAAGATGCAATCTGGTTAATATTATTTGCTGAGATATTGAGCGCAAAAAGAATGTAGTCAAAGGTGGAAGATTCTGTAGGAATGTACTTACTAATTTTAAAATAATTCTTATATATCAATAGAATATGTATGTTTTGTTGTGGTGTTGATATTTGACTTTTGAGCCCCTCAGATTAATCTGACTTCCCAATCAGAGGAAGTCTTTATGTTGAGCATTTTAAGAAAACTATTCTTTCTATCCGTTACGTTATTTAGCGTTGCGGTTTCTTTTAATGCACCTGCGGACTCAACGATTAAAGAGCAAAAAGACACGGTGGTTGTTGGCGTGATTACTCAGCACAACGCCGGTGACTCAATGCTTGATAGTATTGGTCCTTTCTATGACATCAACCTTGATTACCTGACCAACATTTCAAAAGCGCTTAACTTCAAGCTAGAGCTTCGTCCTTACAAACATATTCCTCCTTTGTTAGCTGACGTAGAGAGCGGAGTCATCGATGGCGCAGTTGGGTTTAGCAAAACAAGTGAAAGGGAAGGTCGCTTCCTGTTTTCGCAGCCATTCTTTTCAAGCACCATTGCCGTTTGGTATCAAGATGCCAGCCTTAAGCAACGATCAAATCAGGAAATTCACTGGGTTTGTGTTGAAGGCAGCTCATATTGTCACAACCTTAAATCTCAGGGGTTCGACAACATCAGTTATGCCAGAACGCGATTAGAAGCCTTTGAAAAGGTCCGTTCTGGTCAAGCGAATGCACTCATTTCTACTTATGTCGCGATCAACCAATATCTTGATCAGCACAATATCGTTAAAGGTTTGGTAGACATACCAGAATGGCTGAATCATGAAGACGTGAGTTTCATTACTTTGCCGGAAAATCAGGACCTTATTAATCGAATCAATAAGATCCTAAATTGGGAGAAGAGCGGGAAAAATATTCGTTCTGTTGCTTCCCAGAACCCTTACCACATCAACGACAAGCTATTAGTTGAGTATCGTAAGCATTTAGGTGTTGAGCACAAGATTACTTACAGCAGCAGCGAAGAAGCGTATCCGTTTTTATTTAAGAATGCGCACTCTGATCATCTGGATGGTTTTCTTCCAGACTTCATCGAGTTAATTCAATCTAGAACTGGTTTATCATTTAAATTTGTTAAGCCAAAAACGAGCTTAAGTAGTGGCTTGACCGCTTTTAACTCTGATCTTGTCCCTGTGGCTTATGTTGATGATGCACCGGTTTCTGACTGGTTGGTGACAAAGCCCTTTATGCGTAACAACTTCGTGTCTATCCGAACGGAAGAGCGCAATGTCGATGTGACCGAAAGCTCCAAGCTTGGCATTTTAATCAGTTTGAAAAAGCAAGGGTTAGTGCACTTAGACTCATGGCAGCATGATCGCTTTTCTCGCTACGACGATCCCAAGCAGCTATTGACGGATCTGAAATCGGGTAAGTTAGATATTGCGTACGTCCCTGACGATATTGTCCATAGTTTGATTGCACAGGACCAGGTCGATGGTTTAGTCATTAACGAGCATGACGCACTGACATTCTCTATCGCTTTTGCGGTGTCTAACCACAATACGCAGCTGAAAAACATGCTCGATAGTGTCATCGACACGATTGATTCAAACGAAATAGAAAAGCTACTTCGCTCACACCGAAACTTCAATTTAGTCTATGGCTATGACGATGAACACATGACAAGAATCGTTGTGTCAGGCGTCGTGGCGTTTATTGTGCTGTTAGTTGTGGCGTATTTTGTCTTAGCTCATTTGAAGTTAAAGGTAAATTTGGCCGAGCTGAATGCCAATAACGAAGAAAAAGAAAAGCAGTGGCTTATGGAAATTATTCAGGAAATCAACAGCCTGGTATTTATCCATGACGAGAATAACCACTTGGAGATGAGTAACTGCGCCCGCCACAAACATGGTCAATGCCAAGGCTGTAGCCTACAAAGTTGTGCGACGGGTCTGCGCCTTGTCGATAACGAAGATGAGCTGAGCAGAGTTATTGAAGGAGAACGCATTACCGAAGAGGTTGCGTCGGCAGGATGTAAGTTAGGCATTAACCATGTCTACCGAGAGCGAAAATCAATCTCTTCTCCGAGTGGTAAGAAAAAATTCGTCCTTACTGTAGTACAAGACATTACGCATCAGAAGGAACGTGAACAGGCACTTATCGATGCGCAAGAGAAGGCGCAGACGGCTGTGCGGGCTCGTGAAAACTTTTTAGCAACCATGAGCCATGAGTTGAGAACGCCATTGTCAGCGGCGCATGGCATTCTCGATTTGCTTCAGCGTCAGGTAGAGGATACGTCAAACCGTGAGCTTATCTCTCAGGCGATGCTAGCCCTAAATCATTTAAATACCCTGGTTGATGAAGTTCTGGATTATTCCAAATTGGAAGCGGGGCAGTTAACTGTCGTACCAGTACAAACGGATTTGTTATCAACACTTTGCGACGTTTTACGTAGCTTTGAGCCAAAAGCGTTAGATAAAGGGCTGGATTACAAGGTAACAGTTAAGCCTTTCAGACACCGTCTCGTGGAAATTGACACACTAAGACTCATCCAGATCATCACTAATCTGTTGTCTAATGCAGTCAAATTTACCTCTGAGGGTGAAATTGCGATTAGCGTTATTTTGCATGAGTCGCAGTTGACCATAAAAGTAGCGGACACTGGCATTGGAATGACAGAAAACCAGTTAAAAGGCGTTTTAGATCCTTTTGTTCAGGCCGATGACACGATTACGCGTAAATATGGTGGAACTGGACTAGGGCTCAGCATTGTCGATCGCTTGATCCAATGTATGGGCGGAGACCTCACGATTGACTCTCAATATGGTCTGGGAACGACGATGGTTGTGAAGCTACCGGTAACCTTGTGTGAACTCAACTACGAGTACTATCCAGAGCTAACTTACAGTGAAGCATTACCACTGTCTGTTCGTCAGTGGTGTGAAATCTGGAATATGAAAACACCGAATGAACCGTCTGACATAACGGCGAATTTAATCCCTGAAAAAGATCAGCAAGGGCGCTGTAAAGGCGTTCTGTTTAGTCAGCATGAAATCGCACCTATTTGTCTTTCATTGCGTGAGATTCAGTACCCAGACACCCTGTTAAGCTTGTTCGATCAAAGCCATCAGAATGTGATTTCAACGGAATTACCCCAAGAATCTATCGCTTGGGTTAAGGGTACCGTTTTAATCGCGGAAGATAACCCGATCAACCAGAGCATTATTTTGATGCAGATGCGTGAGCTTGGTATTGAACCCGTGATCGTCAATAACGGTCGTGAAGCATGGAAATATCTGCAGCGGAACGAACAAGTCTCCGCACTTCTGACGGATTTTCATATGCCAGAAATGGACGGCTTCGAGTTGGTTAAGAGAGTGAGAGCTTCACAGGTTTTTGAAACGCTGCCAGTTATCGGCGTAACGGCTGAAGATTCCCGTCTGGCAAGTGAGAAAGCGAACGAGCTAGGTATGGATAATGTGCTTTATAAGCCGTATGACTTGGATAAATTGAAGGCCATATTGCTTCCTTTTTTAGGTCAGAAAGAAAAAAAACCATCAATAAACTGGATTGATAAGTTTACCTCACAAGAAGCCAGAGAAATTGCTCAAGTGTTCCGCCAATCGATGGCGACGGATGTGGCTAAGTTGAAGAAAGCGACCACAGACAATGACAAAAAACGAGTGATTCACGGGATTAAGGGAGCGGTAGGCGCAATAGGCATTTCAGTGTTAACCGAGCTTTGCATTAAGGCAGAGAAGGTCAGTGCTACAGAATTGGATAAATTTGCAGCGGAACTCATTATACATATCGAGCAGGAGATCGAGAACGTACAGAACTGGACAGAAATACATGAACAGAACATTTAGTGCCATGGTGATCGACGATCATCCCCTTCAAACCACTTTGCTAACCCATGCCTTACGCAAGCATGGTGCTTTTGTTGCCCCATTTAACTGCGTAGATAAAGCAATTATGTGTGCGGAAACCACGCAATTTGATGTCATCTTCTGCGATATCATGATGCCCGGAAGAGATGGGGTCGACATGATGGAGTTGCTTGATGATATAAACTATCAAGGCAAGGTCGTGATAGTGAGTGCGATGGACCTGACGATCATTTCAGCGGTTAAAGCCATGTGCAATGACTTTAGCTTTGAGGTGGTTGGTAAGTTACAAAAGCCTTACGATCAACTTGAAGTCGCTGACATTGTTGACAAAATGCAGCAAGACACACAAAAGAAAGTGACATTTATTCAACCGATCGAAGTCGACGATCATGAGTTTATCTGGGCGTTGGATGAGGGGCGAGTAAAAAACTACTATCAGCCATTGGTTAGTACGAAAAGTGGCGAGGTGCTTGGTTATGAGGCTCTTGCGCGCTGGTATCATCCCATTTATGGCGTGCTATCACCTTACCACTTTTTGCCAATTGTTGAGCGCTGTGGTCTGTCGAAAGCGCTTTTTGATGCGGTATTTAACAATGTCATCTACGACATCAAACATCGTGGCTTTACACAAAAAGTATCCATCAATGTTGATCACGCCAACTTAGAAGATCCGCAGTTTGCGAGCCGTTTTCTTTCCCGGTGCCATGACAATGATATAGAGCCGGAACAAATCACGATAGAAATTACTGAACGTGATACGTTCCAGGCGAGTACCTCAATTTATAAAAACTTACTCAAGCTACGAATGAACGGTGTCACGGTGTCTATTGATGACTTTGGCACTGGCTCGTCTACGTTTGAAAAGTTAGCGCAACTGCCTTTTAACGAACTCAAAATCGATCGTTCTTTTGTACACGGTGTCGAAAGCGATCCCAAAAAACGAAATATTGTCGTTGCCATTCGCTCTTTAGCAAAAAGCTTAAATATTCACGTTGTCGCAGAAGGTGTTGAAAACGAGGCGACGATGAAAGTGATGCGTGAATACGGAATCGACCTTTGCCAAGGTTTTTACATCAATAAACCTATGCCCTTAGAAGCCATAACCATACTGAGCTAAAAAATGAATAGACTAAACTGCTTAATTTTTGACGATCATCCACTTGTTTGTGTTGCCATTAAATACCTGCTTGAAGAGTTAGGCGTCGCCAATGAAGTGATTACAGCCACTTCTTCGAGAGCAGCACTGACAGCAATTAAAGAGTGCGACATCGAATTACTAATACTAGATGTGAATTTATCCGATTGTGACGGCTTCGACTTCTATAAACGCATCAAATCACACGGTTATGCTGGGAAAGTGATTTTCTTCTCTGCTGAAACAAGCCAAATGTACAGCCAAATGGCATTTCGCTCGGGCGCAGATGGGTATGTATGTAAATCAGAAAATCACGAAATATTGAAAGATGCCATCGAAGCGGTATCGAAAGGGTACTCATTCTTTAAGTTTAAACAGGTGGCCAGCGAAGTAAGAGCGGCACCACAGCTTTCAAGCCGAGAGAGCTCGGTAATGAAGTACCTGTTACAAGGTAAATCGAACCGCGATATCGCAGAAGTATTATCTATCAGCGATAAAACCGTCAGCACGTATAAGCGCCGCGTGTTAGACAAATTTAATGTCGACAATATTGTTGAGTTGACAAGGGTTGCGGGAGATTTAAAGGACGTGATATGAACGTGAATCTAAGAAATGTCTCGTTGTCATTCTTCATCGCTACTTTACTGTTTGTTACGTCGGTCGTCACTATTGGCGCGGTAGTGTTCTCATACGAGAACAAGCAGTTTCGCTCTTATGTCGAGGGTTTATCTAAGGTAAAGCAGCAAGTGATTCTGTTAGGCTTGCTGACAGAATCTCAGCTTGATCAGCACCAGAATAGCAGCGCTGAAAGTATAGAATCGCAAACGAGCTTAAGTTTTCGCGATGCGATATATTCTTTAGATTCCAGTAAAAAGCTCAATTACGTTGAAGCAGTCGCACGTAAAGTGTTCCATGAGGCGGAACAGTATTTATCGAATGTTTATAAAGACACTGCATCGGTACTGTACTTTCGTTCTTACACCGGAAATAAACTGATCGTTGAGCGTCCGGTTGAAGGGCTGGAAAACAACAAAAGTGCATTCGATTTAGAAGTGTGTAAAGAGAATATTTCTTGTGCAAAGGAAGCATGGAAAGGTCAATTAACAGATCGTGTGTTGTTCTCAAAGCCGTTTAAGAGCAGCTCTACAGGTGAATACGCATTGAGCGTCATGAGCCCTGTGTATCATCATGATGAACTGGTGGGTGAATTCTCGACTCAGATGCATTTAACTGCGCTTTACCAAGAAGGAAAAGCGGTAAAGTCGATCATCAATAATGGTAATAAACAGTTGATCATCTACTTTCCGGGTTATCCATGGACGCATTTTTCCTATACCCAGTCGTATATGGCAGACAACAATAACCTGATCGTTTACCAATATCCTTTCAGTAAACTGCTGGTGGATTATAGCTATCTGTATGTGATCTTTTTTATTGTTGCGTTCGCTTACTTTTCCAAGGCTCATGAGTCAAATCAGAACAAAATGCAGCTTGCTAACGCATTAACTGATGTGACAAAAGATGAACTTACAGGCTTATATAATCGGAGGTTATTTAAAGATAACACCTTTAAAAACCGATTAGCTGAAGCCTCTTACTCGGTGATGGCGATAGACGGCAACCGAATTAAGAAAATTAACGATTGTTTTGGGCATCATGTTGGTGACGACGCTATCGCTATCATTGCTGAGTCGATGAAAAAAGTATTCAGAAACAGCGATTATCTTGTGCGAACCGGGGGAGATGAGTTTTTGGCTATCTTGCCTAGTTGCAGCGAAAGCCAGGCGTCCGTACTTGCTAAAAAATTACAGGGTGTCATAAAGGACAATCGACTAAAAGCGCTCGATATTGAAATTAGTGTTTGTACCGGCTTGGCCACAAGCGAAGAGCACGAAGTCCTTGAAGATGTGATTATTCGTGCGGACGAAGAGCTGTATGAGATGAAAAAGCGACGAGATTAGCACCGCAGGGCTGGTTTAATGTTGAGCGTATATGAAACGACAAACAGTGTGATGACATAACCATTTGATAAAGTTGACCAAACGAGAACTTTAGTCTTTTATATTAGGGCAGCCGCTTGTTAAAAGTCGGCTGCCTTACTTTTTCTGATAAAGAACATCCGACGTAAGTGGTGCCTCGTTTTGAATAAAGACCTCGATCTTAATCTATTAAAAATACTGGTTTTGCTAGAAAAGCATCGTCAGCTCAAACCCGTTGCTAAAGCTCTCGGGAAGAGTGAAGCATCAATCAGTAAATATCTCGCCCGCTTACGTGAACAGCTGAATGATGAATTATTTATTCGCCATCCCCATCGCTTTGAACCCACAGATTACCTGATACGCCAATTGCCTCAGATTGCTGACGCGCTTGATCAATTAGAAACATGCTTGCTTCGCTCTGAGTTTGATCCAGAAAACTACGAGAAAGATATCACCATCTCTTTGCCTCAAGTCGCACAATACTCGTTTGGTCACTTGCTCGCGATGGAATTGATGGCGGTGTTTCCGAAAGCTCATATCACGATCACAACTAATAATGATCATACAGTTGAGGACATATTGCTTGGTAAAGTGGATGTTCAACTGCATTATTTTAATGATGAACTGCCAAAATCCATTTACCAGCACTTTGTCGGTTATGCACCAGCGGTTGTTGTTGTGTCAGAGGAATCCGGTATTACCACTTTAGAGGGTGCCGCCGAATTACCTTTTGTGATGCTTGGGCTAGTCGGCTGGAAAGAGCGCGAACAAATAGCGAAACGAGTGATGGAAGAGAAAGGTCTCACCATCGACAGGGTTGCGACATTGGATAACGTCAGTGCGGTCCTCAAGCTCGTCAAAGAGATGGGCGCAGCAACCGTATTACACGAGTTTCAATCACCAATAGATGGTTATCGTTTTATACGTGTTCCTGAATCTTACTACGTGGATGGTTGGCCGAAAGTCGTGTTACAGATGAAGCAAAGCCATCGCTACGATGCAATGCACCAGATTTTAACTGGTGCCATTGCAAAACATATGGCGATTTAACCGAAAACCCGAGCGTTTTCTGATTGCGGAAGCGTATGCAGTAACTCTATTAGAGAAGTCGCATGGTACTTTTTCAAAATTCTTGTTTTATAAGTACTGATGGTTTTTGCACTCAGTGATAACTGCTCAGAAATTCGCTTGTTTGAGTAGCCCTGAGCTAAGTAGTGGAAGACCATTGCTTCTCTTTTCGACAAGGCAACACTGTTTGAAGACTGTGTGTGTTTCAGTTTAAACATCGAGTAACCACGAGAAACACTGACGATAGCGTCCATAATGGTTTGTTTACTCTCGTTCTTGTTCAAAAAGCCGTTTGCGCCAAGCTCGTAAGCCGCTTTAGACAAGCTTGAATAGTCTTTGGAAGAGATAAACAGAATCTTACCCTGGTACCCGGTCGCTAAAATATTTTTTGCTAAACGCATACCGTCTCTATCGCCAACGACCACGTCTAAGATAATTAAATCAATCCGTTGATTTCGAACTAAGTCCATCACTTCTGCGCTGCTTGTAGACTGTTTTACGTCTGCAGTATTCATTACATTGTTTACAAGTGTCGCAAGTGCGTCACTGTAAAGCGGTTGTGCATCAATAATAAGAACGTTTTTCACAGTGGACCTCATTTAATTATTAAAGTTAATTGTTTGCCCGCATACAACCTTATCGGATTGATTATGATTGTAGGAAAATTCCTGATTATTTGAAGGAAAATGACATTTTCGAAAAACGAAATTCACAAAAAATATTTTATATATCAAAGAATAAGTGGTTTTTTCTTATTTGAGGCTTTACGATAAGACTCTATTTTAAAATAATTTATGTAATTAGATTACAAAATTGACTACTTGAAGCTGCGAGTTAACTCTCACATTTAATGAAGATGAATTATGGGTGAGATTGCATAATAAATATCAGAGTAATTGTCTTTGAGTTGTAGAGCACACATTGTGCTGCGGGAGTAAGAATGACGAAACAGCGAGTTTGGATTGAACGTGGGGCTATTGTTAGTAAAAACAGCCCAAAACCATTAGCCATTTCCAACGTAAAAAATATTTACGTTAAAGAGTACGACAGTAAGAGCAAGGTAAAACGCGCTGCGCTAATAGGGTTTGTATTTAGTTTTGTTGCTGCTTTAGCACATCCAATACTGTCGGTAGTTGTATTTACGATTGTGTTTGGCTCAAGCTATCTCCTGACTAAGAAATATGAGCTTCGTGTTTCCGTTTACAATAATGAGGAGATCGGCGTCGTTGAGTCGGGACTGTGCTTGAGTAACGATCGCTCTGAGTTTGATAAAGTCGTTACTCAGGTACACGAGTTAAAATCAGAACAGCAAGAATCTTAAGTGTTTATAAGCACGTTAGCGGCTAATTCCTAACGCGCTTTTGTCCATTCCAGCCTAACTGTTTAATCTAATGTTATCTTTTGCAGACTGATACATCGCTGCGTAACTCATGGTGCTCAGTTCATCTCGGCTATATGCAGTCGTGACCACTTGATCACACTCATTAAGCTTAGTAAAAATTCGGTATTCACCGTGATAGGCAAAGGGACGAAGTGACGCCAGTTTTACGATGGCTAAGCAAATTTTTTCTGAGTGAGGAAAAAGATCATGCAATTTGAAATAGTGGTCGAAGTGAGAAGTCATTCCAAGTGTTGCGTTAGATTTTTTTTCAGACAGCTGTTTTCTTATTGAGTCGACTCTTAACTGAGCCTCCAGCAATCGCTCCTTCAATTTCTTTAACATATGCATCTGACTTCGACGAATACTTGGGTGCTGTAAATCCGAAATGGCCGAATGAGCGAGCGGTAGGACAGATTCCATTTCCTCCAAAAGTGAACAACGCTCAAGTAAGACACAAAGGTGATACAAGTCGTAAAAGTGCGTTAACTCATTCGTTTTTAGAGCTTGTTTTATACCAGACGTTGCAGATTTTAAGTCCCCGCGAATGAGTGAAATATGTGCTGATAGCAGAAGAGCATGCGTTTTAAATTGAGGGTGACTGTGTATATCACTGATTATCGGATTTAAACCAGACAACAAACTTTCAAAACAGTTACTCAGAGGGTTATTTAGCGCACGATATAGATAACACCGCGTGAAATTGAGCTTCGTGTATATCTCGTCTCTGAAGGTGTGAGCGTTTTTTTCTTCATAGCGTCTAATATAGGTCACGGCATCATCGTATGACTCGTTTGCTAAGGAGAGATTAGTGATCACCAGTTCACGTTCTGCCTCTGAATCTACAAGTGCGATCGATTGTTTAAGGTGTTTTATTGCTGTTGTGAAATCGTCTTTTTCAACCGCGATTTTAGACATCTCGTCGTGATAATAAGGGTTCTCTACTTGATCGTTAACCGAGTTGAGAACCTGCTGGGCTTTTTCTAGCTGATTGGATTTGATTAAGGTGTTTGCCAGTGCAATCTTAACCCAGTCAAAACCGTAATCGTCCAGTAGTCCTTGATACTCTTCTTGGGCGGCAACAAATTGCTTGCTGCTGACCAACGCCAGCGCACGATATTGCTTGATGACAATTGAATACTCAGGGTAGAGGGGAAGCAATGCGTCACAGGCTTCTGTTGCGCCGCTAAAATTCAGCCATTGAAGCTGCTTGTAAATAGGTAAAAGTGCAGCCCGTCTTTCCATCGCCGACAGAATTCGATTGCGAAAGATTTTAAAGTTTAAAGGTTTGAAAAAGTAATCGTCAGCGTCGCTGTCTTGGATGGAACGGATGATCTTTGGGTTATCTTCTCCACTGAGGAAAACAAACGTTGTATGCGCAGGAAGCAGTTTCGAATATTGCAATTCCTCTAAAATCTGGAACCCGTTAAGAGAAGCCTGAAAATTATAGTCGCAGAGGATCAAATCAAACTGGGTTTGCTCACATAGCCGGATTATTTCTTCCGGTTTGTGCGCATAACTAATGTCATCCATTCCTGATTGTTTGAGGATTGACGTTATGGTGCTGGTGACCAGTTTTGAGTCGTCGGCGATTAGCACTTTACGCTTGTTAAGGTTAGGGAGCATGGCGCTATCCTCAGGCATCAAACTTAGTGAATGAGATGAACATTTTGGTCCTACTTGAGATTTTAATAACAGTAAACCTTAGGTGAGTTGGCTTTTCGTGCGTTGTAAGCCTTCCAATTTTTTACATCGACGATGCTCTGTTTCACCTCTTTCATTAGCGATGATAAGGCGACCGAGTAATCAGGTGAGGCAAGCTTGCCGAGTTTTTCGGTATAAATAGCCGACTGGTTTATGGTTCTTAAACCTATTTGCGCCGTGCTGCCTTTTATCTTGTGCAAGATGGCTAATGCATCCTGAGTACTTGTTTCGCCCATTAATAACAACTGTTCCAACTGAGTGACGTCGTGGTTCATGGTTTCGATGTAGGTTTCCGCCATATGAATTCTCATATCTTTAGGGAAATTGAGTAACCATTGTGTGTTTAACATAGCGCGAGAATTCATAGTAACTGGTGGTCAACGGTAGTTTTAAAACGCCTATGATCGTGTACAAATTCACCAGATAGGTCAAGGTTATCAGTATTGGCCTTAATTTATAAGTTATTGATATATATTGCTTAATTTTTATGTAGGAGTAATCCTACAGCAGTTTAGGACAATATTGACTACGGGCATGATTTTCGTAGCGGAATATTTGTAGGACATATATCTTTGAGGCTACCCATAAGTGGCTGTTGAGATATTTTCGTTGAGTAAGGTTTCTCGATGTAAATTGGGATAAATACGTTGTATTTTCATTTACTTTCATGAATGCTACACGAGGTTAAGCGAACCACGTACGTAAGAGACTTGGTGACGCTTTCGATGTCTCATTAAAAATAAGAATGGCTCGATGGAATTCGATTCGATAAACTTGGTTGCGTTAGGTTTGATCTTTCTTGGATCCTACGTTCAAACCGCTATTGGCTTTGGCTTAGCAATTGTTGCTGCTCCTTTACTTATTATCTGGTCTCCAGAATATGTCCCTGCGCCTATCTGTTTAGTCGCTTTATTTATTTCTTTGATGAATGCAGTTAAACACCGCAGCAGCGTAGAAATTGGTGGCTTGAAAATGGCGTTGATAGGACGTATTCCGGGCTCTATTGCTGGTGGCGTCATGTTGTTCTTTGTATCAACCGAAGCACTTACGCTGTGGATTGGTATTCTAGTATTGTTCGCCGTGATTGTGAGTGTTTTGCCGTTTAGAATTGAACCAACGCCAACTCGTATGACATTTGCGGGTTTCTTTTCTGGCTTGTTTGGTACGAGTTCAGCGATAGGGGGGCCACCAATGGCGCTCTTGTTGCAACATCAAGAAGCTAATCAGTTACGCGGTAACCTATCGGCTTTCTTCGTCGTCAGCTCTATCATTTCATTGATCGTTCAGATACCCGCTGGCTTTTTCACGTGGAATCATTTAGTTATCACTATTCCTCTGCTGCCTGCAGCGGCGCTTGGTTATTGGCTAGCGATTAAAACGACTCAGTCTTTACCAAAAGAAAAAATCCGTGTTGGTGCGCTAACACTCTGTTTTGTTAGCGGTTTTACGGCCATTGTGCAGGGAGTGAACTTGTAGGTTGTCTGATGCCGCGTCGTGGATTAACTATAGTGATAGAACGATAAATCAAAAGGAATGGATATGATTACCGCTCTCTACGCTTGTATTTTGACTGTACTACTGATTTGGCTGGCAATTCAGGTTATTAAACTGAGACGCAAGAATAAGGTCGCTTACGCAGATGGTGGGGTCGAAGCGCTTCAAATAGCGCGAAGTGCGCAAAGCAATGCGAGTGAATACATTCCCATTACATTGATATTAATGGCGCTATTGGAGTACAACGGCGCGCAACCAGTTTGGATACACCTCACCGGAATCATCTTCGTGATTGGGCGTATTATTCACGCGCGAGGTATTTTGCAAGAGAGATTTAAAGGGCGGGTTAAAGGGATGCAGCTGACTTTTCTAATCATGGTTGCGTTGGTTGTTTTGAATTTGATTTATCTGCCTTACGACAAGATTTGGTAACAAGCCCAGCATGAGTGTTTTCTGCCGGGCCTGTTATTTTGATTAATCGCTTTTAAGCACTTCTGCGCGCGAAGGGTAATCGAATATGTCGACCAAACGCGTTAATCATCGCACCTGTGACGATTAACCCTGCGCCAATGTACGTCCATACTGACGGTAGCTCACCAAAGACGACAATACCTATCAGGCCAGAGAAGACTATCTGAATATAAGAGTAGGCTGAGGCTTTACCTGCTTCTTGAGTCTGCATCGCTTTCGTCATACCAAGTTGACCAATTTGGGTGAAAACACCAATTAAAACCAACATGATGGTCAGATAAAGATCAGGTACAACAAAATTGTCTCCCATCAAAACTATCGACGCTGGCAGGGCGACAAGTGGGAAATAGAAAATAATGACTGAACTGTCTTCTGTCCGGCTCAATTTTCTGACGATTACATACGCGATAGAGCTACCAAACGCGCCTAACAGTGCCATCATGACGCTAAATGGAGGCAGGGCATGTTCGGCTGATGCACCAGTTTCGGGGCGGACCATCACATAGATACCAAGTAAACATAACGCGATACAAACCAATGTTGATGGTTGAATCCGCTCTTTTAAGAAAAATACCGCGAGCAAAGCGGTAAATGCCGGATGAATATATTGGAATATGGTCGCTTCTGCCAAAGGTAAGGTGGTGACAGAGTAATAAACACAGACCAACGCAACGGTACCGACAGCACCACGTACGAGTAATAATGGTTTGTTGTTTCCCCAGATAGAAATTCGTTTACGCTTCACGTCTAAGTAACTGATCACTAAGGAAACCAGAGCCCTTGCTGCAACGATCTCAAATACGGGGATACCGTATAAACTGACGTGTTTAACCGTCGCGGACATCAGTGCGAAGCCAAAGGCAGAAAGAACCATAAAGCGAACACCAATGGGAACCATGGCGCTTAAAGAATTAGACATGAGAATGCTCGATTGTTGCGTGAGATCTCACTTTAACATACTAAGTGGTTAAAATAAGCCACTAGATAAAATGAAATTTGCCGATAAAATGAGATTGCACTTTGATATCTATCCGCTTCGCCAATCAATAGCAATTCATTGATACATTACGTTTTATGGTTGGTATAAATTTGCCTAACTCACAAGGAAATAACATGATTCCAGTACAAGCAACCCACGTGTCAGGTGTCGTCATTTCTGAGATTGATGGCGTGATCAAAATGTTGCTCTTAAAACGCGTGAAAGGCGGCTACTGGTGCCACGTTGCGGGCGGCGTGGAAGAGGGGGAGTTAGGATGGCAAACCATCTTAAGAGAACTTGAAGAAGAAACACAGATAACCGATGTAGAGCTGCATACCGCCGACTTTCTGGAGCAGTTTTATGAAGCGAAAAAGAACCGTGTCATGGTGATCCCTTGTTTTGTTATGTTCTGCCAGCCCAATCAAGGTGTTACGCTAAACCACGAGCATACTGAATATCGCTGGTGTACATTAGAAGAAGCGAAACAATTGGCGCCTTTTTCAAATCAACACAAACTTTATGAACACGTGTGGATGCATTACGTTGATAAGTCCAAACTGACTCCTTTCACACTCATAGAACAAGACTAAAGGAAGATAATGCTGCAAGCCGATGATTTAGAACAACGCTTTGCGATATCTGACAGAATATCGATGGAGCCGTTAGCGTCGAAACACACCTTAGAGCTGCTAGAAACCGTCAATGCCAATCGTGAAAGGTTAACTGTTTATTTACCCTGGCCTGAGTTTGTGACCAACAGACGTGAAGCTCGCCACTACATTTCACAAAGAGTGGATAGCAACGCAGTCGATGCGTATTGGTTTGCCATTTATTTTGACGACCGATTTTCCGGCGTGATTGGCTCAAAAGGGGTCGATCCAGAGACGTACGTGACCGAAATAGGTTATTGGCTTGCGGATCATGGCAGAGGTAACAAATTGATTGATCAGGCTCTTTCTGTTCTCATCCTTTATCTTAAAAAGAGAGGCAATGCCAAATCTGTCCAATTCCACTGCTTGGAAGAAAATATAGCGAGTATCAAAATTGCCGAGCGTACCGGGGCGAAATTGAAACACTATCTGGACCATGATTTCGATATGTTGGATCGCTCTCAGCGGTTGGGAGTTTATGAGTTGCCTCTGAGATAAAGTATTTAAAAAACCGCCTTAGTAGGCGGTTTTTGTTTTTCGAAAAGGCCTTCGCCAGACTTACCAAAGTCCAAGTAATTTCCACCATGCGCCGCCCACGAAGATAAATACTGGGATAACGATTAGTGAGAATATAAAGCCAATTTTCCACCAGCTTTGCAGGCTGTGGAATCCTGCGCCAAACAAGATTGGGGCTGGGCCAGAAGAGTAGTGGGTCGTTGACATGTAAAGGTTGCTGAAAATACCCAGTACGATAGCGGCCAGCATTGGTGGTGCGCCTGCTGAAATTGCAATCGCCAAGAATGCTGAATACATGGCGCTAATATGAGCCATTGCACTCGCCATCAAGTAATGGCTGTAGTAGTAAACCAGTAGCAGTACAACGACCGTTGTAACCCAGCCAAATCCAGACAACGAATCGCTCATTGACTGGCTAACCCAGCCGATAAAGCCAAGGCTGTTAAGTTGTGCTGCCATCATTACCAGAACGGCGAACCAAGTAATGGTATGCCAGGCTTCTTTTTCACCCAGCACCGCATCCCAGGTAATGGTGCGTGTCATAAGCAAGAACACCAAACCCAATAGTGCAGTAACGGTTGCATGAATGCCTAGTGTTGGGCCAAGAACCCAAAGTGAAACCATACCAACGAACGTGATACCAACCATGACTTCATCACGAGTCATCTTGCCCATTTCTGCCAATTTCTGACGAGCGATTTCGCGCATCTCTGGCGTTTTCTTTAATTCAGGCGGGAAAACAAAGTACATAACAAGTGGAATCAGGAACAAACACAGCAAGCCAGGTACGATTGCCGCTGTTGCCCAACCCGCCCATGTGATCTCAACGCCCTGTTCTTTTGCAAAGTTAGCAGCGAGAGGGTTACCTGCCATTGAAGTCAGGAACATCGCACAGGTGATCGCATTACATTGGAAGATACACTGAACCAAGAAAGCACCGATGCGGTTTTCTGTACCTTTTTCTGGATCAGAATCGTATGCGCTGGCGACAGAACGGAATAGAGGAGAGATGATGCCGCCACAGCGAGCCGTTGTACTTGGCGTTGCAGGTGCAAACAGTAAATCGGTTAAAACAAGACCATAAGCAAGACCGAGCGAGTTGTGGCCTAATTTTGAAATAAACCAGTAACCAACGCGTCGTCCAAATCCGGTCGTGATAAAGCCACGCGAGATAAAAAACGCAGCGGCGATCATCCAGATCGTCGGGTGAGCAAAGCCCGTGAGAGCGGTTTTAATCGGTAACACACCAAGTAAAGTCGCTACGGTTAAACCCGTTAAGGCCATTGCCCCAAGAGGTAAAGGGGCGAGAATCAAACTCAGCACCGTTGTGACAAAAATTGCCATCATTTGCCAGGCTTGATCAGACAGTCCTTCAGGGGTTGGGATAAACCACAATATACAGCCTATCGCCACCAGCAGGAGCATCTTCATTTTGGAATCATTCATACATCCATCTCCAAGTTAATTTTTCTCCATAATAGGGTCTGGATGGTGAGGAAAACTGAGGCAAATCAATTTCATGAGGAAGTGGTTTTTGCACTTGTATAACTTGGGTGCTGAGGTCGATTCGGGCTGCAAACGCATTGAGAATAAACTCATTAAAATAATAAAAATCATAAAATTCATCATTGAGATATCGGTCAAGTTTTATCGCGTATTCCTCAATAATTGGTACAGACTTACGGTAAGCTTGGGCTAGGCAACCTTTAGGAATTCTCACGTGTCTTTAACCTCTTTCAGCTTCACTAAACAACTGGCCGCTTTACTGAGTGGCGTAATGCTATTGGGTATGTTGAGTTGGTGGAGCTACAGCGCGTATCAGTTGGATGAAATCCTCACACATCAAATCAGTTTGCGAGCACAAGTCCAGTCTCAGCAGCTATCTCAGTTACCGAGCCTCGTTACCGCTGTTTCATCTGGAAAAGCCGAAGCGGTGTCAGAGATCATCACCGCAGTTCAGGCGGTAAGTGATGCCGACTTTATTACCGTTAGCGATAAAAACGGTATCAGGTTGGCACACCCCGTAGAGGAACGTATTGGTCTTCATGTTACTGGTGGCGATATTGAAAGAGCGCTAAGTAGTGGGGAATCTTACCTATCGTACGGTATTGGTTCTTTGGGGCCTTCCATTCGATACATTTCACCAATTTTGTCTGACGATGGCAGTGTGATTGGCATGATTAAAGTTGGCTATCTTATTGATACTTTGGATTTATGGACCAGCGAACGCCTGTTACCTTTGTTTATTTTCGGACTTGGTGCTGTATGCATCTGTATTTGGTTATCCTGGAAGTTTTCACACTATGTCAGAAAACAGATGCAGGAGATGGAACCCTGGCAGCTTAGGCAGGCATTAAAAACTTATCAAGGGGTTTTGCAAGCGACTTACGAGGGGTTAGTCGCGATAAATTCACAAGGGCAGTTATACCTAATTAATGATTCCGCTCGTTCGATGCTGAATTATAACAAAGAGCCTGGGGACGAATTCATCGAGAGTATTGATAACCCGACCTGTTTTTCTCTGGACGGGGAAGATTACATCAATGGTTTAATTCGCGTGAACGGTAAAAACTTGGTGGTAAACCGAGTGACACTGCGTACCTCTGGCGGAGAACCTTATGGTGCTGTGTTTAGCTTACGTGACCAAAATGAGATGCACGTACTCTCAGAGAAAATCAGTCAGGTAAACCAGTATATGGAAAACATGAGAGTCACTCGACACGAATATCAAAATAAACTCTCGACCATTTCTGGCTTACTCCAGATGGGGGCTTACGAAAAAGCACTATCAGTGTGTTTGTCTCAAGCGAAAGCCAGTCAGTCACAGTTGGATTCATTGCATGCCCTTCATAACCGGCCAGCTTTGTCTGCGCTGATTCTGGCTAAAGCAAGTAAAGCGAATGAACTCGGCGTTGCGTTTAGTATTGATTGCCAAAGCGATTTGAGTCGGCTCTCTAAGCGTTTATCCGAAGAGCAGTTGTGTGGTCTGATCGGCAATTTGGCACAAAATTCATTGGACGCAGTCAAAGGAAGAGAGAATGGCCGCGTGGATATTCATATCTCAGAATCTGAGTGCGAGTACACTATCCAAATAGTCAACAATGGACCGATGGTTGAAAGTGAACTGGAAACCTTGTGCGAGCTGGGTTTTACTAGCAAACAGAACAAGTCGGAACACGGAGTAGGAATGCACATTGTACGTTCGATTGTTGAGCAAGGGCTTGGCCATATGGAACTCGATAGCGATGAGTTAGAAACGGCATTCACCGTGTATTTTTCTAAGGAGATGGCATGATAAAAGTTGTGATTGTAGAAGATGATCCCAGCATAGCTGAGCTGCATCACCACTTTGTAGAACAGGTCGAACAGTATCAGGTGGTTGGTATCGCTGGTAGCGTCCATATCGCTCGCCAATTGGTGGAGAGAGTGCAACCAGACTTGGTCATCGTCGACAATTATCTTCCCGACGGCTTGGGCGTTGATTTGGTGTATCAGTGGCTCAATAGCGAACACAGACCAGAATGCATTTTGGTGACGGCGGCAAACGATGCCGATACGGTTCAAAAGGCCCACCGATTTGGCGCATTTGATTATTTGATTAAGCCAATGGATTATTCTCGCCTCACCGAAAGCTTACAACGATTAGCGAAAGTGAAAAATCATATGAGCAGCCAGGGTTCTTTTCGTCAGTCGCAGTTAGATGATCTGTTTCATTCAGGCAAGTCTAATAAGGTTGAACTGAATCACGTCGAGTTAGCAGGGCTAGACCCTTTTATGTATCGGCAGGTTATCGATCTGTTCACTCACATTAATATTGAACATACTGCCGCCAGCGTATCGGAACAATTGCCGATCAGTAAAAGTACATCTCGCCGCTACTTAGATAAAGCGGTAGAGCAGGGCGACTTGGTGGCATTTCTAGAGCATGGAAAGGTAGGTCGTCCGACCCGGGTTTATCGCAATAAGCACATCTCAGAAAGTTAAGTTTTCTAGATAAAAATAAAGGCTCTTAACGCAGAACGAAAAGAGCCTTTGTCGAGGTTTGGGGGAGCATCAATGTAGAACCTCACTACTGAACCTTAGGTATTTACAGTCGTTCATCAACTCTTTAAACGACTCTCTGTCTAGTTTGATCAACGTTTCATGGTCACCCGCTTCTAGATAGACATGATCCAGATTTGCTAATCTTTCATCGCACACCGTTGCCATGTGATAAGGGCTTCCAATTGGCGGAACCGCACCATGTTCACAGTCGGTAAAAAGTCGATAAACCATGCTTTCTTTAACCAAATGGAAAGAAGCGTTGAACTCATCGTTGAGTCTTGACAAGCTGATTTTATTGTTGGCTGGTAATACCGCCATCATATGATGACCTTCATGATCTTCAAGGATCACGGCTTTCGCCAAATTCATCAAAGGTATACCTGCAGATACACCACTTTGAAGCGAGCTATGACTGTGGCTGTGATTCACTGTTTGAAAGTGAATATTGTGATCAGTCAGGTATTGATCTAATCGGGTTGCAATCGTCATAAAGCCTCCACGTGTATTACACCTCTAAAAGTATAGGAGAGATGTGAAGCAAACGCTTATTTTCTCTATGTTCAATGACGCTTATACGCACCTGTCCTACGCTTACGTTAACGCCTGCGATAACGACAGGTGGTAACAGAACTGGAGGCAACATGAGTAAACCAATTATCGCCGATAACAAGCCAATCAAAGTCAACTTGGTGGAAGGGCAAGAATATTACTTCTGTCGTTGTGGGCGCTCCAAGAGCCAACCTTATTGTGATGGCTCGCATTCAGGGACCGGTCTGAAGCCGATGAGCTTTGTCGCCGAAAAGAATGAAGAGGCTTACTTATGTCGCTGCAAACAGACTTCTAACGCTCCATTTTGTGATGGTACCCATAAAAAATTTACGGCAGAGCAGGTAGGGCATGAAGCGCCGGAAGCAAAGAAAGAAAAAAGCGGAAAACCAGTGGCGGCGTCAACACAAGAAGAACCTACATTGGAGTTTATTCATCAACTGGCGAGAGAAGGGTTATCTAAACTCGGGCATCATGGCCCCATGGCTGCTATGGGGGTACCAAGACACCTGTTACCGCATTGGGACGCGATACAAATTATGGTCGCTCAGATGGCCACTCAGCCATTGATGGAAGATGTGCCAGTCGCAACCGAGTTAATTGTGGGGCCGAATGCACGTAAGCCTCTCAAGTCGGCGATCCCTTTGTTAGTCTCGGACATGAGTTTTGGCGCGTTATCGGAAGAGGCAAAAATTGCGCTCTCTAAAGGCGCAGAATTAGCAGGTACAGGAATTTGTTCCGGTGAAGGGGGCATGTTGCCTGAAGAGCAAGCCGCAAACTCTCGGTATTTTTATGAGCTTGCCAGCGCACAATTTGGCTATGAGGAGTCTAAATTGCATGGCGTACAAGCTTTTCATTTTAAAGGCGGACAGGGCGCGAAAACGGGAACCGGAGGACACCTGCCGGGTAGTAAAAACGTAGGTAGAATATCGGAAATACGTGGCATTCCTGAGGGCGAGCCCGCGATATCACCACCGACATTTAAAGACCTCCATTCCGCACGTGACTTCAGGAAACTTGCTGACAGAGTACGTGCCATCACCGGAGGCATACCCATCGGATTCAAACTCAGCGCGAATCATATTGAGCAAGATATTCAGTTCGCTCTGGATGCCAGTGCGGATTACATCATTCTTGATGGTCGTGGCGGTGGTACGGGATCGGCACCATCCATGTTTCGTGATCACATCAGTGTTCCAACCATCCCTGCTTTAGCGCGTGCTCGTAAATATTTGGATCAAAAAGGCGTTAGTGACAATGTCACGTTAATTGTGACTGGTGGATTGAGAGTGCCAATGGACTTTGTTAAAGCCATGGCATTAGGGGCTGATGGCGTCGCTATTGCAAACAGCGCAATGCAATCTATCGGGTGCGTCGCTGCGAGAATTTGCAACACCAACAACTGTCCCGCAGGTATTGCCACGCAAAACGCCGATTTAAGGCAGCGTCTTGATATCGACAAATCATCGAAACAATTGAAAAACTTTTTCGACGCGTCTGTCGAGCTGATGCAAGTGATGGCGAGGGCGTGCGGGCACGATGCGCTTAGTCAGTTCAACATAAATGATTTAGCGACATGGGATAGAAACATGGCGCAGTTATCTGGCGTGAAGTATTCGGGCGTCACTGATATTTATCGTTGATTGATGTTAACGCTAAATAGATACACGTTTAGTGACACTTACGTATTTCAGACATAACAAAATATTGACCAAAAAATCATCAGCAATCTGGTGTATAGACTACGCTGTTATAAATGAATATTTCTATTCATTTGATCGAGTAACGATTTTTATTAGCGGCTTCTGTGCCCCTAACAAAGGAGTTTTTATGAGCGACACAAGCGGCGGTTCAGTAGGTAAATGTCCGGTCATGCATGGTGGGCAAACATCTACAGACAAGTCAGTGATGGATTGGTGGCCAAATGCGTTAAATTTAGACATCCTGCATCAGCATGACTCCAAAACAAATCCCTATGGAAACGACTTCGATTACAAAGAAGAATTGAAAAAATTAGACGTCGATGCGCTTAAGAAAGATTTGAAAGATTTGATGACAGACAGCCAAGACTGGTGGCCAGCAGACTGGGGTCACTATGGCGGTCTTATGATTCGAATGGCTTGGCATGCTGCAGGTAGCTACCGCATTGCAGACGGTCGTGGTGGCGGTTCAACGGGTAACCAACGCTTTGCTCCTCTAAACTCATGGCCTGATAACGCTAACCTGGATAAAGCAAGACGACTCCTTTGGCCGATTAAAAGAAAATACGGTAACAAATTAAGCTGGGCGGATTTGATCCTTCTGGCCGGGAACATGGCTTATGAATCGATGGGCTTCAAAACCTTCGGTTTCGGATTTGGCCGTGAAGATATCTGGCATCCTGAGAAAGACACGTACTGGGGTTCCGAAAAAGAGTGGTTGGCACCGAGTGGTGGTGAAGGGACACGTTACTCAGGCGAGCGTGACCTAGAAAACCCACTTGCAGCAGTAATGATGGGGCTTATATACGTAAACCCTGAAGGGGTTGATGGCAATCCAGACCCATTAAAAACAGCCGCTGATATGCGTGTGACCTTTGCGCGTATGGCGATGAACGATGAAGAAACCGTTGCGCTTACCGCTGGTGGCCATACTGTCGGTAAATGTCACGGTAATGGTGATGCCGCAAATGTTGGCCCCGATCCAGAGGCTGCGGACCTTGAAGAGCAAGGCCTTGGCTGGATGAATCACACTACGCGTGGAATTGGTCGTGACGCTGTAACTAGTGGTTTGGAAGGCGCATGGACCACGCATCCAACCCAGTGGGATAATGGTTATTTCCACTTGTTGTTTAAGTATGACTGGGAACAGAAAATGAGCCCGGCTGGCGCTCATCAATGGGAGCCTGTCAATATTGACGAACAAGATAAACCCGTTGATGTTGAAGACAGCTCGAAACGCTATAACCCAATCATGACCGATGCCGATATGGCTCTGAAAATGGATCCTGAATATCGCAAAATTGCAGAGCGTTTCAAAAACGATCAAGCGGCTTTCGAAGATGCGTTTGCTCGCGCCTGGTTTAAGCTAACACACCGTGATCTGGGGCCGAAATCTTGCTACCTAGGGCCAGATGTTCCGGCTGAAGATCTGATTTGGCAAGATCCAACGCCTGCGGGCAGTACAGGTTACGATGTTGATTCAGTCAAAACCAAGATTGAAGCGAGTGGTTTAAGCATTGGTGAACTGGTCAGCACGGCTTGGGATAGCGCACGTACATTCCGTGGCTCGGATCGCCGTGGAGGTGCCAACGGTGCTCGAATTCGTCTCGCTCCACAAAAAGACTGGCAAGGTAACGAGCCACAACGTTTGAGTAAAGTGTTACCGGTTCTTGAAAAAATCGCTGCTGAATCAGGATGTAGCGTAGCAGATGCTATCGTTCTTGCTGGTAACGTTGGTGTTGAGCTTGCCGCACGTGCAGCAGGTTACAATGTCACGGTTCCATTCTCGCCTGGGCGTGGTGATGCGAGTCAAGAAATGACTGACGTCGACTCATTTGAGGTTCTCGAACCTCTGGCAGACGGATACCGAAATTGGTTGATGAAAGATTACGTCGTCAAACCAGAAGAATTGATGTTGGATCGTACTCAGTTAATGGGTCTGACTGCACCAGAAATGACCGTGCTCGTAGGTGGTATGCGTGTGATGGGCACGAACTATGGCGGTAGTGCAGATGGCGTATTTACTGACCGCGTCGGCAGCTTGACTAATGACTTCTTCGTTAACTTAACCGATATGGCATACCAGTGGGTTCCGAAAGGTGAAAACCAATACGAAATCGTCGATCGCAAGTCAGGTGCAGTGAAATGGACGGCAACCAGAGTCGATCTTGTGTTCGGGTCTAACTCTATTTTACGCTCCTACTCAGAAGTGTATGCACAAGATGATAATCAGGAAAAATTCGTTCATGATTTCATCAAAGCGTGGGTAAAAGTGATGGATGCCGATCGCTTTGATCTATAGGAAAACATACGAGTTCTCTTAATTAACTGTCATACGATAAATACAGGCGGACTTAATGTTCGCCTGTTTTTTATTGGTATTGTCGGCATCCCATCTGATAATCAAACCAGTTCTGAACATTAAGCGTCTGGAAATCAAAGAAAGTAGAATGAACAGCGATTAAACTGCATTGAACGACCAACCAAAGTGCCAGAGTTATGACTCAAAACGCTATTAACGAAAAAATCGCCAGCTTCTCTCGCATAGAAGACGCGTTGAATTATTTCGAGATCGAATTCGACAGCCGGTTTATCGAGAGTCATCGCACCGAATTAGTAAAGCGGTTTAACGGCTATTTAATTTTGACCAAACCCGATGATTGGTTCTCAGCACGTCGCGCACTCAAAAACGCTTACTGCAAAGTACAACGCAGCTTGCTGGACAAAACAACCCGATCAGCCTGTCGAGGCTGCACGTCGTGTCAAAGACGCTAAGTCAGTTATACGCTGTTGAATGTCTACATACTGCAAACATAGATTACTCGCGACTTCCGCCAGAGTATTTGGCATATGCTAATTACACATTTTTAGACCGTGTAAAGTGCCACTATGCTTACAGATACTGAACGTCATAAACCTCATCAGTCCCATGACCATTGCGCAGTGTGCGCACCAATTGAAAACAATCCCTACTCTTTATCCGTCCATTACCAACAGCTTTCAGATCATTCCATTTTTGGCGAATTCGATGTGCTTAACCGTCATCAAGGTTACACAGGATTGTTGCATGGTGGTATCGCCAGTTCATTGCTCGATGGCGCGATGACCAATTGCTTGCTGTCGATGGGTGTTGAAGCACTGACGGCTCAGCTCGATGTCCGCTATCACGCGCCTATTGCTTTAAAGGAACATATTGAAATTACCGCGCGTTGCGAAAGGGAAAAGCGGGGTGTTTATCAGTTAGTCGCTCAGCTAAGTGTCAATAAAGAAGTCAGAGTCAGTGCAATGGGAAAATTTATTCGCCCTAAAAGTTAGCTAACCGTATACTCGTAGCTAATGACTATTCCATGGAGGGAATATGAAAGAATTTGATGAACTACTCTCAATCGCGACGAGGAAGTCAGAGTTTGATCTGACCAATACCTGGTTTAAAGGTGTCGAAACCTATCTGGTTGCAATTGGTAAAGAAGTCGAAGAAGTACGTGAAGAGATAGCTGAAGATCGTCTTTGTTATCTGGAAGATGAACTTGGCGATGTGCTATGGAATTATTTGAATGTACTGAAAGCGCTGGAAAGAGAGAAAGGTATTGACCCTAAGAAAGTTCTCGATAGGGCTTGTAAGAAATACGAACAGCGCGTGTCCGCTATCGAATCAGGCAGCAGTTGGGAAGACGTCAAATTGAAACAAAAAGAAGCGTTAAGTATCGAGTTGGCAGAGCAGTCAGAAAACAAGCAGAGCGTCATCTGACGAAACAGGCGCGTACAGGTTCGGACTGCAATTGGCATAAGTCTTACTATAAACAGACAAAACCAGATGGTAAACTACACGTCTGTTTTACTTAGTGATTAAAGGTAATTTGATGAACCCGATTCTTGCAATGCTGAAAGAGAATAATATCAGTGATGCTCAGATTAATGAGCTATTTCAGGCGTTGACGCAAAACCCTCTGGCAGCAATGGCAACTATCAGCCAGTTGGGTCTACCTCAGGAGCAGCTTCAAGCGTTGATGGCGCAAGTGATGCAAAATCCTGTGTTAATTAAAGAAGCGGTTGAAGAGTTAGGTTTGGACTTTTCAAAAGTGGTTGAAGCAAAAGAAAAACTTCAGCAGTAACAGAGTATCCTCAAACAAATCTAAAAAGCCGCTAAAATATTACGTTTTAGCGGCTTTATTTTTACGCGATTTCTTATTTGCTTGTCAGCGAATGAGGTTAACCATAAGCAACACTAGGGAACCACAACACCAATTGTGGCCATATAACCAGACAGATTAACGCGATTAGCTGTATAGCGATAAACGGAATCACACCGCGATAGATATCCTTCAGGGAAACACCTTCAGGGCAAACGCCTTTTAAATAGAACAGAGCGAAGCCAACCGGTGGGGTAAGGAAACTGGTTTGCAGCGCCATTGCGACGAGCATAACAAACCATACCAGACTTGGGTTATCCACCACGCCATGACCATCAAGCTCAATGCCTAAACTTGCTACCACAGGTGCTAGCAGCGGCAGTGCGATAAGGGTGATTTCTATCCAGTCGAGGAAGAATCCAAGCAAAAATACGATTAACAGAATAAACGCGATAATGCCGTATTGACCGAAAGGTAAGCCACTCAGGAACGACTCGATCAGTTCGTCACCGCCTAACTCCCTTAGCACCAAAGCAAAGCAGGAGGCACCCAAGAAGATCATGAATATGTAGGCAGTCGTTCCGTATGAAGAAAGCATCACCTCCTTCAGAACTTTTAAGTTGAGCTTTTTATTATATGCCGCAAGTAGTGTCGCCCCTAAAGCGCCTATGCCAGAAGCTTCTGTTGGAGTAGCAATACCCGCAAATATTGAACCTAACACGCAGAAAATCAGGATAACGGTCGGTGTGATATCTTTGAATACTTGTAAGATAAGCTTCCAGTCAACAGGCTCTACATTTTCTGGAATTGGTGCTTTGCTCGGGGTCATTTTACCAACGGTAAGGATATACATAATGTATAAACTGCCCAGTAACAGACCCGGCATAATCGCGCCCATAAACAGATCGCCAACTGATAACCCAAGTTGGTCGGCCATAATCACCAACATGATGGAAGGTGGAAGCAGTATGCCTAATGTACCTGCTGAGGCGACCGTTCCAAGTGCCAGAGGAAGATGATAGCCCTGACGCATCATACTCGGCAGAGACATCACCGTTAACAGCACAACCGATGCACCAATGATGCCTGTAGAGGCGGCGAGTATGATACCAATCGCCATCACCGTAATGGCTAAACCACCGTGTACTTTGCCGAATAGCGCCTGCATCGAGGTCATCAGTTTTTCAGCAATGCCGGACTTATCTAGCATGTTGCCCATAAAGATAAACATCGGTAGGGCAACTAATATCCAGTTATCCATCACCTTATAAATACGGTTAACAACGAGACCAAGGGTGGTGTAATCGAGCCCGGTAAACGTATCAAGATAGAGATCGGCAAAATAACCGATTGCCGCGAAGACGATGCCGATCCCACCGAGCACGTACGCTACCGGAATACCAGTGAATAACAACAGGATGAACGAGCCAAACATGGCGATAACAATCCATTCATTCGCTTCCATGGTCGTCTCCTTTGATTAACGTATCCAGATCGCGTAATAATTTCGCCACCATTGAGAGCAACAGCAAGCTAAAGCTTAAAGGGATCACGGCTTTTATCATCCAGCGATAAGGTAAGCCGGAAGGTGCGGCTGAACTCTCGTTGACGCGCCAAGCTTCGTAAGCGAAGTCGTAGGAATGGAGAATGACGATAACAACAAATGGTGCCGCGAGAAACAGAATGCCGAGTATGTCGACTAGGGCTTTTTTGCGAGCGGAGAACTTGTGATAAAACAGGTCGACTCGAACGTGTAAGTTGGTCACCTGTGCATAAGCGGTTCCGAACATGACTGCTGTGGCATAGAGGTGCCATTGCAGTTCTTCAAGCGCAATTTGCCCGTTGGAAAAGACTTTGCGCATTACGACCTGAATGATGATCACCGCTATTAACGCGAGGTTTGTCCAGGCCAACGCTTTACTCGCGGAAATAACCAGCCTCTCGATTTGAAAATAGAGTGGGACGGTTGGGGAAGAATATAGCACTTTGCTCATTGGCTACTCCTAAAGGCCAGCGAGAGACGCTGGCCTTTTATTAACAACGACGTTTATTGGTTTTGTGTTTCACGAGGCAGGAATCCGTTCGCAGACCACAACGCATAACCCTTGCGGAAGTTGCTTAGGTCGGTCCAAACTTTGTCGAAGAATGGGTCTTCTGCTTTCTTCTCTTCCACTACTTCCATCCAAGTATTCTTGAATAGATTCAACATATCTTGGTTCCAGTAGCGAATCTCGACACCATTTTGTTTCGCTTTTTCCATGGCTGCGTATTGCATCGCTTCACCTTCTGCGATCGAGTAAGTCATTGCCGCCATACAAGTGGTTTCGACTGCAGATTGTTGAGTTGCACTCATGCCATTCCAAGTGTCTTTGTTGATCAACAGTTCAAATACCGTTGATTGTTGGTGCCAGCCTGGGAAGTAGTTGTACTTGGCTACTTTGTGGAAGCCTAAGCGGTCATCAACGGCAGGTTGTGAAAACTCAGAGGCGTCAATCGCACCTTTCTCAAGTGCACCAAAGATCTCGCCACCTGGGATCTGAACTGTACCCACACCAAGTTTTTCCATCACAGACGCCCCTAGTCCGTAGAAGCGCATATTGAGACCTTTTAGATCCTCTGGTTTTTCAATAGGTTTGCGGAACCAGCCTGATGTTTCAGGAGAGTTCATCGCACATGGCATTACTTTGACATTGAAGCCGCCTTGGTCGTACATCTCTTGGTAGAGCTTCAAGCCGTTACCAAAGAAAAGCCACGCCATAAACTCAGGGGCTTCAGGGCCGAAAGGGATAGACGAGAAAATTGCTGAAGCTGGCAGTTTACCTTGCCAGTAACCAGAAATGGCGTAGCCAGCGTTCACTTTACCCGTGGATACTGCATCGAGAATCTCCGGTGGGTTAACCAACTTACCCGGCTCGTAGATTTTCATTTTGATGGTGCCACCGGAGGTTTGCTCAATTCTGTCTGCAAACCATTGGATAGGGGTACCTAGAGCTGGAAGGTGGCTACCAAAAGCAATCGGGGTTTTTAGCAGTACCTTCTTATCAGCAGCCTGAGCACTAACAGAAAGACCAGAAGCGGTGAGCGTTAACGCAGTAGCAATGGCAACTTTCTTAAGATTCATGGAGATCTCCTTGTTTGGGTATTCCTTGTTAATATTGCTAAATGTGAACAGAGCGTATTAATTGATGTTAATGCAATGTTACATTGAGCTTTAGTTTAGGAAGGAGATTGGATGCTCTCCATTAGCAAAATTGCGCAAATTGAGTCGGTATTAAGTGCAATTTTTGACACGAAGATTCAGTAAAACTACGTATAAGAACGGATTCGGAAAATGGGATTGGTTAGCAACCGCAGGCTTACAATAAACATCATATTACTTTCAATCGTTCCATTGATTGTGGTGGTGGTCATCGTTGCAAGTATCTTATTTAGTCAGGCAAAACAGTTAGTTGATGACCAAGTCGCGTTAACACGACTTAATGTCTTGTCGGTCAAAAAGCAAGAGCTGAAGCAGTACGTAGAAATGGCAGTGAAAAGTATCAAGCCATACTACGAAGATGAGTCATTATCCCCCCAAGTTGCTAAGCAACTAGTGGCTGAAAAATTGAGCCAACTCACATATGGGGAAGACGGATACTTTTTTGTCTACAGCTGGCAAGGTGACGCTTTAGTCCTACCTTATCAACCTGAAAGGGTTGGTCGAAATTGGTGGGGCGTGGAAGATCTTACGGGCAAAAAGCTGCTTCAGGAGCTTATTCACGCAGGGCGAGCTGGGGGCGGATTTGTGAATTACCTCTGGCACAAACCATCGACAAAAGAACCACTCCCCAAGTTGAGCTATGCTATTTCTCTTGATAAGTGGCAATGGATGGTCGGAACGGGTGTCTATATAGACGATATCGAGAAACAAGTCGCGCAGATGGAAAATGGCTTCGATCAGAATATCGGAAAAACCAGTAGTGCGCTTTTTGTACTGATGTTTGTTGCCATCACCGTTATTGCAGGGCTGGGGGCGTCACTGAACCTAAACATGCGTCGTTTAGCCAACGAGCAACTCAGCGTCTTAAACCAGCAGATTATTGATTCGCAGGAAAATGAGCGGCATCGAGTCTCGCGCGAATTACACGATGGCGTAAATCAACTGCTGGTGGCAGCCAAATATCGCTTAGATAACGTGACTAAAGAGCAGGATGATGAGAAGAAACAGATTGAGTTAGATGCGAGTAAAAATGCCATGGAACAGGCGATTGTCGAGGTTCGGCGCATCTCAAAAGATTTAAGACCGCCACAGCTGGATGACTTAGGCTTAGTAGCAGGTATAGAGGCATATCTGAATGAGTTACGTGAGCGTACTCAATTAGAGGTGATATTTGAACACGATATCGAAGGTGAAGAGTTTCTTTCTCAAGTCGAAACCACACTTTATCGTGTCGTACAGGAAGCGTTGCACAACGTAGAAAAACACGCTAATGCGCAAGGTGTCGATATCATCATGCAGCGTGAAGGAAGGATGTTGATTCTGACCGTCAGCGATGATGGTGTCGGAATCCCTGCGAACCATCTCAAAGCGTATAAGAACAAGCAATCGACGCTAGAGCATATGGGGCTGCAAAACATGAAAGAGCGGATTCAAGCTATTGGCGGCATGTTTGAGGTCAATAGCGAACCAGGACAAGGCACGGAAATTCGTGTCAGTTTAAACATGGAGTTTATATGATTAAGTTGGTATTGGCCGATGATCATAGGTTAATGCAAGACGGGCTCAAATCACGGTTAGAACGTGAAGATAACTTGGAGATCCTCGATTGCGTCGGAAATGGCAAGGATGCTTTGAACAGTACATTGACCTTAAAACCAGACGTGCTGCTTCTTGATATCAATATGCCAAAGCTTAATGGGATTGAAGTGTTAGAGAAGCTGACAAAAAGCGCCAGCAAAACGGCAGTCATCATGCTTTCTATGCATGATAGTCGCGACTACGTTATGCGATCCATCAAAGCTGGCGCTAAGGGCTACGTATTAAAGGACGTTGGTTCAGAAGAGTTAGTCATGGCAATTAATCAAGTTGCGGAAGGGCGCTCTTACCTATGTTCTCAAGCGTCTGACCGTCTTCTTGAACAGATCAATCAAAAACCTGAGCCCAGTGATAACACGCTGTCAAAACGTGAATCGGATGTGCTTAAAGCGATTACCAATGGTGCCTGTAACAAGGAAATTGCGGATTCGCTCCATATCAGTGTTCGTACGGTAGAAACGCACCGGCTGCGGATCAAAAAGAAACTCGGAGCCACTTCGACAGCAGCTTTGGTTAAGCTCGCTCTGCAGAAAGGATTGGTGAGCTGATGGTTGCAAATTTACTGTCGAGCCGTCAGCCGATCCTAGATAAAATTGTGTTTTTCTGCGCGGTTGTCCGGTTGGGCTCGTTTCGAGAGGCCGCGTTGCAGCAAGGGATCTCGCCTGCCGCAGGAAGTCGCTGGGTGAAAGAGCTCGAAGAGTCGCTGTCGGTTGAGCTGATAAAGCGAAGCACTCGCCAGCTGGTGACCACACAAGCAGGTCAGCTTCTGTATGATAAATTCGCCCCTTTACTGCCAGATATCGCCAGTTTATGTGAAGAGGTACAAAATCTGGCAGAGGAACAACAGGGTGAAATTAAGCTCTCTTCTACGCCCTTATTCGCCCGGCAATATTTAACTAAAATTGTTGCAGAGTATATGACGCTGCACACGCAGGTGAATTTCAAAATATTCATTGAAGCGGGGGAATTTGATCCTCTCAATGTTGATTTTGCCTTTCGTGCCAGTGCGAGTTATCAAGGTGAGCCAGAGCAAGACTCGTTACTCGTTAAGCGCCGCTTGTTACGAGAGCCTTTGTATTTGTGTGCTTCCAAATACTATCTGGAGCAGCATGGGATGCCTGAAACACCGCAAGACCTCAGCCAACATCGTTGTTTGTATGCTCGAACGTTGGTGGGCGGGAATCGTTGGTGCTTCGAGTTTCAGGGGAATGTCGAAATCGTGACCATTTGTGACACTTTGGAGTGTGACAACAGTGAAATGCTGCTGGATCTTGCCTTGGAACACGCCGGGATTGCCTATCTTCCGCACTCGTTGGTCTCTGACTCAATAGAGCGAGGGGAGCTTGTTCATATCCTGCAAGATCACCAATGTGCCAGTTTCGATATCAATATGTTTTACCGTCCACGCTCACCAATGCCAGAGCGTTGCAGTGGTTTCAAAGAATACCTCTATAGACGAGTAGGAGAGCTATGCGATCATTCCTAATATGAAATTCTCAATCTCTAATTCTGCAATTAACATCTGGGTAACATCGCACTAAGCTGAAAACCAA
The DNA here is from genome assembly GCF_000241385.1 of Vibrio sp. EJY3. NCBI lineage: Bacteria > Pseudomonadati > Pseudomonadota > Gammaproteobacteria > Vibrionales > Vibrionaceae > Vibrio > Vibrio sp. EJY3. The sequence continues at coordinate 778,289 of NC_016614.1, forward strand.
TAAAGTACAGTAACTAAGGAAGGTTAGTGTGGTTACGAAATTGACAGCAGAACAAGCGGCAGAGTGGATTGAAGATGGCGACGCAGTCTTACTGGGTGGTTTTATCGGTAGCGTAGTACCGGAAGCGATTGAAAGAGCAATAGGCGAACGTTTTAGAGACACTCAGTCACCACGAGATTTAACGCTGTTATTTGCTGCAGGTCAAGGTGACGGTCAAGGCCGGGCAATCAACCACTTAGCGGAACAAGGGTTAGTGAAATGCGCCATTGGCGGCCACTGGGGGCTGGTTCCTAAACTTCAGCAGTTAGCGGTAGATAACCTCATACAAGGATACAACTTACCACAGGGTATCATCTCTCATTTGCTTCGAGATACGGCGGCAGGTAAGTTGGGCACCGTGAGTAAAGTTGGCTTAGGTACCTTTGTGGATCCGCGTTTAGAGGGTGGAAAAATCAATCAGGCGACGTCCGATGATTGGGTAGAACTGATTGAGCTCGGCGGTGAGGAGCATCTTTTTTATCACAAGCTACCTGTGACGGTGTCTATTCTTCGCGGAACGACTGCAGATGAGAATGGCAACATTACCATGGAAGATGAATGTTTGATCGTCGAAAGTCTGGCGGCGGCACAAGCGGCACGTAACAACGGCGGTAAGGTCATTGTACAGGTTAAGCAAATAGTGTCCGCCGGTAAGCTTGATCCCCATGCGGTTAAGATTCCGGGAATCTTCGTTGATGCGGTTGTCGTGTGTGAAGATCCAGCGGAGCACATGCAAACTTTTGCAACCATGATGAACCCGGAGTTTGTTGGCATTGAAAATTCAGATGACAACCTCACAACGAGCTCATCCGCTTCGACCCAATCAAAGCTGGACGCAAAAACCATCATTGCCCGTCGTGCGGCTATGGAGCTAAAACCCAGCTCCATTCTTAATCTGGGCATTGGTGCGCCGGAATACATCGCAGAGGTCGCTAAACAAGCTGGCATACTTGATCAATTTACCTTAACCGTAGAACCCGGAGCGGTAGGTGGGATACCGCAAAGCGGCCTGGATTTTGGAGCTTCTCGTTTACCGCAAGCGATTATCGGCCAAGACCAGATGTTTGACTTCTACGATGGTGGCGGTGTTGACCAAGCCTTTCTTGGCTTAGCGCAAAGTGACGTTACAGGAAATATAAACGTATCGCGCTTTGGCAGTAAAATCGCTGGCTGTGGCGGCTTTATTAACATTACTCAGAACGCCAAACAGGTTTACTTTTGTGGCACTTTTACCGCGCAAGGCCTAGCAGTCGAAGTGAGCAAACAGGCTGTTAATATCGTCCAAGAAGGGAAGCAGAAGAAGTTCATCAAGCAGGTTGAGCAAATCACTTTCAGCGCAGCCCAAGCGTTAAGCAACAATAAACCTGTGATGTACATTACCGAGCGTGCCGTGTTCCAACTTTCTCCGTCTGGATTAGAGCTGATTGAAATCGCCCCTGGGGTGGACTTAGAAAAAGACATCCTTCAGCAGATGGAGTTTACACCTGTCATCAGTCCGTCACTGAAAGTAATGCCAAATGCCATCTTCCAGCCATCATTCGAACTTACTCTATAAATGCTGGATAACTATTTAATTTCTACCAAAGGATTAGGATATGTTTGAAAACAAAGTCTGCTTAGTCACTGGCGCGGCGCAAGGTATCGGCCGAGCGATTGTGGAGCGATTTGCCAACAATGGAGCACAGTGTGTTTACGCCTTGGATGTCAACGCTCAAACTTTACAAAGTGCGTTTAGTGACCACGAAAATGTTAAACCAGTCGTCATCAATATTTGTGATAGAGAGGCGATTCAATATTTGGTTGAAAGCATCAGAGAAACCTATGGTCGTATCGATGTTTTGGTGAATAACGCTGGAGTTACCCGAGATGCACTATTGGAAAAAATGACGGAACAAGACTGGGACTTCGTGATCGACGTTAATCTCAAAGGTGTTTTTAATCTCACTCAAGCAGTTGCACCAATTATGATGGCAAACAATTATGGCTCTATTGTCACCATGTCTTCGGTAGTGGGGACCGACGGTAATATTGGACAGTCTAACTACGCAGCAACCAAAGGTGGCGTGATAGCGATGACGAAAGGCTGGGCTAAAGAGTTTGCTCGTAAAGGTGCCCAAGTTCGCGCTAACTGTGTTGCACCTGGTTTTATTGAGACCCCAATGACGGCCGACTTACCTACAAAAGTCCTCGAACTCATGAAACAGAAGACTCCGCTTGGGAGAATGGGCACCGCAGAAGATATCACCAATGGCGTTGAATTTTTGGCCAGTGACAAGTCTAGCTTTATTACGGGGCAGGTGTTGAAGGTTGATGGCGGCTTAGTTTTGTAACGTCATGAAGATAACCGTTGGAGAGCGACACGATAACCTTGCGGTTTGCAAATAAACCAGTCTCACCGTAGTTAGATATCGGTCGCCCCATTTTGGTGATTCGTGCACGTAAACGCGAACGATTCTTTTGCACAAGTTCGTCGTTAGGTAAAAAATACAACTGTCTGAAAGGTAGGGCATTAAAAATCAATGAGTTACCGTTTTTGTTGAGGTGGTACAATCGTTGCAGTAATTTAGCTGTGGTGTTCCAATTGCTTCTCTCTGGCATGAACATAGCTTGGAAAAGGATGGTTCATTTGGAACACGAATGTCAGAAATATACATTAACGACTAGGTCGTTAACGGAGTGACCGGAAATAGCTAATGACGAATAACAACTCATTAAGTGCCCGTATTACGGAGCATTACTCTTCACTCAGTGATGGCAATAGACGCATCGCGGACTTCCTTCAGGTGAATCCAGAAAAAATATTGATGTTATCTACCAGTGAAATTGCTGAGGAATGCCTGGTATCCAAGACAAGTGTCAGCCGTTTTATTCGCAAACTTGGCTATAACGATCATGTCGCATTGAGAAATGAGATGATGTCTGAGCGGGATAAAGGCAACCCGGTAATCACCGGTGAGCTACAGGATACAGGCTTTTGCCAGGATGCAATTTCACTAGAAAAGTTATGGATGCAGCTAGCGGAAGGAAACACTGCGCACATTATCAGAAAGCTAGCGACTGCGAAGCGGATAAAAATTATTGGCTATCGTAATAGCTACCCATTAGCGATGCATTTTCGCCAACAATTAGCCCAATGTCGTCAGGGCGTCGAGTTGTTGCCTCTTCCGGGACAAACCATTGGTGAAGATTTAGCGTCGATAAACGAAGACGAATTTGTCATTTTGTTTGGTATTCGTCGTCGCGTAGCGAACTTTGAGCGAATTGTTGAGTTTCTTAAACCCTACGATTGTTTATTGATCACCGATCAATCGGGACAGAAGTATGCGTCGACGGTAAACGAGGTTTTCGTTTGTTATATGAATAATGAACTGCCGCTAGACAGTTACGCGGTTCCGATGAGTCTTATTCACTACTTTGTAAATGAAACTTTTATATTGCTAAAAGAAGAGGCTTCAAACCTCAGTCAAACGATCAGTGCTAATTATCATCAGTTAAGTGAACTAGAATAAACGGCCCAATAGCCGTGTGATCCCAACTCAATCTTTCCTCTCTAACAAATAGCTGTGGCTGCATTTAGTCACAGCTATTTTCATTCACCTTTGTTTCTCTTCACTACTCAATTACAAGAAAGATCACTAAGAAAGTGGTGCGATCCAGTATGCGTCGAAACGTTGAATAGCTTTGCTACATAATGGTGGTTATTGCACCAAAAATGATCCCCACTTTTTGGTCAATATTATCAATTTATCCAATCTTAAATGCTTAATAAAAATATTTCCCTTAAAAATCAGTCAAATATAAATTTGTTTTAAATGGGTACGATCGTTGCAGTGTACTAGCTAAGTGTTTCAATCGTATCTTATATGTATAGGGAAATAGCCATGAAATTATCTAAGTTAGTGTCTTTAGTCGCTGTTGCTGCGGCATTAGTGACCAACGTTTCTGCTGCGTCTGCAAACCAGTTGGAAGCCATCAAAGAAAAAGCGGTACTCAAAGTTGCGGTTCCACAAGACTTTCCTCCTTTTGGTTCTGTCGGAACGGATTTAAAGCCACAAGGGTATGACATTGATATGGCCAAATATCTGGCCAAAGAACTAAACGTAAAAGTGGAACTCGTACCTGTTACCAGTGCAAACCGTATTCCTTATCTACAAACTCAAAAAGTTGACTTGGTTATTTCCAGTATGGGTAAAAACCCAGAGCGTGAAAAAGCGATCGACTTCAGTGAAGCATACGCTCCGTTTTTCCTCGGCGTGTTCGGCACTTCAGATGAGAACGTCGCCGGAGCTGCAGATCTTGCTGATAAAACCATTGGTGTAACGCGTGGTTCAGTTGAAGATATTGAACTAAGCAAAATTGCGCCAGAGACGACAACGATTAAGCGTTTCGAAGATAACAACGCGACATTGTCTTCTTTCCTATCTGGTCAGATTGATCTCATTGCAACGGGTAACCTTGTCGTCACAGAAATCGCTACTCGTTACCCGGCTAAAGCACCTGAAGCGAAGTTCATGCTGAAGAACTCTCCGTGTTATGTGGGTGTAATGAAAGGTGAAACTGAGCTTGTCGAAGAAGTGAACAAGCTCATTTCAAAAGCGAAAGCAGACGGAGTATTGGAAGAGCTATCGCAAAAATGGTTGAAAGCGCCTTTCCCTAAAGATCTTGGCGCGTAAGGAATAAGAGCAATGAGTTACCAGTTAGAATTTACTGGCTTGGCTCCCTACCTGCCACAGTTTGTGGCAGGTCTAAGGACAACCGTCGAGTTAACCGTTATTTCAACCGTTGCTGGGTTGGCTGTGGGAACGTTGTGCGCAGCAGGACGCACAAGTAAGCAAGCATGGTTACGTTGGTTATGTGCGACTTATATCGAGTTAACACGTAATACCCCGTTTATTGTTCAGCTATTTTTCATCTTCTTTGGTTTACCAGCGTTAGGTGTCAAGCTAAGCGCGTGGGAGGCAGGTTTCATCGCGATGGTGTTTAACCTTGGTGCCTACAGTGCGGAGATCATCCGAGCGGGTATCGATGCAACACCTAAAGGCCAATGGGAGGCGGGTAAAACGTTAGGCTTAACCAGACGCCAAATATTTACTCGAATCGTATTGCCGCCAGCTTATCAGAAGGTTTATCCAGCGTTGGTTAGTCAGTGCATTATCGTCATGCTCGGCTCTGCCGTCGTATCTCAGATTTCAGTCGAGGAACTGACCTTTGCGGCGAACTTTGTGCAGTCCAGAACCTTTTTAAGTTTTGAATCTTATGCTGTTACTGCACTGATTTACCTTGTCCTTGCGATCTTAATGCGTCAATTGTTTGCGTTGATCAAAGCTCGCGTATTCAAAAACCCAGCGCTGTAGGAGAAGACGATTATGATGCAATTTACAGACTGGGACATTCTGCGCAACTTACTACTTGCAGCGCGTTGGACCGTACTGCTATCCATTATTGCCTTTATAGGTGGTGGTCTGGTGGGGCTTGGCCTTACCTTACTCAGAAGTATGAAGAACATTCATCTTGGGAAAGGTATTCAACTGTATGTGGAGCTTTTTCAGGGAACGCCACTTCTGATGCAGCTCTTTATGGCGTTTTTCGGTTTATCTCTGCTGGGGATAGAAGTCAGTGCATGGTCCGCCGCTGCGTTGGCGTTAACGCTATACAGCAGCGCCTATTTTCACGACATTTGGCGCGGTTGTATTGAGGCGTTACCTAAAGGTCAGTGGGAAGCGTGTCGTACTTTGGGTCTCAATTACATGCAGACCATGCGCAATGTCATTATTCCTCAGGCTTATCGAATTGCCATTGCACCGACGATTGGCTTCTCGGTTCAAATTGTTAAAGGCACCGCGCTTGCTTCGATCATCGGTTTTGTCGAGTTAACTAAAGCCGGAACCATGCTGAATAACGCGACATTCCAACCATTTAAAGTGTTTGCCATGGTCGCCGTACTTTACTTTGTTATCTGTTTCCCTCTGTCATTATTGGCTCGTCATTTGGAGAAAAAAACCTATGTCTCTCGTTAGTGTTGATCAAGTACATAAGTACTATGGTGAAAACCATGTTCTCAAAGGTGTGGACATGAAAGTTGAGGCAGGTGAAGTTGTCTCTATTATTGGCCGCAGTGGATCTGGAAAGAGTACGTTACTGCGTTGTATGAATGGCCTGGAAACCTATCAGGATGGCGCGATCATCGTAGACCGTCAGGCCGTAGAAGATGATGACTATAAGCTGCGTCTTCTCAGCCGAAGTGTTGGTATGGTATTCCAAAGTTTCAATCTTTTCCCTCATATGACCGTGGGTGAGAACGTGATGTTGGCGCCAAAGCTGGTATTGAAAAAGGACGCTAAAGCCTGTGAAGCTCAAGCGAGAGAGTTACTCGAAAAGGTTGGCTTAGCCGATAAGTTTGATGCTTATCCAGCGAACCTATCTGGTGGTCAGCAACAGCGTGTTGCCATCGCGCGTTCTCTAGCAATGAATCCAAAGGTGCTGTTATGTGATGAAATCACTTCTGCGCTCGACCCAGAGTTAGTCGGTGAAGTATTAAAAGTACTGGAGCAGCTAAAGAAAGAGGGGATGACGCTCATTCTGGTTACTCACGAGATGAACTTTGCCCGTGAAGTTGGCGATAGAGTCGTGTTCATGAACCAAGGGAAAGTGTGGGAAAGTGGCCCAAGCGAAGTGGTTTTCGATGATCCTCAAACCGAAGAACTGCGTAGCTTTTTATCTGCCGTGAAGTAATAAACAGGCTCTATTTTCTAACCCACCAAAACAGCGGATTTGGTGGGTTGCCTTCCTTTTAAAAAGCGCTTATCGAAGTAGGCGAGCGTAGGGCTTAATTTCGAACACTAACTATCGTTAAAGAAAGTAGTGGATTGAACAATAATTGTACAAATGAACGGTGATCACAAACAAAGTACTTTGATTTGCATCAAAATGTAATAGTATAACGTTACGTTTATTCCGCTGTTCTTGTCGTGTATTACTTCCATCATCTTAAACTAAAGAAATTGTTGCTTCTTGCGATGCTCTTAATCCCTTTGGGGTTGAGTACGCTCTCGCTTGCGCACTCGATGGAAACGGATCAAAACGTTCACGAACATCATACCTGTGAAATCTACGAAGCAATTTGTCATGCTTTAAGCTCACATTCTTCGCTGAGCATACTCTCTGATAAAGCGCAGTGCTATCAGCGATTCGATATCCAGTTCACGACCCTTACCTCTTCAGAGTTACCCCGAACACGCTCGCCACCTCAACTGGTCTAACGCTTTCTCCTTTTCGGAGAATCCAACACTTTTTAACTCAATACCCCAATAACCTCGCAATTTTTGTCAGGGCGAGTTGATGCTGGCTTGTGCTTGTAAAAAGTTCACGGCGGTGCATCAGCTATGTGCAGTTGTTATTTGGGGAAAATAGCGTCTAAAAAAATACGTTAGGGATCGTTATGACCGAAATATCTTATGCTTCTATCGCAAAGAAGAAGAAGCTTATTCGTGGCCTGGTTTTGGCTTCCGTAGTTGCAGCGGGTGCTGCTATCGCATTAAGTAACCTAGACACATCACCTGCGCAGGTTACACCAAACAAGAGTAATACATTATCGATTAGTGGACCTTGGGAGATCTCCAGCTTAGACCCTTCAAAACAGGGATATATGTTAATTCGTATGCAGGTAGTAGAGACCCTGCTCAACGTTGATGGTAAGGGGATTATTACCTCTGGATTGGCAACCAAGTGGCAAAGCAGTGAAGACGGCTTATCGTGGCATTTTACATTGCGCGACAACGTAACGTTTCATGATGGTTCTAAGCTGGACGCTGAAGCGGTCGTTCGCAGCCTTGCTATTGCTCAGCGCAAACACGGTACACTTAACAAGGCAGAGATACGCAGTATTTCCGCGATTAGTGACAATGAGATTCTAATCGAATTGAGTAAACCTTACGCTGCATTTGCCTCACTATTGACCAACTATTCTAACGCTATCTTGTCGCCTGAATCTTACGAGCCTAACGGAGCCGTAAAAACACTTTACGGTACGGGGCCATATCAAATGGAAAGCTTTGCACCGCCGCACAAGTTCTTGGTTAAAAAGTTTGATGGTTATTGGGGGGAAGAAGCAAAAATCGATTTCGCCACATACTTAACGGGCCATCGTGCAGAAAGTCGTTTGCTGCAAGCGAAGTCTGGAGAAGCCGATATCGTATTCAATCTTGAGCCATCCATGTTAGGGCAGCTAAAAAGTGGTAATGAGGTTCAAGTTCACAGTGACCTGATCCCGCGAACCATGTTGGTAAAAGTAAATGCGGGTCATCCATTCTTAAATGAAGCGAGAGCGAGAAAGGCATTAAGTATGGCAATTGATCGAGCGTCGATTGCAAAAAATGTGCTTGGTGTACCAGGTTCGGAAACCACGCAAATCATGCCAAGTTCCATGTCGCAGTGGTTTATTAAAGACGTGAAAAACAGCGATTTCGACCTGGACCTGGCACGCTCAAACTTGGCTGATTTAGGTTGGAAACGCGGAGAAAACGGCACTCTAGAGCGGGATGGTGTGCCGTTCAAACTGACGATGATCACCTATGCCGATCGCCCTGAATTGACCACGGTCGCAACCGCGATTCAAGCGCAATGGGCCAAGCTTGGTGTTGACCTAAAAGTCGATGTCACAAACTCAAGTATGATCCCAGCGGGTCATCAGGATGGCTCACTAGAAACGGCATTGATCGCGCGTAATTTTGGTTTCAGCGCTGATCCGCTACCTATCATCAGCTCTGACTTTGCGAACGGAGGCGGTGACTGGGGAACGATGAATTGGGAAAACGCAAAGGTAGACAGTACGATTGATCGCTTACTTCACAATCACGATGCGACACGTGCATTTGAGTTAAGCCAGATCGTCGCGCAAGAAATTTATCAGGATGCACCAGTGATTGCGATTTCTAGCTACAGCCAACATACCTCGGTGAATAAACGAGTTAAACACTTTAGGTTTGATCCGTTTGAGCGCAATTACTTCATCAACCAGATGGAAATTAACTGATGCTTCTGAGGATTTTAAGAAAGCGACTTTATCAACTGATTCTGGTGGCTTGGGGAGTCGGTACGCTCACATTTGTACTTATGAGAAGCTTACCGGGAGACATGGCGTATCTTATTGCGGCCAGTCGTTATGGGCAGGATAACGTGGATTCCGCAGCGGCTGAACTGGTGCGTCAAGAGCTCAATTTAGACCAAGGATGGTTCAGTAGTTATGTCAGCTGGTTGGGTGATCTGCTACAGCTCAACTTAGGTAATTCCCTCGTGAGTGGTCTACCAGTGAGTGAAGCGGTTGTGCATCAGCTTGGGCACTCTATGCTTCTTGCTGGAGTTGGTATCACGCTATCTGTATTGATAGCGCTTCCGCTAGGAACCTGGTCCGCGAAGAAAGGGGGACTGGTTAATTCTCTTGTCGTGTGGTTCTCGACCTTCACCCGTGCGATGCCGGTGTTTGTATTGGGTCTGTTGATGATCCTTATTTTCGCGATCAGTTGGAAATGGTTCCCTGTTGCGGGTTTTGGTACTTGGCAGCATTTGGTTTTACCAAGTATCACTTTAGCGATTAGTTTAGCGGCAGTCTCGAACCGAGTTGTGCATAACAGTGTGCGCAGCGTTCTTCGTTCTCCTTTCTATATATTTTCTCGCGTCAAAGGCTTAAGTGAAACGCAGACTTTCTTCCGCCATGGCTTACGAAATATGGCAGTACCGATCGTCGCATTTGTTGGTATTCAACTAGTCAGTGTGATTGAAGGCATCATTATGATTGAGTCGCTCTTCTCGTGGCCGGGTGTTGGCCATGGTCTCGCACACGCGATTTTTGCCCGCGACATTCCGGTGATTCAAGGCTGTGCACTGACGATGGGTATTCTGTTTGTGCTCCTCAATAGCATTATTGACGTGCTGTGCTACTGGATTGACCCAAGAGGTCAGCAAGAAAAATGATGAAACAATTTACATTAAATCAAAAGCTCGGATTATCACTCTTACTCGGTTTATTTAGCTTTTCGCTTTTTGTTGGATGGTTGTCTCCGTATTCAATTGACGAACAAAACTTGTCGACTCGACTATTGGCACCAAGCAGTGAACATTGGTTCGGTACTGATCACTTTGGTCGAGATATGATGACGCGCCTTGCGAGTGCCATCGGCTTATCTTTCGCACTGAGTGTGTTTTGTGTCATCACTTCATCAACTTTGGGCGTTTTGTTAGGAGTGTGTTCGGCTTGGGCTGGTGGACGCGTTGAGCAGGGGCTCGATATTCTCGTCAATGTTCTACTAGCACTTCCGGGGTTAGTCTTAGTTCTTCTGTTGTCAGCCATTGCGCCCGGATCGTTCCTGGTTATGTACCTGGCGATTTCACTGGTTCAGTGGGTTGAGTATTACCGAGTAACACGCGCTATCACTCGCACTGTCATTGATAGCCCAGAGCGACAAGTGTCGATGATGATGGGGTTTGGCAAATGGTATCAGTTTAAGCGACATATCTGGCCAGCGATTTCTTCATCGGTATTTACGATGGCGGCATTTGGTGGGGCCAATGCCATTTTAATGATGGCTTCTCTAGGGTTTGTCTCAGTGGGTATCCAGCCACCGTTAGCCGAGCTGGGGCTAATGAGCGTCGAGCTGTTCCCGTTCTATGTTGATGCACCTTGGGTTTTAGCTCAGCCATTATTGGTTGTGGCATTGTTGGTGTTGGGCTTTCATTTATTAGCAGGAGCGAGCCGTGAATCTCTTAATTCAACTGACTGATCTATCGATCAAAGCAAAAGGTGTCGAGCTGCTTCAGCCGCTGTCGTTAAAGCTATATCAAGATAAACCGGTAACCATTCTTGGCCAAACAGGTTCAGGTAAAAGTCTGCTCGCACAGGCAGTGATTGGTCTATTGCCGCGTTCACTAACACAATTCGGAACAGTCGAAATATTCGGTAATAACCATGACCGGGATTCTCTCACAAACCTTTGGGGAAAAGAGGTCATTATGTTGCCGCAAGAACCTTGGCGAGCGCTTGATCCCCTGATGCCTGCTTATAAGCAAGTTGCCGAAGTTTATGAGTGCCTGCATGGATTGAGTGAGGAGTCTGCCTTTCATCGAGCCATTGACGATTTAGACAATATGGGACTAAAAAGCAGCGCTTATAAACGGCCCGGGCAACTTTCTGGCGGTATGGCACAGCGTTTGGCTGTCGCTGCTGCTACCGCTGGTGGTGCAAAAGTTGTATTTGCTGATGAACCCACTAAAGGGTTGGATGTCAGTCGACGCAATGACATCGTTAGACTGTTACTTCAAAGTGCTCAAGGAGGTGGACTGCTGACGATCACTCACGATATCGAAGTTGCGCGTCAGATAGGCGGTGACATCATTGTGATGAAAGAAGGTGTTGTTGTTGAGCAGGGAACGGCGGACCAAGTGTTGAATCATCCTCAACACGCCTATACGCAAGCTTTGATTGCCGCCGATCCAAAACATTGGGTTGCAAGGGCAAAGTACTTGAGTGAGTCGATGCCCGTGTTAAACGTTGAGAATCTTGCTATAGGACGAAACGGCAATGCTTTATCACGAGAGATTAACTTTACGATACATACGGGTGAAGTGATCGGTATTGTTGGTGACAGTGGCTGTGGTAAGAGCACGCTGGGGGATACCCTACTTGGTTTATTGCCACCCGTTGAGGGTAAAGTTGCCAAGTTATCTCCGAATACAAAGCCGTATCAATGGTTGAAGCTATTTCAAGATCCTCCGGCTGCGTTTACTTCTAGTGTGACGCTAGGTGTGCTATTGGATGATTTGGTCAAGCTGCACAAGATAGATAGGGACAAAATCGCACCATTAATGAAAAAGCTAAAGCTCGCTCCCGAGTTGTTAGAGAGAAAAAGTACTGAAGTTTCTGGCGGAGAACTTCAGCGCTTTGCCATTCTCAGGGCTTTATTATTGGATCCGGTATTCTTGTTCGCAGATGAGCCAACATCAAGGCTCGACCCAATTATTGCTCAAGAGGTAACCGACTTGTTGGTTGATCTGGCTAAAGAACAGGGATGTGCGTTGCTGCTCGTCAGTCATGATCCAAACCTGATTGAAAAGTGCTGTGATACCGTTATCGATTTAAACTAATCTGCAAACCTAAATCCTTAATGCGCCTTTTATTCTAAAGGCGCTTAGTATTCACTCTACTCACTTATCCTTTTTTACTCCTTAATTCCCTCACATTGCCTCGTTAATTTGTGTGGCGATAGTTTAAATAATTCTTGTGATGTTTGAGTTTAATTAAGGATGTTTCTGGTGAGCATGCTGATTAAATTTACCCCAAATTGGTAAGTTAAATTAAATATGAAAGCGGTAAAAATCTCGTGTATTAGTTATTTATTGATAACGTCAGCCCAATCTCAAGCTGCTTTGTATCAGGTGATAGAAGTGACTCCTGATACGAGTTACAGCTATGAAAGTGCTTATGGTGTCGCGATTCAACCGTCCACAGTCACCGGTGAAAGTGACAACTGCTTTGAATCATCTTATGTAGAAGGGGATGGAATCTCTTGTTCAGCGTATACATTGGCGGGAGAGACTCGCCTTGTTGAGCCAAGTGAAGGGAAGGCCGTTGATGGATTGAGTTATCGTGAAGAAACGCCGTTTGGTATTGATAACCGCTTTATGTATGTCCAGGAACAAGGTGATTTTGAAGACTACTGTGATGCACAGTTACTGTATGGCACCTGTGAATCATGGGCGGCTTTACATTGGGCACAGTGGAGTGACGAGCTAAGCGGTAGCACAGAGCCCAATTCAATCGCGTTTCTCGGTGACTATGATACCGGCACTGCCTACAACGAAAGCTACAACATCGTCATCAACTCCTTAACTGAAGACGCTGAACCAGTGGGTATTCTGCATGATCTGGGAAATGTAACCAGTTATTTGCGTAATTACACCCAAGCTTTAGACGATACAAACCCAATTACGGATTCCTATCTGCAGTCGAGAGCGTGGAAAACAGACGGCGATTACACGGTAGGTAGCGTATCGACAAGCGCATCAACTGATTACGGTGACTTTTACTCGTCAAAGGCGGCGCTGTGGAGTTCGTCTTTAGGTTCGTTAGTTGAGCTGGATTGGGCAAGTTCGGTGTCTGATACCGCGGTATACAAAAACAGGACTGCACAAGGGAGCCTCCGCGATTTCGTTATTGTTGACAATACGTTATATAGCGTTGGCTACAACACTTACCTACATGATTCTTACTACTATTTCATGGAAGCAACGGTATTTTCTGTTGATTTAGATAGCGATGTTTTTGACGCAGATAACTGGGAAACAAAGAAAATCTCCGGAGCTGGCGTCGAAAGTGACGATGATTATATTTACAGCAATACCTTACTAACTGGCGTCAACAGTAACTTAGTCGCGATTGGTGAATCCAAGCGTTCTGGTAGTTATCCGTACGAAAATGCCGCATCAAACAGAATGTATGTTGTCGATGATATATCAGAGAATTCCCTATCGGCGACCTACTTGAGTGGTGGTATATTCTTTGACGGTGTTGGAGGCAAAGCGCGAGCAATTAATAATTTCAATGAAATTGTTGGACAAGTGGACGCTGAAAATACCAACGAAAGTAGTGGCAAACCAAGACGAAAGCGAGGCTTTATCTACCCATATGATGGAGAAGGTACCAGTGAAACACGTAGCGCAAGGTTAAGTGATCAAGCTTGGTGGTTAGATGATTTGACCAATGGCGGAGACTATTCAGACGATAACAACTATTACCGAATTATTGATGCGTCTGGAATAAATGATGCGGGCGTAATATCCGCGACCGCTTTAAAGTGTGAATCTGGATACGATGACACCAGTCACTTCGCCACCTGTGGTGATGAAGAAGAGGATGAACAAGTGGTAGCCGTTAAACTGGTTCCTATCGTTGGCGCTACTGCAGATGATATTGAAGAACGAAGTGATGAAGCGGAAGAGACAACCACAAGCCGCTCCGGAGGAAGCTTAAACTATTTCGGATTGTTTATTCTCTTGGCTTTATTTGGATACCGTACTTTCGCCAACAGGTCGTCCCTACGTACTAGAACACAGTAAATAGTGTGCCATCTTGTTGCTTGGCTAATTTCATTTTAGCCACTTTAAAGCGAGCTCAACTTTGAGTTCGCTCTTTTTCGTTTCACTGTTTCTGCAAATCAAAGCAGCCAATCTCCCTTGTCCCATTTATTTCGCATTACTCCATAATCTACTCACATTTTCTCGATACATTGAGCGTCGGTTTAATAGGGCAGTCGTACGCATAAATAGTATGAACTGACTAACTGGAGAGAAAACATGAAAAAATTTGTACTAGTCGCAACGACAATATTGATGACTTTCGGCTCATTGTCCGTATTCGCAGACGATAGACCAGCGCCTCCACCGAATGGCGACCGTCCAGAGCCGCCATCGTTTAGTGATATTGATACTAACGGTGATGGCGTTTTGACTAAGGACGAGCTTCGAGGTCCGTTCCTTGAAGACTTCGACAAGCTTGATGTTGATGGAAGTGGTTCGCTTACGGAAGATGAATTACCGACGCCGCCAGAGCCTCGATAAAAGTCGCTTCGTTAGTTTGACAAGCTAACAGCAGCAAGGTGAGTTACGTGATATCACACTCAGAAATGGTGACTTAAGATAGAATCGGTTATTGTGGAAGAGCATTAAGCGTTGTAACTCACCCATTGAACAAAAGTATTATCATCACATCCCGTAGGTCTACCGTGCGTATTTCTCTGTTTCAAAAGCTGTTTTCTGCGTTACTCCTAAGTAGTGCTCTGGTTATCGTGATCATGGCACTACAAATTAACGCCAGTTTTAAAGATGGATTTCAGCGGTATTTGAACCAGGAAGAAATAGCCAAAGTGGGATTAATGGCGGAACGCGCAAGCCAATATTATTCTCAATCAAAAGATTGGTCGCGGTTTGAAGATTCTCCCCATTGGTGGGAGGAATTTCTGATGTTGTCTGGTGAAATGCCGCCACCGAGAGACGACATGCTTCCGCCGGGAGATCGCCAACCATCGTTGCATGCAAAGCCCTTTAAAGACCCGATGATGGCACCATTGAGCGCTAGGTTAAATTTGTTAGATGCTGATGAAAGAGTGTTATTTGGTCATTATGCAAACCTGGATGTCAAAGAAGGGATGCATCTACACAAAGTAGAAATTCTCTTTGAAGGTAAAGTAGTCGGCTATATTTCGATCTTGCAAAGTGATTCTTTCAACAATCATTTAGCTGATCAATTCTTAAAGTCTCAAACCACGAACCTTATGATCATCAGTGTTGCTGCTATTTTCGTCAGTTTACTTTTTGCTGTTGTGTTTGTGCGTTATCTTTTGACGCCTTTGCGCGCGCTTCATCAAGGTGCTAATGCGGTACGAAATGGCAACCTCAGCTATCAGATTGAATACCACAGCAATGATGAAATTGCCGATGTAACTCAAGCATTTAATCACTTGGTCGACTCGCTGAAAACTCAAGAAGAGATGCGAGAACGCTGGCTGTCGGATATTTCTCATGAGTTGCGCACACCATTAGCAGTGCTCAGAGGGGAGCTTGAGGCGCTTCAGGATGGCATTCGTCGTCCTGAACCGGCCTATATTCAATCCCTCCACCAACAAGTACTTACGCTCACTCAGCTCGTGGAAGACTTACGCGCTTCTGCAAAAGCAGACATCACGGTTCGCTTGCAAACGGAGTCTGTGAACGTGAAAAGTGGCGTCGAAAATGTCTTGGTAAGCCATTTAAATCGCTTTGAGAAAAAGTCGCTGAGCCTGGATGTAGATTTTGCTATTGATGCAAACTTAAATATCCAAGCCGACAGACAAAAGCTGAGTCAGGTACTGAACAACTTATTGGAAAACAGCTTTCGCTATACAGACTCGGGAGGGCAGGTAAAAATCTATTTAGGGCAGGAACAAAGCTCAGTTTTGCTTGCCATAGAAGATAGCTCACCAGGTGTACCAAACGATGCACTGCCAAAACTTTGTGATCGACTTTATCGCGTGGATCAATCGCGTAGTCGAGCTTTTGGTGGTTCGGGACTTGGATTATCAATATGTAAAAGCATTATTCAGGCTCATAACGGTGACCTAAAACTGGAACATTCCAAACTGGGTGGCTTGAAAGTTTCTGTGCGTTTACCTATCGAATAGAGCCCGTTTTCCAGTTATACGTCTTTAGGATAAATAAGAAAAACCATGATACTAATTGTTGAAGATGAACCTTCATTGGCAAATGTTGTTTCCGACTATCTAATTCATAACGGATTCGAAACCCATATTATCGGTGACGGCAATCTTGTGATCGAATGGGTTAAGAAACACGACCCAGAATTGATTTTATTGGATCTGATGCTGCCGAATCGAAACGGGTTAAGTATCTATCGAGAGTTAAGAACCTTCAGCGATATACCAACCATTATGGCGACGGCGAAAGTCGAAGAGATAGATCGATTACTGGGTTTGGAACTCGGCGCCGATGATTATGTGTGTAAACCATACAGCCCACGCGAGCTGGTGGTACGCGTCCGCAACGTATTACGAAGATACAACGCTACCAATACACCAAAAGGCGACGACGAGGCTGCCCCAATGATTATTGATCAAAGCCAAATGAAAGTGTGGGTAGATGGTGAGTTGATCACGCTAACATCGGTGGAGTTTAAGTTGCTCTCTTATTTTCATCAGCATGAAGGGCAAGTGTTCAGCCGCGAGCAATTGATGAATAAAATCTATAACGATGAGCGGATAGTCACGGACCGTACGATTGATACACATATCAAGAACTTACGCAAAAAGATATTTGCCGTTAACTCTGAGTTGGACTGCATTAAGGCCGTGTATGGTGTGGGCTATCGTTTCGAGATTGCATAAACCTGGCTTAATCTAGGAGAAGGGTAAACTAACGTTGTCGATTCTTCGTGCAACGACGTTACGTTATCGTCAGGATTTGGTGAAATCCAATGGCTTGAGCCTGTTTAGACTGTTTCTATCTCAGGCCCGAGTATAAAATTTAATGGATTACATTGGATAAATAAGAGCTAACCATTGAAGACGAAAATAAAAGCAAAAATCTTTGCCTTATCCGCTGCGGCATTGCTGCTTAACGGGTGTGCCAGTTACAGCATCACTGAACGAGATATGAATCAATATCTCCAAGACAAAGCGACAATTAACCAATCCGTTGGGGTTGAAAATGTCATGTATGCACAAGTGTCAGTCGATGATCTAGAAGTAAAAATTGGCCGAGTAGACAATGACCGTATTTCGGTGTTTGCTAACACAACGGCGGATGTACAGTTTTTAACTCAACGAACGGTAGGCCTAGATCTCGACCTTGAATTTAGCGCGATTCCTAAATACGACCAAAAAACAGGTGAAGTGTTTCTGCAGTCACTTCGTCTGGAGAAGTTTGAAGACAAAAGCAATTTACTGACACCGGAAATTAGCAATCTTATTAAACCCGTTGTTTCGATGATCGGCTACGCACTGTCAAATCAACCAGTCTATAAGCTAGAAAGTGATAAAGTGCAGTCCATTCTTCTAAAGTCGGCAAGCCCTAATTTAGTTATCAAAAACAATCAATTAGTGATTGAGTTGTTTGATTAATCTCGCAAACTAGCATGATCTGCCGTGACCGGTCTAAGATAGACAGTGACGGCAGTAATCAACCTTTATTTGTCGACGCTCTTGCGCAAATTTGTGTCTAATTCGAGACACAGCACTCTCAACGCTTCAATACTTTCTGCCGTCATACTTGAGCGCGACTCTAGCTTTGCGGTCAATTCTTGCGCATCTTCCTGTAGCTGACTGCCTTTGGGTGTCAGTGAAATGACTTTCTTACGCTCATCTAACTCAGAAACTTTTCGGGTTAATAAACTCTTTGATTCCAATCGTTTAACAATAGGTGTCAACGTCCCTGAATCCAAATGAGTATCCTGAGAAAGTTCTTTCAAGCTCACGTTGTTTTTACACCAAAGTGAGTGCATCACAATGTACTGAGGGTAGGTAAGATCGTATTCGTCGAGCAAAGGACGGAAAGCACGTACCAACGAGTTGGTCGCCGTGTACAAAGCAAAACAAACGTTATCTGATAATTTCTCGGCCATAGATGAGTCCAATTTTGAGCAAGACGACAATATTAACAAATTCTGCGTCATTTAAAATCCATTGCGCACAAATTATTTTTGAGCAAAGTGGTTGCTTTACTCTCGAACTCAAGTTAACTTACTCGCAAATTGTTTGCGCGCAAACTAAATTGCGAGGCAATCAATCTGATTATCTAAGAGGTGATAACTGTTTATTACGAACGGTTAAACGCACATTGAAGCAAAAGTAAGAGAGAGCAATATGATCAGCCAACAAATCCATTTAGCATCACGCCCAGTAGGTATGCCAACAAAAGAAAACTTCAAATCTGTTGAAGTAGAGTTACCAGCAATTCAAGAAGGCGAAGTGTTAATTAAAAATACGTGGATGTCTGTTGACCCATACATGCGCGGTCGTATGTACGTGAGAGAGTCATACATTCCACCATTTGAAATTGACCAGGTTTTGGAAGGCGGGGCAATCGGAGAAGTTATCGAATCAAGAAATGAGAACTTCCCAGTAGGCTCAAAAGTCAGCAACATCAGTGGTTGGCGTACGACTTTTATCAGTGACGGCACCGATTTAACCTTGTTACCAGCAGTTGGTTTACCAGATCAACACTTCCTAGGTGTTATTGGTATGCCTGGTTTAACGGGTTGGGTAGGTCTGTTTAAAGTCGCTCAACTTAAGCCGACAGATACTGTTTTTGTTTCCGCAGCATCAGGCGCGGTAGGTAGCGTGGTTTGTCAGATTGCCAAACTGCATGGCTGTAAAGTGATTGGTTCAGTAGGCTCAGATGATAAAGCTGAAATGGTAAAAGCAATGGGTGCAGATGCGGTTATCAACTACAAAAAAGTTGATGACTTGACGCAGGCACTGCGCGAAGCTGCACCAGAAGGTATTGATGTGTACTTTGAAAACGTAGGTGGCGCGCATTTAGAAGCGGCGCTGGAAGTTATCAACCCATACGGTCGCATTCCGGTCTGTGGCATGATTGCAGACTACAATGCTGACAAGCCTCAACCGGGACCAAGCAACTTACTGCAAATCAACACCAAGAAGCTGACGATGCAAGGCTTCATCGTAATGGATTACTGGGATCTTGCTGGTGAGTTCGTTGAGCAAATGGGTCAGTGGATCAAAGAAGGCAAAGTGAAGTCTGAAGAGACCGTATACGAAGGGCTAGAAAACGCTGCTGAAGCGTTCATCGGTCTATTCGAAGGCAAAAACAAAGGTAAGATGCTGGTTAAAATTTAACTAGCTAAGTTACAACCACTGTCAACTCACAAAAGCCAGTCAGAAAATCTGACTGGCTTTTTTACATCCACTATTTTTGCTCGGGGCAATGGTTAGCCAGTTGTCGCGTTAATAGCACAAACTACATGAAAAGCTTACAAAGTCACGATATCCTAGCGGGACAATAAAGTAGCCTGTGCTCAGGTTCCGAAAGCCCCCATAGGCATACTAGAAAGTTATGGCAAAAAGTGAATTCGAATGAAGTTTATCCATACCTCAGATTGGCACCTAGGCCGACAGTTCCACAACGTTTCATTACTCGATGATCAGCAAGCGGTTCTCGAACAATTGATCTCCTACATTGAAGACAACCCAGTCGACGCAGTCGTCGTGGCGGGAGATGTGTATGACCGCTCTGTTCCGCCTACGGTTGCCATCGAACTTTTGAATCGTGTGGTAAAACGAATTTGTACTGATCTGAAAACACCGATGATTTTGATTTCTGGTAATCACGATGGTGCAGAGCGTTTGGGGTTTGGCTCTGAACAGATGAAAAACTCGGGTTTGCATATCATCAGTAACTTTGAAGATATGCTTTTGCCTGTTGTGATTACGACCAAAGCGGCTGGTGAGGTGGCACTTTACGGCATGCCTTATAACGATCCTGAGCAGGTCAGGTTTGCCTATAAAGAATCGGTTTCGACCCATGATGAAGCGCACAAACTGCTTGTTGAAAAAATTACGGAGCAGTTTCAACCGCAGCAAAGAAGAGTGCTTATCAGCCACTGTTTCGTAGATGGGGCGATTGAGTCTGACTCGGAACGCCCGCTTTCTATTGGTGGTTCTGATCGTGTAAGCCATGAGCACTTCCTGGATTTCGACTATGTCGCACTTGGCCATTTACATCAGCCGCAGAAGAAGGGTGAAGAATACATTCGTTACTCTGGCTCTTTGATGAAATACAGTTTTGGTGAACAGAACCAAAAGAAAGGTTTCACGCTGGTGGAAATCAACGAGAGTGGTTTTGCGTCTGCTGAGCATATTGAGCTGATCGCCCCGCATGAGATGCGAATTATTGAAGGTGATTTAGAACAGGTCATCGAGAAAGGAAAAACGGACCCGAAAAGCGAGGACTATTTACTCGTTCGTCTGATGGATAAACATGCCATTTTAAATCCGATGGAAAAACTTCGTGCGGTCTACCCAAATGTTTTGCACCTAGAGAAACCTGGCATGTTGATCGGGGTTGAACAGGAGATGGCACAAGCCAAACTTGCTCGCAGTGAAATCGATATGTTCCGCGACTTCTTTAGTGAAGCGCAGGACAGTCAGTTGTCGCAAGAACAAGAGCGAGCCGTCAACGATATTATCAAGCAATTATCTCAGCTGTAAGGACCCCAAATGAAGCCTATCAAACTCACAATGCAAGCTTTTGGTCCATTCGCAAAAACGGAAACCATCGATTTCGAGAAGCTTGGTAATAACCCGCTATTTTTAATTAATGGACCAACGGGGTCAGGTAAAACGTCGATTCTCGATGCGATTTGTTTCGCGCTTTATGGTGAAACTACAGGCAATGAACGTCAGGGTATTCAGATGCGGTGTGATTTGGCCACTGCCGATCTGCCAACCGAAGTTACTCTGGATTTTTCACTGCACGGAAAGGTATACCGAGTTACTCGTTCCCCGGAACAAGAAGCGCCGAAGGCTCGTGGTGATGGTATGACCGTGAAAAAGCACACGGCTTCTCTGTATGAGCTGGGTGATAGCGAAAAACTCATTACCAGCAAAACCACGCAAGTTAAGACCGAAATTACCAATATTATTGGCTTAACAGAAACACAGTTTCGCCAAGTGATGGTACTTCCTCAAGGGAAGTTTCGCGAGTTACTTCTGGCAAGCTCTAAAGAGCGCGAAGAGATTTTCGGCCAGCTGTTCCAGACAGACATTTATAAAAAAATTGAGTATGCGCTCAAAGATAAAGCGAGCGCGATCAGTAAAGCGAAGAATGAGTTTGATAACCAGATTCGCGGCGCTTTGCAGGTTGCAGGAGTGAGCTCAGAAGAGGAATTGATTCAGCAGAAAGAATCCGTTTCAGAACAACTGGAACAAGAGAAAAAGAGTGAGCAAGCTTGTCTGGAAAAGCTCAACACCATTAAGTCCGAGTTACAAAAAGCGCAGGCATTGTCTGCTGAGTTTACTCGCCGTGAACAAGCTGAGGCATCGCTGAAGTTACATTTAAACAATTCAGAAGCAATAGACGCGCGTCAGCAACGATTAGAGAAAGCGAAAAGCGCGAGCAAAATCGAGTTACAGTATGTTGCTGTACAGAACGCTAAGACGCAATCACAAGAGTTAACCCAGAAGATTAGTTCACTTAGCCATAACTTAACTGAAGCAACGAACGTGGCGGAAGGAAAAGAAGCTGAGCTCAAAACCGCGAAGCAGAATGTTGAACAAGTGCCTCAATTGACGCAATTGCAGTTTAACCTCGAAGGAATGAAAGAAAAGCTGATTGAAAAAGTGGGCTTGGAAGCAAAAATCGCCAACGGGTTACAAGAGAAACAGCAATTTGAAACAAAACTGCAGCAATACATCGCTTTAAAAGAAAAACTGACGCAAGAAGCACAGCAGGGGCAAAAAACGCTTGATCAAGCCCGTGTTGATGTCGCGTTAGTGGTCAGTGTCGACGCTGAAATTAAGCAAAAGCAACGCCTTTTACAAGATGTTCAAAAACTGTCTGGTTTGAGGCAAGAGCTTGCTAAGCATGATGCTTTGACCTCCAGCAAGCAACAAAACCTTGAGCAAGCTAAACAGGCCTATGTCTCGGCACAACAGTCAGCTGATCGCCTGGAACTAAAATGGCACAACGCGCAAGCGGCAGTTTTAGCCCAAAGGCTGCAAGTAGGGGAAGCGTGTCCGGTTTGTGGTAGTTGTGAGCATCCTCATCCTGCACAATTTAGTGAAGAAGAGGTGACAAAAGAGCAAGTTCAAACGGCTCGTGCTCAAGAGCGTGCTGCGCAAACGTCATACAACCAGCTTAGTAACCAACTGGAGCAACACTATGTTGTTGCTCGACAATATCAAAAGCAACTGGATGATCTCTCAGAAGAGCTTGGTGAACACGCTACGACTGAAGCGGTACAAATTCAGGCAGAACTTCAATCCGCTCATGAAAAATTACAGCGTTTGACAGCCATTGATATCGCTCAGTTAGAGAAAAACGTCGAGCAGCTTAACCAGCGCTGCGTTGTTGGCGAAACAAAGATCAATGAACTGCAAAATCAAATGGCGGCGAATGAATCAACAATCAAGGCAAATCAAGATCAGCTCAGTAAACTGTTGGCAAACATAGACCCGAAATATGGCTCGGTAGAAGTTTTAGAACAGGAAATTACTCAAACCAAAGAGCAGATTCAGCGCCTTAATAACAATCTGGAAAGTGCACAGTCGCAGCTTCAACAAGCGATGTTAGCCAAGTCGAATATTGAAAGTCAGCTAACCACCAACAAGCAGTGGTTAGTGGAGTCGGAGCTAAAACTCAACGAGGCAAATTCGAACTGGCAAAAAGCGCTGGGCGAAAGCCGTTTTGAGGATGAAGAAAATTATCTTCAAAGCAAAGCGACAGAACAAGATCTGCAATCGTGGCAGCAAGAAATCGATCAATTTAAGCAAACTCAAATCAAGCTTGAGCAAACACTTAGTGATCTTAAACTAGCATTACAAGATATTGAAAAACCCGACATTGAAGCTATTAATGCCAACTTAAACATTCAACAGCAACACTATGTTGAATCGAGAAACAAGCTTGATTCTGTCAGGTCAATTTTTGAACGGATGGAAAAAGTGCGCAGTGATATAGCGAGTTTGCATGACAAGAACAGCAAGCTAGAAGATGAGTACAAAGTCTTTGGTACGCTTTACGATGTGGCGAGTGGTAAAACAGGCAGTCGTATCAGTTTACATCGTTTTGTACTCGGTGTTCTTTTAGACGATGTCTTAATCCAATCCTCGCAACGATTAAGTTTGATGAGTAAGGGCAGATACATTCTGGCACGTAAGACAGAAGGGTTTAAGGGCGCTGCAGGCCGAGGACTTGATCTCGTCGTTGAAGATGGCTACACCGGTAAAATGCGAGACGTTGCGACGCTGTCTGGTGGAGAGTCTTTCATGGCTGCACTGGCTTTAGCGCTTGGTTTGTCTGACGTGGTGCAGTCATACAGCGGTGGTATTCGCTTGGATACACTGTTCATTGACGAAGGTTTCGGTAGCCTGGATCCTGAATCTTTGGATCTTGCCATTCAGACCTTAGTCGACCTCCAGCAAACAGGCCGCATGATCGGTGTAATTTCTCACGTCTCGGAACTTAAAGAACAGATGGCGCAACGCATTGATGTGGAGCCGTCTCGTGTTGGTTCAACTGTTTCGGTTAAGTCTCAAATGGCTTTAGCTGACTAATTACTGTATCAATCCAATCTACAAGTGCTTTGCTGCTAACATAGTCAACAAGCAGCAAGGCACCTATTCTCCACACCTCGTTCCATAATTTTTCGTTAGCTAACGCGAGAATTCAGTGATGGTTAATTAGTGCAGCCAAGAAGTATAAGCAATATTAACCAGTTAGAATTCTGCTTGATAAAAATATTAATAAAATATATGCAAATGGTTGTGTCACGCATAATCTGGAACTATATATTATACGTGTTTCATAGCACGTATCTTCCCGATTAAGTAGTCAGATTCGGGTTCATATTTCGCCTGAAAAGGAGCGTAATTATGGCCATCGGCGACGAACTATCCAGCATAGATTTTGAATCTATGATCGGCGGTCCACTCAATGCAGTGGTTCGCGCGCAAGCTCAATCAGCACAAACATCCGTAGACTTTATCAAGTCTGTCGGCTTTGAAGCTGAGAGTAATGAACCAACGATGATCACCTTCAGTTATATGAAGGCGATTGAAGTCAAGAACGAACAGGGTGAAGTCACAGGCACAGAGCCTAAAAAGTACGATCTTACCGTCCCTATCTTAACGATGTTACCTATTCCATTTATTCGCGTGGAAGAAACAACGATTGCATTTAACGCCAAAATTAATTCAGTCCAGCAATCAACGACATCTTCTTCACATGACCTTAATACCAAGCTATCAGTAAAAGCGGGTTGGGGGCCTGTATCGGCCAAGCTTAGTGCGAGTTACTCTTATAAGAAATCCACATCTAGCTCATCAAAAATTGAACGAACTTACAGTATGTCCGTGAATGTTCGTGCCGTTCAAGATGAATTGCCCGCAGGCACAGAGAAGTTGCTCGGTATTCTTGAAAACTCCATCACAGAGGTTGAGTCACAGGCTTAAAGCAGTCTATGACGAGTTCGATAACAAATAGGGAGGTTGTATGTCTGAGTTAAGTGAAGTCTTGGGTGCGCTGATGATCAGTCTGGTCCATGCGCGCAGGCTTGCCGATGAGGAAACGGCTGCGGTTGCCGAATATTATAAGGATCATCCTCTGCTTGAAGGAATGAGTCTCCCGCGAGTGCGGGTTCCGGAGCTAACCATTGATATGCCGTTAACCATCGACAAACAGATCCCTGCGAAAGTTGCAGAGCTCGACAGCCCGCGTGTTTTACACCAAGCGCTGATGGCTCAGCTAACCAAGTCACTAGACGACGAAGACATACTTAGCCGAACTAAAACCTTCCAAAACAACTTCGATAAAGAGCTCAAACTCGCTCTGGAAAATATAGCCGAGCGTCAACGCAGTGGTGACGTTCGGATTACCAAAGAAAGCCTGGTGCGCGCGGTTGATGACGCATTTCAAAAAGCACTCAAAAAGACAAGCTCTACGCAGGAGATTCCTTTTGACAGGCTTGAATCAGTGAGCAAGCAATTACGTCATCGCATAGCAGCTATCGCGTTAAAATCTCAATCTATCCCAATCACATTAAAGACCAGCGTGGTCAGTTCTGAAGTCAAAGAAAGCGCGACGCCACTCAATGCGATTCGCTTAAACATCACTATACGTGAAGAGGGTCTGGAGTGGGCAACGAGCATTGAAAATGGACGAACCAAAAGCAAGCTTATGCCGGAGTGAGTATGGAGTCGGTACTGAAAGAAACCATCATCGCAAGGCTAATGCTGTTACCACAACTGAGTGATAAATACCTCGCGCAAGACCCTAGCTATGTAATGGATGTCGCCCTCTGGCTAAAGCAAACCGAGCAAAAACTTGAGCCGCTACGCTGTCCGCTTGTTTCGACTCTTGCATCATTACGCGGATTGTTAGAAGCCTGCGACGATGGTTATCAAGACGATAGGATAATGAATTCAAGCAGGAGTAAGCGCAAAGGGAAGCGCGCGTTGGCTGCGTCATTGTTAACTCGAGCTGATACGATTCTTAACGCGGAGTTGCAACGTATAGACAGTAACTTTGCAGAAGTGAATGAGAAATTGGCGCAGCTTATTGCCTTGGTATTTGCAAATCAGCCTTTGCCTATCGTGCAAAATATTACCTCTGCATACCTAAACTCAATCTGGAAAACACTTGGTGAGCATCAGGAAACCAAATCCATGTACTTATACTTGCAAGCGCGTATCAGCGCGACCGACAGGCGTTACCTACTAAGTCATTTGCTAATCAACATGATCCGCGAAACCGATTAGAGCTTTAATACGTGAAATGTACTCCTGCCAGGCTTACGAAATGGAGCCTTGCTGTGAGTGAGCTTATCGGTTCTATTGTAAAACCACTAGTTATTGGCTTTAGCCTCATCATATTGTTGTTGCGCGTTCAAAATGTCACCCAGATTAGATTCAATCCAGTCGACCAATTGTTCGACTTTGTGGGCGACCTCCGTTCCTTTGTCTGTCAGACAATATTCCACGTGAGGCGGCACGACTGGATGCGCGGTACGTAATACAAATCCATCAGCCTCTAATGCTTGCAAGGTTTGGGAAAGCATTTTTTCGCTGACACCTGTGATTTTTTTTCTAAGTTCACTGAATCGATGTGTTCCACCGAGTAATGCAAACAAGACAAGTACGCCCCAACGACTGGTCACATCTTGCAATATACTGCGAGAAGGGCATTCCTTCGCGAGTACATTTCCTCGGCTAAATTTTTCCGATAGCAAATTACCCATAGTTTCGCTCATATATTCGATAACCTTTATTGGAATTGTCAAAATAATTCATACTTACCAAAAAGTACGTACTTACCAAAAGTAAGTTAGTGTGGCAGATTATACATAAACAAGCTCTTCATTAACAGACGAGGAAAGTACAATGATTGCAGTTACAGGCGCTACTGGCCAATTGGGCCAATTGGTCATCAAACATTTATTGAACAAAGTTGAGCCTCAGCAAATAGTCGCTCTAGTTCGAAACATAGAAAAAGCAGCATCACTGACATCTTTGGGCGTCCAGGTTCGTCAGGCCGATTACTCAAAACCTGAGACTTTAGAATCTGCTTTAGACGGCGTGGCCAAATTACTATTGATCTCGTCGAGCGAGGTAGGTCAGCGAGCTACTCAACACAAAAATGTTATTGATGCTGCGAAGAAAGCGGGCGTAGAGCTACTTGCATACACCAGTCTTTTGCATGCTGACACTTCGCCACTTGCTTTAGCTGAAGAACACGTAGTGACAGAAGCGTATTTAAAACAAGCTGAAGTCCCTCATGTGCTTTTACGCAATGGCTGGTATACAGAGAACTACTTAGCTAGCGTTGCACCAGCACTGGCCAATGGTGGCTTTATTGGGTGTGCTCAAGATGGAAAAATTAGCTCTGCGGCTCGCGAAGATTATGCCGAAGCAGCGGCAGCGGTGTTGACCAGTGAAGCTGAGCAAAGTGGTAAAGTATATGAGCTGTCCGGGGATGAAGCTTATATCTTGAGCGAACTTAGCGCGTTAATCAGCAAGAAGTCAGGAAAGGC
This sequence comes from Vibrio sp. EJY3, assembly GCF_000241385.1. Classification (NCBI taxonomy): domain Bacteria; kingdom Pseudomonadati; phylum Pseudomonadota; class Gammaproteobacteria; order Vibrionales; family Vibrionaceae; genus Vibrio; species Vibrio sp. EJY3. The sequence goes on from NC_016614.1 coordinate 805,635, forward strand.
GATTCCTTACATTAATATGGAAGAAGCGGATTTTGAAAAAGCATTAGAAGGTGCAGGGCTTCCGGCACCATTTGCCGCTGTGTTAGCTAACTCTGATACTGGTGCATCTCAAGACGCGTTGTACGACGATAGTAAAACGCTCAGCGCGTTGATTGGTCATCCAACCAAGTCATTAGAACAATTGATCTCTGATTACATTTAATAAATTCAAAAAACATAAATAAGGTCGCGCTAGCTCAGACATACGCGACCTTAAAAACAAAGTTCCTTTACGCTTAGTAATAGTATCTATGCTCAATTGCTATTTGCCTTGTTACTTCTCCCAAATCATTACATCGATACAAACTTATCGACACCCAGTCGTATGTTTTCTGCAAATACTTTTGCGAGTTGAGACATTGGCTTATGAGCTGGTGTTAGTATCGCGTGGTCAAATATCACCGAAGGTGCAAACGGTCGAAACACAATATCACCATGGCCGGACTTGTATAGCTTGTAACTGGCGGCGCTAATTGGGTCACATATGCAGGCACACAGCTTCTGCTCAACAAATTCGAGTCCTGAAATGTAGTTTTGCAGCTCAAACCTTGGATGGTATGTAGCACCATGCTCCTCGAACAGCATTCGAATATGTTCGCTCACTGAGTGACGACCATAGAGGGCTGCGAGAGGGAAGTTATCCAGATCGGTAGGGATAATCGTATCTTTTTGTGCAAGAGGATGATCTTTATGGATCGCGCAGACACCTTCCAGGTGAATCGGTTCTACGTGAAAAGAGTCGCGATCTTTTGGTAGTTCTGAATAGCCAATATCGTACTGCTGGGAGGCGACCCAGTCTTGTACCATTGTTGAACTTCTCATCATCATCGATACCTCTACCTCTGGTCTGCCTTTAACAAACTCTGCAATCAAATGAGGCATAAAAAAGAGTGCGGCTGCGGGCATGCAAGCGATACGCAGTTTACCCCTGGTGAGGTTTTTTACTTCCGCCATCAATTGTGTGGAGCGCGATAATCGTTCTAGTATCGCGTCTGTCTCTTCCAGTAAAAAATACGCCTCTGGGTTTGGTATCAATCTCCCTTTATGTCGCTCAAACAGAGCAAACCCAAGTTCCTTCTCAAGACTCACCAGCATGGCACTGATCGCAGGTTGTGTGCGGCACAGTGTTTTTGCTGCCACAGTCACCGATCCTGAGCGCATTACGGTACGGAATGTTTCTAACTGTTTGATCGAAATATTGCTCATGCGTCCCTATAAGAAAAATTTATGACTTTAGAGAAATTTTAAATTTGTTTTTATTGATTGTCACCATTAAATTAACGATACATTTACAAATACAACAAAAGGGAAATGTGCTGTGGAGCAAAAATTTAGATATCTACTGACTTGCCTGATTGCATCTGTTGCATTGATGCAATTTATACAGGTGGTCACGCGATACGTCTTTGAGGTTCCTATCATGGGCCTGGAGGAGTCAATGGTTATCCCCACTGTTTGGCTCTATATGCTTGGTGCGGTGAATGCTTCTAGGGAAGATACGCAAATCCGTGCAAATGTATTGGAGATATTTATAAAGACGGAGCGCGGACACACCATCCTTGCCCTGATTAGTGAGACGATCAGTTTTGTCATTTCAGCTTGGTTAACCTATTGGGCGTGGGATTACGCAAAGTACGCATGGCGAGTCTGGAAAGAGAGTCCAACGCTTTATATACCAACTTTCTATCATGAGATCTCTGTTTTCATCGGACTGATCTTTATCACTCTCTTTATAGCAATACACATCGGTAAGTTGATTCGTCAACTTAAACAGTCTCCATCCTACACTGTGAGTAAGGTTTAAATTATGGTTGAAGTAGCTCTATTAGCAGTGTCGGTTTTAGTCGTATTGCTAACATTTGGCGTGCCATTACCGTTTTGTTTTGGCGGGGCATTAATGGTGATGAGCTTTGTCGGCGATATGTCGATGAAGGGAAATATGATGTGGGGAGCAGGACAATTAATGAATCCGGTTCTGCTTGCAATACCACTGTTTGTGTTAGCTGGCACGATTATGAGTAGGAGCGGAATAGCTGCTAGTTTGCTCGGCTTCGTTAACGTATTTGTTGGCCATATTCGAGGTGGTTTGGGCATTGTGGCCTCCGTAAGCTGCGCAATCATTGGCGCAATCTCGGGCAGCGGTTTAACTGGTGTGGCTGCAATTGGGCCTTTGCTGATTCCTGAAATGGAAAAGCGTGGCTACCCAAGAGCGTACGCCACGGCACTGATTGCAAATTCATCTATCTTGGGACTTTTGATCCCACCTAGCGTAACAATGATTGTTTACGGTTGGGTGACGGATACATCTATTCTGGCGTGTTTCTTGGCAACGTTAGGCCCTGGCTTACTGGTGACGTTTAACTTTGCTGTGATTAACCTTTTTATGGCACGTAAGTTCCCGTTGGTTCTGGACGACAAACCAACCGTGTCAGAGATCTTTAAGCAGGCCTCAAGCAAAACCTTTAATGCGATTCCTGCACTGTTGATGCCAGTGATTATTTTAGGCGGCATTTACGGCGGTATTATGACGCCGACTGAGGCAGCAGCGGTAGCGGTTATCTATGCCGTACCCGTTGGTTTTATGATCTACAAAGGGTTGAGTTGGAAAACGCTGCTTGAATCTGGAAAAGAATCGGCGACGGCAGTGGGTTCAATTATGTTTATGATTCTATTCAGCCTGATCCTAAGCCAGATGTTTGTTGTTGAAGATATTCCTCAGCAGCTGGTAGAAGCTATCTTCGGCATCACTGACAACAAAGCGCTGCTTCTTATATTCATCAATATTTTGCTCTTTTTAGTCGGCATGGTGGTTAACGATCTAACCGCGATTATTCTTATCGCGCCACTGTTATTGCCACTAATGACGGCGATTGGCATCAGCCCGATTCAATTTGCGGCCATTATGGGCGTGAACACCGCGATGGGGGGCGTAACTCCGCCGTACGCATCGATTCTTTACCTAGGCGCTCGTATCGGTAACGTCAAGTTTTCCGAGGTTGTCGGCCCTGCAATGCTATTGATTTTACTAGGTTATCTGCCAGTCGTGATACTGACTTCATTCTGGTCTGATTTATCTCTGTACCTACCTAATGTGTTTGGTTATTAAAAGGAAATTAACATGACAAAAACAAGTAAGTTTGCACCATCAAAAGTACTGAAAAAATGCACTGTGATTGCGTCGTTAGTTGCTGCTTCATTAGCAGCGATACCATCTCAGGCAACAACGCTAAAAATCAGTCACGTTCGTCCACAAGGTACGGTTGTCGATAACGATATCAAGCAGCTAAGCAGCGATTTAGAAACTGCAACCGACGGTGATGTAAAACTGAGAATATACGCTGCAAACGCTTTGGGAGATTACACGTTAGTTCAGGAACGTATCTCTGTAGGTGCTGTCGACATGGCGTTGCAGCCAGCAGCCACATCAACAGACAGAAGAATGCAACTTGGCGTGTTGCCGTTTCTAGCTAATAACTGGGAAGAAGCGAAGAACATTTATGGTTCCGGTTCTCCTGTTCGTGTAGCCATGGAAGAGTTGTTTGAACAACAAGATATTACCTTGCTTGCCGCTTACCCAGTTTACTTCGGGGGCATCTCGTTAAACCGTGACGCGATAGACGCGGGCGATCCAGATGCAGCGAAAGGGATCAAGCTGCGTGTACCACCAGTTAAGAGCTTCCAACTACTGGCAGATAATGTGGGTTATATAGGTTCACCCCTTCCATTTTCTGAAGCGTTTACGGCAGTGCAAACGGGCGTAGTAGACGGTGTAATTGGTTCTGGTGCTGAAGGTTATTACGCTTCATTCCGTGATGTGACGAAAACGTACATTCCTTTGAATACGCATTTTGAACTTTGGTACTTATTGATTAATTCTGAGCGCCTTGCAGACCTTGATGATAACGAACAGCAAGCTCTTAAAGCGGCGTCCGAGAAATTTGAATCTCGTCGTTGGGATGCTGCTCAAATCGATCAGAAAGAGAATGAGCAAAGACTTGTTGAAGCGGGTGCAACCATTGTTGAAATGACACCGGCACAGCTAAGCAAAACCGCTGAAAAAGTACGAGCGACAGTTTGGCCACAAATCATTAATGATATGGGCTCTGAGTGGAGCCAACCAATCCTGGACAAAGCGCTGAACTAAGCGAAACGCAAATTTAAGGGGGCAAACCTGCCCCCAAACTATCAGTCTGAAGAGAATGTTATGAAACCGGAATACATTGTTGTCGGTGGCGGTGTTGTGGGCTGCGCAGTGGCTTACGGGCTGCTAAAAGCTGGCCATAAAGTTACCGTTTTGGACGGTGGAGACAGCGCACATCGGGCATCACGTGGAAACTTTGGCTTGGTGTGGCTTTCCAGTAAAGGGTTAGATGCACCGCACTATGCAGCGTGGACTCGCCGTTCTGTTAACTTGTGGAGAGGGTTGGCTGATGAGCTAGAAAAAGCGACGGGTGAAGACCTCAACCTAAAGCAACAGGGCGGATACGACTTTCATTTTTGTGAGAAAGAGATGGCGGCCAAAGCAAAACAATATGAAGCTTTAAGAAAAGCGTTAGGTACCGACCATCCTTATGAGGTTTGGAACAGAGAGCAACTACTTAAAGAAGATCCGCATATCGGTCCGGATGTGATTGGGGCAATCTATGGCCAAGAAGACGGTCATGTTAATCCGTTAAAGTTACTCAAGGCATACATCAAAGCGATACAGGATCTCGGTGCGAATTTGATCACGGGTGTTAACGTAACTGATGTAAACAAAGACAGTCGCGGTAAATTTCAGGTCACGCTTGAAGATGGTACCCAGTATATAGGCGATAAAGTCATCCTTTCTGCAGGATTAGGTACTGCGAAACTTGGTCCTAAACTCGGGTTTATTGCGCCTATATCACCACAGAAAGGTCAGGTTCTGATCACTGAGAAGCTTGCTCCAACCTTGAAGCGACCTTCAGGGATTATTCGTCAGGTCGACGAGGGCGGCATTCAAATCGGCGACTCTAAAGAGAACGCGGGCTTTGATGACAGTGACACACTCGAAATGACGGCTGCCATTGCAGAGCGTGCTATTGCTGTGTATCCATTCTTGGCGAAAACCAAACTGGTCCGTAGCTGGGGAGCCATCCGGATTATCTCGCCTGACGGTTTGCCTATTTATCAGCAATCTAAAACCAATTCAGGGGCCTACCTGATTAGTTGCCACAGTGGCATTACGTTGGCCGCGGTCCATTCGTATTTACTACCTCATTGGCTAGAGCAGACGGCTGATGCACCAAATTTGGAGTTGTTCAGTGAAGACAGATTCTAAGTTTCAACGGATTTCAAACTCCGGTACACGACCTCGAATAGTTCGATTTTATTGGGAAGGCAAAGAATATTCTGCCTGCGAAGGGGACACGATAGCTGTGGCACTTTTAGCTGCTGATGTGAACCACACTCGCGAGACGCCACAATCAGGCTCACCACGCGCACCGTTCTGCATGATGGGTAGCTGTTTTGAATGTCGTGTAGTCGTTAACGGTGAACAGAATGTGCAAGCCTGCATGAATTTGATTGAAGACGGCATGACGATTAGCCGCCAAAGAACTTAAAAGGAGAAATCATGCAAGTCGAAATACAAAATGTGGTAGATGTGTGCGTGATTGGTGCTGGCCCGGCGGGTATGAAAGCCGCGGTACGCTGTGCTGAGGCAGGTGCCAGCGTCACCGTTATTGATGAACAGCCACGTCCAGGCGGTCAAATCTATCGAGCGGTACGAGAAAATGGCCATCCTAACGGCGATGTTTTTGGTCCTGATTACCTTCGTGGATCTGCGCTAGTCAAAGCCTTTAATAAGGCACCGATCAAACATATAGCCCAGGCAACATTGTGGCGTATTGATGACGACAATACGGTGTATTGGAGTCAACACGGAAAAGCACAAAAGACTGTGGCTAAGCAGATCATTATTGCGACTGGTGCAATTGAACGCTCTTTTCCGTTTTCTGGCTGGACATTGCCCGGAGTGATGACGGCGGGTGCTTGTCAGATCATGATGAAAACATCAGGTTTGGTACCTAAACAGGCAGTGATGGTTGGAACCGGACCACTGCTTTATCTGTTAGCTGCGCAAATGATTGACGCTGGTGCACCACCTAAGGCGATTGTCGATACCCAACAATCGGACAGCTATGTAAAAGCCATCAGTTATGCTTCAAATGCCTGGAAAGGGCGCAAATACCTGATCAAAGGACTTGGTCTGTTAGCCAAATTACGTAAAGCAGGTATAAAGCGTTACACGGGCGTAACTGACATTGAGGCTGAGGGTTCAGACAGTGTGAAACGCCTCAATTTTCAATGTGGCGGAAAATCGATCTCGTTAGAGACGGAAACGGTACTGGCGCATATTGGTGTGATTCCTAACGTGCAATTAACCAGAGCGATGGGCTTAGATCATTACTGGGACAAGCTGCAAGTTTGCTGGAAGCCTGCGCTGGATGAAAACAATATGAGCTCTCGCCAAAGTGTTTACATTGCTGGAGATAGCGGTGGAATTGGCGGTGCGCTGGTGGCAGAACTTCAAGGAGAGCTGGTTGCTGTGAATGTGCTCAGCGCTCTACCTATTGGAGACAGCCAACATCAGATCAGTGAGTCGGCAACACTTAAAAAATCAATCCAGCATGAACTGGCCGTGCGACCGTTTTTAGACACATTGTACACGCCGCCTAAACAAGCACTGGTACCATCTGATAAAACTATTGTGTGCCGCTGTGAGGAAGTCACGGCTGGACAAATTCGACAGCATGCTGCCGATGGCGCAAATGGTATCAATCAAATTAAAACCTTTACCCGTTGTGGAATGGGACCATGCCAAGGCAGATATTGCGGCTCGACCGTGGCACATATCATTAGCGATAAAATCGGGCAATCGATGGAACAAGTCGGATATTACCGTCTGCGAAACCCAATAAAGCCGTTAAAACTGGGTGAGCTCGCAAGCTTAACGCCAGCAAACAAATCATTTATGAAAAAGTATAAGAGTGAAGGAGTGAACAATGAGCGAGATTCAAAGACAGTACACTAACCAGCGTATGAGCAAAGTAGTGATTCACAATGATACGGTTTACCTATGCGGCCAAGTTGGCGTGCGTGGCACAAGCGTTGCGGAGCAAACCGAAGAAGCACTGAAAAGAGTCGAAAGCCTGCTTATCGAAGCGGGAAGTGACCGCAAGCACGTACTTCAGACCATTGTGTGGTTAGCCGATATGAAAGACTTTGATGAAATGAATGGTGTATGGGATCAGTGGTTTGAAGAAGGTTATGCGCCTGCCCGAGCATGTGGCGAAGCCAAACTTGCCAGCCCAGACCTCAAAGTGGAGCTTATTGTTACAGCCGCACTTAAAAATTAAAACCTAGCGGTCTTATATGCCTAAAAAGCCCCAGATTAGGGGCTTTCAAGGTTTGAAATCACTGTTCGCAGAATTTCCCTTCGTGTGGTGATTGTGTAATAGAGTAGTCACCATCCAAGTTGCGATAAACGATCGTGTTCCAAACCACACCATCACCCATTTCAAATTCAATCGCGTAATTCACGCCGCTGACGATTTGTGCATGAACATTTATAATTTGTTTGAACGATGAAGCTGAATCCATTTCTGTCAGTACAAAAGCCATCGCCTTTTGAACGTCGGGTGTAGACTTAAACATTTTCCACCCACCTGGCATATTTCCCTGACTACTGCATACGTCTGCCGAGGCTGTTATTTCTGTCGTCTCTTCGGGACTGTTTTGTTGGCAACCAACAAGCAATACCAAAACTGCACAAGCTGACATTGTCTTAAACTTCATAACAATAACCTCAATTTATATCGGGGCGTATTATAAAAGGCTCCTATGCAGAGAAATGTCTATGTTGTGCAAACTTTCGATAGGCAGGACGTCAAAATGCAAAATAAATAACTGAATTTGTAGGAATATTTGTAGGAACGGTACTTTAATTACCAAAAACATAGGTATGATTGTGATGCCCCCCATACACAAACAAATAGGGTTTATGATCCGTTTTGGATCATATTCAGTAAAATCAGTCACTAACTAATATGGGAACTTGTAATGAAATTGATAAAGTCGCTTCTGTTGCTGTCTGTCGCTGTTTTATTTGGTTGTACCTCGAAGCCCGAAGGTATTGAGCCAATTCAGAATTTTGAACTGAAACCTTATTTGGGGAAATGGTTTGAAATTGCGCGATTAGACCATTCTTTTGAGCGCGGATTATCCAATGTAACCGCTGAATATGAACTTCGCGAAGACGGCGGTGTAACGGTAATAAACCGTGGCTATTCACAAGAAGAACAAAGTTGGAAGCAAGCGGAAGGGAAAGCGTATTTTGTTGAAGAACCGTCAACTGGCCATTTAAAAGTTTCTTTCTTTGGCCCATTTTATTCGTCGTATATCATCTTTGAGCTTGGTGAAGATTATGATTACGCGTTTATATCTGGCTACAATCGCGACTATCTTTGGTTGCTATCACGTCAGCCGCAAGTGGATTCAGCAACGCTTGAAAGATTCAAACAAGTAGCCCGAGACAAAGGCTTTGCTGTAGGCGAGTTAATTCTGGTTGATCAGACTCAATAGCTTAGACGGTAGATAGAATAATCCCCCTTAATCGGGGGATATGATAGAACTGTTTAATGCTATTTAATCAGGCGAACTAGGAGTGATCCCGCCGCTCGAATCGATTCGACATTATGGCTGATGACGGTGCCCGAAGCAGGAGCAGTGTACCGTTGTATCTCGTCTCCAAAACTATCATATTGGATTGCCACCAGTTGACCTTGGTCCACCGATTGCAAAATATTGACTTGAGGTAGTACGAAACCACCCAGTTCTGCTCGAACGTTTACTATTTCACGGCCTTCCACACAAGACTGAATCGGCGTTGGAACACCAGAAAGCAATTCGAACTGTTTAAGAATATTGAAGATACCGGTTACCGTCCGATCGATCAGAGCTTGATCGGTATAACGTCCTGTCCCAACTTCAACCGTGACAGCTGGTACTCCCACGTTGTTCCATGCCGTTTCCAATACACCATTTTCGCCCGGATCATCCAAAATAATGTCTGGATTAATATGGCGCGCCATTTTTAACGAGTCCTCAATGCGGAAATCGGCGAAGACATAAAGTGGGTAGGCTGCGCCGCTGGTTTGGGTGTGTAAGTCTATTGCTAAGTCAGCATTTGGCTTTAATAACTGATTCCAAAGCGTGTACAAGTAGCGGTTCGCTTCATTACCGAACTCGTTGCCTGGAAAGAAGCGGTTTAGGTTCGCGCGTGCAGCATCCGGGTCAGGAGAACAAAAATCCCGGCTTTTATTCAACATGCCGCTCAAGTTGATCCCCGGTACGATGGTTACTGTACCAGCAAGGTCAGCGCCAATCAGTTCCCTGGCCGTTTTTTGTGCTGCCAATACTCCGTTGTATTCGTCACCATGAACACCAGCGGTAATCATTATTTTCTTACCAGGTTTCTGACCTTTAAACACGAGTACAGGCAGGTGTTGCCATTGCGAAAGTGCATTGGTTGCAATACGAAACCAGAACTTATGTTCACCGGATGGGAGATCTTCCACATCTAGGGCTTGTATTACTTTGTGTCCTTGAATTACGTCATCGGAAAATTGTGTTGCCATTAAGGTGATCACTCCAAAAAGCATTTGTATTGATGCTTGCTTACTGAATTGGATTCTAATAACCGATAGGGTAAAGAGTACTAGGAGAAAGTGCCAGTAGAATTGTGCAAGTTAACTTTATGTCGCCGTAATTTTAGAGTACATCAATATCAACGAGTTAGTTGTTCCGCATAAAACGCAGCCACGTCTTTCAGATCTTCATCATTGAGCATTTTTAATTGGCTTGCCATCATTTCTGCTAAGGGGCCTTGGCGCTCACTGTTTTGATAGGACTTCATTGCGTTAAATAGATACTGAGCGTCCTGGCCTGCGAGGTTAGGGTAAGTTTCATTGACACTGATGCCCGTCGCACCGTGACAATAGACACAACTGGGTGACTTAATTTTACCTTTGGTTGCGTCACCAGAAGGGTTTGCCATGGTGGCGGGAGCAAAAATAACAGAAATAAACAACAGGTACTTTAACATTAGCGAGCTCTTTATGGTGCGAATACTCGCTGTAGATTAAAGCTTCCCCTAAGGGGAAGCTCAATGATCAAAATCAAGTCAGAGAGCAGATTTTAACGCAGATAAGAACGTGGCAACATCTTGTTCTGAAATGTCTTTATGGGTCACAAATCGGATAGGATTCCCCGGCGTGATAATGATGTCTTGCTGTTTTAGTTTCTCAGCGATGCTCGCGATATCCACTTGAGGCTGTAACTTAGCAAACACAATGTTGGTTTGGACTAAATCAGGATTGACAGAGAACCCAGGAAGTTCTGCCAATCCTTGAGCTAGCGTTTTGGCATTAATATGATCTTGCTTTAACTGGAGGACTTGCTCGGTAATCGCGAGTTTACCCGCAGCGGCTAAGATACCTGCCTGGCGCATTCCACCGCCAACCATCTTTCTTAGGCGTCGTGCTTTTGCAATGTACTCTTTGCTACCGAGAAGGAGAGAACCAACAGGTGCGCAGAGTCCTTTTGAAAGGCAAATGGTCATTGAGTCAAAATACTGCGCAATTTCTTTAACAGGTACATCGAGCGCCACTGCAGCGTTAAACACGCGTGCACCGTCAAGGTGTAGCTTGAGGTTGTGCTGATTAACAAATTCACGAGCTTCTGCAAGATAGGTAAGCGGTAGAACCTTACCATTTATGGTGTTCTCAAGACTCAGCAAACGCGTTCGAGCGAAGTGCATGTCATCGGGCTTGATTGCAGCTGCGAGTTTATCAAAAGGTAAGGTACCGTCGGGATTATTCTCGATTGGTTGAGGTTGAATGGAGCCTAAAACCGCCGCGCCACCCGCTTCGTATTTGTAGTTGTGCGCTTGTTGGCCGCAAAGGTACTCGTCTCCGCGCTCACAGTGAGCCATCAAACCTAACAAGTTCGCTTGAGTGCCAGATGTAGTAAACAGGGCTGCTTCAAAGCCTGCTAGTTCTGCAGCGTATTGCTCCAGCTCATTCACTGTTGGATCATCACCGTAAACGTCATCCCCAACTGGCGCTGTAAACATGGCTTCGCGCATGGCTTGAGTCGGTTGAGTTACTGTATCTGATCGAAAGTCCATGAATATCTCCTCTTAATCCCTAAATATATCCGCAAAGTCGAGCTTTGCTTAAACAAGCGATAGTTTTAGCATCGGTAATCGTGCCGTCGATAATTTTTTCTTCTAGCTGTTTTAGTGACAGCGTCACTACTTCAATCACTTCGTCTTCATCACATTCATAGCGATGAGTCGCGGTTAACTCCTGTGCGATAAATAAGTATTGGATTTCATCACAGAAGCCAGCTAAAGGCGTAACTTGTCCGAGCGAAATAAATTTTTGTGCGCTAAACCCGGTTTCTTCTTCCAGTTCTCGCTTTGCACATGACAAGGGGTCTTCAACACCTTCGCGTGTTCCTGCCGGCAGTTCAAGCAACCATTTTTTCAGAGAAGGACGAAACTGATTCACAAGTACGACTTCATTGTTCTCTGTTATAGGCAAGATAACCGCCGCTCCAGGGTGATGAATCGTGGTGTGTGAAATGACCTGACCAGTGGGTAGTTCAACGTCTTCTTCTACCAGTGAGATTTGCTTCCATTTATGAATGGTTTTAGTCATGAAGTGGTAATCCAAACTATTAAGGCTTGTATGAACATTAACGATATTCGTCATCAAACAAAAGTAAAAGTCTGTTTACAACCCAATAACTTGTACAGAGTAAACAATTCTATTGTGTGATTTCTTTGAGCTTGTGTCAGCGAGAAATCATTGCGTTCTGTATCTGAAATCCATTCTAACACTACAAAAGTGTACATATTTTCAGTGATATGCATCTCATAAATGGAAACTTTGATTGCTCGGCGATGTGCTAAGTAAGCATCTGTTATAAGGGGAGGTAGAATAAATTACACTTGTAACAAAGTGATAACAAATGTATAAAAATAAATATACCGCATCAGTCCAGCAGCCGGAGCCCTCATGATACAACCCTCTTTTGCATCTAATGCCGATAAAGCACTTCTTTCCGAGCGTATCAATAAGTTAGCGAAAGCGTTGACTGATGGCGTTTACGAACGTGAACATACCATCAAACTTTGTCTTCTAGCAGCCCTTGCTGGCGAAAGCGTTTTTCTTCTCGGCCCTCCGGGTATTGCGAAAAGCTTAATTGCTAAGCGCTTAATTCAGGCGTTTGATAACAGCAGCTATTTTGAATACTTGATGACTCGATTCTCGACCCCAGAAGAGGTGTTTGGCCCGCTTAGTATCCAAGAATTGAAAGATAACGGCCGTTATGTCCGTTTGACTGAAGGCTACCTTCCGACGGCTCAAGTCGTTTTCTTAGATGAAATTTGGAAAGCTGGTCCAGCAATCCTGAATACTTTGCTGACAGTAGTGAACGAAAAAACATTTAAAAACGGCAGTGACATCGAACGCGTACCAATGCGTTTGTTGGTATCGGCATCGAATGAACTCCCAGACGAAGACAGCGGCTTAGACGCATTGTATGACCGTATGCTGGTACGTGTGTTTGTAAACCGTATTCAGAACAAACAGAATTTTAAGTCAATGCTAACCGTGGGTACTTCTCAGGAAGCAAAAATACCAGAAGGCCTGGCGATTACCGACGACGAGTATCATCAATGGCAACAACAGTTCGATAAATTGTCGTTGACAGATAATGCTTTCGAAAAGCTGTTCCAGCTCAAGACCATGTTAGAAAGTAAGGTTGAAGCTGAGTTTGGTGATATCGCGAATACGGACATGTATGTTTCCGACCGACGCTGGAAAAAAGCGGTGAAGCTACTTAAAGCGAGCGCGTTCTTTAATGGCCGAGATGAGATAAACCCGCTCGATCTTTTGCTTCTGCAAGACTGTTTGTGGAACAGTCCTGAATCTCGTGATGTCGTTCGAAATGTTGTCCAGGAATTTGCATTGAAACACGCTTTCGATCAGCAAGATGCAGAACAAGAAATCGAATATTGCCGAGAGTCACTAATCGACGTGCAACACGAGCTCGAAGATACCTACCGCATGACTCTGACATCAGAAGCCGCAACGGGCATTCTGCGTAAAGAAACCATGCGTTTTGATACGTCTAAAGCGAAAAGCTACAAAGTCGGCGCGGCGGTGAACTTAGTGAAACTAGTGATTTTGCAGAGCAACATGTCGGTATCTGAATCTGAGAAAGGTGACAGTCGCTGGGTGTATGTTCCTAAGGACGAACTAGACCGCGTGATTAAAGACGGCCACGGTGATGTGTACGGTTATGTGAACCAAAACACCAATATGTGCCGCTTACGTTTTGATGTCGACGCAGCCAATAACCTGGTGATTCGTGATATAGCCAATCGAGGTATTCTTGTCGGCCTAGTGACGCAAGAAGGTTTAGATATGGAACGCTACCAAAATTGGCTTGCTCAGAGTGAAAAAGCAGTGAGTCAGTTAAGTGAAGCAGAACATCACATGCGCAAAGTCAAAGCCAACTTTCACGATGCGCTGCCACACAGTTTTGTCGACCCAGAATTGCCGCGTTTAATGGAATCGAGTCTGCAACAGGTTAGCCAAAGGCTTGAATCTATCCAGGGAGAAAGCGAGAAAATTGTTCAGCGCTTTAAGAACTTACAACAGTTTTTCTCGTAAGGAGGCTTCATGTTAGGTGCAGATGGATTCAACTTGGCATTGATGATAGCAGACTCGGGGATCATCGACAGCGCAGTTAACGATCTTATGGCCCGCTCTCAAGTCATGATGATGGCAGAAAACCGAGGAGTAAAATCCTCCGTGAAAAGTCACCTGTTAAAATGGCGTGGCAATGTTAAGAAGCGTATTACTAAGGTATGTGAAACAGAGCGATTTCAGCAAGAACTTGCTTTGTATCAAGAAGTGATTCACTGGAGTGAAGATGAGTTTTTTGATCGCATCGAAGACGTAATCAAAAAGCTCGAATGGCACTCTGCCTTTTACATGCAAGCGCGTCGTATGATGGAGAAGAACAAAGGGGTCAACAACCCGATGTTCCCACACTATTTTTGTGACCAGTGGTACCAGAGCTTGGCGGATGCCATCAAACAAGCTCAGGTGAGCGAACTGGAAGCGAATAAAGAAAAAGTGCTCAACGATCTTTATCAGCGTATGGAAACCATGCGCAATATGGATAAAGTGACCGAGTCTGGTGATGCGGAAAGCGTAGGTCGATTATGGGATATGGCGTCTGCCAAGTTGAGTAAGACCGACCTTACGGTAATGAAGCGTCATGCGGAGTTTTTGAAAAAGCATAAAGGTTTACAAGAGATAGCTGAACAACTTGGTCGTATGGCAGGGCAGGTGAATGATCCTGATCTAAATCGCGCTCCGGCTGAAGAATTGCAAATGGTTGAGGAAAAGAGTGACGAAGCGACCGACGACATTGTTGGTATTCACGAAAGTGACGATTTAAATAAACTCCTCCCAAATGAAACCATGTTTTTGGCATATCCAGAGCTTGAAGTTGTGTTCTATAAACATCTTGTCGACAAGCGTTTGATGAACTATCGAACTCAGGGTAAATCTCGTACGCTGCGTAAAGTGAAAGCGCATCGCCCTGATAACAAAGCGGTGGATATCGAAAAAGGTCCATTTATTGTCTGTGTAGACGCGTCAGGCTCAATGAGTGGTTTTCCAGAACAATGTGCTAAGGCAATGGCGTACGCACTGATGCAAATTGCGTTAGCAGAGCAACGTGACTGCTACGTCATCATATTCTCTACCGAGCACATTACTTACGAACTGACTAAACAAGATGGTTTGCGCGAGGCGGCTGATTTCCTGACCTATAGCTTCCATGGCGGTACCGATTTGGAACCGACCTTGATCAAATCTATCGATCTGATGAGTGGTGACAAGTACAAAAACGCCGATATGGTGGTGATTTCGGATTTCATTGCACCAAAGCAGCAGGATGAGCTACTCGAAAAAGTAAACGCGCTTAAAGCGAAGAAGAACCGTTTTCATGCGATCAGTTTGTCCAAATACGGTAATCCGGCGTTAATGTCGATGTTTGACCATGTGTGGTCTTATCATCCAAATGTCGTTGGGCGATTACTCAAACGTGTAAGCAACGGTTAGATAAACAATCAAACATAATAAAGCGGCCACTTGAGCCGCTTTATTTTTGCAGAGTTAGCAAGGCACAGAAACAAACGAGAGTGCTAATAAATACGCAAATTGCTCGAGTCTTGATCTAACTGTCTTAAAAGGAAGCAAACAAACAGGAAATAGTGGATTTATGTTTGACTATCTTTTCTGAATCCGTAAAGTAGCAACCAACGCAACGGGGGAGACCTCTTAACGCGTAAATGTGACGGCGCCTTGGCAGAGTGGCTATGCAGCGGATTGCAAATCCGTGGACCTCGGTTCGATTCCGGGAGGCGCCTCCATAAATTATTCAGATATGGCTTCATACTTATCAAAGTTTGTCTTAGCGATATCTCGATGCTAAAAGCATCAACATTAAGCCAGCGAAAGCTGGTTTTTTTGTATCTGCCGTTTAGGTGGTGTGATTGGTATAAGTGTGACTCTACTTTCAGCACCTGTTACATAATCCACCTACAATACGCTCTTCTAAAGGATTTAATGAAGCAGCATGAGAAACACCGACGATTACATCATCTTTTATCATTTGGTCGAGCAGGGCTCGTTTAGTGGTGCGGCTAAGCAAATGGAGCTGACCAAGTCTGTGGTCAGTAAACGCATTGCGAAGCTCGAGCAGGGTCTCGGTGTTCAGTTGCTCTATCGTACGACACGTACCATAACCCTGAGTGAAGCGGGTCAGTATTTCTTTGAGCACGCAAAATCCGTTTATAAGGCGGTTGCTACTGCAGAAGAATCAATTGTTGGGTTAGGTAAGGATTTATCCGGCAACATCAAAATTACCGTTCCTACTATTTCTGGCGAATTGATTCTGCCTGGTGTTATTGCTGAATTTAATAACAAATACCCTGACATCAAGATCGATATGGAACTTGATAATCGTTTCGTCGACATCGTGAATGAGCGCTTTGATTTGGCGATAAGAACGGGCGTATTGCCAGACTCCAGTCTGATCGCAAGAAAGCTTGTCGACGCAAACTGGATAGTGTGTGCCTCACCTCAATACCTTGCCAGACATGGCATTCCAAAGCAGCCTACTGAGTTAGAAAAACACAACTGTCTCGTTTATTCTTACCAGGAAACGGGCGCGCGCGAATGGGCTTTCAAAGATGGCGAAGACGTGTATCAAGTGACGGTAGATGGCAATCTATGTATTAATAACTCGTCGGTTCTAAGAAATGTCGCACTTTTAGGGCAAGGCTTAATCTACGTTCCCCGCGTTTTGGTTTATGAAGATTTAAAACAAGGCCGATTGATCCAACTGTTCAAAGAGGAAACGGCAAAGTGTCTCGGTATTTATGCTGTGTATCCTTATACAAGGCAACAGCCAGAAAAGGTTAAAATCTTTATTGACCACTTATACGCCTGCTTTCAAAGCCAGAGCCATCGCTTTTAATTTCTCTATTTGGTACATAAACGCAACATTCCCAATGTGTTGAATGATGTGTTTGTGCTTCGTTCACACCATTTAAATCTCCTTCCTATTTAGCACGTTACGTGGCTAAGCCAAAATGTTCACAAACCTAATATCTTGACACTGCGCACACATGTTAACGATTGGTTTTGTTATTGTTTCTTTTGGGAAACAATCTGTTTCTTTCGTTAAATTTTATATAAATCATACCTAACATCATGATAATTAAAAACATTATTGTGATTGTTTGTCGTTGGATTCAGATTGCTCGAATGACATCGATAGACGCAGGAAAATGGACTGCTTATAGTGAGCCAAACTCAATCAACCCAGTTTGAGTGAGTGAAGCAAAATAACTAGAGATACGGATATGAAACAAAAGCAGCTGATAGAAGAATTTAAAACGATCGTCGGTGAAGAAAACGTCCTGACCGATCAAGTTAAAACTAAGTATTACCGTTCAGGTTTTCGCTCTGGTAGCGGTACAGCGCTTGCAGTCGTGTTTCCTAACACATTATTAGAACAGTGGAACATCATCAAACAGTGTGTCGAGGCGAACTGCATCATCATCATGCAAGCGGCGAAGACAGGTCTGACTGAAGGGTCTGCTCCAAGTGGTAATGATTACGACCGCGATGTTGTCGTTATCAATATTACAAAAATTAAGAAAATTCATTTGCTCGATGGTGGCAAGCAGGCGGTTTGTTTACCGGGTGCTAGCTTACACTCACTAGAAAAATCGCTTAAAGCCGTTAACCGCGCGCCACATTCCATTATTGGTTCCTCTTCGTTAGGAGCGACCGTGGTGGGCGGTATCGCCAATAACTCTGGTGGCGCGTTAGTTAAGCGAGGACCGGCATACACGGAACTGGCGATTTATGCTCAGGTGGATAAGCAGGGTAACCTGAACCTCGTTAACCACCTTGGTATTGAAGGCTTGGGTGAAACCCCGGAAGAAATTTTGACAAACTTGCAGGAAGGTAACTTCGATCCTGGCAAGATCATTCACGATGATCGTATGGCTTCGGATAAAGAGTACGATGAGCGTGTTCGTGATGTTACCTCTGATATCCCATCTCGTTTTAATGCCGACGAACGACGACTCTTCGAAGCCAGTGGTTGTGCGGGTAAACTTGGTGTATTTGCGGTTCGTGTCGACAGCTACCCAGTACCTGACAAAGAGCAGGTCTTTTATCTTGGTACGAATGATCCAGCAAAATTAACTAAGCTAAGAAAAGATTTTTTATCGACTTTCGAAAACCTGCCAGAAATGGGGGAGTATCTACACCGCGATATCTTCAACATGGCAGAAAAGTATGGCAAGGATGTATTTCTTTCCATCGACAAATTGGGTACGGACAGATTACCTAAAATGTTCGCGCTGAAAGCGAAAGTAGAAAACTTTTTAGAGCGTGTGCCTTTAGTTAGTAAGTATCTGCCAGATTCCATTTTGTATTACGCGAGTAAGCTGTTTCCGCAACACTTACCTGAACGCATGCTGGATTACCGTGACAAGTACGAACATCACTTGATACTAAAAATGAGCGATGGCGGTATTGCAGAAGCTCAAAAATATCTGCAAGAAGTATGGGCGGTTGAAAGCGATTGTGATTTCTTCGAATGTACCCCAGACGAAGGCAAAAAAGCGTTCTTACATCGTTTTGCGGCGGCTGGAGCTGCGATTCGTTATGAGACCATTCATCGTAAAGATGTGGAAGATATTGTTGCGTTAGATATCGCGCTGCGCCGTAATGACGAAGAATGGTTGGAAACCTTGCCAGAAGAAGTGAGCAAGAACTTGGTTCAGTCGCTCTATTATGGCCACTTTATGTGTTATGTGTTCCATCAGGATTATGTGTTCAAAAAGGGCACAGATACCAAGCTGATGAAGAAGCTAATGCTAGAGCATCTAAACAGCCGTGGTGCGAAATATCCAGCTGAGCACAATGTGGGGCATTTGTATGAAGCGGAGAACTCGTTGCAGACGTTCTACCATCAATTAGACCCAACTAATACCTTCAACCCGGGTATAGGTAAAATGGATAAATATAAGCGTAACTGTAACTGCTGCGCTTAATTCATTCCGTTTTAAGTGAGTCCTTATAAAAAGTAGAGCCCCTCCACGCATTGTCGTGGAGGGGCTTTTTGTTTGGAACGCTTAGCAACTAGGTTTGTTCCTCTAAATTGCCCGCACTGCTGCAGCAGCGACTATTCCGGCTGCAATAGCAGGTAGCGGTTTTTTGACGATGAACATCACTACGGTAGTAGAAAGCAGTGCCATGCGCGCCCCGATGTCACCTTCAACGGCAATTGGTGCTAAAAGAGCAACTAACACGGAGCCGGACATGGCAGTGATAAAGCGTTGTACGCGCTCGCTAATAGGAATGAATGACATCACAAATACGCCACCCCATCGCGTCGCTAATGTCACTAGCCCCATGGCGAAAATAATAAGAAGCGTACCGCCAAAACTTGTTTCTATGCTCATGCTTTTTTCTCCTTCCAACAAGCGCCAAGTATGCCACCCGCAAAAGCGCCAACCACCACGTGGCTATTTTCAGGTAGGTACCAGTAAGCCAGTAAAGAAGACCCAGCTGCGGCTCCCCAAATTGCGAATATACGTAAGTTTTTAGGGCCAACTACAACCATAGACAGTAAGAAGCATCCCATTACCATATCCAAACCAAGGCTTACAGGATCTTTTATTGCGCCACCGAAGTAGATGCCCATCCAGGTACCGACGATCCAGAAGCCCCAAAGTGCTAAGCCACCACCTACGAGTAAGCCGAGACCAGGTTCTTTTTTAGCAAATGCATTCATTGCCATTGCCCAGTTCGCGTCTGATGCAACCAACATGACACCGTAACGTTTAGCGGGTGGTAGTTGACGTAACCACGGGTAAAGTGTCGCCCCCATTAGCAGGTGACGTGCGTTGATCGCGAAGACGGTGATCAGTACTGGAATCAATGGGACTTCGGCTCCCCACATTTCTAACGTCGCAAATTGAGAAGCTCCCGCGAACACGAGGCCACTCATTAACAATGTAGGAAATGCGTCTAAGCCAGTCTGTACTGCCGCTACACCGAACGCGAGACCGAATATGACCACGAATATGGACAGGGGTAATAGTTGTGTAAAGCCACTCCATACATCCATACGCGTAAATTCGTGCAGCGTACTCGAAGGAGTTTGGATATGTTGTTGATTTTCTGTCATAGAAATACCTAGCCAGCGGGAAAGGAGGTTACCCAAGTAAGATGATTGTTATGTTTTTGTAAAGCGTATCTCTATCATCAATTGTGGCGGTTTTCAAACACAAACGGCGTTTATAAGAAGATCCCATAATTGAAGTGCCAGCATCACATCGACTCAATGAGCCATTGTGGCTGATTGAAAATAAGTTGCGAAGGAATTGGGGTAACTATGATGAGTGAATTATCTTCAGTTTGCGCGCGGTTTATACCGGTCGGATCGCTTTTTAAGCACTTAAATCAAAAAGATAAAATTTATTGTTGACCAGATAAATTATTCCGTTAAAGTACGCCTCGTTCTCACGGCAAGGGTCGTTGAGAAAGATGGTGTCTAACCCATCGCATGATTGCGTTGCCCTGGTGGTGGAATTGGTAGACACAAGGGATTTAAAATCCCTCGGCGTTCGCGCTGTGCCGGTTCAAGTCCGGCCCGGGGCACCATCAAACAAAAGATGAGTGGATTTAAAATTCCGCCGTCGAGCTGACCGGCCGAGTGTCGGACCATCAAGCACGGCACAGAGCACCATCTAATCTCTTCTTACAGAGAAACAAAATATATTAAAGGCGCCTTGGCAGAGTGGCTATGCAGCGGATTGCAAATCCGTGGACCTCGGTTCGACTCCGGGAGGCGCCTCCATTATTTAGAAAGCCAGTCTCAGGACTGGCTTTCGTCGTTTTGAATTCTCCAAAAACTTTTCTATTCTTACTCTTCTTAACATGACGCGATAAACAATCTGAGTAATTTTACTATTACACACGCAGTTTTCTTTAAAACTATAAGTTTAATCAATGGGTTGTTTGATATTTATTGGGTTAATGAGTAACCTTTATCTAAGCAAAATTTAGAGGAATAAAAGAATGGAATCTGTTGCTGATGTATTGGTAGTTGCTATTGTGTTCGGTTCTTTGTTTGGCGGCGGGATAGTCAAACTTATCTTGAACCATAAAAAGGAATTGAGAGCGCTAGAGGTCTCTGAGCGTAATGCCATGAGCCAAGAAGACCAGGACAATCTCAAAAAGCAAGTCGTGGAATTAAAACAGCGCGTTGAAGTATTAGAAAAAATCGTCACTGACAGTAAATATCAATTGGATAAAGAAATCGCATCTTTGTAATTTAGATACTACCGATAAGCCGATTGAGTTCGGCTTTTTCAAGCCTTTCACCTTTCGTCAAAGAAGTCCTTATTACGAATATACTTGCTCATCAAGTGATAAGAGAAGGGGCGAAATAGCCAACTTATCAATGAGCGCCCTAATCGAATCATGGTCGGCGTATTTTCGTAAATTCTGCCGTTATATAACCAAAGCATTTTGCCAACGTGCCAGTACAGAAAGGGAACGGGTGGCATGAAAGTGACAATATCGATATCACAACAGATTCGATAGGTTTTGTGTCCCAACTGATATCGTTTCTTGAATGTCCAGTCACCAATAGCAGGTTGGCCAAATGTCACGACGCGTTTGATACTTTTGGGATATTTGCTCTCGATATAATCAGCAAAAACACTGCCGATTGCACCACCAGAAGAATGCCCAGTAATGGTAATTCGTTTGCCTTGCAAAATCAGAGGGACAACGGTGTCTTCTAACCGCTCAATTACACTCAAACCTAACCTGTCTTCATTTCGGCTTGGCATACTTTCTTGGAATAACAGGTGGTAGAAGCCCGCGTGGATACGATATTTCAGACCTAATAGACGACAACTTTTGGTCCACATTGCGAAGTTTAGTAACCAATCAGAAAGGCTATGAGAACCTTTGATTACCACAACGACCTCTTCGCTCTTTTTACTCCAGAGGACACGAATCATGATTTTTCCGTGCTCGTTTTTAATGACTCTCTGACCGTTAGGATCAAATCCGTAACGAGTTTGTTTAAAAACGCGAGGATAAGCCAGATTACATAACACGGCGTAACGTTCGTATTGGTATCGTTTTAGTGGTTTCACGTTATCGTTCTTATTCTTGCCCAGCTCAATACTTTAGAGTGAGTTTATGAAGAATACGTGAAAAGCCATGTTACAGAGAAACGAGCACTATTGAACGATGCTTGTTCAAACTCGGTACAAATCCAAAGCGGATGATTCCTGAAGGAATTGATGAAACAGTTTTACATCACTCACGATGGTCTGGCGAGTTTGTTTGTGTTGGTTTTTTATCTCTTTGATCAGCGCTTTCAGTGCTTTTCTGTCTTCTTTTTGTTTGGCTGAAGTCGTTCTCAGGCGAGAGAAAAAAGCGATTTGTGTGGAGGTATCGTTAAAGTTTCCGAGTTTATCTTGCAGTAACTTAAGTTGTTTAACGTTATCTTTATGCTGATCTTTCGAATAGAGCGCAGAAAAGCATTCTAGGAGATAGCGAAGCGATTTGCATTTAATTCTCAATGCGTGAATATCGCTATCCTCACTTGTGTCAGAAATCTTGTTGATCGACTTACTCACTCGGCGAAACTGGGTCACAATCTTATTGTTTGCAAAACTTAGTGGATCAATAGGCTCGGATTGATCTTCGCTGCGTAAAGCACGGCGTAGGCTATTTTCAATCAAAATTGACGTACTAAGGTATCTTCTACTTGTTAACCAATCTGCCACGCGCTGCTGCTCTTCAAATTGGTGGTCTTCTATGATGGTAAACATACGCTCTAATGACGCCTTATGCTCTGGGAGCATGGTGACATAGCGTGCTTTATCCATAATGAATACATCTAGATCACGTAACAAGTTGGTTTTTTTCATTACTAGTTTTAAGCTTGGCTTGAGTAGCTTTCGTTCAAATTGCGGTAAGAGTTCTTTTAACAAAAGACTTAGCGAACGCATTCGTCTTAAAGTGACGCGGTATTGATGGTTAAACTCTGGGTCTAGGCCAAGGATGACGTCTTTTTCTAAGGATCTCGCATAGAAAAATTCGCTGATAAGAAAATTAGGAAGGATAAAGTTAAGATCAGAATCAGAATATAACGGCAAACGAGACGGTGGCTTTTTAGACATAGTCAGAAACTCCCAAACGCAGACGCTTTAGATAGTTAATGGTATACCTAAATGCAAAATTCTTCGAGATTGGGGAGGCGTACCAGGTGAAAAGCTTGCCTACTTACTATGCTCGTGTTTTACCCTAACTCTTGCGTATAGTCATGATAAATAATGACTTGGTTTCTACCCTGATGTTTCGCGTTGTACAACGCTTTGTCAGCTTCCTCAAGCATAGCTTCAAAGGTGTCTTGCTGATTAAAGGCTGCGATGCCAATACTAACGGTTAAATTGATCAACTTACCATGAGAAACACAGGGGCTCTTCTCAATGAGCACGCGAATTCTGTTTGCAATTTCTTTTGCTTTTTTAGCATCTGTTAGAGGTAAAATAATGGCAAATTCTTCGCCACCTATTCGACCCAAGATATCGGCTTTTCTTAATCCAGTTCGACACACTTGAGTAAAATGCGTCAACGCTTTATCGCCAACACTATGCCCAAACTTGTCATTGATACTTTTAAAGTAGTCGATATCCAAAACCAAAACGGAAAGCCGCTTTTCTTCTAATAGATTGCAGGTATTAAACTCATTGACACCCATCATCATAAAATAGCGTCTATTTTTCACTTTGGTTAAAGAGTCAGTCGTTGCTTCCTCGAACAACTGGCCTTCATATTCTTCTCGACTGACTTGCTCTTTCTTCAAGATATACATTGTCACCGCTGTAATAAGGAAGGCAAACAAAATCGTTATGAGCGTGATTGTTGGGATGATCGCCTTACTAGGAACGTGAGGTTGCCAAGAAAGGTAGCCAACGATGCCTCCGGAAGGGGAGTAAAGCGTCTTGTAACTGACAAGTCCATCTGCGCTGTTGTTTAAATTGAGCCCGAAAAGTTGATAGTCGTTTTCAAGTTCACTGAGGTAATCGGTATCAATACGTTTTCCTAACGCTAGATACGTCCCTTCGCGCGCTTGTTTATTCTGCTCACTGATAAAAGGTCCGCCAACGATGTGATACACATCTTGGCCAATACGGAACAAGCCGTTGGTGAGCTTTTTCTCAGTATTCAGCTGCTTGGAGACAGCCATCATCTCAAGAAGCGGCTGCTTTAAATCGTTATAGTTGATGGTTTTAGCATCGCCGCTTTTAATTAGGTAGACTTCTTGATCCCCGCGAGTAATGGCAACACTGAAATCAAAGTCATGCTTATCCATGAGATAATCGCCTGAATTTTTTGCGACCCAAGCCAAGTCACGCTCAACCTCTATTTTTTGGTATGCCTCATCCCAAAAAGAATATTCCTCTAGAGAGTCTCTGGCGTTACGCTTCTCAAGTTGCAAAGCTAACTGGACTCTATGGGACAATTCATCGGCTGCAAGGCTATCTAACGAGTTTAAGAAGTAGACAAGACAACCAAACACAGAAACCACCATCACGAATAGTAGCCAGGTAATAGTGCGCATCAATGACCTAGCCGGTAAGAATGTCCGAGTTTGCAGTTTTGTCATATCTATTGGAGTAGTAGTGTTCTGGAGGCGATCGATCATAAGTTGCTACATTAGCACAGCATGATGTTCATTTACCATATTAATCGGGAGGGTATTGTTCATAACATCTCATGATGCGTATAGAAGGTTTGGGGCCATTGTCACAAGCGATAGGGGATTGTCTTAAGCCTTATGGTTTTATCTTGAAAGGTGTTTGGGCGAGTATCCTGAGTACTATTCTTGGCGTTAGTAGCTTATATGGCAACTTGAGAAAACTGAAAGAGCACAAAAGCTTAAAAATGATTACGTTAAGTTAGCACATGACAGGTGCTCTTTCAGCGATACTAGCCCATCTAACGGCCAAGTGTAATACAAACTAAGAATACTAAGCACGCGATGACTAAGAGGGTAAGTTCTTTATTACGCAATGTCATAATAGATCCTCCCTATATTTCATGTATAAATAAAAAGTGACGGACAAAACAGAAAATTATATATAATTCATGTGTTAAACGTAAAATTACCAATCTCTATAATTAATGTTAGTTGAAAAGTGGGTTTTATTTTTTACTTCGGCGAAGAAATTGATTTAAATCAAATCAGTAGACAATAAATGTTCGAAATATGATGTTGGTTTATCAGTTAGTCAACTGTTAATTGAGATTACCACTGGTAACCTGCTTTATTAATACTTTTAGATTTTATTAAAGTGGCACATTTAATGACTAGATTAATAGGTTTAAATCTTATTTATGGTACTAATGAGGTATAACTCTGATTTATAAGCCATATTTATCGTTATAAGCCAAGTAACCTTATTACGTAAATTGACTTATGTTAACACGTTGACAATACTTTTTAACAAATTGAAAGAAGTGACTGTTTAATAATAAGTTGTAAATTTATTTATGCATCTAGGGTCATTACTAGTAATGAGATTCCTCGACAAAGTCGTATCTAAAACCCATTACTGATATATGTAACACTAGTGAGGTGTAAACAACTTATCTTCAACATCTGGGAACGGAACAACTTTCATTTTTGCAGAGCAAGGTACGAGCTAGTCGTATCGACACTGTTTTATAGTGGGGGCATAGCATGTTAAGGAACATAGTGAGATTGGCAGCTCCGTTCGTTTTACTGCCATTAATTTCTGGCTGTCAGTCAGAAGATACGGATCAGTTGAAATCTGAAATAGAGTCACTTAAGCAGGAGATAAGTCAACTTTCCGAGTCAGTCGGTAAGATTGAGAGTGAAGTAAAAGATATGAAAGAGTTGGCATTCAAACCGCCAAAAAAAGAAGCACCGATACTGCCTAATCAACCTAACTTTACTGAGGACGGCAACCTTCCGGTTTTGGGAAGTACAGAAGCAAAAATTGCGATCATTGAGTTCTCAGATTTCCAATGCCCTTATTGCAAACGCTTTACGGATACTGCTTTCAAACAGATAAAGGAAAACTTCATCGATACAGGAAAAGTGCAGTACGTCGCGCGCGATTTTCCTCTCAACTTTCATCCCCAAGCCATGCCAGCCGCCATTGCTGCGACATGCAGTTTTAAACAAGACTCTTACTGGCCAATGCGTGATATGTTGTTCACCAACGTTAAACAGCTAGGTGATGAGTTCTATCAAAAAGCCGCAACAGATTTATCTTTAGACATGCAAGCGTTTACTGACTGTTTAAAAGATCAATCGGTGGCAGATAAAGTTGAAGGGGATTTAACTCTGGGTAAATCACTCGGTGTGAGAGGTACTCCAAGCTTTCTTATTGGTCGGGTAGAAAATGGTGAACTTATCGAGCCTCAAATCGTAGTGGGCGCTCAGCGCTATCCCGCTTTTGAATCGATACTTAATGAGCTAGAGAAAGAAAAGAATAAACCCGAAGAATAAAAATAGATGAATAAAATAGGCAGCCGAATTGGCTGCCTTTTTTAATATATAGAAACTATATTTAAATCACAAAAAGAGAAAATATTCCAGTTATAAAAAGGCCAGATAATCCGCTTGGAAACTATTTCTATACGATATGCAAACTTTTCATTAAATTGTCTTAATTGATAACAAACTGTAATTATTATGTTAAATTATGGTGTGAAATATAATTTGTCATTATTTAGTTAGATAAAGGTCATGAGTATGACAAGTCATTAATATTGATAGTGATAAAGTGTAAATAATAGAGAACTGAAGTTCTAATATTATTCTTATTTCATATTATTAGAGTAAACATTTTAACAATCGTAATGTTTTCCTACATTCATGATTTTAATGAAATTATTCAAAATTTATTGTTTTTATTATCAATATGGTTGAAATTTAATCTATGTATTTGCTAGTATTTTGACCTTCTAAGAAGTACATAAATACTATTTTAAATGTCAGTGGGGGATATTAGGCTATTGGTATAAATATTATACAATGACACCTTTGGTGCGATAATAATGTGATTTATTATATTCCAATCATCAATATTGAATTACGTATTTATTGGTTGGTTTGAATTTAAATTTCAAGATCCTATTATTATCACCTAGAGCTTACCGTTAATCATTACACGATTTTGTTGTATTCAACGATTGTGGGAACTGCTCGTCTCTAATGGTTTTCTTTACTTAAAGAAAACTAAATATATGCAAAAAAACATTGCTTGCTGGCTAATGATCCGGCGGCCATTGTGTGGCTGTCATTTTACGCTGGGATGAAATTTAACTTCCAAAACGAAACGGACCTGAAAAATTTACGTATGTTTAATATCCTCTATAACTCAAAAATATTGGCTACTAATGCTTTTAAGTTTTCCATAACAACCCTGTTTGGGGCTTCTGCGCTTTTGTTCAATGCATCGGCTGTATCTCAGGACGATACTTATGGTATCGGTTTAGATGCAAATCACCATCATAGCTATGGACAAAATATCGCGTCAGAGAAGCGTCAAAATGCTCAATCAAATACCAAAGCATTGATGAATGCGATGGCTGCCTACCAAAACTCTACAAAAAGCGAAAAAAGTAACAATCTAAATAAGATGATTTCACTAGCAGAAGAGCGTCAGCAACTGTTAACTGAACTAGTAAAATCATCTCCAGCATCTGTGGCTAGTGTTGCGATTACCACCGAAGAGCAACAAGGTATGCCAAAGGAAGTTAAGAAACTTCTAGAGCAAGAACAAGTGCTTGAAGGTGAGCTTGAAGTCTTTTACGAAGACTATGAAGATCACAGCAAGAGTCGTTTACATCATGTACTTAAACCAGCCGATGAAAGAGTTGAACTTCATGTATCAAAGAATACAGATGTCAATCAGCTTCATTCAGGCCTACGGGTTAGTGCCAAAGGGTGGTCAATTGATGGAAATGACAATGCATTGTTTTTGGATGAAGATAAAAACAGCATTATTATATCAGCCCAAGATAGTACATCTACTTCTACGACTTCCTCTGGAACTACAACGACCTCAATCGACGGTACATTTGGTGAGCAAAAGACATTGGTCCTACTGCTTAACTTCCGAGATAAGGTTCAAGAGCCTTGGACTGTTCAGGAAGCTGAAGAATTAGTTTTTGGTACAGTTAATGATTTCTATAGAGAAAACTCGAACGACCAAACTTGGCTTAGTGGCGAGGTATCTGGGTATTTAACATTAGCGGTTGATGAAGTTTGTGATATCAATACTATTGATAATTATGCTAAACAGGCAGCGACAAATAATGGCATAGATACAGATAGTTATGATCGCCTCGTATATATCTTTCCCGAAATTAGCAATTGTGGATGGACAGGAATGGGGACCATTGGAGCTACTCAATCGCGAGCTTGGATAAATGGTGCTTTTACTGTTAATACAATAGGGCACGAGCTTGGTCATAACTTTGGTCTTCGCCATGCGCAATCTTTAGATTGCGGAGTAGATATAGTGGGTTCCAATTGTACTAACTTTGTTTATGGCGACAACATCGACATTATGGGCAATGGTGATGGCCACTTTAATGGATTCAATAAAGAGTCACTAGGATGGCTTTCATCTACAGAAATAACTTCTGTTACTAGTGATGGTAGCTATCTAGTTGAGCCTTACGAAATGTTACACTCAGGTATCGCTAAGGTTTTAAAAATACCACGAGGAACTGACCCAGAAACCGGAAAGCAACTTTGGTACTACATTGAATATCGTCAGGCTTTAGGGTTTGATAGTTTTCTTGAAGATAAGGACGGTATTACTGGTGGAGTAGTTATGCGTCTGGCTACTGAATCAGATATGAAGAGTAGTCAAATGCTGGATATGACGCCTGGGAGTGTTTATGACGATTTTTCTGATGCCGCATTGAGTGTTGGGGAGAGTTATACCGACAGTGTAGCCGGTGTAACTATTACTACTGAGTGGGCAGACAGTACTGGTGCAAGTGTTTATGTTAGTTTTGCAGAGCCGACATGTACTCAGAGTGAGCCAGCTATTTCTGTTACTTCTAACCAGAGTACCGCTATGGTTCCTGGTAGCCTGAAGAGCTACACGGTATCTGTGACCAATAACGATAGTGATAGCTGTTCATCTTCTAATTTCTTAATTGAAGCGGAAGCTCCAGCAGGTTGGACAACAACGGAAGCCACTATCGATTTAGCGCCGGGTGCAAGCGATACGGTAACGCTTGATGTCACTTCGGACGAATTAGCTACGGATGGTACTTATACGATTACTTTCAACGCCTTTAATAGTGTTGATAGCAGTTACTACACTAGTACAACTTCGAGTTATTTAGTCGAAACACCAGTCGAAGCATGCGAAGTCGGTACTCCGCTGTTGAGCGTGGTTCCAAACCAAAGTGGTGAACTTGAGCCGGGTAGTACAATCAGTTACACCGCGACAGTAACCAATCAGGATAGTGTGAATTGTGATTCTGCTGTTTTCAATGTAGCGCTAAGCGTTCCTAATGGTTGGAATGGAGACAATGGAACATTAACTTTGGCCCCTGGTGAAAGCAAATCGGTGGTATTAGATGCAACCATTAGCTCTGAGGCGTTAGACGGTAGTTACGATGTAATTATATCTGTAGAGCATACAGCAGATTCAAGTTTGAGCGTTAGTGAGGTGCTGAGTGTGCTTATTGCAACTTCGGTTGAACCTAATAGTGCGCCTATTGCTTTGGATGATACCGTTACATTAGCTACTAAAGATCCAGTTGTCATCAATGTACTTGCGAATGACAGCGATCCAGAAGGCGATAGCTTAAACATTGTGTCTGTAACTCAAGGATCTAAGGGTTCCGTACAAATTATTTCTGATGGTCAGATTCTTTATACACCAGCGAAAAACTTTAAAGGAAGCGACAGTTTTACCTATAGCATCAGTGACGGTAATTTCACCTCGACTGCAACGGTAACAATTGGCTTATTAAGCACAGATGGTGGTGGTAAAGGTAAGGGTAATAGAAAATAATATTGTTTAGACCTTGACTAATTTTAGGTGTTTAATTTTATAAAAGTGCCAGTCAAGAAAGCTGACTGGCACTTAATTCTAAAATAAAGTTATTACTTTATAGAGGACCATACGCTGTAGTTGTTAGGTCTATTTCGGCTTCAAATTTGACTGAATTGCCTTCAGGATCCGATAGAATTATTTCTACAGGGCCCAAACCGGATTTCAGAGCTTTGAAATCGACATCATCGAATATTGGAAGAAGTTGAATAACAAAGTAGCAGAGTTTTTGAGTATCTGCTGCAACAATATCACCCACTTCACAAGCGTTGAAACCTAAACCATCACGCGTTCTTGTATCCGATAGGTTAAGAAGACGCATACTTGCATCGCTTGTATCATCTTCGCTTCCTTCAAGAGGAATATCTACGTTACGAATCCTTAGTGCATCGATAGTTAGATCTTCAAACGCACCTACGCCTCGGGTATCGATGTTAGCAAATACAACTGCTGTGTAAGCAAAATCAAGTGTTAGCTGAGGTCCAACATCTGCAAATGTTACCGTCGCATCGTTATAAAGGCTATAAAGCTCTTCTTCACCGTCAGTAATCTTAACACGTGCACTATTTACTAGATCGTTGTTAGGCTCTCCTGTTACTGCTGCGTCAATGTAACAAACGTAAGAGTTCGCGGCACCATAGGAAATAACAGTAGTAGAGAAGTTACAAGTTGATGTGCCTAGAGTTACACGAGGGCTAGTTTCCAGAATAGTATCTTCAAAATCAATTAAAGTAATATCCTCGCCTGAAGGTGAAATGTTAGTAATTTCAAATCGGTAGGTGACATTTCCTCCTGGCTCATTCAGCTCAACAGTCTCAAAGTAATCATTAGGATCGTTAGGCTCTGAACCATCATCTGTTCTAACTTTCTTGTCAAATAATACTGCAGGAGCAACATTCATTATAGTTACTAATGCTGTATCATCATCAAACGTACTATTGCCTTCTGATTGATCGCTTTTCTCTATAGCATGAACGTAGGCTGTATTAGTAATACCTGCGTTGACATCTCCAGATACATTACGAACAAACATACAACTATCGACTTCGTCAACGTTTAGATCCAAGTCCATGCTATCACATGTATTGCCAGAAATAGCGGACAGTAAGTTTATCGCAGTACTGCTAACTGTATCTGTCAAAATATCAATAGTTAGAGTATCTACCTCGCTAGTGTTTTCAAATATTAGTTTATAGGTTACATCACCACCTGGCTCTTTTATCCATACCGAACCATCACACTTACCATCGGCGTCTACGGAGCCTGTACATGAGACATCTGGATTAGGGCTTGGGAAGTAGACAAACTTATCAATAGTGATTGATACACCAACATCTTGCATTGCTACTTCAACTACATTAGTACAAGTACCATTACTAGGGTCGGTAGGGGTTGTTGGGTGAGTTGGATCACATGTGTTGTCACCTACTGCAGAACCATTTTTATCGACTACGGTTGCACGAACAAAGTCTTGGTAAAGCTCATCACTTTGATCATTTGGTAAGTCATCATCGTTAATTTGAACCACAATGACACATGTAACAGTTGTTGATGTAGGAGTCAGAGTCAGTGGGAGTCCACTAAAAGCTTCGTCACACGTATGATCTACATGTTGTGCTAACAATGTAAGGTTACCAACGGTTGTGTTTGTTGAAGTCGACAGATCGAAGTTAGCAAAAACTCCAGAGTCAGTTGGTGAACGTACGATGTCTTCTACAGCATTGATTGTAATATCAGACTTAGTACTTACATTTTTAATCGAAACTTGATATTTAAATACGCCACTAGGTTCATCAGCTGCCGCGTCACCGATCAATGTTTTAGTCATTTCTGGTGGCTCTGGCTTAATAAAGATATTTGTGGTTAGGACATCACAATTACATTTCGATTTGGTGTTAGGAACCTGCCCACGAACAGGGTCGCGGTCCAAAGTACAGTTATCACGACTTTGATTATCCCAAGCTGCACAATAGCTGAAATCAGCTTTGTCATCGTTATCGACATCTTCACACAACATGGTGATTGTTTGACCATCAAGTGTGTACGTATCCACGCCATTGGCTTTTGTGATATCACCACATGCATCGAGATCCAGGTCAGAAAACACAAAATTATCCGCTGCGCTGGCATCAGGAATAAGTAAACTACACAAATAAGGATATGATGTATCTGGATCGTTTGGTAAATCAATAGATTCCCCGGTATCCGGTTGTACAAAGTTTGGAGCAATTCCTGTGAGAGAGTTATAAAAAGTTGTATCGTAACGCTCATTCGCGTTTGTAACGATAGTTACACTAGCTGTAAACTCCACAACTTCACCAGGAGTACATTCATCGATACTTTCGTTAAAAATTTCAGCTATTTGTACGTCTTCTGCGGTACAATTTAGTTCATCCTTAGGTAAGCTATTAAGATTATTTACTTCCATATATGCATCTGCCATACACATCTCTGGCACAAAATCCGAAGCATTTGCGGGCGTTGAATTTGCCAACCCATAAAGACTCGCAGCACTTATGAGTATCGTGCTGAGCAGCCCTTTATGTCGGCTATATATTGAATGTTCCATCATCTACCTTCTTTTTTCATTGAAAGTTGATAAAAGGGCGATGTGAGTATCCAATGATGCCAACACTGGATCCGGCATCATTGGACACACTAACTAATGTGCCCCCGTCCCAAGACAGATGCTCCAAAATGATTAGTACATAGTGACAACTCGAAGCTTCTGTCAGTTGCACACTACAGAGCAAGAAATAAACCAAAACATAACTGTCTGATATCTAAGGATATAGGGTGTTTGAAAGACTGTATTTTTAAGATTGTGGTGAACAGTTTGTTAACCAGTTGTTGAAATGGTTTGATTGTAAATTCTAAATACGCTTTTGATTCAATCAGTTAGGGTAGAGATAAAACATTACATCAAGTAGGTGTACTAAGTGAACAGGTGTACAGTTGGTTTACAGTTTGGCATGCGACTTCTTAAAAGAAGAGATCTGAGGTGTTATATCAATTGCAGATTTTTTGGAATACGAAGGTTGCAGATTAAATTCAGAATATGCATTCAGATTTCTTTGTTTAACTATGTTTAATCGTTGTGCGAATTGTTTGACTATTAAGCCGCACAGATCGCATTTTAATCACTTGAATAAAAAAGATAAATTTTTTGTTGACGGTTAATCTCAATAGGTTAAAGTACGCCTCGTTCTCACGGCGAAGGTCGTAGAGATGATGGTGTTGCCATCGCATGATTGCGTTGCCCTGGTGGTGGAATTGGTAGACACAAGGGATTTAAAATCCCTCGGCGTTCGCGCTGTGCCGGTTCAAGTCCGGCCCGGGGCACCATCAAAAAGATGTGTGGATTGAAAATCCCACCGTCGAGCTGACCGGCCGAGTGTCGGACCATCAAGCACGGCCCGGGGCACCATCTAATCAAATTAGAGAACAAACAATTTAGAAAGGCGCCTTGGCAGAGTGGCTATGCAGCGGATTGCAAATCCGTGGACCTCGGTTCGACTCCGGGAGGCGCCTCCAAAATTCTTAGAACCAGTCAATATGACTGGTTTTTTTGTATCTGCTGTTTTATGCAGGTGTGTAATTACCGAGTAATGACTATCTCAACTTGTCAGTAAGTTAAGTGAGCTCGATAAACGCGACGCCATTCTTGCCATTTTTCTTTATCTCGTACATGGCTGCATCGGCTTTTTGATATATCTCTTCGAAGTTACCCGTACTTGCCTGGAAAATACACACACCAATACTTAATCCAACGTTCAGTGCGTTTTCATAATCTAGATTTATGATGGACTGCATGGTGGAAGGCACGCAGGTTAAAAGCCGGTCACACAACTCACTTAGTTCTTTTCGAGTGGACTCTTTACATAGGATTACGAATTCGTCACCACCGATTCGAGCGATTTGTGCGTCAGTAGATGTGAGCTCTTTGAGACTGTTCGCAATGCTAATCAATAAACTATCACCCGCGTGGTGACCCAGTTCGTCGTTGACGGTTTTAAAATTATCCACATCGAAAAAGATGAGAGAGCGTTTAATTGATTGGCAAAGGTCCGCATTTTCTTTGAAGCATTTTTCCATGGCACTTCGGTTTAGTAGGCCGGTAAGCGGATCGCTATTAGCAAGTTTTGCCAGTTGCTGCTCGTAGCGTTTTTCATTAGTAATGTCGATGTGGGTACCCATCATACGAAGTGGGGAGCCATCATCTGCATACTCTACAATCCGGCCTCTGTCGGAAACCCAACTGTCAGTCCCGTCTTTATGCATCATGCGGTGAACGACTTGGTAGAGGTCAGTCTTTCCTGCTAGGTGATCCTCAAATGCACCAACAGCGAGATCGTAATCCTCTGGATGCAGATTGTTTTTCCAGGTTTCGACCGTGGCAGTAAGTTCGTGAGGCTGATAACCCAACATTTTACCCCACTGCATGTTGAATATCGTCAATGTGCCGGAGGGGATATGTTGTTCCCACAAACAAAGGCCATTGTTATCGAGTGCGGCGTTGAGCTTTTCTTCCAGTCGAGCATTTTGACGTCGGAGATCTTCGTTCTCTTTTTCCAATTGCTCTATTCGCTTTAAGTACTCTTCCATGTTCCGGGTATGACGGTTTTCGGTGCATTCAATATACGAAACATATCGAAAGTTTTCTATTCGGTATCATTGAATTAAGGGGAAATATAAGCGAATAGTTTAGAGTATGCTGCCAAATTGGCACGAAAAAGTGGGCTGGAAAGATAAGCGCTCCTGGTGCAAAGTTATGGTGTTCCTTTGCACCGGGACAACTGAGGCTAGCGAGTTAGGGCACCACTTTGCTCAGGTTGGTAGGTAACATTGACTATCTCAATGGTTTTTGTTTGTTTATTTGGCATTGGCCAGTCGAGCTTTTGTCCAATAGCTAGTCCGATTAACGCGCTGCCAACCGGAGCGAAAATTGAAATATCGTCGCTGCTTTTTAGGTCTTGCGGATAGACAAGTGTTCTGGTTAACACCTTCTCATCACCAGAGAACTTAAATTCAACAGTAGAATTCATCCGTACAACGTTGTCTGGCATTTCTTCTGGCTCAACAACGATTGCTCTATCAAGTTCTTCTTCCAGCTTTACTAACTCAGCAGCGACACTTGGCATCTTGTCCAGCATAGCTGTGATTCTATTAATATCTATATTTGATATATAGATAGGGTTGCTTTCTGACATTTTCTGACTCCAAAAACAAAAGGCCGCCTCATAAATATGGGACGGCTTTTATATGTCGAATAGGGTATGTATCACATGAATTAACCACATGAATGAAATCTGATTCTAGTCCTTATAATGCTTATTAGCTAGTAAAAGATTTTTATTGATAAGATTGATTTTTATAAAGAAATCAGAAGGTTCATAAGTGTGAAGGGAGATGAAAACTAATGAATTAAATTGTACTTATTACTGTATTTCAATCATCAGTTTTATGTCTTTAAATTACGGTATTTGATTGAAATTATGCGAAAATACAGGCGTCTACCCCTTTAGGGTAGTTTGAAATTGTAATTGATTTACATCATGTATTAATTTTCTTACACAAATGACAATGAGCTCAGTGATAAAAACCTAACCCTTAGGAATTATAATGAGCAAGTTGAAACTAGTAGTCATCGGTAACGGTATGGTAGGGCATCGTTACATTGAAGACTTAGTCGAGAAAGCGGATGTCTCCGAGTTGGATATCACCGTTTTCTGCGAAGAACCACGAGTAGCCTACGATCGTGTGCACCTTTCCTCTTACTTTTCACATCACACTGCCGACGAACTTTCATTGGTAAAAGAAGGTTTTTACCAGAAACATGGCATCAATATGTTGATCGGCGAACGTGCCATCAACGTTAACCGTGAAAACCGTATTGTGTATTCAAATACAGGCCGTGAAGTTCAATACGACAAGTTGATTCTAGCGACTGGCTCATTTCCTTTTGTTCCACCTATCAAAGGCCATGAAAGTAAAGATTGCTTTGTTTACCGTACTATTGAAGATCTCAAAGCGATTGAAGCATGTGCGAAGAACAGTAAATCTGGTGTGGTCATCGGTGGTGGTTTACTAGGTCTTGAAGCGGCTGGTGCGCTAAAAGCATTAGGTGTGCAAACGCATGTTGTTGAATTCGCCCCAAAACTGATGGCAGAACAGCTTGACCTTGCAGGTGGTAATCAACTGCGTCAAAAGATCGAGCGTATGGGTGTGAACGTTCACACCAGCAAGAACACGCTTGAGATTGCTCCGGAAGGGGAAAACGCACGCAATGTGATGCGTTTTGCTGACGGCACAGAGTTAGAGACTGACTTCATTGTTTTCTCTGCGGGTATCCGCCCTCAAGACAAACTTGCTCGTCAAATGGAATTGGAAGTGGGCGCGCGCGGCGGTATCGAAGTCAATGACCACTGTCAGACCTCAGACAAAGACATCTACGCAATTGGTGAATGTGCCTCTTGGAATGGCATGTTCTATGGCCTTGTCGCGCCAGGTTACAAAATGGCAACCGTCGCAGTTGATCACCTGTTAGGTAACACTGAAAGTAAATTCCAGGGTGCAGACATGTCTGCAAAACTGAAACTGCTTGGCGTGAAAGTAGGTTCAATCGGAGATGCGAATGGCCGTACTGAAGGTTGTAAGAGCTACGTTTACCAAAACGAAGAGCAAGAAGTTTACAAACGCCTGATTGTCTCTGCAGATAACAAAAAGCTACTTGGTGCAGTGCTAGTTGGTGATACGTCTGACTACGGCGATCTACTGCAGCTCATGCTAAACGAAATCGACCTACCAGAACATCCGGATGCGCTTATCCTGCCTGCACACGCAGGTGCTGAGAAACCAGCACTAGGTGCTGACGCCCTACCTGAAAGTGCGGTGATCTGTTCATGTTTTGATGTGACAAAAGGCAAAATCGCACAGGCGGTAGCGGATGGTCACCATACATTAGGCGACATTAAAGCCGTCACTGGTGCAGGTACTGGTTGTGGTGGTTGTATTCCTCTTGTGACTTCAGTACTCAACGCAGAGCTTGCGAAATCTGGTATTGAAGTGAAGAACGACGTATGTGAACACTTTGCGTACTCTCGCCAGGAGCTGTTCCATCTTATTCGTATTGAAGAAATTAAAACGTTCGATGAGCTACTAGAGAAGTACGGTAAAGGCTACGGCTGTGAAGTATGTAAGCCGCTAGCTGGTTCGATTTTAGCGTCTTGCTGGGGTGAGCACATTCTTAAGCCACAACTGGTTAAGTTACACGACACCAACGACAACTTCCTGGGTAACATTCAAAAAGACGGTACTTACTCTGTGATTCCGCGTATGGCTGGCGGTGAAGTAACCCCTCAAGCCTTAGGCTCGCTAGCAGCAGTCGCAGAAGAGTACAACTTATACACCAAAGTGACAGGTGCTCAACGTATTGGTTTGTTTGGTGCTCAAAAAGACGATCTTCCGGAGATCTGGCGCAAGTTAATCGACGCTGGTTTTGAAACCGGTCAAGCGTACGCTAAAGCCCTTCGTATGGCTAAGACGTGTGTGGGTTCAACCTGGTGTCGTTATGGTGTTCAAGATTCGGTTGGTTTGGGTTCATTCATCGAAAATCGCTACAAAGGCATTCGTACTCCACACAAGATGAAGTTCGGCGTGTCTGGCTGTACTCGTGAGTGTGCCGAAGCGCAAGGTAAAGATCTTGGCATCATCGCAACAGATGCTGGTTGGAACATGTACGTGTGTGGTAACGGCGGTATGAAGCCTCGTCACGCAGATCTGTTAGCAAGCGATCTGGATAAAGAAACGCTAATTAAGTACATCGACCGTTTCATGATGTTCTACATCCGTACGGCTGCGCCACTACAGCGCACCTCAGTTTGGATGGAAAACATGGAAGGTGGTGTCGACTACCTACGCGAAGTGATCGTAAACGACAAACTTGGCATTAATGATCAATTAGAAGCAGACGTTGCGAAGCTTGTTGATGAGTACGAGTGTGAATGGACAGCAACCATCAACGACGAATCACAACTGACTCGCTTTGCACACTTTATTAACTCAGATAAACGCGATGAAAACGTTGTGTTTGTACCTGAGCGCGAACAGCACCGCCCGGCGACCTTCACGGAGAAACACCCTGAAGCGAAAGGCGACATCCTACACGTAGCCATGACTGAAGCTTAAGGGAAGGTGGATTATGTCATTTGAAAAAATCTGTCATATCAACGAAATCGTACCGGGTACCGGTGTTTGTGCACTGTTTAATGGTCAGCAAGTTGCGGTATTTCGCCCGACTGAAGCGGAAGAAGTGTTGGCAATTAGTAATACCGATCCGTTTTTCCAATCAAACGTGTTATCGCGTGGTTTGATTTGTCAGCACCAAGGCGAGCTTTGGGTAGCAAGTCCACTTAAGAAGCAACGTTTTAACCTAACCACCGGTGTTTGCATGGAAGACGAAGGTTTTAGTGTGAAAGCGTACAAAACACGTGTTACCAATGGTGACGTCGAGATACAAGCTTAGCGAATATGCCCTCCTCAAACGAGGAGGGCATTGATTGAATACTTAGATTTAATAGATAAAGGCTTCCCGGAGGTCGTTTCTGGGAGGACACCGAGAAATGACCACGACAACCGCGAGTCGTAATTGGGAAGCCTTTCTCTATTCAATCTCTAACTTTTAACTTTCATTTTTGAATAAGGACACGTTCATGTCTACAGACTTTAAACCAGCTGAGTTCGTGCAAACTATGATCAACGTTGGTGAAGCAAAAACCAATACCAGCACTCGAGACCTACTGTTACGCGGTACGATGGCAGGTATTATTCTTTCTTTGGCGGTTGTTGTCGCGATAACGACCATCGTACAAACAGGTA
This sequence comes from Vibrio sp. EJY3, assembly GCF_000241385.1. Classification (NCBI taxonomy): domain Bacteria; kingdom Pseudomonadati; phylum Pseudomonadota; class Gammaproteobacteria; order Vibrionales; family Vibrionaceae; genus Vibrio; species Vibrio sp. EJY3. The sequence continues at coordinate 844,396 of NC_016614.1, forward strand.
TGGGTGTAGTAGGGGCTTTGGTCTTCCCTGTTGGTTTTGTCATCCTAAGTGTAATGGGCTACGACCTGGTTACTGGCGTATTCGGCCTTGCTCCGCTGGCTAAGTTTGCAAACCGTCCGGGTATTACTTGGGGGCGTATTTTCCGTTGTTGGGGTCTTGTTGGTTTAGGTAACCTTATCGGCTCTCTTATCGTAGCTTACCTTGTCGCGATCTCTCTTACCGGTAACTTCTCATTAGAACTCAATGCGGTAGCGAAGAAATTTGTCGCGGTATCAACGGCACGTAGCCTTGGCTTTGAAAACATGGGCATGGACGGATGGATCACCTGCTTTGTACGCGGCATCTTCTGTAACCTAATGGTGTGTTTAGGCGTAATTGGTAACATGACTGCGCGTTCTGTATCTGGCCGTGTTGCGATGATGTGGTTCCCAATTTTCATCTTCTTCGCATTAGTGTTCGAGCATACCGTGGTAAATATGTTCCTATTCCCGCTAGGAATGATTCTGGGTGCTGACTTTGGTATTGCAACTTGGTTGAACTTCAACCTTATCCCAACCATTTTAGGTAACATTGTTGGTGGCTTGGTGATGACATGTCTGCCACTGTACTTAACGCACGCAAAAACTGCACCTTCTCTAACTGCGGAATCAGAAGTAAAAGCAGAGCCTGCAATGGCTAAATAATTCGCTTGTTATGGTCCCGCTACTTGATGGGTGGGGCCATTCTTTACTCTTAACTTTCGCACTATATTTTATAGGTTTAGAGATAAAAAGTAATAACTCCTTAGAGTGGTTTTAGCCCTAAGAGCATAGTGAGAGTGTTACTCTTTATATCTAAATTTCTCAATAGGCCATTTTATGACTACTATTAACACCTCGTTAAACAGCGGTTTTGTTTCACTTGTTGGCGCAGGGCCTGGCGACCCGGATTTGCTCACCGTAAAGGGTTGGAAAGCGATTCAATCTGCAGATGTGGTGGTCTATGACCGATTGGTATCTAAAGACATTTTGGCGTTGGCGAATGCGCGAGCAGAAATGATTTACGTGGGGAAAAAGCTAGATTTTCACTGTGTGCCACAAGAGCAAATTAACCAGATTTTGGTACAGAAAGCGCAGGAAGGTAAACGTGTAGTTCGCTTAAAAGGTGGTGATTCGTTCATTTTTGGCCGTGGTGGTGAAGAGTTAGAAGAGCTTGCCGAATACGGAATAAAATACGAAGTGGTACCGGGTATCACAGCGGCAGCTGGCGCAACGGCATACGCTGGTATTCCACTTACGCATCGCGATCACGCTCAAAGTGTTCAATTCATTACTGGTCATGTACAGAAAGATGGTCGTGAAATTGAGTGGCACTCTTTAGCGCAGTCAAACAACACCTTAGTGTTTTATATGGGGCTCAAACAGAGTGGGTATATCATGGACAAGCTCATTACACATGGTTTAGCGCCAGACATGTCATGTGCAATTATTGAAAATGGTACAAGGCCAGAGCAGCGTGTGCTTGTTGGCAAACTGAATGAATTATCTCGTATGGCTGCGCAGGCAGAAAGTCCGGCGCTGATCGTGGTTGGAAGCGTTACGCAACTTCAAAACAAGTTGGCTTGGTTCCCCCAAGAGGTCAACGATTAAATTTTGCAGGGGCTGCTTTGGCTTTGCATTTCTTGCTTACGCATTGGCATTTCATCAATTAACTCGTTGATGAATTGCCAGTCCGTTTCTGCGCCCCAGCGATACTTTTCCAGGCCATCTTTTCCAAGCAAAATAGCAGTGTACTCTCCCTGTTTTACATCATATTTCTTCGACAAAACAGAGACATCCAGTTCCTCTTTTATCCCCTTAGGAAACGTAAAGCCATCTTCGGCAATGACTAAAGTGACGATGTCACGTTCTTCAAGTTCACATTCGTTCATTAGTGTTTCAAGCAGGAACTGTTTAACACGGGCATCGTTCGCTGGCGCGAAGAAAAGTACACTGCGATGCGGCCAGTATTGAGCGTAAGAGGGGTAGCTAAAGGTTGTCGGTGATACCAAGCCTAAAAGTAGTATCAAAATGATTGGTTTACTCATGACTGATCCTTTATATGCTAACACTCTCGCTTATACGTTAAGTTTAGTGGAAATGGCTCATTGTGCTTTTTTGCAAACTGGCTTAGGGTAGGCAGCAAATAAACAACGTATAGAATTAAATGACTTCGGAAAGTAAACAAAAAATAGCGATTCTGGTTGATGTACAGAACGTGTATTACACCTGCCGTGAAGCCTACCGTTGCAATTTCGATTACAACCAGTTTTGGTATGTCGCTACGCAAGGTAAGGACGTTGTCAGCGCGAAGGCTTATGCGATTGCGAGTAATGATCCTAAGCAACGACAGTTTCACCATATCCTTAGAGGTGTTGGTTTTGAGGTAATGTTAAAGCCTTTTATCCAAAGACGTGATGGCAGTGCGAAGGGCGATTGGGACGTCGGTATTACTCTGGATGCAATCGAGATTGCGCCTGATGTCGATACAGTGATTCTTGTTTCTGGCGATGGTGACTTTAGTTTGCTGGTGGAGCGCATTCAACAGCGATACAACAAGAAAGTTACGGTTTATGGCGTTCCGAAATTGACATCGCAAACACTCATTGACTGTGCAGACACTTTCGTTGAAATAGATGAGAATTTTCTGCTTTAAACAGTAAGAAACAATAGATTATGGCTGGAGTGCAAGCGCCAGGCATGAAAAAGACGAGTCATTTCAGGCGTACACTTTGTACAATGACTCGTCTTTATTCAAATAGCAATAACTATGATGGGATGATCATTTGTCCTAATACGTAACCTAAGCAACAAGCACCAATCACACCAATCAGACCTACCGACATAAATGAGTGGTTGAAATACCATTTGCCAATCTTCGTCGTACCAGACGTATCAAAGTTAACGGTTGCGATATCTGAAGGGTAGTTAGGGATGAAGAAGTAACCGTATACTGCAGGCATCAAACCAATCAACAAGGCCGGATCAAGCCCCAAACCTAAGCCAACCGGCAGCATCATACGTGCTGTTGCTGCTTGCGAGTTTACCACTACAGACACGATGAAGAGCGCAAGTGCAAACGTCCACGGATAGTCGGTGACCATCGCCACAATGCCCGTTCTAAACTGAGGCATTGCGTATTGGAAGTATGTGTCCGACATCCAGGCGATACCAAAGATAGCGATGGCAGCCACCATACCCGATTTGAAAACGACACCATCAGGCACTTTACGAGGATCGGTTTTCGTTGCCAGCAGAATAATACCGCCAAAGCAGAGCATCATCATTTGGATGACGACGGCCATGCTGATTGGCTTTTCACCATCGACAATCGTACGAACTTCCGGCCACATCGCGATAACGACAATAACCAAGATAGCCGAAATGAACATAAGTACGGAATTACGAGCGCTAGTCGGAAGCACTTCATCTAAAGATGTCGCGGTTGTGGTTAAGATCTTTTCACGCCACACCGGATCTTTCAGGCGATTTTGGTATTCTTCATCGTCTTCTAGCTCTTTACCACGTTTTAAGCTGTAAAGTGACATAAGCAATGTACCAAATAAGGTAGCTGGCACTGTCACAAGCAGAATTGAAAGCAGAGTGATTTCATGCTGAATATCCGATAACTGCGCTAAGTAGTAAACCACTGCGGCAGAAATTGGAGAAGCCGTAATCGCAATCTGAGAAGCGACAGAGGCAGCAGCCATTGGGCGCTCAGGACGAATACCATTTTTCAGTGCAACGTCACCAATGATCGGCATGATCGAATACACCGCATGGCCAGTACCTAGCAAGAAGGTCATAAAGTAAGTAACAAAGGGAGCAATCAGAGTCACGCGTTTAGGGTTCTTACGCAGCACTCGCTCCGCGACTTGAAGCATGTATTTCAAACCACCCGCAGCTTCTAGAATCGATGCACAAGTAACCACGGCTAATATGATTAACATTACGGTGACGGGAGGAGAGGTCGGCGGCATCTTAAAAATGAAGACTTCTATCACCAGACCGATACCAGAAACGACCCCAAGGCCGATACCTCCATAGCGTGAGCCGATATAAAGCATCACGAGCAAAAACAGAAACTCTAGATACAGCATGAGCAGATTTCCTTATTCAAAACAATTGCTTCCATTGTTTATCTATTCTCAGGAAAAGTACTTTATGTTGTTCACATTACCTTAGATGACGCAAAGTAATGTTTAAGAACGAGTATTAACTCACGCTACAGACTCCATCTGTTAATGTACGTTTATCGATGTGTATGAATTGTGTTTACTATTTTGACGAGCTAAGGCATAAAAATGCGACGCACTTTAAATATATGTTGTGATTTAGCCTGATTTTTCGTAACCAAGTATGTCTGGATAGTCATTGTCGGGACTCACTTTCATGGAATTCGATGGCTTTATGCTTCAGTGATAAAGAGAATGGTTTGCATTTAAATTAATGTTTGAGTATAAAGATACAGCCCATATACCATCAAACTGAATAGTCATGTCCGAATCATTCTTCCCACAACTTTTCCAAGCCACAAATGCGATAACGCCGTACCTGCATGGTGATTTAGGGAGCATAAGCGAAGGCGAGATTCATACTGATAACGACATCAACCCAATTATTCAGGATTTATATCAGCAGCTATCTGAAGCTTTTCCAGAAGCGGGCAGAGCTTACTGGCTGACCAGAACATGGGATTTATTATGTTGGCAACCAGTCTATGTGGCCTTGATATCCATCTACCACTTTCATTCACTACCGAACCTGTATGGTATGGCTCAATCCGTTAAGCCCTGCTTTGTCAGCGGTTATCGTTTTCAAGATAAATCACTTGTTCAGGGCGATCATCAGACGCTGATAAACACTGCTGGTGCACAGATAAAATCACTTTTCGACTACTATCAAAATCAAATGAGTGAATGGACCCGTATTCGACCGGGGTTTACCCATCAATTAATCTCAGACGGTATTTTGGTTGGGTTAATGCGATTGCAGCAGCACTTTCCGCAGATGACAAACGCCATGATAAGAGAGCATGCCGTGTTATGGCTTCAGGCGCTTGATATGGATACCAACAACGCGCTGTCACTTTATGAACCGTCTGTGGCTCTACCATTGAAATTAGTGAGAAAAAGTTGCTGTCTGGTTTATAAATGTGAAGGTAGAAAACTTTGCGATAATTGCCCTAGATTGGCAGAAAACAAAAAGCTTATTGCGGTGAAAAGTGACGAAAATCAACTTAGTTAATTGTTAATTAGTATAAGTTCTTTCTATATAGAAAAGCCGCTATAAGCGGCTTCTTTTATGCTTCGTCACTGACTTGCGTGTTTACGCTCTGTTCAGCTGACTCGGTCACTTGGTTTTGTTCTTCAGCTTCCATTTTGGCTCGCTCAGCCTTTGAAATATAGCGAGGCTTATTGCTCTTATGTAGCTTAGCGTTATGCTTTTTCTGTTTTGCCTTTAAGATTTGATTGATTTTCTTCTTGCGGTTCATGGTGCTGGTCCTTTAATTTAGCGAGGCAGGATAGTGATTTTTCCACTAAGTTACAACTTTAATGGGTTTCTGATTTAAAAAACCTGACCACTGAGCGACCGTCACTAAGTCTATTGAGTATAAATAGATTCTAATATCTAAACGTTTAATTTGGTTAATGTAATGAGTGATATTTTACTCGGCAAACTTGCCACCGAATTTAAAACCGTCAAAGCGATGGTGGAAGTGTATTGTCGGGCTAATCATGGTTCGAAAGGTGAGCTTTGCACTGAGTGCCGTGATTTACTGGATTACGCAGAAATGCGTCTTGATCGGTGTCCTTATGGCGAGAATAAGCCAACTTGCAATAAATGCCCAATCCACTGTTATAAACCTGAGCCGAAAGAACAAATGCGCTTAATAATGCGCTATTCCGGCCCGAGGATGCTGCTGAAACATCCTGTGTTAGCGATCAGACATTTGCTTCACGAAAAGCGAGGCGTTCCAGACAAACTTGCTGCAAATGCATCGAATCGTTACAAGCGGCGTAGTAATTAAAAAACGAGAGCGACTTGCTCTCGTTTTTTGTATTCAGATTTTAGTAATAAATGATCAGAGACCAGCTGCCATTTGTTGTTTGGTTTTACTCGCCGCCAACAACATGTAAATACATGTCGCGACTAAAGTGGCAAATAAGTAACCTAACAAACCATGTACCTGACCCATGAAGCTGTCAGCTACGACAGGGCCTGCTACTGACCCGATGCTGTAGCTAAATAGCATTACTTGAGTCGCTGAAACAATAAAGCGCTCGTCTAGCCCTGCACAGCCTAAGTTGATCGCAACCGGGTATAGAGCGAATGTCGCTGCACCCAATAAGAAAAGCGATGCAGCAAGTACCGCCGTTGACGTTGAAATAAACGTGATACCGATAGAAAACATGCCTAACAGACAGAAAAATGCCATTAGTACTGTACGGCTCATGTACTTATTCAACGCTGTCACTAACGGTTGCACTGCCATACCACCTAGGATCACTAATGCCATTAATGTTCCAATTTCTTGGTGGCTGATTTGACGATTAATCAACTCAAGAGGCATCAGGCCATAAATCGCACCTAGTGTTAAACCAGAAACGATGCAGCCGATGATTGCCGCATGATTAAGCTTCATAATTTGTTTAAATGACAACGCAGTCGATTCGTGGCTGTTTGGTTGTTCACAGTCAACAAACTTAAGTACTAGTATCGCCATTAAGATTAACGTAGTGATGGCGATGAAAGGAACACCACCGCTCACGCCAAGTACGCCAATACCGAATTGACCTAAGGCTGAACCACCATAAAGTGATAGCATGTACAAGCTCAGACGCTTTGCACGTGAGGTTTCGTCACCAGACATTAGCCATGACTCAACTATCACAAAAACGCCAGCAACAGCGATGCCCGCGATAAAACGCGCAACTAGCCATACAAAGCCGTTTGCAAATACAGGCATTGCAACAATCGTTAGCGAGAAAGCCATCAAGCAAGCAATAAACGCGTTTCTGTGTCCAACGGAACGTACAATGCGTTCAAAAAAGATAGCACCCGTTAATAAACCGCCATAAAACACGCTTGCTAACCAACTCGCGTAGTCCGCAGAAATGTTGTACTCACCAAGCATTAAAGGTATCAGGCTCATTAAATAACCAGAAGCCACCGCATATAGAGATAATGCGATGACAGGAACGGTGATACGTGGTGATGCTGGAAGGAAGGCTTTGTTTTCCACTGCTTTGCGCCTATTAGTTTATGTTTTACGGGTAGTTTATGGGCGCGAATATGAAGCTAATTATTTTGCAAGTAAAACGATAAATTTGAGTCGTATCGACAAATATTCTTTATCAAAAAGAGGTGGGATTTTGCGGAATAAAAAGCCAGCTAAAAGAGGTAGCTGGCTTGATAGGTCACTTAGTAACAGCTTGATTTAGCCACTGTTCGAACTGAGATTTAGGTAGCGCTCCGTTGAGTACATCAACACGCTGTCCGTTTTTGAAAACCATGATAGTAGGAATACTGCGAATGCCAAATTGAGCCGCAAGCTGTTGTTGTGCTTCTGTGTCAATTTTGACAAAACGAGCCGTTCCCGCTTTTTCCTCTGCGACATCTGAGAAAACAGGTGCAAAACCAACACATGGGTTACACCACGGAGCCCAAAAATCAACGACGACTGGCGTAGGGCTTTGTAATAGCGCGGAAAAGTTTTCCGTTGTCCCTTCTATAGGCGCACCATCTAAAAGAGAGCTTTTACATTTTCCGCAAGTCGCATTTTCTGCAACGCGCTCGTTGGGTACATGATTTAAACCGCCACATGATGGACAGCGAGTTTTAAACGATGACATGACTTCTTCCTTTATGACAACTTTGTGAAAACTTGACTTATCAGTCAGCTCCATAAAGCGTATAATTTTCTTCTTTACTTTGGACTTGCTACGAACTGGCAAGTCTTTATTTGAACCTACTTAGGTTCTAAGAAACTTAACTAAATTACAACAATAAATAGGTCTGTGATGTCAAATTACTACGCTGAAATTACAGGTTGGGGAAAATGTGTACCGCCAACTGTACTTTCTAACGATGATCTTAGTACATTCCTTGATACCTCTGATGAGTGGATTCGCTCTCGCACTGGCATCGAAAACCGCCGCATTAGTCACGTAAACACTTCTGACATGGCAACAGTCGCTGCAAAGCACGCGTTAGCTCGTGCTGGTGTTGATGCGAGTGAAGTTGACCTGATTATCGTCGCGACGTGCTCACCCGATTCCCTAATCCCAAATATCGCATCGAAAGTTCAACAAAATCTGGATATTCGTTCAGCTGCATCTTTTGATTTAAATGCTGCCTGTACCGGCTTTGTATACGGTCTGGAAACGGGCACGCGTTTGATTCAGTCGGGAAATTACCGTCATGCCATTATTATTGGTGCTGAAAGGCTTTCTTTCTTCATCGATTGGGCAATGCGTGATACTGCCGTTTTGTTTGGCGATGGCGCAGGCGCTGTTGTTTTATCTAGAACTGACAAAGAGACTGGACTGTTACAATCTAAAATCGGTTGTGACGCAAAAGGGCGCGACATACTTGCAGTGCCTAAGTTTGGTTCTTGTATGGATCGATTTGCGGAAGATAACGGTTTCTGGGACTTCAACTTTGTAGGACAAGAGATCTTTAAACGCGCAGTGAAGGGCATGGGCTTAGCAGCGAAAAACGTGCTTAAAGAATCTGAGCTCACAACCGAACAAATTGATGTGGTGATCCCACACCAAGCTAACATTCGAATCATCCAGACCTTGTGTGATCTTTCGGGCATCCCACAAGAGAAAGCGTTTGTGAACATTCATAAGTATGGCAATACCTCAGCAGCAACGGTGCCAATTGCATTGTGTGAGGCGTTAGAGCAAGGGCGAGTCAAGCCAGGCGATAACTTGCTTTTAGCGGCTTTCGGTGCCGGTCTAACATGGGGTGCCGCCGTTCTTAAATGGGGTGACCGCGTAACGCCAATTGCGGAAAGTGACGCAGCGTTACCAGAGTGCGATAAATCCGCACTTGAATTACTTGAACGTGCAATCCGACTGTGTAACGAGCGTCGCCGTACCGAAGCATAATCTGATTCATTAAGGGAGCAAATCTGCTCCCTTTTTTATGCCTCTAAGACATAAACCCAAGATTCGAGTCTGCAAAGTTGCGGATATTAGGAAATACATACTCCAATGCAGCGTTATCGCTGACACCCATCCATTGAGCAAGTGTGGCACCTACTTGGTCCGCCGCTACTTTCGGAATAAGTCTGCCTCTTGAATAGTCGTCCTGTCCACCCAGAACTAACTCGGGCCATGTACCAATAGGCTGGTTGCTGTTGACAGCGCCACCTAACAGCAGTTGATGTCCGCCCCAACCATGATCCGTGCCATTTCCATTTCCCGTCATTCGACGTCCAAAATCAGACATCGTAAAAGAGGTGACATTTTTGCTCATCCCCAGTTTATCGAGCGACTGATACATTGCGAATAAATTTGTGGCTAAGTCCTCTAATAACACCGGGTGTCGTGCGAGTTGTGAATCGTGAAGGTCATACCCGTTGTGCTTTACAAAAAATATTTGTCGTTTTTGGTTCATATCATTCTGGCTGGCAATCAGCTTAAATACCGTTTGCATTTGTTTGCCAAGTTCAGATGACGTGAAAAGGGGAGAATCTTGTATTTGGTTGAGCTGTTCAGAAAGTACGTGACTCATTGTCATCGACTCGTTAATCATGACATGAAAGTGATCACTGAAAGGGTTATTTGTACTTCCAGATAGTAATTGATTGTAAATCCCCTTGTAGACGAGATTATCGAGCGCGGACAGTTTTACGACTCGGTCCTTTTTTAATACTGTCTGTCGATGCTCCATCGCCCTTAACCAGAGTGATTCGCCATAGACACTATAAAGGGGAGTCACTTCAGCGTTTGAATTTAACACGTCTAAGATGCGGCCAGCCCAGCCCAAATTACGTGATGCCTCCATTCCGCCTCGCAGCCAGGAATCCGTCTGAGAGTTGTGAGAGAAAAGCTGTTCAGGTAAGGGTAACTCGCCAGATTCAATAGCTTGTTTGGTAAGAGGTTGCTCGAGTATGCCAGTATTGACGGCAATGTTCGCGTCACCACGCTCAAAAAGTGAAGAAAGCGCACTAAGCTGAGGATGTAAACCCAAAGGTACCTTTCTGCCATTTGTGTCCAATACACTCAGTCCGGTAGGGACAATGGCATCTTTGGGAACGGCTAATGCACCTCTCACGTCTGAATACTGCTTATAGTGAAAATCTGACAATGGCAAAACCGTATTAATGGCATCATTTCCGCCCATTAAGTAGACACAAATAAGGGCGCGAAAGTCGTTTGTTGGCGAAGCGAGTGAATAGGCAGGTAATCCCAACGATGCAAAAGCCCCAAGGGATGCAGATCCTTTAATAAAATGACGTCGTGAATGATCCATCGTTCACTCCTAGTATTGAAGATAAAATTCTTCGCCTGAAATAGCGGTGAAGATAACGATTGAGAGCTTTGCTTTGGGCACATACTCGGATGGATAATCGTCTAGCACGTTAAGCATGAGTGTTATTAGCTCAGAAGATGCTGTACCAGCGAAGAACCGTTGATTGATCTGTTCGACGAGTGCTGGATGATCATCAAGCAGCGCATAAAGACCATCGAGGTTAAGTGAGTATGTGTTATCGCCTCCATCTCGGATATCGGTAAGCATAAAATTAACGATATCGGTATAAGCTGACCAATTAAGTAACTGATACTCTGGTGACACCATCGAAGACTGCATAAATTCGTTCGATGGCTGGTAATCTGGCGAGTAGAAGTTAAATACTGAAGGTGCGCGCAGTGGACCTTGGTTGGCGATATTCATAACGGTCGTGGCATCATCATATCGCGCACCTTTCAGAGTAAAGCCTGCGGCGCGATGAAAATTGGTCAGAACCAAAATAGGCTCTTTGACTTTTTTAGGTTGACGTTCAGTCTGCAGCGACGCTTCTTCATCCAGTAATATCGCTTTCATTACCGCGCTTAGATCCCCTTTGATTCCTTTACCATTGTCATTAAAAACCGTAGAAATACGGGTTACATACTCAGGACTTGGATTGGAGGTAACGAAACGCTGGATTAATCGTTTTGACACAAATGGCGCGATATTAGGATGGGACATTAAAATATCGATGACGCGGGATAGTTCCTCCTGACCAGTGAGCCCTGCTGGGAGAGTAGTATCTAAGATCTTCTTTTCGCCAGAGTCATGCAGTTTATTAATGACTTGCATAGGCTCCACAAAGTCAACATCGCTGCTTTTCCATCCGGTTAAAGCACGGGCAAGTTCCTGAACATCATTTTGTGTATAGCTCGGGATAGGTCTACCAGTATTGTTATCAACGACCGTACTTCCATCCATATTCAATTTGTAAAGTCCGAGCGTGAATAACTGCATTAGCTCTCGGGCAAAGTTCTCATCTGGCAACGCACCGGTAGACGGGTTTTCTTTAGCACTCCCCATCATTGACAGGTAGTTTCCCATAACGGGATGCGTTGCGATTTCAAATAGCAGATCGCGATAATTACCAAATGCGTTTTTTACAAGCACATCGTAGTAGTTCGCTAAGCCAGCAGGTTTGCCAGACAGTACGCCTCCATAGCGGGAAACCACCAATATTTGACTGAGTGCAAAGGCCATTCGCTGCCTGAGTTGGTCTTCGGAACTGATGACGATTTGGTACCACGCATTTTCACGGTTGGCTTGTGCACCTTTGGTAAAAGGCGTGTTGAACAGAGGTTCATGATACGTAGGAGGGAGCTTCATTTGTTGATTGACCCAGCCTTCGACGCCTAGCTTTTCGACGGTCTTTATAAGAGCGGGTGTGGGGCCAAACGTGGTTTGATAAAGAATACGGGCAGTATCATCTGACGTTTTACTTGCTGAATAAACAGGTTGTATCGAACACACAAGTGCCACAAACAACCCTAAAAACCAATAAGACATTCCATTCTTTATATGACGTATCATCACTGACTCGCTTACCTGAGAAAGAGTATTAAGTAATCAACTTAGTGAGCGAGTATAGAGGTCTGGATTCGCCTAAAAAAAGCATTCTGGGTGAAATTAGTACTATTTTAGGTAATTGAAGGTGAGTAGGCGGCATGTACTCGTCGCTCGGGTAAGACCAACGAGTACATGAGATAAATAGGGCTGGATAATTTATTGATGTGGCAGAGTTAGCTTCAAAGAAAGCAAATCTGCCTTCTTTGGATATATGGGGTTATTTTCTTGCCAGTTTATGATGAGCACGGGAAAAGTGATCCGCACAAAATGCGCCAATAATTGAGAGCTCACCCGCGAGACATAATGCAGCCGTGACTTCGGCAAGTGCCTTCGCTTTTCCGTTGCCATGTAATCCGAGAATATCGAGACAGGCTTTTTGTGTTGGCAGCCCTGTACCGCCACCAACTGTGCCCACCATGATATTCGGCAACGTGACACTCGCGTAGAGATTGCCTTTTGAATCAACCTCCATTCGCGTAATACCTATCGCGGATTCAGCGACGCAAGCCGCATCCTGACCGCATGCAATATAAAGTGCGGCGAGTGCGTTAGCGTAATGGGCATTGACGCCGATAGTGCCACTCAATAAACCACCCACGGTGCTCATATGGGTAAACTGAGCCATTGATTCTGGCGTTGTATGTAGGTACTTCTTGACTAATTCTGCAGAAATCGTGACTTCGGCTGAGACTTTTTTACCACGTACAGACCGCAGAGTATGGGCATTTGGCTTTTTATCACCCGAGAGGTTGCCATCAAGAAAAGCTTGAACCGGCTTAACCGGACTAACCGCTAAAATGTGATGGAACACTTGGTTAGTCGCTATGGTCACCATATTCTGACCAGAGGCATCACCGGTGACATACTCAAAAACCAAATAGACATGGTTGCCTTCTATATTGATGTTGATGTCTTTGAGTTTCCCGTGAGAGGTAGTCGACTCTGCAATCTGGCAAAAAATGTCGAACTGGGTAGTGACCCAACTTACGAACTGTCCTGCTTCTGCTAAGTTGTTAAAGCCAAACACCGGCGTACGGCTCACGCCTTCACTAAGTAGCAATGCACTGGCACCGCCTGCCGCAGTGATTAGGTTGGCGCCACGGTTGTAAGAAGCAACGAGAGCCGCTTCGGTGGTTGCGAGTGGAACTAAGTAGTCGTCGTTTGCATGTAAACCGTTTACTCGCAATGGGCCAGCAATACCAACGGGCACATTCACAGTGCCAATGAAATGCTCGATATTGTTGGAATATGACTCACAATGTTCTCGGGTAAAAGGATCGAGAAGAAGGTCTTTATTCGTGGTTTGTTCCAGGACTGCCCAGCGGCGAGTTAAGTGCTCATGCGACAGTTTTGGACTTAAACAAAGGCGCGTCGTTGGCTTGTGGAATTTCGGTTCTAATGCCGATTGGATTTTACTGCTGGTCTCAATATTAGAAAGAGCGGAGTGTTGGGCGGTATTATCTAGGTTTAACTTCGGCATACAAACGTTCACTGAAAAATCGAACCAGAGATTGTAGTGATTGTGGCCTTGATTACAACGTTGATTATACGTTTTGCAACAAATACCACGGATAATCTTCGTTTATACGCGATAGGTTTAATATCTTGATAGGTACTATCACTGAATCAAACCTCCACTGAGTATGCTCTTCGATTACGGCGCTGGGCTATAAAGCCTCGGTGCTCCGTGTTTTGGCAAGTGAATCAAATTGAGATGATTCCGTCTTGCCCATTCCACAGTTAATGCGGTTGGCGCGGAAAGGCAAACCAGAGTAGGGATGCGAGCTCGTACCGCTTTATGGATCAATTCTAAACTACAACGGCTAGTCATGATCGCAAACCCATTTTGTGGTTCGATGTGATTATTCGCCAGCGCACCGATGAGTTTATCTAATGCATTGTGACGACCAATGTCTTCGCGACAGGACAAGATATTTCCCTGTAAATCAGCAAACAGTGCAGCATGAAGCGCTCCTGATTCACGAGCTGCATTTTGATGCAAAGCGACTTTCTCTCTCAACCCTTCAAAAGCATCCGGGCGAGGGGGAAGAGAAGGGGAAAGCGGTTCTAGATCAGGTAAGGCTTGCTCTAACGCTTCGACCCCACAAATGCCACATCCGGTTGTCCCTGCAAGGTTTCTGCGCTGCGTTTTTAGAGACCAGAATGCTCGGTTGCTGATTTCGACTTCTGCATAATGCGATTCGTTGTCACCACCAATTTCAATATCTTTAATCTCTTTAAAGTCGTTGATGATTCCTGTGCTCAGACTGAACCCTTTAACAAAATCTTCTAAGTGCCCCGGAGTCACCATCATTACAGCTTGGCTAATCCCGTTATAACTGATAGCGAGCGCGGATTCACTGGCCAGCGAAGTTTGCTGCAGAGGGCGACCGTCTTTCATTTCACGATAGTTAAACGCGTTTGGCTGAGGCGGAGCCTGGTTAAAGTCCGACAATTCAAAATAAGATTGAGTGGTACATCTCATGAAATCACCTCACGCTCGTCTAACTGATGCGTATTCGTTGTTAATTAAATATGGTTTTTGCGATTGAAAAGCACTGATCTGTGAGTGCAGAAAAAGGCTCTTGTTTACGTTTTAGCAAGCCTAAAGGCGCATGAACGGCGGCTTCTTCAATCGGTACAATACGAAGCGTATCGTTTAACTCTTCAAGGCCACAGTTTCTAGGCATAATCGCACAGCAAAGACCGCTGGTTACCGCCTGGACAAGGTGAAAGGTGGAGTTACTTTCAATGACCGTTTGAGGGACAAGCCCTTTGCTAATAAAGCTAATATCAATAGAGTGTCTGTAGTGCATCCCTTTTGATAGTAAGCCAAGCGGGATGTTATTTAATGATTTCCACATTACTTCTGATTCGGCAAAATCAAAATAACGCTCGTCAAACAACACCCCGAGTTTTGTTGAGTCCAATTCAATAACGTCAAAATAGGCCGTGTTCACCTGATCGACGTAGCACATACCCAAATCGAGTTGGTTTCGATTGAGCTGGTCTATGATCTGTTCCGTCGTCATTGAGAGGATCTGAAATTGCAATTCCGGAAACGCTTCAGCGAGTGGTTTAATCAGCTGCATAGGGTTTTGACTGGCTAAAGGCACCATACCCAGCCTAAGCGAGCCGACCAGTTGTCCTCTGCAGTTGGCGGCTTCAGCTTGTAAACCATCGTGAGCCGCTAACACGGTTTTGGCCCACGCTAAAATACGCTCTCCAGCTTCCGTGAATCCTTCAAAGCGTTGACTTCTTTGGATTAATTCTAAGTCTAGCTCTTCCTCTAAACTTCTAATTCTCATCGAAAGTGTCGGCTGAGTAATGTGACACAATGCCGCCGCCTGACCAAAGTGTTTGGTCTGCTCGAGTGCTATTAGGTATTTAAGTTGTTTGATATCCATCTTGGCTAACTTAACCTTGCTTTGTGAGTCACAGTAACGGGTCGCGCGATTTGAAAAGGCAATATTTATGCATTCTTTATCTTCATCAATATTTGAGTTACCTGTTTCTACTCTTTTTATGTCAAGAGCGAAAATGTGCTCAAAATTGATCTAAATCAAGGCTATTCCCGATACTGATTGGGGTCAAATCTAAAGTATCTATAGGGTGATAGATAATGTCTATCGTAAATCTCATCGTAATTACTGAGTCGAGCGTGAGATCTCAGTTTAAACACCGCATAAAACGAATTCTCTGATAAATTCAATTGATGAAAAATGTGATGAATGTCTTGTCTTAAAGTCGTGATAGATTTTATTTATCAGCCGGTCAGGGATATCAATTGGACGCATACAAAGTAACGACTTAACCTTTGATTCAGATCAAAACACAGCATTAAAGATTGTGTCTGAACATTCTGAAACAGTAGACGGGTACCAGAACTCATACAATCTGGACAAGTAAAGTCTTACACATACAGAGCCTTTACTTGTCCAGATTGAAAACGCCCCTTCATGACTCCCGCGATTTTGCGCGCTTGTTTTCCCGGGCAGCCTGTTTGCTGTTGTTCCTATATACGAGGAGTAAAGTCGTGAGCCAAAAAGAAAGAATAAAAGAATACAAAGGTCCAGCAGGTGGTTGGGGTGCGCTCAAAGCCGTGACAAGAAGCTGGTGGGGAAGCGAAAATGCGGTGAAAAACATCCGCACCATGATGAAAACCAACCAAAATGGCGGTTTTGATTGCCCAGGATGTGCTTGGGGTGAATCACCAGAAAGCGGTAAAGTAAACTTTTGCGAAAATGGCGCAAAGGCTGTTAACTGGGAAGCCACCAATCGACTGGTTGATCCTGAGTTCTTCGCTAACCACAGTGTATCTTCTCTTTCTACTCAAACAGATTACTGGCTCGAATATCAAGGGCGTATTACACACCCAATGAAATACGATGCCGAGTCTGATCACTATGTTCCAGTTTCTTGGGAAGAGGCTTTTCAGTTAGTGGCAAAACACCTCAATGATCTGGAATCGCCACACCAAGCGGAGTTTTACACCTCCGGCCGCGCCAGCAATGAAGCCGCGTTTTTATATCAATTATTCGTACGTGCATTTGGTACCAATAACTTTCCTGATTGCTCAAATATGTGTCATGAAGCCAGCGCGCTTGGCATGAAAGACACCATTGGTGTAGGTAAAGGCACGGTTATCTTTGATGACTTTGAAGAAGCGGACGCGATTTTCGTTATTGGCCAAAACCCGGGAACCAACCACCCACGTATGCTGGAGCCGTTACGTGAAGCGGTGAAACGCGGTGCACAAGTTATCTGTTTCAACCCATTAAAAGAGCGTGGTTTGGAGCGATTCCAAAACCCACAAATGCCGATAGAAATGCTCAGTAATGGTTCAGAGCCGACGAATACAGCATATTTGCGTCCAGCACTGGGTGGGGACATGGCAGTGTTTCGTGGTATGGCTAAGTTTTTATTGCAATGGGAACGTGAAGCATTAGAAACCGGTGGTAAAGCCGTGTTCGATCGTGAATTCATTGAACAGCATTCTATTGGTATCGATGACTACTTAGCTGAAGTAGATGCCACTTCATGGGAGCACATCGCTGAGCAATCTGGATTAGATTTAAGCGAAATCGAAACGGTCGCTCGCATGTATTTACGCGCTGAGCGTGTGATCATGTGTTGGGCCATGGGTTTGACGCAACACCGTCACTCCGTGCCAACGATTAAAGAAGTGGCTAATGTACAGATGTTACGTGGTAACGTTGGTAAGGCGGGCGCAGGTCTTTCTCCGGTACGTGGACACAGTAACGTTCAGGGTGACCGTACAATGGGCATCGATGAAAAGCCATCTGACCAACTGCTTGATAGCATTGAGCGTCGATTCAACTTCGAAGTGCCTCGTGGTGTAGGTCACAATACGGTTCAAGCAATTAAAGCAATGGAAGAAGGCCAGGCGAAAGTATTTATTGGTTTAGGCGGCAACTTTGCTCAAGCGACACCGGACACCGAACGTACTCACGATGCAATGCGAAACTGTAATCTGACCGTTCACATTTCGACTAAGCTCAACCGTTCGCATTTAGTGATTGGTAAAGATGCATTGATTCTGCCTTGCTTGGGGCGCACTGAAATAGATACTCAGGAAAACGGGCCGCAGGGTGTAACGGTTGAAGACACTTTCAGTATGGTGCACATCTCTTATGGTCAGTTGAAACCTCGTTCCAAAGCCTTACGTTCAGAACCCGCAATCATTGCTGGTATTGCGAATGCGACGCTAGGCACGCATCCAATTGATTGGAACTGGGTGATAGAAGATTATGATCGAATTAGAGATCTTATCGCCGACACAATTCCTGGGTTCACAGACTTCAACAGCAAGCTTAAAAATCCGGGTGGTTTCCATTTGGTGAACCCAGCCGCTGAGCGCAGATGGAATACGGCGAGTGGCAAAGCCCAGTTCAGCGACAGCGAACTACCAAAACAGTTGATCAGTGAAGCTCTATTAGAAAAAGGTCAGAGGCCTGATCTTATTCTGCAAACCATGCGCTCGCACGATCAATACAACACGACTCTATATGGTTTAAATGACCGCTATCGTGGCGTTTTTGGGATGCGAGAAGTCTTGTTCATCAATGAAGCGGACATCAAAAAGCTTGGTTTTGAATCAGGCGACAAAGTGGACATGGTGTCATTGTGGGAAGATGGCGTAGAGCGGAGAGTGAGCGGATTCACGCTGGTTGCGTATGATGTTCCTGCTGGTCAGGCTGCCGCATATTATCCAGAAACTAACCCATTGGTACCGCTGGATAGCTATGGGGACAGAACCTTTACGCCAACTTCTAAGTTCATTGCGATTAAGTTGGAGAAATCCACATCAGATGAGATAGCGCTTATTGAAACAGAATAGATAGCTAACATAGCACTACAAAATTCGGGATAAGAAAAACGGCTGACAATCACTATCAGCCGTTTGTTTTTTTACTTACTCGTACTCGCTATTGACGCGTCAATTAAGCTTTAGCGAACTTGTAAGTGCGGTAACCACCAATCAGGTTACGTGCTTTAAAGCCATTGTTGACGAGCTGACGGTACGCAACGTTACCACGCAGACCAACTTGGCAGTAAATCACAATCTCTTTGTCTTTTGGAAGCTCATCCATGCGGTGACGTAATTGATCGACAGGAATGTTGATAGCATCTTTAATAAAACCAACACTTTCAAGCTCACCCGGGTTACGTACATCAAGTAACACCTGGTCATCAGTCAGTGAATCCATCTCATCGTAATGAATCGCGGTAGCATCACCTTTGATGATGTTATTGGCAACAAATGCTGCCTGGTTAATTACGTCTTTCGCGCTGCCGTAAGGTGGCGCGTAGGTCAGTTCTAAGTGCTGTAACTGTTCAACCGTCATGCCAGCGCGCTGAGCCACTGCCATCACGTCGATACGTTTATCGATACCATCTTTACCTGCGGCTTGAGCACCTAAAATTTTGCCTGATTTTGGTTCGAACAGCATTTTGAACGACACCACTTCTGCGCCAGGGTAGTAGCTCGCGTGGCTTGCGGTATGAACGTACACTTTGTCGTAATCAATACCCGCACGTTTCAGCTGTTTCTCATTTTTACCGGTTGAAGCAACAGCTAAGTCAAAGATCTTACAAATCGCCGTCCCCTGTGTACCTTGATAGGTTTCACTGCGACCTAACATGTTATCTGCAGCCATGCGGCCTTGACGGTTTGCAGGGCCAGCTAGCGGCACCAATGTTGGTTCGCCAGTGACAAAATCTTTTTCTTCTACTGCATCACCAACCGCGTAAATTGAAGGATCGCTGGTTTGCATGTATTCATTGGTAGAGATACCACCTAGGGCACCGATTTCTAAGCCAGCTTCTTGGGCAAGCTTGGTCTCAGGACGAACACCAATCGCCATGATGAGAATATCAGTCGTTAACTTCTCACCATTATTAAGTGTTAGCTCCAGTTCGCCTTCTAAGTGTTGGTGCTTTTCACTTTCACCGGAGTCAAAGCTGGCAACATGTTCGTTAGGTACGAACTGAACAGACTCAAGTGCCACACCAAGTTTCAGATCGATGCCTTTATCTCGAATTTCAGCGTGAGCAAATCCCGCCATTTCACGGTCAACGGGCGTCATGACTTGGTCAGCCATCTCAATCAGAGAAGTTTTGATACCTAGCTGATGGAACGCTTCCATCATCTCTAAACCGATGAAGCCACCGCCTACCACAGTCGCATGTTCTGGTTTGTTCATTTGGATCGTTTCAATAATGCGATCCATATCTGGAATATTACGTAGCGAGTGAGTGAGATGATTATCAAGGCCAGGAATTGGCGGAACGATAGGGCCTGCGCCTGGGCTAAGCAGCAAGAAGTCGTACGATTCTTCGTATTCTGAACCATCAATTAGGTTCTTAACCACGATGGTTTTATCCTGACGGTTTACCGAGACTACCTCATTCATCACGCGAACATCGACATTGAAGCGCGCTAGGAAGCTTTCTGGCGTTTGTAGTAAGAGTTTACTGCGTTCTTGGATATCGCCACCAATGTGGTATGGCAGGCCACAGTTTGCAAAAGACACGAATGGACCGCGCTCAAACATGATAATTTCTGCGTCTTCACTCAGACGACGAGCGCGCGCTGCTGCAGATGCGCCACCAGCGACACCACCGACGATTAAAATCTTAGTCATTATTAACTCCAAGCTTTAGGATGAGCTGACTTACATTGTAGAGCCAGCTCGAAACATCTAGGTTATCTAAAACCAAATTTCTTTAAAAAGTAAGCGGCAGGACAAATTCCGGTATAAGCACTCTGAATTAGGTTAGCGCCAATAAACACAGTAAACCAAATGAAGTTACTGTGAACGAATACGGTGAGTAAAACCGAAACTAAAATCATAGTGCCGGCAAATACTCTTACAGCATTTTCTAACGTCATAACTCTTCTCCTTAGAACTGTTTAACTGAAACAGCCATCCTTTAATATGCTCACTATAAACATCTAAATTAGAATTGTCTAATGTTAATTTAACTAAATTCACAAAGGCTAATTTAGTGTTGACTAAATATTATTATTTAGTAATATCTAATTTAGTTTTTAATGTAGAGGTGAGTCATGAGCGATACAGCAATGGACATAGCGGCGATGAAAGGCAGCGCAGTTGAAGCCGCAGATCTACTTAAAGTAATGGCGCACCCGGAAAGGTTGATGGTGTTGTGCCAATTGACCCAAGGAGAGGTTGGTGTAGGGGAGTTACAAAAACACTCCTTTTTGAGTCAATCCGCCTTTTCACAACACTTAACGGTGTTGCGTAAACACAATTTAATCAGCGCTCGGAAATCATCACAGCAGGTGTTCTACTCGTTAGCTGAACCGAGAGTTGAGTCATTAATTAAAGCACTGCATGGCGTTTTTTGTAGTTAAGTCGTTAAACGCCTTTTCGGTGGTTAATCAACTAAAATCAATAAATTAAATGAAAATCTATAGAGGTAAGTAATGTTAGACGTTATTCCATGGGAATCGTTGTTTGGTGGCATTTTATTGGGAGTTTCTGCCACGGTTTTGTTGTTGGTTAACGGCAAGGTTGCTGGTATCAGTGGAATTATGAATGGCATTATGTCACCGAAGAAAGGGGATTATTCATGGCGACTTCTGTTTGCAGTTGGCATGATTGTCGGTGGCTTTGTGAGTGTTTTATTACTCGGCGTAGCAGTACCAAGTACAGCAAATCTTTCAATGGGTTTGGTATTAGCGGCGGGTTTATTTGTTGGTATTGGAACCAGACTAGGTAACGGATGTACCAGCGGTCATGGCATTTGTGGCATTGGGCGTTTGTCTAAGCGCTCTATCGTTGCAACATGCGTATTTATGGCTGTTGCTGGCTTGACCGTTTTTGTTCGACTTCACCTAGTTTAAGAGAGATTCCATGAACAACACTATTTTTCGAATTACTGCTTTGGTAAGCGGTATTTTATTTGGCATGGGTATGGCTGTTTCTGGGATGATCGATCCCGCGAAAGTTATTGGATTTTTAGATATTTCAGGAAACTGGGATCCAAGTTTAGCTTTTGTGATGGGCGGCGCACTGGCAGTGTTTATGCCAAGCTATTTTTTACTTATCAAGCCGAGAAAACAATCAGTTAGTGGTGCAGAAATGTGCACTCCTACGAACACAAAGATCGATGCTCGATTGTTGTCTGGAGCTGCGATTTTCGGCCTAGGTTGGGGATTGGCTGGCATTTGTCCTGGTCCTGCCGTGGCGAGTTTGGCATTAGGTAACGTCAGTATTGTTTTGTTCTTTGTTGCAATGCTGGCAGGCTCAATGTTTGCGAAATTGGTCATCAATGCTCGCGAAGAGAAGATGAAAACAGCCAAAGCATAAATTATGTAATCTAAATTGGAGGGAAAAGGATGCCCGGAAATAAAGAGCGAAGCTTTGTTCAGTCTGTCATGAACAGCTTTTTCCCTCCGATCATGATCCTACTGGCCTTTATGGTCGGCGCGGCGGCGTTGTGGCTCACGCCAAAAGAAGAAGATCCTCAGATAGTGGTACCCATGGCCGATGTTTTGGTATCCGCGCCGGGCTTGAGTGCTTCACAAGTCGAAAATCAAATCACCGAACCGTTAGAGAAACTTGTCAGCCAGATCGATGGTGTGGAATACGTTTATTCCTCGTCGATGGAAGGATCCGCGCAAGTCATTGTCCGCTTTTATGTGGGTGAAAATCGCGAAGACGCGTTAGTTAAGCTCTACAACAAACTTTACTCCAATCAAGATAAAGTCCCATCGTCTGTAGCCAGTTGGTTAGTCAAACCAGTCGAAATCGATGACGTGCCTATCGTCGTTGCAGCGCTTTATTCGACGGAGCCTTCGACGCTAGATCGTCATCAACTTAGAAGAATCGCGGATCAAGCGACTTTGGGCATTAAATCACTTGATGCGACCAACAAAGTCGAGGTTATTGGCGGAGAACCTAGAAAAGTTCAGATTGAACTTGATACCGTCGCAATGGCGAATTTTAAAGTCACTATTGACGATCTTGAGCAAGCCATCCAATACAGCAATGCGAAAACACAGGGTGAAAATATTCGGGTTAATGGTCGCAATTTCACTTTAGAATCCGGACAATTTCTTACCAGCTCAAAGGACGTTGGTAATCTCGTCATTGCGGTGCTAAATGGCAAGCCTGTTTACTTAAAAGACGTGGCGAGAATTTATGATGGTCCGGGAGAGGCCACATCCGATACCTGGTATAGAGATAAAAATAGCGGCCAAGCGTTACCTGCTGTCTTTATCTCGGTCGCTAAGCAAAAAGGTTCTAATGCGGTTCACGTCGCTCAAGCAGTCAATGATAAATTAGCTCAGCTTGAATCTGATCAGTTCCCACATCAAGTTCAGGTCGCCATCATTCGCGACTACGGTGAAACCGCAAACGCAAAAGTGAACAACTTGGTTTCCAGCCTTGGTATATCAATTTTAACCGTTGTGGTATTCGTCGGCTTATTCCTAGATTGGCGAAGTGCA
Source organism: Vibrio sp. EJY3 (assembly GCF_000241385.1). NCBI lineage: Bacteria > Pseudomonadati > Pseudomonadota > Gammaproteobacteria > Vibrionales > Vibrionaceae > Vibrio > Vibrio sp. EJY3. Next base: position 867,508 of record NC_016614.1, read on the forward strand.
CTGGTTGTCGGGATCGCAATTCCGATCAGTTATGGTGCCGCGCTGGGGATGGACTTACTTTTTGGTTACTCCATCAACCGGGTAACATTGTTTGCATTGATCTTAGCGCTCGGTTTGATCGTTGATGATCCTATCGCCAGTATCGATAACATTGAGCGTTACTTAAAGCGTAAGGATTTAACCCGCACTAAAGCAATTGTTCTGGCCATGGCTGAAATTCGTAGCGCGCTATTAATGTCTACCGTGGCGATTGTTATTGTGTTCACGCCAATGTTTTTTATCACAGGAATGATGGGGCCGTACATGGCGCCGCTCGCCTTCAACGTACCAATCAGTGTGATGTTCAGTACGGTTGTGGCGTTTATGATCACGCCTTGGCTTGCGAAGAAAATACTTACTGGCGCTCAGGACAGCGGTCATTACGATATCCAATCGTCGACCATGTATCGTTTATACCGTGGAGTATTAATACCGTTATTGGAAAGCCGTAAAAAAGCCTGGGCTTTCCTTGGATTAGTTGCGTTTTTGTTTGCACTCGCCGCGTTGTTACCTGTATTACGTTTGGTGCCACTCAAACTGCTTCCATACGACAACAAAAACGAATTCCAGCTAGTGTTAAACATGCCAGAAACGTCAAGTTTTGTTGATACTTCCAATGCGCTATCCAGTTTTTCTGACTATCTGATGACGGTGCCTGAAGTGACCAGCGTGTCTGGTTTTGCAGGGACGGCTTCACCAATGGATTTTAACGGCATGGTTCGCCATTACTTTATGCGCAGCGAGCCATACCAAGGTGAACTGCGCATAGTATTAGCGCCGAAAAAACATCGTTCTATGCAGTCACATGAAATTGTTACTCGTCTGCGAAGTGATTTAGAACAAATAGCGAAACGCTTTAACGCAGACATTCAATTAGTAGAGGTACCGCCAGGTCCTCCGGTTATCGCGACTATTACGGCTGAAGTTTATGGCGACGAAACTACTTCTTATGACGAGTTGATGGTACAGGCGGAGAAAGTAGCGGATCGCCTACGTAAAGAGCAGTTAGTATCAGAGGTAGATACGAGCGTTCAGGGTGACTTAGAAACGTGGCAGTTTGTGGTCGATCAGGAGAAAGCTGCGCTATCCGGTGTGTCTGTCGCTGAGGTGAATAACACGCTAATTACGGCGGCGAATGCTAAAACTCTTGGTCACATTGCTGATGGTCGGGAATTAAATCCTTTGCCGATTGAAGTTCAGCTTCGTCGTGAAGACAGAGACGATTTAAACCGATTAGAACAACTGTATGTTCGTGGAAGACCTGGGATTGCAAAAGTGGAAATGGGCGGCGCGGTGGTGGATGCTCCGCAACCCGTTGTTCAGCTCTCAGAAATTGGTCAATTTGTTAAACGTCCAGCGGATAAACCGATATTCCATAAAAACCTTAATCCTGTTGTTTATGTGTATGCCGAAGTAGTAGGGCGTGTGCCTGGTGAGATCATCGCAGATGTCATCGCGGATCAAGATACTGATCATTCCAGTGACGCACATGTTAATTGGCAGGATCGCACATACTTAAACAACGGTGCTGGTGTTGCCTGGAGCGTTCCGGAGAACATTAATGTCGTATGGAGTGGAGAAGGTGAATGGAAAATTACGGTGGATGTATTCCGCGACCTTGGCATTGCTTATGGTGCAGCGTTACTGGGCGTATTCGTGGTTATGTTGATTCAGACTGGTTTACCTGCGGTTTCTGGGATCATAATGCTGGCTATTCCATTGACGGTTATCGGTATTATGCCGGGATTCTGGATATTAAATGTCTTAAGCAATGACATTGGCAACTACCCGAATCCTGCGTTATTTACAGCCACGGCGATGATTGGGATGATCGCACTAGCCGGTATTGTTGTACGGAATTCATTAGTGCTTATTGAGTTTATTCAGCAATCTCTCGAATCTGGCAGCAGTTTGCACGACGCACTAATCGAATCTGGTGTGGTTCGTATGAGACCGATACTGTTAACGGCGGGCACCACGTTGTTGGGTAACATCGTTATTACGCTCGACCCGATTTTCAATGGCCTCGCCTGGGCAATCATATTCGGGATTACGGCCTCAACAGTGTTTACTTTGCTTGTTGTTCCAGTGGTATATAACCTCGCATACCAGAATACCAAAGGACATGGATTGCCTCAGATGGAGGAAGAACAATGAAATTAGATAACAAATTGCTGGGCATTATTTTAATTATCTTGCTCGCGCTTCTTTTTCTTTATATGGCTGGCTTTTTCTCCGAAAAGTTACCCACTGAGCATTCTGCGAAAACCAACGTGATTGATGTTAATTCTGTACAAACGCATGAGATGATACTGACCAGCGAACCAGTTGTTCGCGAGTTTCCGGGCATCGTTGTCGCAGATCAGCAAGCTGATATTGCCGCACGATTGACCGCCTCAGTTGTTGAAGTATTGGTTAAAGTAGGTGACAGAGTGAAACAGGGGGATGTATTAGCGCGCTTAGAAAGTGACGACTTAGACGCACGAGTTCGTCAGAGCGAGCAGGCGTTGTCTTCTGCACAAGCGCAGCTTAATGCCGCTCGTAAAGAGTTCTCACGCGTTAGAACGCTGTTAAACAGAAAACTGATACCACAGTCGCAGTACGACCAGGCAGAAAGTACATTGCAAACCGCACAAGCCAACTTCAACCGCTCTCAGGCTGCCGTCTCTGAAGCCGAGACGACCTTCGGGTACAGTATTATTACTGCGCCATTCGACGGTTTGATAACGCAGAAGCCGATCAATAAAGGGGATACCGCCACACCCGGGTCACTTTTGCTCTCGATGTACAATCCTGACTCGCTTGAAATAGAAGTTAACTTTGCCGAGTCAGTCATGCCTTACGTGAACTACGACAAGCAGGTGGAAGCCGTATTTCCTTCTTATGATGTGACGGCTTCGGCGACGATCAAAGAAGTGACACCGTCTGCTGATGCGAATTCACGCAGTTACACAGTCAAATTGCAATTTGAATCTCCGACCTCTGTGTACCCAGGTACTTTTGCAAAGGTTGCACTGACCTTAACGGACGACGTGGTTCTAAGAATACCGAAAGACGCCGTGTATCAAGTTGGCCAGTTGGATTATGTCAAGGTGTTGCAAGACGGTGGTGAAGTCGAAACGCGTTTAATTCAGTTGGGCGAGTTGGACAGAGTAAGGACAGGATTGAAACAAGGCGATGTCGTCATTCTCAATCCGAGACAGCTGTAATTTTTGTTATAACTAATACGCCCAGCATTTTTGCTGGGCGTTTTTTAGCTGACTAATTTGCAGAGAGTCGCACTTGCGTACTGATTGGACAATGGTCACTTAGATGGTAATCCAGAACATCTTGCGACTTAAATGTCACCTGTTTGGCTGGTTGCGATCCTAGACTATCGCTGACAATGATATGGTCAATGATAGAACGGAACTGATGCGTTTTATTCGGGTTACGATTCGAACGCACCTTACATTCTGCTTGAGTGTCTTTTGTGACTAATCTAGCGCTGGTATTTGAAGTCATTGTCGACCACAACCAGTCACCTTGATAAGCCAAGTTGTGGTTAAAATCACCTAAAATGGCGTACTTTTCTTGGCTCTTTTCACGCGCCGTTATCCACTTTGCCAGAGCTTCGCCTTGCTGCTTGAGCGTCTTGCATTCGCGACTGTTTTTGTAAGCGCCACTGCATCCCGCCTTTAGGTGAACTGAAAGCAGGTGAATTTCATCACGCTTATTCGGATTTAGAACAATATAGCTCGCAAAGCGTAACTTGCTATTGCCTCGAGTGATTGAAAAATCGGAGGGATCCGATACCGGGATTCCTTTACGCACGGCAAACCCTGTGTACTGGTTTGTGTCTGAGAACTGCAAATGTTTATTGCCGGACCGAGCTCTATCCGAAAAGTAAATATCGTAGCCATTTCCCACGACTTTCCTAATCGCGGCTTCACTATCGACTTCTTGAAATGCTAATACATCAGGTTGCGAGTTACCCACATATTGATTGAGTTTGGCAAAATCGTTCTCGGTTCTTGATACTTTTCCACCGTTCATTGCTAGCCATTCAATATTCCAACTGGTTAGATTGATTGAATTTTGAGCAAATGAGGCGGAACAAAAAACTAACATGGCTGTAGCAAAAAGTGATCGCATATTGGCTTATTTCACTCCCGTTTTAGTGCGTGTCCCTTTGTAACCTTTATCCTATAAGACCTCTAAAAAAAGCAAGTGTATTACGTACCAATTTTGCAATTTTCATTGATTTCTTTTTAATAAAGGGCATCAGCAATAAGATCGATTTCTTCTTATCCGCTACCCAGTTTTTGTTGATCAAAATCAATGTTTTCGACTGGTGCTTCTCGTTAAATACGCCACAATATATTGTGGCTAAAGAATAATAAATCACCCCATATAGTGTGTTTGTGGATAACTCTGTGAGTATGCTGGGGTAAGGAGAAGAAAGTGAAACCAATCGTAATCAAGCGTGACGGCTCAAGAGCTCCGTTCAACAGGGATCGTATTCAAGCAGCAGTCGAAGCCGCGGCGGAAAATAAAGATAAAGATGTCGCCATTTATGCTCTCAATGTTGCTCTTGCTGTCGAGTTACAGCTCAAAGATCACGATGAAGTTCACATCCATGAGATTCAGGATTTGGTTGAAAATGAACTCATGCAAGGTCCTTATAAGTCTCTGGCACGTTCTTACATCGAGTACCGCCATGATCGCGATATTGCTCGTGAGAAACAAAGCTTCCTAACTCGTGAAATTGAAGGTCTGATTGAAGAAAGTAATCTCGACCTTATCAATGAAAACGCGAACAAAGATGGCAAAGTTATCCCGACTCAACGTGACTTGCTGGCTGGTATCGTTGCGAAACACTACGCGAAAACTCACATTCTTCCTCGCGATGTCGTACAAGCGCATGAAGTGGGTGATATTCACTACCACGATTTAGATTACGCGCCGTTCTTCCCGATGTTTAACTGTATGCTGATCGACCTGAAAGGCATGCTGACACACGGCTTCAAAATGGGAAATGCGGAAATTGATACGCCGAAATCGATATCCACAGCAACCGCAGTCACGGCGCAGATCATTGCACAAGTTGCGAGCCATATTTACGGCGGCACAACGATCAACCGTATCGATGAAGTATTGGCCCCTTACGTAATGACAAGTTACGAGAAGCATCTAAAGATTGCCAAAGAGTGGGACATTGCAGAGCCGGAAGAGTTTGCAAAAGCGCGTACAGAGAAAGAGTGTTACGACGCTTTCCAATCGCTTGAGTACGAAGTAAACACGTTACATACCGCAAATGGGCAAACGCCATTCGTTACGTTTGGCTTCGGTTTAGGTACAAGCTGGGCATCTCGTTTGATCCAGAAATCGATTCTAAAAAACCGCATTGCGGGGCTTGGCAAAAATCGCAAAACGGCCGTGTTCCCAAAACTGGTATTCGGTATTAAAGACGGTCTGAACCACAAAGCTGAAGATCCAAACTACGACATTAAACAACTTGCGCTTGAGTGTGCCTCTAAACGTATGTATCCAGATATTCTGAACTACGACAAAGTGGTTGAAGTGACGGGGTCATTTAAAACGCCGATGGGTTGCAGAAGTTTCTTGGGTACTTATGAAGAAGACGGCGAGCTAATCCATGAAGGTCGTAACAACCTTGGTGTTGTGAGCCTGAACCTGCCTCGCATTGCCATTCGTGCCAAAGGAAGCGAGAAGAAGTTCTACGAGCTACTTGATGATCGCCTTCGTTTAGCGCGCAGAGCGTTAGAAACTCGCATTACGCGCCTGGAAAACGTCAAAGCACGCGTAGCACCAATCCTTTATATGGAAGGAGCATGTGGTGTTCGTCTGAAAGCGGATGACTCTATTGCAGAGATCTTCAAACATGGTCGTGCTTCAATTTCACTGGGCTATATCGGTGTGCATGAAACGATTAACGCACTGTTTGGCAACGAAGCGCACGTGTATGACGATGCGGTCTTACGTGCAAAAGCGGTTGAGGTGATCAAACACCTAAAAGACGCAGTAAATCAGTGGGCAGACGAAACAGGCTATGGTTTCAGTCTATACGCGACACCGAGTGAAAACTTATGTAGCCGTTTCTGTCGTATTGATACTAAAGAATTCGGTGTGATCGAAGGGGTGACAGATAAAGGCTACTACACCAACAGCTTCCACTTAGATGTCGAGAAGAAGGTAAACCCTTACGATAAGATTGACTTTGAAATGCCGTATCCAGAAATCTCCAGCGGTGGTTTTATCTGTTACGGTGAATTCCCGAACATGCAGCGTAACGTGGAAGCGTTAGAAAACGTATGGGATTACAGCTATACCAGAGTGCCTTATTACGGCACTAATACGCCTATCGATGAATGTTACGAGTGTAGCTACACTGGTGAATTTGAATGTACCAGCAAAGGTTTTACCTGCCCAAGCTGTGGCAACCATGATTCAACTAAAGTATCGGTAACACGCCGTGTATGCGGTTACCTTGGTAGTCCTGATGCACGTCCGTTTAACTTCGGTAAACAGGAAGAAGTGAAGCGCCGAGTAAAACACCTTTAATCAGTAACTGAAACTGCATACAGAAAATCAACCTGTTTCGGGTTGATTTTCTGTTTTCACAAACCTAATGAGACACGACAATGAATTACCACCAATACTATCCAATTGATGTTGTAAATGGACCGGGTACGCGCTGTACGCTGTTTGTTTCTGGTTGTATTCACCAGTGTCGCGGTTGTTATAATCAATCGACCTGGCGTGTGGATTCTGGGCATGTATTTACTCAAGAACTTGAAGACAAAATCATTGCTGATCTCAATGACACGCGAATTAAGCGCCGGGGTTTGTCGTTGTCGGGGGGAGATCCGCTCCATCCAGAAAATGTACCGTACATCCTAAAATTGGTTAAGCGTGTAAGAGAAGAGTGTGCGGGTAAAGATATCTGGGTTTGGACAGGTTACACTTTGGCCGAGCTTGACGACGCACAAAGAGAAGTAACCAAATACATCGATGTGCTTATCGATGGTAAGTTTGAGCAAGATAAAAAAGATTTGAATTTGGAATGGCGCGGCAGCTCCAACCAAGTCATACACCATTTTGATCATGCTTAAATAAGAGACAAACTGGCTGGAAAATAGAAAAGGCACATTCATGAGTTGAAAATGTGCCTTTTGGGTGAGTTCTTTGTTGGCTGTTGAAATCTTTGGTTACGCTGTCACCATATCCTCGTCATCAACCATATTGTTTATCCAGCGCTTAGACTGAATACGATAAGTCGTCAGTACACCTTTTACAAGTTCTTCGACAATCAGAGACATCAGCACGTAATGTAGAGGCAACCCTAGAACCATGCCTGTGTAATAGGTAAGAGGGATACCAATTGCCCACTGTCCAAAGGTGTCGATAAAAATACTGTACCGAATATCGGCGCCGCTTTTAAGAACGCCACCAATTCCCACCATATTGAACACGCGAAAAATCATTCCTAGTGCCATAACAAGGCAGACGTTAAGCGCCATTTCTTTGTCGGAAAGTGGAGTAAATTCCAATAGCCCGTATATCCACGGCGAACAAATCCACACTAACAGATACAAGATTATCGCTAACCCTGAGCTGGTTAATACATACCACCATGCGGTTTTCTCAACTCTGTCGTACTGTTTAGCTCCGATGTCGTTTCCAAGAAGTACTGATGCGGCGACGGCAAATCCCATAAACGCGGATATCAAAACGCCTTCAATTGGCGACAGGAATGAGACAATCGCCAGCTCAGACACACCTAATTGACCATACAAGACGCTGTAGACAATCAGACCACCAGTCCATAATGCATCATGGATGAGCGTGGGTAGTGAAATTTGAAAATACTTTTTACGGTACTGCTTAAGTGCACTTTGAGCCCAATCGAACTTCGTCGGAAGGAAGTGCGCGTAGTGTTTGATAAAGTAATACACCAATACTGCCGTTTGAAAGACGCGTGCGAGAAGCGTTCCTATTGCGGCACCGAACACGCCCCACTGTGGGAATCCCAACAAACCAAAGATCAATACTGAATTGAGAATAACGTTGACGATGATGGCTAATAAGCTGACCTTCGTCGCCAGTTTCGCTTCTCCAACTGATCGAAGTACGGATTCAATAGGCACAACGATCGCCGTCGTAATCAAGCTTAATCCATTAACTACAAGATAGTCGCGAGCATAGTTAACATACTCAGGGTCCTTGGACATGAACGAAACAATTTCTTGATCAAATATCACATAAAGGATGATAAACGGAACCGTGACCAAAATAGAGATAAACCACGATTGCGCCAGAGTCCTGCGGATTCCGTTAAATTTACCCGAACCATAATACTGGGATGCTAAAATCGTTACTGCACCACATAGACCAAAGATCACGGCAAGGTTAAAGAAAATAATACGATTAACCACACCAACGGCTGCAATGGCTGACTCGCCTAACTGGCTCACCATAAAAATGTCGACAATACCCAATAAGGCAAACAACATAGATTGCAGCGAAACAGGAAGGGCAATACCGTACAGTTTTTTCCAAAATGCTTTGTTTATGTATTCATGTGTTAACAGCATCGCATTTCTCCTTTAAGAATAATGCGAGTAGTTTATCCCCATGATTTCGCGTTGTATTTTTCAAAGGCATCCAATAGTTTTGCAAAACTCTCAAGTAATTTGAGCCGTTATATCTAATGTTGCCAAGACGCAATAAATACAGTGTGAGACATCGAAATATGGAAGAAAAACAAGAGTGTTACTCCATTTCCGAAAAAACGTATCAGGAGATGATCGACCACACGCGTGTTTTAGCATTAGAAGAAAGAGGCATCGTGCAATGCGGCATCGCAACCTGCAGAGATTTCTTTTCGGTGTATAGGAAAAACCAAAAAAAGCACATGTTGCTTTATACGGTGAGAGGAAAAGGCTGGTTGGAAAGTAATGCCACTCGCTATGAGTTGGAGCCGGGATCTTTAATCATTGTTCCCGCAGGCGTTGAAAATGGATTTGGTATGGGGGATGAAACCTGGCAGATAGCATGGGTTTTTCTTTCACAGAACACGGATTGGTCAATCGTAGAAAAAGATATTAGCTACCAGCTAACATCCGCACCAGAGGTAATGTACGCCTGCATTCAAACTCTGCTCCGCAGTATCAACTTGCCGATAAACTATGGTGGTGCGGTCGGTGCACACAGTGTCGCTCAGCTGGAGTTGATGCTAAACATGCCTCAATCAGAATCCCTTTCCCGTCATCAGTTAAAGCTGCGCCGCGTTTTCGATCTTGTCCAAAGGCAATTACATAAAGAGTGGACCGTGGAGCAATTAGCAGCCCTGTATCCTTGCTCGGAAGCTCATCTGTTTCGATTGAGTCAACAACAGTTTGGACAAAGCCCAATGGCACATTTAACGCGTATGAGAATGGAATACGCGGCCAGGTTATTACGCTCCACAGAATGGCCGATTCAGCACATTGGTGAGATTGTCGGTTATCCAACCAGCGCAAACTTCAGTACACGGTTTCGAACTTGGTCCGGTATGACACCGAGAGAGTTCAGACAAAATGGGCATCTTGAGATAGATATCGAGTAGTGATTTGCTTTCTTTGTAACCAACCAAGTGCACAAAGCACCATTGCATACAGAATTTTGTCCTATAATTGACGAAATTCGTAAAAAATCATTTCGTCATTTCAAATGATAATGTTACCGTGAAGTCCGTACTTGAATTTCAAAGGGTTGTGACTTTCATGTTTTCTAATCTACCAACTCCCGTATTAGATCCTATTTTATCTCTATCCGTTGCATATCGCGGCGATGAACGTCCAAACAAGGTCGACCTTGGTATTGGCGTGTACAAAAACAGCGCTGGTGAAACACCAATCATGAAAGCCATTCAGATGGCGCAAGACGTTGTTGTAAAAACTCAAAAAACCAAAGCTTACGTTGGCCTTGCTGGCTGCGAAGAGTTTAACCAAAGCATGGTTGATCTTTTGTTATCCGGAACCTCCGCAATGGATCGTGTTGCGGCAATTCAAACTCCAGGAGCGAGTGGTGCTTTGCGTATGTTGGGCGACTTAATGAAAGTTGCACAACCAGATACGACTGTATGGATTTCTAACCCAAGTTACGTGAACCACAAACCGGTGATGGAAGCTGCAGGTCTGAAGGTAAGGTTCTACCATTACTTCTCTCCAGAAACCAAGCAAGTTGAGACCGCTAAAATGCTAGACGATTTGTCAAAAGCTGGCCCTTCTGATGTCGTGCTACTCCACGGTTGTTGCCACAATCCAACGGGTGCAGATATCGACTTCGCCGCTTGGCAAGCAATTACAGAGCTATCACAGAAGAATGGTTTCACCCCTTTTGTTGATATCGCCTATCAGGGCTTTGGCGATGGTCTGGAAGAAGATGCGAAAGGCCTTCGCTTTATGGCAGATAACGTTGAAGAGATGCTAATCACGACGTCTTGCTCGAAGAATTTTGGTCTTTACCGTGAACGTACAGGTGCTGCGATTGTCGTCGGTAAAAATACTCAAGATGTCACTAACGCAAAAGGTAAACTATTAACGTTGGCTCGTTCTACTTACACTATGCCGCCAGATCATGGTGCTGCACTGGTCAAAACGATCCTTCAAGACGCGAACCTAACTTCAGTTTGGAAGCAAGAACTGAGCGAAATGCAGCAGCGTTTGGTTAGCCTTCGTCAAAACTTGTGTAACGAATTGAGAAATAACCATAATACAGATCAATTTGACTTCATTGAGAGTCACAAAGGCATGTTTACTGTGCTAGGCTTTACTGAAAAGCAAATGGCGCACTTACGTGAAGATTATGGCATTTATGGTGTTGGAGATGGCCGCATTAATATTGCCGGTCTGACCGAAACACATATTCCTTACGTAGCTGACGCGATAAATAAAGTCTCTCAACTTTAATTCGGAGTGTGGATGAAAAACTGGAAACTGATTCTGCCGCTTGTGATGAGCGGTAGTTTAATTGCTTGTACGTCAACGCAAACGACGACGGAGCCTGTTGAGCCAGAAACGCCTGAAATAGAACAACCTGTCGTGGTAGAACCAGAAGTTAAACCAGAGGTTGAGCCAAAGCCAGAAGTAGAACCAAAACCGGAAATAAAGCCAGAGCCGAAACCTGAGCCAAAACCAGAAAAGCCAGTTAAGGTACAAAAAACGCCTGACGGTATGCTTATTCTTGGCTCGGAAGAGTGGGTTTACGCACCGGGTATTGATGAAACGTTTAAAGCACGTGTAGATACTGGCGCAACGACATCGTCAATCAGCGCGTTAGATATCGTACCATTTGAACGCGATGGTAAAGACTGGGTTCAGTTCAAAATCGACCTTGGCGATAAGGCGAGTAAAGAATTTAAAGCACCAGTAGAGCGTTGGGCTAAGGTAAAACAGTCCTCATCGGACGAAGTCAATAAACGTGCTGTTGTAATGGCTTACATTCAGGTTGGTGATTACAAAGAGAAAACGGAATTTACCTTGGCTGAAAGAGGCCATATGAAGTTCCCAATGCTTTTGGGAAGAAGCTTCTTCAGAGATATTGCTGTTGTCGATGTATCGAAAAAATACGTTCAAGACAAACCTAGCAAGAAATAGTAACAGTACTAAAACTGAAATGGCCTCCACTTATGGAGGCCATTTTTTATGCTGGTTTGGCTTGCTTAGAATCCAAAGCGGGCAGACATCACGAGTTGCTGTCCGTAAACCCCGTTATTTTTGAAATCGGCACCAAGTGACAATTGCTGAGTCGAATGGAATCGAGCTCCCAAATTGTAAACGGTGTGGGAATCATCATTGTCCATTAATTGACCTAAACGCGCGTGAAACTCAACGTTTTGCATCAGCCAGACACGAGTACCAACATTAACTTCTGCGTGCCACTCATCGCCGACTTTGTCACTGCTGTTTTTCTTAATATTGTGCAGCAGCATCTGGCCATAAATATCAGCAAATTGTCCAGCAGGGCCATTGAAGCCAATACCACCTGCGACATCCCAGTCACCACTGAATTCGCTATCAGCGCGACCAATGAAGTGGGTGTTTTCAGTAAAGTAGCTTGTAATTTCCCCACCAAAGGTTCCTGGGCTGGTGCCCATACGGACTTCCAACGTATTGTAGTTAAAATTATTGGCATAAGAGGAAAGTGGCAGTATCGCGCACAAACCAAAGGCCGTAACCTTTAGCGCTTTACCTAGCATGGTAACTCCAGACAAGATCATTAAAATTACACACAGCAAAGCAAAAATCAGACCATAAATGATAATAGTATCACTTTTAACCAGTATCGCTTCTTTTAACCCGCGAGTAACCCGCGAGCGACTATTTACAACCCTCTTTCCAGACAGGGCAAGTGGAACAAATGTGACGATAAACTTTGATATTCGGTTCATTTGCTTGAGTAACCTGCAACGATAACGTTATGATTGCTCATCTATTTCTTCTCTTACGAATATTCATGAAATCAGCAATCCCTTCTTTAATGGTTCAAGGCACCACATCGGATGCCGGAAAAAGTGTACTTGTGGCAGGTTTATGCCGTGTATTAGCGAGAAGAGGGATTAAAGTTGCCCCTTTTAAACCGCAAAATATGGCGCTTAACAGCGCGGTCACCAAAGATGGCGGTGAGATAGGGCGCGCTCAGGAAGTTCAGGCGCAAGCTTGCAATATCGAATCCACGGTTCATATGAACCCGGTGCTTATAAAACCAAACAGCGATACGGGTGCGCAAATCATTCTGCAAGGCAAAGCGTTGTCTGATATGGATGCTGCGGGATTTCATGACTACAAAAAAGTTGCGATGAATACTGTACTTGATTCCTTTTCGCGACTGACCCAAGAGTACGACTCGATTATGATTGAGGGAGCAGGCAGCCCGGCAGAGATTAACCTGCGAGAAGGGGATATTGCCAATATGGGATTTGCAGAGGCGGCTGATGTCCCGGTGATTATTGTTGCTGATATCGATCGAGGCGGGGTTTTTGCTCACTTATACGGGACGTTAGCGTTACTTTCTGAATCAGAACAAGCGCGCGTAAAAGGTTTTGTCATTAACCGCTTCCGTGGTGACATTCGTTTGTTGCAATCAGGATTAGACTGGCTTGAAGAAAAAACCGGTAAGCCGGTCCTGGGAGTATTACCGTACCTTCATGGATTCAACCTTGAAGCCGAGGATGCGATCACTAATCAGCAAGAGTTAAACGCACAAGTCAAACTCAATGTTGTGGTACCGGTTTTAACCCGAATCAGCAATCATACCGATTTTGATGTCCTTCGTCTCAACCCCGACATTAACTTACGTTATGTGGGTAAAGGCGAGAAAATCGATAAAGCTGATTTGGTTATCCTACCCGGTACAAAGTCCGTCAGAGACGATTTAGCGTACTTAAGAAGTCAGGGCTGGGACAAGGATATATTGCGCCATATTCGCCTGGGTGGAAAAGTCATTGGTATTTGTGGCGGCTATCAGATGCTAGGTAAAACCATTGATGATCCAGAGGGTGTTGAAAGTGCAGCGGGCAAAAGTGAAGGTTTAGGGCTGCTTGACGTTCACACGGTCCTTACCGGTAGTAAGCAACTGACAAAGACACAAGCTGTCGTGAGCCTAAATGGTAAACGTGCTACCGCAAAAGGCTACGAAATTCATGTTGGCCGAAGCGAAGTGACAGGCGTTCAGCCACTTGAACTCACCAATGGTGTTTTTGATGGCGCGTTAAGTGAATGTGACCAAATTATGGGAACCTATTTACACGGTTTCTTTGATGAAGTGGAAGTGTTAAATCTCATTGCCGAGTGGGTAAATGGCTCTCAAATTAAGCAACAAAATTTTGAAGAAATTAAAGAGCTTGGGATTAATCGTATTGCAGATGCGATAGAGCAACACATGAACTTAGATTTTTTATTCAAATAAAACACTCAGTTGATGAACGTAATATCAGTCTAAAGCTTGTCTCGTAAAGGAGCCTATTAATGAAAATATGGAAAACACATGTTTGCTTAACGGCATTGTTAAGCGTTGTTTTTTCTGCCCATGCCGCAGCCGATCTCAAAGTGTACGCTGCGTCCTCTATGACCAATGCGATCAACGAAATTAGCGAAAATTTCTCAGGCAAGTTCGATGTAACCGTCACACCAGTTTACGGTGGTTCCTCGTCTATTGCTCGTCAGATAATGAACGGAGCTCCCGCCGATGTTTTCATCTCAGCAAATACCAAGTGGATGGACTATCTTGTGGATGAAAAGGTTATTTTACGTGACAATGTCACCAATTTGGTGGGAAATAGTCTGGTCTTGATTGCTCCCAAGCCGTCTAACACGAAGAGTTTTAATTTTTCAGATAGTAACGCGTGGCTAGCTGCGTTGAATGATGGACGTCTTGCACTGGGTAATCCGACATCTGTACCTGTGGGGATGTACGCTAAAGAATCACTGACTACACTGGACGTATGGAAAAATATTGAATCTAAAGTTGCTCCTGCCAAGAATGTTCGTCTCGCGTTAGCTCTGGTAGAGCGTGGAGAAGCGCCATTAGGTATTGTGTACAAAACCGACGCATTGCTGACAGACAAAGTAACAATAGTAGACGAGTTCTCGAGCGACACGCACTCTGCCATTGTCTATCCGACGGCAATGATCAGTGACTCAACGGAATCGAAGCAGTTTTTCCAATACCTGAATACAGATGAAGCCAAAACTGTCTTTATCAAATACGGTTTCAGTAATAAGGAATAAGCGTGACTGAACTGGAATACCAAGCCTTAATCTTAAGTCTCAAAGTAGGCGCGTTCGCGGTACTTTGGCTTATCCCTTTAGGTGTTTTACTGGCGTGGTTACTTTCTCGCAAAACCTTTTTTGGCAAGTCTGTCCTCGATAGCCTGATTCATTTGCCTTTGGTCTTGCCACCGGTTGTTATTGGTTATTTGCTACTGCTATCCCTTGGACGACAGGGGGGCATGGGCAGTTGGCTGTATGAGCATCTTGGCTTGGTATTTAGCTTTGATTGGAAAGGAGCGGTTGTCGCTTGTATTGTAGTCGCGTTGCCTCTTATGGTTCGCTCTGTTCGTTTAAGCCTGGAAAGTGTCGACCCCAAACTAGAACATGCCGCTTCGACGCTTGGTGCCTCTCCATTTAAAGTATTTATGACGATTACGTTGCCGCTCACAATCCCCGGAATAATCACCGGAACGATGTTGTCGTTCGCACGCAGCTTAGGTGAGTTTGGCGCAACCATCAGTTTTGTGTCCAATATCCCTGGCGAAACGCAAACCATACCACTCGCAATGTACAACTTTATAGAAACGCCCGGGGCAGAGATGCAAGCGGCGCGTCTTTGTATCATTTCTATCGCGCTTGCGTTATCGACGTTAATGGCCTCTGAGTGGATGAACCGAAAAGCGGCTCGTCGATTGGGAGCGAAGCAATGAGCATTAAAGTTCAATTTAAACAATTACTTGGTGAAAGTGATTTTGATGTCGATCTTGAGTTACCGTGTCACGGAATTAGTGCGTTATTTGGGCGTTCTGGTGCAGGTAAGACAACGCTCATTAATGTAATCAGTGGATTGGTCACGCCGACACAAGGTAAAGTCAGTATTGGCGAACACGTCTTATTTGATAGTGATAAGGCAATAAACTTACCGACGCACAAGCGAAAGATTGGTTATGTTTTTCAGGACTCACGCCTATTCCCACACTATTCAGTACAAGGGAATTTAATGTATGGCATCAAAGAGAAGGATACTAAGTACTTTGATGAAGTGACTGAGCTTCTCTCTATTAAGCCACTCATGAAGCGTTTCCCAGTGTCGCTCTCCGGCGGCGAAAAGCAACGAGTGGCGATAGCACGTGCATTGTTGTCTAAGCCCGATTTGTTGTTGATGGACGAACCATTAGCATCACTGGATATGCCCAGAAAACGGGAAGTCATGCCGTTTCTTGAGGACCTATCTGAAAAAGTGAACATACCAATTGTGTATGTGACACACAGCTTACAAGAAATCATTAGATTGGCTCAGAATTTAGCAATTATTGAGAACGGCAGTATAGTGACATCAGGCAAGCTGGAAGAGGTCTGGGCTTCTCACGCAATGAGACCGTGGCAGTCATTTTCAGAACACAGTAGCTTGTTTGAAGGAAAAATCGCCGCTCATCATGAGCACTATGCGCTGACGTCTGTAGAACTTGGCCAAAACGCTTCGCTCTGGGTACAAAAGATTGAGGGCGAGCCTGGAACGCCAATTCGACTTCAAGTGCGCGCTAGCGATGTATCTATTGCTTTGGAGCGTCCGGTAGCCACCTCGATTCGAAATGTTTTGCCTGCGACTGTCCAATCAATCGAGCAGGTGAATGTCGGAGAAGATAAGCAAAGCATTACCGTCTCTTTGCAACTGGACGCGAATTGCTGCTTGTGGGCTAAAATTACCCCTTGGGCACTGGATGACCTCAACTTAAAGCCCGGTGACTGTGTCTATGCACAAGTCAAAGGGGTGAGTGTGACTCAACGCGATATTGCCTTTGCACCACACGCTTAAAAAGACTGATGCAAAGGTTACATAACTAAAAAGGGCTGCACAATGCAGCCCTTTATTCACTTCGTAAGTCAGCTTTACTTCGCAAATACTTCTTTGAATTCACGTTTTAGTAGAGGGTCACGACGCGCTTTTTTCATTTGTTTAACCATGTCTTTCACGCAGTTGTGAAGAACATTGTCTAGTAGCTGTGCTCGGTACTCTTCTTTATCTTCATCTGTCATGTTTTCTGGCAGATTTAGAGTAGGGAATTCTTCCATTACGTTAATCCCAGCGAATGCTTGGCCTACTGAAACTAGAGCATGGAACTGTTCAAAGTTATCCAGAATGTTTTGAGCACTTGCTGGCATTTCGTCCCAAGACGCGCGAACCGCTTCTTCTGACACTTCATGGATAGAGGTAACCATTTCGAACATTTGCTCTGGAACTTCGTCGAATTCAATAACTTTACGTAGTTCAGGAGAAATGGTTTCTAGATCGATTTTTTTGCTTTCGGTGTTAGTTGCTTCTGACATGCTGTGTCTCTCATTACAAAAAGGCGGGAATAGTAATATCAAATGTTTCAAATATCTACCATTATAGTCTTTTGATTACGCGACAATTAAACAAAAATATAGCACTTAAGAGCTGGTACGATGCAACGAATCGTTGAATATGATATATGGTTAAGAAAGATAAAATAAGATAGTGGAATACCTTATGCAGCCTAAAGGGACATCAATGCGCATTCTACTGGTTGACGATGTTCAATTAGACAGAATGCAATTGGCTATTCGTTTGAAACAACTGGGGCATATCGTTAAGACAGTAGGCAGTGGTGCAGAAGCATTAAGTATTTATGAGAGTTTCGACCCTGAATTGGTCTTGCTCGATATCTCTATGCCAGAAATGAACGGTTTCGAGCTTTCATTATCAATCAGAGAAGCTTTTCCTGACTGGATTCCCATCATCTTCCTTAGTAGCCATGAAGAACCTGAAATTATTGCTAAAGCGATAGAAGCAGGCGGCGATGATTATCTTATTAAGCCCGTTGATAAACTCGTTCTAAATTCCAAGCTCATCGCCATGCAGCGTATTGCTCACATGAGGCGTGAGTTAAAACAAGCGACAGCGCAGCTAGAAAAAGTGAATCAACTTCTAACCCAGCAGGCGAACGAGGACGGGTTAACGAAACTTTATAATCGCAGATACATTGACCAAAAGCTTGAATCTTTGGTTGCGTGGCACGGCCGCCGCCATATGCCAATGGCGATGATTTTGTTAGACGTCGACTTTTTTAAAGCGTTTAACGATAACTATGGCCACATAGAAGGGGATCGATGCTTGCAGGCGATCGCAAGTCAACTCAAAGCGACCTTTTGCCGTTCTGGAGAGTATGTTGGCCGTTATGGCGGAGAGGAGTTTGTGGTACTGCTAAGCACTACTGATGGACAAATGGCAGAAAGAGAAGCCGAGCGTATCCAAGAAGTGATCGCTTTTCTTGACTATCCTCATCAGTATTCAAGCATTTCAAGTAGAGTGACAGTGTCACAAGGTGTGTTTGCTTTTCAGGCTACGGGCAAAGAAAAAAAAGCAGATTTGTATGAAATCGTCGATCGAGCACTCTACACATCAAAATCTAGAGGTCGCGATACACATACTTTAGTCAATCAAAATTGACTCTGATCCTGCATTCCTGATTTGAGTGACGCTGTCACAAATAGAGCTCCTTTAAACAATCGATTGGTAATAGCGCTTTAAGTAGGGGTACAAGTTGAGTCATAGATAATCACGAAGCACGCGACCTGAACTCATTCCTGAAACATTTTATACAATTTCTGCCAGAGTCTTTTGCTTGATACAAGGCTTCATCTGCGAGTGACAGAACCTCTTCTGGATCTGAAGCGTCTCGGCTATCAGCAACGCCAATACTCACCGTAATTGATACCGACCGTCTTTTAGCTCCGTGTCCACGATTTAATTGGCCTTGCTTATTGTCGTCTGGACGAGATGCTGAATCACGCAAGACCATTTTATAATTCGCTATTGATTTATGGACTTCCGTTAATTCTTTTAAACAGTCTTCAGAGTACTTACCTTTAAATAGGATAGTGAACTCTTCACCACCAAAACGATACGCCTTAGCACCACCGCGTGTTTTCATTAGCAACGTTGCGACAAGTTTAAGTACATTGTCGCCGGTATCATGTCCGTACGTATCATTAAAATTTTTAAAGTGGTCAACGTCTAACATTGCGATGGTGTACTTACCATCCATATCTTTAAAATCAAGATCGAGTGCCCGGCGGCTGGGGATAAGAGTCAAGCTGTCAGTAAAGGCAAGATGATGGCTTGCACTAGTTGAATACACAATCATAAGCAGGCCTGCCAGAGTAAACATAGTGCTTGATATGTATTGAACATCGAAAAAGATAAAGGTCGTCGAAGCTAAAGCCATCGCAGAGTAGGTCATGGCGTGGATGATTTTGTTGGTTCTTAATACCAAAATTCCCAGAAAGCCGACGATGCCAAGACAGTATAAGACGAGAATAAACGGGAGCTTGGAAATACTAGGTATGATGAACAAAATACCGTTTGTCCAATCCTCAAACCGGCCTTTAATGTGGAATCTCAGTGTAATGTAAGACCACAACAAAAAGATCGCCAACATCAACACATAGACAAACATGGCTTTTGAGTTTGCACCGTCTTTACTGAATAGAAACACGGCCAGAAAAGAAATCGGCAGCAATGTTGCTAGCATCGTTAACTCAATCAGCGCCGTTCCACTAGTGAGGGGCACCTGAAGCCGCTGTTGGATAATAAAGTAAGCCACTAGCATTGAGAGGCAGACCATAGACTCCCGCCCTTGCTTAAAGGAATAGCAAAGCAGCAGGGCACAACCCAACAGTATGTAAGGTAAATTCGCGGCTATTCCCCAGTTTGACTTAGTCATCTGAATAATACTATTCATGCCGGATATCGCGAGTCCCAACAGTATTATTGGGAAAACGAATTTAAAGCCTGATGATGTCATTAAAGATGAGGACATTTGAAAAAATTGCCTACAAAATTAGTTAAATACATAAAAAGGTCACAATACGCATCTAGTTGATATTATCATTGTAGATTATATGCTTTCAGTATCTTAGCAATTTTCCATAATAAGTACACAATAAAGTGGTTAAGTACCAGTTATGGGAGATAGAGCAACATTTATAAAAGCCGCCAAATCAACGCATTACTACCGCTGACTATGACTATACTTGTTTTATATCAGACAAAGGAGAGTCACCATGCACATCAGTTCCGAAGTACATAACTATATGGAAACCTTCGTCGGTCAAATCCTCTGCACAAACAGATACAACGGGCAGTTTGACAGTAATCAGTTGGCTGATATCGCTTGCTTAGCTTTGATACAACTTAAACCCCTCTACATTCGACACGACGTCGACTTTCTCTCTTCGCTACCTGAACGCAAGCTTAACCAGCTTAAACAAAGCGCTGAGATAGCGGTTGAGAACGCAGTCGTTATGCTCCAAAACGATAGACGAAAAAATCGTAACAATGATCTGCCTGTTATTTTTTCACATACCCGTTATGATGAGCACAAAGAGCTGGATTGGTATGAAAAACCAATTCTTAAGTAAACATAGGTTATGAATGCTCAACACCGTATCTATGCTATGTAAGTATAGAAGTTGTGTTGGCCCAAGGAGGAATTGTGGGATTCTTTTCTCGTTTGTTTGGCGGTAGTGAGAAATCTGTCGAAGTAAAAACCGTAGAGCCAGTGGAATACAAAGGCTTTCAGATATACCAGGAAAGCGTTGCTGAAGGCGGTCAATTTCGTATTGCTGGCCGAATAGAAAAAGAGATTGATGGGGAGATAAAGACTCATCGTTTCATTCGTTCAGACTTGTTGGGTTCGGAACAAGATGCCAACGAGCTTATGTTGAAGAAATCACACATGTTCATCGATCAAATGGGTGACAAGATCTTCGATTAACAAATCACTGTAATTTGATGCGAATCATCTTAATAAGAGCCATTAGTATATATGCTGATGGCTCTTTCTTTTTTTAAGGCTTAAATACCTGTTAATTAAGGAGTTAGTGATGCTCTGGTTGGACCTCCTGTCTAGGGGCGATAATTTTCGTATTTATTGAGTTCAAATAGAGAAAATTTGATTACTTAAGGTTATATGTAATGAAATTTAGTGTTTATATAACAAAACACTTGCAGTCACAGCACGCCTTAGATACAAAAAGAATATAACAGGGCTGTTGAACAAGATATGACGATGCAAATAGGTGGGCCCAAACATCGGTGTTTTATTTGTATTTATCTTGTGTAGTTAAACAGAAAGAAATAAAAAAGAATTAGAGTAGAGCACGGCTCTTTTTTTTGGGACTAATTAATTGATATGTATACAAGGAGTATGCGTTTTGCAAATCGGTGTACCTAGAGAGATACTCGCGGGTGAATCGCGAGTAGCTGCATCACCAAAGTCGGTTGAGCAGTTAATTAAATTGGGGTTCGATGTCGCTATCGAATCTCAGGCGGGGGTGCTAGCGAGTTTCGATGATGCCGCTTATGAAGCTGCAGGTGCGAAAATCGTTTCTAGTGACGAAGTTTGGACATCAGGTCTGATTCTTAAAGTAAATGCGCCACTCGTAGATGAAGAAAAAGGAATCGACGAAATTGCATTACTACAAGATGGTGCAACTCTGATTAGCTTTATTTGGCCTGCACAAAATGCAGAGCTAATGGAGCAGCTTTCAAGTAAGAACATTAACGTTCTGGCGATGGACTCAGTTCCTCGTATCTCTCGAGCTCAAGCATTAGATGCGCTGTCTTCAATGGCGAACATTGCTGGTTACCGTGCAGTCGTTGAAGCCGCTCACGAGTTTGGCCGTTTCTTTACCGGTCAAATTACGGCAGCAGGTAAAGTTCCACCGGCTAAAGTTCTTGTGGCTGGTGCTGGTGTTGCGGGTTTGGCTGCGATCGGTGCTGCAGGTAGCCTCGGGGCGATTGTACGTTCATTTGACGTACGTCCTGAAGTAAAAGAGCAAGTTGAATCGATGGGCGCCGAATTCCTGACTGTGGACTTCCAAGAGGACTCAGGCTCTGGTGATGGCTACGCGAAAGAAATGTCTGATGACTTCAACAAGAAAGCGGCTGAGCTATACGCTGAGCAAGCGAAAGACGTTGATATCATCATCACGACGGCTCTGATTCCTGGCAAGCCTGCACCGAAGCTGATCACTAAAGAAATGGTCGACAGCATGAAAGCGGGTAGCGTGATTGTAGACTTGGCAGCTGCAAACGGCGGTAACTGTGAATACACAGTCAAAGATCAAGTTATCATGACTGACAACGGCGTGAAAATTGTTGGTTACACCGACATGGTAGGCCGTTTGCCAACGCAATCTTCTCAGCTTTACGCAACAAACCTTGTGAACCTTCTAAAACTTCTTTGTAAAGAGAAAGACGGCAACATCAATATCGACTTCGAAGACGTTGTACTTCGTGGCGTGACTGTCGTGAAAGAAGGCGAAATCACTTGGCCAGCGCCACCTATTCAAGTTTCTGCTCAACCTCAGGCTAAGCAAGAACCCGTGGTTAAGAAAGAGCCAAAAGTTGAAGAGCCAACTTCGCCAACGAAAAAACTTATTGGTTTAGTGGCAGCTGTTGGTGCCTTTGCATGGGTTGCTTCGGTTGCGCCTGCGGCGTTCCTTTCACACTTTACAGTATTCGTATTAGCGTGTGTTGTAGGTTACTACGTTGTTTGGAACGTGACGCATGCACTGCATACTCCGCTTATGTCGGTAACTAACGCTATCTCGGGCATTATTGTTGTGGGTGCGTTACTGCAAATTGGACAAGGTAATGGGGTCGTATCCTTCCTTTCGTTCATCGCCGTGTTGATTGCAAGTATCAACATATTCGGTGGTTTCACCGTCACCAAGCGTATGCTTGAAATGTTCCGCAAAGATAAATAAGGAGTCACAATGTCTGCAGGATTAGTACAAGCAGCTTACATTGTTGCTGCATTATTTTTCATCATGAGTTTGGCGGGGCTTTCTAAGCAAGAGTCTGCGCGAAATGGTAACTACTACGGCATCGCAGGTATGACGATCGCGCTGATCGCAACGATCTTTAGCCCGGATGCTCAAGGTTTTGGCTGGATCATTATCGCGATGGCGATCGGTGGTGCGATCGGTATTTTCTACGCTAAGAAAGTAGAAATGACCGAAATGCCAGAACTGGTTGCGATTCTTCACAGCTTCGTAGGTTTGGCTGCGGTTCTGGTTGGTTACAATAGCTACCTGGACGCACCTGAAGCGGCAACGCACGCGGAACACGTTATCCACCTTGTTGAAGTATTCCTTGGTGTGTTTATCGGTGCAGTAACCTTTACTGGTTCTATTGTTGCATTTGGTAAGTTACGTGGCGTGATTTCTTCTTCACCGCTTAACCTTCCTCATAAGCATAAAATGAATCTGGCTGCGATTGTTGTGTCTACGCTACTTATGATTTACTTCGTAAAAGCAGACGGCAGCATGTTCGCTCTTATCGTAATGACACTGATTGCATTCGCGTTTGGTTATCATTTGGTAGCATCAATCGGTGGTGCGGATATGCCAGTAGTCGTTTCAATGCTGAACTCTTACTCTGGTTGGGCAGCGGCAGCAGCAGGTTTCATGCTTGCAAACGACCTATTGATCGTAACAGGTGCTTTGGTTGGTTCTTCAGGTGCGATTCTGTCATACATCATGTGTAAAGCGATGAACCGCTCGTTCATTAGCGTTATCGCTGGTGGCTTTGGTCAAGAGATCATCATTTCTAGTGATGAAGAGCAGGGCGAACACCGCGAAACTAACGCCGAAGAAGTGGCTGAAATGCTGAAGAATTCAAAATCAGTCATCATCACTCCGGGATACGGTATGGCAGTAGCGCAAGCTCAATACCCTGTGCATGAAATCACGGATGCACTTCGCTCACAAGGTGTTGAAGTTCGTTTTGGTATTCACCCTGTAGCGGGTCGTCTTCCAGGTCACATGAACGTATTGCTGGCAGAAGCGAAAGTTCCTTATGATATCGTTCTTGAAATGGACGAAATCAATGATGACTTCCCAGAGACAGATACCGTACTTGTTATTGGTGCCAACGATACAGTGAACCCAGCAGCGCTTGAAGATCCAAACAGCCCAATTGCAGGCATGCCTGTACTGGAAGTTTGGAATGCGAAAAACGTAGTGGTATTCAAGCGTTCAATGAATACTGGTTACGCCGGCGTACAAAACCCGTTGTTCTTTAAAGAAAACACGTCAATGCTATTTGGCGATGCTAAAGAAAGCGTAGAAAATATTTTTAAAGCGTTATAATCCTAAACTGCTTTAAAATTACTCAGGGCCAGCAATCGCTGGCCCTTTTTTGTTCTGGTTCAATGTTATAGTAATGCAAATCCTGTAGTTACCTGATGTCAATTGATTCTAGATTGCTGTATAGTTTGGCGTAATCTAATAAGTAACGGTAACAGTTTGATTAACAAGATTTTGCTCGGTTTAGCATCTATCATGCCGGTTTTTTCGGCAACTGCAGCAGCCGATTCATTACCAGAGAGAATAGATACGTTTACAGAGCTATTTAACTACGAAGTAGCTCTTAAGTCGTATGATATTCGTATTCTGCAATCAAATTATCCTACTAAGTTACTTGCGCCTGATTCATTACTTCCGCAAACGTCAGACTATCCGCTGAAGGACATACAGCAGCTTTATAGTTTAGATAAGACTTGTCGTGGTAAACTGCCACTCAGCCCGTTGATTACCGAACCTCTTGTGTTTACTCGAGCTATCTGTAAAGGCACAGAGCTTACTCCACGCTGGTTTTCTCGCAGTGGACTCATTCACCCAGGTGGTGGAACTTACGCTGCTCGCTATGTCGATAAGCATCCCGATCTTAGACCAAAGCTCGCTCAATACATGCATATTAAGGAGCGCGGTAACGAAGAGGGTGATGAGTTACTCGAAAGCTTGCAAAACATGAACGATGACGCCATAAATGCACTGATCGCCGGAGCAAGCATGTTCATTGAAGGTAATGAGCTGTGGTTACGTCGAGGCGATCGCTATTTTGTGTTCGAAAGAGAGTTATGGCAGGAAAACGTCGCGAATGCAGGTTTGTCCTATTCACTGGCGTCAGAAAACAAAAGCTGTTTCGTAAAACGAGGCAATATTTGCTGGGACGTTGAAGATCATTCACAGATTCTTCGTATCAGTATGATTGTTTTGGTCATCGCGAACATACTTCTCGTGATCGGATGGGCGGTATACCGCTGGAACAGTAAGCGAGAAGAATTGCGCAGCCGTATGTTGGTATTGCAAATTTTAACTCATGAATTGAGAACGCCAATTGCGTCTCTGTCTATGACCGTTGAAGGGTTTCGTCGAGAATTTGAGCACTTACCAGAAAGTGTATATGACGAATTCCGCCGGCTGTGCGAAGATACACGTCGATTACGCCAATTAGCGGAGGCGAGTAAGGATTATTTGCAATCTGATAACCAAATGCTTGCAACGGACTGGGTTCCATCTGTTGTCGAATGGTTAGAATTTAAGATTGAAGAAGAATTTGATAATGCTGTACTTCTCAACGTAGATGAAGACGTAGCGGCTAAAGTTAACGTGTACTGGCTTGGTACCTGTATTGATAACTTGTTACGTAATGCACTTAAGTATGGCGTTCCACCGGTTGAACTTCATGTTCAAACGAGTGAAGATAAAATCGTTTTCCAAGTCCGTGATGCTGGTGACTTGACCGCTAAAGACTGGACTAATTTGAAAAAACCGTTCGTAAGTAAGAGCGGGTTAGGACTTGGACTAACAATCGTTGAATCTATGGTAGGCCGCATGGGCGGAAAAATGTCCCTTATAGGACCACCTACAACCTTTATATTGGAGATACCTTGTGAAACAGACACTGCTTCTCGTTGAGGACGATAAAAACTTGGCTGATGGCCTGTTAGTAAGCCTGGAACAAGCAGGATATGAGTGTTTACATGTGGAGCGTATTGCGGACGTTGAATCGCAATGGAAGAAAGCCGATTTAGTGATTCTCGATCGCCAGTTGCCTGATGGTGACTCTGTACAACATCTTCCTGAATGGAAAAATCTCAAGGATGTACCAGTTATTCTGCTGACTGCTCTTGTGACAGTAAAAGACAAAGTGGCAGGACTTGATTCAGGTGCAAACGACTACTTAACTAAACCTTTTGCAGAGGCTGAGTTATTCGCACGTATTCGTGCACAATTGCGTGCTCCAGATTCGGGAGAGCAAGACGGTGCAAGTTCAGATAAAGTGATCACAAAGGATTTGGAAATCGATCGCTCTACTCGTGAAGTTCTGTTTAAAGACGAGTTAATCACTCTGACACGTACAGAATTCGACTTACTATTGTTCTTAGCGTCTAATCTGGGCCGCGTATTTACTCGCGACGAGTTGCTTGACCATGTTTGGGGTTACAACCACTTCCCAACAACACGAACTGTTGATACGCATGTACTGCAGCTACGTCAGAAACTACCTGGTTTAGAAATTGAGACACTTCGTGGTGTCGGATACAAAATGAAAGCTTAAAGAATAATGAAAATACTACTCCCTGTAGTTTTGTCATTAGTGTTAGTGAAGCCAGTCCAAGCTATGGACTGGTTTCGAACTAATACGCCTCTAACTCAGGCTCATCAACATCTGCTTGAAGATGATCTTTCAGGAATGTTCAATACTTTAGTTGAACTATGGCAGACAGAACCCAGCCGCGATTTAACCTCACACTTAAACGATCTGCTTGGTCAGTCTTTGACTAAGGATTGTGGAAAATCACTGACGGCCGTCACTTTACCAGAGTGGGTAAGTGGCGTTAACGTCATACGCCAAACCATTCAAAGCCCAGGTCGCGATACGTTCCGTTTAGTCGTTAAAGTAAGAGCAACGACTGAAGTGGAACAAATCACATTCAAACGTTGGGTTGATAGCTCAATTTCAGCTGATAGCTCATTTGCTGTAGAAGAAACGCCAAATGGGGCTGAAATCGCGAACGAGCGCAGTTTTCTCAAGCGTTACAACCTAACTGGTCAACTTGAATCAGGTTTGTATCATTTAACCGTTGTTGCAAAAGATAAACCTGAGTATCGAACGTGGGTCATTTTGGGCGACTCTAACTCCAGTCAGTACGTTCGCTGGACGTCTAAAGAAAACTGGAAAGTTGAAAAGAGTGCGCTGAGAAATCCTCATTGTCCATTACCACAGCTTGAAGTGGGGCTTTATGACTACATCGAAGGCCAGTATGAACAAATGTGGAAAAAAACGTATGAGTCGAATTATCCTGAGTCACTAGAACTTGCTGGCGTACCGAATGATCGCTACGTTCTTGCGGTAAGCATTAATAGTCGTCGTTGGCAGGGTGACATCATTGTTGAGCAAGCTCAAACAATAAGCCGTACTTATGATCTTTCGCAAGAAGATTAACTAAAGAAATTACATTTGTGCCGATATAAGTTCAGGAAGAACTAAATCACAAGTGTAGTATGAAAACTCAATTCAAAATATTATCAACCGTCATCACCGCAGCACTGTTTTCCAATGTGGCTTCAGCTGCTAACTACTCAATTGAAGCCCGCAGTGATGCGATGGGCGGTGTTGGCACTGTCTCCGCCAGTTACCTTACCGCACCATTTTTTAACCCTGCTTTAAGTGCAATCTATCGCCGCAACGATGACGCGGGTATCATTGCCCCAAGTTTTGGTATTAGCTTTGATGATCAATACGATTTGATTGATGAAATTGATCGTATCAGCAAGCTTAATGACGATGCCGAAATAGAGAGTTCATTGAATGCACTTGCTCAAGGTAATCAAAAATTAAACTTTGACCTTGGGGGTGTCGTTGCTGTTGGTATCCCTAACAAATTTTTATCAGCAACGGTTTACGGAAAATTATACACAGAATCTTTTGTACAGCCATCTATTGATACCTCTGGCGCTAACCCAATGGACAATACTTATGTTCAAGGCGTGAGTATTGGTGTTGCGGAAGCGGGCATCTCATTGGCAAAATACACCAACTACATGGGCCAGCACCTCTCTGTTGGTATCACACCAAAACTTCAACGCATTTACACTTATTCATACGCAACAAGCTTCAATAACTTTGATGCCGCTGACTTACGTGAAAATGAAACCGCTGAAACGATGTTTAATTTGGACGCAGGTGCACTTTGGTTTTTTGGGCCCTACCGTTTAGGTATTGCGGCAAAGAACTTAATCGGAAGAGATGTAGAAACTAAGTCGTTTCAGTACAACAGTAACTCCATCGAGTCCTATCAATACAGCATGAGACTACTTTATACGATAGGCGCAGGCTTCGTTGCAGATTACTTTACCATGAGTGTCGACTACGACTTAAATGAAGAAAAACGCTTTTCATCCTTTGATGATAATACGCAAATGATTCGCGCCGGTGTTGAATTTGATATTCTGCGCCAAATGGCACTGAGAGCTGGTTATATGAAAAACTTAGCTCGAAGTCATGATGATGGGACGATCACCGCGGGAATAGGGCTCTCGCCACTTAACTTGCTTGAGCTGGATATAGCAGCTCGTTATACAAATGAAAACGCGATGGGTGCGTCAATTAATTTTCTTGCGACCTATTAAACGAATCGTTATAGTCGGCTCCTCTAAATGAGGAGCTTTTTTATGTTTGACGATCTACCCCCTCTATCTCACGAAGAACAACAACAAGCCGTGGTAAAGATTCAAGAGCTAATGTCTCAAGGCACAAGTACGGCTGAAGCAATAAAAATTGTTGCTCAAAATATTCGAGCTGAGTACGCAGCTAAACAGCAACAAGACGAAGAATGAACAAAACGATAAGCAAAGAAGCAGGGCAGTAAAACGCTCTGCTTTTTTTGTGCCTGCTCTACATGCCACATACTAATTATTAAAAGCGTAACTGTGTGACATTGTCACGTCATGTGGGTCACTAAACGCAACACAAGGTTAGAATCGCCATGATAAATGCTAGGTAAAATTTTACTAACTAAACTTTATTAGCTCGGACTAGAGCCTTTAGAAGTTAAGGTAAAATTAAGAGTTTAGGAAATATTCTCAATATATCAATAACATAAAGTAGAACATTAGTCTGAGTGGATGGTAGCTACCACTTCCGGCTGTAATTATATTACAGGTCGCTTCATAAGTGCGGATGTGGCCAGTCGTTTATGCTGAAAATTAGTCTTAGCTACGTTGTCACGTTAATATCGCCAGATTAAAACCATGTAAACACATGGGGTGTAGAAACAGTAAGTGCTTGCATATTTTGAAAACGTGTTGTTGTGCCCGTATGAATTACACTAACCAAAATTTTCTCGTTTAACGGTTCTTTACTCGTAGACGGTGCTTTTTCACAAGAAGTTAAAACTACAAGCTTTAGTTACGGTGTCACACGGAAGTATTTTCGTATAATCCAAATACAACGTGTCAAAACCATTAGTTTAGGAGTGGGCGAAAGGTTCAATCACTGCAATCAGGCGGAAGTTCTTTATAATTAAAAAATCAAAAGGTTAGAGGTTATAGTTGGATTTTTACTCGGGCGTGATGTTTCTTGGTGATAGGTTCAGGTTAGATAGATTTATGAAGATTCTTATGTTTTGGTGCAACGACTGCGTTGAATTGCCTTGATTGAACTAGACTTAATGTAAGTCTATGAAAACTAATCGGGAGAAAAGTAATGAGCTACACGCATATATTAGTCGCGGTTGATTTATCTGATTCCAGCAAGACAGTTATTGATAAAGCGATTAGTCAGGCAACGGACCCAAACTGTAAACTTTCCTTCGTGTATGTAGATGTAGATAGAGTAGTCTTAGAACCTAAAGAAGAAGAGGAATACAACAGAAAGTTACAAGCACTTGCATCAGAGTGTAAGTATCCGGTTTCTGACACCATGGTCGTAATAGGTGATCTTCATATCAAATTGCAAGGGCTCGTCAAACAACAAGGTATAGATTTGGTTGTGTGTGGCCATCACCATAATCTGTTAAGTCGTTTTTTCTCCTCAGTGCCTAAACTCGCTAACTCAGTAGAGGCTGACTTGTTGGTCGTTTACCTTCATGATGAATAGCCCAACTCAAAAAGCCGAGCTTAATTAGCTCGGCTATCAGGTCACGGTCTTTTAATTTATTTACGTTATGAGGGCGTTAGCGAGAAATACGAGGGATGATTCTAGTCTTTTTAGTCAAGATATTAGCCGATTCAGCATTCGAGTTTAGATCGAAATGCACATTAACTTGAATACCTTCTCGCTCAAACGTTACATCATCAAAATCAGTCATCGCGATCTTAAAACCGTTTCTAGCAAAAAGGCCAGTAACCATGGTCCGCTGTTTTATTTGTAATGCAGACGTCAATAGTTTGTCCATGGTAATTCTCCTTTTGAGTTGTGGGGATATATAACAACCATACCCCCTACAGTATATGAAATCAATTTAATAAAAATTGTGTCGTTTGAGCGTCTTCGCGAGCATACTCTTCCAACATCTCCAAACAACATGAAACAACGCTTAATTAATGTGGCTGTTAATAACTCATGACGTTTTATGTGATAACGGCATAGAAAAGTGCAAATGCTGCCGATTAACATAGATACTTATTGTTACAAATTATCGCTCATACCAAGACACTAAAATGAACATGAAAACGAAAAATGAGTAGAGACTGTCGGGTTGTCTATCTTCCTTGGGGATCAAACAGCAAAAAGCCGAGCTATTGTTGCTCGGCCTGACAAGCGAGTAGGTTAAGCTAACGAGAACTACTTGGTAACATGTTGGCGCTTCGGGTCAAAATATCAGCCGACTCAGCATTCGAATCCATATCAAAATGTACGTTAACTTGAACGCCTTCTCGTTCGAATGTCACATCATCAAAATCGGTCATTGCGATTTTAAATCCATTTCTAGCGAATAAACCTGTGACCATTGTTCTCTGTTTTATTTGTAATGCAGACTCGAGTAGCTTATCCATAGCACTAATCCTTGTTATTTATAGGGGAATTAAATAAAAGTAGTACTTTAGGGTGATAAGGTCAATTAAGGTTAGTTGATGACAGTTCCAAATAACTGAAACTCTTACAAATCAGTCATGATTTAAATCCAAAACAGACCGCTGCAAATGTGCAGTTAAACTATTGTTTTAAGAGAAATAATTGCGCACATAAAAAGTAGGGAAGTCAGATTTTGATTGTTCTTGATATCAATACGTTATGAGTACAGCTCTTAAATATTGTGACTATGTAACTTAGGATAAGCTCGCATCATATCGACTATGTGTGAACTGTTAATAGCCAGAGTGCTTATCACTATATAACGCCACCGGTTTACCATGTTCATTAAGGTATTCTCGCGTTGCGACCATATAGTCGAAGGCGGATTCGGTCTCGCTAAAACGCAGGTTCATCAGGCGACCGGTCACGTCATCGATGAAAACCTGCAGGCAACACTTGTCGCTGCGTCCTTCAAACCAGTCACGGCGTTAAAGAAGCTGATAAACACGGGGCTTACACTGTGAATGTGGTACCCAGATACCATCGGTAATCATCCATTGACGGAGAGTTTCAAGTGATACATTTCTGTTAACTTTGCATGCGCGAACGTGGGACCAAAGTCCGGATACCGCTCTGAAAGGATGTTCAACGCCTGGGCTTTTACTTTGTCATCGATTCGATTGGATGAAGGTTTGCCTCGGTTGCCGTGTGCCAAAGAAGCCGCACCGAACGTGAGAAAAGACTTTATCAGCCGGGAGAGTTGCCGATAACTGATACCAAGAATTCGCGACGCATCTTGACGAGAAAGATTACAGTGCAAGACATCTTGGATGACAGAAAATCGTTGTAGTTCGCGATCATTCATGGCTATTAGCATCCTTAAACCTACAAGCGAATATAGTACAAATTCACCTGGTAATATTAGGACATTATTGCTTTGTGTTTACAAAATAAGTGCGCATTATATGTGTTATGTTAAATGCAATGCAGTGCTATTTGAAATCTTATCCTTTTAAGTCTCCTATCCCTCTCAGATTTTAAATTTGTGGTCACAGGTACTTGTAAGGTTTTAGAGCTCTGATTAAACATAATGGCTATTTACCATAAAATAGCTAATATCGATATATCAATCTGCGATTGCTCAATCTTCAATTAGCCGTTAACAAGAATGCAGATGACTATACGTCGAAAAACAGATGTAAAAAAGCGTCTCTAAAGACGCTCTAATTCAATCTGGATTCTTAACCGCCAGCTAGTTTAACGGTCATGCCTTTCTTTTCCAGGTGTGCTTTGATTTTGTCTCGCGCATCACCTTGAATTTCTATGTTACCGTCTTTAACTGAACCACCACAGCCACAGACTTTCTTGAGTTCTGCTGCGAGTAATTTTAGTGGTGCGTCATCAAGATCTAAGCCTGTAACGATACAAACACCTTTACCTTTACGGCCTTTTGTTTGGCGTTGAATACGCACGATACCATCGCCTTTAGGGCGAGCAATTTTCTCTTCTTCCGGTTTGATTCGGCCGGTTTCCGTTGAATAAACTAAGGACATACTGTTATTTCTTGTGTTGTTGGGTCTGCAATGCTTTTTTCTTAGCAGCTAAATAAGCTTCGATATGACGTTGAATGGCCAACTTACCGCCTTTGATTAGTTTACCATTAAACATGCAATACCATTCATTCGGCTCACCCGAATCATTTTTTAAAGTATAGCCGTTAAAAGCAACTGATTGTGTTGCTGCGGTGCTTTGCCTGGTCTGTGCAAGAGAAGCAAACTCTTTTGGATCGATGATTGAAGCAGTATCGCACCACCAGTCAATACTTTTTTTAACTGAGGTCAGATTACCTTGCAAGACGTGGCTTTTGATCTTAACCTTCCAAAGACTGCCATCCAAACTGGATTTTAAATTAAAGCCTCTATATGTCGCAACTGCCATAAATGCCCCATTTTTGTATCAATTTCAGTCGTCTAAGAGAATTTAATGAGCATCCATACAGTGAGATGCTCAGCACAAGCACTTCTAACACAATCTATTGTTAAGTAACGTTATTTACTTTGCACTATTGATGCAGTCTTGAAGAAACTCGTGGAATTTGTGGCCATTGTTTTGAAGCATTTTTGGGAACATCGAGATTGGTGTCATACCCGGGAACGTATTCACTTCATTCAGGTAAATCTCTCCATCTTCAGTAAGGAAGAAATCAATACGAGACAAATGACGTAGGTTCATCTGTTTAAATACGGTCTCTGACTCTTGCTTGATCGTCTCTATCTGTTTTGGTGTAAGGTTTTTTGCTTCAACTTCCGTCAATGAGTGGCTGGCACTGCTGTATTTTTCATCGTACGAATAAAATGTACCATCAGGCGCGATAACTTCACCAGGTTTCGTCACATAGAGTTCGCCATTCATTTCATACGCGGCAACTTCTAATTCTCGAGGCTTAACTGACTTTTCTACTAAAACTTGATCAGAGTAACCAAAAGCAGCATTAACCGCGTCAGAAAGCATCTCTCTTTCCGTTACGCTGTAACAGCCAACTGAAGATCCTTGTCTTGCCGCTTTAACGAATACTTTGCCCCACTTATCAAACGCTTGCTGAGCTTGAATATGAGCTTGCTCATTATTTTTAGTCAGGAACAAGTATGGTGTGTTCGGTATACCTAGAGCGTCGTACCAAAGTTTCGATGTGATTTTGTTGAAACTGTTACTGCTTGCTTCTGGTCCGCAACCCAGATAAGGAATGCCAGCGATTTCAAATAGAGATTGAATATCGCCCGTTTCACCAGGGAAACCATGAATACAAGGTACGATGAAGTCAATTGTCTGATTTGAGTCGTTAGAACATAAGCATTTGGTATTGAGGTCCAAGTAAACCAATTCGCCTTGATCGGTCATCCAACCTTCGTTTTTGATCTCTACACGCGTTACCTTGATGTTCTCAATGAGATTCAGTTGTTGTTCGACAAAGTTAGCAGACAGCAATGATATCTCGTGCTCTGAAGAGCCACCACCGCATAATAGAAGAATATTTTTAATCATGAATCAATCTTTCCGTGACCTACAAAAGATACTTATTGTTATGATAACCCTTTGAGAAGTGACGTACAGTTATTTTACTGTGAGGCGTATCGTTCGGGTACGATTTGAACAAATTAAAAAGGGAGCGATATGCCCCCTACTTAATTTGATCAGTTTAGTTTATTAAGCGTCGGATATGCCGAGTTTTTAATCGCATCAATGCTTTTGACAAAAGGCTTTAACTGACGCAATTGAGCTGGAAGCGTTGCGATCGCCTTTTGTGCTTCAGCACTTGTCGCATAATCTCCGTATAAAATGGAGTACCATTTGGTGCCATTGACTACTTTGTAGTTAGCCCAAATCGGCTGCTCACTTTGCGGTAGTTTGTTGGTGAACTGAGTCACTTTATCTTCACTACCAACAGCGACAACTTGAATGGTGTATCCGAAACGTTGAACTGCTGATTGATCGTTGCTTGGTGGCATGATCTTAACCGGTTTTACCTGATCGTTTGGAGTCAGTTTTATGACCTTCTTTTCTTCAGGTTTAGGTGTCATTTTCACCACTGTTGGTGCTACATCTTTCTCAACGACGGCATTTTCAGACGCCATAATTGGTTTTGATATGACATCTGAAGAATAGTCCTCGCGAAAACTCTCTGAGGTAACATCCGTAGTGTAGGTTTCAGATGCACAAGCGGAAAGAAGAAGGGTTAAGCCGATGATTGCGGTCTTTTTCATGAATAACAAACGCTCTGAACAAATATTACGATAAATCATGCCGATAGGAGGCTCGATTATCAAGCATCAAATACAATAAACTGCCTTTTTGATGTGATGAGTGACACAAACTCTACAAGCTTCGTACAGTTTTTCTCCGTTGTTTATCTCTGGCATGTTTTCTCTAAGAAGTATTCGTTTATGATTATTGATATCCATCCAGTAAAGCTCTCAACAATATCGTGTTAAAGGCAAGGAATCTGCATGAATAAACTACATAAGCTTTTTAAACCTGATTCAGTTGCGGTAGTTGGCGCATCACCGAGAGAGTTACGCGCGGGTCACGTGGTCATGCGCAATCTTCTTCAAAGTGGTTTTGGTGGCGCGATTATGCCAGTAACGCCAAAACACAAAAGTGTATTAGGCGTTATCGCTTATCCTGACATTGCTTCCCTGCCCTTGACTCCAGATATCGCGATTCTTTGTACTAACGCTTCTCGTAATGAAAAGCTTCTCAAGGAATTAGACGAGCGTGGAACTCAGTTCGCTATCGTAATCTCTGATGACACTCAAATCGTCGATGTGTCTTCGCTTAATATTCGGGTATTGGGTTCCAATAGCCTTGGCATTATTCTCCCTTGGCATAACTTCAATTGTACGTTTTCACCGGTTGCTGCCAAACCCGGCAAAATTGCTTTTATTTCTCAGTCAGCCGCCGTTTGTACAACTGTTCTGGATTGGGCGAACGACAAAAATATCGGCTTTTCGTCATTTATTTCGATTGGACGAGGTCAGGATATCGATTTTGCCGATTTACTTGATCATTTGAGTATGGACGGACATACCGAGGCCATCTTGCTCTACGTTGACTCGATCAGTGATGCTCGCCGCTTTTTATCAGCGGCCAGAGCGGCGTCCCGAAATCGACGTATTCTTGTTTTAAAAGCAGGACGGTCGAAAGAGATGAATACGCTTGAGCAGCAAGACGGCGATACCTTAGACATTATTTATGATTCTGCGATCCGCAGAACAGGTATGTTAAGGGTTAGCAATACTCATGAGTTATTTGCAGCGGTAGAAACTCTAACTCACTCAGTGCCCCTGCGTGGAGAACGATTAGCGGTCATTACCAACGGCGGTGGGCCTGCAGTGATGGCCGTGGATACGCTTTTCGAACGTGGCGGTAATTTAGCGACGCTTGATGAAGCTTCGACCGAGCAATTGAGAGCCGTTCTGCCGCCAAACTGGCGAGAAGTGAACCCCATCGACCTCTCTGGTGATGCGACCAAAAAGCGCTACGTCGATACCATAAATGCTTTAATGAACAACGATTGTGCGGATGCAATTTTGATTATGCACAGCCCTTCTGCTGTTTCTGATCCACTAGATACGGCGTACGATGTGATTGAAGCGATTAAGTCCCATCCGAGGCATAAGCACTTTAACATTCTGACTAACTGGTCGGGAGAACAAACGTCTCGTGAGGCTCGTCTTGCTTTCACTCAAGCGGGAATACCGACTTATCGAACACCAGAAAGTGCAGTTGTTGCCTACATGCACCTTGTGGAATACCGCAGAAACCAAAAGCAACTGATGGAAACACCAACAACGGCAGAACCGTTACACTCGGGAAGCATCAATTCTGCTATGGAATGGGTAAATGAACGACTACTGGATAAAAATACAGTATCACTAGATACACACCAAACTAGCCCACTTTTTAAACTGTTTGGTTTCAATGTGCTGCCAACGTGGATCGCGTCCGATGCAATAGAAGCGGTACATATGGCGGAAAATATCGGCTATCCGGTAGCGGTAAAACTGCGCTCTCCTGATATTCCACACAAGTCAGACGTTCATGGTGTTGCCCTCAACCTGAGAAACAGTAATGAAGTCTCGAGTGCATCAAATTCTATTTTAGATGCTGTCAAACTTAGCTATCCATCTGCTAACGTCCACGGCCTTTTAGTACAAGGTATGGCTAAACTTGGCAGTGCTGAAGAAATACGAATCAGTATTGCTGTAGACAAAGTATTTGGGCCGGTGATATTGCTTGGTCAAGGTGGTTCTGAATGGAATATTGCTCAAGATGCCGTCGCCGCGTTACCGCCATTAAACATGACTCTGGCGCGTTATTTAGTCGTGGTTGCTTTGAAATCAGGCAAGATCCGCTTGCAAAAGCATAAAGATGCTTTCGATATTACCGAACTGTCGAAATTCTTGGTTCGTATTTCGCAGATGGCGGTTGAGTTACCAGAAATACACAGACTGGATATCCATCCAGTACTCGTATCTGGGAACGATTTGACGATCATTGATGCGGATTTGACGTTAACAAAATATGAAGGCGATGCTCAAACGCGTCTTGCTATCCGCCCTTTCCCGGCAGAGTTTGTTGAAACGGTCACTCTGCGCGACGGTCAACCAGTCTTACTTCGTCCTATCTTGCCTGAAGATGAGCCTCTACATGCTCAATTCATCAATAACGTATCCAGAGAAGATCTTTACAAGCGATTTTTCTCCGAAGTTGGTGAGTTCAACCACGAGGCTTTGGCTAACTTTACTCAAATCGATTACGACAGAGAAATGGCATTTGTTGCCGTTGCTTTTGATAAAAGCGGCCCATCAATTATTGGCGTAGCTCGCGCTCTCATCACGCCCGATAATAGCGACGCTGAGTTTGCTATTCTCATTCGCTCTGATCTAAAAGGAAAAGGCCTCGGCAAGGTATTGATGAAAAAAATCATTAGCTATTGCCAAGTTAAAGGCACTAAGCAAATATCAGGAATGACAATGCCGACTAACCGTGGAATGCTGATGTTAGCGCAAAGCCTCGGGTTTGATATTG
This sequence comes from Vibrio sp. EJY3, assembly GCF_000241385.1. Lineage (NCBI taxonomy): Bacteria > Pseudomonadati > Pseudomonadota > Gammaproteobacteria > Vibrionales > Vibrionaceae > Vibrio > Vibrio sp. EJY3. The sequence goes on from NC_016614.1 coordinate 904,789, forward strand.
ATGTTCAATTTGAGGATGGTATTGCAGATATGGTCTTAGCGTTAAACTAGAATGAAGGCCCAGCTTTCGACGTTTTCTACATGGATAGAATCGTTCAAGCTGGGCATTGTCTTGTCTGGAAATAAATCTTAGTGCTGAAAAATCCAATACTTTTGTGGCAAGGTCACTTTAACGTCCAATTTTTTTTCAAATATTGAATACACCAGGATTTAGCCTCTCCCATTGTATTTCGACGCCACGCGAGAATGACGTCCATAGGTATTGGCTCCGTACCTTCGATCAACTTGAGCTCTCCACTTTCAATCAGCGGCTGAGCTATTTGGCTTGGCAGTGTTCCGATACCTAGCCCTGCTCTGAGTGCATCAACCTTCGCTGTAAAATTGGTGACCGTTAACCTTGGTTGCTTTTGAATAATATTCATTGAAAGCGCTGGTTGTTCTCGAGCCGTGTCTGCGATCGCAATAATACGATACTTTTCTCTTGCCGCTTCATCAAAATCACCGCTGCGTTTATGCACATAGTGGTTTGCAGCGGCGACCCAAAGCATGGTCATCTTACCTATTTTTTCTGACTTCACTTCTTGAGGAAGCGTGTCCAGGGATGGACAAATCAATAGATCAGAACGGCCTGTGTTGAGCGATTCCCAACCACCTGCCAAAATCTCTTCTTGCAATCTGACTCGGGTAGAACTGACTTCAGATAGCGCATCCACCATAGGAAAAAAGTTACAAACAGGAATAATGCCGTCGAATGCAACGGTGATATCTAATTCCCACCCATTTGCCAATACCGTAGCGTCGTTTACCAGCTTTTCGCTGGCTTTCAATATATCTCGCCCGCGTTCAAGGATGAGTTTACCAGCTTCGGTAAAATGAGCTTTATGCCCTGAGCGATCGAAAATAATGATATCTAAGTCTTGCTCAAGTTTTTGAATTTGGTAGCTAAGAGACGAAGGAGCTCTGTCTAATTCATTGGCGGCTGCAGCAAAACTGCCTCTTCGGTCTATTGCATCCAAAATATGGAGCGCTTCTAAAGTGATCGGGCTGTGCACATTAACTTCCTTTACCTGATGTATACCACACGAGTGATGCCTTATCAGACAGTTAATAAATCAAGAAACAACAATATAACACATTGATTAGTAATGACGAGAAATGCCTATTTTGCAACGTTTTCCTGATTATACGATCGTCAGTTGCTGGTTAGCCATGTTTGAGTTGGGTCGAATCTAGGCGGTTTGGAATTAAAGATACGGTTAGATGAGTAGAATCAGAAGGAAATTTAATTAAAAATGATGACTTAATCCTTAGATACAACAAAGCCAGCTAAATGCTGGCTTTATATCAAATTTTCATTTCTAAAAGGTAAAGAAAAGTATGGAAAATGAAAATTTACTGCTGTGCCATCTCTTTTTTCACCATTACAGCTGCTGCTACGATGAAAGCGATGATTAGACCGAGTTCCATGAACTACCCCAGTGATTATGAGAAAGAAAAGACCAAAACTTGAAGTCGGGCTTAGTTTAGCACGTCTAGGATTCGTTGCTAGCTTTTAACCTCAAATTTACGATTTTTACGATTTAGATCAAAAAAGGCGCAAAACTGCGCCTTTTAGGTTATAAACTTGTTAAATGTATCAGTCCAGCTCAGGATAACCTTGCGGATTTTGAGATTGCCATCTCCAAGTATCACTCGTCATTTCTTCAAGCGTGCGGGTTGCTTTCCAGCCTAATTCAGTAGCCGCTTTACACGGATCCGCCCAACATTCCGCGATATCGCCTGGGCGACGCTCAACCAGCTTGTAGGGCACTTCTTTGCCACTCGCTGCTTGGAAAGCCTCAACCATTTCAAGGACGCTATAACCTTTGCCTGTACCTAAGTTATAAATATGCAGTCCTGATTTGTTACCTACTTTCTCTAACGCTGCTACGTGACCGTCAGAAAGATCCATAACATGGATATAGTCACGAACTCCTGTACCATCTGGAGTTGGGTAGTCGTTTCCAAATACCGACAGGAACTCACGACGGCCAACGGCAACTTGTGAGATAAATGGCATCAGGTTGTTTGGAATCCCCTGAGGGTCTTCACCAAGCTCACCTGTTGGATGAGAGCCAACTGGGTTGAAATAACGTAACAGAGTGATACTCCAATCTGGGTTCGCTTTTTGAAAGTCTGTAAGACACTCTTCGACCATCAATTTACTGCGACCATATGGATTGGTAGCACTTGTTGGAAAATCCTCTGTAATTGGCACTGAAGCTGGATCACCATAAACTGTTGCTGAAGAACTAAATACTAATGACTTAACACCAGCTTCACGCATTGCATCAACCAATACCAAAGTACCGTTTACGTTATTATCATAATACTCTAGTGGTTTCGCTACGGATTCACCAACGGCTTTTAAACCAGCAAAATGAATAACCGCTTCAATATCATTGCTTTGCAGCGCATCAACTAGCGCTGCTTTATCGCGAATATCAGCCTTAATGAACTTCGGACTTACTCCGCAAACTTTTTCAATGCGGTGTAATACGGCAGGATTACTATTATATAAGTTGTCTAAAATCACTGGTGTCATACCAGCTTCAATCATTTGAATACAAGTGTGGCTTCCGATATAGCCCATACCGCCTGTAACAAGTACTTTCATTTTATGTTCCTTCTGACGCGAATAAGGATAGTCTAAAGCTTTAACGCTTTAATTAAAACTGTCTCTTACAACTCATATCCCATTAATATTGCTCGCCCTTTTCCGGATTTTTTAGCTTGGTACATCGCTGTATCCGCACTTTTCAAAACGCGGGCGGCATCTCGCTCATTGATACTCACCAGCTTCACTCCAATGCTTACGCCTACTTGTAGATCATTTTGACCATATTGAATCGGATTACATATTGCAGTCAGTAACTGTTCCGCAATACGTGTGACGATTGTCTGATTAGCTGGGTTGACCAGCATTGCAAACTCATCACCAGACAGCCTGGCGATCAAATCACCGTGTCTTGTTGCGGATACAAGTCGTTTGCTCACGATTCTCAGCACTTCATCGCCAGCGTCATGCCCGTAGGTGTCATTGATTGCTTTGAATCCATCCAAGTCTAAATAAAGTACCGCAAATTCGTCTCGGACGTAGGCTGATCTTTGTACCAGATCTTCTAACTCTGCGTTGAATTTAGCACGATTCGCTAATCCGGTCAGCGGGTCATGATGCGCCAGGTATTCTAAGCGTTCCATCTCTTTTGCATCAGAAAGGTCGGTAAGTACAATCACTGAATCGTAAAGGCTGTTTCTTTCGCATTTTACAATACAGTTTACTTTCGCAAACATCGGAATAAGCTTGCCTAGGCGATTCTCCTCTAAGATTTCCCCCCTGCCAAATACCATAATTTGTAAGGGACTGGACAATATGTGGAACCATTCTCCTCAGTTTTAAATGGCGAATATTATTAATTAACGGCTTTCCAACTAACTGGTCGTTCGCTACCCCCATCAACTTTGAAGCCGCAGGGTTAATCATTGTTATCACCCCTTTATGATCGAGAACGATTAGGCCATCCTGACTACTTTCAAACACTCGCCCAGCAATGTGTTCCCGACTCAGTGAAGCCTCTAACTCTGTAACGTCCCGAACCTCGAACAACATACAACTTTGGTCTGAAAGGTATCGGCTTGATACATTAAATTGACGGCTACTATCCACATCCGTTAGTGTCATCTCATTGCATTGCGAGGATTTTTCTAGAAATTGGGCGAGCTCACGGCCTGTTTTTGTTTTAATGAGATCGCGAACATGCGTTTGCAATAAGTGATGGTTATTGCGATTAAAAATTTGATAAGTCGCTGAATTACAGTGAATGATCATTCCTTTACGGTCTACCGTAATCAGGGCGTACTGTAATGATTCAATAACATCTTGAAGAAAGCAGTTCTCTTGTTTCAGGGATTCTAGGTTATGTTGGCGCTGTTTATCACGTTGTCGATGTTTCGTTACCATACTTTCAAATGAGCAAAGTAACTCGTCTATTTCATCGCGTAAATCATGCCCTCTTTCTACCTTAAACTGATGGCCAGAGCCGAAATCGTCTACCGCAAGTTTAAGATCCAGTAATGGTTTAAAAGCTGAACGATCTGTAAGGGCTCGTAAAAGTACGCCAACCAGCAGCAAGATAAGGGTTCCTATTATGCCATCTGTTACCAACATCAGAACGCTCGGGTTAGTTAACTTTACTTCTATCAATGCCACAATAGAGCCGTAATGGGTAATGGCAACTTCTATATACTCGTATTCGGATTCCGCATTGCTTCCTGAGCTTTTCATTTCATTCAGTTGAGTAAGGGTTACTCCATCTTTACTTAAAAAAGTGATTGTCCGCTTGTCGCTGTCTTTTAATTGAACGGCTGCAATGGCGGATTGCTGCAGTAGCTCAGAAAGAATTGATTCAACCTTTTGCTTGTCGTTTACACTAAGCGCATCTTTAATTGAATGTGAGGCGATGTTAATTAAAAGCCGCGTGTCTTCAGCAAGTTTGACCTTTGACGACAGATGCACGGCATGATAGATGTAAACTTTACTGATGACGAAGATGGCAGCGATAGAAACTAAAGTTGGCCAAATAAGTTTTATTCGTAATGACATTTAATGCCCCGTAGTCAGATAACAATCAAACAACCGAAGATGAATATGCAACCCATTCCTTATTTAGGGCGCAAATCGTAACACGGTGGTGAATAAAATCATCGACAACGGCATAAAAAATGAATTGAAATAGAATGAATTACCTAAATATTCGAATCAATTCAAATAATCTAAAGTTAATACTGTAACGAGACTTACCTCGTTTAACTGTTTAAATAATGAACTTAATCACTGAAGCCAGGCGTATCTTCCTGCATCGTCAGTTGATTGCTTGAGTAAAATTGAACGTATGACACTGAATAAACAACAACTCACACTAAATTGCGATATGGGCGAAAGCTACGGCTCTTGGAAAATGGGGGCCGATGAAGACGTAATGCCTCATGTTGATATGGCCAATATCGCCTGTGGGTTTCACGCATCCGATCCAAACGTGATGCATGAAACCATCACTCTTGCCAATATGAATGATGTCGAAATTGGTGCTCATCCGGGCTATCCCGATATACAGGGTTTTGGGCGTCGTTCATTGAGTATGACGGGTGATGAGATCACGAACATGGTTGTTTATCAGGTTGGTGCGTTACAAGCACTTTGCCGCGCTCAGTATACTGATATTGGCTATATCAAGCCCCACGGTGCGCTGTATAACGACATGATGAAAAACGATGCTGTTTTTCGAGCTGTTGTTAAGGCTGCTGCTTTATTCAAAGTGCCGTTGATGATTCTTGCATCGCAAGAGAACGAAAAATACTTAGAAATTGCAGATGACTTTGATGTGCCATTGCTGTTCGAAGCATTTGCAGACAGACTTTACCAAGACAATGGCATGCTTACGCCAAGAACGCAGCCAAATGCAGTCTTAAAAACTGAACATGCCATTCTCGAACAAGTACGCATGTTAGCGGAATCAGGCCGTGTAAAAACCGCATCGAGTAATTATATTCTTCTCGAAGCCGATACAATTTGTGTTCACGGAGATAACGAAGAGTCCATTGCTTTGATTAAAAAAATTCGTCAGAGCCTGTATTCTGGAGGGAATTAATGCAACAGGAAACGTTTAATATTTCAGCTGTCTCGGAATCCAGTATCCTTGTAAGATTTGAGGAGTGCACTCATGAGGAGCACATCGGAGAAGTAGCTCGCCAAATAAGGGAACATCTGGCCAGTGTTACCATGAATGTTATTCCTTCTTATAGAACCGTCTTAATTGACTACCTGCCCTTTAGAATCGATGAAAGCACTCTGATTGATAAAGTAAACCATATTCTCCGCCAGTTCGATCCTGAGTTGTATGACCGCCGACAGCCAAACAATATTTCGATTCCTGTTTATTACTCAGAAGAAACCGCATTAGATTTAGAACGATTTAACAATGGTGGTTTATCCTTGCAAGACGTAATAGACCTGCATACTCAAACGGTCTATAGCGTCTCTGCTATAGGGTTTGCGCCAGGTTTTGCCTTTCTATCCGATGTTTGTGACAAGCTTGTTATGCCAAGACTCACCACCCCTAGAACCCGAGTTCCTGCCGGTAGCGTAGGCATTGCTGACAGTAAAACGGCGGTCTATCCATCGGATAGTCCGGGCGGGTGGAATATTATTGGCCGAAGTCCGCTCGCTTTATTTTCTGATACTCCTCCCTTCATTCCGTTTGATGTAGGTGACAGGGTGACGTTTTCTGCAATTACTAAACAGGAATTTATCGACTTAGGAGGAGTTTTATGAGTGACGCTGGATTGCGAGTAGAAAAGCCAGGACCACTTTCATTGATTCAAGACTTTGGTCGTTTTGGTTTAGCGCATATTGGTATTACTCAAGGTGGCCCTGTCGATGATTACGCGTATAGTTGGGCAAACTACCTGCTCGGCAACCCAGTAAATTGTTCTACCGTCGAAATTACATTAGGAAACGCGACGTTTGTTGCGTTACATAATTGTCATCTCGCTATCTGTGGTGGTGATTTGAACGCAAAAGTTGACGGAGTACCAATTGCGAATTGGTCTGACTTCATACTAAAAACAGGCCAGAAACTTCACTTTGGCATGCCTAAAAATGGATTGCGCGCTTATTTGGCCGTGAAAGGCGGATTCGATATTGCAGAACATCTTGGAAGCTCATCAACGGTTTGTAGAGAGTTACTTGGTGGTCTGGACGCTAAAGGTAGTGCGCTGCAAACTGGTGATGTATTGCCGTTTACCCCTCATCGATTACCCCAGCATAAACCGAGACAAATGACCTTTCGCTTTAAGCCCGACTACAACTTACCCGTTAAGTTAAGAGTGATAGAAAGCTACCAGTATGATGACTTTGATGTCGAAGCGTTAGATGCCCTTTACTCAAGTGAGTTTACCATCTCACCGGATTCCAATCGCATGGGATACCGGCTACAGGGCGACACAATTACACCGCCGTACGATGGAATACTGTCTGAAGGTATCGCTCTTGGCGCAATACAGGTGCCCAATGATGGCAATCCGATTGTACTGTTCAACGACCATCAAACCATAGGTGGTTACCCGAAGCTTGGATGTGTAGCAAGAATAGATTTACCAAGACTGGCGCAAGCAAAGCCCGGTCAAAAAGTAACGTTTGTAAAAGGTGATAGATTGAGGTTGCAAGACTTGTGGTGTCAATGGGCTCAGTTTTTTGGCTACTGAGCCCAATTACTGCAAAGAACAGGATTACATGCCGTAACGTTCAGCGAGCGACTTTGGATAATCACGTTCTTGAGTCAGTTGTATTGCATATTTCTCGACATCTTGCTCACTCCAATGAATGGCAACTGGGTGTTGTAACTCGACATCTTGTTGCGGTTCGATATCAAACCAATGATGCAGTATCTTTTGTGCGGCCAACAAGGTAGAAGACGCTTTTACGATTTCCACTCGCGCATAGTTGTTTTGTTCAAAAGTAACATCCGCAGCTCTTAATACAGGATCACTTCCCGGGATCTGCTGGGCACCGAATAGTGCTTTACCACCTTTCACTGCGGTGTGATATGCAGGGATAAACTGAGCCATGTGCTGGATGGCATTGTTTGTTCTCGCCTCTAGCGCTTCTTCTTTCCAACCCAGACGGATTTTTGACAATAGAAGATTAGGTAGTTCTGGTTGAGCTGAGGTGCTTGTGCTTGCAACCAACCCATCATCAAACAGCGTGATGCCTTTTGTCATACCGTGCAGTTGGAAAATACCATCTCCATATGGCGTTAGCTGTGCCATTCCTTTATCAGTACCGCGAGGGCCATGAAAAATGACCTCTGGCCATTGCTGATCACACGCTTGCCATTGAGTGATGTAAGCGGCTTTAAACTCAACCAATCGGTCACGTTTGGCGCCAACAGCATTATCAACAGAGCCAGTTTCGAAACCACAGGCGTTCACCAGATAGTCACAATTTAACTCACAGTCCGACCCATTGTGCTGATAGTTCAACTGCCAGTGATCGCCCGCCCATTCCGCTCGTTTAAGTTCAGCTTGCGTGAGTACATCTGCATTAGGTAACTGCTCTAAGGTAAGAGATGCAATTGCAGCCAGTCTGAACACGCTCCAACCATACTCTTGGACGGATACCACGGGGTATTTCAACGAGTCTAAATCAGCGTGTTGAGCAAACGGTATGGTCCAGTCATCAAAACTGATCGGCTCGGCGGGTTGAGTGCGTTTCGAAAGTTCGATTAAGTCTTCTTTCGAGTACAGTTTGTAATATTCACTAGGTTCGCCAAGTACTCGGTTACGTTCATCCTTATCCACCAACGTTTGGTACGCGCTTTTAATCACCTCAAGACGCGGGATAAGAGTGGAAGGATCACCACCATCAGAATGCGGAACTGCAATAATAGTTGGGCGGATATTCAGTGACAGTGGGTACAGCCTAATGGTATCAATCGATTGAGAGAGCAAGTCTAAACATTGTTGCTCAGAGATCTCTCGATATAAGTTACCGCCAGCGTGCAGATGACAGATTGGGGGCCCATTCACTAAGGACACACCCTTTTCAATAACGGATACTTTAAAGCCTAGCTCTGCAAAATGAATGGCTGCTGTAGATCCGGCTACTCCGCCACCAACGACAACGATGTGTTTTTCTTTATAACTTGGAAACTCAGACTTCATTGCTTCACTGAATGTTTTATAAGGGAAATTCTTTACTTGTGGTTAATTCTACTCGTCTTTGAGCATGATTAAAATCACAAAAAGTTCATGGGTTTGCATAGACCTCAAAACGTGTTTTTAAAAACAAAAAAAAGTGCGAAAAAGTGCTTGACTGCGTTCTATGTAAAAGCAAATTTTAGCCTGGTGTGAATAAGATATTTACCACAACACCCACGGCATAAAGCCTGTCGAAATACCCTACTTTTTGCACTCTTCAGTTATCCCAAAAGTTATCCACTGTTTTTGTGGATAACTACAATAAAAGTGTCATGGATGAGTTATCACTGTTTGAGAGCTTTACTAATTAAGTGTTTATTGGTGTTAACAATCTTTTTAGTAAACTCATGACAACCAATGCTAACGTTGCAAAGGTTGCAAGTGGTAAAGCTATCCACAGTTCTGGGTGTATCTGGGCATTAAGTTCAAGTCCATACGTCATCACGGCAGCAACACAAAGTTCCGCTGCAAATACAGCCACACAGCTAGCAATTAACGCCATGATTCCATACTCTGCCCACAATGTGGTGCTGATACGTTTTTTGCTGGATCCTAACGTCCGATACAAGCGAATTTCCTGCTGACGCTGTGATAGGCTTAAACGTAATAACGTGAAGATAAGTAGCAACCCTGCAACCACTCCCAACAAGGCAAGAATCGTAATTGCAGATACGATTTGTTGAATCAATGCTTGAATTTTTTCACCCATAGTGCGGATATCTAAAACAGATACCGTCGGATGTGCTCGCGACATCGAGGTCAACAACGCTTGGTTATCCTCTGTGATTCGATAACTTATGAGATATGAACCTGGCAAACTCTCCATAACGTCTTCAGAGAAGATAAAGTAGAAGTTTGGCTTCATATCTCTCCATTCAACGTGTCGAATCGTATCGACTGTCACATCAAAGTTTTGGCTGTTGATAACAAAACGTAATTTGTCACCTAACTTTAGGCCGAGTTCGTTTGCTACTTCAGATTCGACAGAAACGCTCGCTTGATTCGTCCAGGCTCCTGCTAGCACTTCATTGTACTCTGGTAAGCTATCTCCCCAGGTTAGATTAAGTTCGCGACGGATTGCATCAGACTCTTCGCCTTCGTACTCGATGTCTTTCACATTTTGACCGTTAATTTCGGTCAAACGTCCTCGAATGATAGGAAAAGCTTGTGACCGGGTAACGCCATTCTTATCCAGCGTTTCCAGATAGTCCGCGAGTTCATACTCAGCGATATTTAAAGCAAAAACATTGGGCGCATCAGCTGGTAGCGTCCTTTCCCAATCGGCGAGTATATCGCTGCGTACTAACCAGATAATGGATAACAACATAAGCGATAGAGCCAAAGCACCGAATTGCAATCCACTGGTGACTGGTGTTCGGTTGATCCGGCTAAGCGCCAGTTTCATGGCTGGTTGTGTCGAGACGCTTGCAAATAACTTAGTTAGCGAGACGCTCACTAAAGCCAGAACAACAAACAGTGCTGCGATACCAATCAGAACAATCCAAACTAAGGTATTGTTTGCATATAAGATTAACAAAGGGATGACTGGCACTAAAACAAGCAACATTCGCTTCCATGAGCGTTGCGCTTTGCCTTGCTGAAGCACTTCTAATGCGGGTGTTTTAATCAGCCCTAACAATGGTATACCCAGTGCAGGAATGGTGATCAACACCGCGGAGATGAAAGAGACGAGAAATGGAGTGACACCGTAACTAGGTAGCGGATCAGGTAATAAATCTTTCAATGGAATTCGTAACAGGTACTCGAGACCACTTCCCAATATCAACCCAACCAAACTCGCACTGATGAGCAAAATAGCCACTTGGATAAATAGCCATTTTTCAATCCAACGTCGGCTTGCTCCCAGACTCTTTAACATGGCGATAGTCTGAGTTCGGCTGTTTACATAATTCTGGCAGGTCAGAACCAACGTCGTCGAAGCCATGATGATCACAATCGCAACCGTAAGTGATAAATACTGAGTTGTCCGTTCGAAGATTTCGTTACTGCGGCTAGAACTGTCCTGAGTTCGCCATCGATCACTCGGTGATAATTCAGTGGTATCTTGTAGATTTTTAAGTGTGTTGTTGTCTGCTTTGATAAACAAACGATATTGCACTCGGCTGCCGACTTGTATCGCGCCTGTTTTCGCAACATCACTTTGATGTATATACGCCGAAGGCATTTGTTGAAAAGGATTAAAGCTTAAGCCTGGCTCCATCAGAACAGCGCCTGAAACGATAAAATCCGCATCACCAATGGTGACAGTGTCACCCATTATTACATCTAACTGTGCCAAAATTCGTTCGTCTAGCCATAACTCTCCTGCTTTAACACGCCCAGAAGGATTGTTAGTCAGAACTAAGTCGCCCATGAGTGGATATTGTTCATCGACCGCTCGCACGGAGATCAACTGCATGCCGTTATCACTAAAAGCCATGGTTGGAAACCGAGTCATTTGGGAGGTTTCGAGCGATTCAGTCGCACTCAGAATGGATTCAGTTAATGGGTTGGCAGAGACAAATACCGCATCAGCGGTCAGCGCATCTTTGCCTTGTTTTACGATCACCTGCTCCATCCGTGATGCCAACGCAGAGAGTGCAAAAATACTGGCGATAACGAGTACAAGCGCCACACTTATCGGCCAAAGGCTGCCTTGTTTGATTTCCCCTAGACTCCAACGAATTAAGCTTTTGGTTGAAGAGTGTTTCTGGGCGGCACTCTGCTCTGCTGAGCTCTGGTTACTTGAAGATAATGCAGACATTATATCGCCTCCTTAAGCTCACCCGCCTCCATGCGATAAATACGGTCACATCGATCAGCTAAATGACTATCGTGAGTGACCAAAATGAGCGTGGTGCCATGCTGTTCATTGAGATCAAATAATAACTCAATCACTTTATCAGCGGTTTGGTGATCTAAATTGCCTGTTGGCTCATCCGCAAATAGGAGTTCCGGTTGCGTCATAAATGCACGTGCAAGGGCGACTCGCTGCTGTTCTCCACCAGAAAGCTGGCTAGGAAGGTGGTCAAGCCGTTTCTCTAGCCCAACGGCTTTAAGTAATTCTGAAGCTCTTAATTCATCTTCGACGTCCCCACGCAGTAAGCATGGCAGAGTCACGTTATGCAATGCCGTAAGACTCGGTATTAATAAGAAACTCTGAAAAACAAAGCCCAATGAATCTGCCCGAATCTTCGCACGCTCTTCATCGTCGAGCTTGGATAGTTCGTTACCGAGTAAAGTAATTTCTCCAGATGTCGGCGTGTCAAGGCCAGCAAGAAGCGTCATTAACGTCGACTTACCCGCCCCCGAAGTGCCAACTATTGCAATTTTTTCTCCTTTTCTGATGTCAATATTTACATCTTTAAGGATTGTTAAACGTTCGTTATTAGTAGAGACTTGTTTAGAAACTAAATTCGCTTGAACAATAGGTGCTTTGAGTACAGGTGTTTGCATGATTCGATTACTTTCCTTAGTTCTCTTTTTTTGTTTTTCTGTTACGGCGTTCGCTAACGAAAAACTGCTTGTTTTAGGTGACAGCCTAAGTGCTGGCTACAATATGCCGATTGAGAAGAGTTGGCCTAGCTTACTCCCTGACGTTCTTTTAGAACATGGTCAAACTGTAACAGTTATTAATGGCAGCATCTCAGGTGATACCACTGGCAATGGTCTGGCCCGCCTTCCTCAACTTCTTGAACAACATTCACCATCCATTGTTCTCATTGAACTGGGTGCAAATGATGGCCTTCGAGGTTTCCCGCCTAAGCTTATTACGTCAAATCTCTCCAAAATGATTACTATGATCAAAGATTTTGGTGCGGAAGTCATCATGATGCAAATTCGTGTGCCGCCAAATTACGGCAAACGTTACAGTGACATGTTTTACGATATCTATCCAAAATTAGCAGAACATCAGCAAGTGCAATTAATGCCTTTCTTTCTGGAGCATCTGGTTACGAAGCCAGATTGGATGATGAATGACGGCCTTCACCCTAAGCCGGAAGCGCAGCCATGGATCGCTGATTTCGTTGCTCAAGAATTGATTAAACATTTGTAGTTTTAATGGTCTAGCTCAATAAGTGTTATCTAACTTTAGGTTATTCTGAACACGATTTCATTCATCGAGGTTAGATAACAACATGCGAATAGAACCTTTAATTCAAGGTGTTGTTGCTCGTTCTGCACATCCATACGGATGTCATGCATCAGTAAAAGAGCAAATAGATTACGTAAAACAAGCACCGCAAATCAAAAACGGACCGAAACGGGTTTTGATTATTGGTGCCTCTTCTGGTTTTGGGCTTGCCGCTCGCATTGCGCTTACTTTCGGTGGTGCAGAAGCCGATACCATTGGCGTCTCGTTTGAACATGGTCCATCGGAGAAAGGCGTTGGTAGTGCTGGCTGGTACAACAATATCTTTTTCAAACAAGAAGCGAATAATGCTGGTCGTACTGCAATCAATATTGTCGGCGACGCGTTCTCAGACACTGTACGTACTGAAGTCATTGAGGCTATTGAGACCTATTTCGAAGGTGAAGTAGACTTAGTGATTTACAGTCTGGCGACAGGTATTCGTCCAAAACCAAACAGTGATGAGTTCTGGCGCAGTGTCATCAAGCCGATTGGTGAACCGGTCACTGGCGCGTCTATCATGCTGGAAAATGATCAGTGGGTAGAGAGCACTCTGCAGCCTGCAACCGAAGAGGAAGCAGAAGCTACCATCAAAGTGATGGGCGGCGAAGACTGGGAAAGCTGGATTGATGCGTTAATCAATGCAGAGTCACTTGCTGAAGGTTGCCAAACCATCGCATTCTCATACATGGGGCCAGAACTCACTCACCCTATTTACTTGGACGGTACTTTAGGCCGTGCAAAAATCGATCTTCACCAGACCAGCCATGCATTAAACCTCAAGCTGGCTAACTTTGGTGGTGGCGCTTATGCGACCGTTTGTAAAGCGCTCGTTACCAAAGCGAGTGTGTTCATCCCCGCCTTATCGCCTTATTTACTGGCACTTTACCGTGTTATGAAAGAAAAAGGCACGCATGAGCGATGCATTGAGCAGATGCAACGCTTGTTCACCACCAAGCTGTACAGTCACACAACTGTTCCCGTGGATGGCGAAAGGCTGATCAGAATCGATGACCTTGAATTAGACCCACAAGTACAGCAAGAGGTAAAACAACTTGTTGAGCAAATGAACGGCGATAACTTCAAGCAGGTTGGCGACTATCAGGGTTTCAAAGATGAATTCATGAAGCTCAATGGCTTCAACTTGGCTGATGTCGACTACTCTCAAGACGTTTCAATCGAAGACCTAGCGTTACTTAAACCTTAAGTGTCATTTCGCGCGTTTCAAATCTGAGACAACTTGCAACTATTAAGAGTCCTGAATCATTTTCAGGACTTTTTTATATCTCGCGCTGACCCACCTCTATACTTAATGAGTATAAGCAGTGATATAAATAACGAATGCCACAATAGGCTTCAATTCACAGGATGTGAAACTACAGTAAAGGACGACAATATGGGGAGAATTCAGACATTAGATTATAAAATCCCTGACTCCATGCAAAAAAGTTGGCAAGAGATAGTCAACCTGCTTGCTCAAATAGGTGAAGTGCCGACCACACTTATCATGCGTGCCCACCAGGACTATCTTGAAGTAAATACCTCAAGCAACACGCCAGGAAACCCTTACAAGTCCGGAGACAAGGAATCACACGGCAGCGGTTTATATTGCGAGTATGTAATTAATAACCAGCAGGAGCTGATAGTTCCTTACGCCCCAGAAGACGAAGTGTGGTGCAGCAACCCCGATATAAAACTTGGAATGGTATCCTATTCTGGCCTTCCGTTACTTTGGCCCAATGGTGAGGTGTTCGGGACTATTTGTATGCTTGATTCTAAAGCTAACAAGTTCAGTGAAACGTATCTTCAGTTAATGAGCACGTTCAAAGACTCCATTGAAGCTCAGCTTGCGGTGGTGTTTCAGCAACACAAACTATTGCGCCTGAACCATGAACTACAGAACCGTGTAGAAAACAGAACCACAGACCTTGCGCAACTAAGTTATTCATTAACCAAAGAAATCGATCGGCGCAAAGCTGCAGAGAAACAAGTAAGCTATCAGAAAACTCACGATCAAGGCACGGGATTCTTAAATCGGTCCGCTTTAGAGCAGGTAGTTGAAAAATATCTTCAAGCGCTTAAAGATGATATGCAATCTCTCGTCATCATCAATATCGGCTTTAGTAACGCGAGAAGTATACAAACACGATATGGATTCGAAGCCTTTGACGAAATACTCAAAGAATTTCATTCGCGCCTTTCCGAACGTGTTTCCAGTTTTGTTACAGGAAGACCGAGTTCTAATGACTTGGTGCTGTTAGTCTCTGGGGATGATGTAGAGGGCAAGCTCAATCAATTACTTGAAGAGATTTCCAGCGTAAGCGTGGGCAACTTTTACAATAATAGGACTGAGGTTTACTTACACTCCTACATCGGTGTGGTCAGGGCCCAAAGAAATAGCAACGCCAAGCAACTGCTGCAAAACGCCTGTTATGCCATGCTGTTGTGTAAAGAATCTGGGGAAGCATACCGATACTTTAGTGAAAGTCATTCAAACGACCTTAACAACCATAGCCAGCTAGAAGGCTATTTATTACAAGCCGTACGTAATGATGATCTCATGCTCTATTTTCAGCCAAAAGTTAGCCCCACCACGCACGAATGGGTTGGCGCTGAAGCCTTATTGCGTTGGCGGCATCCGGTATTAGGTGACGTCTCCAACGAAGCATTGATCCGAATGGCCGAACAGAATGGCTTAATATTTGAAGTCGGATTATTTGTTCTTCGTACCGCGATAGCAAAAGCCAAGCAATGGTCAGAGATGACGGATAACTTTAAAATTGCGGTTAATGTCTCTCCTATCCAATTACAAAACGTCAACTTTGCCGACCAGGTTGAGCACCTTCTAGAAGCGTTTCATCTCCCACCCCGGTTTATCGAATTGGAAGTCACTGAAAGTGCCTTAATCGCCGATGAAACACTTGCGGTGACGACACTCAATAAACTTCATCAGCTTGGCGTGACATTGTCACTTGATGACTTTGGCACCGGATTTGCCTCATTTAGTTATCTGAAGAAGTACCCATTTGATGCCATAAAAGTTGATAAAAGCTTTGTACAGCAAATGGATAAATCAGAAAACGACCGAGCAATTATTCGCTCCATTATCCACATTGTCAAAAAGCTTGAGCTTCACGTCGTCGTGGAAGGTGTTGAGTCTACAAGCCAGGAGCAGTTTTTAATTGAAGAAGGCTGCGACGTAGTACAAGGGTTTCTCTATGGTAAACCCATGCCCTGTAATGAATTTGAGCAAGGCCTACTCAGTCAGCATCCATTAGATGAGCGGCCCACCTATTCGTCCGAGTTTGCGCCTAAATAATTTCGCTATGGATTTTCCAGTTTAGCGGTCAGTCTTACCGGTATATTGCCGTATTCTGCTTTACTCTATAGTCGGTGATTCCTATAATCGCCGCCCGCTTCTAATAAAAAGGCCAATATTTTCATGGATCAGTTAACTGCCACGCTTAAGAAAATTGAAAAGCAGAACTACCGTGCTTACCAGCAAATCAAAGGTCAATATGACTTTACTGATTTCACTTTGTTTATCGACCACATTCAAGGTGACCCTTATGCTTCTGCTTCTCGCTTGCGTGCAACTCGCGAATGGTCTCTAACTGGTCTTGAGTGGTTAAGAAATGAATCCGCGGCGTTCCAGCGAGCTGCACGAGATTTTATCGCTCGCAGTTTTGACCTTTTTGCCAAGCAAGAAAACTCCGTGTCCATTGCTTTGAACGGCCAAACGGTACTCGACAATACTGCCGTTCTGTTTACTGAAGAAGGTATTGAACTGCGTTTTCGAGTGAATCTTCCAGCTGAAGGCCGCTCAGTACTTGGTAAGAAGGCCAATAACATTCTGACTTTCCACTTACCTAAATTTATTAGACGTGCAACGCTCGAACGTGAGCTAGATAAAGATGCGCTGATAAAGCATTGTCAGGTTGTGGAAGATCAAGATGCGCTTAGAGAACAATTGGAAGCCAATAATTTAGTTGCATTCGTTGCAAATGGAAGTGTTCTTCCACGCGTAGCTGGTAACTGTGACTTACCGATGAAAGATGCCGTCGAATTTAAGGCTCCGGAATCGCTACAGGTGACTCTGCATGCTCCAAACAAAGGTTATATTACCGGTTTAGGTATCCCAAAAGGCATCTCGCTCATTGTTGGTGGCGGTTTTCATGGTAAATCGACCTTACTGAATGCTATTGAACGTTCTATTTACGATCACATTCCAGAAGATGGTCGTGAGTATGTTGTCACTGACAATAAATCAATGAAGATTCGAGCTGAAGATGGACGCTGTGTTCATCACTTAAATCTGTCGAACTACATTAATCATCTACCAATGGGTAAAGATACCGCTGATTTTGCGACCCAAGATGCTTCAGGTTCAACATCTCAAGCCGCATGGCTGCAAGAGTCCATCGAAGCGGGAGCAACCTCTCTGCTTATCGATGAAGATACCTCGGCAACAAACTTTATGATTCGTGACGAGCGCATGCAGGCATTAGTGGCGAAAGGCGATGAGCCGATTACACCACTGGTCGATCGCATCGGACAACTCAGAGATGAGCTCGATATTTCCACGATCATCGTAATGGGTGGTTCTGGTGATTATCTGGATGTGGCGGATACCGTTATTCAGATGCACGACTACCAAGCGGTCGATGTGACTGAGAAAGCGAAACAGGTCATCGCTCAGCACCCAACTCAGCGTCATAACGAATCGGAAGAAGCATTGAAAACGTTCCGTCCACGAGCGTTAAACCGTGTGGCGTTAATGAATATCCTGACCGATGGTAAGTTCCGCGTGAATGCCAAGGGCAAAGATTCACTTCGCTTCGGTAAGGAATTTACCGATTTAAGTGCTCTGGAACAGTTGGAATCCGCTGACGAAGTGAACACGATTGGTTGGCTGTGGTTCCAGTTGGCACAACTTCCAGGCTGGTGTGACAATCCAGCGAAAGAAATCGAAGAGATGTTATCTGCAGAATGGCATGCATCGTTACCAAAACAAGGTGACTTAGCTAAGCCTCGCACACTGGATGTGATGGCAGCATTAAACCGTATGCGTAAATCTCAATTCAAGCCGTCACACTAACCGACGACATCGCAAATATAAAGGCAGCCGATTTGTGCTGCCTTTATTTCTTGTCTCGAAGGACGTTCCACGCCTTACATAACATTCTAAAACGGTCAGCGTCACCACCTTCACAGTCAGGATGCCAACGAAAAGCCAGTTTACGCCAACGTTTTCGGACCTCTTCCTGCGTTGCCGAACTTTCTAACTCAAACAGTGCCAGCGCCTTGGACTTATCCATATCACTGGTAGAATGCCCGCCGATGTAGCGTTGATAAGTTTGCCAAAATTCTTTGAGTAGGCCGCGAACTTCGCTCTCACTTGCTTCAAAATGAGTCCAACTAAGGTAATACTCGCGCAAAGGATCGAGATGATCAATCGCGTTAAGTGACGAGTCTGCCGCCCCTTCAAGGGTAATATCCATTGCATCGACACAAAGCCATTGTTCCGGATATAAATGTTCTTGAAGCAGATATAACGCGTTCATGATAAGGAAGTTTCTTTTAAACAAGTCCTTATCTGGGGATGGGTCAAACTGGTGAATATATCCAAGTTCACTTAGCTGACTGGCTAAAGTGTGTACTTTCCAACCTGAAGGGTGTTCTCTAAGGATCTCTAATATGGGCCACAGCAACGGATTATCTATCTCACCGTGTTGATTTATCTCGCTTTGTAATGCCAATTTTCCTTCCTTAAAAGTAGAAACAAAAAAGGCCGATAGCATCAAGCCACCAGCCTTAGTCGTCAACGATTAGGTTTAAATTACACCAAGTTCGCGTAAGCGTTCCATCAGGTAACTATGCGCAGTGTAACGCTCTGAAAGTACCACATCTGGTTTCGGGTGTAAGAACAGCGGTAATGAAATACGCGATTTATCCTGACGTCCACCCGTTGGGTTGATAACGCGATGCGTTGTTGATGGGAAGTATCCACCTGATGCTTCTTGAAGCATGTCACCGATATTGATGATCAAGTTACCGAAGTCACATGGTACATCGATCCACTCACCTTCTTTGCTCTTAACCTGTAGACCCGGCTCGTTTGCAGCTGGCAATACAGTAAGTAGGTTGATGTCTTCATGCGCAGCAGCGCGGATCGCGCCCGGCTCTTCTTCACCAGTCATCGGTGGGTAATGTAGAACTCGAAGCAATGTTTTTTGGCTGTTGTTGATCATTTCTGACAGCGCGATTGAAAACCTTTCCTGAACTTCTTCAGGTGCATACTGCTCAACCCAACCCAAAAGTTCTTGAGCAAAAGCATCCGCACGCTGGTAATACTCCAGAATCTCGGCTTTCAGCTGCTCAGGGATCTGACCCCAAGGGTAAACATGAAAATATTCTTTAATATCTTTTACTGAATGCCCTTTCGCTACTTCAGAAACAGAAGGCGGGAAGTAACCATCTTGTGTATCAACGTTAAAGTGAAAATCATTTTTTTGTTCAGAGCTAAAAAAAGCCTGCCAGTTATTGTAAATTGATTCCACCAACTCTTGAGGAATAGGATGGTTCTTTAACACGCCAAACCCAGTTTCGCGTAGAGATGCAACGAACTGTTGAGCAGCATCATCAGCAAGGTAATCGACAGTTTCCAGTTTCATGACTTTACTTCTTTTTTATTTGGTTGAGTCACGGATTCTATGTACGGACATGTTGTAAATCAAACTTTAATGAAATGTGCACGCGCAAACGCTTCAATGTTGCGCGGTCTGTACATTATCCAACAGTTATCGTTATCAATATCACTGAAAACAAACAATTGCACAGCGTTCAATTAAATGTAATTATGACATCGATAAGTTGAGCAGTACTCATTTCGTTTAACTTGTCGTAAAAAACCAAGTGAAGGATCGAATAACTTATGAAAAGCACTTCTACACTGTTGGGACTAACGATTATTTATGCCGTCGTGTTTCTGTTTTCAGCATTGGAGCCCAACTCACGGGCGGTTTGGTTTGCCGAAATTTTTCCGGCAATTGGTATCCTGATTGCGATTTGGATTATTTCAAATCGATATCAATTTAGTAACACTGCCTATGTATTGATGTTTATCTGGCTGTGCCTGCATACTGTCGGAGCAAAATATACGTTCGCTGAAGTTCCGTTTGACTGGTTTAACAATTTGATTGGATCAGAAAGAAACAATTTTGATCGGGTCGCGCACTTCTCGATCGGTTTGTACGCCTACCCGATCGCAGAATATTTGATATATAAAAAGAAGCTCAATGTTAAGTTTTCTTGTTGGTTTGCCTTGTTTGCCATTATGTCTTTAGCAGCAGGCTATGAAATCATTGAGTGGTGGTACGCCGCTATTGCTGGTGGCGATGAAGGCATTGCCTTTCTGGGTTCACAAGGTGATATATGGGATGCCCAGAAAGACATTCTATGTGACACGGTCGGTGCTATCGTCGCGTTAATTCTAATGTCGGCTCAACGTCGACTCACGAAGCCACTCTAAGTACGGATTAAAACCATCAACAATGGGAACTTGTACGATTTGAGCCACTTCATACTCGTGCAAGTTCTCAATTTTTTCTTCGACCAGCTCGTACAACTCACGCCGAGTTTTAATCACTAACAGCCATTCCGTATCGTTACAAATTTCGCCTTTCCAGACATAATGACTCTCAATAGGCATCGTTTGAATACATGCAGCGAGCTTCGCTTCTAACAGACCTTTTATTATTTGATCCCGGTTCTGTTCATTCGCTGTAGTACTTAGCACTATGCAGTAATCATGCTCTGTGGTCATTTTGAACTCCCTACTTCATTGTCACTTTACCACCAATCATTTTATATGCCGGCGTGCCTCTTACCAATGTATCTCTAGCAAACTCTTGTTGGCAGCCAGGGCAAATACATGGTGTTTGTGTAAAATCCTCTACGATACGCTCTTTAAAACATTTTACTAAAGCGCCTTTTCCACCTTTACGGTATTTAAACAGCTGAGCTTTGCATTTTGCGCAATAAATATCGACGGTTTTCGTCGGTTGTTTTTTATTCGGTTTTGCCATCGTTAATTATAAATTATTGGGTATGTGCGGTTTTACCCATACGTTACTAAAATCAAACCAGCCCAAAGCGTTACATTTCGCATTTTGTAATGCGCCGCTGTGGTCCTTATTCACACCCAGCCAGCAATGGAACATCGGAACCACCTGATGACTTTTGACTAGCTGCTTACCGAGTTCACGAGCGGGAAATTCCGCATAGACGCCTGCACGCCATTGATCTACGAGCGCCGCCCAATCGGCAAAGTCGTAACTGGAGCTAAACGTCTCAATGTCACTGTAGTCCAGCAGCCAACCAGCGAGCGCATCATCTCGATTCGTAGCGATACCCATCGCTTTAATCCAAATATCTACTGCGTTTGGCTCCGGCGGTTGGCTATCATATCGAATGAACTCAACCTCGACAGCATGCGGTTTCAAGAGGCTCTTAATCGCTTTAGCAATGACGGGAAACATCGGGTGTTTCTTTTGGTATGCAACTGAAATAACTTTACCTTGCTGAGGTACAGCACCAGCTTGTGTTGGCCTTAAATCAATCCAGCCCGGCTTTATCCCAAAAGCTTGTAACACACCAAGCTCTATGACTTTATCTTGTGGTACATGAGCATATATTTGATGGCTGTTTAACACCTGACTAAAGAACTCGGCCCATCTTGGGTCTTTGGCTATGCCAGTATTCTTGTTGAGTAAGAGAAATGTACAGCCAGGATCCAGCTCGACCTCATCGGTTGAAGCATGCTTGTCCATCTGAGGCTTGGATAAGCTTGGGTAAACCATTGATGAATAAGCTTCGTCAATTACCCACACCTCGACCTGATCCAATAAAGGTCTTAAGCCGAAATATCCATCGAACGCCGTTAAAATAAGGCGTTTATCATCGTTCACTTTGACCTGAAAAGGACCTGTTCCTATCGGTTTTCTATCAAACCCTTCTGAACGTTGTGCCTGAGGTAACAGAATTTTTGCGTGAGATTCACTTAATGCAAGAGGCAGGTAACGGTCTGGACGTACAAGCTCTATATCAACCGTCCAAGGCAAAGGTGATGAGACTTTCGAGATATGCGAAAACAGGTTTAAGCCACTTAGTGCACGAACGCTTTCCAAAACACAATCCGTTGTGAGAAGTTCACCGTTGTGGAATCGTACTCCTCGGCGTAAATAAAAACGCCAGTGTGTATCACTTAACGACTCCCAAGTATGAGCTAAGTCGGGTTTAAGCTGTTCATTTTCATCCAGCCGAGTCAGGCCACTAAAAACTTGTCTTGCGATATGTTGTTCTGAGCGACGCATTGGCTTTTGTGGATTCAGCATCGCCAGTGGACGGTAATAAGGTAAACGGATAACCTGCTCACCTTGGCGGTGCTGAAGTCCCAAATAACCTTGAATGACCTGAGTGAGTCTGGTCGCGTCGTTATCTAACGCCTCCAATGCCTGGCCAATTTTTCCTTCATCCAGATAGCGTCTTGCCAGATTTTCACTTACATCGCTACGACTGCGTTTGAATACCAGCTTAGAGAGCTTTCCTCGACCCGCGGCTGGGTGCCACTCAATCCAACCCTCTTCTTCTAGTTTATTGAGAACAATGCGAGCATTACGACGCGTACAAAACAGCGCTTCAGTAATATCTTCGAGCTGAACTTCTGTATCGTTTCCAGAGAATTTTTCAAATAGTGTTTCAAACTGAACACGTAGGCGCGGACTACTCATAAAGAGGAAAATCTTGTTTAGATGTCAATAAACCAAGTTTCCTCATTTTTATGAAAAAGTGCAAATTTTGATGGGTAATTTATTGAATATCTATACCAATTTCTTTTGAAATCAGAATGAGTTGCTCCTCGTTATCGAGTTTTATCGACCACTTACACTCCGCACCATGACACAACACCACGTTTGCACCGCTTCCGAGAAGTTGAATGGCATCCGTCTGAGCCTGTAGTGTTACCATGGAAGCACCGGATAACTTAATAACGATTTCACGTTGTGTCGCGATGATTTTACCCAGTGAGAATTCAATGACCATCTTAGTCTAGACTCACTTCGATTTTTGCTGTTTCACAGCGATAGTCAAACGACTGGTACAGACTAAGCGATCACGCTCATCGGTAATATTGATCTGCCAAACCTGAGTTGAGACGCCCAAATGCAATGGCTTTGCTGTACCGATAACGTATCCACTGCGCATCGCTCTAACATGGTTGGCATTGATGTCTAAGCCAACACAATAGCTTCCTTCACCCACACAGAAGTTGGCTGCAACCGAACCCAGCGTTTCCGCTAGTACAACAGAAGCGCCTCCATGCAGCAGCCCTAACGGTTGATGCGTAATACTACACACTGGCATGGTTGCGCTAACGGAGTCGTCGGTGAATTCGGTATATTCAATTTGTAAATGCTCCATCATAGTGTTTTTTGACGTTGCATTAAGTATCTCTACACTGATTGGCTTTTTCCAAATGCTCATTTTATGGTCTTATTTTTAAAGTGTTGGTAACTATGGATTAGGAATTGCCTAGCATAGTCTCTATTACGTCTCTACTTCAAGGCATAACTACAACGGCAAGATGCTCTTTTATACTCGATAATTACGTATATACTGTTGATCGAAATAGAAATAAATATGTGGAACCAAATATGAAGGTATGGATTAAAGCTTCTGCTCTTTTGGCCGTCGCAGGTTTAACAGCTTGTAGTGCATCTCCTACTGGTCGTAATCAGCTTCTGATGTTTTCTGATCAAGAGATGTCCTCTCTCGGGGCGAAATCTTTCGACCAAATGAAGAAAGACATCCCAATCAGTAAAGATAAAAAGATGAACGCTTACGTTCAATGTGTTGCTAAACACGTAACAGATGTCATTCCCTCGCAACCAGGGTTCCAAAGCTGGGAGGTTGTTGTATTTGACAGTAAACAGGTCAACGCCTTTGCTCTGCCTGGCGGAAAAATTGGTGTGTATACGGGTTTGCTTGGCGTTGCCAAAAACCAGGATCAGCTGGCAACGGTCATTGGTCACGAAGTCGCGCACGTTCTTGCAGACCACAGTAATGAACGCCTATCTCAAAGCCAGTTAGCAAACACGGGGTTATCGCTTGCTAACGTTGTTATTGGCGCTTCAGAATATAAGCAATATCAAGAAATGACGATGGCAGCATTAGGTGCTGGTGTCCAATACGGTGTGATTTTACCATACGGAAGAACTCAGGAATCCGAAGCCGACATTGTTGGCCTCGATTACATGGCAAAAGCGGGTTTCGATCCAAACCAGAGCATCGATCTATGGAAAAATATGAGTGCAGCATCTGGTGGTGCTCAGCCGCCTGAATTTTTCTCCACTCACCCTTCGCACAGCACGCGTATTAAAGAGCTACAAGCGACAATAAGAAAGCTACCTAATTACAACGTTAAAGCGCCGAAGTGTGGTTAAGTCCCATTTAGAAAACGACGCGTGAAGAAACTTAAAAAGCTCCATTTTGGAGCTTTTTTAACATTCGGAGTTAGGGGTTTAAGTGCCTAAAATCTGCATCGGTAAACTGAGTAAGCTATCTCCCAGGCTCGCGAAATACCAAATAATAGCCACGAAACCACCAACGGATACGACATACCAGGCAAAAGAAAACAATTGCCCATAACGTGTTAGTGGCAATAAATGACTGTGGTGACGGGTTCGCCATTCCATGACCACTTCCAGCATCCCCATGATCAATAAAAAGCCAAGTAGCGTTAAACCAAGTGAGTAACTCAGTACGATACCAAGTATCGCGGTGATTACGCTGCCCGCTAACCCAACCCAGGTATTCATGGAGAAGGTTATGCTCTTCAACACATGCCCGCCGTCTAAAGGCAAAATTGGTAATAAATTGAATAGGTTTAGCAATGCGTTAAATACGGCGAGACCAGCAAACGTTATCTCACCAGTTACCCAATACAGAAGAGTAAAAACAATACTCAATACCAAACCAAAAAACGGTCCCATAATGGAGATAACCACATCTTGCCAGCGAGTGTTGATTTTTTCATCACTTAACGCAAGCCCACCCAGAAATGGAATCAGGTAAATACCCTTGGTTTTCATACCAAAGTACTTCATCGCTTTAATGTGCCCCCATTCGTGAAACACAAGGCAGGCAATCAGTGCGAGGGCAAACTCGATTGAGAACAACCAAGAGTATGCGGCCAAACTAGCGGAAGCTAATGCCACTTTAATGACTTTGGCACTTTTTAAGGCTTTCATACCTAACGATACGATACCAATTAGGCTTAAGCGCTTTTCACTTGGAGGGGCGACTTGTGGTGTCTGACGTTCAATATCTTTCTCATTTCGAGAACCACTAGTCACTAGAGTGTCATTCATTTTGACGTGATATGACAAACTGAAAGGCTGCCACTGAACTGCACAATCTAGCTCACACTGCAATACCTCTTCACCAGCCATAAGTTTAAACTGATGTGAGCTTCGCTCAGACTCGTTCTCACTGGCATCAATCTGAGAGACTAGTGTGTTGTCCCAATACAACTGCTGCCAGCCCGCCATTGATCCTTCCAATCTGAGTGATCGGCCTAAAAATTCAATATGTAGTAATTCCAACGTGCTCTAGCCTAATGACCTAAAAATTCAAAATACCAAGTTTATCAGAGGTTATATGGCTTTCATAAAGCCTAATTGCCAGCCTTTTGAACGCTTTTTATCCATTAGTGTTACGAAATAATTCTGGTCTAACCATTCGTATAAAAAATACAAAGACAATACATAAGCTTACCTACCAACGTTTGACCTATGCATCAAATTTAAAAAACAAATTCACCTCAATCTTTGACAATTAATTAAACATACGTTTAACATTGCATTTACATTGTGAACATAATTCATAACAAACAATGGCCTCATCACTACACAACAATTAAAAGGACTACGGTCTAGCTTAAAGACACCCCAGGAGGGTCAAGGATGAACAAGAAGCGCTGCTCTCTGCTTACAATTTCGATATTGTTTGCGTGTAATGCCCAATCAGCGGGTTTTCAGGTTGTTGAACATTCAGCATCTGGTCTTGGTCGAGCATTTTCAGGCGAAGCCGCTGTCGCAGACAATGCCAGTGTTCTGGCACGAAACCCGGCAGCCATGACACTTTTCGAACAAGCTCAGTTTTCAGGCGCTATAAGCGTGATTGATCCTGAAATAAACATTTATGACACTTTTTATGATGAACACTCTGATGACATAGCACCTTTGGCCGCAGTTCCTGCTGCTTACTATGTCAGTCCTATCAACGATAAGTTTGCTTGGGGCATCGGCATGTTTACAACGTACGGTGTTGCAACGGAGTATCCAACGGATATTTCTGCGGGCGATCTGGCAGGTAACACATCGCTAATGTCGGTCAGCATAAATCCAAACCTTGCATATCGTATCAATGATGCATTTAGTGTTGCTGGCGGCGTGAGTCTGGTTTATGCCGAAGCTGAGTTAACACGACATAAAGGTTCACTAGCACCATTGTTTGGACCAGGAAGCCAAAAGTCTGACAAATTGATCAGCATGGAAGATGAGACGTTTGCCTGGGGTTGGAACCTTGGAGCCCTGTATGAAGTGGATAAGAACAACCGTTTTGGTATCGGCTACCGTTCACAAGTTGACCTTGATTTCGAAGAAGGTGAATTCCGTAGTTACGACTCTGGTATCGCAACCGCAGCCAAAGTCGACGGACGTATAAAGATCACGCTTCCTTCTATCTTTGAGCTATCGGGCTTTCACCAAGTCAATGACCAATGGGCGTTTCACTACAGCTGGATGCTAACCAACTGGAGTCAATTTACTGAACTACGAGCGACCAGTGACCAATGTAACAACGGCGTGTGTTTCTCCAAACAAGAAAAATACGATGATAACAACCGTTATTCAGTTGGTGCTACTTACACGCTGAACCCTAGCTGGACATTCCGTGCGGGTGTTGCATACGACGAGCAGGCTGGTAAGCCAACATTGAGCATCCCAGATACGGATCGCTACTGGTATAGCACTGGTTTAACTTACGCGTGGAACGACAACCTGTCTTTTGATGCTGGTTTCACTTTAGTGCAGAGTGAAGACAGTTCTTTCAAAGAAACTAACGCATCTGGCCAAGAGCTGACATTCGATTCTGACGGTATGGCTTACATCAGTTCAGTACAAATGAATTACACCTTCAACTAGTAGGTTTAACGGAGTAAACCAATGAAACATACTTTTAAATTATCTCTGCTTTGTTCTGCCATCCTACTTGCTGGTTGTGGTGACGAGTCTGCCAGTCGAGGCACCTCGGAACAAATAGGATTTGAACCTGCTGTTCAGGCATTACTTGATCGCCAGACATCAATTCAATTTACCCTTCAAGGTGCGAATGCAGTGGTTCCTGCCCCATCCTACCTACTGATGGATTCGACCGATGGCACTTTAGGGTTGCCGACCGAAGGCGATGACGCATTAACCAATCCAAGAGCCTCGATGAACACTATGGATGGTTGGTCTACATCAATGCCTATCGTATTAAACTTCGACGGTGATGGATTTGCTACAGGTATGGTGACGTCGGGTGTAAAAGTCATCAAAATCAATACGCGCCTGACTGATTGGGATGGCACCAGCAATCCGATCGAAGAAGTTCTGACACTCGGCACAGATTATGTTGTCCAAACCAATGGTAATTCACTCTATATCCAGTTTATGGATGCGCTGGACGAATCGAGCGAGTACATTTTTGCTGTAACGCAAGACATAACTGATGTTAATGGCGACCCGATCGGTACGTCTTCGAACTACGCTATCGCCAAAAGCAAGGAAGTCGTGTACGAAACCGGTGACTTAGCTTCTGTTCAAGCAGTGACAACGGCAGTTGAAGGTATCTTCGGCTTAGCAAGTGTTAGCCCTGATGATATTGTCTACTCATCTTGGTTTAGCACGCAATCTGTGGGTGATACTCTAGCCGCAGTGAAAGGCGTGACGGCAACAGGCTTCGCTACTGGCGTGAACACGCTGAATAACGTGTATAAAGCAGATTCAAATGATAATTCCGTTGATCTCGCGGCCGCTTATACCATGACGTTTGGTACGACCGAGGATTTTGTAACGGCTCTTGATAATGACCAGGATTTCAATCAATACGTTAGTGACCTAGACGCAGCTAAGACGGCGATAAAAGGCCTCTACAACGCTTCTGGCGCTAGCGTGAATGTGACTCAAGGCTCGGTAAAACTCCCTTACTACCTTGAGAAAGGTGCAGATTGGAACATGCAGCCAATGGTTTCTGCAATGCCAAGCCTTGCAAAACTTAGCGCTGCTCTCGCCGATCCAAACGAGCAAGCGAATATGGTTCAGCAGCTTTCTACCGGTGTTTTCGCAGAGAACCCTGTGGATGTAACGAAGCTGGCAAGTGATCCGACGGAACAGCTTAAGCTGGTTGGTTCTACCCTGTATCTGAGCGACGGTAGCCAATTAGACAGTGAACGTATTATTACGCGTTATTCTCCTGTTCCTGCAGTTAAGTCTGTTGAAGATGTAGAGTTTCTTCTATTCACACCGCAGTCAGGTGTTGCAACAGACGTTGTGGTTTATCAACACGGCATCACGTCATCAAAAGAAACTGCCTATGCGTTTGCCTACAACATGGTTAAAGCAGGCGTTGCCGTTATTGCTATCGACTTGCCTATGCATGGCACACGTAGCCTTGATGAACAACGCTCGGCGAATGCGAACGTTCTAGCTTATCTGAACCTGTCGAACTTAGCGGTAGCTCGTGACAATTTACGTCAAAGTGTACTGGACGTTCTGGGCCTTCGTGCAAGCTTGGTCGTATCGGCACAAGGTGGTCTTTTAGCAACTGGGCCTCTTCAGGGTTTCAACCCAATGGCTGGCTCGCAAGTTAAGATGTTGGGTCATTCGCTAGGCGGTATCGTTGGTACATCTGCGGTTGCAGCAGCCAATAATTCTCTAGGTAGCCCAACGGCAGATGCGCTCTATTCGTTTAGCGCGGCTTCTATCCAGAACTCAGGTGGTCAAATTGGTAACTTGCTACTGGGCTCGGCAAACTTCGGGCCTCAGATAAAGCATAATCTGGCTTACGCTGCTTCAACGGGCTACATGTCATTTGCTGATGCACAATGTACCGAATTAGATGCAAAAGCCTGTTATGAGACCTTTGAAGGTCTGGCCACTGCAGCGCAGCTAACTGAATTAGGCTCTGGCTTCTCTCAGTTCATCTACGCTGCTCAGACAACGCTCGATACTGTTGACCCATTCACTAACGCTAGTGATTTGATGTCTTCAGGTACGCTATCAACACCATTCTTTATGACACAAACTGAGGGTGATTCAGTAGTTCCGAATAGCGTTAACAACGCACTATTCGCAGGTACAGAACCACTGGCCAAGAAACTAGGCTTAAAGAAGGTTAATAGTTCAGACCCAGCAGTCTCAGCAACGGCGAGCTTCGTTCAGTTCAACTCGACAGCGACACACAGTACGTTTGCATCACCAAGTGGTACTTTGGCTGACCTCGATCACTACATCGAAATGCAAACCGAGAACACCGATTTCCTAATGGATAATGTGTTAACGGGTGTTTCTAACACGTCAGTTCTGAAATAAACATCAGATATAAAATCTAAGACTGAAACCCTAAGTCCTATTGTTATGCCCTCAATAGTTGATCTTCAATTATTGGGGGCATTTGCATGGCAGGAGCGCAAAAAGATTCATGCCTGTTTATAGTTACAATGAGCTTTTATATTCCGACATCAATTTTATTACCAAATGTTTTACATATTTACATTAATCAAGTTGCAATATTGTAAAAACCAAACCTAAATTCCCTAACACCCTTTTATTTATCAGGATAAAGTGGATAATACCGCCACAAAATAACATTACTAAGGTGAGTCCTTATGTCTATCGAATCTACTTTGCTTGCACGCTGCGAGTCAAAATGTGAACTATGTTCTTCTGAATCTCCATTAACTGCTTACGCTGTTCCACCACACGGTAACGTAACAGTTGATACCGCTATTATGGTTTGTGACAAATGTCTAAGCGAGATCGAAGAACCTAAAGACATTAACCACTGGCGTTGTCTAAATGACAGCATGTGGAGCCAAGTGCCAGCAGTACAAGTTACTGCATGGCGCCAACTGACTCGCCTAAACACTGAAAGCTGGGCTCAAGATGCTCTTGACATGATGTACATGGAAGAAGAGCAAATGAACTGGGCCATGAAGGGTATGTCTGCTGATGATAAAACGGTTGACTGTAACGGCACTGAACTTAAAAAAGGTGACGATGTAACAGTAATTAAAGATCTACCAGTTAAAGGCACAAACCAAGTAATCAAACAAGGTACGGTTATCCGTGGTATCAGTCTTGGCGACGATCCAAAATTGGTTTCTGGTAAGGCAAACGGTGGTCAGTCTATGTATGTGATCGCAGAGTTCTGTCGTAAGAAGTAATAGACGTTACTTTTATCTAAAAACAGGGTTCCAGTCGGAGCCCTGTTTTTGTTTCAGCTCGCTATATGGAGTGGCTAGTCATACCGCCTTGTGGTGACCCTGAAATAGATACAAAAAAGCCAGCGATTAAGCTGGCTTTGTTCATTACTGTCTTCAGATTAACGATACATACCGATGTCTTTCTGAATATGAGCTGACAAATCTTCCGCGTAGTAACCACGTGGTGTTGAGTTATCTACAAAAAGAATGTCTAGTAAGTGTGCAATCAATCCTTTGAAGTTGACCGAGTAGGTCTTCTTATCCATAGAGGTTGGTAAAGCTACATTTGTCATTTGCATTGCTTGTGCCATGATTGCCTCTCTTTAAAGCAGTAATAGGTTTTGTTGGGTGTATAATAGTCACATCGTTTCAGTTTAAAAAGTGACAAAAACTACCCTTTCGAATTACTTTTTCTAATAAAACAAACCCATAACAAACACTGGATATACTAATACTCGCCAGACGAATATTTATTCAATATAGCCCAATAATGCTTGAATAACTTTAAGTTACCTCATTTTTCAACCCGATTTAGCAACATTTTATTAACCAGATAATATTCAATATCAAATTAACACACCAAACACGTCAATATTTTTGATTAGTAATATTAACTCTGGATACTGCATCTTCTTTGTTCTTATAAACCGAAGCGACTACGGCCGAGGTCATCACCAAGATTAGGAATGTGAGAGACCAAATCGTCGGTATTTCATAGTCCGTACCAACCAAAAGCATTTTCACACCAATAAACATCATGATCACAGACAAAGCTGGCTTCAAGTAAACGAACTTATCTAACATTGCTTGTAATACAAAATACAATGAGCGAAGCCCAAGTAACGCAAATACGTTCGCTGCAAGCACCAAGAAGGGTTCACGTGTGACTGCAAAAATCGCGGGAATTGAGTCCAATGCGAACATCACATCCATTACCGCGATCACCGCTACGACGATGAACATCGGTGTCGCCAACCACTTACCCGCCTGCTTCACTATCATGTGGTTATTGTGGTAACCATCAGTTACTGGAATGAGTTTACGGATAAACTTCTCCGGATACGGGTTAACCTCTTCGTTTTCACCACTCCCTTGCGCGAGTTTAATACCGGTCCAAATCAGAAATGCCGCGAATAAGTACAATACCCAGTGATATTGAGCCAATAGCTGCGCCCCGACAGCAATCATGACGGCACGAAGTAACAGAGCACCAATCACACCCCAAAGCAGTGCTCTCGGTCGCAAATGTTCAGGCACGTTGTACTGAGCAAAAATGATTGCGAAAACAAACAGGTTATCAACACTGAGTGATTTCTCCAGCAGATACCCGGTAAGGAACGAAACTGCCGCTTTTGTATTGGTATAGTGGCTATGAGGCGCATAAAAATCCCAGAAAAGGTAGATAGAACCCGCAAACACAAAGGCCAACAAAAACCAAAAGATGCTCCAAGCAATGGCTTTTTTCATCGACACAACGCCACCGCGCGTTTGGTAAATATCAAGCGCGACTAAAACGAGTGTAACTAGCCCGAAAACGGCATACATATTGAGAGATTCTTGAAGCAGAACCGATTGACTAACTTGGGTGGTATTTTCAATAAGAGACATGATTCCTCCTACGCGGAAGAACCACTGGTTTGGTGACCTTCCGCATACAATATAAACCAACAGCCACATGAATCATGTGTCTGCCAATTGTTGAATGCGTTGGTCTCGTTGAAGTGCCAAATTAAATGAATCAATGACACCTTTACTTACCGGATAAGCATACGCTTAACGAGATGACGATAAGTAAACTTGCGCTAACTACTCCCCAAACGGGGCCATCATACGCCTGTCATTTTAATTTTCCAACAAAGAATAGCTATCGATAAGGCAGAGATACTTTATGACATTCAAAGCATTACATTAATGAATGTGATGCCCATAAAAAAGGGAGCACGACTGTGCTCCCTTTTCTTAATATTTTGCTCAGCTCAATATCCCATCACAGGCATAAAATGTGCTAGTAATGACCAAGCGGCAACCCAAGCAACAACTACCGCAACATCACTCCAGTCTTTATTCCACATCCGTTTTACCTTCACCCCATTTATCATGGAAAGATAAGCAAGATGGGTACCCAAAATGGCTAACTACGCTGCTGAGTATAGAATTTGTGATTTTGGTTCAAGCAGTTAGGGTCGTCAGTGAGCAGTTCAATGAAACAATCCGCCATAGACAGATTGCTGACACTTCCCTCACCTTCCATATCCAATAGGGCTTCGTAACCTTCTTTGCCTTTCATTGTATATGCCGATGAGGTACCACGATACCAAACCTCATCTTGTACGTTGATCCAGCGATTCTCGTTGAAGATCTCTAATACGGTAATGCGTTTCCCTTTGGGAAGATGGGCTTTGTACTCAAAGTTCAGGTTGTATGTGTACGGATAACTACCAGATCCGGTGCCTTCGACACCATTGTTCAACGCGTTATTAATTGCGCCTTCTAAAGCTCGGCGAATCACTCTTCCCTGCACGTTATAAAAACCAATAGGAACGGCAAATGGCAATAAACGTCCGGCAACATCGGCAATCGTAAGTTTGCCCGGGTTGAGTGACGTTCTTACGCCACCAGCGTTGTGAATGGCGAACTGAATTTCATGTCCACGTTGATTTAAGCTGTGCAAGAATGAATGCGCCACCGCGGAAGCGAGTTCGCTACCGCCAAATTCATCAGGGATACGTACGTGACGTTTTTTATTTTCGACATTCGCGATAACCTGAGATTGAAGTGCGCGTACGCGTGGTATGTACTTGTCCGTTAAAATCGCCTGCGTCTCAGGGTGTTTTTTACATACGACAACATTTGGCTGACCATGAATAAAGTCACACGCTGTTTCAAATACGCCCTGGTCCAGTTGTTGGTTGAGTGAAGAATCCCAAAATATACGACGGCCAAGTAAAAGCTCATTTTGACCATTTAGCATCGTCGCTCTGCCATCTTCATCAAACTCGAGTACACAGTGTCCAATCGTCAGTGCATGGAAACCAGCTTGAACCACATACGTCCCGTTAACGTTCACCCCGTATTGGTCGTCTTTACCTAAGCCTATCGATGAGAAATCGCCTTGCAGACGATGACTATGGCCCCCAACGATGATCCCAATGCCGTCCACCTGTTCTGCGAGTTCTAAGTCACCTTCGTAACCCAGATGGCTAAGCAATATGATGTTTTTTATTCCAGCCGCGTGAATTTGCTCGACCGTCGCTTTAGCTGTATCAATCGCTGCCACGAAAGGTGTATCTGCGTCGGGATTCGCAATATCACTCATTTTATCGATCGACAGACCAAAAATGGCCACTGGTACGCCATCAAACTCTTTCACCATATATTGCGCGCTTTGAGTTTGATGCTGATAACTCAGCACATTGCCACAATCACTCACTCGATGAGTTTTAGAAACTGATTCGTTGGACAGATCCCAGTTACCAGCAAGTAATGGAAAATTGGTACGCTGACAGAACTGCGCTACGGGTTCATTACCCATATCCAATTCATGGTTGCCTAATGCCATCGCGTCGATTTGTAGCGCGTTTAGCAGGTCAGCATTGGCTTTGCCTTTAAATAAAGAAAAGTACAGAGTGCCCTGAAAGCAATCACCGGCATGTAAAAATAACATTCCGTGCCCTTGGCGTTTCGCATCATCGCGGAGTTGTTCAACGCGTGTAGCAATGCGTGAAAAACCACCAGCACTCACGTAAGGCTCTAGCGTAACTTCTTTGTTGATTTGTAATTTTAGCTGTAATGACGTTGGCTCAAAGTAGGAATGAGTGTCATTGATGTGTGCCAGTTTTATTCTTACTGGCTTATGATTTTTATTCATTTTCATCTTCTCTCTTTTCATTCCTTATAATAATAAGGAGTGGATCATGACAGAATCATGAATTTTATGAAACAGCGAATTTCCATTTCATTTTTCCGTGACCCTGCATAGGTGAACTCACATTTCATAAACGTATCGATCCACTTCCTATGCAGGCTCTCGTAAATTTGTGAACTGAGCTTATAGCAACATTCAAGAATTACTATATGCTTAGAGACAGCAAGATAATTCTCTATAATTCAAATAATTGCGAGGAGGATTGAGATGAGACTAGAACGCATCGAAATCTCCGGGTTTAGAGGCATCAAACGCCTTTCACTCTCTTTTGATGAACTCACCACGCTCATTGGTGAGAATACATGGGGTAAGTCTTCATTACTTGATGCCCTATCCATTGCACTACCAACAGACGGGAATCTATATGAGTTTGACCTGAAAGATTTTCACGTTGATTATTCTATCTCCCACCCTCAATCTCAGCATATCGAGATTATTCTTTGCTTTAAAGCACAAGATAGGCAAGAGGTAAAAGCGGGCCGTTACCGTAGGATTAAGCCTGCTTGGTGTACAAAAGACAATGGAGAGCATGTAATCTACTACAGAATCAGTGGCTCTCGTGTCGATCATGACATCACGACTCAGTATACGTTTCTCGATAATGAAGGGAAAACAATAAAGATCCATCATTCTGAAAAACTTGCTATTGAATTAATGACGCTACATCCTGTCATTCGCTTAAGAGACTCTCGTCGTTTCCCTCACCCATCTCATATCAACGGGGACAATAGAAATTCGCGGATTGAAAAGCGCATCGACAACACTTGTAGACGACTATTAGCCATGCCAGGTCAAGTCAATAAAGGGGAAATTCGCAGTAGCCTTTCTTCTATGCAAACGTTGATCGATCACTATTTCGCGTTCCGAAGTACCAGCAGAGGGAACCCAAGGAAGCCTAGAGACGGCCTGTTTTATAATAGCCACCCTTCCGATAAGGGCCTGAGCCAATATTTAAAAGAAACTAACGATAAGCAGAGTCGCTTGCTTCTAATGGGCTTGCTTAACACGTACCTGCAAGCGAAAGGGCCAACCGAGCTAAGGCGTTGTGCACGGCCAATCTTAATCATTGAAGATCCTGAAGGTCGCTTACACCCTACTCATTTAGCGAGAGCTTGGTCCTTGCTTCAACTACTGCCGATGCAAAAAATTCTGACCACTAACAGTGGGAGTTTGCTCGGTTCCGTTCCGCTTTATTCGATACGGCGTCTGTACCGCCTGTCTGATCGCACCATCGCGAAGAGCCTTAATCCATCTAAATTTGGGCGAGATGAACTAAGGCGTATTGGTTTCCACATACGCTTTCACCGAGCAGGTGCGCTTTTTGCTCGTTGCTGGTTGTTAGTGGAAGGTGAAACCGAAGTCTGGCTTTTTAATGAGTTAGCGCGTCAATGTGGTTATGATTTAGCGGCGGAAGGTGTTCAGATAGTCGAGTTTGCTCAGTCTGGCTTGCGTTCAATAATTAAAGTCGCAAAAGAGTTTGGTATTGACTGGCACGTAGTAACCGACGGCGATGCCGCTGGTAAAAAGTACGCTCATACGGTTCGTTCACAATTAGAGCATGATCAGGAGCGCCACCGTTTAACCGAGTTGCCTGATCGAGATATTGAGCATTTCCTTTACAACCATGGTTTTGAAGTTTTCTTTAAAGACATGATAAAGGTTCCTCACGATCATCAAATTCCCGCGAAAAAAGTGGTCAACCGAGTGCTAAAAAAACATGCCAAGCCTGATTTAGCCCTAGCGATTGTTTCGCATTGTGAAGAGAACGGCGTGGAATGTATCCCTGTTCTATTACGCTGGACCCTAAAACGTATCGTTACTATGGCAAGTGGAAATACTTAGGGCGAAAAAAGTAAAAAAAAAGCACACTATTAAAGTGTGCTTGTATCAAATATCAATAACTTTGATGAATAGCATTGAGAAGAAAAGTACTCTCAGTGCTCAGTGGATACCAATTAGATCGGGGGTCACTACTGCACTTGCTCTGCGAGCGAAGAAGTTGAAGTAGTATTTGATTTCGAGTGTAACCAAAGACCAGTCGCTTTCATTAGATAACCAAATACACCACCTAATACCAGCGACGGTACAACAAGTTGCCAGTTACCATCCGCTGCAAAGGTTGCACATGAGCCGATAAATGTACCAGGAATGTAAGCTAACCAAGCTTGCTTAGCTTGAATACACATAAAGAAAGCCACAATTGCCGTTATTACGTAGCCCAGAATTTCTAACCCTACGTAGGTTGAACCATAGATAATGACCATAGCCCAGAACACGCCGGTTAAATTTGTAATAAGGCTGGTTGCCAATCCTTTCAGGCCACTTGTCGGGGAGGCAAAGTAACTAGTACAACCTAAAAACCCCGCCCAGGATAGTAGGCCTAAAGAGATAGCTATCCATCCCCAAACGCCGGACAAAATCCCAGTAGTAATAGAAATCGCTAATAGTGTCGTCATGGTATTCGTACCTGCTTAGCTAGTATCAGACCCTTCTGGTTTGATAACTGGCGTTAAACATTGAAATCAAGAACCGATACTAGAAGTATTCCCTCAGCTTATCGGTGATTTTGATCACAAATAACTCACTTTTGTTTCATTTATTGCAATATAAATTTGACGTAAACGATAAATCAACAGATTTAGTAAATAACAAATACCGTCATTTATGCGATATTGCCAAGTGCTATAGAATCGTCGGCTTGCCTTTCATCATGCGTAAGCCCTCGCGCTTAATGCAGTCTACTAATGGGTTTTCTGCCATATCCGCTCGCCAGATGAATGAAAGCGTGCGCTCCATTTTGAGCTCTGGAACATCTAAGGCAACCAGCAGACCAGCTTGGATATACCGCTCGACATCCAAATAAGGTAAGCAGGTTAAGTACTGACCATTAGCCACTAAGCTACGAAGTACTGGCACATGTTCGTATTCACGCCAAACATCAAGATCCTCGATAAGTTTACTGATCGAACTATCGAAGGTTTTGCGTGTACCAGAACCATCTTCACGCAATACCCACTTTGCTTGTTCTAACTGGGCTAAACTTACGGTTTGGCGCTTGGCAAAAGGATGATGTGAAGCCGCGACAACCGTCAGATGGTCGCGACACCAGACTTCCTGGTGCAAACGGTTGTCATCGCAACGGCCTTCAATGATTCCCAAGTCGTACTTGTAATCCAATACGCCTTCAAGGACGCTTCTGGTACTTTTCACATTCAACGAGATACGCATCTCAGGAAAGTCATTATCAATAATACTGATAAGATCAGGGACTAGGTGTTCTGCAGGCGTTTGACTCGCACAAATGCGAACCTCCCCACTCAACAAATGTTGCTCATAAAAGCCCATTTCAATCTGTAAAGCATCTTGCAGCAAGCGTTTTGCTTTTGGCCTCAGCCACACTCCCCAATGGGTTAACGCCATTTGCTTGCCCTGCCTTTCAAATAATGGCCGACCAAGCATTTTTTCCAATTGTGAGAGCGACATACTTGTCGCCGATTGTGTTAGAGCCAGCTTGTCTGCAGCCTGGCTTACACTTCCAGAATCGGCAACTGCATTAAAAACCGCTAATTGCTTTAGTGAATAGCGCAATGTGTCCTCCTTTACGAGCGAGTATTCCCATACCCTCACCTGATTAAAAACATAAGCAACGGCATTCATTTTACTCATCTTAGATTAGTTATCAATTGAATTGATGTGAACCTTAAACAATATCAATTTTCCCTGTCGGAATTTTCCTATTAGCCTGATTGTGCGGTTCAGGAATACCGCTGTTCTAAATACAAAAACAATAGTTATGAGTTTATAAATTAAGGAGTTTTTATGGCATCAAAAACTAAGGAGTCAGTATGGCGGTGATCAACTCTGACAATCACCAGTATTTTTCTCCGAAAGAAATGATGGCTGAAGCAGAGAAGTTTGCACTGAGCAAAGCCCAAAAAACGAGCTCGATGACACTCAGTCTTGCCGCAATGGCTGGCGCATTTATCGGTTTGGCATTCTTGTTCTATATCACCGTGACAACGGGTAGCGCAGGTGCAGGTTGGGGATTGAGTCGTCTTGCAGGCGGAATAGCTTTCAGTATGGGTTTGATCCTGATCGTTATCTGTGGAGGCGAACTGTTCACTAGCTCAGTGCTCTCAAGCATATCCTGGGCGAACAAGCAGATATCTTTTGGAAAAATGCTATCAATTTGGGGCAAGGTCTATGTGGGTAACTTTATTGGAGCAATGCTGTTGCTCGCACTGGTTACAGCGGCAGGATTATACCAAATGGACAGCGGTCAATGGGGATTGAATGCGCTTAACATCGCACAGCACAAACTGCATCACACGTTAGTTCAGGCGTTTGCACTCGGTATTCTATGTAACCTTTTGGTGTGTCTAGCAATCTGGCTAACCTTTAGTTCTGCAAATGCGATGACAAAAGCGGCAATGACGATTTTACCTGTCGCTATGTTCGTAAGCAGTGGCTTCGAGCACTGTGTCGCCAATATGTTCATGGTCCCGCTTGGCATTGTTATCGCTAATTTTGCGCCAGAGTCGTTCTGGCTGTCTGTCGGCGTTCCTGCATCCCAATACGCAGACCTCAATGTGTTTCACTTTGTCACTGCAAACTTAATCCCGGTAACACTAGGAAATATAGTAGGCGGCGCTGTATTAGTTGGCTTATCAAACTGGTGTATTTTCCGTCGACCTGAGCTAAAAGCCGCCAACATTCAAACCATCACTAAAACAACACCACTCATGTCAGTTAAGGAATCCAACATGAAAAATAGCTCTTTTGTTAAGGACATTATGAACCCTGCTCCAGTGACTATCAGCGCAGAAACTCCGGTAGTCTCAGCACTTGATACCTTACTTGATCATCACTTAACCAGCGCCCCTGTCGTTGATGTTCATAATCGTTTAGTGGGCTTCCTGTCGGCGCACGATATTATGGTCGATCTTTGGTGCGAGGATTACATTCCGGTTAACGGTCAGAAAGTGGTTGATTTGATGAGCCGTGACATTGTCGCTATTGATGCTGGTGACCGTTTAGTCGATGTGGTGGAGTTTATGTGTATCGACAAAGAAAAGCTCTTCCCTACAAGTAATATGGGCATTGCAACACGCTTAACTTCTCTTTCTTTGGAAGAGCGTGCCAAGAGTATGAACGTCAGTAAACCGCAAGTGCTTCCGGTATTAGAGAATGGACTCTTAGTCGGCGTAGTAACACGTGTCGAAATACTGAACGCATTACGTACCGTTTACGGTGAGCGTTTGAATCTAGTAGAACAAAACGAATTAGAAACCGCATAACAAAAAAACACTAACTTTAGTTAGTTGGCACTAAAAAAGCGCTCTTCGTTTGAAGAGCGCTTTAATATTATTATACGAGTGGCAATGAATTACTTCTTAACGCCTTCGATATGAAGTTCCATATCCACATAGCTAGAAGAACCCATTACAGGGATATCAAAATCTGCTAGCTCTAGACGAGTAGTACCAACGAAACCAGCACGCTCACCACCCCATGGGTCGTTACCTGCGCCAACGAATTCCGCTTCAATAGTGATAGGCTTGGTTACACCGTGAAGTGTCAAATCACCAGTTACATCAAGTTTGCCGTCGCCTTTATCCGTTACTTTTGTACTAGTAAACGTTGCTTGACCAAATTTACCTGCATCGATGAAATCACCGCTACGGATGTGCTTATCACGCTCCGCATGGTTTGAATCCAGACTTGTGGTATCAACAACAACATTCACTTTAGCGTCAGCAACGTTGTTCTCATCAAAAGAAAAGTCACCAGAAAATGTATTAAAACGACCTTTGATGAAGCTGTAACCCAAGTGACTTACTTTGAAGTTAATCGAAGCGTGAGCCCCTTTCGTATCAATAACGTAGTCTGCTGCTTGCGCACCAAACGGAAGTGCCATAGCGATCGCTAATCCTGTAGCAAATAGTGACTTTTTCATTTTGAAGCTCCTAACATTTTTCTTAATGTGTTGTCTTTATCGATAAAGTGATGTTTAAGTGCAGCAACGGCATGTAAACCAGCAATTAGGACGATAGCCCAAGCTGCGTAAAAGTGAATTTCACCCGCCAAATCAGATTGATTTGGGAACAACTCGCCTGCGCCAGGTACGGTAAACCACTCGAATACTTCGATACCTCGACCATCCGAGGTTGAAATCAGGTAACCCGTTACG
Source organism: Vibrio sp. EJY3 (assembly GCF_000241385.1). NCBI lineage: Bacteria > Pseudomonadati > Pseudomonadota > Gammaproteobacteria > Vibrionales > Vibrionaceae > Vibrio > Vibrio sp. EJY3. The sequence goes on from NC_016614.1 coordinate 945,421, forward strand.
AAAATGGTAATAAGTAACAAATACATCGCACCATGCGCTAACTTAGCTGCGATGATTTCATGGTTTTTGCCTTCTGGCTTAGGAGATGCGGTAATGTGCTTCCAAACGAATCGGAATAACGTAACTATCGCAAGCAAGATACCAATAGAACGATGGTAATGAGGTGCGGTACGATACCACTCGCTGTAGTAACTCAAATCGACCATCCATAAGCCGACCGCAAATAAGCCAACAATAACGATGGCTGATAACCAGTGCATCGCGCGGGTCAGAAGGTTGTAGTTTTTTACGGATGTATCCATCTCAATTCCCAAGAATTTTCTGTGTTGATATTGAATAAGAAACAACACATTAACCGATTTACTTTATATGAAACAGATTATTTACCATTATTTACATCTAGCCAATTACAGCACATCTACCAACCTGTTCGAATTTTTTGAATAAGTTAAATGTAAGAATTCATGAATTTTAGAGTTTTACTTCCTGTTCTATCTCATAAAGTTCGTCGGAAACTTCTAGCATACGGCGCTCGAATAAGGCTTTAGCATCTTCAACTCCTTTGTTGTAGTACACTGCCCCAAGCTTTTCAGTGATAAAATCAATGAGAAATTCACAATCAAACTGACCGATTTCAATACTTAGTTCGTCTTCCATATAATCTTGAATCGCCGTTGATAATGTCTCTTTTTGTGTTCTGTCTAATTTAATCATTTACTGCTCTCTAAATTTCATCGTCCAATTATCGACCTCACGACAACCTACTCTATCCAACAATCACTAGGACTATCTAAGATATTGATGGATAGAATTCCTAATTTTGATGTTTAGATCAAGAAGTTGCCGATTCAACTTAGTCTATGCTAAAAAGACTATGCTAATTTTTGCTAATCGTTTTTATAACCGTTAAGGGATTTTCTTTGCTACTCGACTTAGTAATACAAAGTGTTAATGATTTTCAGGAAGACTGCCTCAAGATCTGCGAAAAGCACTACCCTGCGGTTCACAACCAAGGGATGAGTGAACATCATTTAGGTCTCGCGTTTTCAAGGCGGATGGAGCATACACTTCGTCACTTTGGCCACAGCAGTGTCATTAAATCACTTGAAGTACTTAATGCTCCCGACCTTCCCCACCATTACCGCATTACTTCAGAGATCGGCACGGTATGGGTTTTGAGTTATCACATGGTCAGTGCGGGTAAACCTTGTCGCGAAAAAATGCTTGCTTCGATAACCGAGTGGCAAAGTGAATATGGCTACGCGTTACAGCCCAACGATTTACTATTCCTGGTTTGTGATCACTGGATAAGTAGAAGTAAAACTAGCAGGGAGCTACTGCATTGGTGGATGGGTGAGTTACCAGACCCAATAAATGAATATACTGAACAAGGTATTACTTTATACACCAGTGAGTCGCAGCTTACGCAATCGCTCAATTCTCGCTTTGATATCAACCCATGCTATATCAAGTTTGGCCACCCATTACGCCGATCAAACAAACAGCAACTTGTTCGAAAATATCTCCAGCTTTACGCCGTATTGCAGTGGTAGCTTAAAGATGGGAATACGTACCTTATCAATCTATCTATACATTTGTTTGATACCGCTCGATAAATCTTATTAACACTAACTAACTAGCTTGCCTCATCAGGTCGCGCGCGCTTAGATTCTTATAATCAATGAAGCTTGATGTACTCGCATCGATGATAAGCATTAATTTAGGTTGTAATAATGATGAGTATCTCGCAGCTTACTTGCTGCATTTCTAAACAGGCAGATGGACAGTACATCGCAAAATATCAAAATTTAACACTGAAAAGCGTATTTCAACCCATTTATCAAAAGGATCATTCTATTGTTGGTCTGGAATCACTGGTAAGAATCACCGACATTGACGGCTCGATGATCCGCCCGGACTATTTTTTCCAGTCAGAAAGCATTCCGGTTTCAGACCAATTTAATGTCGAACGTTTAAGTCGCTTAATACACATAAAGAACTTTGGGCAATCGCGCTACCAACATAAGAAGCTCTTCCTCAATGTGCTTCCTAAAGCAGCAGAAATGATGTTACAGGACATGTCATACTGTCAGGCGCTCAAGCAGACCATCAGTCAATCTCATCTGAAAACAGAGCAGATTGTGCTGGAGTTAATCGAGTTGGATGCGAACGATGAATCCTGTTTTTATCAATCAACGCAAGAACTCAGCAAGTGCGGCTTTAAGCTTGCGATAGACGATTATGGGGTTAATGCATCGACAATAGAGCGAGTTGAATCTGTTCAACCTTACATCATTAAGATGGACCGTTCATTACTGGTTAAATACGAACATGGCGACCTGTCGTCACTGACAAGTGCGCTTTTATTGGCAAAAAACTTACGCGCGAAAACCGTTATCGAAGGAATTGAAACCGAGCATCAACTTAATTTAATGAAGAAACTCGGCTTCGATATGTATCAAGGTTATTACCTTGCACTTCCAGAAACGTTATCCGTTTATGATCAAGCGAAAACAGCCTAGTTCATTTGATATTTACCAAATGAACCAATTACTTAAGTTTATCAACGAATCTAAGTCATCAATAAACTTAACCCACCAAAAACTAAGTTATCGACGGTTTTTACCACGATTTTTATGGATAGCTAACTTGGCTTTAAGTTTTCGTTTTTCTGCCGAGCGACTTTTACGGCCACCACCACCGTGACGTTCAGGCTCGACCTCTTCGATTAAACTAGGTTCAAAACCCGCCAGCCATTCTTGTGGCAATCGCTGATCCAGTAAGTTTTCAATCGCATGCAACAGATACTCTTCGTCTCGGCTCATTAAGGATACGGCAAGTCCAGAATTACCCGCTCGTCCTGTACGACCAATACGGTGTACGTAATCTTCAGCTTTAAACGGCATATCAAAGTTAATTACTTGCTCTAGTTCCTGAATATCAAGCCCTCGGGCTGCAACATCAGTCGCAATCAATGCACGTACTTTACCCTGTTTAAATTCATCCAATGCGCGTTGACGAGCGCCTTGTGATTTATCACCATTAATCGACACTGCTTTTATGCCATCTAGCTTTAACTCTTTCGCCAGTTCGTCACTACCCTGTTTTGTTTTGGTAAACACCAGCACTTGTTGCCAGTTTTTTGAACCAATTAAATAGGCGAGTAATTCACGTTTACGCTTCTTGTCGACGGGATAAACGATCTGTGTAACCGTTTCAGCGGTCGTGTTTGGTGGAGTAACTTCAATTTCAACTGGAGAATCCATCAGCTTATAAGCAATGGTTTTAATGCGCTTTTCAAACGTTGCGGAAAATAGCATGATCTGTTTTTCATCTGGCAAGCGGCGTAAGATTCGTTGCAAATCAGGCCAAAATCCCATATCTAACATACGATCGGCTTCATCGAGTACAAGCGTATTCGTCTTTGAGATGTTTACATTGCCGTTAAACAAATGATCCAACAAGCGTCCAGGGGTCGCAATCAGAATGTCCGCGCCATCCTCAAGCTTTTTCTTCTGAACACCAATACTGGTACCACCGTACACACAAACAATGCGTAATGCCGTCTGCGACGCATACTGAGACAAACTTTCGAAGACTTGTTGAGCGAGTTCACGCGTAGGTACCAAAATTAGAGCTTTTGGCGTTCCGTTCAGTTTTTCTTGCTGTACGCTTTGAATAATAGGCAGTCCAAACGCAGCCGTTTTACCAGTACCCGTTTGTGCAGCAGCGAGCAGGTTTTTTCCTTCCAGAACATGGGGAATCGACTTTTCTTGCACCGGTGTTGGAGTCACGATGTTTAATGTGCTCAGAGTTTCCACCAGATTTTGTTCAATGCCAAGGTCAGCAAAATTAACGGACATGATAAACCTCATAATTTTTGGAGCGCAGAGTTTACCAGAGCACTCCAGACCATACTACCTTTACACTCTATGCATTGATTAATTGCTGGTGGAACTCAAAGGCTTGTCGAAGTACATCGCGGTATAGAAGCGGAAATTTAGCCTCTAAGGTCTCATATTGTTCATCTAATACCGCGAAAGTAGTCGTCAGATCTGACATTCTAGGACTTCTTTGGGACATACGATGCAGAGCAAATTCTATATTTTCTAAATCCTGATAGGACTGGAGCCATCCACCCGTCCACATCCTGCTATGCAGAACAAGAAAACGCTCTGGCAATTGCTCGCCAACGTCTCTGTCAACGCGCTGGTAGGCAGCATTTACAAATTTATCCAGAGAATGGTGGTGAAACGCAGACCACTGTTTAGCTAAACAGTGATCCCAAAACATATCAAGAGCAATGGGAGCGAAGCGTCGCGAAACACCAGTAAAGTGAGGCTTGCACGCTTCAACGATAGGATGATGGTCTGTTATGCGATCGACAAACCGATGGAGTTTGATGCCATTCGAAATATCAGTTTGATACTGTTTGCTTGGATCCCCTTTCACGAAGTCTCCAAGCAAATTCCCCATTAAATGGCTGTTACAGTGATCTGCGATGTGTAGATGGGCAAGAAAGTTCATTAGACGCCATATTGCCGTTAGGCTTGATGTAACATGAACTTAGTATAACGTCTTGAGCACTACGTTGATAATTAAGTGACACTCTACTCAGATTCGTTTTCTGAGCCAAAGTAATCCGACAAGATGATGCCAATTTCCATTGCATCTAGTAGCTCTAGGTTCTCATCGTTTTGGTATTGGTCGCTCATTGTGACCTCCTTTGTTTTAATTTGAAGCGTACTTGCTTCTTCCTACTGACAATCTATGTCAGTGAATCCTTTTTATAATCTTTATATGACACATTCATGACAGCGAAAAGTAAAGATTTAATTTCCTATGAGCAACATCAAAGGTAATCGTTTGCATATCGGTAAGGTCTCAGCTCACTGCTTGTTTTTAACGGACAAATGACTCAAAGCCAATGACCAGTGCCGCTCAACATTTTGACATGTGTCACATATAATTAAATTAACGTTATAGATATTACATTTTTTAATGATTTGGGTCTCATGTTTTTCTCAACACTGACGATAACGAGATGAAATACCTTATATCTCAAACGGAGTGTTAAATGAGAGAAGTTGAGTTTAGAACTATAGATCGACTCTTTATTAAGATGTCTATAAATGACAAAGTCTGGGTTATCTTCCTACTGTTTCTGCTGGCTCTAACTTCGGTTGCAGGGAGCCGTTACTACAACGAAATCAACCAGTTTGAACATCAAGCAATCATTTCTGCACAGGCGAAACTTTCGGGGATCATCGACGCAAAACCAAGCAATATCTATCAAGTCGATGGCATCACAGAAGCAAATAGCCAACAGCAGAGTCTGTTCATAGACGGGGCTATCACTGTTTATTCACACACTGACAACGGGGAAGTGATTAAATTAACCGAAGATAGAAGTACAGAATATCAACAAGTTAAGTCTAATGCCCTAACCTCGCTGCTGCTTAGCTTTATTTGGGTTCTACCATTTGCCTTGTTTTGTTACTGGGTTGCCACTTTCATCGGAGGTGCACTTTGGGTGCTTTACACTACGACTCAAAAAATTGGTGAAGGTGATCTGACGTCTCGCTTAGGCTTTCATCCGGGCCGAGACGAATTTGGTACCATTGGTTGCGCACTCGACAAATCAATGGATACTCTAACGGAGCTAGTCAATAGTGTTAAAAATAACGCGTACACGTTAAGTGAAACGTCTTCAGCTTTCGAAAAAGACATGCAATTGAGCGAAACTCAGATATCTCATCAGTATCAAACGCTCGATTCTGTCGCGACCGCGATGGAAGAAATGACGGCTTCTGCAAAAGAAGTTTCAAGTATTTCGCAACAAGCGACCTCACAATCCGATCAGGATGCGCACAAAATTGAACAAAGTCGTGGCCGCGTACAAAATGTTATTGGTGAGATAGAAACTTTATCTTCTTTCATTGAGCAAGCAGCGAATTCTGTTACCCATTTAAATGAGAACACAACGCAAATTAATGAGGTAATCACAACCATTAATGCGATTTCTGAACAAACTAATCTACTTGCGCTTAATGCAGCCATCGAAGCCGCTCGAGCGGGTGAACAGGGCCGTGGTTTTGCCGTTGTCGCGGATGAAGTACGCACACTAGCCAGCCGCACGCAGCAAGCTACTGTAGAGATTCAGGCAATGATTGAGAAGCTGCATACTGAAAGCCAAAACATCGCATCTATCACTGAACGTACAGTTAAGCAGGCGCGAACCAGTAGCCATCTAATTGATGAAATTGGTCATGACATTGCTTCAATTGCTGATTCAGCGCGTTCATTAATGGACATGAGTATCCAAATTTCTACATCAGCAGAAGAGCAAAGTGCTGTCGCCAACGACATTGCATCGGAGCTCACAGACATTCGCTCACAATCCAGCACGATTAGAGAAGTGGCGCAACAGTCAACTATTGGGGTTGCGAATTTAACCAAAGCGTCTGTTGATTTGGGAGAGGTACTTCTTCGTTATCGTACCAAGTAATAATGACTGGGCTCCTAAAAAGAGCCCAGTGTGTTTATCTGGCTTATTTTCATTTCGATTTTGTTAACCCAACATTTACAAACTGTCGACCTAATTGAAATATTTGAAGTGAATCGAAAGTTCAATTAGTACCTGATGAAAGAATGTTCATCAAGATTGTGTTCCGCTATGCTTGAACATGTAGATTCCATTTGCTGCTGGAAAAACAATATGAATAATTACAAAGATACAAACAATAACGAAAACGAAAACCTTACCTGTCCACTATGCCAATGCGATGAATATTTAATTTCTGCGGATGGCGAAAAGTTCACTTGCGCGGCTTGCGGTTTTCATACGAAAAGCTTTTCTTCAATCCAATGTTTACATCAAACGCCTTACTTACAATCCAAAGTTAAACACATCCACAGCTTAAGTCGCATATGTCACTAACTACTGGTTTGATTACGATGTATGTCTTATATAGAGCAGCCTAACAACTGCTCTTTTAATTCATCAAAATGCTGAATTTTTATTACGCGTTCGTCGTCGACACGGTTAATGTCTTCACCATTAAATAGATGCACTGTTTTGATACCAGCATTTATTCCAGCTTCTACACCTTTAGGCGTGTCATCTATATAGAGACAATCGCTGGGTAAAAATCCCATATTCATTGCTGAGTACATCAGCAAATCAGGCTCAGGCTTCCAGCTATTTGCATCGAACGCGGAAAACACTTTGCCTTTAAAAGAATCCAGTAACCCTGTCAGTTCCAGAGCATATTCTATTTTGTCTTTCGGACCATTAGATGCGACGCAATATTCAATGTTATGCGAATCAAAAAAGCTCAGCAGTTGTTTGGCACCATCCATAGGTTGTAAGTGTCGGACGAAAAGCTTATGTAGTTCCTGGCGATATTCGGGTTCGAGTACGTCAATCGGCACATTAATATTCATTAACGCTTTGGTATCTCTTAAAATGTCGGCGAGTTTGCCACCTTTGAAGTGAGACACGCATTCATCGATAGTGAGTTCAGCACCGTACTGGTTGAATACATGAACTAAAGCCTGACAACACAAACGCTCACTATCGACCAGTGTTCCATCACAATCAAAAATCACGCACTTAACATTATTAATTGCCATTACCTTCCCCCAAACACGTTAAAAATATTGCTGAGCTTATTTTGTTTTGTAGAACAATAATATTTGAGTTTAGGATTGTTTAAACGATGAACTCTGCATTTCGCAAAAATGAATTCGAAGAATTATCTTTTTTTAAATCAAGATCACCGATTTCTAGCTAGTTACCGTTAAAAGTGTGAACTTTTTAATAGGATGTTCGATATATTGCGAGAGCCAATGACCAGAGCTGTAGAAAAGGGGACAAATGTTCGAACGCAGCAGCACGTATAACGTTAGAATTTGGACGCTTGATTGCAAAGTTTCTTCATTTATTAAAGGGTTAGTGATGCTGCGTTATAGAGATGGTGATGAAAGTGTTAGCGCTCGATAATTACTGTTTCACAAAGTTTTGCTTCGTTATCTAATCGCTTCGCTAGATCAGACTCAAATTGGCTTTTCTCTATTACATCAGAAACAGCGACATCTGAAATGAGTGTATTGCCTTCAAAATGGCTAGTGATAGCAGCGCCAATAGGACTTCCGTCTTTAAAACCGACATACAGTTCAAAATCTGGTGTCAAAATGATTTGAGTCAGGTATTCAACCACCATGTCTTTATCGTATTGCTTATCCCAGCGCTGCGATTGAAGAAGTGAAAACATAATGGTCAATCGATGGAAATCTACGAGAAAGATATCGTCAGTTTTGCACTCCGCCTCGCCGGCCAACAACGAGTCTTTATCAACGATTTGGTATTGTTGCTGTTTTAGCGTTTGAAAGTAGATGTCTCGCCCTTTCAAACTTTCGGGTGTAGGAAACTCGACTTCGACCAGATCATGCAGCCACGCGTTCTTGCGTTCTATGCTGGCTAACTGTATTTCATTCATTTACATACCTTAACAATCACAGGCTACAAAGTAGTAGCAAGTCAAAAGCGAAAGCAAATTGCGTCTTGTACCGACAACAAAATCCGTGTGGGATACCTCTGAACTTAAAAGTCGTATCGCGTAGCTTCGTTTTGAGGCTGTACCTTAGCATGAAGCCTATAACAAACCTAGCTAAAGTCCTGAGGTAACGCCAAATTTTGTTTTACTCGCTAACGTCTGATAGATTAAATCCACAAACTTTTCTCATGAAGGCCAAAATAATGAAAAAACGCATACTTGCTTTAAGCTTACTAACCCTGCTTGCCGGCTGTGGTAGTGATGAAGTTGGTGATGTATCACTGGGCATGTTTACTATGAAAGACATCAAACTCAATACGCTTGTCGATCCCGAAGTACCGGGGGTGACTTGTCACGTTGCCAGTATTGAAGCGGATTTCAGTCTTGCTGACCCAAGTGATAGCTCTATCTCTTGTCGCCAAACCGGTGAAATCACACCTGAAATGCTAGCCAGGATTGATAAGAGTAAATCTGGCGATGTCGTCTTTAAGAAGTCAAAGAGTATCTTCTTTAAGTCGATGAAGATTCGACGCATTTATGACCCAGAAAATCAAACGCTGATGTACCTTTCATACTCTACAAAGGAGACGTCAGGGAGCTTCAAACACAGTCTATCAACTGTGCCACTCTGGGGAACAAAAGCTTACGTCGAGCCGACACAAGCAAAAACCAATTAATACCTCCTCAATTATCCTTCGAAAGCCCACCATAATGTGTTGGTGGGCAAGTTTTCTTGCAACAAAACCAGTTTAATTTCATTTTTATGTGATACAATCCCGCCTCTTTTTTTCTCACTCAAGAACAAGCATGAAGTTTCCTGGCCAGCGTAAATCTAAACACTACTTTCCAACTCACGCTCGTGATCCAATCGTTAACCAAATTCGACAAACACCAAAGTTATATCGTCCAACGATTGTCGGTGTAGGCCAAACCATCGTCGATATCGAAGCGCGTGTAGACGATGCGTTTTTAGAGAAGTACAACTTAAGTAAAGGCCACTCTCTCGTTCTTGAAGAGAACAAAGCCGATGCTCTGTACGAAGAGCTGGTTGAACAAGGCCTGATTACGCACCAATATCCTGGAGATACCATTGGTAATACGCTGCACAACTACTCAGTACTTGCAGACAGTAAATCAGTGCTATTGGGTGTCATGTCTAGAAACATTCAAGTAGGTTCATTTGCATACCGATACCTATGTAAGACTTCTTCTCGCATGAACCTTAATCATCTACAAACAGTAGATGGCCCTATTGGTCGTTGCTACACCCTTATTTCTCAAGATGGCGAGCGTACCTTTGCGATAAACGAAGGGCACATGAACCAACTTCTACCAGAAAGTATCCCAGAAGAAGTATTCAGCAAAGCATCCGCTTTGGTCGTCTCTTCTTATCTAATGCGTGGCAAAAAAGAAGATCCAATGCCACAAGCGGTACAGAAAGCGATCGATTTTGCTAAAAAGCACGATGTTCCGGTTGTACTTACTTTAGGGACGAAATACGTGATCGAAGGCAACGCTGAATGGTGGCAGGAATACATTCGTGAGAATGTATCTGTAGTTGCTATGAATGAAGAAGAAGGCGCGGCTCTAACTGGATTAACCGATCCACTAGCAGCAGCCGACAAAACGCTTGATTGGGTCGACCTAGTTCTGTGCACCGCAGGTCCAAATGGATTGTACATGGCGGGCTACACTGACGAAACAGTGAAGCGTGAAACCACGCATGACATTTTGGAAAGCAGCATTGGTGAATTCAATCAATACGAATTTAGCCGAGCAATGCGCAAATCTGACTGTAAAAATGCGATGAAAGTGTACTCTCACATTGGCCCATACTTAGGCGGACCTCTGGAAATTAAGAATACCAATGGTGCTGGCGATGCAGCACTTTCCGCACTTCTGCATGATATGGCAGCAAACTCATTCCACCAGAAAGAAGTGCCAGGTTCAGAAAAGCACGAAGTACGCTGCTTAACATACTCTTCGCTTTCCCAAATTTGTAAATACGCAAACCGAGTGAGCTATGAAGTATTAACACAGCACTCTCCTCGCCTGTCTCGCGCACTTCCTGAACGCGAAGACAGTTTAGAAGAGGCATACTGGGATCGCTAATAGCCTGATTTTCAGTGTAAAAATTCACTTAGGTCACCTTTTGGTGGCCTTTTTGTTTTGATCTAGAGCAGTGTTTGGTTGTTTTTGCTAATATGCACCGCAAAGATTCGCATTAAATTCTTTACAGTTGGTTTTTTACCAGTATTATTCTCGCGCAAACGATTGCGTAACAGCAATGCCTTCGCTTTATGCACTACGGTTTAGTCACTTTGGGAGCATCCATGCAGTCCGACATTGAAATTTGCCGAAACACCCCTCTATCCTCAATCGATACTATTGCCGCGAATGCAGGTTTACAGCCTGATGAATATGATACGCACGGCAAACACAAAGCCAAAGTTCATCCAAGATGTTTAAACCGTCTCAAAGAAAACAAAGACGGTAAATTAGTATTAGTCACGGCCATAACACCAACGCCACTCGGCGAAGGTAAGACGGTCACAACTATCGGCCTTGCACAAGGGTTAGCAAAGTTAAACCAATCCGTTATAGCCTGCATCAGACAGCCTTCAATGGGACCAGTATTTGGAATCAAAGGTGGTGCGGCCGGCGGTGGTTATTCTCAAGTCGCACCGATGGAAGAGTTAAACTTACATTTAACTGGCGATATTCACGCCGTTACCGCTGCTCATAACCTTGCATCAGCCGCGCTAGATGCTCGTCTATACCACGAGCAACGTGAAGGCTACGATGCATTTGAAGCTCGTACTGGTTTAAAAGCGTTAAAAATAGATGTCGACAGTATCACGTGGAAGCGCGTAATGGATCATAATGATCGCGCACTACGCATGGTAAAAATTGGTCTAAACGAGCCAGGTAAAACCATTAATGGCATCGAAAGAAGCGAAGGTTTCGACATTTCTGCCGCATCAGAACTCATGGCAATCATTGCACTCGCCAAAGATTTAGCAGACCTGCGTAAACGAATAGGACGAATTGTTGTTGCTTATGATTTAGATGGCCATCCGGTGACGACTGAAGACCTTCAAGTCGCGGGAGCTATGGCAGTAACGTTGAAAGAAGCCATTGCGCCTACACTAATGCAGACTTTAGAAGGTGTCCCTACTCTTATTCACGCTGGTCCCTTTGCGAATATTGCTCACGGCAACTCTTCTATCATCGCTGATGAAATTGCACTAAAACTTTCTAGTTACACTGTAACTGAAGCCGGTTTTGGCTCGGATATGGGGCTGGAGAAAGCATGCAATATTAAAGCAGCAGCCTCAAACCACGCTCCTGATTGTGTGGTGATTGTTGCCACCTTACGTGGCCTAAAAGCGAATTCGGGGCATTATGATCTTCGTCCGGGTGCTGCTATTCCTGAATCGATATTTAACCCTGACAAGCCAGCGCTAGAAGCCGGATTTGAAAACCTGAAGTGGCATATCAATAACGTTAAGAAATACGGCCTTCCTGCCGTTGTCGCGATCAACCAGTTTCCGCAAGACTGCGAACAGGAACTCTCAGTACTGCGTCAGAAAATTCGTGACTATGACCCAAGTGTCAATGTGGCCATCAGTACCGCTTTTTCAAACGGTGGTGAAGGTACTGTAGAGCTCGCTCAATTTGTGGTAGAAGCATGTAATACTCAAACGGATTTCCGCCCGCTTTATACAAAAGAACAAAAGCTGGAAGAAAAATTAATGTCGGTTTGTGAAGCTGGGTATGGCGCGTCAAATGTCGAATTGAGTGATCTGAGCATTTCACAGCTTAAGAGGTTTGAAGCTTTAGGTTTTAATGACCTCGCAGTGTGTATTGCAAAAACACCACTTTCTATCACTACCGACTCCAGCGTCAAAGGGGCTCCGCGTGGATTTACGGTTCCAATACGTGAATTACGTTTATGCGCTGGCGCAGGGTTCATTTATGCACTATCAGGCAGTGTGATGACGATGCCAGGGCTTCCGGACAAACCTGCTTTTATGAACTTGGATTTAGATGAGGAAGGCAACATTATTGGTTTGTCATAACAACACTACGTCCTGTCATTTAAATTAAACTTCATTATAGAGAGCGTATATCGCTCTCTATCTCGTTGTTTCGGCATTACTTTACATTGTAAATTCTTCATACTTATAAACACTCTTTCCAGCGCATCAATATGGTGCATGCCATTTTCACCCTTCCCTAAAATAGGGCATTATTTGTCTGTGTTTAAATTAATCTTATTGATTTATAAAAATTTATTCTATGGCTCGATTCTTGTACTAAAGTTGCATTAGAACATAAACACACTAATACCTGTCATTCAAAATGCCGTTTGCTTGGAACCACCTCTCCCCGGTTCAGCACTATTTTGGGTCATGTATTACAAGGGAAAGGGAACATTATGCAAGACGCACTCGCCGTAATTTTAGCTGGAGGTGTGGGCTCCAGACTTAGCCCACTGACTGATGACCGTGCCAAGCCGGCTGTACCATTTGGTGGTAAATATCGCATCATCGACTTCACTCTAACTAACTGTCTAAATTCAGGTTTAAGAAAAATCTTAGTCCTAACACAATACAAGTCTCATTCGCTACAGAAGCACCTTCGTGATGGCTGGTCGATCTTTAACCCAGAGCTTGGTGAATACATCACCGCCGTCCCTCCTCAAATGCGCAAAGGTGGTGCATGGTATGAAGGTACCGCAGACGCCATCTATCACAACTTGTGGTTGTTGTCCCGAAATGATGCAAAATACGTCGTTGTATTATCTGGCGACCACATCTACCGAATGGATTACGCGGCCATGCTGGAAGAGCACAAAGAGAAAGGCGCTAAACTTACCGTCGCGTGTATGGATGTACCAGTAGAAGAAGCGACGGCGTTTGGCGTGATTGGTACTGCGGAAAATGGGCTGGTTAAGTCCTTTGTAGAAAAACCATCAAATCCGCCTACTCTGCCTGAAGATCCCTCTAAGAGTCTTGCGTCCATGGGCATTTACATTTTTGATATGGACGTACTTAAAGAAGCGCTTCGCGAAGATGCAAATAATGAAAACTCAAGCCATGACTTTGGTAAAGACATCATTCCGAAATTAATTGATTCAGAATCGGTATACGCTTACAAGTTTTGCGGCAGCAAAGGACGTGTTGATAAGGACTGCTACTGGCGAGATGTTGGTACGATTGACTCGTTCTTTGAAGCCAATATGGACTTATTAGAACCCGTTCCCCCAATGAATTTATACCAGTCGAACTGGGCCATTCGTACTTATGAGCCTCAATTTCCACCAGCACGAACCGTATCATCCGCAACAGGTAACGAAGGCATTTTCATCAACTCTATCATTGCCAATGGTGTGGTGAATTCTGGAGGCTCAGTACAGCACTCCATTATTTCCTCCAACGTTCGCATAAAAGACAGCGCGACCGTCGTAGACAGCATTCTATTTGATGATGTTGAAGTTGGTGAAGGTTGCCAGCTAGTTAACTGCATCATCGACAAGCACGTTCGAATCCCACCGAACACTCAAATTGGACTAAATAAAGTAGAAGACGCTAAAAGGTTCCGAATTTCAGAGAAAGGGATTGTTGTTGTTCCTGAAAGTTATACGTTTTAATTCAACGACTCTTTCTGCTTAATCAAAAAAAGCGCACGATTGATATCGTGCGCTTTTGTGTTAGTGGTCAGATAAAATCTTAGATATTACATACCGTAGACCAGCTACCATCACTACCCGGCACAGAAGACGTCCACCAGTTTGCTTGGTATACCACACCGTCGTAGATCACCTTATCACCTTGATTGGCATGGCTTGGGTTACCAGCCCAATCCGTTTGAGGAAGGTCTGGGTATGTTACCAGACCGGCAGTGTCACAAGTTCCTGGCTCTGTCGTACCGCCATCCCCACCCGTGCCCGAGGTTAAATCACCAATTGGCAAGTCTGGCTGCTCGAATTTAAACGCAAACTCTTTACCGCCGGAAATAACCGTATAGTTCGCTGGCCCCGAAATTGGCAGGTAATAAACCATGTCTAACTCATAGGTTCCACCTGCAGGAAGTTCTTTCCACGTAGGTAGTGAGAAAGAGACACGATGCATTACGCCATCCAAACCACCAATGTTGTTTGCACGAGTATGGCCAGAAGCGATAACTTTCAAACCACCACCAGACTGGTCTTTCGCATTGTCCGGCGCGGATACAGGAATATCAAACTGGAACTCGGTACCTCCGGGAATAGCTTGGCCAGTATTGTTGGTAAAGGTAATTTTAGGGTTAATTGGGTAGTTTTGGTCACCAACTTTAAAGCCGCCAACGCTTACTGTGATATCGACGGCTTCTGTCGGAAGCGCACCCGTAGCAACTTGATTACCGTAAGGTGTTGCGGATTTAAATTTGTCGTAAATGGCTTTTGTCATGGTGTTACCCATGTGATATTCACCATTCCCCGCAGCACACGCCTGTTCGGTTGCATCGACAGAAGTTCGGTTACCGTTTTCATCAAGTAGATAACAGTTGTAGTCACCTGCCAGTTCCCAGAACATAATGCCACCGATCTCTTTGTCGATAACGTAGTCCGCTTTAACTTCGATGGATGCTTTATCTTCCGTAGACAGGAATACACTCTTATCTGCATTCCACAACCACGGGGCTACCGCTACGTCATCATAATGACGAGTGTACGTGCCGACGAGCTGGTCAGTAGGATCATTTACAGGATCAAGACCGTATGCCTCAGCGTAAGAACCCCAGATGCCTTTCTCCAAGTTCTTCGCATGCCACATAGGGTTAGAACCGGCCCCCATTTCGTTTCCGGCTGGGTCTAGATCATGCCACATGTTGTCGATACCCATCGCACCATGACCACAATTGTTGCTTTCACCTTCGCCTGTACCTGCCGCACATTCAGACTGGTTAGGTAGCGCAGCACGACCCCATAAGCCATTTTCACCGCCAGTGACACCTTGCCAGCCACGAGTGTAGTAAGGAACACCAATGTTAATTCGGCCTGCTGGCATAGATCCACGGAAGTAATGGTAAGCCCAATCCGTGTTCAGGTAACCGATGCCACCATAAGCTGCCGTACCATACACATTCCACTGAGCAAGCTCCGAGTCTTTCCCTGTATCAAACAGTGCAGCGTTGTGACCGACATGGTCGTTCCAGGCTCCATGTAAGTCGTACGACATAATGTTTACGTAGTCCAGATACTTAGTTACGTCGAACGTTTCCATGCCGCGCAGTAAGTAACCTGATGACGGTGCGGCAATGGTCAACATGTAATGAACACCATCCTGTGCCGAAGCCGCATCTAACTTCTCGCGCAGTACTTTCATCAACTCTTGGTAAGAGGCCCAAAGGTACGCACGTCTTGGCTCCATAAAATCTGTATCATAAGGGTTGCCAGCGCCAGCCATCGATGTTGGGTACTCGTAATCAATATCCAATCCATCGAATTTATACTTACGCATCATTTCCACAGCAGACGACGCAAACTTTTCAATGCCTGCGTGATTAACTGAGCCGTCAGCATTGGTTGTCATAGTGTAGAAACCACCGTCTGCAACACGCTCACCAGTGGTATCAAAATGGCCACCGGTTTCTGCCCAACCACCGATTGAGATTAACGTCTTAACATCATGTTTTTGCTTATAGGTTGCCAGTGCACCAAAGTGACCTTGGAAACCCAAAGTAGGATCGACTTCTACACCAGGCCACGTTTTTCCGGTTGCAGGGTTGGCTGGATCATTGACATCACCCACATTAACCTTGCCATCAGAGCCAATACTGACGAACGCGTAGTTAATATGAGTTAATTGCCCCCATGGAATGTCTTTTACAAGATACGTAGACTGTGGGTCATCACCACTACGCCAACTGGTGAAGTAGCCAATCACACGACGAGGATGATCTGCGCCCATCTTCTCACGCCCTTCTTCGTCGTAGATCGTACAATAAGGAACGTCGACACCAGAAGTTTGGTATAACCCATCAGGACGACAGTTAGATGCCACAGAGCCACCATCCACATTCAGAGTGAGTAATGAGGAATCTGTAGCGGCACCAGCATCATCTGTCGCTTTTGCATAGACCGCCAGAGAACCCGATTGTGAAGGAGTAACGTCTAAAGAGTATGGTGCACTTGTCACGGTTCCTGCCAATACGCCTGCAATGTAAAAATCGACTTTAGTCACGGTACCATCGGCATCGGCTGCATTGGCAGTCAACGTTACATTACCACCTAGCTCTATTGAGGATGTTGAAAGCGTGAGATCAACGGTTGGCGCTTCGTTACTCGCTTGAGAATTTTGAACAGTGAGGGTGACACTGCTTGCTGAACTCACCGCACCAGCATCATCATATGCCAATGTGGAGAAATTATGTTGCCCTTCTGTGGCAGTCCAAGAGGCTGAGAAAGGCGCTGAATTGGACTGTCCAACAATGACACCATCGACAAGGAATTCTACTTTACTTATTGTGCCGTCTGAGTCTGCCGCATCAGCAGATAAAGTTACAACTTCCCCTACGAAAACGGTGTCTGACGCAGAAGGTGAAGTCAAGGCAATCGTTGGGGCGGTGTTTTGTGGTGGTTCAACCTGGTCTGTATTTTCACAAGCCCCCAAGTTTTCCCATTCCCCCCACTCACCAGACTGTGAAGGGTTATTATTCTGTGTCCAATGGCGCGCTTCGTATCCATTACCTTCGAACTTAACCTGCTCACCACCTGTATAAATTGTTGATGACTCCCAAACCTCCAATGGAGAGCAATCAACGGCAGCATAACTGTTGAAAGCCATGAGACAAGAAGCCGTCAGCGTACTAAGCGTAAAAACACTTTTCACTGCTTTCCCGTTTTTAAGGTGCATTTTCCCTTTTCCTTAAGTTATTGTTAAAAAATAAACAAACGTGCTTGTAGCACGCATTTACACTTTTATTTCGAAGTAAAATAACTTAAGTACAGTTTTTAAAAATCACCTCTCACTGTGATCAATTTTCGGTGTCACTTCTCAACAATCCACTACAATGTTGCAAATATGTATCAATCACTTGGCAGCAATCGCTAATTTTTTAGCTCAAATAAATAAGTCCGTCGCAAATTAATAAAACAGGCGAAAAAAGTTATAATTTTTGACTCAAGATCACTAAGACTTTGTTGCTCTTGGCGTTTCATTGAAGTGGCGCTTGTACTCACGACTGAACTGGGACGGACTGCTGTAACCCACCAGTCGAGCCGCATCATTCACTCTCCGTCCTTCTAATTGAATTAAGTCACGAGCTTTATTAAGTCGCACTTTTTTGATGTATTGCAAAGGAGATTCAAGCGTCACGCTGCGAAATGCCTGATGAAATGCAGAAATACTCATGTTCGCTTCTTCCGCGAGCGTCTGTACGTTGAGTTGTTCATGGTATGCCTGATGAACACGGGTTAGCGCTTTTGCCACCCTTGCATAGGAGCCCTCCTGATGCGCGAGCTCAAATAACACATACCCTTCCTTGCTGACTAAGGTGCGATACACGATTTCCTCGAGTAGAAGATCACCTAAAATTGCCACGTCCAGCTCATTGCAAAGTGCACTCATCAATCTTTTACACGCATCGAGCATACTCGAGTTCATTTTGACGGATTTAAGTCCACATAGAGAGCTATCTGAGCAGGTATTACTGTAATTTTGAGCTTCTAGTTTTTTGACGAGTTTGTTCAGTAGAGCTGGTGAGATGTCAATTGAGATTCCCAACAATGGCTCGTCGTTGGATGCAAACGCTTCACACTCCAATGGCATCGGTACACCAACGACAAGATAGTCATCTGGACCATATTGAACAGGTGTCGAACCTATATGGATGTTTTTGTGTCCTTGGCCTAAAACAATGATCCCAGATTGATAAACAAAAGGCTGCCGGTTGTTTCCCTTACTACTGCGATAAAACCATACCCCTTCAATCGCGGTTTGTTTGATCCCTTCCAGTTCATGTAAATCATGCTGATCAACATACTGCTTCATAATTACTGCTAATGAACTCATCCAAAACCTCCACAAGTAACCATACTTTTCTCATTTTGCGGTGATATTGAGTAATATACACTCACTTAAGCAATATATTCTATCAGGCAACGATTAATTTTGTAGAAATAGGCAAGTTATTTCCAGAAATGAGCCTACTACTTCCCACCACACAGTACTAATATGCACGTATTCAATCTCCTCAACAAAGAAACAAGAGGCCTGTAATGAACTTTTCTTATGTCAACCCGACCAAAATTTACTTTGGTCAGAACCAAATCGCTTCAATTAAAGAAGCCATCCCTGCAGACCAAAAAGTACTGGTCATATACGGTGGTGGTTCTATCAAGAAGAATGGTGTTTATGATCAAGTAGCGGATGCGCTACAAGGCCATGAGTGGTTAGAGTTCTCTGGCGTAGAGCCAAACCCGACCAAAGAAACGCTAGACAAAGCCGTAGAGATTGTAAAAGCACAAAACGTCGACTTTATTCTTGCCGTGGGTGGTGGTTCTGTTATTGATGGTTCGAAGTACGTGGCAGCAGCGTCTAAATATGATGGTGACGGTTGGGATATCCTGATTGGTCAACATCAAGTGGAAGAAGCGCTACCGTTAGCAGCGATTTTAACACTACCTGCAACGGGCTCTGAATCCAACATGGGTGCTGTTATCACCAAAGCAGAAACTCAAGATAAACTTCCGTTCATGTCACCGGCGGTACAACCAAAATTTGCCGTTCTTGACCCAGATGTGATGAGAACACTGCCAGAACGCCAGTTAATCAACGGTATTGTGGATGCTTGGGTACACGTTTGTGAACAGTACTTAACGTTACCAACGGGTGCAATGGTACAAGACGGGTACGCAGAGACCTTGCTAAAAACGCTAAAAGCACTAGGTGAACAATTTGCCGAGCGCGATGATGACAAATGGCGAGCAAACCTTATGTGGTCAGCGAATCAGGCGCTGAACGGTCTCATTGGTAGCGGTGTGCCTCACGATTGGGCGACACACATGATCGGTCACGAATTGACTGCAGTTTGGGGCGTCGATCACGCGCGATCACTTGCGATCATTCAACCATCTCTACTTCGCAACCAAATGAAGTTCAAGCGAGCGAAGCTAGAACAAATGGGCCGAAATGTATTTGCGTTAGAAGCGAGTGATGATCTTGCTGAGCGCACTGTTCAGTTGATTGAAGATTTTTATCACCAATTAGGTGTTTCAACCAAACTTGAAAATTACGGTGATAACCGTCAGCAGGCAATTGATACGGTTATCGAGCAATTAGAAAAACACGGAATGACTGTCCTTGGTGAAAACCAGGCCATTGACCTTGCTACTAGCCGCGAAATTCTTGATTTAGCCATCGCGTAAGAGCGTTTTTCACACCGACTGATATAGCGTTACGGTATTGTGCATACAAAGTCACAATACCGTTTTTTATGCTACGCTTTAAAAATATGAGTTTTGATATCTAGGCTTTTAAGGCTAAATGTAACGTTAATAAAAGCAATACTCCTTAAGAGCTTGAAAATACTAAAAATAATTTAATTTTAAAGCGGCAGCTTAGCGTAAATAAAAATATGAAAGAGTTAGTGTCCTACTTGGATATCTTGCTCGAGCGATAGCACCATGCTGCTTAGTTTGTCTATTCAAGAGAACAATCTATGTGGCTAGTCGTTGTCGTATTGGCGTCCTTGCATATTATGAGTATTCGTAACGGTCCGAAGTGGCTGTTTTACGCATCAAAACCGCTCCCGCTTCTCTTAATGATTGGCATTTTGATCACATCCGAAGCTACCCATCTACCCTACACCCAATGGATTTTATTAGGTCTGTCGCTCTCCCTGTTTGGAGACATTTTGCTTATGTCACACAGAAACAAGTCACTGCTAGGATTCAGTGCATTCTGCTTAGCCCATTTATCCTACTGTTTTAGTTTTGCACTCATCTCCGCTTGGCATATCACACCCTGGTTACCCATCGCCATCTTTGGTTTAGGTGGTTGTATTTATATGTTTTTTAGACCGAGTCTGGGAAAGCAGAAATTACCCGTAGCAATCTATATACTGGTTTTGATGGCGATGAGTTGGATGGCACTGGAATACTATTTAAGTGGTCAGACTCAATCCTCATCCTTTGCTATATTGGGATGTTTACTCTTCGTTATATCCGGAATGGTATTGGCGTTCGGACGCTTTGACGGTCAATCCATTTTTTCCCGTCAGGTAGTCATGGTGACCTATTACTCAGCGCAAACTCTTATTACGATGTCGGTTATAGCCATTGTGATTCGTACCCCTTATCTAACCGTTATCAATGCATAATCGGCATTGTTAGACACAGTGTGTAAAAAGCCCTATCGTTCCATTCTTATTCAAATATGTGTTCACACTAACTGAAATCAAGCTCATGACTTGCTATGTTTAAGTCATCGTTACCCTAAAAGCGTGAACTTTTGAAAGAGACTACTCCTGTCGTTGAGTTTAACAACGTAAACAAGTGGTATGGTGATTACCACGCTCTCAAAGATATCAACTTTTCTGTCCACTCAGGTGAAATCGTTGTTGTGTGTGGACCGTCAGGGTCAGGGAAATCAACGCTTATTCGCTGTATTAACGACTTAGAGTCGATACAAGAGGGTCAGCTTTACGTGTTTGGACAACTCGCACGCAACAAAGGGATCAAGCCAGGAAAAATAGGCATGGTGTTTCAGCACTTTCACCTTTTTCCACATCTGACCGTACTCGAAAACCTTATGCTCGCGCCCATGCGAACACTAAAACTTTCAAAACAACAAGCGGAACAGCGCGCACGTCACTATCTCAAACGTGTCGATATTGAAGAGCAAGCAGAGAAGTACCCAATTCAATTGTCAGGTGGGCAACAACAAAGAGTTGCGATTGCACGCTCCCTTTGTATGGAACCAGACCTGCTATTATTTGATGAGCCAACCTCAGCACTAGATCCCGAAATGATCAACGAGGTGCTTGATGTAATGGTGGAGCTTGCGCAAACCGGCATGACCATGATTTGTGTGACTCACGAAATGGGATTTGCTAAAAAAGTAGCAAACAGAGTCGTGTTTATGGATGAAGGCGAAATCGTAGAAATCAACTCCCCTGCGGCCTTATTTAATAGCCCTCAGCACCCGAGAACGCGTGCGTTTTTAAACCAGATTTTAAGTTATTGATGATAAGACGAGTATTTAAACCAGCATTACAAGCGCTCATGCAAATGGTGATTCTGTTTGTTGCAATTGTCTGGGTACTCGACTCCGGCGCACAAGCCATGGGTTATCAGTGGCAATGGGATCGCGTGCCGGATTACATCGCGTTTTATGAAGACGGTGAATGGTGGTCTGCAGAGCTGATCAGCGGTCTAGTTGTCACACTAAAAATCTCAGCCATCAGTCTGTTTTTCACTTTAGTCTTCGGTTTAGTCACAGCGCTACTCCGGCTAAGTGATTCAAAAATCGGGAATGTCATTGGCAGTGCATACGTTGAGCTAATCCGTAACACACCATTATTAGTTCAAATCTATCTGCTTTACTTTGTATTTGGCCCGGTTATCGGTCTAGACAGATTTAGCACCGCCGTTTTAGCGCTATCACTTTTTCAAGGCGCTTACACCGCAGAGATCTTCCGTGCGGGGTTAAACAGCATTCCCAAAGGCCAGTTTGAAGCAGCAAAGACGCTCGGCCTTTCATCATTCTATAGTTATAAAGACGTTATCTTGCCTCAGGTACTGCAACGTACATTGCCGCCATTAACCAACGAAGTGGTGTCGCTGATAAAAAACTCTTCCATCGTCAGCGTGATGGCTATTTTCGACCTCACAACCGAAGCGAGAAATATTGTCTCAGAGACGGCAATGCCGTTTGAAATTTGGTTTACCGTGGCAGCGATTTACCTTGCTCTCACACTCTCATTATCCGGCCTATCCGCGTTGCTGGAACACAAATTAGGAGCCAGTTGGCGCAAATTATAAGGAGATAACATGAAGTTATTCAAAGCGACCATCACTGCGATATTGGGGCTTGCTCTCTCTTTACCTTCGTTAGCAAGTGAAGAATCTACAACTGCAAATTTAGATCAAATCAAAGAAAGAGGAACACTACGCGTTGGCATGTCGACTTTCGTACCTTGGGCAATGCGCAATAAACAAGGGGAGCTCATCGGCTTTGAAATTGACGTAGCAAAACGACTGGCTGCCGATTCTGATTTGAACGTCGAGTTTGTCCCTACCGCCTGGGATGGCATCATCCCCGCACTTCTTGCTAAAAAGTTTGATGTCATTATCGGTGGTATGTCAATCACACCAGAGCGTTCAAAAAGCGTGTTATTTACTGAACCGTATTCCCACTCTGGCGTACAGGTAGCGGCAAACAAAGAGCTCGCGTCTGGTTTTACTCAGCTGTCTGACTTTGACTCTCGCCGAGTCAATATCGCGGTTCGTCGCGGAGCATTTACCGTTCAAGTTGCACGAGAAAATTTCCCTAAAGCAAAGCTTTTGCAGTTTGATGATGATGCACAGGCGTTTCAGGAAGTACTAAATGGTAACGCTCACGCGGTAATCGCCTCAAGCCCTAAACCTGAGCACGAAACCGTTAAGCACAGCGACAAGTTATTCCTGCCATTTTCTGAGCGTCTTTCAAAAGGAAACGAAGCCTTTGCTGTCCGCTTAGGTGAAGACGATAAGAAAGCCTTCTTTAATAAATGGATAGAAGCACGTACTCAAGATGGTTGGTTGAAAGAACGTTATGAGTACTGGTTCTCAACACTAGATTGGCAGGATCAAGTCGCACAAGGTCAATAACTTTGCATGGCTGAAACGAGGCTCACTATGAAACGAGCCTCGGTCTAACAATAAAAAAGAATTGGAGACAATAAATTTGAGCGGACAAACGAGCACTCGACTGGCACCAAGCAAAACTCGATCAGGTTCGATATTGGCACGCTTTCACTTGCTCGACGTGGTGTTAGTGGCTATTTGTGCAATCGTCGGTTTCTGGCTCTACTATCGCTCAACCATTGGTATCAACTACATTTGGCACTGGTCGGAAGCATTCAATCTACTCTTTACCCCAAGAGCTGATGGCAGTCTCCCTTACTTTTTTCAGGGTTTGATCTCTACATTAAGGCTGAGCCTTTGGGGCCTTACCTTTGCATTAGTGCTGGGAACGCTGCTTGGATTGGCTCGCTTCTCAAATGCTGTTTGGCTACGCACGCCAGCCAACGCGTTTATCCAGCTAGTTAGAAATATTCCACCTTTAGTGTTTGTATTTATCTTCTACTTTTTTATTTCTAACCAATTGATCCCGCTGCTTGGTTTAGATTCGCTATTACGCAACTATCAAGGTGAGCCTAATTCACTCCAACACTTTTTATTTGGTCCCGCACAGCTGTGGGAAAATCTCGCATCTGGCGTACTTTGTGTTGGATTACTCTCATCGGCATACATCGCGGAAGTCGTTCGTGCAGGCTTGCAGAGTATCGAACAAGGTCAATGGGAAGCCGCAGACTCTTTGGGCCTGTCACGCTGGATAAAGTACCGCTTTGTCATCGCCCCGCAAGTGCTTAAAGCGATCACCCCTGCGCTCGCCGGTCAAACCATTTCGTTAGTCAAAGACACCTCGATTGTCTCTCTTATTTCTATCCAGGAGATGACGTTTGTTGGAACTGAGATGGCGAATTCGTCAGGTTATATATTTGAGATTTGGTTGTTCGTAGGGTTCACCTACTTCATCGTCTGCTTTGGGCTTTCGCTGTTTTTTCGCTATGTAGAGAAAAAATCAAAGTCATATTCTTACTAATCAAACACACAACGAAAAAGCGCCGAACGTAATGTCGGCGCTTGTCATCATCATCGAAACCTTATCAGAAGAAATCGATAGAGTTACGTCCGCTTTTCGGATCGCGGCTTGGCTTTGGCTTGTTTTCCGTAGCGGCTTTCTTGCTATTTTTCGGTTTAGTCGCCTTATTGCCTTTATTCTGATTCGATTGATTCGGCTTGCTTGCCGCTTTTGGCTTGTTTGACGAAGGCTGAGGTTTACTTTGCTGCTTTTGCGGAGCTTGCTTGGGCTTTGCTTCTTTCGCTTCAGGTTCCGTGACTGGCGCGTCGCAAACAACAACGTAGTACTCTTGATTGAACTCGAAAAAATCGCCATCGTACATTTTTCGGCGCTTTCTCGTTTCAAGCTCACCGTTGACTGCGACATAACCTTCATCAATGATGTGCTTCGCTTCACCGCCACCACTTACCAAGTTTGCGATTTTGAAAAGCTTATACAACTCGATTGGGTGGGCATCAACTTCGATACCTATCGCTTCGATTTCTATCTCTTCGCCTTCTAACTCTTCGTTATCTAAATAGGCTTCGCGTTCGTAGTCTTGGGTCATGTCGTTTACTCATTTAACTTGTTGATCGGGAGTTTAAACGGATTGCCGGGAAATAGATACCTCAGCGTAATTTTGCAGGAGTCACAGACTAAATTTTAACGTGCTGTTTGTGTTAACTTCGCGGATTAAACCTGCAACAGACAAAGTCTTATGTATATACTGTCCAGATAATTTCTAAAACGAGAACGTATTTTGTCCAGACCAAGCCAGATAACTTTTGTTACGGCGAACCTATTTAATTTTATTGCTCCACCTAATGCCTATTACGACTTTGAGAACATTTATTCTCATGAACAATGGCAAGGAAAGCTTGCCTGGACGCAAAATCAAATTGAAAAACTCGAACCTGACATCATTGGCTTGCAGGAAGTGTTCAGTATCGAAGAAACGAAGTCATTTCTTAAAAGCATTGGGTACCCCTACTTTGCTACTGTCGATACACCTCAAGTAGAAGACGAATACATTTACACCCATCCGGTAGTCGCGATCGCTTCTCGCTTTCCGATAGAACAAGTTCAACCCGTCACGTTTGATCGACGCTCGCTCATCCCATTTGAGATGAATACTTCACCAGAATTCAGCCGTAAGCCAATTTACGCGCAAATTGTGCATCCGACACTTGGCCATATCGCGGTCTACGTTGTTCATTTGAAGTCGCAACGTCCTGCAGATTCAAATAACGCTGAAGACACAAGCCGTGTCCTTGCGCGCTGGTTATCAACGCAGCAACGGGGATGGGAAGCCGCCATGCTTCGAGATTCGATGCAGAATCAATACAAAAACGCACCGATGCCAACGGTTTTAATGGGTGATATGAACCAACCTATCACAAACAATGGCGTAAACAGCGTATTAACTGAAACTTTTAGTGACAGCGTCACTGAATTGCAAATCAGAGATGGGTGGGATTTACAAGTGTCACCGACGCTCAACGATCGCCCTGCAACCCACTATCATTTTTCTAAAGGCAATGTACTCGACTACATACTGCTGTCACAAGAGTTTGATGAACATTCTGATGTCTCAGTCGCCGACGTGGTTGACTATCGAGTGTTAGATCAGCATTTGGTTAATCCCTCTTTTGAGAGGGATAAGTACGCCAGCGACCATGCATTTGTAGCACTGACGGTAGAGGTTAAATTGTAGTGTTAGCAAATCAATTATTACTGGCGCTTCACTATCTTACGAGGAATCAGCTCCACTCCTGGCTTATAACGTTTTGCAGAAGCATTCAATGCGAGTTCCATTGCACTGTCCGCAATGACTTCGAATTGCTGAGGCAAGGAGTTAATTTTTACAGAGAGAAAGTCCAGTAGACGATTATCACCAAACGTCGCTAAACGCACTTTGCTCATTAGATCTGGCTGTTCCAGCATCATGTCTAAAACACCTTCAAGTAAGGTGTAAGACGTGGTGACAATAGCATCAGGAAGATGATCGTCAGCCAACCATTTCTCTAACACCTTTTTACCTTCTTCTCGAGAGAACTGCTGGCCATAGCCGACCTGAACCGTTTTATTTCCTTGCTGGCATGCTGAACGGAAACCTAATTCACGCTCCTTAGAGATTTGTAAATCAGGCAATGCACCGATCAATCCGACAGAGTTTATCTCGTTTGACAGTACCGATTCGGTTAGCTCCAGCGCTGCATCAAAATCTTCACTCAGTATGCAGCAAAAATGCTCGTCATCCATGGGACGGTCGAGTGCAATCACTGGTGTCCCTGAGTTTTGCAATTTGAGATAAAACTCGTTGGCATTTGGCATACCGCTCGCAACAAACAGCGCATCAATCCGACGACTGATCAACGCTTCAGCTACCTTTTGCTCCGTTTCCGGATCATCATCAGAACAGCCGATTAAAATTTGGTACCCCGCTTTACGCGAGTTTTGTTCGATAAGTTTTGCTAAACGAGCGTAACTGGTGTTTTCCAAATCTGGAATGATAAGCCCAAACGAACGTGAGTTACCCGCTCGTAAAGCGGAAGCCGCATGATCTGGCTTGTAGTTGTGTTCATCGACAACCGCCATGACTCGCTTTTGCGTTTTTTCGCTTATTCGGTATTTCTGCGCTTTCCCGTTGATTACATAGCTCGCAGTTGTTTTCGAAACGCCTGCCAGTTTGGCTATTTCATCCAGTGTCATATTGTTAACCTTATTCTGTGCGCGTGATCATATTAATACATCAATGATCCGACGATAAGTTGAATTATATGCTGAACCGATTCAGTATAAAAGCTGAAAGGATTCAGCAAAAACCTAAAAATTGACCTAAATCACCAAAACACGGCAATTGTCAGCCACATGGTCTAGGATTATAAGAACGAAAATTAACGATTGATTTAAATGGTTTTGCTGAAGTTCTTAAAAAATTTAACGCACTGCTGAATCGTTTCAGCTAAACATAAAAACAAATAAATTAGACAAGAAATGTTGGGCGCTAACGCCATCATCTTTAAGACGACGTAAAGCAGCACAACCGAAATGAATTTTAAATTGACACCTTAATGCTGGAGAGCACCATGCTTAAGCTAAGTAAGAACAACATTACCCTATCGCAATCTGCAACAGATAAGTTTGAAGCAATCAAAAGCATTGCCCAGAGCCTGACTGAAAAAGGTTTGGTTGAGCAAGGTTATGTAGAAGGCATGCTTAATCGCGAAAACCAAAACTCTACCTTTTTAGGCAATGGCATTGCGATACCGCACGGAACGACCGACACTCGCTCAATGGTTAAAACCACTGGTGTCGCGGTACATCACTTCCCTGAAGGCGTTGAATGGGGAGACGGTAATACCGTATTCGTTGCCATTGGTATCGCGGCCAAGTCAGACGAACACCTTGGTATCCTTAAACAGCTTACAAAAGTTCTGGGTGCTGATGGTGTTGAAGAACGCCTGCGCACAGCAAAAAGCGAAGATGACATTATTGCCCTACTTCATGGTGATGTTCAGCTAGAAGCCGACTTCGACGCGTCACTTATTCAGCTCAATTTCCCTGCTAGCGATATGGTTCAAATGAGCGCAGTCGCTGGCGGCCTACTTAAAAACACAGGTTGTGCGGACAAAGAATTTGTTGCGGACCTTGTAACTAAAGCGCCAACTCACCTTGGTAATGGCCTATGGCTAGTAGGAAGCAACAAACAAGTAACCCGTACAGGCGTTTCTTTTGTTTCAACGGCGAACGACTGTAACTACGAAGGTCAACCAGTACGAGCATTGGTTGCTTTTGCCGCTTGCAACAACGCTCACCAGCCTATGCTAAACACGCTTTCTCAGCTTGTGTTCAACAAAGAACACGGCAAATTACTCGACGCATCTGCTGAACAGGTTCTTGCTCTGTTTAAAGGTGAGGAAATGGCGCCTGCTGCTTCTGGAGACGGAAACACAGCAGTGTTCAAAATCAAAAACTCTCATGGTCTGCACGCACGTCCAGGTGCAATGCTGGTTGCAGAAGCTAAAAAGTTCGAATCAAAAATTCAAGTGTCTAACCTAGACGGTGACGGTAAAACAGTAAACGCGAAAAGCTTAATGAAAGTTATCGCCTTGGGTGTGAAACACGGCCACCAGCTTCAGTTCTCTGCTGAAGGCCCAGATGCCGCTCAAGCACTTGAATCAATCGGTAACGCAATCGCATCTGGCCTTGGTGAAGGTTGAGGGGCGGTTATGACTAGCACAAAAACAAACAAAGTCGTCACGATTACACTGAATCCAGCGCTTGACCTTACAGGCTCGGTTGAGGCGTTAAAAGTGGGCTCAGTAAGCCTAGTGAAACAAAGCAACCTCCATGCTGCCGGTAAAGGTGTGAACGTGGCGAAAGTGCTGAGTGATTTAGGCGCAGACGTAACCGTAACCGGATTCTTGGGTAAAGATAATCCAGAGCTTTTCCACCAGCTATTTGCAGAGATTGACGTTAAAGACGAGTTTATCGAAGTTGAAGGCTCTACCCGAATCAACGTAAAACTCGTTGAATCAAACGGCGAAGTCAGTGACATCAACTTCCCGGGCGTTCAGGTTACAGCTGAAGACATCGCTCGTTTCGAAGATACGCTTTTCCGACTTGCAGAGACGCACGACTACTTTGTGCTCGCAGGTAGCCTTCCGGGTGGCGTGACTCCTGAACTATGCGCCGCTTGGATCGAAAAACTGCACCAACTAGGCAAGAAGGTTTTGTTTGATAGCAGTAAAGCGGCTTTGAGTGCGGGTATTGATGCGCACCCTTGGCTTATCAAGCCTAACGACGAAGAGCTGAGTGACTTTGTTGGTCAGCACCTCGAAACGCCAGAACAATGTCAACAAGCGGCACAATCCCTGGCTGATAAAGGAATTGAAAACATCGTCGTTTCTATGGGAGCGAATGGTGTGATGTGGCTCAATCAAGGTGAGTGGCTACGCGCACAACCACCGAGAATGAATGTGGTCAGTACCGTAGGCGCAGGTGACACACTTGTTGCTGGGCTGTGTTGGGGCCACATGCAAGTCATGCCAAAGAACGAATTATTACGCTTCGCCACAGCACTTTCTGCTTTAGCAGTGAGTCAGGTGGGCGTTGGACTTACCAGTCAGGAAGAACTGGAGAACATTAAGCTACAAACTCAAGTGAGCGAGCTTAACTCTAATACAAACTTAGACAATAACTAAGGAACAGAAGGTTATCAGTATGAATATTGCCATTATTACAGCCTGTCCAAGTGGTGTTGCAAACAGCATCCTGGCAGCAGGACTACTCGATCAAGCAGCGACTAAACTGGGATGGAATGCAAAGATTGAATGTCAATCGAGCATCATCGAACCTAATTTACTTACAGACGCTGACATTGAACAGGCTGAAGCTATCATCATCGCCGCGAATACGCCGGTAGATACTTCTCGTTTCGTAGGCAAAAAAGTCTATCAAGCCGAGATAGGTGCAGTAGCCAAAGATGCCGAGGCATTTCTGCAAACTGCTGTTGAGAGTGCAAGTTTGCTGGAGCAAGCGACAACCGTTTCAGCGCCAGCAGAAAGCACCGCGTCCTCTGTGAAGAAAATTGTTGCTATCACAGCTTGTCCGACAGGTGTTGCTCATACCTTTATGGCAGCAGAAGCGCTGGATGAAGAAGGCAAACGTCGTGGACATCAAATCAAAGTGGAAACTCGTGGCTCTGTCGGTGCTAAAAACCAGCTAACCGCGCAAGAGATCGAAGAAGCGGATTTAGTAATCATCGCAGCAGATATCGAAGTGCCACTAGATCGCTTTAACGGTAAGAAAATGTACCGTACTAAGACTGGTCCAGCACTTAAGAAAACAGCAGAAGAGATGGACAAAGCCTTTGAACAGGCGACGGTTTACCAGCACTCTGGCTCTTCTAGTGAGTCGGCAACGGAAGAGAAAAAAGGCGTGTACAAACACCTGATGACAGGTGTATCGCACATGCTTCCTGTGGTAGTTGCAGGTGGTTTGATCATTGCACTATCCTTCGTGTTCGGTATCGAAGCCTTTAAAGAAGAAGGTACGATGGCCGCTGCACTGATGAATATCGGTGGTGGTTCTGCGTTCGCGCTTATGATTCCGGTTCTTGCAGGTTTCATTGCCTTCTCAATTGCAGACCGTCCGGGCCTGGCTCCAGGTTTGGTTGGCGGTATGCTGGCTAGTTCTATCGGTTCAGGTTTCTTAGGTGGTATCGCAGCAGGTTTCATTGCCGGTTACTCGGCGAAACTACTGGCTGATAAAGTATCACTGCCACAATCTATGGAAGCACTAAAACCGATTCTTATCATTCCTTTCGTTGCTACCCTGTTTACTGGTTTAGTAATGATCTACATCGTTGGTGGTCCGGTTGCAGGGATCATGAACGGTTTGACTGAATTCCTAAACAACATGGGCTCAGACCGCGCAGTTCTGCTAGGTATTATCCTTGGCGCAATGATGTGTTTCGACTTGGGTGGCCCGGTAAACAAAGCAGCTTATGCATTCGGTGTTGGTCTACTGGCTTCTCAAACTTACGCACCAATGGCGGCAATTATGGCTGCTGGTATGGTTCCGGCTCTGGGTATGGGTCTGGCTACATTCCTGGCTAAGAATAAATTTGAAGAGAGTGAGCGCGAAGCTGGTAAAGCATCATTTGTACTGGGCTTATGCTTCATCTCTGAAGGTGCTATTCCGTTCGCAGCAAAAGATCCAATGCGCGTTATCCCTGCTTGTATGGCAGGTGGTGCGTTAACAGGTGCACTTTCTATGCTGTTTGGTGCAAAACTTATGGCACCACACGGTGGCCTGTTTGTACTGCTTATCCCTAACGCAATCACTCCAGTATTAATGTACCTGGTTGCGATTGCTGCAGGTACTGCGGTAACAGGTTTCACATACGCATTCCTAAAAAACAAAGCAGAAGCAAAGCAAGAAGTTACTGCTTAATATTCTTTTAAAGCCCCCCGGCATCTTACGCCTCTCTCATGTTCCGGTTGAGAGAGGCGTTTTTTTATCTGGCTCTGATACAAAAAAAGCCCTGAGAAAATCTCTCAGGGCTAGGCAGGAGTCTGACTAAATATTAGTCAGGAGCCTTATGCAGCGGTCGAGTTTATCCTAAAAAGAATTGCAAACATCACTGGCACTACGATCAGTGTCAGTACAGTAGCAAAACCAAGCCCTGCCATAATCGTTATCGCCATTGAGCCAAAGAAGGCATCAAAAACGAGGGGAATCATACCTAAAATGGTCGTCACCGCCGCCATGCTTACCGGGCGTACACGGCTAATCGCACTATCTACAATAGCGATATAAGGATCTTTTCCTGATGCCAATTCAAGGTTAATTTGATCGAGTAACACAATACCGTTTTTCAGTATCATCCCGCTCAAACTTAATAAGCCCAAGAAAGCGGTGAAGCTGAAAGGCATATTTGTCGTCAACAAGCCGAATGACACACCAATAATGGATAACGGCACCGTAAACCAAATAACCAGCGGCTTTTTGACCGAGTTAAACAGTAAGATGGTAATGATGAACATCAGCAAGTAACCCATCGGCAATGAACCGAACAAGGCATCTTGTGCATCTTTCGATGACTCGTATTCCCCACCCCATGTAATTTCGTAGCCATCAGGCAGATGTAAAGCCATCACTTTAGGTTGTACACGTGCAAACAAACTTGCCGCGGTATCTTCACTCAGCACATCGTGGTCAGCCAATACCGTCAAAGTACGCTTACGGTCACGACGTTGAATCAATGGCTCATTCCAATCTAACTTCACGCCGTCGATGATTTGGTCAACGGGGATGTAAGTTTGCAGCGATGGGCTCCAAATGTTCACATTTTGCAGAGATTCGAAATCCACACGCTCTTCTTCCGGAAGTCGGGTCAGAATTGGCAGAGTGTGTGTTCCGTCGCGTAAATAACCTAATGCGCGGCCACCAAATGCCATCTGTAATGTGCCTGACAGATCTTCTTTCGAAATACCCAATCGACGCGCCTTCGACTCATTAAATGCCGGAACGAGCTCTTTAGTGCGCTCACGCCAGTCATGACGAATATTTCTCGCACCAGGGTCGGTATGTAAAATATCTTCTACTTTGACCGCCAAATCTCTAAGTACCTGAGGATCTGGACCAGTAATTCTCGCCTCAATTTTAGACGCTGGCGATGGACCAAACTCCATCAACTGAAACTGGAATGTCGGCTCGTTAAACTTCTTGGCTAAGTTGGCATCCAACGTATCCAAAAGCTTGAACATATTCTCGCGATCCGTTGCCCTAACCTGGAACTGAGCATAAGCTTCGTAGCTTCTCTCGGGCTGGTAAGTCAACACAAAGCGCTGCATACCTTGACCAATTGATACCGACACAAAATCTATATCGTCTTGTTCTCGAATGTAACTTTCAACTATTTCTGCTTTTTTCGTTGTTTCGCGAATATCAGTGCCTTCAGGCATCCACATATCCACGTAAAACATCGGCGTGTTAGATGGCGGGAAGAATTGCTGTTTAACATTGCCAAACGCCACAACTGCACCAACGAGTAATGCCACCATAGCGGCTACGGTCAACCACCTAAAACGCAGAGCAACTTTGAGTAACGCTCCGAATGCGACAAACAACCAACCTTTGTAAGGGTCTTGGTCTTCATCACCGACTTCTTTATCTTCTTCTTTTAATAAAAGGTTGGCTAAAAACGGAGTCAGCGTCATAGCCGTTACCCAGCTCAGGAACAACGAGAAGCAAAGCACCCAAAACAACGAGCCCATGAACTCACCCGTCGCATCTTGCGAAAGCCCGATTGGTGCGAATGCCGTAATGGCGATTACGGTTGCCCCTAACAGCGGCCACTGAGTCTGCTTTACAATATCTACGGAGGACTGAACCTTTGAGCGCCCTTTCTTTAGACCAACGAGAATACCTTCAACAACAACAATCGCATTATCAACCAGCATACCCAACGCAATGATCAAAGCACCGAGAGAAATCCGATGAAGCTCGATGTTGTAGTAATTCATAAGGATAAACGTACCAAACACCGTCAATAGAAGTACGGCACCGATGATGACACCGCTACGTAACCCCATGGTAAACAGCAGAACGATGATGACGATCGCAACCGCTTCGGCCAAACTAATGACGAAAGCTTTAACCGACTGATCCACCTCTTGTGCCTGATTGTAGAAGTAGCTCAAATCAATGCCAGCCGGCTTAATGGTCTCCAGGTTGCTTAGCTCAGCATCAATACGTTCACCGACTTCGACCACATTGACACCGGACGCAAAAGAGATAGCGATGTTGATCGCTTTCTTCCCGTTAAACAAGATCACGTTGCTTGGTTTTTCCTGAATGCCACGTGATATCGTCGCGACATCCTTTAAGCGGATCAGGTTGCCAGTATCTCGGCCATGAATGATCAGATTTCCCAGAGCTTCTACGGTATTTAGTGCACCGCTCGGACGGATAATAAGGCTTTCGCCATTAACCATCACCTCACCTGCAGACACCACACTATTTTGCTGGTTCAGCAAGTTCGCGACCACGTTCATATCAATGTTTAAAGACGCAAGGCGATCTAACGAAATCTCGACAAAAAACATCTCCTGTTGGTCGCCACTAATATCAACTTTACCGACCCCTTCGATCAACTCTAATTCACGGGTTAGGTGGTCAGCATAGCGTTTGAGTTCGACATAGTTATAGTCGTCACCCGTTAACATCAGCATCACACCGTACACGTCACCGAAATCATCAATGATCTGAAGAGATTGCACCCCTTGCGGTAAATTTGGTTGAAGATCGTTAATCTTACGGCGCATTTCGTCCCAAATTTGTGGCAGCTCGTCTGGACCATAGTCCATCTTCATGCTGACCATTATTTGTGACATGCCATCCGACGACGTTGAGGTAATAAAGTCGATATACGGGAGTTTGCGAATCTCTTTTTCCAGCGGATAAGTGAGTTCCTCTTCCACTTCCTTCGATGTTGCCCCTGGATAAGTGGAGATGATCATCGCTTCTTTGATGGTGAACGCCGGATCTTCCAGCCGGCCAAGCTCAAGGAATGAGGTGATACCACCAATGGCGAGAATAACAATGAACAGCCAACTGATGACTTTATTTTTTATGGAATACTCAGCAATGTTCATTATTGTCCCTTCTCCACCACTTCCACATGTTTGCCTTCACGTAATTTACGTAAGTTTGAGTTAACCAATACATCACCGCTGCTGACACCGGATGAGACAATGGCTCCTTGACCGTTTACTTGTGAAACAGCAACAGGCACCTTAGTGACGTTGCCATCCTTCATTTTCCACACAAAAAACTCATTGCTGTGACTGCCTGCTTGCAGCGCCGTAACGGGAATACTGTAACCATCAATCGACGTGATTCCCGCTTCGACCATATCAACCATTACGCTAACGCTTGTACCTGGTAAGATTTCTTTTTCAGGTTGAGGCATCGTGAGATACATTTCATAAGTCTGAGTATTGGCGTTCGGCTCACTCGTGTACTCCAGGTAATCCAACAAGTAAGATTTCGTATCGCCAGAGAATGTCGCACTAGGTTTGTAATTCACATTCTCAGTGTTCGGATTTACAAGCGCCAGAACGTTGTCAGAGAGTTCTATGCGTACATACACCATGTTGTTTTGATAAAGATTAAGTACTGTTTCTCCCGCACCAACTTGCTCGAAACGTTCTTTATAAACGTCAGATACCTTGCCCGAAAACGGCGCAAAAAGACGTGTGTAGTTCAACTGGTTGGTCGCACTATAGAAATTGGCTTCTGCTAATTCTTTATTCGCGGTCAGTTCGTCCAGTTCCGCTTTTGAAATCATTTGGCGATCATATAAATCTGTACCACGCTTCAATTGGCGAATGGCCAACGTGTATTGAGCTTCCGCATCGTTGATTGCTTGCTTTTCTTGACTGTCATCGAGCTTGGCGAGCATTTGGCCTTGTTTAACCACATCACCCGCTTTTACGAGAACATGCTGAATTTCACCCGCGAGCCGGAACGCGATTGGAGTCTGTTCAGCCGGAACCACAATCCCTTTAAAAGCTCTGAACTGGCTTTTCACTGGCGCACCAACTGATACGGATGAAACATACAGTGAATGTTCAGAAGCCTTTTGGGTATCGCCTTGGCAACCAGTCAGGACCGCAAGCGCGATAGCAGAAACCGTAAACAACTTACCTTTCATTAAATACCTCCCTCTCGAACCCAAGCTTTAACTACCTGACCTTCGACTAAGTGTTCAACACCAGCAATAACAACGTAATCATCACTTTTTAGTCCGGATTCAACGCTACCACTGTCGCCAAGTGACAATGTCACCTTACTTACTTGTTGTGTTTCACCGTCCATTACCCAAACCTCACCTTGGTCAATGCCCTTACTCACCCATGCTGACTGAGGTAATATCACTGAGTCAGAGACATTCTGTTTCGCGATATGCACTTGGCCTGTCATACCTGTAAGCAAGTTGCGCTCAGAAGGACGAGCGATGGTCACAATCGCTTCATAGCTATTGGTATCGGAATTAGGTTGCGTTGAAATTTCTTTGAATTTACCCGGAATGCGTTTGTTCGGTTCGCTATCCATCGTCACCCACATGTGTGCTTCCTTTAAAGAAGCAAGCGATACAGACTCTGCGTAAGTTACCGGTAATGTAAAAGAGACATCCAAGGTACTGTTGTCAATCAGATTCAGAATTTCCTGTTTCTCACCTACAACCTGAAAAGGTTTCACATACGTATAAGAGACAACACCATCGAAAGGTGCATGGATCTTTGTGTAGCTTAAATCGGTTTTTGCCTGTTCGAAGTTCGCTAAAGCCGCTTTATATTGCGTTTCTTTTTGGTCGTACTCGTCAGTACTGATCAGCTTTTTCTTGTATAGACTCTTAGCGCGTTGCCACTGCGTTTGTGCAAGTGAGAATTGTGCTTGGGCGGAATTCAGCGCCAATTGAAGGTCTTTCGGATCCAACGTTGCTAACACGTCGCCCTTTTTGACATCGTGACCCATTCTGACTAGCAACTGTTCAACTTCACCACCGACCTGAAACGACAACTGTGCACGATGTGTTGCATCTATTTGAGCGAGAAAAGCATCGGAATCAGCCACAGTCAAATCCTTAACCGCGAGCAACTTCACGGGTTTAATCAAAGGTTCTGACGGCTCTGATATGGCTTTATTGCATCCAGTCAGCAGTCCAGAAAGACTTATTGTCATTACTGCGCCAACCAAAATGCGTTTTAGATATTGTTTACGCACCCGTTATCTCCAAATTCAAATTTACTACACAGTTGTGCAGTATATTCTCATTTAGATATAGATCAACATATTTTCCATTTGTGCAGTAAATAAATTAGTCAAATAGGCAAGTTTCTGGTAAAAGTAACGCGTTGATTATTATTCGGGAAATGTCGAACTATGAATGAGAGAAAGCAAGGCAGACGAAGTGCTGAAGCAGCGGAACACACGAAATGTGTCATTCTGAAGGTTGCAGCAGATATGTTTTGCGAACTTGGTTACTCGCGAGTTTCGCTAAGAAACATCAGTGAAAAAGCGGGGGTCTCACATAGCTTGATCCGACATCATTTCGGCAGTAAAGAAAAAATCTGGCAAGCAGTTAGTGATGCGATGGATGAGTACTTGCAAGACTACATGGCCGAACTGCTCAACCAAATGCCCGAAGATACGCCTTCTAACAAAAAGATTTACCTATTTACGGTGCGTATGTTGGCGTTTACGTTAATCAACCCACATCCTATACAAATGATCGCAGATGCTATCCGTCAAGATGACAATGCGCTGTTTGATTATTTCTTGCGATCAAAAGAAGAGTTTGGCGCGATTTTCTCTGGCATTTTTGAAGAGTGCAACCGCGAATACCCTGACGCGCAGGTCGATCACTGGGAATCTAAATGGCAAATGCTCTTGTTTGCTCATGGTGCAACTTCACTAGCACCAATGATGCAGCAAACATGGCCAGAAATTGCTGATGACAGAGAAAAAATGGTGTTAAAGCACTGGGAACTATTCAACACGATCATCGCAAGCCAGTTCAGCATTAAGAAAGAAGACATGCTTCACCCGACTAGATTGGAAGATATCGTTATCGACATGTGTTGTAACATTGATGAAGCCGCGAGCTAAACTATTTGCTGACGGATAAGAATGAATTCAGCCCTGGCTGGCGATTAAACTCAAACCTTCGTTAATAGTAAAAAAATGCCGGACTAAACAGCCCGGCATTTTTTATCTAATCTAATTAGCCACGGTAGTAACGCTGTGGAACAAACGGCATTTTTTCTACCGTCATCGGTAGCATTTTGCCACGAACTTCAGCGAACAACTCTGTACCAATAGCAGCTAAATCTGCACGCACATAGCCCATTGAAACTGGTTTACCCGCGTTAGGGCCAGCAGTACCGCTGGTTACGACGCCAATTTGATTTCCATCAGCATCAAATAGCTCCGCGCCTTCACGAACTGGAGCTTTAGTTTGACCAACTAGGCCAACACGTTTGCGCGCGACATCTTTGGTCTCAATTTGTTTAAGAATGATATCTGCGCCAGGGAAACCACCTTCACGTTCACCACCAGTGCGACGAACTTTTTGAATACCCCAAAGTAGGCTTGCTTCTACAGGAGTTGTCGTTGTATCTAGGTCGTGACCGTACAGGCATAGACCACATTCCAAACGCAGTGAATCACGTGCGCCAAGACCAATCCACTCAACTTCAGCTTCCGCTGTAAGTTTACGAGCTAGCTCTTCAGCGTGAGAGTTTGGTACTGAGATTTCATAACCATCTTCGCCCGTGTAACCGCTACGGCTTACGATACATTCAACGCCAAGAATTTCGAGTTTCTTCACGTCCATAAACAGCATGTCTGCTACTTCAGCATTAAAGCGTTTAAGTACTTCAGCCGCTTTTGGACCTTGAAGTGCTAGTAGAGCGCGATCTTCGATGATTTCAA
This sequence comes from Vibrio sp. EJY3, assembly GCF_000241385.1. Classification (NCBI taxonomy): domain Bacteria; kingdom Pseudomonadati; phylum Pseudomonadota; class Gammaproteobacteria; order Vibrionales; family Vibrionaceae; genus Vibrio; species Vibrio sp. EJY3. The sequence continues at coordinate 983,864 of NC_016614.1, forward strand.
GTTCAACATCAGCAGGAAGGTGAGCTTTAAGGTGAGCAATATCTTGCTCTTTACAAGCAGCGTTAACCACAACGAACAGATGATCACCCTGGTTTGCTACCATCAGGTCATCCATGATTCCGCCTTGCTCATTGGTAAAGAAAGCATAGCGTTGGTTACCTTGCGGCAAGTCAATGATATCTACAGGAACCAATGTCTCTAGGAATGCTGCTGCACCCTCACCAATCAAACGAAGTTGTCCCATGTGAGAAACATCAAACAGACCCGCGGCATCACGCGTATGTAAGTGTTCCTTCTTAACGCCTAGTGGGTACTGGACAGGCATATCGTAACCCGCGAACGGGACCATTTTTGCGCCAACTTCAATATGAAGTGCATGCAGTGGTGTTTTCAGAAGTTCTTGAGTCATTTTCGTCTCCATTTAGATAGACCCGAGAATGCTGTCAGCATTCGCTTTCTATGTTTCCAATAATAAACACGCTTGATCCAATTTTGCACGAACAAGACGACTGTTGGCTTTCAAAAGTGTGACTTTTAACATTTTAATCACAACAAAAGGCTAAAAAAGGCGCTCAATTGAGTGATAGATCATCAACTGAGCGCCATTTTAACGAATTTACAACCGATAGCAATCGTTTGCTTTCACTATAGGAAATTTACAATTTTTTATCACTACTTAGCGGTGACCCACAATATTTGTGCATCTTCTTCGCTAACACTGGTCAACATGTGTCCCATGTTCGCATCATAGTAAACACTGTCGCCTTCACACAGAACCACAGGTTCATAGAACTCAGAGTAGAACTTTACTTCGCCAGATAAGATAAGCAGGAACTCTTCACCGTCATGACGAACCCAGTCTTTGTACTCATCAAAGTGTCGGGCACGGATCTGGCTTTTGAAGGGCATCATTTTCTTATTGGAAAGTTGAGTAGCAAGTAGTTCGTGCTCGTAGGTTTGAGTCGGGTGAGGTTTACCTTCATTCTTACGAGTAACATCCCTACGCCCTGTTGCGACTTTTTTTCTTGGTGGTTCAAACAGTTGAGGCATATCTATTTGCAAACCAAGCGCCAATTTTTGCATCGCCTGAAAGGTAGGAGAAATCTGCTCGTTCTCTATTTTACTAAGTGTAGAACGTGCCAGACCGGTTCTTTGGCTCGCCTCTTCAAGTGTAATACCCAGCTTGGAGCGAATATCTTTAATACGCTGCCCAAGCTTTAAAGGCTCGATACTCTCATCATGATTGTCTTTCGCAAGCGTCATCGATGGGTACTCATCATAAATACTTCCTGCCATAATTCCCTCTGTAATTGTTCTTATCTCTCTCCCTATATGCATTGTGCATGAACCGTATAATGGATAAAAGTCCACCAGGTTAATTAAAGTGTGCTCTCGTTAACAAAAATCGCAAACGTGTTTCCTATAGGAAATTTTTTGTTGATTGTTCCCGTCCCAAGCGTTATGTTACAGCCTTGTTAGATGTAGAGATGCACTTTTCCGTAAACGATCAGGCGTGAGAGATTGGATTAGTAACGCACGATTCGACGGAGTTTTTGCCCACTTTTAGGGCTGGATGTTCGCTCTGTTCTGCTATGCAGTTCAGCTGTTTTGAGGACAAATGAACCTAACCGCAAACCAATAATACAATCTATGCGGGTTCATTTTCAGATTTGGAAGGTCAACTACCATGAACAAGAGTTACCCTAACCACAGCTTGGAAAACTTTTTCTCTACCAACCTCTCTGCGACAGATGATGCTGTCTTTGCTGGAATTCAGGCGGAATTCGCTCGCCAAAACGAACAAATCGAACTTATCGCTTCTGAGAACATTGTGTCTAAAGCGGTAATGCAAGCTCAAGGCACTTGCCTAACAAATAAATACGCTGAAGGTTACCCTGGCCGTCGTTACTACGGTGGTTGTGAACACGTTGATACGGTTGAGGCAATCGCTATCGAACGTGCGAAAAAACTTTTTAGTTGCGAATACGCAAACGTTCAACCTCACTCAGGTGCTCAGGCGAACGGCGCAGTAAAACTGGCTCTTCTTCAGCCAGGCGACACCATTTTAGGTATGTCATTAGACGCGGGTGGCCACCTTACTCACGGCGCACGCCCTGCTCTCTCAGGTAAATGGTTCAATGCCGTTCAGTACGGTGTTGACCGCGAAACACTAGAAATTAATTACGAAGATGTTCGTGCTCTTGCGCTTGAGCACAAACCAAAAATGATCATTGCTGGTGGCAGTGCTATTCCACGTACTATCGACTTCGCTAAGTTCCGCGAAATTGCAGACGAAGTTGAAGCTATTCTAATGGTTGATATGGCGCACATCGCAGGTCTTATCGCGACTGGTGCTCACCCAAGCCCACTACCACACGCACACGTTGTAACGACAACAACGCACAAAACATTGCGTGGTCCACGTGGCGGCATGATCTTAACCAACCACGAAGACATTATTAAGAAAATCAACTCAGCGGTATTCCCTGGCCTTCAAGGTGGCCCGCTAATGCACGTTATTGCTGCAAAAGCCGTTGCATTTGGTGAAGCGCTTGGCCCTGAGTTCAAAACTTATATCAATTCAGTGATCAATAACGCAAAAGTATTAGCTGAAGTATTGCAGACTCGCGGTTGCGACATTGTGACTGGCGGAACCGATACTCACCTAATGCTGGTTGACCTTCGTCCTAAGGGTTTGAAAGGTAACAAAGCAGAAGAAGCGCTCGAGCGTGCGGGAATCACATGTAATAAAAATGGCATCCCATTTGACTCAGAGAAGCCTATGATTACATCGGGTATCCGTTTGGGTACACCAGCTGGCACAAGCCGCGGCTTTGGCGCAGAAGAATTCAAGCTCATCGGTAATTGGATTGGCGATGTATTGGATGGGTTAGTAGAAAGCCCTGAAGGTAACGAAGAAGTAGAACAGCGCGTTCGCAAAGAAGTGAAAGCACTGTGCGGCCGATTCCCTCTTTACCAATAAACAATTTAAACGCAGTTATTTTTTGGAGATTAAGCAATGGACAACACATTGAAGTTTGCAGATAGCCACGAGTGGGTACGTGATAATGGCGATGGCACAGTAACTATCGGTATTTCTGAGCACGCACAAGAAATGCTTGGTGACGTAGTATTCGTTGACCTACCAGACGTGGAAGACGAAATTGAAGCTGGCGATAGCTTCTCTCTTGTTGAGTCTGTAAAAGCAGCTTCAGATATCTACGCACCTATCAGCGGTGAAGTTGTAGAAATCAACGAAGAGCTTGAAGATAGCCCAGAGCTAATCAACGAAGAACCATATGAAGGCGGCTGGATTGTTAAAGTTAAGATGTCTGACCCATCTGAACTAGACAACCTAAAAGACGCAGAAGAATACCTAAACTCAATTGAAGAAGAGTAATTAGGAAGATTTGCAAAGCTGCCCCCGCCTGGAAGGCAGCTTTTTTTCAATGTTCGGACCATATCAGTAACGACCCGATACGTTACCCGAACGATGGAGTAGGTAAAGGACAATGACTGAATTACTTCAAAGCCTCAGCACACAAAATGAGTTCGTTGCTCGCCACAACGGCCCAAACAAATCTGACCAACAAAAAATGTTGGATGCGATCAATGTTGCTAACCTTGACGCACTTATCGAAGAAACGGTTCCAGCACAAATTCGCCTAGAAAAGCCACTAGCACTAGCAGAAGCGAAAAGCGAAGCAGACATGCTGGTTGCGATGCGTAAATTCGCTGACCAAAACCAAATTAAACGTACGTTCATCGGCCAAGGTTACTACAACACCTTCACGCCAAATGTCATTCTACGTAACGTACTAGAAAACCCAGGCTGGTACACAGCTTACACTCCTTACCAACCAGAGATCTCTCAAGGTCGTCTGGAAGCGCTTCTTAACTACCAACAAATGGTCATGGACCTAACTGGTATGGAAATCGCGAACGCTTCTCTTCTTGACGAAGCAACAGCAGCAGCTGAAGCGATGACGCTATGTAAGCGTGCAGGTAAGAGCAAAAGTAACGTATTCTTCGTGGCTGACGATGTTCACCCACAAACTCTAGAAGTTGTAAAAACTCGTGCTAAATACATTGGCTTTGAAGTACTCGTTGGTTCACTTGAATCACTACCAGAACAAGACGTATTTGGTGCGCTAGTTCAGTACCCAGGTACAACAGGTGAAGTACGAGATCTAACGGACATCATCGCGAAAGCACAAGCTAACAAAACATTAGTAACGGTTGCTACTGACCTACTTGCTTCTACTCTGCTGAAACCAGCAGGTGAAATGGGTGCAGACGTGGTTATTGGTTCAGCTCAGCGTTTCGGCGTACCTATGGGTTACGGCGGTCCACACGCAGCATTCATGGCAACTCGTGACAAGCATAAGCGTACAATGCCTGGTCGTGTAATCGGTGTTTCTATCGATGTAAACGGCAACCAGGCATTGCGTATGGCGATGCAAACGCGTGAACAACACATCCGCCGTGAAAAAGCGACATCAAACATCTGTACTGCGCAAGCACTACTAGCGAACATGGCTTCTTTCTACGCGGTATTCCACGGCGCAGAAGGTCTACGCACTATCGCTCGTCGCACTCACCACATGACTGCGATTCTGGCTGCTGGTCTGACTAAGTCTGGCTACGAGCTTGCTCACAATAGCTTCTTCGATACCATCACTATCAATACTGATGGCAAAACTGAAGAGCTTTACGCGAAAGCACAAGCGGCAGACATCAACCTACGTAAGCTTGACGGCAAACTAGGTATCAGCTTCGACGAAACAACAACTACTGACGACATCAACGCTCTATTTGAAGTGTTTGGTGTCCAACAAGATGTTAACGCTCTGTCTTCTGAAATCGCAACCAACGAGTTTGCTGCTATTCCTGAAGCGCTACGTCGTACGTCTAAGTTCCTGACTCACCCAGTATTCAACACGCACCACAGCGAAACGCAAATGATGCGTTACCTGAAACAGCTAGAGAACAAAGACTTCTCACTGACTCACGGTATGATCCCGCTGGGCAGCTGTACGATGAAACTGAACGCAGCAGCAGAGATGATCCCTGTTACTTGGCCTGAGTTTGGTTCTATCCACCCATTCGCTCCTCTAGAGCAAGCGGCAGGTTACTCTGCGCTAGCGAAAGATCTGAAAGAGAAGCTATGTGAAATCACTGGTTACGATGATTTCTCTCTACAGCCAAACTCTGGTGCGTCTGGTGAATACGCTGGCCTTATCGCGATTCAACGCTACCACGACAGCCGTGGCGAAGGTCACCGTAACGTATGTTTGATCCCAAGCTCTGCGCACGGTACTAACCCAGCGACAGCGTCAATGGTATCAATGAAAGTGGTTGTGGTTAAATGTGATGAAGATGGCAACATCGACATGACTGACCTAGCAGCGAAAATCGAGAAACACAAAGACAACCTATCAAGCATCATGATCACTTACCCTTCTACGCACGGCGTATACGAAGAGCACGTGAAAGAAGTATGTGAAATGGTTCATGCAGCAGGTGGTCAGGTTTACCTGGACGGCGCAAACATGAACGCACAGGTTGCCCTAACCTCTCCAGGTTTCATCGGCTCTGACGTTTCTCACTTGAACCTACACAAAACCTTCTGTATCCCTCACGGTGGTGGTGGTCCAGGTATGGGTCCTATCGGTGTTAAATCTCACCTGGCACCTTTCCTACCAGGTCACATCGAGAACGGTGTTGAAGGTAAAGAGCTAGCGGTTTCTGCAGCAGACATGGGTAGCGCATCTATCCTGCCTATCTCATGGGCTTACATCGCGATGATGGGTGAAGCTGGCCTACAAGAAGCGACTAAAGTTGCGATTCTTAACGCCAACTACGTGATGGAGCGTTTGCGTCCACACTACCCAATTCTTTACCGTGGTAAAAATGGCCGCGTAGCGCACGAATGTATCGTTGATATTCGTCCGCTTAAAGAAGAAACAGGTATCAGCGAAGAAGACATCGCGAAGCGTCTAATGGACTACGGTTTCCACGCGCCTACAATGTCATTCCCAGTTGCTGGTACACTGATGGTTGAACCAACTGAATCAGAAGATTTGGAAGAGCTAGACCGCTTCTGTGAGGCAATGATCGCAATCCGCGAAGAGATGACAAAAGTGAAAAACGGTGAGTGGCCACTAGAGAACAACCCTCTAGTTAACGCTCCACACACTCAAGTTGATCTTTCAGCAGCAGAATGGGATCGCCCTTACTCTCGTGAGCTAGGCTGTTTCCCATCGAAAGCGACTAAGTCTTGGAAATACTGGCCAACAGTGAACCGCGTAGATAACGTTTACGGCGACCGTAACCTAATCTGCTCGTGCCCAAGCATTGAGAACTACGAAGATTAATTTCGTTGTATCTCTGAGTTAAAACTTGGAAAAAACTACAAAATAGACAAACTTCGGTTTGTCTATTTTTTTGTGTTTCGAAACGACGTTGCTGTTCGAAATGTTTTAAAAGCGCTCCGACTAACCTTTCTGATCTACGCCTTCCACCCCATTTAACGACCGACGACTTATCACCTCAGATCTGCTTGTTGCGTCGAATATTCAAACCAAATCTAGAATTTTCCATTAGATCACATTAAGCAACGACGCTTAACCATACGAAAGACCTTAAAGTTTGGGCGATATCTTGTTTTACCCTTGCCACCTTGAATTTATCTATTCGGGTTACTAGTTTAAAAGTAATACTCTGCAAGGAAAACGTACATTGACTGAGGGTGAAGTCGCACTTGATGAGATGAATGTGTTAGTCGTTGATCAATGTTTAACGACTTCAATTTTGATGGTTAACCAACTCATCCCATTAGGTGGAAAGGCATCAAATCCAACTTGTGAAATAAGTGCACAAGCGAGCTTCGTTTTCTTCACTTTTCATCTCGACTCTGCATTACCCTGTTTATACTGTATTTTATTCCAATCTTCTGACGCTAAGATACTTGAACACCCCTCAGTTAAACTGGCTCAAAGCATTCCACAACAACAATCAGCATCGTGGAATCGGCGTCAGAAACTTCTTTTTACTCTGAAAAAGCACACGTATTCAGTTAGGCAAACACCCAAACTGAGTTCAATTGATACCGCCGAAGTAACAAACGCATCAAACGATCATAGAGTCAAACACTTAGTACAACGAGCAATACCTCCTAACTGTTCTCATTGGTTAGAAAGCTATCTCGCGGATTTTTACACCAATCGACTGCCTGCATCATAGAACCAACGTATTCTTTACAGGGATTAATAAATGATCAATTTTGACGTGTTAAACAAAGCTATGGATAACGATGTAGAGATCATTATCACCGTGTTTTCGACCTACTTAGAAGAACACGTTAATGGGTTGGAACGCATTAATGAGTTATATGCCAATGAAAATTGGCCGGAACTACACTTGTTAGCGCAAAGCTTAAAAGGAGTACTAGAAAGCTTCGGCGAAGACACCGCCGTCACAGCATTACAAGAAATTGAAGAGGATACACGCAACAATATTGCACCAGATGTGTCAGATATCACTATAGTTAATAGGGAGCTATTAACGATTAATCAGCAGATTTTTGCTTACTTAGACAATATGAATGGCAAATCTGTATAGGCTTAAAGCGGGGGGATATATGGCAATGAACAGCAGCAACTTTAGAGAGCTAATTGATTCGCTCAAAGATTTAACGCCAACTCAGAAAAGGTACCTCATTAGCCGAACAAAAATGTCGTTAGATGACGAAAACGGTATGTTCAGAACTGATGATTTACTTACGCAAGAAGAGTTGGCAGCTTTGCTTACTCCAACACAAACAACAGAATCAAAATAGTGACAGCTCGTCAGCGCTAGGAACCAGGTAGAGCAGAAACGCTTTACTTGGTTTTTAGATTTTTTATCAGGTTAGACATGTTTGTGAGAAACAATAGAACGAGTTAAGTGTTATACGCTCCCACAGCAATCCAAAGTGATTCCCCTTCCCCTCAATAGAACCTTTGGTTTACTGACTTAACACGTTACTCATTGATTGCTCATCTCTATAGCGATTGTAATCTTCTGCTAATAATTGATGCTGGTAACGCGTATACGATAACGCTTCGTTAGAGACAACTATCTGATTTTCTTTCTCTATCAGTTGACCACGCAGCTGTTCAATCTCCTGATTCTGTTGGGTATTGTTGTTATACATTGCAATCAATCCGAAGATAGAAATCATCAACATTGCAATCAGGACATTATTGATGGTTTTAGGTTGAATATGCATAAACCTCTCCTTGTCTCTATCGCACTTTACCAATTAAAGCCCATGCTCAACGCCCCCTGAACAAGGGATTCTATACGTTCAGAAAGCGAATCTAGCAGTGACACATTTAATTATAGGTGAGTGACTACAAAAGAAGAGAAATACTCAACAATTTGAAAGTGTTTCATACCATAGAAGTCAAAAGCAGCAAGATTCACTTTATCCTTACTGCTTTCTATGACCCGATGAAGATCAGCGTATTTTAGCTTTGAAAGGCTTCTCGAGCTGAGATTTTCTCAAACCAACGAGCGATATTTGGAGCCGTTGAAAGCACATCAATCTGAAGTGCATTAATTGCAAATCCAACGAACAGGTAACCAGTAATATCTACAATAGTAAATCGATCAGTCGCGATAAACTCACTTTCCGCTAAACGTTTATCCAAAACCGGTAAAAATTCCAATACGCGAGATTTTGACTCCTCGCCCCACTCTTTTACGCAGTTTTCGCGATCCTTATAGATAGCGCTGATGTTACGGAATGCCTGAAATGCGGCGTATAGCCCCTGAAACTCAACAACACGATGCCACATTTCAACCTGAGCACGTTCACGTTGATTTCCACCAAATAAGTTGAGATCGTTACTGAACTCTTCATCGAAATAGCGACAAATCGCCACACTTTCACAAATTGTGGTGCCGTCATCGAACTCTAAAACCGGAACTTTTCCATTCACACTCTTTTGTTTGAAAGAATCCGTAAGGTTATCGCCGTCACGTACATTTATTGCGACTCGTTCGACATCTCCACCGATTTCTTTAAGAAAAATGTTAACGCGCTTGCAACTTGGCGTCATCGCGGTTTCATATAGCTTCATGTAACACCCTATTCCTTTATCTAACTGTTCGGTTAGGTTATACTGTAGCCAGTTTATAAACGATCAGTCAAGAATATAATCACTCGTCACTTCATAAGATTGAAAAATCTATCAAAGCAACGATTTTTAAGTGGGTACCTATATGGCAAGAAAAGCTAACTTTGACCGAGATGAGAAGCTCTTGGTCGCCATGAACCTGTTCTGGCGCAAAGGTTTTTCAAATACCTCTATCTCCGATCTCACAGACGAGCTGAACATTAACCGTTTCAGCCTTTACAATACCTATGGCGACAAACAGCAGCTTTATTACGAGGCGTTAGACGCATACCTGAAAAAAGTCTCGTTACCCTCTCTGGAGAATTTGAGTAAAGATGACGCTTCCCTGCGTGAAATCGAAACGTTTTTGACGTCTTTTGCCCAACTACAGCGCAAAAGTAGCTACGGATGTTTTGTTCAAAATGCGTTAGTAGAACACGCTGGTGAAGATAACGATGTATTACGTATGGGGCACTTTTTGTTTGACCATCTCATCGAAATCATGAGTGAAGCAATAAAAAACGCACAGAGGGAAACATTAATTCCTAAAACGCTCAAACCAAAAGAACTAGCCTGTTTTATTCTCAACAATATGCAAGGAATGCGGGTACTTGGTAAGGCCAAGCGTTATGACGATTTAGACACAGCGTTATCGTGTTTACTCACCTTAATAAGGAAATAATATGTCATTAAACGTCATCGTAGTTAGGCTAACCAAAGGTATGGATCTTAAACAAAGCCTCGCGCAGATTGTGCTGGAACAAGGCATTAAAGCAGGCTCAATCGCTTCTTGCGTCGGCTGTGTGTCACAACTCCAGCTTCGTCTCGCGGGTGCCAAATCAACTTTAATCAAACAAGAACCTTTAGAAATCGTATCGGTAATGGGTACGTTGACACCCGAGCATCAACATGTACATATTTCGCTTTCCGATGAGCACGGGCACGTTTGGGGTGGACACTTAATGGAAGGCACAATCATTGATACGACAGCCGAGTTAATCATCCATAGTTACCCTAAACTCACCTTTAGCCGTGAGATGGATGAAAGCACCGGATATACAGAATTACAGGTAAACACTACTTCAACTAATTAAGTAATATACCTGACAAAGTAAGTGTAATTGGGCGATAATATTTATTTTAATAATTTCATCGCCCAATCAATAAGTTGCCGATTTGATTTGTTTAATTAAAACTTCCTTAGAAATCCCTTTGCAATCTCGGATATTTCATGAGCTCTATCAGAGCCATTAATACACCGTCTTGCACCAATAAAGTCCGTATTATTATCATTAATATAATCAGATATTCTTCTACCAGTGAAGGTGCCGGTTTTAAAACCATGTATAAGAACAAATAAAGCAATATTAGGCTGCATGGCAATATCCGGTTGATTAGTCATATCTATATCCAGTAACTGTGAATACTTCTCGTAGTTATTCTTCCAAGTAAGTTGTACAAATCCCCTACCGTAGAACGGAAAATATCTGAGATTTTTCTTTCGCCAGTTTTCGCTAAGCCAATAGGCTTCACGAACAGGCATGAACGTTTGATTGGTTTCCCACTGAGTTGTCGCGAGTACGTATGCTTTCTGTGTGTCGAGTACTAAGCCTTGCTCTTTACACTCATGTTTGATTGCGTCTATCACGCCTTCTCTACAAGTAAAGTCATAAGTATCATTTGCGGTAATACCATCTAACCTCACTTGTAAACGCTCAATCGACTCCTTGCCGATTAGGCCAGGGTTTCCTGGTAGTTCATCGGTTTTGAACTCGGCCCATGCGTTGCGAGTTTTAGGCCCTATGAGTCCATCGACTGTACCTACCGGGTAGCCGAGAATACATAGCGCCTTTTGTAACTCTTCTACTTGTTTTTCAACTAATTCACTGACGGGAAGTGGCGTTTTAATGGTTAACAACTCTGTAATTTTCATTGTATTAACCCTCTAGTACCTAACTAGAAATGTATTTAAAAGTAAACAGCTTAAATATATTTAACTAAGTAATAAGGAAATGGTATCTACTATTCTAGACCAATTGTTGATATTTATATAAATAAAAATGCATATAAATAACGCATTGACCAATGATGATTAATTTCTCATTTAAGAAAAATACCTGACCTGGTAGTACACATTGTAATTGTACGGCTATGTAATTAGCATGAAATAAGCAACAACATACTGATAAATAAAGAGGGGTGAAAGATTTAAAAAATTAATGTTAATGTTAACTGTTCAAACTTGAATACTTTGATCTAAAAAATCAGCAATAGGGCTCATTTACCACCAATCAAATATAAACAACTGAGCCCTATAGCGTTTTCGCGTACAAATTCAGATAATTTATTTAATTCTTTCTATTCGAACTCGAAGGCTGCCACTGTTATTGCCGTACTTAAACTTCAGGTCGTTTGCAAAGAACTGCAACTCCCCTGTTTTGGTAACTCGATAAACGCCCCTTTGTCCAACCGCTCTTGCGCTATCGTCATCACTATCAACCACTGCACAAAGCGTAAACCAGTCAGAACTCGGCACTCGACGTAACCCTTTCATCGCTCGAATCGGCAGCTCAGCTAATCCCAGTTGTACATGGTTTAAGTTCCAACCATCTCCGTCACAACTGATCTCTTTTCCATCATGCCAGCTATCTCCTTCTCGAACCGAAATCTCGTACTCCTCTCCTTGTTTAACCACTATGCCGGTAAAGTTGTAAAATCGGTCAGCGTCGATCATACGCTCAACCGATTGAGAGACGCTCAACTCTTCCCAGTTCACCGCTGCATAATGAATGTGCTGTGTATAGCTAGGGCAGTCCACAGGAGGATTGATAAAGTCATACCAAAGATAATGGCGTTTATTCATTAGAGACTTAGGACGGTAGTCATCATCCCGATGTAAGCGCTCCGCCACAGCGTAATGAATGACAGGATACAAATCATCATTGATTTTATCTCTATCGATCACGCAACAACGTCGATCATCTAAAGTCACCCAATCAATGATTGGCCACCTATCTTGCTGGTGGTTTTTTCCTAAAGAATTTGGATTTCGCTGTAAATCATCAAGTCCGATCATCCCTTTTAGTCTCTTTGGACAAGCCCTGTCGATATCGGCTTGGCTCGGAAATTTAAACTGAATTGCAGGGAGAGAATGATATCTGGTCATATACTCAAGCCATTTCATCGCGTGACTTAGCGTAATGTCCGACAGACCGTCGCGGTAATAGCCGCCACCAACGTCCGAATGCGCACCAGCAAACCAAATTTCATGGATCCTGTTCGGATCGTGGTTCATTAAAGTTGGCTGAAATGCCCGACGTTTATCATCCAGGCTAACCATATGGATCGCTTGTTTGACGATGTGTGATAAGGTGCATCCATATTCAAATACAACATCATAGTCAGGTCTGCTTGCGGTACTCAAGTTTGGTAACCCAATGCTTGCGACCGTATCAAACACGCAGAGAAAAACGAATGGTTTGGTGTTATCGGTCACGCTAGGATGCTCTTTCGCTATCAGACCAACGAAACGGCGTGCCAATGCCGCCCCGCGAGAAAACCCAGTGGCTAGCACAATATCGCCTTGTTTATAGTGTTTATTAAAATCGGCTTTGGCTTTGTTAAGTATCGAAGCCACATCGCAGCTCTCCAACGCTAACCCTTGATTTATTGCGCGTTTGACCCAACTACCATTTGTACCAACACCCTGATAATAAAAGCAATGATCGACGGTGTTTTGATCACATTGTCCATATTGCTCTCCGCTCAGGAAAAGATTACCTCCCATCATCAAATGAAGCTTGAGAACATTACTGATGTTGTCATCTTCTTGTTTCGCTTTATATTTTACCTCTTGCTTCGCATCTTCCGGTTCATTGCCTGTTCCGTCGAAATTAAAAATGAGAAACGATCCCATAAGCCTTCTCCTTACTTTTTATAGGGGAACCGACTTAACTATAGATCTATTAATAAGCTTATCTTGCGACGAGGAATTCAATCACTCAAAAATCACCTGAATGGGTGATAAGGAAGCAATACCAGAGTATGAATATTGGGTGGTTCAGCTTTGATTAACCCGAGATCGAGGTAATTTAATATCTATCCGTATCGCATGCGACATTCTGCTTGCTGTTATCACATTTTCCATTCATCATGGTTTTACAAACTAACTTTGTGCGATACAGATAACATTCTGATTGAAACTATCTTTATGCTAATTTATGCCACTCTGCTCTAAGTCTTAGCACTCCAGAACGCATACAATCGTTACTTGTTTGTTAACGCACAAAGTTGAAAAACATATAATGCAAACACGCATATTGAACAAGGCAGAGCTATCTGCTTGATAATTTGAATAAGAAAGGAGTCATAATGGCGGCTTTTGGTACTGAGTTTATGCCTAGGATGGCATTAGCAACATTTGAAAATAATCAATGGTCTGACACACAGATCGTTACATCAGACAGTATTTCACTTCATCCCGGCGCTCACGTATTGCATTACTCAAGCACTTGCTTTGAAGGTCTGAAAGCATTCCGTCACGAAGATGGCAGCGTACACGTTTTTCGAATGGATCAAAACGTCGAGCGTTTTGCTCAAAGTAGTCAGCTACTCTCGCTACCTGAGATTGATAAAGAACAAGTATCAAAAATGATTGTTGATATTGTGTCTGAGTTCTCATCTGAAGTGCCTTTGCCTCCAGGCTCAATGTACATTCGTCCAACTCACATTGGTACAGAGGCAGCCGTTGGTAAAGCGGCAGCACCTTCAATCTCATCAATGCTATATATCCTACTTTCTCCAGTAGGTGACTATTTCTCTGGCGGTGCTCACGCCTTACGTCTACTGCTAGACGAAACCGGCCAACGTTGCGCGCCACACATGGGTATGATCAAAAGTGGTGGTAACTACGCGAGTGCATTAGCACCAACGTTAGAAGCAAAATCAAAATACCAGGCAGACCAAGTACTTTTCTGTCCAAACGGCTACATTACAGAAACAGGTGCTGCAAACTTCTTGTTGGTTGATGGTAACGAGATCATTACTAAAGCCCTAGATTCAAGCTTCTTACACGGTGTAACACGCTCTAGTATCCTAACGATTGCTAAAGATCTAGGTATGACCGTTACAGAACGCGAAGTCTCTGTGGAAGAGCTACTTGAGCGCGCCGCTAAACCGGGCGTTGAAGCAATGCTTTCAGGCACTGCAGCGGTACTAACTTCTGTCGGTACGCTTATCCACAACGGTCAAGATTTTAAAGTTGGCACTGGCGAAGCTGGCCCAGCGGCGAAAAAATTGCGCCAAGCACTGAACGATATCCAATGGGGTAAAGCGCCAGATACTCATAACTGGTTAACTAAGATTGCCTGATGGTAGATTCGCTGTAAGCCAATAACGCAATAATGAAGATGCGCTATGAAAATAGCGCATCTTTGTATCAGCTTAATCTATCTGGCAAAACGTTATCCGTTACGCTTGTTGAACATAACTCTCCCACATCGAAAATGCTCGTTCGTAAGCTTTTTCTCGGTCTTGCATTTCAGCGAATAGTACAACCGCCATTGTTGCAATCACCGTATTTGCCATTTGTGTTAAATCTTGCTCTGATGTCTCAAACAGGCAAGAAGAAGGCAGAGGCACTTCAGAAATCATTTGCTCAGTCCAGTAGTGCGAAGTAACGCCACTGGTTTGGCTCAACCAAACGGTTTGGCTGACTTTAGGGTTATATTCCGATTCACCAGATTGACCTTTGAACGAAACAACTGCATGACGCGTCTGTCCAATTTCATGCTCGACTTCTGCATGAAGCTGCTGGAAACCAGGGTGAAAACTGCCGCGAATTCCAATTGTCGCTTGACCAGGGTTTAATGCGCGAACAACCGTGTTAATCGGCGTTCTCAATCCATAACGATTTTTCCAGCCAATCATCTTTTCAGCTCGAGGTGCAAAGACGCTTAAAGGAAGGTAGACAATATTTTCTGTCTCCAGGATTCGTTTCGCTTCTTCCGTTGATTGCGCTTTTTGAATGTTAAGCTTGTTTAGGTAATCTTCTGCATGACGACGTCCAGACTGGCGATCATGATAGCCATGCATCAAAACTTTATAGCCGTTATTTGAAAGGATTTTTGCTGATAGAAGGTGCCATGGCTGCCCTGCTGCTTGACGTTTGCCTGCATAGCAAGGCCAATCAATATCTGCGCCTATTGCAGGCATACGAGACTGAAATGCTTTCACAAAGCCTGCGATTTCTTGCTGAGTTTCGTTTTGTACTCGGATGAGCATCAAAAGCATCGCCATCTGGTCATCGTCAAACTCACCATTTAAGTACTCATCCATTACTTGGAAGGCCTGATCAAAGTTCAGAGGTTTTCTGCCTCGCTCTCCGCGTCCTACCGTGCGGATACATTCCAAAATACTGCTCATATTCCCTCTTATTATCGGCTTTTAATGTCTTAGAAATAATAAACGTAGTTGTACCACGTTTCTCATTACAATCAATGCTAGACGTATACCTTAGGGTTTGTTGACCTTTCGAGCTGACTCAGCAACTTCGCCAAATATATGATTGTTTCACTCACAAATTAGATGCGGATAACAATGTCAGCAATGATACCGAACGATGCGACAAGCAAAAAAAAACCTCTCTCGAACCGAGAGAGGCTGCACTGCCTTAAACGCTGTTAGTACATTTAACAAAAGTAATACCCTATCCCGCATCTCCGCCTGCTAAGGAGAGCGGTGCATCGAGTTAACGATGAACATTTATAGTATTGCAATCTAAGTGCCAACTTTTAAAAACCTTAAATAACAACACGTTGAAGATTTTCTTATAAGTATCCTTTAAATTACTGCGCACTGATTGAGTGCAAATGGCACTCATTATCGTGCAGAATTGCTCATACGCTCACAACCTGGTCTACTTCTCGGGTTTTAGACGGAGGTGCTGTTGTAGATTAGCCGTCACGCTCATCCTCTAAATGAAGGCATTACCACAGATCATCCCTTGATGTTCAAAATTAAAGCACAAAATCAAATTCCAAAAATACGAACAAAAAAGGTGTTTATATCTAATTACAAAACTTCAAACCTATATAAAAAACTGCATTTTTAAAATATTCATGGTTTGATAATTTATGAATTTGCCTTTTTTACAGTATGATTCACCACCTTTCCAATGTGATAACAATCACTAAAAAATATACCATCTGCCACATTATTATTTATACGAAGGCAATTCCTCAGTGAAAGAGTCTCAAAAAACCTTAGGTTATAGTGAGTTAAACACAACATCATGGTCCAAACACGATACACATTGGGTGCTTAGCCTATTTGGCACTGCTGTCGGTGCTGGTATTTTATTCCTTCCAATCAACTTAGGTATTGGTGGCTTTTGGCCTCTAGTAAGTATGGCGATACTCGCCTTTCCTATGACTTATCTTGCCCATCGAGGGTTGGCTCGATTTGTCTTATCTTCAAAAATTAAAAATGCCGACTTTACGGATGTGGTAGAAGAGCACTTTGGCGCAAAAGCGGGACGTGCGATTTCATTGCTGTATTTTCTGTCTATTTTTCCAATTCTACTGATCTATGGCGTAGGCATTACCAATACCGTTGATAGTTTTATGGTGAATCAGGCTGGCATGGCGTCCATTCCCCGTCCTCTTCTTTCTGGTGTTCTCGTTTTTGGCTTGATTGCGATTATGATGGCTGGAGAGAAAGTAATGTTGCGTGCTTTTGCGGTTATGGTTTACCCGTTAGTCGCTATCCTTGCTTTCCTATCATTCTATTTGATGCCCAACTGGACGATGCCAATGTTAAACGCGCCAGAAATGGGGTCGTTTGCAAACACCATGTGGTTAGCCGTACCTGTGGTCATTTTCTCTTTTAGCCACGCAGCAGCGATATCAAGCTTCGCCAACGTGCAACGACGCCACTACGGAAAAGACGCCGACTTCAAATCCGAGCTCATTCTCCGCCGCACAAGCGTCATGCTGATCGCGTTTGTACTGCTGTTTGTCTTCTCATGCGTTTTGTCCCTTTCTCCACAACAATTGACGGAAGCGAAAGCGCAAAACGTATCCGTGTTGTCTTATTTGGCCAATGCGACTGATAACCCATTCATTGCAACGCTGGGGCCTTTGGTCGCTTTTGTTGCGATCACTTCCTCTTTCCTAGGTCATTTTTTGGGCGCAAGGGAAAGCCTGAATGGATTACTGACGAAAAATTCAAACCTACCTCAACGCCGAGCAGATAAGGTTAGTGTGGTTGTGCTGTTTATTTCGATTTGGATAGCAGCGATCATGAACCCGAGCATTCTTGGTATGATGGAAGCCCTTTCCGGCCCAGTTATCGCAATGATTTTGTTCATTATGCCAATGATGGCTGTGTATAAGATTGAATCATTGAAGGATTTTCGCGGTAAGCTATCTACTTACTTTGTCTTAGTGACAGGTATTGTCGCGGTGAGTGCTTTGATTTTTAGCTTGGTGGGCTAACAGAAGTTGAGCTAGATGGGAGTTCAGGGGAATACCTTGTAAACATCTAAGGTAATTCCCTGAATTTTGCGTCGTTTTCTATGTAGAAGTTTAGAATCTACAGCTCTGTTAAAGAAGAGTGAAAACACCTGCAATCATGATGATTGAGGCAATGCAAGTACGGCCGATAATGCCGAAGTGTGAAGGTTGAATCATTTCGTTGTGCATAGGCAAGCTCCTTTTTGCGGTTTAAAGCCGTTTCTTAACGACTTAATAACACTATGTCTAAACTAAAGTTTTTTTACAACTCATACCTATATTAAATATTTATTACAGTAAGTTGTAACTTTGGTAATAGAGTTTTTCTTTGTGCTTTGGATCACATTAAACGACGAAGCAAACATTGCCTACGGATAACAATAAAAGACATCTTCACTCTATCTATCAAAGTGTTACTAAAACCTCACCTTTCGAAAAGTATCACCTCAGTTTTTAAATTCGCTTGCTCAACCTCATCAGGGCTATTTAAGTAACGCTCGATTCCAAGGGGTTTACTTTTCACTTTAACCCCGCTGCTGCGCGTTAAGTTCATTGCCATCGCCCAGGCATTACCCAGTAGTCGATATTCTCCCCAGTGCTCAACGACAAACGTATCACACTCTGGAATTGTCCCTGAAACAAACCCTTCTGGTACTGAAGTTGGATTGTCGACAGGTAAACAGGTGACAAACTCGAATCGGCCAAGCTTCATATCCATGGAGAGGTAATAACAAAACATGGCACCGTTCACGGACACATTTTCAACGGCGACCATTTCTTTCAATCGACTCATGTGATCGCTGATGATTTCGCCCAACTCGGGGATCGTTCCAGAACCTGATATGCCAACGTAATGAATGGCTGGTTGTTTGCGATTAGCTATTTCAACAAGTTCTGACAACACTTTCCCAGTTTCTAATTGGCTTTTGAGCATTTTTAGCCCGCGGTCAAAATCCATTTCGAGCATCGACTTAAATACACTTTTGAGGAAAAATCGATTCCACGGAGTTGAAGAATGCAATTGCCATTCAACCAAACACCCTTTTTGTGACGGCGTCACTATCAGAGTGACCTTACCGTGACTTTTCATCGGTCGGAAAAAGTGCAACTCCATATCCAATCGGTGCTCTTGGGTACTTTCTAACACAATAGAGCCAGAACCTATGCGCTGCCCATTCCACTCGTACGCCGCTCCTACATGCCCTTGGTCCCCAAGATAAGTGAGTTCACAGCTCGGTTCGAGAATGACCCATGGAGACCATTCTGGCCAGTTCTTAAAATCCTTCAGATAGTCGATTATTTCCTTTTGAGACTTTTCGATTTCAATACTTCTGCTGACCAAATATGAAAGCATACTGACTCCTTGAGTTTCTATTTCGCTCTATTCAGTCTACTTCAAATTCTGGTTTTTACTGATTTCACTGCATGTTAGAAGCAGAACGATTTTCCAGACTAACAAACTCACATAACTCAATTACACTTTAAGTATGTTTAACCCCTACGGTGACAATGATGAAGAAATGTAATTTAGCTCTGCTGATCCTTCTGTTCGGTTCAACAGCGACCTATGCGGGCGTCCTTGACCCAGATTGTGACGCTGGTAAGGCAGCAAAAGCCGCAGCGACGAAAGCAGTGGTTGGTGTTGGTGGGCGCTGTACACCTAAAGAAGCATTAAAAGATACAGCAGCTGATAAGGTTCCGGATGACGGGATTGCAGGAAAAGCCGTTGATGCGGTCACACCAGAAAAAGAAAAGACAACGGTAAAAGACGTGACTAAAAAGCTGACTAAAGATTAGTTCTCTCGAGTATAGATAGCAAAAGAGCGTCAATTGACGCTCTTTTTTTACCATTCAGATTGCGCGCTATGCCGCTTCTTTTTCACCAATCCAATGGTAATGGTGGTTTGCCTTTTTACCGACAAGCCCCTGCTCTGCAAGTGTTTCAAACACCTTGTCTACTTCTTCAGCAGAAAGCCTAAATTCCTTAGCCACCGCTTTTTTAGTGCAAGTAATCTGATGCGATCGGAGTGCATCACTCACTTGCTCTATCAAAGGTTTAGGCTCCTCTGGTGCTTTTGGTTCAACCTTTTCTTCTTGCACCACTGGCTCTTGTTCTTCTTTAATGTGAGGAAGGTAGCCCGCAGGCTCTGGTTCGATATCTCGAATACGTTCTAGCCTAATCCCATCGTAACGACGGTAGAAGTAACGAAAACGTTGTTCTTCACCAATTAAGCCTACAAAGAACGCGGCAAAAAAGTCGAGAAGGATGGATAAGAATACTACCAGCCCAAGCTGAGCATGCTGAGAGCTCGTACCAAACGCTTTCGCGAGACTGTCGATCAACCCGATGACTGAACCTTGAGTTACTGGCGGTAAGCTGTCACGCTCCATAGCCAGCTTTTGCTGCTCTTCGCGCAGTGTTTTGTTTTGCTCCTGAATTCGCGTAACACCTGTGGCAATACGTTCCATCTCGATATATTTCTGAGCAGCAATATTGTTAAGCTCGATCTGTTTATCAATAGCTTCAATCTGGCGGTTGAAGGCGTCTACTTTTGCTTGTTCAACTGATATATGACTTTGTGCACTATTGGTCGCACTGTTTATGCCACCGATACTGCCGCCAATAGAGATAGCAGCGAGCACAGAGTAAAACACCAATGCGGTAATCGCACCGGGATAGTTTCTGTGAGCGCGACGTTCACCGTACTCATACCAGGCATAGAACTTACCGGCTTCGAATATGATAGCCAGACCACCAAACAAGGTCTGCATCATCGGGTTTTCGTCTATAGACAAAAACAGCAAAAGAGAAAAAATGGTCGATGCTAATATCGCCGCTCCCGTGAATGCGTAAACACTCACCATGGCAAAACGACCTTTAGGGTATCGAAACTCGATCTGTTGTTCGTATTTCATTGGAGAAATTTCTTAAGATTGCGCGGCCAATAATTTACTAAGACACGCTCAGGGATATAACAAAGGTGGGAGAGAATACCGTATCCTGTATTAAATTACTGTCATATTTGCGTTAATGGCAAACAAGTGCAGAATAGATGCTCATTTTGAATTGATATCCCGCAAATCCAGCACGCTAATTCACCAGCCGTTTATCGCAAGCCCTGTACTGACAATGGATTAAATACAGATTTAGGCTAATGGCAAAGCTCATTCACACCCTCGCCCCACCAGCGAGACACAAATAAAATACAGTTGAATCACCTTTTATCTATCTTACCATTACATTTTCAGGGATATTTGTTAGTATCCTGCGCCAAAAGACAACAATTAAAAAAGCCACATGGAAATGACTCAGACATCGCAGAGAACGCAACGCGTAGCCGCTTTGACGGTCATCTTCGCTGTGCTGTTTCAACTCTATCTCGCTTCGACTGCGGTACTTAACCCAAGAAATGTGCATAACACAAACTGGTTAAGCGAAGTTCAAAACGAAAAAGTACTGCTTTGTACTGCGGACGGTTTTAAATGGGTCGACATCGACACGCTGATTGCGGCTAATAAGCAAGACGCTTCACCAGTTATCCATGACCTTAACTTACACGAAGGTTTTCAGTTTGAGTGTCCTTTGCTTCAAGCCGTACAGTTTTTCATGCTGTGCGCGATTGGGCTTTACTTCGGCACTATCCATTGGTTCCGACGTGTTAAACACGCACTGATTCCCTATCATTTTACGCTTTCCGGAAGATTGGTTTACAAGCATCTCGCCCCAAAACAATCTCCACCTTGTATTTTTCCAGCCTGAATTCCTAAAAAGTAATCAGGTTAAAAACAACAAAATCCCTCACCTACGTTTGGTCAGGGCAGTCATTATATTCAAAAGGAAAAATACCCATGCTTAAACAAATTAAAACCCTTGCTATTACTTTTGCAGCTCTCATTATGAGCCCAGTCAGCCTTGCTCACGAATATGAAGCGGGTCAGATTCATATTGATCACCCATGGAGCCGTGAAGCGCCACCTAATGCTCCTGTTATTGGCGGGGTCTTACAACTCAACAACCACGGTGAAAAAGAAGACGCATTGATCGCGGCAGAAAGCCCAATTGCGGCACGCATCGAACTTCATAACCACATTATGGAAGATGGCGTGATGAAGATGGTGAAGGTTAGCGAGATTAGCGTACCAGCAAAAGGTACGGTCGCACTGGAACCAGGAAGCTTTCACCTGATGATTTTTAACCCGAATCAGACGCTAAAAGAAGGTGACCGCTTCCCGATGACGTTAACGTTTAAAAACGCAGGTAAAGTAGACGTAGAGATAGCTGTCGAAAATAAAGGTCATATGGAAAAGCATATGAACCATTAATCGCTAACTGGTTTATAAATACAAAGAGCCCGACCAATTGGTCGGGCTTTTTTTCGGATTGTCGATTACTTAAAGCACACTTCGGCCCAACGAGCCAGACCAGCAGTGACCGAACCAAAGTAATTACCACTAACCACTGGAATATTCGTCAGTACCGACTGCACGGCATCGCGTAAAATAGGTGAACGTGCAGAACCACCCGTCATAAAGATCGCGTCCGGTTTAACACCAGCTTGCTCGACGGCTTCGTTGACCAATGCGGTCATCTTATTTTTTGGTGACTGAATAGCATCAATCATTTCTTCACGTTTTACGTCCACTTCGATAAGCTCGGACAACAAGTTAATGCCTGCGCGATACGAAGCATCATCAGAAAGCGCGACTTTAGCCTCTTCAGCACGACGAACAATGTTATAGCCCAAAGACTCATGATAAACCTCAAGCAGACGCTTAAGCTTTTCCGGTTCCTGCGCCTGCTTATGAAGCAGCTTTAACGCTCCAAGGTTGTCACGGGAATAAAAGTCATTCTGCGCTTCCACGTTATTAATCGCGATTGGGTTCCAGAACTGAGTCGTCGGCATCACGATGCCCGATTCCATTTTGCTTTCCATGCCAAACGGGAACATCAGTTGCTTAAACGCAATCGCAATATCCAAATCATTACCGCCAACACGCTGACCGCTGTGTGCCAGTAAGCTCGCGGTTCTGTCTGCTTTACCAGACCATGACGGACCCATTTGAATCAGTGAACAGTCGGTGGTACCACCACCGATATCGACCACCAAGATCGTCTTATCTTCGGTAAGTGTCGCTTCGTATTCTAAGCCCGCTGCGACAGGCTCAAATTGAAACTCTACATTGTTAAATCCAGCACGTTTCGCTGCCTTTAAAAGAATGCCTTCCGCCTGAGTATTGGCCTTTTCACCGCCACGGCCATGAAAGTTAATCGGACGGCCAATCACTGCATCCGTAATCGTTTGTTGAGCGTCATTTTCTGCCTGCGATTTGATGTTATCCATCATGGCGCAAACCAAGTCTTCAAAAAAGGCAAGTTGCACGTCGCGTAGACCTGACGCCCCAAGAAATGACTTTGGCGATTTAACATAGTAAATGTCACGAGGATCTTCTAAATAGCGATTCAGTGCCGCTTGGCCAAAATCGATATCCTCGGGTTCCAGTTCAATGCTCTCTTCGCGATTTAAGTTGATTGCACGGCGAAGTACTTGCTCTCCGACCTGATCGAACGGTTTAATATTTCGATGTCGAAATAGATGCTCAGAGACCGATTCACGCGTCGGAGCCGCTAGCGTGGAAGGAATGTAATAATTACTCTCTTCAAGCTTGAGCAATACTGGCTCACCTGATTCCATTTTTGCCACTGAACAGTTTGCAGTGCCATAGTCAAAGCCGATAAACATGGATCCTCCCACTGACTAAAAAAGGTCGGCAATGCTAACTCAACACTGAATGAATTGCTACTGTACAGCGTGTTATTGTTTTTGTTCAGGATCTTTTTTCGCAGATGGCAGAGCGACAACGACAATGAAAGTTAACAATAAGAAGACCGGAGTCAGCTTTAACCCATGCCAAATGGAATAGCTATCATGGAAAAGCCAAAAAATGCCCACGGTGAGCAGATAAGCAAAGTAGCTACAGAACACCAAACTTACCGCCACAAAGCGGGCTCGATTGATGATCAGAATACGAACCAGGTATTGGCTGAGAATGCCTGCGCAATGCATCGCAAGTTGCCAGTTAATCACAAAGACGGCCAGCGCCACAAACCCAGCCACCAGTAACGAGTCATAGGTATTAATAGCAAAGTAGCTGCCAAATCGGCTGATGATGAAGGGGTATTCCCCCTCATACACGGTTGACCAGGAAATCGCGTTAGCCGCTGCAACGAAGTTAGCGAAATAGGCGATAGCGTAAAAGGAGGTTTGGGAGCTGAATGGCTGGAAAACTTCGTTACGGTAACCTTGCCACTCTTCGGCGTTGTCTGTCGGGCCAACCCAACTTCGCTCTCTGGCAGGAACTGGCTCGTCAAATGCAGGGCCATTACGAAACAATAACCAAAAAATATACAGTGCAAGTGCGACCAGGAGTATTGTCAGCATACCCTTCCCCTTTTCATTTTGTCGATTTCACTGCTTTTAGCGTTGGAACGTAAACTGCACTTCCTTGTTATTATTTACTCATCAATGAACAACAGTTTGCTTTGTCACTATTGATTCAATTTTTCTTCGAATACACCTAACTCTCGACCAAGCCAAATAGCATGCTCCGTGTAATCGAGCAGCTCTCGCTCACTCACCGGACGGATCAGTACAGAGAAATCACCGCGAATCACATCTAGCCAAGCGATAAATTCTTCGCTCAGCGTTTCTAGGTGTATCTCGAACATCGGCATTTTATGTGGGCCTTGTAATCGACCGACTAAAGGACAAACTCTGAGAACATCCTGACGTTCCTGGCGAATGATCTCATTTAACGCTTGAGCTTTATCTTGCTGTCGCAATGGAAAATAAACGTGGGCGCGATACATAACTTCTCCATGATGCACTCTACCTTAAGTTTAGGTAATGCTGTCTTAGTAATCGTCTCACTTACTTACGCAAGTGGTTGGAATAGAAACGGCTTCAATGTGCCGCAACACTACCTTGATTCCATTCTATAGGGAAGAAATTATCTTTTTCCCATCATCTTAACCGTCGAGATTCAATAATAATGGCCCAGTTTGTTAAATTTTACAGCCTAATTTTGTTGCAAATAGTTCCCAATAACTAGTGATTAGATTCAAGTTTCGACGTTACAGAACGAAAAAACTAGCATATTACTCTACATATCAGGGGTGTAAGCAAAACTTTACTGTTGAATAATTGTTAAAATAAAGCATTTTTTAACAATTTGTTTACACTTATGGTGTCTGGTTATACCAAGATGAATTACCAAACCCAGTGATTAGACAATTACTCGGATTGGTATGACTAAAAGGGTTAGGCGTTACGTAGCAGTATTAACAATGCCTTGTGTTTTACCCAAACACGACATTGTTAATCAATAAATGACTGAAAGGATTATAACGGTCATAAACAAACGCAGCCTGAGGCATAACCTTTTACGCTGATGCCAAAGTTTGAGTACCCATACAAACTTTGGTTTGATAATGAACAGCTGCAGTCCAAAAGACCCGCAGCGTCAAAAGGAGCTTGAGATGAACGTTCAGGCATTACCCATGCATCGGTTTATCGACCATCATGGGAACCTAGTCGGCCAACTACCCAACTGGGCTGACGTAGAAACATTGGTCGGTTTTTACCGTGATATGGTATTAACGCGTACCTATGATAATAAAGCTGTTGCTTTGCAACGCACAGGGAAATTAGGGACCTACCCTTCGCATCTTGGCTCTGAAGCTATTGGGATCGCTGTCGGTCGTGCACTAAAAGCCGATGACGTCTTCGTTCCTTACTATCGCGACATGCCTGCTATGTGGTGTCGTGGTATTGGTATGGAAAAGAACCTGCAATACTGGGGCGGTGATGAACGCGGTAGCGATTTCGCACCAGAAGGTAGCCCGATACCAAGTCGGGCCCTGCCATTTTGTGTCCCAATTGCCACACAGTGTACCCACGCCGTTGGGGTCGCTTCGGCACTGAAAATTCAGGGCAACCATGAGGCAGCCCTTGTCATGTGTGGTGACGGTGGTACTTCCAAAGGCGATTTCCTTGAGTCAATTAACTGTGCTGGTGCTTGGAACATTCCTCTCGTGTTTGTTGTTAACAATAACCAATGGGCGATTTCCGTACCTCGCAGCCTTCAATGTGCCGCTGAGTTTTTATCTGAAAAAGCAAAAGGGGCTGGTATTCCGGGCGTTACCGTCGATGGTAATGACGTAGTCGCAGTCTTCGACGCCACTATGACCGCGCTAGAAAGAGCCCGCAAAGGTAAAGGTGCAACACTTATAGAAGCGGTAAGCTATCGCCTCAGCGACCATACAACCGCCGACGATGCAACCCGCTATCGTAACGAAGATGATGTTCAGACTGCATGGCAATTTGAGCCTGTTCGTCGACTCAAAGCTTTCTTGATCAACCAAGATACCTGGAGCGAAGAACAAGATAAACAATGGCTCGAAGAGTGCAAACAACAAGTTGAATTAGCAGTGAAACGTTACCTGAATATGCCTAGTCAAGCGCCTGAATCAGGGTTTGATTACCTTTATGAGTCTCTTCCTCAAGAACTTCATACTCAAAGAGATGAACTCATCAATAAAGCAATGCGCATGCAGGGAGGCAAACATGGCTGAATTAACTTTAGTTGAAGCAGTAAACCTCGCGCTGCATCATGAAATGGAACATGATCCAAACGTGGTCGTGCTGGGAGAAGACGTCGGCGAAAACGGCGGCGTATTCCGAGCTACGGTAAACCTCAAACAGAAATTCGGTTTGAAGCGTGTGATTGATACGCCATTAGCCGAAGCCTTGATTGGTGGCGTTGCAGTCGGGATGGCAACACAAGGGTTGCGCCCGGTCGCAGAGTTTCAATTCCAGGGATTTGTCTTCCCGGCGATGGAACATTTAATGTGCCATGCCGCTCGAATGAGAAACCGAACTCGCGGTCGACTCACCTGCCCAGCCGTATTCCGTGCCCCATTTGGTGGTGGTATTCACGCGCCCGAGCATCACTCAGAAAGTGTGGAAGCATTGTTTGCCCATACACCTGGGCTGAAAGTCATCGTCCCATCATCACCTCAACGCGCCTACGGATTATTACTTGCTGCTATCCGCAGTAATGACCCGGTCATGTTCTTTGAACCAAAAAGAATCTACCGCACCGTAAAATCCGAAGTGGTCGATAATGGTGAAGCATTACCTCTTGACACTTGTTTTACGTTACGCAAAGGTCGAGACATCACCTTAGTCACGTGGGGCGCTTGTGTTGTTGAGTCATTGCAAGCAGCTCAAACATTGTCGAAACAGGGTATCGAAGTCGAAGTACTGGATTTAGCCAGCATCAAACCAATTGATACCACTACCATCTTCCGCTCATTGGAGAAAACTGGTCGCCTGCTTGTGGTTCACGAAGCAAGTAAAACTTGTGGTGTTGGTTCTGAGCTTTTAGCTCGCACCGCCGAACACGCCATGTGCTTATTAAAAGCGCCACCGAAACGAGTTACCGGAATGGATACCATCATGCCTTACTATCGTAACGAAGATTATTTTATGGTTCAGGAAGAAGACATTGTGAACGCAGCGCGTGAACTCGTGGAGGATTGGAAATGAAGACGTTTAACTTACCCGATCTCGGCGAGGGCCTCGCTGAGTCAGAAATTGTAAAATGGCACGTAAATGTGGGTGACATGGTCGAAGTTGATCAGGTGATCCTTACTGTCGAAACAGCCAAAGCAACAGTCGATGTTCCGGCGCCTTATTCCGGCAGAGTGGTCAGTCGCCACGGTGAAGAAGGCGATATCGTCAACATTGGTGCCTTACTTCTCGAAATCGATGAGAGCGGCGCTGAGCATCATGTCTCCGCTGAGAAGAGGCAAACTGCAGACGCGGCTACTGTGGTCGGTAATGTGTCGCACCAAACTCAAAACGTGAATGTCGATGACTTTTGGGTAGGCAGTAGCGACGGTACATCCAACAATAATTTGATCACCGCCCTGCCTTCTGCTCGACTACTAGCGAAGAAACTCGGTGTGGATTTAAACGCGGTTTCTGGCAGTGGTCCGAACGGATTGATAATCGATTCTGATATCTACGATGAAGCTGGCAAGCAACGTCCGGGTACCGAGGTGCTGAAAGGCGCGCGCCGAACCATGGTTTCCGCCATGGCAGAGTCACACAAAAATGTTGCAGCCGTTACTATCACCGAAGAAGCCTTGTTGGAAAACTGGGCTTCAGGTGAAGACATCAGTATTCGTCTTGTTCAGGCTATCGTTCATGCTTGCCAGGAAGAGCCAGCCCTAAACGCTTGGTTCGACGAAGAAACCATGACGCGTTGTGTTCATACAACCGTAAACCTCGGCGTTGCTGTAGATAGTCGCCATGGCCTGTACGTACCCGTTCTTCGCCATGCCGATGAGTATGAGTCAAAAGACGTCCGTCGCTGGCTCGACCAAACTGTAGAAGGCATTCGCGAAAGAAAGATCAATCGTGAAGATTTACAACACGCCACGATTACTTTGTCTAACTTTGGCGCAATCGGCGGTATTTTTGCTACGCCTGTCGTTTCTCCGCCACAAGTCGCGATTGTCGGCGCTGGCCGTATCATCGAGCGCGTTGTGATAAGAAACGGAAAAGCGGTCGCGGTTAAAGTTATGCCGTTATCCATCACTTTTGACCACCGTGCATGTACTGGTGGTGAAGCGGCAAGGTTTACCAAAGTGCTTGCGGAGCATTTGCAAAGGCCAAGTGGAAACTAGCTTTGATATGATCTCAAAGGCTTCCTTGATGGAAGCCTTTTTTGTTTTTGCTTTTGATAAACAACTCACTAACCCGCCCCCGGTCTTTCCTGTCACGTTCGTTCTGACATAAGCAAACACGTTCAATCACGTTTACGTTAACTGAGCTATAGTTCTTTATATGACAATAACATAGTTCAGCTTGATCAAAGGACAGAGAGATATGGAACGAGAAATTATGGAGTTTGACGTCGTGATCGTAGGTGCCGGTCCTGCTGGTTTAAGTACCGCTTGTCGTTTGGCTCAGATGAATCAGCAGCGCCAAGACAATCCGCTATCTATTTGTGTGGTAGAAAAAGGATCCGAAGTTGGAGCCCATATTCTCTCAGGGGCCGTATTTGAAACTCGTGCTCTGGATGAACTTTTTCCAGATTGGCAAACTATGGAAGCGCCACTGTCCACGTCCGTGACAAGTGATGATTTTCTCTATCTAACGACATCACTAAACCATGTCAAAGTACCTAATGCTCTTACTCCGAAGCCGATGCACAACGATGAAAACAACTACATTATTAGCCTCGCTAACCTTTGCCGTTGGTTGGCAAAACAGGCTGAAGAGCTTGGGGTTGAAATTTTTCCGGGTTTTGCAGCAGCGAGCATCAATTACGACCAATCCGGTGCTGTTACAGGCATTACGACTGGTGATATGGGACTGGATAAAAACGGGAAACAAAAAGCTAGCTTTGAAGAGGGCATCGAATTAAAAGCAAAATACACAGTGTTCTCCGAAGGCTGTCGCGGACATTTAGGTAAAGAGCTCATCAGTCGGTTTGGCTTGGACTCAGGAAAACAGCCACAGCATTACGCGTTGGGTATAAAGGAAATTTGGCAATTACCTGATGGCGATGCGGAACGATCAGGGAAAGTTATTCACTCCGTTGGCTGGCCTTTGAGTGAAACGAAAACGACCGGTGGCGGATTTGTTTATCACATGGAAGACAATCAAATTGCTGTCGGGCTTATCGTTGACCTTAACTATGACAATACCTACTTAAGTCCATTTGATGAGTTCCAGCGCTTTAAACACCATCCAGCGATTAAGAAGCAACTCAAAGATGCTCAGCGTGTTGCCTACGGAGCCAGAGCACTGGCGAAAGGCGGCTTTTCTTCGCTTCCTAAACAACAATTTCCCGGCGGACTTTTGATTGGCTGTGATGCTGGTACATTGAACGTCGCCAAGATCAAAGGCAGTCATACGGCGATGAAATCTGGCTTGTTGGCAGCAGAAGCAATCGACAAAGCGATACAAAAGGCTTCAGTTGAGCCTGATTACCAAACGCTATTTGAAGGGTCATGGTTGTATGATGAGCTTGTCGAGACACGCAACTTCGGCGCAAATATTCACAAGTTTGGCAGTCTGCTAGGAGGTGCGCTTTCTACCTTTGAGCATAATGTTTGGCGACCACTGTTTAGCAAGCCATTGCCATGGAAAGTTCGAGATAATTCACATGATCACGAACAACTGAAACCAACCAGTGAATGTCATCCGATTCACTACCCTAAACCGGACGGAAAAATCAGTTTTGATAAGCCCTCTTCCGTTTTTTTGTCGGGGACGCAACACGAAGAAAATCAGCCATGTCATCTCGTTCTCACATTCCCACACATTCCGATAGATGTGAACCTTGGGATGTTTGATGAACCAAGTCAGCGATACTGTCCCGCTGGGGTTTACGAAGTGATTGAAGTCGATGGAAAAACCACATTTCAGATCAACTCGTCAAACTGTGTTCACTGTAAAACCTGCGATATTAAGGATCCATTCCAAAATATTACTTGGAAAACGCCAGAAGGCGGAGGCGGCCCGAATTATCAGAATATGTAACCTCATCTGATGAGTGGTCTAAGCTTTAAGCACGGAAAACGTTTATAACAGAGTAAAACGAGCAGCACTCTTCTTCGATCAGGAAGCTTCAGCATGTCTGACCAAAATGACACTACAAGTAGAGACTCTGAAAACATCGCGCAAACTGTATTAGAGATCGTTCGGGATCTAAAACTTGAACTAGACCCCGAAGGTCTCTCATCCGTTTCTATTCACTTAAAAAGTGACCTCGACCATGACCTTTGTTTGGATAGCCTAACGCGTGCTGAGCTAATCACACGTATAGAAAGTCGTTTCGACGTGTCACTTCCTGATCACGCATTGTCCAGCATATCGACACCAGAAGATATTATCGGCGAGATTTTAACGGCAGGATCATCAAATAAAACAGCCTACTTAGATGAGTCGGCGAAAGCGATCAAACTCGACTCAGTCCATCAGTTACCAACTGAGGTCAAAACGCTACAAGCGCTACTCGACTGGCATGTGGAACATCACCCGGATCGCCCTCATCTTTACGTTTATCAAAACGCTGATGAAGTGGTAGAAGTCAGCTATAAACAACTAAAACAACAAGCTCTCAAAATCTCCGCTGGGCTAATTGACGCGGGAGTTGAAGCTGGGGACTGCGTCGCAATCATGTTGCCAACCTGTACCGACTACTTCTACAGCTTTTTTGCAATACTTTACGCCAGAGCAGTGCCTGTTCCCATTTATCCACCAGCCCGAATTGAACATGTCGAAGATCATTTGAATCGTCACGCCAGTATTCTCAACAATGCTCAGGCAAAACTATTGATTACGGTGCCAGAGGCAAAACCTGTGGCCCACTTACTTAAATTACAAGTACCGTCTGTTGATGCCGTCGTTACCGCGAATGATTTGCAAAAAGACACCAGCTTCCCCGATATGGGTGAAGCTAAAACCGACGATATTGCTTTTTTGCAATACACATCCGGAAGTACGGGTGTACCTAAGGGCGTGACCCTTACCCATGCGAACTTACTCGCTAATATCCGCGCAATGGGTAGAGTCATTAACGCCAAGTCGGACGATGTGTTTGTGAGTTGGCTGCCTGTCTACCACGATATGGGACTCATTGGAGCATGGCTTGGTAGCTTGTATCATGCGATCCCACTGGTGATCATGTCGCCCTTGCTCTTCTTAACTAAACCTCAGCGATGGCTATGGGCGATTCATCATCATCGAGGCACCCTTTCTCCCGCACCAAACTTCGCCTATGAGCTTTGTGTTTCTCGAGTGAAGGAAAGCGATCTTGAAGGGCTCGATTTAAGCAGTTGGCGGCTTTCCTGGAACGGCGCAGAGCCCGTGAGTCCACAATCGATCCAAAACTTCTCTGAAAAATACGCCAAGTATGGATTTAAGCCAGAAACCATGTCGCCTGTGTATGGGCTAGCGGAATCCTCGGTCGGACTGACATTCCCAGTGACCGTCCGCGAACCACGTATTGAGTATTTCCAACGAGCATCGTTAAGCCAGTTTGGTCGTGCTGTACTCGCCCAACAGGAAGATGAAGATACCATTCCGTTTATTGGCTTAGGCTACCCACTTCCCGAGCATCAAATTCGTATCGTTGATGATCTGGGCAAAGAATTACCCGATGGAGAAGAAGGCGCACTTGAGTTTCAGGGCCCGTCCGCCACCCAGGGTTACTATCGAAACCCAGAAAAAACCAAAGCGCTATATCATGATGGTTGG
Source organism: Vibrio sp. EJY3 (assembly GCF_000241385.1). Taxonomy (NCBI): domain Bacteria; kingdom Pseudomonadati; phylum Pseudomonadota; class Gammaproteobacteria; order Vibrionales; family Vibrionaceae; genus Vibrio; species Vibrio sp. EJY3. Next base: position 1,015,877 of record NC_016614.1, read on the forward strand.
CTGGTAACAGGGGACCGCGCGTTTACATTAGGCGGCGAGCTTTTTATCACCGGACGTAGCAAAGATATCATTATCAAAGCCGGGCGTAATATCTATCCTCATGAGCTGGAACAAGCGGTAGGGAGTATTGATGGTATTCGCAAAGGTTGTGTGGCCGCGTTTGGTAGCCACGACGCGCACTCCGGTACGGAGAAACTGATCGTGTTGGCGGAAAGCCGAGAAACCAGTAAAGACAAAGTCAAACAGCTAAAGCGTAAAATTAACCAACTCTCTCTAAAACTACTTGGTAACCCCGTCGATGATGTCATTATCGGCCCGCCTCACTCCATTCCAAAAACGTCCAGTGGGAAAATTCGTCGCAGTGCGTGTAAAGATCTGCATGAACGTGGATCCTTTGCGAAGCAGCATCGGGCTTTGTGGTTACAAACCCTGAATCTCGCCTTAGCGGGCATCATGCCGCAACTGCGTAAATACATGCGAATCCTTTTAGACATCGCCTACGCGGCCTATTCGTGGTTAGTGTTGGGAATACTTGCTCCTATCGTCTGGTTACTTGTTGCCGTCTTACCCAACAAAGTCATGTGCTGGAAGATAGCCCAGTTTGGTGCCAAAGCACTTATGGGACTTACTGGCACCAAGTGCACCATCGAAGGAAAGGAACACTTACCAGCAGCAAATGCCCCCTGTATTTTTGTCGTTAATCATTGTAGTTATCTTGATGGGCTGGTGATCGTCGCAGTTTCAGAATTGCCTTGTCGGTTTGTGGCAAAAAGTGAGTTACTCAATAATCCATTTACCCGAATCTTCTTAAGCAAACTCGGTACGGAGTTTGTTGACCGGTTTGATGTAGAAAAAAGCGTGGTGGACGCTAAGAGGCTGGCTTTTGAAGCTGAAGACTGTCAGCCAATGGTCGTATTTCCTGAAGGAACATTATATCGAATGTCTGGCCTTCATCCGTTTCATATGGGCGCCTTTATTGCTGCCGCAAGCTCACAAGTGCCAGTCAGCCCGATTACCTTACGTGGTACGCGCTCTAAACTCAGAGGTAACTCTCTTTTCCCACGTAGAGGCGACATCAGTGTAACCATTGGTGAACCACTCTTCCCCAATGGTAATGACTGGAACGCAGCGCTTGAACTTCGCAATAAAGCCCGATCAGAGATCCTCACCCACTGTGGTGAGCCAGATATGGCACGCAGTTAGCCAATACACGCAGAAAAAGTTGTGAATTGCGACGTGCCTGAGCAGGCTCACTGATTGCCTTAAGCTGCTCTAACTGATTGTTTTTTTTTAAACTAGAGGCTAACAGATTTAGATTCTGATTCTATATCCAGCACTATAAGTTCGACATCGTGGTCTTGCATTTTCTTCGCAATATTCTCTGGAGGTCGACAATTAGTCACGACAAAGTCGATATCTGACCACAAACAGGATTGGAACATCAGTTGGGTATTGAACTTACTGTCTTCCGCAATACAGATAACCTGAGTAGATTGATCTGCCATCGCCAGCTTTAGGTTGGCATCCGTCTCTAAGTCGGTTGTAATTCCCGATTCAGATAAAGCACTCACACCAATAAACGCTTTGTTTGCCTGATATTTTCTGATCTGTTGAATGGTCATATCGCCGAGTATGGCGTGAGAAAAGTCATCAAACGTTCCACCAAGCACACACTTTTTGATACCAGCCTTATCCTGAAGTTCACTAAGCGCCTCAAGTGAATTTGTTATCACACTGCAAGGCTCATTGAGATGATACGCCAGCGCGGCACAAGTGGTGCCAGCGTCCAAAAATACGATGTCATGCTCTTTGACAAGTGATGCTCCAAATGCAGCCAGATTTTGTTTAATCGGGTTGGATTTCGATCTCTGATTAAAGGAAATCGTCACCTTTTTATCATCCAGAATTGCGCCGCCTCTGATGCGCAATATTCCCGGATGGTCAGCCAGTTTAACCAGATCTCTTCGGGCTGAATCGTAAGAAATGTCATACTTAAGGCAAATCTCTTCTATCGTGACTTTACCTGTGCTTTTTATATGAGCTTCTATCTCTATCAAACGTTCTTCTTGCGTCATTCACAATCACACTTTACTTAGTTTTGTATAAGTGTAACGTATTCACGCGAAGTTAAACACTTGAATACGCGTAAAATCACTTACATTTATACGTGGTTCCATGCGATTGATACGCAGGACATCGCTTTTAACGCTTGAATGTGCGTAAGTATACGTGCAGTATTTGTGTTTTACATACGCGTTTTACATGCGCATTGATACGTGAATATAAGCATTAGCGCGTAGTGTACATGTGATGTTGTAGCCAAAGGTAGATAGATCATCCGAGTGATGTAATTTCGAAATAACGGCTCGGACGTCATGTAATCCACCAATTGAGAGTTTGAATTTATGACTTTATTACCAATCAAAACTGCGGTTATCGGCTACGGATTTTCAGCCAAAACTTTCCATATTCCATTTGTGAGCGCGTTAGCTGAATTCGATCTCGTTGCCATCAGTACTAGTAATGGCGAGGCGGTAGCCAAAGACTGGCCTACCGCACAGCATTATGCTTCGGCGTCAGATTTACTCTCAAGTTCGGATGCAGAACTGGTCATCATTACCGCACCAAACGATGTGCACTTCGATCTCGCTAAGCAAGCCCTTGAAAACGGCAAACACGTGATCATTGAAAAGCCATTCGTGACCAATGTGTCGGATGGTGAAGAACTTATCGCGCTCGCAAAAGAAAAAGGCCTCATTCTAAGTGTTTATCATAACCGTCGTTGGGATGGTGACTTCTTAACCGTTAAGAAATTAATTGAAGAAAAACGCATTGGTGAGCTCCGACATTTTGAGTCACACTTTGACCGCTTCCGACCTGAAGTGCGTCAACGCTGGCGTGAACAGGCTACAGACGGCGGTGGCATTTTGTTTGATTTAGGCTCGCATTTAATTGATCAGGCACTTGAGCTTTTCGGACTTCCTGATGCCATCAGCGCAGAATGTAAGATGATGCGTGAAGGCTCGACAAATGTTGATTATTTTGATGTTGTCATGCACTACCCTAATCACTTAGCTATTGTCCATGGTGACCTCTTTAGTGCCGGACCAAATAAGCGTTTTACCCTGAAAGGGACTGAAGGTAGCTACGAAAAGCTAGGCTTAGACCCTCAGGAACCACGTCTGATAGAAGGTGTTGAGCCAACCAGCCCTGACTGGGCAGATGAATCTCCTGATAATTATGGCTACTTTTATAATGCCGATAACAGTGCGCCTGTGATAACCGAACAGGGTGGCTATCAGCACTACTTCTTACAAATGGCGGACGCAATTCGTAATAAAACGGCTCCACCAGTGAGTGCTGAAGATGCGCTATGGAACATCAAGCTGATTGAACTAGCGATGGAAAGCAGCCGTTTGGGTCAAAAATTACCAATTAAGAATGTGTGAGAACAAGGAAATGAGTAAAGGCATTTTATCAGAGCTACTAGAGCAAGAAGCGGAATTACAGTTAAATCATTTTAATCATGGCACTGCATGGGAACTCGGCTGCGCATTGAAATCGGCAGCGGAGGAAAGATCTGCTACCGTTTTTATCGAAGTGTACGCGTTCGAACAAGTGCTGTTTAGTTACGCAATGGAAGGCAGCACCAAAGACAAGCAAGACTGGGCAAAGCGCAAGCGTCAATCTGTTCTGCGCTTTGGTCACAGCTCTCATTATCTTGGTCATTACAATGCATCTAAGCAACGTGACTTTGACAGTCAGCCTCATATCGATGCGAGAGAATACTGTGCCCATGGAGGTGCCTTTCCTGTCCGCATCAAAGGAAGTGGACTTGTTGGTGTGATCACTGTATCTGGATTACCGTCAGAAGAAGACCATAACATGGTGATTGAGGTACTGAGAGCACATTTAGATCATTCTCAGCCATAAAGATCCTGATGGTTCGATTGGCCAAATAGTCGGTGACATAACGTCGCCGGCTCTTCGCCGTTTCTACTTAAATTGCGGAACATTTTCATTAAACTGTTCAACTTGAAAATCTAACTCCTCCTTCCATTGTCTTGGTAACTCCTTTTCAATTTCACCCAAGAAACGGGCCGTGTCAGTCGTTGGATTAACTTGGTGTGCCGCTTTTGCCCATACATAGCTTTTAGCCAACAGTTTAGAGCTATCATGGGAGCTATTTTGCAACTTCTTCCAATACATCTTTGCAGTCGGTTCATACGCTTTTTCGATGTGACGAGATGAGGCGAGTTCCATCAAATAAAGGGCTTTATTATTGGCGTGGTCATCGCCACCTTTTTGACCGACAACTCTAAGATAGAGAGTTCCAAGTTTATAAGCAGCCTCCCCAGAGCCGTTGTTTATTGCCTGCGTATACCAAAACTCTACCCGCTCTAAATTGAAAACTTCCGAATAAGAGATGTAAATATCACCCAGTGTTACCTGAGCTTTGACTGCACTTCTCTCCGCTGCACGCAGACACCATTCTATTGCTTGTGACAAATTTTGCTCTTGCCAGCTAGTGCCCAAATATAGACGACCAATATCACAGGCAGCTTCGTATACACCATTTTCATACGCGAGCTTAAACCAATCGTCAGGCCGTTCACTTGAACTGTCTGAGGCGTTATTCATCGCACAATAACCATACTCTTGCTGAGCGACAGGTATTCCTTTTTCAGCAGCATACAAAAACAACTCACAAGCTTTACCAGGGTCTTGCTCTACCTTTCCCCACCCATGCTTATAAAACAAGGCTGAGACAAAATGTGCCTCAGCGGAGTTTTCTTTTACCAGGCGAGTAAAAATTTCAAACGACTCTGTATAGTCTCCATTGGCGAGTGCCTGATACGCTTGTGCCAATTCCTTATCTTGCTTTTCTGCAACGCAAAACGACGGATAAGCCAAGCTTAGGGTAAACAGAGCAAGTCGTATCAGGGTGACGTTTAGCATGTCTTTAATTTCTCGATGGATAAATGCCCTGAAGCGCAATGACCCAGGTTATTGCGATATATGGCATGCGATTTTCGTGAGACTGACTCCCACCAGCACTCGATACTGTTGTCGAAGCCGTCAGGTTATTCTCCGCGACAAAACTAAAAGAAATCGAATCCGGGCTCATCGCGACATCCGGAGTCTCAGTCGCGTATTTTGCTCCAGCAAGCGCATTACCAGCCGGACTTTTTGTGTTTGACTTGCCACTAAATGCGTGAAGATCGATCACACCGTCAATATCTATATCACCAGACATCAACGTCGATGCTGTATGAGAGTGAGATGGCATTTGAGCCTCGGAAAGGATGACTGACTCAGTACCTCCTCGGGAGCCAAGTGGATAGTTAGTCAATCCTGGACCATTTCCCCATCCGATGAGTGTACGGCCACGAGTATCAGGTAAACCAAACGTTGAGCGTCCGTCACCGCCATAGGTCGTACCCAAAATAGAGAACAGCGCTGTATTTTGTGCGATCGACAAAATCTGACCATGGGCTAAGGTGTAACCGCGCGGAGCAAAATTACCTGCGAACGCACACATACTGCCAAGGAGTTGGTTGCCATCGCCGCTGCAAGCTAGCGCATTAGAACCGAACATTAATGATGGTAATACACACGCAGTAACCAGCAGCTTTCTTGTGAACTTTTTCATAATCCGAATCCTTTAATAAAAAGGTGAGGAAGCAAAAATCATTGGAATGATGGATAGCGTCATGAGTTCATGAATTGTTATTGATGTTTTTGTTATTAATGAATCCTCACAGTATAGATTAAATTTGGAATTGGCATGCCAACTGGCCCAGTTTTATACACCTATTACGCAGAGAATTGGGCTAGCTCAAAACATTAGTAAAAACTTAATTACTCGGTGGCAAACTTACTGCGATAAACCATACTTTTAGCAGGTTTATTTCCCTAATCAGGAAATCGTTCACTTTTGTGCGGGATGCCAAATTATGGTTAAAACAATTTTTCACCAAACGCTAGCGGACAATGCCAACCTGCAATTAGATCCACGCAACGCTGTGCTCTCTCCTCCTTTACTGAAAGGTTTGAGCGAAGGCGGTTTAAACATAGGTTTCGAGGCATTAGATAGACACCTTATCCAACCGGAACATAATAAACTGGCGATTCGTTGGATCAGTAAAGACAACGAGGTCATTGACTTCAGTTACCGCGACCTGAGCGAGCAAACTAACCGCTTTGCAGATCTACTATCTACACTCGATTTACCGCGTGGTAGCAGAGTGTTCAGCCTTGCGGGTCGCAGACCGGAACTCTACATTGCGGCGTTAGGAACCCTCAAAGCCGGTTGTGTGTTTACTCCACTCTTTTCAGCATTTGGCCCCGAGCCTATCCGCTCCAGAATGGAGATTGGTTCGGCGAATGTCGTCATTACAACTCGCAGCTTATACCGGAAAAAACTCAAAGGCTGGTGGCGGGAATTGGATCATATTAAAGCGGTATTGCTGATTGATGGTGGCGCTGATGGGGAACCCGGATGCTACAACTATCACGAGATGATGGCTGATACGAACCCTGAACGCCCATGCGAATCTACACAGCCTGAAGATATGGCGCTACTTCACTTTACCAGCGGCACCACTGGAAAACCTAAGGGTGTCATCCATGTTCATCAGGCCGTACAGCATCATATTAATTCAGCCTTTTACGCGTTAGATCTAAAACCTGATGACATCTATTGGTGTACTGCCGATCCAGGTTGGGTAACGGGCACCACTTACGGCATTATCGCCCCACTCTGTTTGGGCGTAAGCATGATTATTGACGAAGCCGAGTTTGATGCTGAACGTTGGTATCAGATCTTACAGGATCAACATGTCACCGTTTGGTATACCGCCCCTACTGCGATTCGTATGTTGATGAAAATAGGTGAAGCGCTGCCTAGGCAATTCGATTTGTCTCGTTTACGTTTTATGGCCAGCGTTGGCGAACCACTGAATCCTGAAGCGGTTGAATGGGGTGAAAAAGTCTTTGGTATGCCATTTCATGACAACTGGTGGCAGACGGAAACTGGCGGGATCATGATTGCCAATGTTCCTTCGAGGCCGGTCAAACCGGGTTCAATGGGCAAACCACTTCCCGATATTGAAGCTGGCATTGTGAATCAAAACGATGACGGTTCCCTACGTGAAGAAACAGAGCCAATGCAAGTCGGAGAGCTCGCGCTCAAATCCGGCTGGCCTTCTATGTTTCGCGGCTATTTAAATCAAGAAGAAAAATATCAGTCCTGCTTTAAAGGCGATTGGTACCTCAGTGGCGATCTGGCGATGAAAGATGCAGACGGCTATTTCTGGTTCGTCGGGCGTAAAGATGACCTTATTAAATCTTCTGGCCACTTGATTGGACCTTTCGAGGTAGAAAGTGTCCTCATGGAGCACCCAGCAGTCGCCGAGGCTGGTGTGATTGGCGTACCCGATCCCGTTGCAGGTCAAATCGTCAAAGCCTTTGTCGCACTTAAACCAAACGTGACCGCTGACGAAGAACTTCAGCAATCGCTGCTTGGTTTAGCTCGCAAACGCCTTGGCGCCGCAGTCGCACCGAAAGAAATCGTCTTTCGTAACAACCTGCCAAAAACACGCAGTGGCAAAATCATGCGTCGCTTACTTAAAGCACGAGAGCTGGGCTTGCCTGAAGGTGATATTTCGACTTTGGAGAGTGATGAACAATGAACAAAAGACTCCATATCAATCGAGAACATTTGCTCAAACAGCTAGAGCAGATGCTACGAATTCGTCGATTTGAAGAAAAATGCGCGGAGCTTTATGCACTAGAGAAAATTCGCGGCTTTTTGCACCTGTATATTGGCGAAGAGGCCATCGCTGTCGGTGTCATGTCTGCACTTAATGAAGATGACCAGATCGTCGCTACCTATCGCGAACACGGGCACGCCTTAGCCAGAGGCATGAGCATGGGTAGTGTTTTAGCAGAAATGTATGGTCGAACGAATGGTTGTAGCCGTGGCCGCGGTGGTTCGATGCATCTGTTTGATAAAAATCACAACTTTTACGGAGGCAACGCCATCGTGGGTGGTGGTCTGCCTCTTGCAACTGGCCTCGCGCTTGCGAATAAAAAAATGCAGAGAAATGCGATTGCGGTGTGTTTTTTTGGTGAAGGGGCTGTTGCTGAAGGCGAATTCCATGAAAGTCTTAACCTCGCAGCTCTATGGGATCTTCCGGTTTTGTTTATTTGTGAGAACAATCGTTATGCTATGGGCACGGCTTTGGCGCTCTCAGAGTCAAACACCAATATTTCACAAAAAGCCAGAAGTTATGGCATTGAATCTACTCAAGTTGATGGCATGAATGTGGTTGATGTAGAAGCCGCAGCCTGTGAAGCGGTTGATTACGTCCGCGAGCAGAAAAAACCGTATTTTATCGAGTGTCAGACCTACCGATTCCGCGGCCACTCTAGTTTCGATACGCAATTGTATCGGGATAAAAGTGAAGTCGCCCTTTGGGAAGAAAAAGGCCCAGTGAAGCAACTCATCCATTGGCTGCAAAAAAACAGCCACTTTCAGGATCAAGAGCTGTCTGATATTGAAGCTAAAATTGCCGAAGAAATCAGTGAAGCCATCACTTTCTCAGAAAATGGTGAGTTAGAACCCACCGAACAACTTACCCGTTTTGTGCACAGTCCAGGAGGCGAGCCACCACCAGAACCTCTACCTTGTAGCCAAGCGCCTGACAAAATGACCTACCGAGAAGCACTTCGTGCTGGGATCAATGACGTTCTAATGAGTGAACCACGCTCGTTCCTAATGGGTGAGGACGTCGGTCGTTATGGTGGTTGCTACGCCGTCAGCAAAGGATTACTTGAACAATTTGGCCCTGACCGAATCATTGATACCCCACTTTGTGAGTCGGGATTTGTCGGTGTCGGTGTCGGTGCCGCACTGGGTGGTATGCGCCCTATCATAGAAGTCATGACCGTTAACTTTAGCTTGCTCGCCATGGATCAGATCATTAATACCGCCGCGACTTTGCAACATATGTCCGGAGGTCAGTTTAATGTTCCTATCGTCATTCGTATGGCCTGCGGCGCAGGTAAACAGCTTGCTGCACAACACTCACACAGCTGGGAGAATTTCTATGCGCATGTTCCCGGTTTAAAAGTGTTAAGCCCAGCCACCCACAATGATGCTTGTTACATGCTCAATCAGGCAATTGCTGACCCTGATCCGGTGATCATTTTTGAACATGTCATGCTGCTCAATGAAGAAGGTCAAATTACGGAAGCGCCTGATGGGCCAATGGATAAAGCGCTGGTTCGTCGGGAAGGTAAAGACGTCACACTCATTACCTATGGCGGCAATCTTGGTAAAACCTTACAAGCCGCCTATCAGCTAGAAACCGAAGGCATCGACGCCGAAGTGATTGATTTGCGTTCTCTCCGCCCTTTGGATACCGACACCATCATTGCCAGTGTTTCGAAGACTCATCGAGCTGTCATCATTGATGAAGGTTGGTATACCGGAAGTCTGGCTGGTGAAGTCAGCGCAATCATTATGGAAAACGCCTTTTGGCAACTCGATGCCCCGGTCGGCCGGGTTTGTACACAAGAAGTTCCAATACCTTACCCTCACCATTTAGAACAGGCCGCCATTCCGAAAGTGGAAAAAATCGTAAGCGCAGCAAAGGCAACCTTAATGTCGCCCGATTGGCAGAGTAAATGAGGAGTATTAGCTCATGGAAAACAATACGCGCGATGGCTCCTTAATTGATATCACCATGCCTGCACTTGGTGCCGACATGCGCGATGGTACGCTGATGGAGTGGCAAATAGAGCCGGGCGATCATGTAGAAAAAGGTGACATCATTGCGATAATTGAGACCAGTAAAGGCGCGATAGACATGGAGTCTTACTATACGGGTACCATCACTGAGCTTCTGATAGAGCCGGACATCAAACTGCCGGTTGGTAGTGTTATAGCTCGAATGGCAAGCGACACCCCTGTTTCCAATGATATTAAGCACACACAACCAGTATCAACAACAGCAGATACATCACAGCCTGTAGCCGAAGCAGAAGAATTGCCACCTTACATTGCGCCTAAAACAGCCCGAACTTCAGTTAATGAGCCAAAACCAATACGTGACACCGTAACTGATACCGAACTATCAAAACACATTTCAGAGACCTCGCCTTCTGAAAGCCAACAACGGCAATACGCATCGCCAGTCGCAAGAAAAACGGCGTATCTATCAGGCATTGAACTTTCGACATTAACTGGCAGTGGTCCATATGGTGCCGTTCTCTTACGAGACTTACCTAAAGACGCCGATTTACAAACACCGCCACCAACTGACAAAACAAAAGCAGTACGACAAGACGTATCACCAATGCGGCAAGCAATTAGTGAAGCCATGAGTCGCTCGAAAAAAGAGATTCCCCACTATTATCTCGCGTTGGACATTGACCTGACTAAAGTACAAACCTGGCTGGCGGAACAGAATCAACAGCGCGAACCAGAGCAACGGCTTTTGCTACCCGCTGTCATTCTCAACGCCATCGCCCGTCAGTTGGTAAAATTCCCTGATCTCAATGGATTTTATCAAGACGGTCGCTTCACCCCCTCTGAGGAGGTGAATATCGGTAATACCATCAGTCTGCGAGAAGGCGGTTTGGTTATTCCGGGTATTCTCAATGCGGACCAGTTATCCGTGGATCAAACCATGGATGCACTACGCGATTTGGCAGAGCGTAGCCGACGCGGGCGACTTCGCAGCTCCGAGATTAGCCAGACCACCATAACGGTAACCAGTATCGGAGAACGTGGAGCCGACAGTATTACCGGTGTCATTTACCCACCCCAGGTGGCGATCATTGGACTTGGCCGCCAGCGTCAGGCTCCGGTCATAAGAGAGAATCAAATAGAAGTCGGAGAAATCATGACCGTCACATTAGCCGCTGACCACCGTGTAAGTGACGGCGTCACAGGAGCTCGTTTTCTGCAAGCACTGGCGAAGCAACTTCAACATCCGGAGGCTTTATGAGCAATATCAATATACCAACCACGATTGCCGACGCGATAAAACACATCGCACCGGAAATTGAAATGGACGAAATAGACCTTGATGAAGATTTGCGCGAAGAGTGCGATCTGGATTCGATGGATTTTCTTAATCTCCTCGCGTCTCTGAAAAAGAGTACCGGCGTTAGTATCCCGGAAGGAGACTACACCCAAGTACGCAGTTACAACCAATTAAAAAGCTATCTGCAAGAAAGGTGTCAGTAGGTGCAGCACTATCGCGCCAATGACGGCAGACAGCCCTTTAAAGAGAATAAAGGACGCTGACTATGTCTACACAAAACGCGCAACCGTTGATATATCGCTATCAACAGCTTCATAAAACAGATGTCAGCCTCGTCGGAGGCAAAAATGCCAGTTTAGGTGAAATGCTCAGCCAACTTAGTGAGAGCGGTATTCGGGTACCAGACGGCTTTGCCACCAGCGCGCAGTTCTTCCGCGACTTTCTCGCGCAAAATGAACTGAACGATCCAATTGGCGAATTTCTCAACCGGATGAATCGCGAAGAGATCAGCCTTGCGGAAGCCGGTAGGAACATACGCACCCTAATCAGTCAGGCAAGCTTTACCCCAGAGCAAGAGAACGCGATCTTAGATGCATACCACGCTTTATGCGAACAAATTGGCGTGCCTTCAGCTTCCGTTGCCGTTCGTAGCTCCGCCACAGCAGAAGACCTCCCTGAAGCCAGTTTTGCTGGTCAGCAAGAAAGCTATCTTAATATTCGTGGTGATCAACAAGTCCTTGAAGCTTGCAAACAATGTTTCGCTTCACTTTATACCGACCGCGCCATTGTTTATCGTCAAGAGCAAGGATTCGAGCACCAACAAGTTGCTTTATCCGTTGGTGTGCAACAGATGATCGAATCACAGTGCGCAGGGGTTATGTTCAGTTTGGATACTGAAAACGGCTTCCCGGATGTGGTCATGATTAATGGTAGTTGGGGTTTAGGTGAAACCATTGTTAAAGGCTCGGTCACACCGGATCGCTTTATGGTTTATAAACCTCTGCTTGAGCAATCAGACCAACGCCCTATCATTGAAAAACAGCTCGGTAACAAACTGGAAAAAATGCAGTTCAATGAGTCAGGAAACTTCACTCAGCCAACCATTACCCTGCCAACCAGTAGCGAAGAGCGCAGTCAGTTGGTACTGAGTGATGACGAAATATTGCAACTGAGCAAGTGGGCGGTGATCATCGAACGTCATTATGGCTGCCCTATGGACATGGAGTGGGCAAAAGATACCCAAACCCAGCAATTGTATATGGTTCAGGCAAGGCCTGAGACTGTGGAATCCCATAGAGATGCCGCTCTGTTGGTCAACTATAAGCTGGAAAAAACCTCCGCACCGGTGTTGCTTGAAGGCGCCAGTGTCGGCGGTGCCATCGCAATCGGCCAAACCTACACAGTGCTGTCTCCTGATGATATCGACTCATTTCCAGAGGGAGCCATTCTGGTGACTGAGCGCACCGATCCGGACTGGGTGCCGTTAATGCGTAAAGCGGCTGGTATCATCACCGACTCAGGTGGGCCAACCAGTCACGCGGCGATTGTTAGCCGCGAGCTTAAAGTTCCTGCGATTGTCGGCACCGAACACGCGACACAGAAACTCCAATCAGGACAACTGGTGACATTGAGTTGTGCTCAAGGTGCGGTTGGTCAGGTTTATGAAGGCGAAGTCAGTTACACCACGCAAGAGATTGATCTCAAAGCATTGCCTTCGACTAAAACGAAAATCATGATCAACGCCGCCATGCCGGATGGTATTTTCCACTGGTGGCAACTACCTACTGCTGGGATTGGTTTAACCCGTATCGAATTTATTATCTCCAGCCATATAGGGCTGCACCCGATGGCACTGTTACACCCAGAGCAAATCACCGATCCTGAGGTCGAAAACCAAATCAGAACACGGTGTGAAGGGTTTGATACACTGGCGGATTATTTTGTCGATAACCTCGCCCTTGGCGTCAGTAAAATAGCCGCAAGCCAATACCCTAGGCCAGTCATTGTGCGCATGTCTGATTTCAAATCAAATGAATATCGTGGCCTGCTCGGTGGGGATTTCTTTGAACTACATGAAGAGAATCCGATGCTCGGTTTACGCGGAGCCTCACGTTACTACCATCCTCGTTACAAAGAAGCATTTCAACTTGAATGTAAGGCGATTTTAAAAGCCAGAGAAGAGATAGGATTTGATAACATCATCGTGATGATCCCATTCTGTCGTACCGTCAGTGAAGCCGACAAAGTGCTGGAAGTAATGGCGGAAGCGGGGCTTAAACGAGGAGAAAATGGGCTGCAAGTCTATGTAATGTGCGAGATACCATCCAATGTCATTCTTGCCGACCGATTTGCAGAGCGATTTGATGGCTTCTCTATCGGTAGTAACGACTTAACTCAACTAGTGCTCGGCATTGACCGCGACTCAGCAGAACTGAAACCGATGTTTGATGCCCGAGATGACGCGGTTAAAAGCCTGATTGAGCAAGTCATTCATGTCGCACACAGCAAAGGATGCAAAGTCGGTATCTGTGGGCAAGCACCTTCTGATCACCCGGAATTTGCTGAGTTTCTTGTCTCTTGTGGCATTGATTCAATTTCACTCAACCCAGACTCGTTCGCCAAAGGCTGTACAGTGGTAGCCAAAGCGGAACAGGAAATTTCTCAAGCCAACAAATCGTAACGTCAACTTAAACAGCACTATACAGTTAATAATTCACCCACCTCGGCCCAACGTAATGTTGGGCCATGGGTGCAAACATAATGATTTTTCAGGTAACAATGTCCGCACAACCCCACCGCACAGTGCATTCTTCGCTCGACGGACAGGTAAATGTCTTTCGCATCGATACCGTAAGAAACTAAATATTCGCTCACCACACTCATCATCGCTTCAGGCCCGGCAACCAGCACACAATCTGGCTGCTCACCAAATGAATGCAGAACTTTCGGTAAAACGCCGATTGCGGTACCGGGATAATAATCTTGCTCATCCAGCCCAGTGAGATCTTCAACAACGTTGAACATAGGAATGCAGTGCTTCCAACGCTCTCGCTCTGGTTTCAGTAACAAAGTTTGCTTGTTACGCGCAGCATAAACCACTTCCAACTGAGTATAACTTTGCTGATCGATAAGTTGTTCAACAACGCTAACCAAAGGCGCTAGGCCACACCCACCACCTATGACTAAAACCTTCTTATCCACCAGTTCACTGACTTGCCACCCATGACCAAAAGGCCCCCTAGCGCCCAATATTTCCCCACGTTCTTTGCTGAACAGAGCCGTTGTGACAGTGCCCATTTTGCGTACCAGTGCTCTAAAATTTCCCTTATCGTCAGGTAGCTGAGTAAAGGTAAACGGTGCTTCACCACTCCCCGGTACGCAAAGCATGAAAAACTGACCACTTTGGGTTTTCATCCATTTTGTGTCCAAATCGAGTAGCCGAAAATGGTAATGGCGCGTGTCTTCGCCATCATCATAAAAATCAATAATTTCGATACTATCCGGCGTGAGGTTAAACATCATCGGCTATCCTTTTCATTAGTGAATGTACGCCAATAACTCCAGGGCATGTCTGTTCACATCGTCCGCAGCCCACACAGCCATAACGTCCAAACTCAGGTACAAAATCAATGCTGAATTTGTGATACCAGAACCGCTCTACCCTTTTCCCAGCTTCCTTAGAGGGATTGTGAAAGCTGGCTTCACGCTGGAATCCCTCATATAAACAGGAGTCCCAAAACCTGACTTGAGAAACATTGTTACCTTGAGAAGCATGAAGGTCTTCAGAACCATTTTTTTCTGTAATTGAACGAGTACCGAAGCACGAACACGTTGGACAAAGAGTCGTACACCCAGAACACCCTAAACATTGGATGCCCACGTGTTGCCAAAACTCTTCTGTCACTATGCCTTCACTTATTTTTTCGATACCTTTGATAAGATAACGATCGTCGGGGAAAGCCTGCTCACAATGGGCGATATTTTCCCAGCGCTTGCTCCGATGATGAGTCGACGCCACTTTAAGATCGAGTCCTTGTATTGCCTCTTCGCCCAACTTTGACAATACCACCAATAGCCATGATTCCTCGTCTAAAGGATGAATAACTAAATCCGCGGTTTCGTCTCGCACACTCGGACCCGCATTAACGGTAGGACAGAAGCCGTGCTTACATGGGTGAGTACAATCCACACCGACCAACAACGCTTGTTTGCGGCGAGCTTGATAGTATGGGTCTTGCTCAAAGAACTCGTCTTGATAACGAATCGCGACCAAATCACAACTTTGCACACCAAACAAAACAAACGGTTCCACGTTTGGCAGTGTCTCTTTAAACAACTTCCCGTCAAATACGTACAGTGGCTCGTTTTCAGTGAAGAAGAACCCCTTAGCCGAATGGGTCGGTAATTGATTGATCAAAGGCGGTAGGTCTTGTGCAAGCACTTGTTGCCAAAAATAATCTTCTGTCCCATTCTCACTATTCGCAACGACCTGATTCAGAGTACGACTCTGTAGTAAATGCATTCGGAGTTCATCTAAAGAATCTAACAGGTAAGTCTTTGTCATTTTCCTTCTCC
The DNA here is from genome assembly GCF_000241385.1 of Vibrio sp. EJY3. NCBI lineage: Bacteria > Pseudomonadati > Pseudomonadota > Gammaproteobacteria > Vibrionales > Vibrionaceae > Vibrio > Vibrio sp. EJY3. The sequence goes on from NC_016614.1 coordinate 1,031,509, forward strand.
CGGTTTTTCCCAAGGAGCGAGCGGCTTATGCCCAACAGGCAATAGCTCCACCTCAACAGCACAGGCTTTTAATTCTGGCATTTTGGTGACGGGATCTTGCGCCGTATTGGTGAGCTGATTCGATGGTGCCTCTTTAAAATGGTAAGGCATGCTCACCACTCCAGGCGCAACATCATCGGTGATCACCGCCCGTGTTTCGATATAGCCGCGTCTTGATCGAACACTGACCGGGCTATACAAAGAAATCCCGAGGAGATCAGCATCTTTAGGGTTAATGAACAAAATTCCAGGAGGGATTTCTCGCTCCAACAGCGGTGATTTTCGCGTCATGGAACCACAGCCATAGTGAAAATGCAGCCGATTGGTGGTTAATAGCAGTGGAAAGTCAGAGTCGGTGGATTCATCAATCGGTATGTACTTAACCGGTGTCAAACGAGCCCGTCCGATGGGAAACTCTTTTTCATGAAGCACCGCGGTACCTTCGGGCGCATCGTCGTTGCAAGGCCACTGTAGACCGTAGTTCTTATCCAGCTTGGCGTAGCTCATCCCTTGGTAAGCAGGGGTAATCGCTGCCATCTCATCGAACAGTTCTTCACTGTTACTCCAATTTAAAGCGTCACTCCCCATTTTCTTTGCCAGTGCTTGCAACCACTGCCAGTCCGCCATGGCTTCGCCAATAGGTGTCATCGCGGGGTTAATATGCTGTACACGACGTTCACAATTGGTAAAAGTACCCGATTTCTCAGCAAACGAAGCAGCAGGAAGAACATAGTCAGCCAGTTTTGCTGTTTCAGTCATGGTCAATTCCGCAACCACCAGCAAGTCCAAAGATTTGTAAGCTTGTCGAACGTGGTTTTGGTCCGGATCGGTTACCACGGGGTCTTCACCAAAAAGAATCTGAGCCCGAAAGTGCCCCGCTAACGCCGCTTTGGTCATGCCCAATGATGTTAAACCCAGTGTTGATGCCACATCGCAATCCCAGTAATCAGAAAAGCGCAGCTGAATAATACTGTCTTCCACGGACTGATACCCCGGGTAGACGTTAGGTAAACAGCCCATATCACAAGCGCCCTGAACATTATTTTGTCCGCGTAACGGATTAATGCCCGTGCCCGGTTTGCCAATATGTCCGCAAATCAGAGCCAAATCCGCCAACGCAATCACACTGGAAGTACCACTAACAAACTGAGTGATACCCATCCCATACAGAATCATCGCCCGCTCGGATTGGCTATAATATTGGGCGGCCTGCCGAATCAGATTAGCCTCGACGCCAGTAACACTCTCCACGGATTCAGGCGTTATTCCTTCAACGTGTTTCTCTAAAGATTCAAATCCCTCACAACGGCCAGCGATGAATTCCTCATCATGCCAGTGATTACTTAAAATAACGTGAATCATGGCATTAATGAGCGCAATATTACTGCCCGGTGTAAGCTGCAAGTGCAAATCCGCCAACTTAGCCAAACGCGTCACTCGGGGATCGATAACGATTAACTTGGCTCCGGCCAGCTTGGCACGCATCACCTGCCCTCCGAGAACGCTGTGGTTTTCCGTAGGGTCTGCACCGATCACCACGATCACTTCCGCCTCGAATATATCTTTGATGCTGTTGGTCATAGCGCCTGAGCCAAGAACTTGCTGTAAGCCTGCGACAGTCGGGCTATGACAAATACGGGCGCAATGATCGATGTTATTGGTACCTAGTACCGTACGAGCAAATTTCTGAGCCGCGTAGTTATCTTCATTGGTCGCTCGAGCACTACTGATCACGCCAGTCGCGTCAGAACCAAACTCATCGATAATACTAAGAAGAGATGAACTGATTTCCTCTAGCGCCTCGTCCCAACTGATGGGGGTAAATTTATCCTTAATGCGCTTTAATGGCTGAGTTATTCTGTTTTCAGGTGAAATGGCATAGAGACTACTCCATCCTTTTTCACACAGCTTCCCCTCGCTGATAGGATGGCTTTCTAACGGGCTAATACCAGAAACTTTTCCATGTTCGTTACACGAAAGCAGCATCCCACACCCTACACCGCAAAATGGGCACACGGTTTGCGTCGGTTTGGGGCAAACAGCAATATGATTGAGAAGTGGAATTGAAGGCATGGAATGGCCCACACCAGATGCCGGAGCCTTAGAAGCTTTTGACGAGTTTTTCGGCTGAGAGCTCATAGCCTTAACCTTGCTACGTGAACCTAGATAAATTATAGCAGTCCACAGTTACCCGTTGCGTTCTGACACCAAAAGTAGCGCGCGAGGCGTTACTTCAATAGGGTTCTCTTTATGCTCCAGTAGATTGAGATAAGGTGAATCAGAATCACTGGCATAAGTCACTATACTCCCCCTGTTTTCTCATCTCATCATCTAGCCGATATTCTATAATTATAAAACGAAGAGCATATTCTTAAGTGCCACTAGTAAGAGGCAGGTTCATGGATAAAATTAGCGACCTTTGGCACAATAAATCCATCGAAGATACCTTTGCTACACTCTCAAGCCAAACAGGCGGCCTAGCGCCTCAAGAGGCATCTCAACGCCTAGCTAAGTTTGGAGCTAACAAGCTTCCGACTTCTCATGGTCGATCGATTTTCCAACGCTTACTCGGCCAGTTTAACAATGTCCTGATTCATGTGTTGTTAGTGGTTATGGTCGTCACCGCTGCGCTTGGTCATTGGGTGGATGCAGCAGTAATCGGAGGCGTAGTGATCATTAATGCCATTATTGGATTCCTACAGGAAGGCAAAGCGGAAAATGCGCTCAATGCTATTCAATCCATGCTTGCTCCAACCGCGTTAGTGCTGCGAAACGGCCATCAAGCGACTATCAATGCCGAAGATCTCGTTATTGGTGACGTTGTGATTCTCCAATCAGGTGACCGAGTTCCCGCCGATCTTCGCTTGGTTCGCACCAAAGGCTTACAAGTGGCTGAAGCGATACTCACTGGTGAGTCAATGACAATAGAGAAAACCACTCATCCCGTCAGTCCCGAAAGTGAATTAGCAGACCGTTATTGCATGGCTTATTCAGGAACGATGATTACTCACGGACAAGGCTCAGGTGTCGTTGTGGCAACTGGCATAGACACCGAACTGGGAAAAATCAGTTCTCTGGTTTCTCGAGTAAAACCCACCACTACCCCACTCCTTAAGCAAATTGCTCAGTTCAGTCGCCTTTTAACCGCTGGGATTTTAATTGTGGCTCTTGCTACCTTCATTTATGGCTTGCTGATTCAAGGTTACCCGATCACAGATATGTTTCTTGCGGCTGTCAGCCTAGCCGTTGCGGCGATTCCAGAAGGGTTACCCGCAATTATGACCATCACGCTTGCTATTGGCGTAGAAAGGATGGCCAAACGTAATGCCATTATTCGCCGTTTACCTGCCGTAGAAACGCTAGGGGCGGTTTCAGTTATCTGCACCGATAAGACTGGAACCCTTACGCGAAATGAAATGACCGTACAACAAGTCATTACTACAAATAACGAGTTCGGAATCGGCGGCACAGGGTTCGACCCTCATGGTGAAGTGACTATTGATAACACATCGATTTACCCTGAGCAGCATCCTTTTCTTATTCAGGCGATGAGAGCTGCGGTGTTGTGTAATGATGCCAACATTCAACTGCATGATGGAAAGTGGCAGATACAAGGTGACCCGATGGAGGGAGCACTGCTTATCGCCGGAATGAAAGCGGGCATAGATATTGAGACAGAGACGAAAAACTTTCCAAGAACTGATCTTATCCCTTTCGAGTCGGAACACCGCTTTATGGCAACACTTCATCATAATCATGAAGGACAAGCGTTTATTTTCATAAAAGGTGCGCCAGAACGAGTTATTGAAATCTGTAATCAACAACATATCGATATAGATACGAACAATTCGATAGATGAAATTGACCGTAATTACTGGCACGCGCAGATTGAAATGATGGCCAAACAAGGGATGCGGGTTTTGGCAATTGCATATCGGCCAACTCATTATACTCAGCTTGAACTTACCTTTGATGACGTCAAAGATGGGCTCATCATGCTTGGGCTTTTTGGCCTTATAGATCCGCCCAGACAAGAAGCCATCAATGCAATTAATGTGTGTAAGAATGCTGGAATACGCGTAAAGATGATGACTGGCGATCATGCGCTTACGGCACAAGCAATCGCGAGCCAGATTGGACTTATCAATTCACATAACACGCTGACCGGCCAGCAAATCGATGCGCTGACAGACGATGAGCTTTTTGCCGTTGCCAAAGACATTGATGTTTATGCTCGCGTTAGCCCAGAACATAAAATGCGACTGGTCGACACGCTACAAAAACATCAACAGATAGTTGCGATGACTGGAGATGGCGTGAATGATGCCCCAGCACTCAAACGATCTGACATAGGGACAGCCATGGGTATTACAGGCACAGACTCCGCCAAAGAAGCCGCCGAAATGGTGCTCACCGATGACAATTTCGCGTCGATTACAGCCGCGGTAGAAGAAGGACGCGCTGTCTACGATAACCTGAAAAAAACGATTCTGTTTATTCTGCCAACCAACGGCGGAGAAGCGTTGATTATTCTCGCAGCGGTAGTTTGGGGGTTCAAAGACCTACCCCTCACACCCATTCAAATTCTTTGGGTCAACATGATCACGGCCGTTACACTTGCCTTAGCCTTGGCTTTTGAACCCAAAGAACCAAATCTAATGCAACGTAAACCTCGCTCATCGAAATCACCACTCTTAACTTCACACCTGATCTGGCGAGTAGTATTTGTTTCCCTGATATTAATGCTTGGCACTCTCAGCATGTTTGTTTGGGAAATGGAACAGCAAGAAAACATTAGTAGAGCGCGTACCGTTGCAGTAAACACATTGGTTATGTTTGAAATATTTTATTTGTTCAATACTCGATTTATTCTCGACACCGCTTTTTGTCGACAAGGGTTAATAGGCAATGTCTACGTATTAATTGCGATCGCGGTGCTGATCGTCTTTCAAGCTTGCTTCACCTATCTACCTTTCATGCAGGTATTGTTTGGAACGACAGCTCTGGAGTTTGATGTATGGCTGCGAATAGTGATCGTTGCCTCTTCAGTGCTATTTCTAGTCGAATTAGAAAAGTATTGCCTAAGTAAAATAAAAAGCAGTCGGCTATCTATGTAATCACAAAGGTAAACTCTCCCGTTAAGCGATTGTCGATTTTTATTGGCTCAAATTGCAAATAGTCGCGCGCTTTGCCGCCCCACCACTCGTTACCAGTATTGCCTTTCAGATAGAGTTGTGTAGTTAACAGTTCTTGATCTCCTCGCCACAGTTTTACATGTATATGAGGAGGACGCGAACCGTATGCAACGGGATATAAGGTTTGGAAGAGGTAACGCCCGTTTTTGTCCGTAATAGCGGCACCAAAGCCAGCAAAGTGAGGATCAAACTTCTCGTTGCTCGATTGATTGGGATGGTCATAAATGCCCTGACCGTCACACTGCCAGATCTCAACCTTAATACCAAAGACTGGATTACCAGACGTATCCACGACCTTGCCCTGTAATACAATGGGCTCACCCAATAATCCATCAGGCTGCAAAATCAAGTTTTCACGAAGCGGTATTCGCTTAACGGGATAAAACGGCCCCTCTGTTTGCGCTGGTGTAGGTTTCATTGGACTCATCGCTTTGAGCGATGGAGCAAACAGTAGTGTCCATAAAGCTAGAAAATGCCTTCGTTCCATGATGCCCCCCTAATTTTTGACTACTTTAATTGTGGTGTACACAGAGCAATTCTCCACTTAAGTGTAAACGTCCTAGCGGTATGCTCCTCGGCAGTTAGTCAAATAACAAAGTCGATGGAGATTATAAACTTCACTTTTAGCGTCTAGGCTGTTATCGGACAGAAACGCGTAGAATATCTCACCTTTAATCACAATTACTCTAACCAGAAAGCTAACTATTTGAAGTTATATATCTCAAATTGGATGGTTTCTGAGTTTATTTATAACGCTATCAGCTACTACGCTTAAATTGAAGATCATCCGGACAGCTAATTACCACTGGAAAAGATTAACCTAGTTTGGAGCACTTACGATGAAACCAATTTTAGTTACTTTGCTACTCTCGCTGACAGCGTTGATTGGCGTTATACCAATCACGATAGCAGCGCCTCCTTCCGGAGGATATATTGTCGTTTTTCATGACCATATCGATAACCCAGCGGCTACAGCCAACGAAATATCACGTCAGGTTGGCGGCAATATTGGCTTTATCTACCAGCACGCCCTGAAAGGCTTTTCTATCACAGTACCGCCCCAAACGGTTGCGGCTATAGAAAGAAACCCTAAGGTCAAATATGTCGCCACAGATGATCTACGCTATATTTCAGCTCAGATCCCTCCAACAGGTATCCAAAGAATTTTCGCTGATACGAATACGAGCATTGATATTGATAGTAACGATGATTATCGAGTAGATGTGGATGTTGCTGTACTTGATACCGGCATCGATTTTGAGCACCCGGATCTGAATGTCGTTGGAGGCGTTAATTGTGCAACTGGAGGGCCATTTAACACAACCTGTGGTAGTGGTGGTGATGATGACCACTATCATGGTACTCATGTAGCCGGAACCATAGCGGCTCTGGATAACGATATTGGTGTGGTTGGGGTTGCCCCCGGTGCCCGTCTGTGGTCAGTGAAGGTGCTAAATTCCAGAGGCAGCGGTTATGCCTCATGGATCGTTGCTGGGATCGATTGGATAGCAGCTAACGGAAATATTGAAGTGGCCAATATGAGTCTGGGCGGCCCTGGTTTCAACCAGGCCGAATACGATGCCATTCAAGGAGCCGTTGACGCTGGTGTCGCTTTTGTTGTTGCGGCAGGTAATGATGGCGATGATGCAAATAATTATAGCCCCGCAGCATTCGATAACGTATTAACGGTAAGTGCCCTGGCAGACTTTGATGGTGCGCCTGGAGGTTTTGGCTCTCAGACCTGTCGCCCAGATCAAGATGACACTCTGGCTGATTTCAGTAACTGGGGTAGTGCTGTTGGTATTGCAGCTCCGGGCGTCTGTATTCGATCTACCTATCCACTGGAGCAGGGAGAGTACGGCACAATTAGTGGTACATCCATGGCTTCTCCGCATGTGGCCGGTGCCTTGGCATTATTGGCGAGCTCTAATCCACCTTCGAATGCAGCAGATGTGTATGATTTATATGATGCAGTTATAGCTGCAGGTAATGATATTTGGACCGATGATTCGGGTGACGGATATCCAGAGCCGCTACTGGATGTTAGTAACTTGTTCCCTAATCTAGTTCAAGTTGATCAAGGCTCTAATCAAGCACCTACGGCAGAATTCACCCATTCGATTGATAGTGATGATGTCAACGGGCTAACCGTTAACTTTACTGACGTCTCTGATGATAGCGATGGTTATATTGAAAGTTGGTTGTGGAACTTTGGTGATGGTAATTCGTCGACTATTCAGAATCCAAGTTACTCCTATCAAGACTATGGTACCTACACTGTTACGTTAACGGTAACTGATGACGGTGGAGTAACAGGTACTTATTCACAAAACATTCCGGTTGACGATCCTAACGCAGGTGGTGGATCAGACTATGGTATTGATCTCACCGTTATCCCTCGCAAAGTCAGAGGAACCATGTACGCTGATCTTGTATGGACTGCAACAGATGACGGCAAAGGAATAGATATATACCGGGATGGTAGCCCACTCATCGAAAATGTGGTTGATAACGGAGAATATACTGACGCCAATCTTGGTAAAGGTGGGGGCACATTCACGTATCACGTATGTAACGCTGGCAGCATTGGAAATAGTGACTGTTCTGATACAGTGACAGTTGAGTTTTAGCCACACAGTTTTAATGACTAACGTCCCTTTCAGCATATAGTGCGCTGAAAGGGATTGTTCCTTTCATCACTACGTAAACATTAAGTTATAAATCAGAACTTAGAACTACTTCTAGCGGTCGTCTTGCGAGGTCAATTCAAAGGCGATTACTTTCCGCGCTTCAACCTTACACAAACCGATTAACCTCAATTATAGAACGCGCCTTTTGCACCTAATGGAGTTAAAGGACAAGTTCGTGCTCAGATCACTAGTATGTTGCTTTACGCGATGAAGCAAGGTTCAATCGAAGCTGTTATCTGTCATGCGCCTGAATTTGATGGTCCGGGTAAAAGACGCAAAGCATCACGAACTCGACCATTATCGATGCTCTTGTTGCAGGTAAAGTGAAGAGACAAAAACTTATGTATGGGGAGAAGCAACAAATGCAGAGGGAATGAAGAAAACCGTACGTATCCTTACAACGAATGGTTACGACCTGACCGTTACAGGCTCGCTCGCCATTGCTGAACACCTATTAATATCTCATTCAGTAGCAGGAGTATACACGCCGTCAAAGTTGATGGGCGCTGACTTCGTTACTCAATTGCCAGGGAGCTCAACTTTTCAATTCGAAAAGTGAGAGTCAATTGCATTCACCGGAAGAATCCTAATGGCACCTGCAATAAAACGCAGTAATACCACTTTTACGATTTTGAGTCATGACCCCAAAATAATATAAATTCTGTTACCTGTGACAAAGAAAGTTGTTACAAATATATAAAATAATTTATTTATAATTGTAACTATAATGTTATATTTTTTATTCAGTTACTTTTGAGTTTTATACTCAAAAATCTAGAGTAAGAGGGATTATGAATAACGATACTCCGAAGATACCATTCACCAGGGCGATTCTGCCGGTCATTCTCATGGATCTCTCTCATGGTCGGGGCCATGATATAAATTAGAGAGTGCCTCTAAAAAATAATAAGCTGATTATGACAGAACTAAATGCAACAGCGACACTCAAGGACTCCTCCTTCAAAACCCTGGCGGATTCCTTTGCCACCTTTTATAGCAATACCATCGCTATTGACCAACAGCACCGCATCACTTGGATAAGTAAGGGCTATCGTCAGTTTCTAGGGCTGAGCCATAACCCTGTAGGTGAGCCGATCACCCGTTATATTCATAATAGTTTTCTACCCAGAGTCTCCGACAGTGGAGAACCGGTACTGCTGGAACTGTTATGGGTCAAACAACAGTGGACACTGGTGAGCGTGATTCCTCTACAATCGGATCAGGGAGAGGTGATCGGAGCCTTTGGTTTTGTTGCTTTGGAGCAACGCAAAGGTTTTCACTCCCTGGCCAACCGCTTCAACCAAATGCAACAACAACTGGACAATGTCACCCAGGAGTTAAATCAGGCACGACAAAATAAATACCGCTTATATCAGATTACGGGCCGCAGCGAACAACTGCAGAATGTCAAACATCAGATACGACAAGCGGCACGATTTGATATCTCTGTTCTACTGACCGGCGAAACGGGCACCGGCAAGGAGATGTTTGCCCACGCCCTGCATGAACTCTCAGCCCGCTCCCATAACGCCTTTGTCTCACTTAATGTTGCCGCAATTCCCAATAACCTGATCGAAGCAGAGTTCTTTGGTGTCGCCCCCGGAGCCTATACCGGCGCATCCAACAAGGGGCGTAAAGGTAAACTGGAGCTGGCCGATGGCGGCACCCTGTTTCTTGATGAAATTGGCGATATGCCACTGGAGCTGCAAAGTAAATTGCTGCGCGCCCTCCAGGAGCAAGAGTTTGAGCCATTGGGTTCCAATAAGGTAAAAAAAGTCAATATTCGCATCGTTGCCGCCACCAGTCGTAATCTGCCAAAAATGGTGGAAAACGGCGAGTTTCGCGCAGACCTTTACTACCGCCTTAATGCCATGCCGATCCATCTTCCCCCTCTTCGTGAACGTCAGGCAGACATTGACCTGATTGCAGAACGTCTACTGGATGAGCTCTGTATCAGACTGCATCTGCCAGTTAAGTACCTGACACCGGATGCCATTAACCTACTGTGTCAGCACTCTTGGCCGGGTAATGTACGGGAACTGCAAAACCTGCTGGAACGAGCGGTGATTATGGCAGAGGAACACACCGAGATTGATGTCCAACTGATTCAGTCACTGTTAGTTCCAACAGCACAGTTTCAACAGACTGCTCAGACGCAACCAATATCACCGAGAATAGATCCGAACACGGGATTGCCTATATACACTATCTCATCAGCTAACCGACTTTCTCCCAATCTGCCTCAGGTCAACACTCCACCACAACCACTGCATGAACAGATTGCCCGAGCAGAGCGTAAAGCTATTGAAACCGCACTTGCTTACACTCAAGGGCATAAGGTACAAACAGCTAAGCTGCTGGGTATATCCCGTGCAAGTTTGTATGAAAAGATGCGTAAGCTGGATATTCAGTACATAAAGAACTCATGAACAGCAAACACTCATTGCCACTCATACCTATCAGTCGGTGAAAAGGCGTATTAAGCTGTAGACATAAAAAGCCCCGACCAGCACAAGAGAACTGATCGGGGCAGCCGATAATAGAACTGTTTTTTAAAGGAAGTGGCTTAATGAGGAATCACCAACGTATTATCCTGCCAGCGGACAACATCTTCACCCGGCATAGCCAGCACTTCACCAAACATGTCATCTGTAATCTGCTCTTCACCGCTTTCCTGCATCGACGTCGTGCGAACCACCTGACTCGGAGCCAGCGCCTCGCCTGAGCTCAGATGAGCAAACATCTGATTCAGCGCCTGTTCAAAGTAAGGATGAATATAGGCATAACGGTGCTGCATATTAGGTGGTGTGGAATAGAAACCCAGATTCGGGGCTAACAGATAGGCAAACATCTCCAGGTGATGGCCATTTTCGATTTCCCAGTACACGACATCATCGCGGGCATCGACCTGACGGTTACGGGCGTAGTAGGCGCGACCACCATGATTTGGTGCAACCACCTGATCGGCACGACCATGCATAATTATGGCTGGTTTACCCTGTAGATCACCACTCATTATCGCTTCCTGAATACCCGCCTGAACCCGGTCAAAATCACCGTTGCCTTTGTAAGTATCCAGAATCCCCAACTCAGTTAGCTTGGCCTTTCCGTAGTGGGACATCGCAAAGAAACACAGATCTGCATCCAGATTTTTATCCGCTGTGGAGTTAAACGCCGTCGCCCCATAAGGATCATACGAATTCATATTGACCGGTTGAATCCAGCGGCTACCACCAGCGATCATATTCTGTCCCAGGAAGCGCAGCGCCTTATCTTCATCACTCAGCACCTCAAACTGTTTCGTCCCACCGTTATAGCTGGCGAAGCTGATACCACACAGCTGGTCTGAGATACTGTAACGACCGTAGGAGTTAGCATAAGTATTGGTGATTTCAGAAAACATATTAGTAAACGCTGGCATACCCAGATTCTGCTCAGGCAGGAACCCCGCGACAGTATTCATCAGATCCTGTGCTTCCTGAGCCAGCACCTGCAAATCAGCAGAATAGGACGTTAACAGCCCTAATTGTTGCAGGCGGGTACAACGTTCAGGAGACTTAGCAGAGTTAACCAGATCGGCACTGTCGTTTTCGGTCAGGTTATTAGCACAGGGCTGATACACCGCACCAAAGGCATGCATATCGTATAAACTCCAGCCTACCGATTCAGGCCCCCAGCTGCGCTCCCCCTGAGTAATGGTAAAATCATGCTGATCCATTGCCGTACTCGGCTCAACAGCAACCACACCATCAATCAGCCCTTGCGTATCCTGCTCTGCAGCCATCAGTACAGAACGCCCGCCATTGGACCAACTGGCTGCAATCACTGTGGTATTGTCAGGATTAAAAGCCAGATCAGGATAAGCCTGGTGTAAGGCATAGAAAGCAAACTCAATGGATTGCAAGGTATTCAAGCCCCAGTCTTTACTAGGATTCTGCTGAGAGTGAGCGTGTTTGGTTGTTGCAGTACGCGGATCAGCAGCATCCGCAAAGCCTTCTGCAAACTCAGCGGTAAATGCTGAAGAAGAGCCTGCACTGATAGCATCAACAACCTTTCCATCCAGATTAATCACCTGCTGACTGCCAATAAAGTGTACGCCATCACCGGTCCCTTTATCGGTATAGGCTACGGCACAACCCCGTTTTAACGCCGCATCACCTGCCGTACCTGCCGCCCCATAAACACCACGGGAACCGGATGATGGCCCAGCAATAATACAAGGGCTCTCGGTAGAGAAACTACTCGGGACCTGCACCACCAGTTTGACATTGGTTTTACCAGAGCCATCATCCACAATGGCTTGATATTCCGTACCTGACACCTGGCCGGTAAACGCCTCTACTGTATGAGAACTAATCCCTCCTGTAACCAAAGGCCCCCAATGAATACCCCAGCCTCCAGGCGTTACCGGGTCCATCATACTGTTATAGCTGGCTCCTAACTGATAGCGACGTATCTGTTCCGGGCTAGAACCTATCCCCACCGTTTCCGGTGTTACTGCACCAGTATTGCTATTCAGAGCCATACCTGTGAGCAAATCATCACTTATACCATCTACCTGAATGACATCAACCGAACCAGAAAGATAACTGGGCAGTACGCTGTAATCCGTGGTTTCTTCTGAGCTGTCGGAAGAGCCTAAGCAACCCGATAGCACCAGTGAGCTGGCAGTCGTTAAAATAACAGTCCTTTGCATATCAACCTCGTCTTGTTGTTTTTCTAAGTTGTTCAGAATGGATAAAAGTCGAACCAATCCAACGTAACTCAACCTAATCCAAGATATATGCCAAACACTTAACCAGCTGATAAGCAATGATTTACTATCTTCCCTGCTAACTAATATCCAGAAATCTGGACAGAAGACCGTCTAAAAAACTGGACACTATCCTGAATTTAAGACAATGAGAGAAAGACCTATAAAACGGTATACATGAATAACCGTTTCCAACAAAAGTGAACTTATGAAATTCTTGAATTGAAACTCAGGCACATGAGATTTATAAGAGCGGGTTCTATAACCCAACAATATGAATAAAAAAGAAATGAAACAGTAGATAGCGATAACCTACGCATTGGCGCCAGATTCGGGATTTTTGTAAGGCTAAAGGCGTAACTCTAGCTGAGATGGCCGAGCGTATTCAGCGTTCAATGAGATATGTCAGTCAGGTTGAGCGTGGGGTTTCCTCTCTCCTCTCTGTCCATTCCAACACTTCAATCCACCAGTGATGTATTGAGGGTCCAAATCCGCTGTTTTTACACTCTGACCGGGAAGCACCTGCAGAAGAATTGAACTGTATTGTGCGTAAATCAGCTCGGCGTAGCTTAAGTTTTCCAATTCATTACTTTTTGTATAACAACGCTAGCGGTTCATCTTAGTTCGCACATCGAGGCATAACACGTGTTTGGGTATATATGGACGAAGATACTGCCCTACTTATAGTGAACGACATGTTTAGAATATTGTTCAAGCTGAAGAGTTATAGTTGGGTTAGATAGGCAATGTACTGACTCTTATAAAAAACGGCATCCCGATTGGTCCGGTCTGCCGTTTTTACTATTAGTCAATGTTAATCAACATTATTCGGCAGCAAAAGCGGGTTGCTGAAGTTGTGCTTCGTCTTTTCTTAGTTTAATTGGAGCATAGATAAGGGCACCAACAAGGAACAGACCTAAATAACCGATCAGCGGGTAGAATACAGCAACTAACTGAGTGAAACCGGCAAAGCTAGCCACAAAGCCAACAATCAAGGTAGCAAAAATAAACTTGTTCGCTTTAGCCGTTTTCATTGGTACAAAGCGAGCTGCAAATGCGTAGAACATGCTCACTGCGGTATTGAAGATCATACCTAACAAAATGAATGTCATGAAGGTTGACAGTGCTGGTGAAATCATATCGATGATTTTTAGTAGCGGCATTGGGTATTCTGCGACCACTTCAATCTTAGAAAATAGTGCTAAGTGGCTAAGTACGATTAGTACACCGACTCCAGCACCACCAAGAAGTCCACCCAGTTTTGCAACTTTAGGGTTTGATTCCGCACCGCCCATAACCAGTGCCATGGCCGCGCCCACCGCTAGGTTGAAAGATACGTAGTTGATTGCTGAGATAAACCAGTTAGGTAGTGTTGATTCAACACTTTCAGCAATTGGCGCTAAGGTATCAAAAGATTGATCCATTGTGATGATGCTGTAGGCACAAATAACGACCAGAGCAACAATCAAAAATGGTGTAATACTACCAATAACCGCGACAACACGATTTACATTCATCATTGCGGTCAGGCCGATTAGGACCGTTAGAAGAGCGCTTCCGACGTATCCTGGCAGGTCAAATTGTTGTGTTAGAAGGGAACCAGCTCCGGCAATCATTACTACGCCTACACCAAACAAGGTGAAGATAATCACATAGTCTACGATAACGCCAACCCAACGGCCGCTAATTTGGTAGATGACTTTTTTGTGTGACATGGTCTTGGTTTGAGAGCCAAGCATTGTCAGCATCATACCTAGGTATGCAAATAGGGCCGTTGCCAGCACCGCGGCTGCTGTGCCCCAATGTCCAAAGCTTGTGAAGTACTGCAATACTTCCTGTCCGGAGGCAAATCCGGCCCCGACAATAATTCCGATAAACGCACTCGCGATTTTAAGAATGTTCCACATGGTAGGCAAATCTCCTTGTCGACTATTAATCAACTTATGTAATTGTATTTGTAGTTGTAGTTCTTTTGGTTACTTGTTGTTAATTGATGTAACAACAGCGGGGGCAATAAGTATCACATCTGTTAACAGAACTGCATAGTGTGTTGTTTTATATGTGATCAAAAGTGGAAGTTTGCTAATTTTTTGTTAAAACTCTTGAAAGTTTAACTCTTAGAGTATAGTGCGATTATTGACGTTTATTTAATCTAAACAATATGGAAGAGATATGAGGAATTTTAATTATTTTTCTATATATATCATATATTTAAATTAACAAAAATAACCTCTCCTATCATTGATTATAGTTTTACTATAACCTACTTCTCATTTAACTATTCACTACGATCTATTTTTCCATGGGAATGTTTCTTATTTTTGTGATGATATTGTGTACATTTAAGCATTTCACTACTGAGTGATGTTAAATATTCGATATTACACAATCTTCGTGACACACCGACTAAGAACCTCAGCATTCAAAGGTGAAATTTCCATAAATTAGAATAAGATAAATAATAAAGATAAGAAAATATTGCGCTGAGGAATCAGAGTTTTTTTACAAGTTATCTATTTTTTAGACATGTGATATGTGTGTTCAAATGTGTTGATATGTTCATTCATTGAGCAGCAGCTCTGTCTTGCTAGATCAGTCGGATAAGAAGTTATGACAAAGTAGACATTCGTTAAATCAGTACCATTTAAGAGGCGTTGTAGATTAATTCGGCCTAAAGTATTTATCTCTGATCTTTAATGCCGAGTTTTCACCTGAAAGTGCTGCTGTAGTTATCTTAGACTTTGCCTAATACGGAAATGCGAACAATAAAAAAGCCCCTTTCGGGGCTTTTACTTTTTAGAAAACCACACTGTGCCAAAGATTGTCACTGTGGCTGTAATAAGCGAGCTTTATTTGAGCATGTAAGCACGTAATGTTGTAACTTGCGCAGAGCTTGAGTCTGTATCGCTCATTACTACACGTAAGTGAACAAATTCACCTGCTTCAGCGTCATTTGGCACGGTCGCAACCCACTGGCCATCTTCATAAGCCACTTGAGCGTTGACCCAATCTGATTCATTCAGTTTGTCATAAACCGGACAGTACGAGTAAGCAGAAACATAGCTCACTACACATTCCTGACCATAAGCGTATTGCAGGGTCACTTCTGCCAGAGTCACATCTTCATTGCTGTCCATTTCACCCGACAGGACAACTTTCGCAGGCTCGCCTGCAGGATGGCTGTTGTGCATATCGACTGGAACATCAATTTTCGGTACCAAAATAGGTTGCGCACCTTGCATGCTTTGGTCAGTCATAAAGGTAAAGATACCCTGATAAAACGAACCTAGCTTGTCGTCAATCGGTGAACGCTCAGCAACACCACGGTTATAATTACGTAGCTCCAGGCGCACTTCCGCACTTTCTACAGGCATGGTTAAAGTGCCAGTGTCCATGTACGTGCTCTCACCATTTACCCATAAACCATAGGCTGCTCGACCATTGTAACCTGCAATAGCATCGTGACCTGACGCATCCCCAAACTGCGGGAAGTTCCAACGAATCAAATTGGTATCACGGTAACCAACAGAATGAGAACTCGTGTTCAAGCTCGCGCCTTTTGGTCCTCTTAGCCAGGTAGTCTCTTCTTTAGCGCCAGCTTCCATAATTCGTGGGCCATCAAAATACGCGCCATCCGATTGAATGCGGCTGCCTTGCATTACAATGTTGGTCCAGGTGTTTTTGCTGGTTGCGGTGTAATATTCATCACGCACAACCGGTGCCACTAACATTTGTGGACTGCCCGTTGAATAGAACTCACCAGTGCTGTTGGTTTGAGCCATCATGTCGCGGAAAACTGGACGTTCCTCACCTTGAGCATGGTACGCTGCACTAATGTGATACATGTCTTTATCATGCACACGAATTAAGCCACCTTTGTTGTGACCTTCAGTGATGTGATGTAGTTGGTAAGTATAAGGCGTCTTATCAACCGCAGTACCTGACCAACTCACCTTGTTGCGACCACTTTGGATTTCTGCAAACAACATTTCACCTTCTTCAGCACTTAAGCCAACAATCGGCTTAGTCGAAATACCAGTAAAGGCTGTTTTATAACGACCATTAGTGCCTGGACGATAGAAAAGTACACCAATTGCACCTTGTTCCAGCGCACCTTTCACCATGTAAGAAGTGACATTGTAAGGGTTTTGGATCAAAGCAATTTTGTCAGCCAAATCAAATTGGCTCCAATCTGTGCTGTAACCACCTTCACCAACAGGTACTACTTCAGCGCTACCTTCACCATCAAAACCAACAGCAAGACCTTGTGCGACGGCATGTAACTGCTGACCATTTTCCATGCTTAGCACAGTTTCAGGAGCGGTTGCATGAGTAGATAAAAATGCACGGAAACGGCTGTCGTAACCTTGTGACCACAGATACATGTTTTCAACATAATCCGGCATCAAATCAATCGCAGCGAGTTTAGCTACTTTATTGTCATCCAGAGCGTAGGTGAAACCAAACGAGAAGCCCTGTGTATCAATTGGCTTGTCCGCTTTAAACTCCACTTTTTCTGCCACACCAGCATCAAAAGTCAGTACCGTATCTGAAGTGACTTTGTGATCAAGGTAGGCCATCTGCGCTGCGGACTCTGGTAGTCCACCAAAATCAGAATCATTGTCGTAAGTTACAATGTGTGAAATAACACTGTAGTTACCTTTAGGCAGGCTAATGCTGGCTTGACCATTGGTAAAGGAAAGAGCATGCCCCCAGTCATCTTCTTCATTAATGATATAGGCTTTAGAGAAACTGTTTGCAGGCTTGCCGCGGTTATCGTACGCGTTTAATGTCAGCTCGACTTCTGGCGGCTGGATCAAAAACGAAACAGGCACAATAATTTGATCATCCGATTGACCAGTACCCTCGCCTTTAATACGTCCAGTTATGGTGCCATAAGCGCCATCGCGCAGCGCCACTTGTGGCTCAATCCAAACTGGCACGTCCACTGAACCATTCGCTGGTACCGTTACTGATTTAACGCCTAAACCAGCCAGAGTCGCAGGCAATTGCGTTATACCGTCTTCGCCGATCAGATCCATGCTCAGTTTATAAGTTACATCACTGTTGCTGATATTGGTCAGCGTCACATGCGCATCGACACTGACAGCAGATGACACGTCAACAAAGCGACCTAGTTCTACGTTTGGCGCGGCAATAACTGGTTGAGTAATAGCGCGGTTCACATCCATTGGGCCTGCGCCTTGCTCTAACACATGAGCGTTATTATCAAAGACTGAAGAAGTTAAAACGCGTTTGAGTTGTACTGGAGATAGATCTGGACGAGCCTGTAATACAATCGCCGCACCACCTGCAACATGAGGTGCCGACATTGATGTACCCGACAAAGAGCGGTAAGCGTTGCTACCCACGCCTCCAGATGCAGCAGCCACGACATCGACACCTTGTGAGCCGATATCTGGTTTCGCTGAGTGACCATCTGGTGATGGACCACGCGAAGAGAACACAGCCGTCTGATTTTCACGATCCAATGCAGCTACAGTCAAGGCGCTTGGCGCACAGCCCGGCGAACCCACCGTTTCACGGGTAAAGCTGTTACCGGCTGAAATAACAAACAGAGCTTGATCTCTAAAAGCTTCAACCACATCAACCATCGGGCCTTCACAGGCTGTGGCTGAACCACCTAGTGACATATTGACGATGTCTGCGCCATTTTCGACGGCCCAGATCATGCCATTAATAATACCGTAAGTACTGCCACCACCGCTGTTGCTCAGAACTTTACCAACGAGAAGATCAGCACCAGGCGCCATGCCTGCCCAATACCCATTCGATTCTGACCCCGTACCAGCAATGGTTGAAGCCGTGTGAGTGCCGTGACCATTTAAATCATCAACACCGTTTGCTGAATATGAAAAGTCTTTTGAGCCAATCACCTGCCCTCTCAAGTCACTATGCTCAACATCGTAGCCAGTATCCAATACCGCTACTGTGACGCCTTCACCATTAAACGTGACGGCTGAAGGGCCCAACGCGCCTGTCAAAGGTACGGTAGGTGTTAACGTGGTGCCAACAGATTGCTTATGACCATGAATCACAGCATCAAGCCAAACTCCTTCAATGCGTCCATCCTGTGTCAGGCTTTCCCAGACAGCCTCGGCTTTCTCTTTTTCGATGCCAAATGCGGCACTGTCGATTAATTCGATTTCACCGGTCAGCGAAGTACCTTCGATTACAGTGGGCGTTGCTGCACCTGCAAGTGATCCATCTGCGTATTCGATTATCACCGGAAGATTGTCTGTGCTCGCGTCATCATACTTTGACTGATAGAGCTTATTGATATTAAACAACTCTAAGTCAATGGCGCGTGAGTCTACAAAAGGCTGTGCTTTGGCTGGCACCAAGTAGGTGTCGTTACCACGTTTGAATACAGAAGTAACAATTTCCACACCGTCTTTATTCAACAGGCGAATACCTCCAAGTTCACCGGCATTATTCACAACTGCACTGACTTTGTCGCCAGTAATCAACGTGAATTCAAGCCCTTTAGCTCCCCCTTGTACGGCAGCCAATTCCGTTTCAGCTTGCGTACATAGTGACATACTTGCACCTAATAACGCTAAACAATGCACAGCAATCTTGCTGCGCTTAAAGCGACTACTCATATATTCCCTTATATCTAAACTTTTATATTTATACAGTTTGTTATCGTTTGATTTTACAGACTGCAAACCAAATCTCTTTTATTTCAAACACAGTACACACAGCCCCTGAGTATGAGAAATATGACTACCACATTATTTACACCAGATAATCACTATGTGTTTTTTACCGTCAACTTTCGTTTTTATGAGGATAAAATTTATATTTAAACGTACTAGCGTACGGTTTAAAAATCTTATCACCTCCTTAAAACAGAGAGTAGTTATATTAAATAAACCCTCTAAAACCAATATTAATGGATACAAGAAACACTATACATGCGGATAAGATCACGCCAGATAATGCAAAGTGCTTTCAATAAAATCGTCGTTTTAAAAATATAATC
This sequence comes from Vibrio sp. EJY3, assembly GCF_000241385.1. Classification (NCBI taxonomy): domain Bacteria; kingdom Pseudomonadati; phylum Pseudomonadota; class Gammaproteobacteria; order Vibrionales; family Vibrionaceae; genus Vibrio; species Vibrio sp. EJY3. The sequence continues at coordinate 1,051,195 of NC_016614.1, forward strand.
GATAACATTTAGCTTCAAATATCATCGAAATCTAAGTTAAAATCAAAATAAAAGCCTAGCCGCATCAAAAATATTAAAATGTTTTTAATATTTATATTTTCATTCATTTACCGCACAAAATGTGATTCTAATTCAAAGGTGTTATTTTAAAATATAATACTCCGCTAAATTAATGACGTGATGAGTTAAATGGATAAAGTCACTAATGGGATACTAGTGATTTTCCTACACGTACGTTGCATCATTTTCATAAGAGATTCATTGGCAATCCGTTCATGACAAATGGCTGCATAGAACAACAAAATACCAGACTTTCATTCAATAGGCTCATGATGCACACGCAAATCGACGTCCGTTAATCGCTTCATCCAAGCTTTTGAGCACCATGCGCAGAGATTAATTTTTAAACATATTTCAGCAACCTTTATTAGTGCGTAACGATTACCGTTCTTTGCAATTTTAATTAATGCGTATGAGATACCGAGTTAGGAAGATTTTATTACCCTAGGCGCTAGTGCAGAGATAATGGTTGGAAGATCGTACACAATTCCCGCTGTTATTGAAGACAATATTTATACTATTTGCCCATAGTAATTATAATGATATACGAGTTCTTAGTTTCTGTATTATTTCAGGACCAACTACTCTATATAAACACTCACTTCCATAAACTGCATGATTTTTAAATAACTTACGTGTTCGTTTTAAACGACGACTACTTATTTTTATGAGTATTGGGTAAATATTAATCGCTATTGCACAAAATAACGAATGAAGTGAGCCAATATATTAAGGGATATTTTCGTGGTACAAGTAAAATGTTCTTCGTGCTAAAGCTTGAGCTTGAAATTGACCGTTGAAGAAGACAGCTGCTTCGGCGTAGCACCTTTCTAGTCTCATTGGTCATTACTCATCAACAGACCGTTCATTACTCCGTTGAACGGTCCCATATATTCGGCAGCACTTTGTTTGAATATCCAGAAATAAAACGCTTTACCTCCCCTGTCTGTAAGTCATAGAGATGTCGACTCACAGACCCAATGTTGGCACCGTAGATGTGGATGCTGATCGAGGTACGATCTGAGTGAGCGTTTGATACCTTATGAATATCTCCGATACGAGGTGATAGTAGGTCAATGTCACCACATTGGAGTTGATGTTTCCCATTCGGTTGTAATCTATTCGATTTTGGATCCAGATAAAACTCTTCACAACACTCAGCACCTCGCATTACTCCGACCATACCCCACACGGTGTGATCATGCACTGGCGTCTGCTGACCAGGTCCCCAAACAAAACTCACCACGGAAAAGCGCTCCAATGGGTCGCAATACAATAAGTATTGCTGATACGATTCTGGATTTGGTTGGGCGAACTCATCAGGTAACCAATCATCGCAGCTGACAAGTTCGGAGAGAAGCAGTTTGCCGTCCATCATAATACGCGCTTCATCTTGGCCCGCTTTATCGACCAAATGTGTGAAGGCGTGAATAAAGTCCCTTAACCTGGATGTGTTACTCATTGCTGACTTTCCGTCTCGTTAGATAAAACGTTTTAACTATAGCAGGTCGTGTAGTCGGCCTTGGATTTCCGCTTGAGCTATGCAGAGAACTGAGAGGTAGAAGCCTCTTGATGCTCCTCCTTACCAAAAACCAATATGGTCAGCAGCAATCTCTTCCTCTAGCTGAACGTATGGCCCACGGACTTCAACTTTGCGCTGTCCTGCCATGAATACATCCCGGCAGGCTAAATCTAACGTTAAGTTTTCAGGGTTGTCGCCGGTTAATTCAGCGAGACGCTTTTCTGTAAGCCCGAACACCACGCTACCAATACCTGCCCAGTAAATCGAACCGGCACACATGCAACAAGGCTCGACTGATGTCACTAACGTACACTTCTCTAGAAATTCCGGTTGATATTGACGAGAGGCAAGGCGAGCGACATTAGACTCAGCATGACCGACTCCTTTATCATGCTGATAAGTGTTACCAGAACGAATCAGTATTTCTCCATCTGGACCAATCAACATTGCGCCAAAAGGATGATTCCCACTTTCCACACTCAATTTTGCTAACTCAATGGTGAGTTTCAGATTTTCAATGTCGTGTTTCATCACTAACTCCATATATTGATGTTTTTAAGTCCCTTATTGAATCTGAAAACACTATAAGAGAGCGTAACCGTTATTCAAACTAGAACGTTTAGAAAGCTGCGTGCTAATATTTAGAACAGTATTTTTATTCTCGGATATTAGTCATGTCTGCATTAACAAAAGAAGTTCGATCGTTTGTCGTCATCGCACACGAAAAATCTGTACGTAAAGCCGCAGAAAAGCTGCATATTGCCGCGTCAGCGCTGAGCCGTCAGATGAATATTCTTGAAGAAGATTTCGGTACTCAATTACTTGTGAGACTCCCAAAAGGGATTGAGCTAACGGAGCAAGGTCAGGCGCTTTATAAACATGCGCAACAATGGATTACTGAAGAAAACCGCTTTCGAAGGAGCTTAAAGGAAGAGGCTCAGCAAAACTTAATTCAACTACGTATCGGCGCAGTTGACTGCCTAAGCCACAGTGTTCTGCCTAAACTTTACAATTTGCTTTCCTCTCAATTCGACAATTTACGTGTTCACTTTACAACCGGAGACACACAAACACTGACAAACTTGCTTTTGGACAATCAATTGGATTTCATTATCGCGTTTAACGTCGCCAGACATGAAAAAATCCAATTTTCAGCGCGGCACAGGACTAAGATTGGGCTGGTCCACCTCCCAAAACTATTCGATGAAAAAACGAAATCCATAGAATTGCACGAGTGCCTCAAATGGCCACTTTGCTTTCCTGACAGAAACTTATCAGTGCATACGCGTCTTTATTCGGAGATCCTGAGACAGAACAGTAGCTTTGATATTTCTGCCACAAGCAATTCGTTTAATTTGCTTGCTAGCCTGGTTCGTGAAGGTGCCGGAGTCAGTTTTATGACTTGGTATGACATTGAAAAACAAGTGATGAATGGTGAATTGGCGTTTACGCCACTGAAAGACAAACGACTAGAAGAAGAACTCTGCGTGTGCTTGCCGTCTACTGTAAAAATGAACGAACAGACCCAAAGTATAATCAATAGTATTCTTAAAGTAATCCAGTGACCACAAACACCGATTCTGGTTTGAGAGGGCGTTTTATGCGGTTATTTTTTGCACTGACCTTTGATGATGATACAAAGCGCAACTTAATGACGTACCAAAATTTATTGCGTTCACGCGGTATAAATGGCCGACATACTCGTACAGCGAACCTCCATCTCACGTTGGCTTTTGTCGGTGAAGCGACGCAAGAGCAGAAGCAAAAGTTAATCCGTATCTTGCGTCAGTTGAAATCAAAATGTGATGGTTTAGAGATCGATCATTTAGGTGCGTTTCACCAAAAACGAAGTCGGTTGGTTTGGATGGGAATAGCAAGAAATCGCGCATTAATGAATTTACAAAGAGAATTAACGACAGCACTGAAAGCACAAGGCTTTGCTACTGAAGCAAAAAAGTATATGCCCCATATTACGCTTTTTCGTCATGATACTGGCGATACACAGCTAAAGTACGTCGATGTTAAGGCGCAACACGTTGATGTTTATTCAATTGCGCTAATGGAAAGTATATACGTTGACAATAAGCTAACTTATCGAGTTATCGATGAGGTGTTTCAGAGTCAGGGATAGGCTCCCTGACTCGTGACTGTAACAAACGCGATGAACGCTCTCTCCCCTTCTAAGTAATCTCAACAGGATTGAAAAGCAGGTTTGCTATTTTTTATTTTTCGGTACCCAAGCCGTGCGGTCAATATCCAAATCAGGGAACTCATCGGGATTGAATTCCGGATGCTCAGCACCAGCAGCAAGCTTCTTCCTGTAATCCTTTAACAAACGCATTGCGGTTGGGAACAGCATGATCAATGCCAGCAAGTTTACGATGGCGAGAATTCCCATCATCGGGTCAGAGAAGAAAAATACTGAAGTCGCGCCTGGTGCAACCGCGCCAACAAATACGATAGCTATAACGGCAATTCGTAAAATGTGCAGCGACAATTTGCGCTGAGACATAAAGGTTAGTGCGTTTTCACCCAGATAGTAGTTGTAGATAACCGAACTAAACGAGAACAACAAAATAGCACCGGTTAGATAGTACTGAGACCACTGACCGAGGTGAGACACCAAAGACTGTTGGGTAAGGACAACGCCATCAACACCTTCGGCTCCCGGCACATAGACATCTCCGAGTAGAATCACGAAGGCGGTACAGCTACATACAACAATCGTATCGATAAATACAGATAGTGACTGAGTAATACCCTGACTTATCGGATGAGATACATCTGCCGTTGCCGCGACATTAGGCGCTGAACCTAAACCCGCTTCATTTGAGAACAAGCCTCGTCGTAGACCGTTAGCCAACGCAGCACCCATACCACCGCCCACGACTTCCTCAATACCGAAAGCATTTTTAACGATAGTCATAATAACGCCTGGGAGCTCCGCAATGTTGATAATGATGACAAGCAGCGCTAAGGCAACATACGCAACCGCCATGATTGGAACGATAACATCGGCCGCTTTCGCAATACGATGGATACCACCATAGATAATGAATCCAACAGCAATAGAAAGAAACACACCAGTGTACAAACGGTCAATACCAAGGCTGTCTGAAGCGGCACCTGCAACGGTATTGCCCTGAAATGCATTAAATCCGATAGCGAAAGAAGCGATCAGACAAACCGCATAAACGTAGGCGAGCCAACGATAGTCCTCACCAAGACCATGAATAATCGTACGCGCAGCACCGCCACGAAAATCATTGCCTTCCTTTCGTTTATAAAGCTGAGCGAGAGAACATTCGACCAAACTGGTCGCCATACCAACCAATGCCACCGCCCACATCCAGAAGACGGCTCCCGGCCCACCAAGCGTGATTGCAACAGCAACACCAGCGATGTTACCGCCACCTACACGTCCACCAATAGAAAGTAAAAGTGCTTCACGACCAGAAATGGCTTTTGCATCGGTAGTCTGGTTTTTTGTCAGCAATACGCGAAACATTCGCTTGAAGAACCGGAATTGAACAAAGTCAGTTACGATCGTAAAGAACAGACCAAAGATCACGAGGAACGGGACAAGAGCCCAACCCCATGTGAGGTCTCCGATAATACCAAAAAAGGATTCAAGTAATTGCATCATTATTCCTCAAATTAATTAAAGGCTTTCTGATTTATTAACTATACATTTGATAAATAAGTATAAAATTTTTCAGTCCATGATAATCGGCACATCAGTTTTGTTTTTTCGATAAAACATCATGTAACTATTATGATAGTCAGTGAATTTGGGGATAGGAATAAAGATTGCCCAGCTAAAGATCATTGGAAAGCGATCGCTTTAAATTGCATGTAGCATTTGTTTTTCTACAGGATTAGAAACAAAAAAATGCCCCTATTCGAGAGTCCGTGAATAGAGGCATTTAAAATTGAATGGCGTTTTGCAATAGCGTGTTATGCAGCTTCGAATGCCAAAGCTTTCTTCTCTACCTGACGGAAAATCAGCGTCAGAATGCCGTTGACCGTTAAGTAGAATGCACCCGCAACACCAAATACGGTAAGCGTATCGTAAGTTTGAGCGTTGATACGCTGCGCGTACCCCATAAGATCCATGATGGTGATGGTGCTCGCCAGAGAAGTCCCCTTGAAGACCAAGATCACTTCATTGGAATATGCCGGAACCGCGCGGCGAATCGCATACGGAAGCAATACTTTTAACGTAGTCGACTTACTCATGCCGAGCGCACGACAAGCTTGCCACTGGCCTGATGGAATTGCGTTGAAAGCACCTTTAAACAACTGAGTACTATATGACGCGGTATTCAACGCTAAAGCGAACATGGCACAGAACCATGGCTGGCTTAGCCATGACCACAAGAAGCTCTCCCTGATGACATCAAATTGCCCTGGGCCGTAGTAGACCAGAAAAATCTGTACCAACAGTGGTGTTCCCGTAAACAAGGTAATGATGCCTCGACTCAACCAATGCAAGCCTGGCGTACGCAGAATCAACGTTAGTGTCATCAACAAAGCAAGGATACAGCCGACAACCAACGACGCAGCGGTCAGTTGGATGCTGGTGCCGAGACCTTCAAGCAATTGCCAAACGTGTTGTTCGTTCATGCGGTAGCCTCCTGACCTATGCTGATTCCTTTAACCGAAAACTTCTTATCGATTAGCTTCACCGCTCGTTGTGTTATCAAAGTAATCACCAAATAAACGGCAGCCGCTGTCGCGTACCAAGTAAACGCCTCGTGTGTCGCAGCAGATGTAAGCTGAGCTTGCTTAAGAAGGTCAGTCACGCCAATCAGAGAAACCAATGCGGTATCTTTGAGCAACACCAACCATTGGTTAGTGAGTCCTGGTAGCGCGTGCCTTACCGCTTGGGGCAAAACAATGCGTACAAAGGCGTGAATCGGACCGATCCCCAGCGCGCTCGCTGCTTCTCTCTGCCCTTTTCCGACCGCTTTGAGAGCGCCACGCAGCGTCTGAGAAGCGTAAGAAGCAAAGATCAATGACAGCGCAATCACACCAGACAAAAACGGGCTAACTTCAATAAAGTCACCGGTGATCAAAAACAGAACCTGTGTTGAGCCAAAATAGATGAACAACACAACAAGAAGCTCTGGCAATCCGCGAATCACCGTGACAAAGGCTGTTGTTGGCCATTTCACGAATAAACGACGAGACATTTCACCGCTGGCGAATAACACCGCCAGAATCAAACCGACTAACAGACTTGTAAAAGCTAACTGGACTGTCATCCAACTAGCTTGCACAAGCGATAAAGAGTAACCCGTTAACACCATATTAGTTACCGAAGTACTTGTTGAAGATCACGTCATATTGACCGTTTGCTTTTACGGTTTTAAGCGCAGTATTCAGTTTATTTACAAGTTCTTCATTGTCTTTGTTTACCGCGATACCAAAACCGTTACCGAAGTACTTCGCATTCGTTACACGTTCGCCAACGTAAGTCAGGTTATCTTCTTTCTTAAACCATTCAGCGACAACGGCTGTATCACCGAAAACAGAATCAATACGTCCGTTTTTCATATCGATGAATGCGTCTTGGTAGCTTGCATAAGGAACCGCAGTCACACCAGGAAGCTGCTCAAGCAGGTATGTTTGGTGAGTTGTACCATTTTGTACACCGACACGCTTGCCTTCTAACTGAGTTTTATCGGCAACTTTGCCTTTCACAGAAACGAATGCAGCTGAGTTGTCGTAGTACGAATCAGAAAAGTTTACTTGCTCTAAACGCGCATCAGTGATGTCCATCGCTGAGATAGCCGCATCGTAACGTTTGAATTTTAATGCAGGAATCAAGCTGTCAAAAGCTTGGTTGTAGAAGCTACATTTTGTTTCCATTTCTTTACAAAGTGCGTTCGCAAGATCCACATCGAAGCCTTGGATTTGGTTATTTTCATCCATGTATTCGAATGGAGCGTACGTCGCTTCCATCGCGAATTTGATTTCTTCTTGAGCTGCTGCATTTGCAGACATAAGGCCGATTAGTGAAGCTAGTAAAATCTTTTTCATTGCAATACTCCGTGTGTACGTCTTGGGCTGACACTCGCAATGACAGCCGGTCATCTGTGATGGTTGTTTATAGCTACACCCTTTGATGGGTATACATTTTTTAGTGTTTTAAGTAATCAGCAAACTGAGTCGTCTGCGGATTGGTAAACGCATCGTTTGTGCCATGCTCAACAATATGCCCTTTCTCAAGGTACAAAACATGGCTGGCAATCTTTTTGGCAAAATCCACTTCGTGTGTCACCACAACCTGAGTAATGCCCGTGCCACTTAAATCTTTAATGATCTTAACTACTTGGTTCGTAATCTCAGGATCAAGCGCAGCCGTTGGCTCATCAAACAAAAGAACTTCTGGTTTCATCATCAAAGCACGTGCTATCGCAACTCGTTGCTGTTGACCACCGGATAGCTGCATTGGCCAAGCATCCGCTTTATCGGCCAAATGTAAGGTCGCTAAAATCTGCATCGCCTGTTGTTTGGCTTCATCTTTTGCCATGCCAGAGACTTTGACTGGTGCTTCAATCAAGTTCTCCATCACCGTCATATGAGGCCAAAGGTTGTATTGCTGGAACACCATACCGACTTTACGGCGAAGCGCTAAACCATGCTTTTCTTTAATTTCAGTTGAAAAGTCGAAAGCGTCATTCGCGATGTTTAACTGGCCATTATCTGCACCTTCTAAAAGGTTGAGAACGCGCAGCAGAGAGCTTTTCCCTGCGCCGCTCGGGCCTAATAACACCAATGTTTCACCGCTTTCACAATTAAAACTGACATCGTGAAGAACTTGTGTATCACCGTAGGATTTGTTGATCCCGCAAACCTGAATACTCATGCTGTCATACCGCATTAATTGTCATCGGGCGTTAATATTACCAATAAGTGTGTTTTATGCAATATATATGTATAAAAATATATTTTGTTAAATTTTTGTATGTGTAAATTACAGCATCACAGAGCATATGACTGGTTTGATGAGTAAACAAATTACAGAGTCGAGTAAATAAGAAAGTGCATCAAAAACGATGAGTTGAGACGTGATTAAGTGCAGGAGGTAACCTGTGGATTGGATTGCGATTTACTCGCCGTGGTGTCCCCCACCACTTGGATAAATTCATAATCAGTAATGGGGGAACCTTTAGTAATGCGACGTGCCGCTGTAATCAGCCAACGTTCTAATAGCGCAACTCCTTGAGCTATCAGGGCATTGAATCAGAACGAGTTAGACATATCCGAAACTAAATATTATTGCGGAGGAATATTCTGATTCATTCTGAATAAGTTATTCGGATCATACTTTTTCTTTATTTCCTGAAGACGTGCGTACGTTGGGCCATAAGCAGACTCGGTGCGTTCCGACTCGTCCTGAGTCAGGAAGTTGATGTAAGCACCGCCACTGGCAAAAGGTCTGGTTTTCGCGAAGAAATCACGTGCCCAAGTAATGCATTTTTCATCATCTTCCGCGGCATCCCAACGCCCGTGGACATTAAGAACGTACTCAGCATCACGACAAGAATACGCCATCGATTCAGGCGCAGGGCGGGAAGCGGCACAGCCTAGAGAAGCGATAAAAATCTCACATTGAGGTGACGGTAATTTCCCTGCGTATTCGATAGCAGCGTCTATCACCCCTTCGCTGAGCGCGGTAAAGTTATGCGATTTCCAATAATTACGTGCACCCGGCGTTAAAAGTGGATCAAAGGCTTGCTGCCATGCGGCAAAAGGTTGTACACCAATGTGCTCACCATGAGCATCACCAAACGACCGAAGCGGTTCGATCAGCTTTTCACCCTCGGAAGGATCTCCCGCATAACAAATGGCAAGAACGACGACCTCTTTACCATGAACCTCTTCAGGCAAAAAAGGTAAAGGTGGCGCTTTACGGCTAACCATCCAAACACTGAGTTCTTCTGGAGCGGTTTTCGTGAATTGGGCGAATTGACTAATGACGGACTTCGCTTGACTAAATGGGAATACGATCAGGCCGCTAAGTACATCAGGACCAACAGGGTGAAGCTGGAACTCAAACTGAGTAACGATGCCAAAGTTACCACCGCCCCCCCGAAGTGCCCAGAATAAGTCTTGATTTTCTGTCTCACTAGCCAGCAACTGACGCCCATCTGCTGTCACCACGTTGGCAGATACCAAGCTATCAATCGTCATACCATATTTACGACTTAGCCAGCCAAAGCCGCCACCTAGCGTTAAACCAGCAATACCCGTCGTAGAATTAATACCTACAGGAGTGGCCAGACCATAATTTTGTGTCTTCGCATCGATGTCACCAAGGGTACAACCGGGTCCGACAATCGCCTTTTGTGCTGACGGATAGACCTGAACCTCGTTAAGAAGAGTTAAGTCTATCATCAAACCATCATCACACACGGCATTACCAGCAATGTTGTGCCCTCCTCCTCGAACAGAGACGAGCAAGTTGTTTTCTCTAGCGAAATTCACTGACAACACAACATCTTCCGCCGATTTACAGCGAGCGATCATACCGGGCTTGCGGTCTATCATGCCGTTCCAAATTTTACGAACCTCATCATAAGACGCATCATCAGGTAAAATAGCCTCACCACCGAAATGTTTTATAAAGTCTTCGACCTTAGCGCTTTCGATACTTTTCATACAAGTTGCCTCATACGTTTTGCATGAGCACTTGTGAGTATTGAATAAGACACCCAAGCTCCTCATACTTAAACGTTTATTTAGAGTAGCTATTATCCAGTTACAATAATCTGCTTCTTAAACCTCAATATATTGCTAAAAAGTAGATCGTCCATTTTCTAAAGTAGGCAAGATAAGGAAAACAGTATTTTCGAGTTTAATCAGGTCACTGTAATTAGGTTTAATCGTCTAATTTACTTGTCTACCTTGGAACCCGAGCTCCAACAATAGATTCGGGGTGATACAGTTTTTAAAACGCTTAAAGTGTATGAGCAATTCATTGAGATAGTTATGAAAAAGCGTCTCATTACTGATATTTAAATCAATAAAATGAAAATATATCGCTTATACAATCACTTAACAAAAGAAAATCACTAAATAATTATTAAGATTGATATCAGTTTTATTGCTTATCCAATTCCACAAAAAGAGCCAGAAACCCTTTCAAGATTGGTGATAACCCTCCCATAAATAAAATTAAACGGATGAAATCGAGGCGTCCATATTACGATTTAACTGCTTAGCCATAAGACATTCATAGATTTTATATTATCCAAACGGAGGATTAAATCGCATATAAATTAGAACAATAAACCTAATTTATATTAAGAAAATAATGATTGGATTTTAGTTCGCAGTATTAACCCGATGTTTTAAGCATCCAATACTTGGATTAGATAGGATATCAAGCATGAAACTTAAACCACTTTCTTTAAAGTTAGCCACCGGCACCCTCTTGCTTTCAGTCTCTGGCGTTTCTTATGCCTTTGACTGCCCGGAGAATTTTCCTATATGCGCACCCGCAACGGTTATAGAAGCGGCAGTGCCAAGATTGTTGTCAACGGTATCTCCCGGTGATGCTCCACTAATATTAAGAACGACCACACTAATAACTGCGGCTTGGTTTGACGCTATTGCACCTTATAGTGATACCGCGATTGGTGTACATTCCGACTTAGGTCGACTTAACGCAGGAGACAGTGATTCAGCAAGAAACATCGCAATCATGTACGCCAGCCATAAAGTGCTCAATAGCTTAATGCCACAATTTGCTTCGGACTGGGATGCCATGCTACTCACTGTGGGGCTCGACCCAAATGACAATACACTTGATGCGAACACGGCGATAGGCGTGGGTAACCTTGCAGGTAACGCCGTTGTGGCAGCTCGTGTAGATGATGGCATGAACCAGTTAGGAACCGACTGTAACCAATACTATCCAAAACCGTACGCTGATTGCACAGGCTATCGACCAGTTAACACCGCAGAAAAATTAACCGACCCTAGACGATGGCAGCCAGATACACTCACATCTGGTAGTGGCATCTTTTTCTCCCAACAATTTGTCACCCCTCAATTAGGCAGCACCCAACCTTTTAGTTACGACAAACCAACCATAACTGTGCCTAAACCAACAAGATCTTATGCCATAAATCCAAGTGGCAAAGCATTTCCGGACTATATCGAGCAAGCCAATGAAGTATTAGAAGCACAAGCAGACTTAACTGATGAACAAAAGTTATTTTCGGAGTTTTATGACAATAAAATCATTAGCTTGGGTTATTCAACGCTAGCCGCGACTTTCTATCACCACCTATCACTAGAACAATTTGTTCAGCTTGATTACCTGGTGAACGTCGCAGCCTTCGATGCAGGGATAACAGTTTGGGACAATAAGCGTAAATACGACGCCGTCAGGCCATTTTCAGCGATTGGCTATCTGTATAAGAACGACAACCTTACCGCTTGGGGTGGCCCTGGAATGGGTACAGTAAGCGATCTTAAAGGCAGTGAATGGCGACCATATTTACAATCCGCAAATCACCCAGAATACCCTTCAGCCAGTGCCAGTTTTTGCCGCGCTCATGCCACTTCGACCAAGCGCTACTTACAAGAAGAGTTAGGCCTTCCTTACGAAGCTGCTAACGATCTAAGTTTCTGGCAACCTGGATTCTTGCCTGAACAGTTTGAAGTCCTAGATAAGCAATCGGGAACATCTCTAATTGAACCAGGGGTAACTCCGCAATCGCACACCGTTTTGGGTTGGAGTACTTGGGACGAATTCTCTGATAAGTGTGGGTTAAGTCGTTTATGGGCTGGGGTCCACTTTTATGACTCCATTCCGGCTGGTCAATCGATCGGAGATCCTATTGGTTCAGCAGCCTACGATTGGTTAAAAACTTACATAAATGGTACGGCACAATAATATAAGTTTAGACACTGATAATATCTAGTAATCACAAAAAACGTCTACACTCGCCTTTTATATATGACTTAAGTTCATTTTTAAAAGGCGAGTTTATTGATTTACGAGTACTATTACTAACATTTCAAATACCCACTATTACTTTTCTATTTCCGATTAAACACCTCTTCTTTCAAGACTAATATCCTGCTGTAGAGCATGACCTACACTCCCTTTTAAGCATCTAATCTAAATAAGGTTTTATCTAAAAATAAAGGTTCAGAACGTCCAGCTGAGCTAAAAACTCCTGCGAGAGATTGATAGGCTTAGCTTATTAAATTAATCGGTCTAAGTGATATGATAAATCTCAGGTTCCTTACTATTATCAATTACAAGTTACTGAGATGTATAAACATTAACTTCTAAACAGATAATCAAACAGTGATAAAACACTTACATTTTCTGTTTTAAGAAAAAATAATATTTCACTGCTAAAAGGACACCCTATGAACAACAGCGATAATAACTCAGCAGGAAAGTGCCCGGTAATGCATGGTGGCATGACTTCCACCGGTTCGACCGTGATGGAATGGTGGCCGAACGCGCTTAACTTAGACATTCTCCATCAGCACGACAAAAAAACAAACCCACTTGGAGAAGACTTCGACTACCGTGAAGCACTTAAATCACTTGACGTTGAAGCCTTAAAAAATGATTTGAAAGCGCTAATGACGGACAGTCAAGAGTGGTGGCCAGCAGACTGGGGACACTACGGCGGCTTAATGATTCGTATGGCGTGGCACTCCGCTGGTAGCTACCGCACCACTGATGGTCGCGGGGGTGGTTCAACCGGTAATCAACGCTTTGCGCCACTTAACTCTTGGCCAGACAACGGCAACTTAGATAAGGCTCGTCGCTTGTTATGGCCAATTAAGAAAAAATACGGCAACAAAATAAGCTGGGCGGATTTAATGCTTCTTGCGGGTAACATGGCATATGAATCTATGGGTCTTAAAACCTTTGGATTTGCCTTTGGCCGAGAAGACATCTGGCATCCGGAAAAAGACATTTACTGGGGTTCAGAAAAAGAATGGTTAGCGACAAGTGGTGGCGAAGGTACCCGATACTCTGGCGAACGTGACCTTGAAAACCCTCTGGCAGCAGTGATGATGGGTTTGATCTATGTGAACCCAGAAGGTGTAGACGGTAATCCAGACCCTCTTAAAACCGCTGCCGACATGCGTGTCACCTTTGCACGTATGGCGATGAATGATGAAGAGACCGTCGCTTTAACGGCAGGTGGTCACACGGTTGGTAAAGCTCACGGTAATGGCGACGCGGCAAACTTAGGTCCAGACCCTGAAGGTGCCGACATTGAAGAGCAAGGTCTTGGTTGGAATAACCACAAATCTCGCGGCATTGGCCGTGACACCGTAACCAGCGGCGTTGAAGGCGCTTGGACAAGCCATCCGACTCAATGGGACAACGGCTATTTCAAAATGCTACTAGAACATGAGTGGCAACTAACCAAAAGCCCTGCAGGCGCTTGGCAATACGAGCCTGTAGATATCGCAGAAGAAGATAAGCCGGTCGATGTTGAAGATCCGTCAATTCGTTACAACCCAATGATGACCGATGCCGATATGGCGCTTAAAGTTGACCCTGAATATCGTAAGATTTCTGAACGCTTCTACCAAGATCAAGAGTACTTTAACGAAGTATTCGCGAGAGCCTGGTTTAAGCTGACACACCGCGATTTAGGCCCTAAAGCGCGTTACATTGGCCCAGATGTACCAGCCGAAGATCTTATTTGGCAAGATCCGATCCCTGCTGGCACGACCAACTACGATGTAGACGCAGTAAAGGCAAAAATTGCAGCAACGGACTTAAGCGTTTCTGATTTGGTTTCAACCGCTTGGGACAGTGCACGTACATTCCGACACTCGGATCTTCGAGGTGGTGCTAACGGCGCACGCATACGCTTAGCTCCACAAAACGCATGGGAAGGCAACGAACCACAACGTCTGGCTCGCGTACTTGATGTACTAACTAAGATTGCAGATGAATCTGGTGTCAGCGTGGCGGATACTATCGTGCTTGCTGGTAATGTCGGGCTTGAACAAGCAATTAAAGCGGCAGGTTTTGACGTTACAGTGCCATTTACACCTGGTCGCGGCGATGCTACGGCTGAGCAAACCGATGTTGAGTCATTCGATGTCCTTGAACCAGTGGCTGACGGATTCCGAAACTGGCAGAAACAGCATTATGCCGTTAAACCAGAGGAAATGCTGCTAGACCGTGCACAGCTGCTTGGCCTGACCGGTCCAGAAATGACGGTACTACTAGGTGGTATGCGTGTACTTGGTACTAATCACGGCGGTACTCAACATGGTGTGTTTACTGACCGTGTAGGTGCGCTGACCAATGACTTCTTCGTAAACCTAACGGACATGTCGTACACATGGAAACCAACTGGCCGCAACTCTTACGATATTTGTGACCGTAAAACAGGTGAAGCGAAATGGACAGCAACGCGCGTAGACTTAGTCTTTGGGTCAAACTCCATCTTGCGTTCTTATGCTGAAGTGTACGCTCAAGATGACAATCAAGAGAAGTTCGTAAAAGACTTTATCTCGGCTTGGACGAAAGTCATGAACGCAGACCGATTCGATTTGGTTTAATAACGAGCCACATACACTGGAAATGCACTTTGGTGCGTATTAAATCAAAAGCCGCTATTTTTAGCGGCTTTTTGTTTACACTGTAAATCTATTACAGTTTAACCCAGACTTGTGGGAACTGATCACTGTCTGTTTGAACGTTGATACTAACCAAAGAATCATTATCCACTTCAAGCGTCGCAATATTTACATTTCCAATCTGAATGCATTGCGCATCAAGCAGTTCCATCATGATTACGCTTTCTAATACTGCCGAAGTAAAAAGCGAACCTTCACTGCTACACGCAGATCCAGTTAACGCGATTGCCCCCGACTGATCAATCGACATTTGATACAGTCCGTCAGAGTATCTTGCCTGATAAGTGCCCGCATAATTGCTCAGGTCAGTGCTCTCTTGGGTGATGGGCAATAAAACGGAAGAACCATTAGCGTTATTACAAGTCAAGTTAGTACCGCTCATTTCACAGTTAACGGAAGCGGCAGAAAACGTGATTTGATCATTGCTTAGAGCCCCTAGGTACGAAGTTTGATGTTCTCTCGCATCCCAAAGCGTAAGTTGTGGCTCCACTCCCTCTTGTATAACGACCTGCGCACCATCTGGAGAGGCGTCATCCGCCCAAATAACGCCTGAGTAAACACCACTTTGCACATGCGCTTGCCTGTTGTCATCACTGTCGCTATTACATCCCCACAGAGCGGAAACCGATAATAAAGTAACAAACAAAGTATTGTGTCGATTCATTCTTGTCGCTCCTATTCCAAGCCAACAAGACGTTGTTTTACCAATGCCACTTTACCGCGCGCAGCTTGAACGTTACCGTCAATGGTACTGATAGTAATGTATCCTTGGTTTACAGCAACACCCTCAGAGTTCTGATTAGTATCGCCGGCATTACCCATGTTAAATGCGAGTCCTTTTTTGTCTTTTAGTAAAGCCACCGCTTCAACTTGCGCTTCGCTAGAGTCCATTCCCTCTTCCATTAGGCGTTTCATCATGTAGTAGACTGCGGTGCCTTGCTGCGAAAGATCTTCACTAAATGCAAACTCTGCCCCCGCGTTCCAACCTACGTCGGTAAACTTGTATCCCAGGTGGTTGTTCATGTCTTCTGGCGTGTTCACGTTTAATCCCGTATAGGCAGGTAAAAGTGGTGCTCCCGATGACTGGCTCGCAACGAGCTGAGCCACAATATCAACGACAACATTAGCTACAAGCTGAGACTGTTCGGCGTCACTTGAAGTATTATGATGAGCACTAATTGCAATCGCAGGAATACCTCGGCTCAAGGCTGCCATTGTTGCACCTAGCGTTCCAGAGTTGTTGTTCATGAAGCCCAAGTTGTTACCTTCATTAGGACCTGAGATGACAAGATCTGGATCTTGTCCCCAGACATTCTTCGCCGCGATATCGATACCGTAAATCGCCGCCATGACTGGAGTCCCTTCGACATAATCTTTAAATGCAACACTCGTATCTGTATCACCGACACAAAATTCCTGCTCTCCAGCCTGGGATTCATCAATCGACACTGGGCGGTAGTGACTCATTGCGCCACCTTTACCACTTTGCCCCGTACAAGGTGCAGACATGATCACATCGTGGCCTGCTTCCTCTAATGCTGATTTCAACAGTTGGATGTTGGTTGTTTCCCAGCTATCGTCGTTGGTTAAAACGATATTCAACGCAAGTGCATTTGCTGAAATAGCACATGAAGAGCCCACCGCCATCGCAAGGCAAAGTTTTGATAATTTGTTCATAATATTTCCGTTTATTTCACTGCTTTTAGTTTCCATTCAGACACCTTGTCCGAACTCAGTGGCAGCTACTTTGACGAAAAATGATGAAGCTTCTGTTACAAATATATCTGATTACAGTTTAGAGACATCTATAAAATATTATCCATTAATTTCAATAATATAAATCAACTTTCATTTATTGAAATATCATTTGGAGATATCTTCAAACGATAAATTGATTGCGTATTGTCTTCTTGTTTATCACTTTCAAAGCCAAATTGTTCAATAAAGCTTTCTCCTAAACTATTAACCAATGCATCTTTAATTTTATTGCGATTTTGGTCGAGCGTTTTTGCCTTTAATCCGTTCTGCTTGAGTTCACTGATTGCTCTTCCGTGACCACCATAATTTTCCATCAATGTAATCAGCTCTGAAGCCAGTGACTGAGAAGGTCGGTTACTTGGCGGATTCAATACCCAACCGTAATTAGAATGCGTCATGCGCTTTTTCGCGTACCATAGCCAGTAAATTGCCGGTGTAGTAGACATTGGGATCATGACATCATTGACACGCACTTCGACATTTCCACTATTAACTAAAAACGACAACGTGAGTGGCTTAGATGCCTGTTCAAGCAACCTGAATCTCTCTTCTACAGATTGAAACTTTTCCGCTTTGGTCTCGAGAACTCGTCTGAGGTAATCTTCATTAATGCCCTTGTCTGGATTTGTTGCACGAAATTTCTCAATAGCTTGCTTCCAACGCTTTTGATCAACACTGGTTCCGCCAATTTGCAGTAATCGCTTAAGCAGTTTCAGGTCATCTGTATTAAGTGGACGAGGCTGAAAAGAGATAAATAGGACCGACAAAGCGGCGCACAAAATAGAGGTAAAAAGCCAGTTCTCGCCTTGCAATTGACAGTTTATATCGATTAAGTCGCCAGTTTGGTCTGCAGATAAATCGAGAGAAAATGTTAATGGTAGTCTCAGAGAGTAGTTGTCTTCAGGAGACAAAGACGGCGCGGCAGTATGACACTGGCTAAAAATTTGTATTGGGTTGTACCAACTAACCTGATCCAACAACAGCTGGCTTTTCAATTTGAAAATACGTTGTGTTTCTGGACGCTCACCCATTTCCGCACCATCAAGCCAAATATGACTGCGCGCAGACATTAAGTCTTGATTCACAAATTTCGAATAACGGTATTGGGTAAAAAACGCACCACTGACTAAGGACACCATCAAATAAAATAACGTCAGCCCGGCCAACAATTTCCAGTTGTCCTGCGCTATCACTTTCAAAGTCATTATCCTATCTCTCCTAACGCTTGAGCTAACCGTTGACGGAGCATCTCATCTGACAAACGCACCCACGAATGAGAAACAAACCATCCACCTGCAGAAACACCATTGGCAATCACCGATGTATGTACCTCCAGTTCTGATTGGTTTATCGGGCTATGATTGGTCCCAGAAATCACGTCAACCTCTCCTTTCTTGAAGGCGTCAATCATTGCTTTACGCGTTGGATATAAAGTCACCAGGGAAGAGCGCACATCAATAGAGAGCGACGTTAACTGTTTTACCGGAAGCTGGTAGCCCGAACGGCTAAAGGTATCGTTCAGTAAACCAATTCGATGGGTCTTTAGAAACTGATCACCAATCGGTTGATTAGCAAACCACAACACATCATAACCAGACAGGCTGAGCAGTTTGTCGTAATAATTGGTGTAGTCGGGGCTCAAGCCGGAAAGTTGGTATTCCCTCGCCCACATCACATCAAATTTTTGACTATAAATGGTTTGCGGCGTCACCTGTCTGCGAGGAAGCCAATGCACCACGATATCCGAATACTGACCATTAAACTCCGGGGCTTCACATAATTTTGATAGCAACGGTAATGCCATAGCGTGAGCAGGAATGAGTATATCCAATTGGTATCGATCAGAAACAGGTTGATAGTTCTGATCGAGTTCCGAACAGGATAACTGGTTAAATGATGTAACTGGCGGTAATTCAGCACGGGGCGATTGAATAACCAAGAGAAGTGAGGTTATTAATAAAAGACAACCTGTTTTAAAGATCCATGGTGCGTGATTGTGGTTCCATAGCCGCGTTAGCACGTCGTTCATAACGATGATTCGTTCCTTCATTTTTGTGAAGAATTTACTTAATTGTTATTACGCCGATATGACAAAGAGCACGGCTCTATGGAATAGCTGTTCACGCAATATTCGATTCACCTAATGCACACGAATATACAAGAAGTAAATCAACGCAACTACTCACCGACAAGCATCGCCTCTATAGATTATGTACAACTTGAGCTGTTCAAAACCTAATCACTTAATAGCGAATATGAACAAACTGACAATTAACGGTTGAAATTGGTAACGTTCTCATTTAATTTTAGCCATCCAAACGTCTAGATTTCCATTTAAAGGTGTAAGAAAAATGAAAACAAATACGATGTTGATTCTTGATGGTGGTATGGGACGAGAATTAAATCGTCGTGGTGCGCCTTTTCGTCAGCCGGAGTGGTCTGCGCTTGCTATGATCGAAGCGCCTGAAATCGTTAAAGATGTACACACTGACTACATTCAAAGCGGTGCTCAGGTAATTACAACTAACAGCTACGCATTGGTGCCATTTCATATCGGAGAAGCGCGCTTCAAAGAAGCAGGACAATCACTCGCTGCGCTTTCTGGCCAAGTAGCAAAGGAAGCGGCGCAAGGGACTGGGGCTAAAGTCGCCGGTTCACTTCCTCCTCTATTCGGCTCATACCGACCAGATCTGTACGATCAGGAACACGTACGTGACTTAGCGACTCCGTTAATTCTAGGTTTGTCAGATTCGGTCGATTTCTGGCTCGCGGAAACTCAAAGCTTAATTGCCGAATCAGTGGCAGTGAAGGCACTGGTAGACGAGTTAACTTCAGAAGCGAAACCATTTTGGGTCTCGTTTACACTTGAAGATTCTGAGCCTACAGACGAGCCATGTCTGCGCTCCGGTGAGACGGTACAACAGGCGGTGACAACCATGGCACAAGCTGGGGTAAGCGCCATTTTGTTTAACTGTTGCCAACCAGAAATCGTAGAAGAAGCATTACAAGTCTCAGTGCGTACATTAGAGGAACTCGGTTTATCTCACATCCGCCTTGGTGTTTACGCGAATGCGTTTCCTCCACAGCCAAAAGATGCAACGGCTAACGATGGTCTCGATGAAATCCGTGACGACTTAAGCCCTGATGCTTACCTGATTTGGGCAGAAAAATGGCGTCAATCTGGCGCGTCTATCATCGGTGGTTGCTGTGGTATCGGGCCCGAACACATTGCTAAGCTAAGTCAGCATTTCAAAGGTTAGGTTAAATATGTCGCAAGGAAATCGAATTGGCTTAACCGCATTGACAGCGTTAGTCTTTAGTTCAATGGTTGGTGCAGGAATATTCAGCCTACCGCAAAACATGGCAGAGGTAGCCGGACTCAATGCGATGATCGTCGGCTGGACGATTACTGGTGTCGGCATTCTACTTCTGGCAGGTTGCTTTCTTCATCTATCTCGCCTTAAGCCAGATTTGGACGGCGGCATCCATGCCTATGCCAGAGAAGGGTTTGGTGATCTCGCAGGTTTCCTTTCTGCATGGGGCTATTGGTTGTGTGCAACTATCGGTGTTGTTGGCTACCTTGTCGTTGCGTTTGCTGCGCTTGGTGCTTTTGTAGATACTCCAGACTTCACGTTATTTGGTGACGGTACAACCATCTATGCCTTCATCTGCGAGTCCCTCGTGCTGTGGTCAGTTCACAGTTTGATCCTAAGAGGAGTCACGCAAGCCGCCTTCATCAATTTGCTGGCAACGTTGGCTAAAAGCGTACCGTTAATCCTCTTTGTCTGCGCCGCTTACTACTTCTTTGATACCGATACTTTTCATATCGATCCACAAGGAGAAACACTACAACAACCTTTTATAGAGCAAGTGAAAGGTACGATGCTAATTACACTGTGGGTGTTTACTGGTATTGAAGGTGCTGTAATTTTGTCGGGACGAGCAAAAAACCGCAAAGACATAGGCCGCGCAACTTACCTTGGTGTTATCGCCGCCTTAATCTTGTACGTTTTGATTTCTCTTATGTCACTCGGAATTGCTTCACGAGCAGAGATCGCCACAATATCTAATCCTTCGATGGCTGGGCTGATGGCAGCTATGACTGGATCGTGGGGTAAAGCGGTGATCAGTATTGGTTTAATTGTATCGGTTCTGGCGTCGTACTTAAGCTGGATTTTGTATTCTGCCGAAGTCCCTTACACAGCGGCTAAATACGGTGCGTTTCCTAAGTTCTTTGCGAAATCTAACGATAACGACACCCCGAAAAACTCGCTGTTCCTCACTAGTTTAACGGTGCAACTGTGTTTAATACTCGTAATGCTTACAGGTGAAGGTTATAACACACTCGTTTTGATTTCGACGTCAATGATTTTGATACCCTATTTCTTGGTTGGCGCGTATCTGCTTAAGTTATCCATCCAGACTAACGCTCGCTTGCAGTTAAAATTGATTGGCTTTGGAGCCAGTATTTATGGCATTTGGCTAGTCTATGCGGCGGGTGTCGATACCCTGTTGCTTTCAGCGATTCTTTATATTCCAGGAATTGCGTTGTACGTGTACAGCCGACGTCAACATCGATTGAACCCGGCATCGGCATAAAAACGATATTTACGATAAAAACGTCGCTCGCTATAAAAGCTCGCTATAAAAAAGGATGGCATCACAGCCATCCTTTCTCGAATCTCGAACCGCAATACTTAGGCCACTGCTTTTCCATCCACACAGCTGCTCTTCAGACTCCGCATGATTTTGTCGACGAGTTGGCCCAGACGTGCTTCAGTCGGTCTCGTACTGGCAAATGCCCGCAACCCGTAAATATTCATCACCAGAAAATCACTTAACAACTCGCAATCGGTCCCTGGTGCAATTTCTTCATTCTCTTTTGCTAACTCTAGCTTGGATTGAATACTGAGTTTCCATTGCTCAAGCATGTTACAAATGATGGCTTCGATCTCTTCATCTTGCTGATCAAGCTCACTCAGCGCCTTTTGCAATAAACAGCCTTTACCGCTTTCACATTCGCTGAACTCGATAATGTCATGAAGATAACGTTCAAAGCCGGACAGAATCTGTTTAGGGTCGTTGAAGAACTGCTCAAAAGCCTGAGATTTCGTCGTCGTGTAATGGTCAAGAGAAGCGAGCAATAGGCCTCTTTTGTTCTCAAATGCGCAATAAATAGAGCCCGGATGCAGCCCAGTCGCACGCTTCAAATCTTGCATGCTGGTTTTATTGTAGCCCTTAGCAATGAACTCATTCATCGCTGAGCTTAAAACATATTCTCGGTCGAATTCGGCATTTCTCATCTGACATTTCTCAACTAGCTGGGCTCTATAACCTTACAAACACCCTAAGTTTACTGGGGTTAACAAGGTTTAACAAGCTATTTGAATGAGCGTTCAAAAAACATCTTGAATGATCATTCAAAAAAGGGTTAGCATATTACCCTAGCGTTCATTAGGAGCATGCTCATGACAAAAACATTATTCGAAGCGTATAAACTCAACGACAAAATTACACTGAAAAACAAAATTGCAATGGCGCCACTCACGCGCTGTATGGCAGACGATGATCTGGTGCCTACTGATGCAATGGTGGATTACTACGCGAAACGTGCAGATGCAGGTTTGATCATTTCCGAAGCAACCATTATTCGTGCAGATGGTCAGGGTTACCCGAATACGCCGGGGCTTTTTACCCAAGCACAAATTGAAGGTTGGAAAAAAGTCACCGACGCAGTGCACGCGAACGGCGGTAAGATCTTTGCCCAGCTTTGGCATACTGGCCGTGTCGCTCATCCGCACTTCTTTGGTGGAGAGTACGTATTAGCGCCTTCTGCGGTCGCATTTGATGGCACCGTTCCTCGTATGCGCGAACTCGTTTATACCGTGCCAAAACCAGCCACTCACGAAGAGATTGCTCAGTTAGTAGAAGACTACGCACAGGCAGCACAAAACGCGATTGACGCAGGATTTGATGGCGTTGAGATCCACGCTGCTAATGGTTACCTGCTGGATCAGTTCCTACACTTCGATACAAACCATCGAACAGATGAATACGGTGAAACGCCAGAAAACATGTCCCGTTTTCCACTTGAAGTGATAGATGCCGTTGTTGCCCGTATCGGTTCAGAACTTGTTGGCTTGCGCGTGTCCCCTGCGGGTTACATGCATATAGAAGCTGACCCTCGCGACCGTCAGGTGTTTGATTACTTCCTGCCAGAAGTAGAAAAGCGCAACTTGGCTTACTTGCACGAAGGTATGTTTGATGACAGCGTAGAATTTGACTTCCTTGGTGGCCGCGTATCGCAATACCTGCGTGAGACTTACTCAAAGACGTTGATGGGTGTGGGTGGCTATACCGCAGAAACTGGCGCAGAAGCTATCCAAGCGAATAAATTTGATTTGGTTGCCATTGGTCGTCAATTCATCGCAAACCCAGACTACGTAAACCGAGTTCAGGAAAACAAAGAACTTGTCGAATACGATGCAGCGATGCTGGAAACGCTGGTTTAGTGCTTTAAATTAAGACAGATATTAAAAACGGCTCCTTGTGAGCCGTTTTTTTGATGGAGCCAAAAGATAGCCGAAGTACGGATTTCTTCCTATGCGAATTGGCGTCTAACGTCTAAATCGCCAACGGAAGTAACTCTACCCCTAGCACTCCACTGATTCCCATTACCACCAGCAAAGAGACTTTAAACACCGACTTCGACCACGCTACGTAGTTTTCATCGTCAATGCTGCGGAAAGTCACTTTTGTCCACATAAAGCAAACAACAGCTGCGACAGCCAGGTATTCATACCCTGCTTCACCAAGCAAAAAGAGTCCCAATGAAACAGCACCGAAGGCCACCACGTACGCTTTCATATGACGATGGGCTTTATGGATGCCTTCTTTAACAGGCAGTACAGGAATGCCCGCTTCTCGGTAGTCTTGCATGCGGAACATGGCAATCGCGTACGAGTGCGGCATTTGCCACAGGCAGAACATAGTGAACAGCAAAATGGCTTCTAAGCTAATGAAGTTTGTCACTGCCAGATAGCCAACTAATGGCGGAACCGCGCCAGAAATACTGCCGACTAATGTGCCATATACCGAGTTACGCTTGTACCACATGGTGTAAAAGAACACGTAGTACACGTAACCAAGCAGGACGACCACCGCAGAAAGCGGATTCGCAAGTTGAAACAGTAACCCGGTTCCAACCAAAAGCAGAACCAAAGCATAGACAAACGCGACATCAATATTGATGTTACCTTTGGCTAGCTCTCGGTTCTGAGTACGCGCCATCTTTTGATCGATATCGCGGTCAAAAATATTGTTCACCACACAACCTGAAGCAATCACAAGCCCCACACCAGCCAGCGTTGTCAGAAACAACGTCAGACTAGCAGGTTCTGTTTTTGCGGCGAGGAAAAAACCCGCCGCAACAGAAATCAGGTTGCCGAAAATAATGCCCGGTTTGGTGATAGACAAATAACTTTTCAGCATACCTTGGCCTACAATTTCATGTTGACGTTCATGTTGTAGATAATCCAGATCGAACCTGCGATCAGAATAAGCACAACAATGGCAGTAAACATTAGTGAAACCAGATTCCAGCGACCATCATCTGTCTTCGCTTCCATATGCAGGAAGTATTTGAAGTGCACAAAGATCTGAACCAATGCACAGCCAAACAGAACCGCGTATGTCGTTGCCTGTGGCAGAGATTGCGCCCAAACAAAGTAGAATGGAATCACCGTTAGAATAAGCGACGCAACGAAGCCTTTAACGTAATCAGACGCACTTGTTTCAATATGTTGTCCCATTACATTACCCCCAGTAAGTAAACGATGGTAAAGACACAGATCCAAACAATATCCAGGAAGTGCCAGAACAGGCTCAAGCAGTTAAAACGCATCGCCATGTTATCGTTCAGGCCTTTGGTAGACAGTTGGTGATAAGCCACTGCCAACCAAATTAGACCAAATGACACGTGCAAGCCGTGCGTACCTACCAATGTAAAGAACGCAGAAAGAAACGCACTTTCCTGAGGGCCGTAACCTTCAGCAATCAAGTGATGGAACTCGTAAACTTCCATGCAGATGAAGCCAAGACCCAGCGCAAAAGTAATTTGCAGCCAGCGCTTAAGGCCAGCAACATCATTACGTTTCATCGCAATCATGCCAAAACCAAACGTGATACTACTGAATAGCAGCAACATAGTTTCAACGAACACGAAAGGCAATTCGAAAATGTCTTTACCTGTTGGGCCAGCAATCGAGTTGCTGGAAAGTACTGCGTACGTTGCAAACAAAGTTGCGAACAATACACAGTCGCTCATCAGGTAAACCCAGAAACCAAACAGCTTATTGCCATTCGTGTCATGGTGGTGATCATGGTCATGATGAGCAGCGACATTAGTTTGCATACGTCACCTCCAGATCATCTTTGCTTTCGTTATCTTTCACTGAACCTTTCTTCGCTTCTTCAAGCTGTGCACGTCGTGCTGCTTCAATCGCTTTGATTTCTTCAACTTCAACGTAGTAGTCCACATCTTCGTTGTAGCTGTGTTTGATACAAGTTACGACGATAGCTACCAGACTCAAGCCAGCTAACCACCAGATGTACCAAATCATGCCAAAGCCGAATAGTAGTGACCAAGCTGACACATAAATGCCTGTTGGCGTGTTCTTAGGCATGTGAATACGCTCGTATTCCACTTCCTTAGTTGGATCAAACTCACCACTTTGTTTCTCGTACCAGAATGAATCCAGCACATCACCTTTTGGAAGGTGTGCAAAGTTGTAGAACGGTGGTGGTGAAGACGTTGCCCACTCAAGAGTACGGCCATCCCACGGGTCACCAGTAAGATCACGGTTTTGCTCGCGGTCACGAATACTGACGTAAATTTGGATGAATTGAGACAATACGCCCAGAGCAATGACGACTGTACCAGCGGCAGCAACCGCCAATAGTGGGAAGAATTCTGGGTTGATTTCTTGGCTGATACGACGAGTCATACCCATAAAGCCCAACGCGTATAGCGGTAGGAACGCCATCAAGAAACCAATGATCCAAAGATAGAACGCACGTTTGCCCCAAGCTTCATTCATGGTGAAACCTGTCGCTTTCGGGAACCAGTAAGTGATTGCGGCGAAACAACCAAATACCACACCACCGATAATTACGTTGTGGAAGTGTGCAATCAGGAATACTGAGTTATGCAGAACGAAGTCCGCACCCGGTACCGCCATCAATACACCCGTCATACCACCAACGGTAAAGGTGATCAGGAAGCCAACCGTCCACAACATTGGCGTTGTAAAGCGAATACGCCCTTTGTACATGGTGAATAGCCAGTTGAAGATCTTAACCCCGGTCGGGATAGAAATGATCATCGTGGCGATACCAAAGAAGGCATTTACGTTTGCACCAGAACCCATTGTGAAGAAGTGGTGTAGCCAAACAACAAAAGCGAGAATTGTAATTACAATCGTTGCCCATACCAGCGAGGTGTAACCAAACAGCTTCTTGCGAGAGAATGTCGCTGTCACTTCTGAGAACACACCGAAGATCGGCAGGATCAAAATGTACACTTCTGGGTGACCCCATGCCCAAATCAGGTTGACGTACATCATTACGTTGCCGCCAAGATCATTGGTAAAGAAGTGCATGCCCAGATATCTATCCAGCGTTAGTAGCGCGATAGTTACCGTCAGGATTGGGAATGAAATGATGATTAGGATGTTTGCACACAGAGATGCCCAAGTGAAAACAGGCATTTTCATCATTGGCATTGAAGGCGTACGCATGCGCAGGATTGTCGCGAAGAAGTTCACACCTGTTAGCGTTGTACCAACACCTGAAATTTGCAGCGCCCAAATCCAGTAATCAACGCCGACTCCAGGACTTGCTTCGATACCTGATAATGGCGGATAAGCCAACCAACCAGTACGGCCAAACTCACCAAGACCTAGCGACATGTTCGTCAGGATAACACCAACGATAAACAGCCAGAAGCTTAGGTTATTTAGGTACGGGAAAGCCACGTCACGTGCGCCAATTTGCAGCGGAACGATGATGTTCATCAGACCAATAACCAATGGCATTGCGACGAAGAAAATCATGATCACGCCGTGAGCCGTAAAAATTTGGTCATAGTGTTCTGGTGGCAGGTAACCCGCCTCACCAGCAGACGAAAGTAGCTGCTGACTACGCATCATTACCGCGTCAGCGAAACCACGAATAAGCATTACCATCGCAACCGCGATGTACATAAAGCCTAGTTTTTTGTGGTCTACCGAAGTAAACCATTCATTCCACAAATACTGCCACTTTCCAGCTTTAGTCACCGCGTAAACCACGGCTAAACCGACTAAAGCCACTACCGCTAGGGTGATGACGATAATAGGTTCATGGAATGGAATTGAATCCAGAGTTAATCTTCCAAACATTGCGATTATCCTTGGTTTTCAGGCAAACAGTTCATAGAACCAGGATGCTGAGTCACGACGTTGCTGAACAGGAACGGAGGTACACTTGAGAACAAGGTCACCGGCTCAGCGATACTAGGTTCAGCTAGCGTGCTGTACTGTACCCAGTCTTCGATGCGGTCTGGACTCGCTTTAACTTTCTGCACCCAATTCAGGAATGCAGCGCGATCAGGCATAGCTGACGCAGTGAACTTCATTTGTGAGAAGCCTTCCCCACTGAAGTTCGACGCAAAGCCCTTGAAGTCACCTTCGTGGTTAGCAATCAGGTTTAGCTTGGTTACCATTCCTGGCATGGCGTAAATCTGACTACCTAAACGAGGAATGAAGAACGCGTTCATGATGTTGTCGGACGTCAATTTGAACTGAACTGGCACATCTTTTGGAAACGCTACGTAGTTAACCGTCGCGATATTTTCTTCCGGGTAGATGAACAGCCATTTCCAATCTAGCGCAACGACTTCTATCGTTATCGGTTTTACGTCACTTTCCAGAGGCTTAGATGGCTCCAGTTCGTGAGTAGAACGCCATGTGATAGCGGCTAGAATCGCAATAATGATGATTGGAATAGTCCATACCACCACTTCGATTTTGGTCGAGTGCGACCACTCAGGGGCGTACTCTTCATGAGTGTTACTTGCGCGGTATCGATAGGCGAAGTAAATCGTCATAAGAATCACGGGGATCACGACGATCAACATCAGCAAAAGAGCAGTGATGATCAGCTCTTTTTCCTGGACACCAATAGCACCTTTGGGGTCAAGCAAAGCAGAATTACATCCTGAGAGCAAAAGTATGACGGACGCCAGACTCCCTCTCGATAAGATGCGTGTGTATCTTGAGGCTTCCATTAACTTTCTCGATGGTTGTCTGGTTTCTAAGCAAATGCCCAGAACCAGTTGTTATAGTCATTAGAATGTTTATGTGTTGAGCGTATGCGACATTGGACGTCAAAACGCAATTAAAACCCCACAACCAGTGTGAGTTTATTGTTACACTTTGAAATACAATGTTACATTCGGCCGCATTATGAGGACTTCGCAGTTAAAGCTCACGAGCCATATCTGGAAACTAACATTTCATTTATCAACAGAAAGTAAAGAAAGGGAATTCTCAGCGAAGCAGCTTAAATAAGAATTAGAAGCCTTTATGCCTGAAGGGCTGTAGCTTAAATGGAAATAATAAACGTTGGCTATTGACGAGTTAATCACTCAAAACTCACATCATAATCACTAAAAACCTAGGACACAAAATGTGACATAGATCAATTTACTGATTTCACACATTTTTTACATGGTATTTGCTCAAAAACTATCTAATACACATAGCATTCAGTTGGTTTATGAATCGTTGGTTACATACCCAGTTACACTCAAAATGGAAAGAAAATATCTTTAAAATTAGTTAGTTAAAACCCTAAAATTTATTCGTTCGGTTACATCCTCAGACCACCATCAATTTCTAGCACTCTCCCTGTAAAGTACTCATTTTCAAAGATATACTTCACTGACTGTGCGATTTCTTCCGCCTTTGCCATTCTTCCGACTGGAATTATTTTTTCCAGACGTTCTATTACTTCCGGTTTCATATTCCCAGCCATAGGGGTGTGTACGACACCCGGCGCAATTGCCGCCGCACGGATACCATATTTGGCTAACTCGCGTGACCAGGTGGTGGCCATCGTTGCGACCGCCGCTTTGGAAGCAGAATAATTGGTTTGACCGATGTTTCCCGCACGCGCAACACTTGAAATATTGATGATCACACCACTAGATTCAGTTTCTATCATTTTCACTGCCGCCTCTCGACCACAAAGGAAAGTACCAGTTACATTTACATTCATGACCAGATTGAACTGTTCTAATGGCATCTTGGAGATAGCACCCTCTTTCATTTTGACCAGCAAGCCATCTTTTAATACGCCTGCATTGTTAACGAGCCCGTTAAGCCGACCAAAATCTTGAATAATGTCACTGAACGTCTGTTCAACGTCCTGTTCATTGGTGACATCTAATTGGTAAGTGAGCGCCTTAGCACTCAACATCTGGCATTGCTGTTGAGTGTCTCGCAATCCAGCTTCATTGATATCAAGCAGAGCCAAGTCAGCGCCCGCACGAGCAAGAACAATCGCCGTCATCTGTCCGAGCCCCTGCCCCGCGCCAGTAATAGCGATAACACTGTTTCTTAAATCCATGACGATACTCCAACGTTTTGTAACTTTTCCGAGAAGCGTCGTGACAATGTCACAAATAGAAAGTCTCTATAGGTAATAGTCCGTTAGGGTTTTGCCGGAATGACGAGTGACATGAATAGTAGTCGGTTATCGAACATCGTCATTCCCTACCGCGAAGAACGAGCGAGAAAATGAATCTCTCACATTCATTAATTACACTTATTTTTGATTTTTATAGAACTCAAACAAACTTGAGAAATCGAGCTCCCCATATCCGCTTGAGTTATGGAACGCATACAAATTACGAGCAAGCGACCCCATAGGTACAGAAGAATGCGTTTGTAAAGCGGCATCCAACCCTAAGCCCAAATCTTTCAGCATCAATTTGCTCATAAAGCCCGGTTGATATTGATGACTTGCCGGCGCACTTTCCATCACACCAGGACAAGGATTGTAGAGCTCTAATGCCCAGTTGCGTCCTGAGCTTTGCAGCATGATATTCGAGAGAACCTTAGGATCGAGACCATGATCAATGCCGAGATTGAGCGCTTCACACGTTCCGGACATTAAAATACCGAGCATCAAGTTATTGCAGATCTTAGCCATCTGACCATCGCCGGCTTTACCTGCATGGAACACATTTCTGCCCATGTATTGCAAAATAGCGTTGGCTTTTGAGAAAGCTTGATCTGAGCCCCCAACGATAAACGTCAAAGTCGCCGCTTTTGCTCCAGTTACCCCTCCTGATACAGGTGAATCCACGAACAATAGCTGCTTATTTCCCGCTTCGTTCGCAACCAATCGTGACGAATCTGGATCAATGGTAGAACAATCGATGAGTAAGGTATTTGGTGCCACGAGGTTCAGTACCCCAACCCCACCGTGTAAGTCGCCAAGGTAAACACTTCTCACGTGTGATGCAGCAGGTAACATCGTAATCACCGTACCTGCACCATCCACCACTTCCGGCAAAGAACTCGCCACGATAGCGCCAAATGGTTCTAACTTTCTGGCGGCTTCGGTGTCCAAATCAAACACTTGTACATTGAACCCCGACGCTAACAGGTTCTGCGCCATTGGGCTGCCCATATTGCCTAAACCTATGAATGCAATGGTACTCATGATAAATCTCCTTCGTTTGTACGGTCTGTTTAGCTTTCGTTTAGTCGCTCAACAGACCCTAACTCTGCCAGAGGATGTTCATCTTTTGCCCACAACGAGGTAAAGAGCGTATCAACGAGATCCTCATCAACTTCAGTAACACTGTTAAACATCCAGTTTGGTTCGCCATCGCGATCAATCAGCCTGGCGCGCACACCTTCTTTAAACTCACCTAATAAAGCACAACGGACAGAGAGTGTGAGTTCCAATCGGAAGCAGTCTGCCAGTGGTAAACTATGAAACTCTTTGACTTGCCTGAAGCAAATATGCGCTGTGATAGGACTGCCAGCGGCGAACGTTTGTTTTGCATTTTCTAGCCACGGATTAGTGTTCTCCATGGCCATCACTCGCTGGGCAATAAGGTTGAGATCAAAACCTTTGCATGCTTGCTTGATTTGCTCCAGACATGGACAAATTTGTGTGGTTGGTTTACTGTCGATGACACTTTCTTCCATCAGAGCTAACAGCGCATTCACCAATTCTTTCGCGTTATTGCTCCCCCACGGCAAGCTCTGAAGCTCTTGCAATAAAGTTGGATAATGCTCTTCTAATAACAGCCAAGCCGCGAAGCCAATTGTGACAGCGTCACTCGAATTTACTAACGCGCCGGTCAAACCAAGAAATAAGCCAACCTCAGGGTCAATTTGACTTAAGAACCAAGTCCCTCCCACATCGGGGTAAAGCCCGATACTAATTTCCGGCATGGAAAGACGCGATGTAGGTGTGACCACTCTGTGGCTTGCTCCCATAAAAAGCCCCATGCCTCCGCCCATCACAATACCTTCGCCCCAAGCAATAACGGGTTTGTTATAGGTATGGATGAGGTAGTCGCACTCATACTCCAACGTAAAGTAGCGGGTACAAAACTCGGCAGTGGAGTCTTTCCCTTCGTCATGCATGACATGATAAATAGCCCTGACATCACCACCCGCACAAAATGCTTTTTCTCCGGCACCGCTAAGAACCACACACACCAAATGGGGGTCGTCTTTCCATTTCAGCAACTGATCATGGAGTTGAACTAACATGTCGTAAGTAAGCGCATTTAATGATGAGACATTGTCTAAAGTCGCAACGCCAATTCGATGAATAGCGTCTGCACACTCCAATTCAGTGATCGTTACCTTTCCTGCCATTTGGCCTCCTATTGGTTTTTCCACTTAGGCTCGCGTTTCTCAAGAAAGGCTCGTACACCTTCCGTTTGATCTTCGGTATCAAAGAGGTTAAGAAACAGCTCTCGCTCTTTGATAAGTCCATGCTTTAATGGTGCTGAGCGCATGTTTTGAATCAGTAATTTGCATGCCGCCACAGAGGATGGCGACTGATTTGCCACCGACAATGCCAACGCCATCGCTTTGGTTAGTGCTTCGCCTTTTGGCACAAGCTCCTCTGCTAAGCCTAGTTCGTTTGCTTGAGTTGCGCTGAGTTGTTCACCACAAAGAATCATACGCTTAGCCCAGCCTTCACCAACTAAAGCCGTTAGGTTCTGCGTTCCACCTGCACATGGCAGCAGACCCACTTTTGCTTCTGGTAATGCCAGCACCGCTTGTTCTTCCACTACTCGGAGATCACACGCCAACGCGACTTCTAATCCTCCGCCCATGGCGTAGCCGTTTATTGCTGCAATGGAAACCCCACGAAAATCGGCGAGGGTTTCAAACGCTTCCCCAAACGCTCGAGCCATACCGAGTGCCACCGCTTTGTCTCCGTCAGCAAAAAGTTTGAGGTCTGCGCCTGCTGAAAAAAACTTCTCTCCATTCCCTGTTATGACGAGCGCATACACGCCTTTATTTTGGTTCAGCTCAAGGACGAGGGTTTTTAACGCGTTGAGACTGTCCGCCGTCCAGGTATTTGCCGGCGGGTTGTTCATCGTAATCACAGCGATATGATCATTAATAGTGTGTTGAATAGCGTCTTGAGGTGATGACATAGTTCGAATCCTTTCCTGATGAAATTGTTCGAATGCAGATTTACAGTAATGATGATTCTGCTGACAACAAACGGCGTGCGATGATCAAACGCATGATCTCGTTGGTACCTTCAAGGATCTGATGCACACGAACGTCGCGGAAATAACGTTCCATCGGGTATTCTTTGATGTAACCATAACCACCGTAAAGCTGTAAGGCTTGGTCACAGACTTGAAACCCGACATCCGTTGCAAAACGTTTTGCCATGGCACAATAGGTCGATGCGTTTGGATCACCGTTATCGAGTTTACTTGCGGCGTAACGAACCAGTTGTCTTGCTGCAACCAGCTCTGTTGCCATGTCCGCTAATTTAAACTGCAACGCCTGAAATTGCGCTAACGTTTTGCCGAACTGCTTACGTTCCTGCATATATTGAGTTGCGTGGTTAAGAGCCTGTTGCGCCGTCCCGACTGAGCAGGTTGCGATATTAATTCGCCCGCCGTCTAACCCTTTCATCGCAAAGACAAATCCTTGCCCTTCTTCACCTAACAGCTGATTGGCTGGAACGGTGACGTTTTCGAATGTGACGGCACGAGTCGGTTGACTGTTCCACCCCATTTTCGGCTCTTTACGCCCATAGCTGATGCCTTTCGCATTTGCCTCAACCACAAAAGCGGAAACACCTTTCGCTCCTTGCTCTCCGGTTCGGGCCATAACGATCAACACATCAGTATCGCCAGCTCCAGAAATAAATGTTTTGCTGCCATTAAGAATGTATTGATCGCCTTTTTTCGTGGCGGAAGTGGTCAGTGAAGCCGCATCAGACCCCGCATTTGGCTCTGTTAAACAATAAGATCCTAGCCAGTCTCCCGTTACTAATTTGGGACAAAACTGCGCTTTAACCACGTCACTGGCAAAACTAGCTATCATCCAACTCACCATATTGTGGATGGTCATAAACGCCGTTGTCGAAGTACAGCCCATGGATAATTGTTCAAAAATGATCGACGAGTCTAAACGGCTCAGGCCCAATCCGCCTTGCTCTTCCGGTGTGTAAAGGCTCAAAAAACCTAACTCGCCCGCTTCTCGCAGCACCTCTTTCGGGAAGATCTGTTTTTCATCCCATTCCGCTGCCGTGGGAGCCAAACGCTCGGCGGCAAACTGCTGCGCTGTATCGGAAAATGCACGTTGATCTTCGTTGAGTTCAAAGTCCATAAAAGCTCCTTGCTATCGGTTTAGCGCAGGTGGATCGTGAGGTTTGGCCCGCTTGGAATATCATCATCGAACCAACGCGACGTGACGGTTTTGGTTTCGGTGTAGAATCGGACAGCCTGCTTACCATAAGCATGAAGGTCGCCATAAAAACTGCCACGCCAACCCGTGAAGGAGAAAAATGGCAAAGGCACCGGAATCGGTACATTAATGCCGACTTGTCCCACCATAATTTCGTGCTGATACTTTCGTGCCGCCGCGCCATTCGCTGTGAAAATTGACGTACCGTTGCCATACGGGTTGCGATTAACCAACTCAATGGCTTCTTGCAGCGTATCCACTTCCATACACACTAAGACAGGACCAAAGATCTCCTGCGTGTACACCGACATGTCTGTCGTCACTCCCCGGAACAATGTCGGTCCGACCCAGTTGCCGTCAGGAAACCCCTCTACTTCGCATTGGCTGCCATCAAGCACACACTCTGCACCTTGTTGTTTGCCCAACTCAATCAAACCCAATACGCGCTGTTTTGCCTGCTCGCTAATAAGCGGACCATATGCGGCATCTTCATCATCCCACGCCCCCGGATGTACGTTTTCCATCTCCCGTTTAATGTCGTCTATCCACTCTTTTGAGTCACCGACAAACCCCGCCACTGAGATTGCCATGCAGCGCTGCCCCGCTGCTCCCACTGAAGAGCCGACTAAATTACTCACCACGTGATCTTTGTTCGCATCTGGCATGATCACCATGTGGTTTTTAGCACCTGCAAACGCCTGCACTCGCTTAAAGTGTTTTGTCCCTGTCGTATAAATATCTTGCGCCACCGGAACGGAACCGACAAAAGAGATCGCGCGAATATCGTTATGTGTGAGTAGAAAATCCACTTGCTCTTTACGTCCGTGAACGATCTGCAATACGCCTTTTGGAGCGCCTGCTTCTTCAAACAATTCAGCAAGACGAATCGACGTTAAAGGCACCTGCTCTGAAGGCTTGAGAACGAATGTGTTACCGCTGGCAATCGCAATTGGAAACATCCATAACGGGATCATGGCTGGAAAGTTAAACGGGGTGATCCCGCAACACACGCCCAAAGGTTGAATCAGCGAGTAACTGTCGATATCAGTCGCGACGTTTTCTACCGTTTCACCCATCAGGTTACTGGCAATATTCGCTGCTTGTTCAACCACTTCAATTCCGCGCCAAACGTCTCCTTTGGCATCAGCCAAAATCTTGCCCGTTTCATGAGAAAGCAATACCGCGATTTCTTCGTGATGCTCTTTTAACAAGTGTTGATAACGAAGCATGAGTCGCGCGCGCTCGGAGACAGCCACCTCTTTCCAGGTTTGGAATGTCGCCTTGGCACTATCGATCGCAGCATGCAACTCGTCATTCGTTGAGCACGGAACGTACGCAATCACATCGTTTGTGGCAGGGTTGGTGACTTCTATCCAATCTGCTGTTTGAGATTCACGAAATTCACCACCAATAAATGAGGGGACCAAACGAGTCATCATTGACTACTCCTTTACTGATATTGCTGGAATTAAAGTGGTACCTCGATACTAATCGCGGTTGCTTCTCCACCACCGATACAAATCGCCGCAATCCCTCGCATAACCTTCTTATTGCTTGAATCGCCATCCACACCTAACGCCTGTAGCTGACGCAAACTGTGGGTCAACGTCACCAGTATTCGTGCACCGCTGGCACCAATAGGATGGCCAAGTGCACACGCCCCGCCTTTAATGTTGACTTTGTCAGGGTCGAGACCCAATTCAGCGATAGCGATTTGCGTGACAACCGCAAACGCTTCGTTGATCTCCCAAAGATCAATTTCATCTATCGTCCAATCGAGCTCTGATAACAATTGCTCGATCGCATAAACTGGGGCGAGAGTAAATTCTGCAGGTTCTCTGGCGTGTGTGGTGTGGCCTCTTATAATGGCCAGTGGTGAGAGATGATGGTGCTGCGCGGTTTCTTCATCCATCAAGACAAGTGCTGCGGCACCATCTGAAATTGCACTCGAATTAGCAGCTGTCACAGAACCATGGATATCAAAGGCTGGTTTCAGCTGGGCAATTTTTTCGAAGTTAATCGAACGCGGATGTTCGTCGTAATCCAGAAGAGCAGAAGTCGATTTAGTTCGAATGTCTATCGGGGAGATTTCCTCTTCAAACAAGCCTTGTTCTTGCGCATCTAAAGCCCGCGTGGCTGACATGGCTGCCCACTCGTCCATTTTTTCACGGCTGAAGTGGAGTCTGTCGGCGATTTGCTGAGCGTACACGCCCATCAAAAGCCCTTCGTAGGCGTCCTCTAATCCGTCAAGAAACATATGATCATAAACGGACTGATGCCCCATTCTCATGCCACTTCTCGCCTCTTTCATCAGGTAAGGCGCATTAGTCATACTTTCCATGCCACCAGCGACAGCTGTACGTATAGTGCCCGCTTTAATCAGGTCGTGCGCTAACATCACGCTCTTCATGCCGGAACCGCACACCTTGTTGATGGTGGTACAGCCAGTAGAAATTGGTAATTCGGCTTCGAGAGCTGCTTGCCGAGCAGGTGCCTGACCGCAACCTGCTGGTAACACGCAGCCCATAAACACTTCATCGACGGCTGTGAGTTCCGCTTGCTGGAGCGCACTTTTTATTGCGATTGCCCCTAATGATGGAGCAGAAAATGTTTGCAGTTGCCCCTGAAAGCGACCGATTGGTGTTCTTTTCGCACTGACAATCCAGATGTCATTTCCCATGATTCCACACCCTTTACGATGTATCACAGCATACGAACTTACCCATCACACTCGCTATCAAAAACTTTCATACCCGCTTAAGTTTCAAATCAAACGATGAATCTTTCGCACTGTGATTTCTTGACGTTTACGTAAGCATAGCACTAGCCTTTACAGTGAGGTAAAGAAACAAGTTGATAAAAGAATAAATTTCCTCCGACCTTTCACCACAGGGTCCGACTTCGAGAAGCTAGTTTTTATTCGAGGTAAGTAATTTGAGGTAAGTGTGTGATGGAAAAATATAAAATTAGTGAGCTAGCAAAAGAGTTCGATATTACGACTCGAAGCATCCGGTTTTATGAAGATGTCGGCCTGATAGAGCCAGAGCGTAAAGGCAATATGCGTGTTTATCAGCGCAGAGACAAAATCCGTCTCAAGTTGATATTAAGAGGTAAGCGGTTGGGCTTTTCACTCGCCGAAATTCGTGAGCTCTTTGAACTTTATGATCTTCAACAAACCGATGAGCAACTCCTGAAAATGCTCAATATCATTGAAGAAAAGCAAGCGTTACTCCAACAACAGATGAACGACATCGGAGTTGTGATGGGCGAGCTAAACGCCGCGAAAGAACGTTGCTTACAGACGTTACAGAAACACAATAAAATATCCACGCATCCCTGACTTTAATCCTGCTACAGGGGAAATGTTATGAAATCCGCTTATACCCCACTCAATTTTGGTCTCGGTGAAACCATTGATATGCTCCGGGATCATGTGAATGCCTTTGCTAGCGAACACATCGCTCCGATCGCTGCCCATATCGATCATAATAACCAATTCCCCGACTATTTATGGCCGCTGTTTGGCGAGATGGGATTACTCGGCGTAACGGTAGACGAGCAATATGGTGGAGCAGAAATGGGCTATCTTGCCCATGTCATCGCCATGGAAGAGGTCAGTCGCGCTTCAGCCTCTGTTGGGCTTAGCTATGGCGCACATTCCAACCTTTGCGTTAATCAAATTTTCCGCAATGGCACCGCAGAGCAACGCAAAAAATATCTACCTAATCTAATTGACGGTTCGCATATCGGTGCACTCGCAATGAGTGAACCAAACTCCGGTTCGGATGTGGTCAGCATGCAGCTCAAAGCAGAAGACAAAGGTGACCATTTTTTGCTTAACGGCAATAAAATGTGGGTGACGAATGGACCAGATGCCGACGTGTTGGTGGTGTACGCGAAAACCGACCCTGGAGCAGGTTCGAGAGGAATCACCGCATTTATTATCGAGCGAACGTTTGAAGGATTCGGCGACGCACAGAAGCTTGATAAGTTGGGAATGCGCGGTTCCAACACTTGCGAACTTGTTTTTACCGATTGTGCGGTACCTAAGAAAAACGTTCTCGGCGAAATAAACCGAGGTGTCGAAGTCCTGATGAGTGGCCTTGATTACGAGCGTGTGGTCCTTGCTGGCGGGCCATTAGGGATCATGCAAGCTTGTATGGATATCGTGGTGCCCTACGTGCACGAGCGTAAGCAGTTCGGCAAATCCATCGGTGAGTTCCAGTTGGTTCAGGGCAAGCTTGCCGACATGTACTCGCGCATGAGTGCTGCTAAAGCCTATGTTTACACCGTCGCGTCGGCCTGTGATCGCGGTGAATGTACCCGTAAAGACGCGGCAGGTGTCATCTTATACAGCGCTGAGCTCGCGACGCAAATTTCACTTGATGCTATCCAGCTGCTTGGCGGTAATGGCTACGTTAATGAATACGCAACCGGACGGCTGCTACGCGATGCCAAACTGTACGAGATTGGAGCGGGTACCTCGGAAATTCGGCGAATGTTAATAGGACGAGAGCTGTTCGAGGAATCACGTTAATCCAAGCGTTGAAAAGGAAGTCTCTATGGCCATCATAAAAAGTAGAACCAAGCCAACTGAAGAGCTGTTTCTTTCAAACAAAGCCGCAATGGAAAAGTTGGTGGACAAGCTGCATACGGATACCGAAGTCATCAAGCAAGGTGGTGGTAAAAAAGCAATATTGCATCAACAAAACAAAGGAAAGCTCCCCGTACGATCGCGTATAACCAGACTACTCGACGATGAGAGTGATTTTCTTGAAATCGGCCAGTTTGCCGCTTGGGAAGTGTACGACGAGCCCATTCCCTGCGCGGGTGTCGTCGCTGGTATTGGAACGATCAATGGCGTCCAATGCATGGTGGTCGCTAACGATCCTTCGGTAAAAGGTGGCACCTACTACCCTCTGACGGTAAAAAAGCATCTGCGAGCACAAGAAATCGCTCAACGCTGTCGGCTTCCCTGCGTGTACTTAGTCGATTCTGGCGGTGCCAACCTCCCTCATCAGGCTGAAGTCTTTCCTGATAGAGACCACTTCGGACGGATTTTCTTTAACCAAGCAAAAATGTCAGCCAAAGGCATACCTCAAATCGCCGTGGTGATGGGACTGTGTACCGCAGGTGGCGCATACGTACCCGCCATGGCAGACGTATCCATCATGGTTAAAGAGCAAGGCACGATATTTCTCGCCGGACCACCGTTGGTAAAAGCCGCAACTGGGGAAGTCGTCACAGGGGAAGAGCTCGGTGGCGCTGATGTCCACTGCCGAAAATCAGGGGTGGCGGATTACTACGCAGAGAACGATGAACATGCGTTGATGCTCGCACGCGAGGCGATTGCCAACGCCAATCAACCCAAAGTACGAAAAACCGAGCACTCCATCTTACCGCCCCGTTACAACGCAGAAGAATTGTACGGCATCGTCAATGCTAACCTTCGTTTGTCCTTTGACGTAAGAGAAGTCATTGCCCGCATTGTCGATGATTCTGACTTTGACGAGTTTAAGGCGCTGTATGGCAAAACTCTGGTTTGTGGATTTGCACGAATAGAAGGGCATTTGATCGGTATTGTCGCCAACAACGGCATTCTATTTTCTGACTCTTCACAAAAAGGCGCGCACTTTATTGAGCTGTGTGCCAAACGCAAAACGCCCCTACTCTTTTTACAAAACATCACCGGTTTTATGGTCGGTAAGAAAGTAGAGGAAGAAGGCATCGCCAAACACGGAGCTAAGCTGGTGATGGCGGTGGCTTGTGCCGAAGTGCCTAAGTTTACCATCATTATTGGGGGCTCTTACGGCGCAGGGAATTACGGCATGTGCGGCAGAGCTTATGATCCGACGATGATGTGGATGTGGCCAAATGCACGTATTTCTGTAATGGGCGGTGAACAAGCCGCTGGCGTGCTAACTCAGGTTCGTAAAGACATAAAAGAACGCCGGGGTGAAAACTGGTCAGAACAAGAAGAGCACACATTTCGAGAATCGATCATAGACTTATATGAGACACAGGGACATCCGTATTACGCCAGCGCAAGGTTGTGGGATGACGGGATTATTGACCCGAAAAACACGCGCCAAGTCTTGGCACAAGCGCTCAATGCCGCACTAAACGCGCCGATTCAAGACAGTGAGTTTGGTGTTTTTCGTATGTAAAAAAGCAGAATGAGAAAAACAGAACGTAAATTTGGAAAAGATCGAAAGGACACATATATGCACGAACTTCAACCGAGCATTATTCCAAACGCGAAAAGGCAAGATGATGTGCTTTGGCAAGTTGACCGATATGGCGTCGCAACCATCACGCTTAACAGGACAAAGAAACACAACGCGTTCGACGCCTGTATGATCGATTTGCTAATACACAGGCTCGATTATCTGGCGTTGAGAAACGACGT
The DNA here is from genome assembly GCF_000241385.1 of Vibrio sp. EJY3. NCBI lineage: Bacteria > Pseudomonadati > Pseudomonadota > Gammaproteobacteria > Vibrionales > Vibrionaceae > Vibrio > Vibrio sp. EJY3. Next base: position 1,091,609 of record NC_016614.1, read on the forward strand.
TCGGTGTCTGGTTCTACGGAGTAACGGGGAGCATTTTTCTTCTGGTGCTGATTTAAATTGGATGAAATCCATGGCCAACAGTACACGCAAGGAGAACATCATTGATGCGCAAAACCTCGCCCGTTTAATGGAAACTCTGGACACATTCCCACAACCAACCATCGCCGTTGTCCAAGGGTCTGCATTTGGCGGCGCTTTGGGTTTAATTTGTTGTAGCGACATAGCTATCGCGAGCAAAAGCGCCAATTTTTGTTTAAGTGAAGTAAAGCTGGGACTCGTTCCAGCGACGATCGCTCCCTATGTCATGCGGGCTATGGGAAATCGACAGGCTCGCCGCTTCATATTAAGTGGTGAAGTGATATCTTCAGATGACGCAGAACGATTTGGGATCGTGCATGAAGTCAGGGAAGAGAGCGACATTGACAACACTCTGAATGAGTTGATTGAGACGCTGCTGGTAAACAGCCCTGATGCGATGCGTCAGGCAAAAACCCTGTGTCACCAATGTCATCAAAACCCGATTGACTCTCATCTAATCCAGTACACGAGCAGATTAATTGCCGATATCCGCGTATCGCCGCAGGGGCAAGATGGCTTACAAGCGTTTCTCGAAAAACGTCTTCCGCGCTGGATAAATAAAGCGGATTCGGAGGAAACATGACACTCCCTTCAAAGGTAAAGATAGTTGAAGTGGGTGCACGAGATGGGCTGCAAAACGAGTCACCCGTCTCGACAAGCACCAAAGTCAGACTGATCAACTTGTTGTCGGACACAGGCTTAACTCATATCGAAGCCGGGTCTTTCGTTTCACCCAAATGGGTGCCACAGATGGCCGACTCTAAAGCGGTGATGCAGGCTATCTCCCGACGCAGCGACATTACTTACTCTGCACTTGTGCCTAACGTGAGAGGTTTTGAGCAAGCGCTAGAAGCTGGAGCAAATCAAATTGCCATTTTCACCTCGTGCTCGGAAGGATTCTGCGAGCACAACATTAACTGCTCTATCGCGGAAAGTCTGTCTCGATTCGAATCGGTGATGGAACAAGCTGCTAAACATAACATTCCGGTGCGTGGTTATTTGTCATGCGTCATCGACTGCCCTTATGACGGAGCGACAGCCCCCAAACAAGTGAGGAATGTTGCTACCAATCTCATTGATATGGGCTGCTATGAAGTATCGCTCGGAGACACAATAGGCACTGGCACACCAAATCGTGTGGAAGCAATGCTGCAATCTGTTTTAAAGAATATACCGAGCCAGAAATTGGCCGTTCACTTTCACGATACCTGGGGCCAAGCACTTGCCAATATTTATCAGGCATTCATCATGGGCATTGAAACCGTTGATAGCAGTGTTGCGGGTCTGGGTGGCTGCCCATACGCGCACGGTGCGCAAGGGAATGTGGCCACCGAGGATGTTCTATACCTTTGTCGAGGGCTGGGAATAGAAACAGGTGTTGATTTAGAGCTATTAGCAAAGGCAGGCTGGATGATCAGTGAAGAGTTACATCGGAAGCCCACATCTAAAGTGTCAGTCGCGTTGAGTCATCGTTATGAGTAATGAGCCGTCATCGCTGGTTGCTCTTCTCACTACACTTCATATTTGGCTTTATTACCGATATCAAAATGCAGTGGCATTCGCCATTTAGCAATCGATAAGTAGCCCATGATGACACCCGCTAAGAAAATCCCGACAGAGGCAATAACCAAATTGTTAAAGCAGAGTGAGAAGGTAGCCACGAAAAGGAGTAAAGGGACGAGTTTTAATCCGGGCACTTTGAAGCAAAACGACTCTTTGAGCGCAATGCCTGAGAACGTAACAAAAACAAACCCTAGCGACAGCCATACTCGGCTCAGGTCATAATCACTGAACATGAGTACTAAACCAATCCAGCTCGACCAGCTGATGGCTAACCGAACCCTCTTACTGTAAACATGAATATTAGCGGCTGAAAACGCGGCTGCGATTCCAATAAAGACCAACACACTGTGGTAGTGGCTAGCTAGGTCGCTGAACCAAACAAGTAAAGAAAAGCCGACAAGTGACACTGAAAATAGGCTGATGCCCGAACGATACAAACAAACACTCGCCTTATCTAAAAAGTCTAACGTTTCTTGATGGTCAATATCAGCCATAAGCCATTACCCTCGCCGCGAATGCGCTAAGACAAAGTTAAAGACGTTTTGGGAAGCGAAATCTGCCGCCAGTTCGATAGATAACCAAAGAAAACAGAATGAGCATACAGCCAATGAGTTTGTTGGTCGTCAGTACTTCGCCATACCAAAGAATACTCAATACTACTGTCCATACCGGCTCCAAAATCATAATCAATGCAGCATTGCCCGCTTGCACAAACTTCTGTCCCATTGTTTGCATCACGTAGCGTAAACTGGTCGCAAGCAAGGTACTGAGTGCAAACCACCACCAAATTGATGCATCAACTTCGCCAGGAAGTGACTCCATAAAATAGGAGACCACTAAACCAAGACAGCCCGCAGAGAATAACTGCAAACAAGTCAGCAATAATACAGGTAGCTTCTGCGAGAACTTACTGTTTACATTAAAGTGTAATGCCAACAAAAGCGCCGCGCCAAGAAACCAAAGCTGACTGGCAGACTGCTTCCATCCGTCGGCCAGAGACAGACACGCCAAACCTATTACTGCAATTGGCAGTGAAATCCAAAATATCCGTTGTGGTCGTTGACGGAACATAATCCAAGCGACAATAGGAACAAACAACATCGACAGGCTCATGATGAATGCGCCCTCGCCTAACGTATCACTTATTGAAATCGCGTAGATCCACGTCATGACCGCACTACCCAACAGTAAGCCGACGCCACTTGCTGACAACACATCACTCATCTTCGCGGATAAAAGAGGTCGGTAACACAGAGGCAGCAAACAAAGCGCTGCGATAGTAAATCGCGAACCAATAAAGCCAAAAGGAGGTAAGCCTTGTATGGTCTCTTTAGAGAAAATCCAGCCAAGTGCCGCAATCATGGTAGTTGCAATAAGAATGATGGTCGCTTTATGTTCTGAGTTAAGCATAATTACCCACAAAAATACTCGGTAACGAGTTCGACAGACGAGCTTTTGACGTCGAGAAAATCGATGAAAGTTATTGTTTAAGCGTCACAAATACAGGCAAGGAATGAATAAGAATGGAACATGCTGACGTTTGCGAGACACAATTACTATACATGAAACTAACAATTTCAAAAGCGTTAATCCGCGCCAGATCACATTGCGTGTCTGGCGAGGAAACATCACTCATTTTTGAATAGTAAGGCGTTACTAGAGCGTTCGATTGAACTGAGCAACCGCCTCAACAACACGGCTTGCGCCCTCTTGAATATCATTCATGACGTTGCCTGCTTTCTCAGACAACTCAAGGGTATTCAGGGCATCTTTTTGGCATTGAGAAATCAACTCGACAGCGTTATTGGTGCGCTCAAGATTTTCTTTCACCATCGTGACAATATCATCGGTCGTCGTATTGGTACGAAGTGAAAGTTGCCTTACTTCATCCGCAACAACCGCAAAGCCTCGTCCATGCTCTCCTGCTCGAGCGGCTTCAATCGCAGCGTTCAACGCAAGCAGATTGGTTTGATCGGCAATACCACTGATATTCCTTACTAATTCGCTAATTTTCGCTGAGTGACCTTTGAGTTCCTCAATCGCGGCATTGGCTTGTTCCATTTGTTTTGAGAGCATCTGCATATTCTCAACCGTTGCACCGATCACTTGCTGGCCCTGAATTGTCTGCGTTCCGGTCTCTTTGGAGACTTCATTCGCTAAATGAGCAGCTTGCGCCATCGACTGCTCTTGAAGAACTTGTTCGGTAATATCAGTAGCAAACTTCACTACCTTATAGAGCTCTGCCCTATCGTTATGGATTGGATTATAAGACGCTTCCAACCATACGAATTCACCATAGCGATTTAACCTTTTAAAACGATCAGAGACAAACTGACCACTCGCCAGTTTATGCCAAAACTCCTGATAGGCCTGGGAATTCGCTTCTTCTTGATCACAGAACATTCGGTGATGCTTACCCGTGACTTGTTCCGACGTATAACCCATTGTTTTGAGGAAATTATCATTCGCTTTGAGAACTACACCATCCAAACTAAACTCAATGACCGCCATAGAGCGATTCAATGCGTTGAGCATATCTTCTTGCTCACGAGAGGCTTTGATCGTTCGAGTCAGTTCTGACGCGCACACGGCAAAGCGGATAACTTTTCCCGTGAAATCAAAAATAGGTTGAACCATTGAGCGCAACCATGCTTCTTCACCATCCCCTTTAGAAACCTGCATAGCGCCATTCCAAAAGGTTTGGGTTAATACGCACTGTTTCATCCGTTGAAAGTGCTCTGTATTTCTCGCTTTAACTGGAACGAGTTCAGTGATGTGCTTTGCCAATACCTCTTGCTCAGTTAGATTCATCTGTTGCAAAAAGTTCTGGTTAACAGACGTAACGTTACCTTCAGTATTAAGGGAGAGCAGTAACATGTCCTGATCAAGGCTTTGCTGCACTTGGGTAAGACTGTAGAGCTCTTGCTTTAATTGCTGATTTTCTTTTTGAAGCGACTTACTAAAAAACATGACTTCCCTTATAAGACCGATTTTGATTGTCAAAAGCTCAGTAATTTAATGACGTTAAGTAGTGTTTGAGGTTGATTACAAACAAACCACGAAATTATACATTCATCACATATACATCACAAAACAATGCAATCACTTAATAAATATGTGAGTTAAACAACTTAAAGGTGCCATCGGCTGCTACTCACTTATTTGTTGGCAGCAGAAATGAAAAAGCCCTTTCCACATAGGAAAGGGCTTTAAGGGAAAACACAAATTTAAAATAGCGCTATTTTACAGTAGCTCTACCGACTGTTGAGCGATAACCCACTCTTCGTTGGTTGGGTTTCTATTAGTATCGCATCAACTAACAGAGATACGGATAGAACTGAGCTTCGAAAAATATAACATTAGCAATTCAGCAATTACTACAGATATGCAAAGCGTAATCGTTTGTGGCGAAATCCATCATTTACGTCCTGTACATTATTAGTACGCACGTCCTTTCGTTTAGCTTAGTAGGTAACCAGTCAAGTAATTTCAGTGATACCTTGATTGCCCTATTCGCTTATTCATCCACCTCAATGAAAAAATAAAAGTAATATTAAACAATCAGTTAATTGCAATTCGATTGACATTCATGGTGGTTACCAAAAGTTAACTAATTGAACTAGAAATGTAGGTAACCATAATAAACCGCAAGAGAGAGACATCATTGGTCGCTCCGTAAAACAGTCAAATCATCGAAGGGTTAATTATCATGACTAACGTTCTAATCATAAACGCACACGAACCATCTCCATTTTCTGAAGGCAAACTAAATGCGGCTTTGGTCGAGAAAGCTCGCGCCCAGTTAGAGTCAAAGGGCCACGAAGTTCGCGTGGTGACGATGCAAGATGACATCGTGGTTGATGAACAACTAGCGCATTTTGAGTGGGCAGACCGCGTCATTCTTCAGTCACCAGTCAACTGGATGACGATCCCTTGGTCTTTTAAGAAATACATGGATGATGTATTTACCGCTGGTATGGGTGGCGCGTTATGTGCGTTTGATGGTCGGACACCAGAGGAACCAAAGAAAAATTACGGCACTGGCGGCACTCGTACAAATACAAAATACATGCTGTCTTTCACATTCAATGCACCAGAAGAGTCATTTAATGATGATAGCGAGTACCTATTCCAAGGTCGTAGTGTTGATGACTTGATGTTCCACATGCATGCCAACTTCCGCTTCTTTGGCATGTCTGCATTGCCTACTTTCGCTTGCTATGACGTCATGAAAAACGCGGACATTGAGAACGACTTCGCTCGCTTTGAAGCCCACCTAGACGCCAACTTCTAAGGAAATTGTCATGAGCACTGAATTTACTTACTACAATGCAGAAACGGCCCCTGAAGAGTCTAAAGCTCTGGTAGAACTCACAAAAAGGCTTCGGTATGCTGCCAAACCTGCACGCCGTTCTCGCTGAAGCGCCGGCAACCTACGAAGCATACAACACAGCCTTCGACCTGTTTATGAAAAACACAACGTTCAGTCCATTGGAGCAGCAAGTGGTCTTTATGACCGCAAACTTTGAAAATAACTGTCACTACTGCGTTCCTGGTCATACTTGGATGATGAAAGCGGGCAAAATGCCAGATGAAGTGATTGAAGCGTTGCGTGAAGGCACTGCTATTCCTGATGCCAAGCTGCAAGCACTGCACGATTTTACCAAAGCGCTGCTTGATAACCGTGGTCATATCGGTGATGAAAAACTGCAAGCATTTCTGGGCGCTGGCTTTACCAAACGCCAAGCTCTGGAAGTTCTGACTGGGTTGTCTGCAAAGCTTATTTCAAACTTCACCAACGCATTGGCACACACTGAACCAGATGCGCCGTTCCAAAAATTTGCGTGGACGCACCCTAGCGAGCGTTAACCTGAATAAGTAGTAATCAAAAGCCAGTCAAAGCACTGTTTGACCACGTGGTTACAGTGCTTTGCGTAAGGAGCCATTATGAACAACACAGTTAAAATCGACATCATTAGTGATGTCGTCTGCCCTTGGTGTATCATTGGCTACAACCATTTAAAAGCTGCGATTAACGAGCTTGGAATTGAAGATCGCATCGATATCGAGTGGCAACCGTTTGAATTGAATCCTGACATGCCTGCTGAAGGTGAAAATCTTCGTGAACACGTTACACGCAAATATGGCAGCACAGCAGAAGAAAGTAAGAATGCGCGTATTCGTATCGCTGGCATCGGCGCTGAACATGGCTTCGAGTTTAACTACTTTGATGACATGAAGATGGTGAACACGTTTGACGCACACATTCTACTTGATTACGCCAAAGGCTTTGGCAAGCAAACTGAACTAAAGATACGTCTGTTTACGGCTTTTTTCAGTGAACAGAAAGACATCTCTGACCGTGAAGTTCTAAAGCAAGAACTTATCTCTGTGGGTCTTGATGCTGAAGAAGGCATGCGTTGGTTAGATGATGTGCAGCGACGCGGTGCGATACGTATTACTGAGAAGCAATGGCAGACAATGGGCATTTCAAGCGTACCAACGGTGATTTTTAACCGTGAATCTGGCGTTTCTGGTGCGCATCCCGTTGAAGGTTATAAACAGATCTTGGCTGAGCTGATAGCTAAAGCAGATGCAGAATAGGTCATTTCCCTTTGTTCTCAGAATGTATTTATTCTCACACCACTGTTCACGAGAAATTGGATGAGCGGTGTGAGAAAAAACCGAAAGCAAATTCAAAATAGTGGAACGCTCGTTCCCAGTTGTTACTTATCAGGTGCTTAGTTTCTAAACTAGGTTACTAAAAGTATACTAATTGCAACTCTCCTCATCCTGTCTTACTTTTTAACGACTTAGTCGTGAGATCAATCCAAGGAGCTGAGATGGCATACTCACAAAAACTCAAAGCGGGTAACACTTTCCCTACATTAGAGGCAACAATACTGGATGGGACCAAAGTCAGGCTAGGCCAACCTCAAGGCGATGCAACATGGCAAGCGGTGTTTGTCTATCGTGGTAAACATTGCCCACTTTGCACCAAATATCTCAATGAAATAGAGACTTATAAACAGGCCTTTAGTGATGCAGGCGTGGATATTCTAGCTGTCTCTGGGGATTCGAAACAACAGTTAGAGCAACACCTGGAAAAGCTCGATATCAGTTTTCCAATCGCCTATGGTCTTACTGAGCAACAAATGAAGACCCTGGGACTTTATATATCGCTACCACGCTCTGGAGCCGAAACCGACCATAACTTTGCAGAGCCAGGACTATTTGTCGTCAATGAACACGGTGATTTGCATGTGGTTGACCTATCAAACAACCCATTTGTAAGACCAGAGTTAGGGGCACTGACACGTGGTTTAGCATGGATTCGTAATCCAGAGAACCACTACCCTATCCGCGGGACACTAGACTACTGAGTCTCCAGACCAAAATATGAACAGGGCAACCACGGTATGGTTGCCCTGTCACACAGTTCGAATAAAGATTGTTACTCAAACTATTTAAGCTGTACATTGTTGCTTTCAGACCATTTTCTCAATTCTTCAAGAATCGTTAGAGCACTTTTGCCAAACTCAGTCAGTTCGTAACTTACTGCTAGTGGCTTATCATTGAGCACGCGGCGTATCACCATATTTTCACTTTCTAGCTCTTTTAAGCGCTGGTCTACCATCTTCTTACTTGCACCGCCCAACATTCTTGAAAGATCATTAAATCTCACAGGGCCATCTTTCAAATGGTAGATGATTGAGCCTTTCCATTTTGACCCCAAGATCCGCATACCTTTTTCTATCGCACAAGGCTCCGTACAGGCATCAACAACACTTTTACGTCCTTTTACGTCAACTTCAACTTTTGCTTTCATACAGCCTCGCCTATCCAGAAACTAGATAGCTGCGGTTTAACTCGATGACATGAAACCACAGTGCTTTGATCTATGTATCACGTCATAGTAACACTAGAGATCAATCGAATTAAATTCACCTTAGCCATCCATCTTGCATTGTCACTACGAGAACTAAGTAACCTTTGGGTTCTATAAGTATCGCCGCTTTATCTACCAAAGACGTACTTAGCTTTCCTTCTGATAATAATGGTAACCCATAAGCACTGATGATAGGAGCGTTACTCATTATTAGTTACTCCGCAAATAGAGTGGATATACAAGTGAACTCTACGCCGCTGGTGCTTCACGGTATATGTTAGCTACCTAAAGGTTGAATGCAACTAGTATACTTTTAGTAACCTAGTTCAGGCATGGGCTGGCGTAACTAAAAAATTATGCCTCCATAAATAGGCTTTATTATTAGTTTTTCTGAGGCCATTTCGGCTTACTTTTTACATCACAATACATGACTTTAAGCTGTCTCAGGGCATAAACAAGCCAACAAAAAATCAAAAAGTCGAGTACGAAGGTCGCATCTAAATGACGAAATCTATCTACTAAATTTCAGCTTCACCTTGATTATTGGCAAGGCAAAAAGAACCGTACAAACAACTTTTAGTACGATAATATGATATCAGAGTAATTGTTGTTCCAATCGAGAGTCAAAGCCGCCAATGCCTTCATTGATAGCATACATCAACAACACCAAAGTTGGCCATCTAACCAGACTTAACGACGGCAGTCTGCAATTTTGCTACGACAATAATTGGTTAGAACAGCCTAATCCCTACCCGATCTCGCTATCTCTTGCACTTCAAAGCCATCCACACAAAGGAGACCCTGTAACAAATTACTTTGAGAATCTATTGCCTGATTTAACGTCAATACGACAAAACCTCCAGAATCGCTATCAGACCACTTCAACACACGTGTTTAACTTATTACATGCAATCGGTCGAGACTGTGTAGGCTCATTATCATTGGTGCCTGAACCTGAGATTGTGGATAGTTTAGCTCCAAGCAAGTTGGAGCCACTTTCAATTGATTGCTTACATGAAATATTATCTGCGCATAAGCACGACATCCCACTTGGCATGCTCAATGAGCTAAGTAATTTTCGTGTCACAGTATCTGGCGCTCAAGAGAAAACCACACTGTTGAAGATTAAGAATAATTGGTATTTACCCAACTGTAATTATCCCAGCACTCATATTTTCAAATTTCCGATTGGCGTTATTCATCAACCATTCGCGACACTAGACATGACTGAGAGCGTTGAAAATGAGTACTTCTGTATCAAACTAGCAGAATCAATGGGCTTTAAAGTGCCTCGCGTGGAGATATTAGACTTTAATAATGTGAAATCTTTAGCTGTTGAACGATTTGACCGAGTTTGTTCTACAAGTGAAAGTGCGCCTATAAGATTAACTCAAGAGGATATGAGCCAGGCAATGTCTTTACCCACTAAATTGAAATATCAGAGTGATGGAGGAATCGGTATTGCAGAAATAATGCAGCTGTTAAACGGCTCAATAAACGCCCCAAAAGACCGTGATGACTTCATGCGCTTTCAAGTTTTTCAGTGGTTGATTGGTGCTACCGACGGCCATGCAAAAAACTTTTCAATTTTTATTGAGGCCAATGGAGCTTATAGACTAACCCCCTTCTACGATATTATGTCAGCCTACCCCGCATCAAATGGCAAAGGTCTAAACACGCGTAAACTAAAGTTAGCTATGTCTCTCAAATCCACTTCAAGCGGCAATAAGTGGCATCTAGAAAAGATTTATCCCCGTCATTTTATTGCAACAGCAGAAACCGTTGGTTTCTGCACAATTCGAATGCAAGAGATACTTGATGAGTTTGTTGACACATTTCCTAACGCCATAGAACAAGTAGTTAACCAGCTACCCAAAGGCTTTCCTGCTCATATCATAGATTCCATTGTCAGCAACTCGCTTAGAATCCTTGGCAAGATAAAGCTCTAGCCGATCAGTTTGTTGAAAGTTATTGGATAGTAACGACTAGAAGTCGAAGGGGGTTTTCGAGATTACATATAATGTGGTCGAATTTTCTGACGCATGTCGCGTATAATCGACATTCTGAAACCAACACTATTCTCTATGGCAAACCTTTTGAATCGCCACGGAGTCTACGGCAATTCGAGATTAGAAACGAATGCTCGTATGTTTTGCAACGAGATTAACTGGGCGGCTAAAGTAGGTTTTCTAGAACTCTCCGCCGAGATCAATTTTGTAATCACCGATGATCTCCTCCAGTTCCAGCTCAAGTGCAGGCGTTACGAATGATAGGTTCTGGCTGTTTTCTTCAACATCTTTATGCAGTAAGGTTAGAAATTCGCGCTCATACTGAGTTTCTAATACATCATAGTTGGCTTTTTCTGATTGATGTTTCATAACACAATCCTCGGGTGAATACGGCTTAGGTAAAGCATTATGCGTAAGTCCCTAGAAAATTACGATGAGAAAGAATCGTTTGTTGATCTCAAGTTTACTATGAGCAGTCGAACTGCAGCACGAACTGCTGGTATTGCAACTAACAATTGGACAAAAGTTTGCCAGTGACTTTGCTAAATTAGTATTTCATGCATTACTTAAAGTATAGCAAAGTGCTCATCAGTGACATTTGTTAGAGACTGATGATTAATTTCAACCCTAAACCTCCCATCACTGACCCAGACAAATAATCAATAAATTTTAAGTACGCTTGACGAGGACGTGAAGCGGATAAGACTAATGCAACGATTAGATACCATCCTGCATTACTCAAAAATGTGCAGATTGGTACCGCAATATATAAATACGTAGGTATGTTTTGTGGAAGGAGTGTTGTAAACACGCTGGCAAATACGATGGCCGTTTTAGGGTTGCTGAGTTGGGTTCCTAAACCTAATAAGTATGAAAGAAATAAGGGTATGTCTTGGCATCTAGTGAAATCTATAGTCTGTAACGGAACTCGAGCTGATCTCACAATTCCAAATGCCAAAAACAGAAGGTAGCACCCTCCTGCAATTTTAAATATTAAATAGCTTACCGGCATCAGGTTAAAAATCGTTTGTAATCCAAGTAAGGCAGCAACCGATAGAATTAAAGCTCCCGTCCCCATACCTAACGCGGTAAAAATCCCATGCTGCCTTGAAAGTGAAATCGCTCGTCTGGCAACAAAAATAAAGCTGGGACCCGGACTCATAGCGCCGAGAGTAATCGCTCCAGTAATTGCCAATATTGGTATGTATGTTTGAAAATCAATATCCATGAGTTTCCTCAATAACTATCTATCAAAAAAACCAGAAAACCGGTTCAATGAGCCGCTGATAAAATCAAAAGCAACCAGAAGCTTAACTTTATGCTTGATACGATTTCGCTAGTCTATCCAAAAATTCGTGTAGCTTTTGGTTCATCTCATCATAGTCATGATTCATTAGTACTTCTGGCTCATCAACGAAACGATAGTTTGCTGCCTCACTGAGATCCTCATTTTCGATGAGCAACGCTACAACTTCTTTAGTCAATTCCATATGACACTGAAAACCAAACACCAAATCGCTATAAGCAACAATTTGTCGAGGACAGCCTTCACTGTACGCAATGATTTTTGCGTCTGGAGTCAGTCCCGGCATGTCGTTGTGCCAATGGCCCACTTCCAGAACGGTGCCAAAATGGTCAAACAGTGGATGGGTAATGCCGTCTTTGGTTAGCGTGATAGGGAACTTACCAATTTCGCGTTCAGGGCTATGCTCATAGTGAGCACCTAATGCTTCACCAATGAGTTGAGATCCCAAACAAATACCAAGTACGACTTTTCCTGCATCAATCGCTTTTGTAATTACCGCCAGTTCACCTTTGGCATCGAAGTGAGCACATTGCTCGATAGTGGTCACAGGATCTTGTGGGCCACCCATGACAATCAGAAAATCGATATCATCTACTTTTTCCGGAAGAGAGTCACCGTCATAAACCCGAGAGTAAGTCGTGGTGTAACCGCGAGTTTTAGCCCAGGACTCATAAGCTCCCGGAGCTTCAAAATTTTCATGGATGATAAAGTGAATACGCATCTTTTGGCCTTTTACCTTTTTGCTTCTTCTAACGATTGGCCTACGATGTTATACCAAATCCAAGTGGCGTAATTTATAATAACTGACAACTAATATAGATAAGCCGCCAATTATGCAAGCTAACGACTTAATCAGAGATTTTCCGGATAAACAATTTATAACTAAAACAACCACCATGACCTCTGGTTATATTGATGATTTCCATTCACATCCATGGCACCAAATAATCTTTCCACGTCAAGGGTTGTTACAATCAGATATTAGTGATAAAAGTGGAATAGTCCCTCACAATGGTATGCTCTTTATTCCCGCCAATACCATTCATAAATCTGTTGCAATTACAGACACACAATTTTTAGCGATTTACCTCAACCCTAACAAACATGTTCAGTATGGAAGTGAGCCTAAATCCTGTCAGGTAAGCACCTTCCTCAAAGAGTTGATACAACTTTTATTTGAAAGCGATACGCTCTCACAGTCGGAATACAATTTGGCACATTTGTTAACGGTCTTACGAGATCAAATCGAGGTAGCAAAAAGTTATGAAATACCACTTCTCATCCCTACGGACAAACGCCTTTTATCTATTTTTCTACAGCTTAAACAGCAACCTGATTTACCGTTTACGTTAAAAGAATGGGCAAAAAAAGTCGGAGCATCTGAGCGCACATTATCCAGATTATGTGCGAAAGAGTTCTCTCAATCATTTGCTCTGTGGCGACAAAATATAAGACTGGTTTTATCTCTGCCATTATTAAGCTCGAAAATGAGCATACAGGAAATTGCCATGGAGTTGGGGTACGCATCTGATTCATCCTATGTACAGGCTTTTAAAAAGCTGTTCAATCAGACACCAAGAAAATACCGCACTGCAAACCTATAAACGAGTACAGACTCTCTAATACATTGGAATACACCACTTTGGGATTATTTTTAGTAAGGCAAACACACGCAAATAAGCAATGTTCAACTTGGGCTAGAAATGATAAAGGGGCAAAAGTGAGTTACGCTGAATTCCCAATATTTGAATTCCCAATATTTATATCAAACTGTATTGTTCCTACGTTTACGACTTAAGCCGATATGTGAGATATCTTTTTACCACAGTAAGAACAGTACCGTGCGTTACCATCAGGATCATGGTGCAGTCCTCTTGAACAATTGAATTTAACCCAAAACGTCCTTCTTAAAATACGCCAGTAATAATACATAGTCATACCCTAGTCATCGTAAATAAGGCTTATTATTGTTGATGACATTGCTTTAGCTATTAGTTCGTTAAACCTGCATTCACTTCCTTGTGTTAACCTTGAAAACTCATCCAATGGCTAATTTTGTCTCCGCAAAACGTAGTTTTTTCTGGCGTGGGCTGGCTAAAAAGTACGCCAAGGTTAATGGTCCCAATCTCCCCATATACATCATAAAGATGATAATGAGTTCACCCGATGCGGAAAGCTGACCTGTTAAGCCACGAGATAACCCCACAGTACCTAATGCAGAAACCGCTTCAAACACGACATCTATCATCGGGGCATTTTCCGTCAAGAGTAATGCAAAGATGGCTAACCACGTCACTACAACCGAAATCATCGTCAGTGCAAGAGCTTTGCTGATCGTATCTTTCGCGATTTCACGTTTAAACACATGGATTTGCTCATCACGACGTAAGTAAGCGTAAGTCGATAAAATCAACACCATAAAGGTCACGACTTTGATACCGCTTGCGGTACTTAAAGAGCCGCCACCAATGAACATCAACACCAGAATAATCGCGGTGGTGGCATCTTCTAGTTGGTCAATCGCGAGTGTATTAAAGCCTGCGGTTCTTGGGGTTACCGCCTGAAACCAAGAAGCCAGCCACTTACCGAGTTCGCTGAGTGGCGCTAAGGTGTTGGGGTTATCACGCTCGATTAGGTAGATGGCTATCACTGTCATGGCATTGATAAGCACGGTTCCCGTTATCATCATGCGGCTATAAACCGTCAGCTTTGACCACCGACGGTTTCGCTTTAAATCCATCCAAACCGAAAAGCCTACCCCGCCAATGATAAATAGTCCTGTAATCGTCAGGTTAACGACGGGGTCATCCACATAAGGCATTAAGCTATCAGCACTTAAGGCAAACCCTGCATTATTAAACGCACTGATGGTATAGAAAAAACCGTGAAATAAACTGGTTGCCCAGCCAAGCTCATCGTTCCAATACCAGGTCAGTATGGTCATCCCAACCAGTTCGACGGTCAGAGCAAACATAAGCACGGATTTAGCGGTCGCAACAAGCGTTGAGGAGTCGGTTTGATTAAATGCTTCTCTTGCGACGGTACGCTCTAAAAAGCCGATTTTCCCTCCCAAAGCAATCAAGGTCACAATGGCAAAGGTCATGAGTCCGAGGCCACCACACTGAATGAGTAAAGCAATGACAACTTGCCCAAATAAGGTGAACTGAGTGCCTGTATCAACCACCACTAGCCCTGTCACCGTTACGGCTGAGGTAGCCGTGAACAAACTCTGTATCCAAGTGATAGGCTCATGAGCCGCGATAGGCAGTTTGAGTAATGCCGTACCCAGCAGGATGAGCAGTAAAAAGCTGCCACTTAAAATTAGTGGCGGCGCACCAACTATTTTTTTTCCTGACTTGGGCTTACGTTCTATCGGCGTGATAGAGGGGTGCCACAATACCATGTCACACCAACCTTGGAGCGAGGTATTTTAGCTCAGCGCGAGTGCCGCACAACAGAATGATATCATTCGCTTTCAAGACAAAATCATGATCAATCTGATTGAGCACGTCTTGTTCACGTTTGATGAGAACCGTTTGCACACTGCCTTTGGCATCACCAAGAATTTGTCCAATCGGTGTGTTGTGTAACGATGCTCTGATATGAATTTCAACCACATACAAGCCATGACCTAAGGACAAGTAGTTATTCACCATAGGGTAGTTTAGTGCCTGAGCGACACGCACGCCCATTTCCTCTTCTGGATGGATAATACGTTGAACGCCAAGTTTCGACACTATGGTGTGATGTGCTTTGGTACTGGCCTTAACCCAAATCTCTTTAACACCGAGATTTTTCAATGCCAAAGTGCAAAGCAAACTTGACTGCATATCTTCCCCAATCGCGATCAATACCGCTTCACTGTTGCCAAGATCTAATTCACGCAGCGCATTCTCATCGGTGGAGTCGCAAATTATGGCTTGCGTTAACTCCTCGACATATTTCTCAACAATTTTTGGGTCGCGATCAACGCCCGTCACGGTGTGTCCGAGATGGATCAGTTCAAGACTGGCCGCGATACCAAAACGCCCAAGTCCAATGACAGTAAAATGTGCCATGACAATACCTTTACTATTTTTTCCAAAAGTGTGGCAATAACATGGCTAACACCGTGAAATATTCCAGTCGGCCAAGGATCATTGCCAGATTTAATATCCAGATGCCTGTATCAGAAACAGGTTGAAAATTGCTTGCTACCACGCCAAAACCAGGTCCAAGCACATTGATACACGCCACCACTGCGGTAAAGGACGACCAAAAGTCCAGTCCTGTTGCCATCATCAGCAAAGTGAACACTACGGAGGTCAGCGCTGCCAGAGACATAAAAGCCATCACTGCATTGGTCACATCGGAGGCCACAACGCGCCCTTGATAACGGATCGGCAAAATGGCTCTGGGATGGGCAATCTGGCGAATTTCTCGTCGAATTACTTTGAACGTAATGATATCGCGCACAAATTTATTGCCCCCTGCTGTTGAACCTGAGCAACCACCAAGATAGGCACAAAACACCAAAAAGAGTGCGCTTGCCGCAGGCCAACTGCCCAAATCCGCCGCCCCAAATCCTGTACTGGTCATAAATGAGACGACACTGAACATGGCAAAACTCAGTGAGGTAAGAAAATCGTCATAGGCAGAATGGCTAAAAATGTACCAGCCCAAAACAAAGGAGAGAGCAATCGCTGTAAGAATAAATACTCTTGACTCTTCATCAGAGGCATACAGTCGCAGCCCTGAAAAACCACTTCGAAACACACGAAAATGAAGACCAAAGCTGATCGCGCCCAACATCATGAAAATGTTGGATAACATAAGGATAAGGTGACTTTCAAAATGCCACATACTGGCGTCATGCGTCGAAAAACCGCCTGTTGAAACCGTGGTAAAACTGTGCGCAATGGCATCGTAAGCCGACATCCCCGCAAAATAGTAAGCCAACGCACACGCGACGGTAATCGCTAAATAGACACCCCAGAGATAATGCGCTGTCTTATTGATACGAGGCGAAAGCTTGTCATCCTTAATCGGCCCAGGCGTTTCTGCCTTAAGCAGTCGCATTCCTCCAACATTGAGCATGGGCAATACCGCGACGACAAAAATCACCACGCCTAACCCACCCATCCACTGAAGAAATTGACGATACAAGAGAAAAGATTTCGGCATATCGTCCAAGCCAGCCAGGATGGTGGCACCTGTGGTGGTTAAGGCGCTGATAGACTCAAATACCGCATCAGTCATGCTCACATCTGTGACGAAATGAATCGGTAACGCCCCTAAAAAACCCGTTAAAACCCAGGTTAAGCTGGCAAACATTAACGCATCTCGAAAGGTGACTTTATGCAGCTCACTTTTTCGCAATAGAACGGATAACAAAAAAGCAGAGAGCATCATTACCGCCGAAGGAGAGAAGAAGTCACCTGAAATATGATCTTGAAATATAAACAGCGACAATAAACCAAATGAACCTTGCACAATCCCCATCCAAAGCATGGGCATGACCAAGAGTCGAACGGTATTCTTGAGATTAATCACGAGGTGGCTCCATCGAAACTAAACGGTAGCCAATCCCTGATTCGGTTTTAATGAGCTGTTGTTCGTCTGCACTATCGTTGAGTTTTTTGCGCAACTGGCTAACCAGTACGCGCAGATAATGAGTATCTTCGGTATGACTTTCGCCCCACACCTCTCTCAACAAGTCTGTCTGTTTCACAAGTTGCCCTGGTGTAATCATGAGCATTTCAAGAAACGCAAACTCCTTTTTGGTCAGAATGACTTCAGTATCGTACAGCCAGCATTGATGGGTACTTTTTTGTAACTTGATCCCACTAAAAGTAACGATATCCTCGCTAAAATGGTCACTGACCAAATCTCGCAGCAGTACCTTAATCCGAACAATAAGTTCTTTAATGCCAAACGGCTTACTGAGGTAGTCGTTAGCTCCCGCTTCAAGCAAGCGGATCTTCTCTTCTTCTTGATCGCGTGCCGTTAGGATGAGCACAGGCGTTTTACTTGACTGACGGATCATCGATAGGAACTCAATACCATCACCATCAGGCAATCCCAAGTCGAGCACCACCACATGCGGCTGAACACGCTCAAATTGCACTTTTGCCGTGGCTAACGAGTCTGCTCCCACGTAATCAAAGCCTTCAGCCGCCAAAGAAATTCGCATAAATGTTTGGATTTGAGGCTCATCATCCACCACCAGTATTTTGTAGTTCACTACTGCTCTCCTTGTTGACTGCTTGGCAGCGAAATCCGAATCAAACAACCTTGTTGTACTTCTACGCATTCGATATGGCCTTGATGGGCTGAGACCACGCCTTTTGCCACACTCAATCCAAGGCCTGAGCCAGAATCGTCACTTCTTTTCTCCTTGCCTGAATAAAACAGCTCGAACATTCTTTCTGCTTCATCGGGTTGCAGTGATTGGCCTTGGTTGTAGACATCAATCACCACATTTTGCTGATTCTGATAAATTGTCACACTGACCTGTTTATCTTTAGGGGAATAGCGCAACGCATTGTCCAAGACATTAAATAACGCCTGCTCTAATAAAGCCCGACTGACTTCAACCGATGAAACCGCCCCATTGACGACAACCTCAATACTTGTGGTGGATGAAGAGAAACGGCCAATGACGCTTTTTACAATGTGCACTATGGATTCTTGTTGCTTCTGGATGTGAACCACGCCGTGCTGCAATTTCGTCGCTTGCAAAAGGTTCTCTATGTATTGGTGTAAGCGATGGCTTTCTTTGATGGCACTGTCGAGCAGTTCATCCTTTTCTTTGGCTTGAAGTTGCGTCTGATATTCTTTGAAAGTGGTGAGATTACCGATAATCCCCGCGAGCGGGGTTCTCAAATCATGAGATACGGAAAGCAAAATTTGGTGGCGCAGTTGAACTTGTTCTAGCGCATTTTGTTGGCGTCGATATCGCTCAGCGAGCTGACTGGTAGTAAAGGCAACCACAATAAAAACAAGTAAGTTGATGATGTCATCTAAGTGGAACATCTGAAGCGAATATCGAGGCGTGGTAAAGAGGAAGTTAAAACTGACCGCTTCGGCAATCGCAGCCACATAAGCTATTCGTGAGTGACATTGAAGGGCAATCACAACGATAGAAAGCTGGAGTATCAGCAACACCGCAATGGTTGAGCCTAACCAGTGATCAAGTCCTAAAGATACGACAAGTGCAAGAACAAACACCGATGCCGATAAGAGATAACGCTTCTGTAGCCAACTCATTGCCATATAAGTCATTTGAAAGAAAATCTTAACAGCGACTCTATCAGATGCGCAGTCAGGGTTCGCGTAAAAAAAGCGTAAAAAAATGGCGAAATCTAGAGGCGTTATATCCAATCAGAGGAAGTCACAGACAGCATCATAACTTCCTCGACTTATGTATTGGTTAAGGTTTTGCAGAGCCTTCATCAACCCACTTCATGTTCAGATCTCTCTGCGGGAAAGGGATGGTTAGCCCCGCCGCTTCGATATTCGGTTTCACTTGCTTCTGCACCGCCCAATAGGTTTCCCAGTATTTGTCCGTCGGACACCAGGCGCGAAGTTGGAGGTTCACTGAACTATCGGCCAGCATGTGAACAATCACTTGAGGCTCAGGATCTTTAAGGATATGTGGCTGGGACAACGCCAACTCTTTAAGCACATTCAATCCGATTTCTACTGAATCTTGGTAAGAGATGCCAACCGTGATATCCATACGACGTTTGTTGTTTCGGCTAAAATTACGAATGGTTGAATTCCAAACCGCACTGTTCGGACTAGAGATGTAGAGACCGTCCGCTGTCTCGAACACAGAAGTGAATAGACCAATATCGACCACGCTACCAGAGTAGCTTCCGAATTCCACAAACTCGCCTTTTTTGATTGGCTTCAGAAATAAAATCATGATACCTGCGGCAATGTTGCTCAGTGTATCTTTCAGAGCTAGGCCAATCGCTAAACCTGCTGCACCGACTAAGGCAACCAAGCTGGCGGTATTCACACCAAAGAGGTCTAGAACAATGACCAACGCGACTAAATAAACCGCATAAGACGCCACTTGAGAAAGCAAGCGAGCGATAATTTCATCCCCACCGCTGACTTTCTCTGTTGCTTTAAATACCCCGCGCTTGACGAGCTTGGATACCACAGAAGCCAAGATAAAAATAAAAATCGTCAAGAGCGCATTTTG
Organism: Vibrio sp. EJY3; assembly: GCF_000241385.1. NCBI lineage: Bacteria > Pseudomonadati > Pseudomonadota > Gammaproteobacteria > Vibrionales > Vibrionaceae > Vibrio > Vibrio sp. EJY3. The sequence goes on from NC_016614.1 coordinate 1,111,648, forward strand.
CAAGATCTGCATAATGAATGCCTGATGAGTATCGTAAAAACCAGCGATATGCTCCATGGTTACTCCTCTATCTCTTTTTGTACGGATTGGTAATGTTTACTGCGTGACTCAACCAGTTCACCGTTCAATTCATCAATAAATAACGCTTTAATTTGATTTTTATTCGCGACTTCAAGACCTTGTGTGGTTCCTAGACAAAGCAGAGCAGTAGACAAGGCATCCGCTTGAGTTGGGTCGTCGTGAAGAACGGTTACCGACACTGTATGGTGCTTAACGGGCGTTCCTGTTCTGGCATCAATGATATGGGTATAGCGCTGTCCATCTTGATCGAAATAGTGCCGATAAGTACCTGATGTCATAATTGCTTGAGGGAAGTCGAAAGCCAACACTTTCTGTAGCGTTCGTTCTCCAGGCAAGGGCTTTTCAATCGCGATTTTCCACGGCTCGCCATTCGGTTTTACGCCACTCACCACCATTTCTCCCCCGATTTCAACCAGGTAGTTGGTAATTTGGTATTGTTTAAGTACCTCTGCCAATCGGCCAACGCTGTATCCCTGAGCAATGGAGGATAAATCGACGTGAACTTGTGCAGATGCTTTCGTCATCATGGCGTCGTCAACCTGAATTTTATCCATGCCCACCGACATCATGACGTTATCAAGCTCTTGTTGTGATGGAATGGATAGCTTATTTTGTGTAAATCCCCAGAGGTCAAACAAAGGTCTGATGGTCAAGTCATAACACCCTCGGGACTTTAGAGAAACGCCTTTCGCGACCTGTATCAGATGAGTAATGTTGTTCCCCACCTGACCAGACAAACTCGCTCCCGAGTTGAATGCAGAGATGGTTGAATCGGGACGATAGTTCGACATCTCTTTATCAATTTCGGCGAGTACCACTTCCAGCTCAACATCTAACTTATTGCTATCAACGGTTTCTTGACTCCAATAGCTCACATGCCATGTTGTCCCTTGAGCCATTCCCGATAGTTTTTCTACCTTCGGAGACGCGCTTTCGCATCCAGAGAGGAAAACAAGACCAACAACAATCCAGCCTAATTTAGACATTACAGCGCTCCATAGATGAGATAACCGTTGTACCCCAAATAACACACCAACAGCACCGCGCCTTCACTGCGAGAGATCGTCTGCGATTTACCAAAACGAGCGGCGGTCAACAGCAGTAATCCCGTGACAAAAAGCATCGATGTCCAGTCACGCCAGAAGACTTCAGCACCAATATTGGCAATAGGTTCAATGGTGCCAGCAATACCGATGACGGCTAAGGAGTTAAACATATTTGAGCCGACCACATTACCCACAGCTATATCATGCTCGCCTTTACGCGCTGCCACGATGGATGCTGCTAATTCGGGTAAGGACGTTCCTAAGGCCACAATAGTTAGACCAATCAATAAATCGCTGACACCGAGTTGTTGTGCGATTTCCACCGCTCCCCACACCAAAATACGCGAGCTGATAATCAGTAACACTAACCCTGTAATCAGCCAGAAAATGGATGACTTCAGTGACATACTTTGGCTAGACAGTTCGTCGTCCATCTCTTGTTCTAAGTGGTCTCCCTTTGAGCGTAATGCGCTCCAGATTGACCAACCAATCAAAAGCATGAATCCACCAATCAACGCCCAGGCTTCTAATGTGCTGATATGGTGATTCCACAACATTGCGCCAATGACAAGCGTGACGAGTAAAAGAATGGGAAGTTCTTTACGGATGATGCTTGAATGCACAGCAATCGGTGCAATGATCGCGGTCACACCGAGTATTAAGGTAATGTTGACAATATTCGAACCGACGGCATTTCCAAGCGCCAGAGCAGGATTGCTATCCATAGCCGCCATAGCCGAAACCACCATTTCGGGAGCCGATGTACCGAATCCGACGACCAACATACCAATCAATAAAGGCGGCATTCCTGCGTAGTTGGCACTAGCGGCTGCGCCTTCAACAAATTTATCTGCACTCCAGACAAGCAGTGCAAAGCCAGCGATAATCGCGAGTGAAGCTAATAGCATGTTTAATCCCTATTAAATAACGTAAAAGTATAGAATAACGGCCAAAATTAATCGGTAGATGACATAAGGCATCATCCCAAATTGATTCAGGAATTTGAGGAAGTAGTGGATCGCAAGTATTGCGGTGAGAAAAGAGGTAACGCTACCAATTAAAAGTGCCAGCCAATCTACGGTTACCGAACTATCCATCGCTACTTCAGCGATTTTGGCTGCTGCCGCGAGAGCAGTAATCCTGCAAGTGCTGCGGGAAAGGTTCCCCACAAAATCGCCCAAGCTAAACGACTGTGTGATGTCGAATATTGACGATGAGTGATTGACTTACTCCACTCCGTGAGCAGCAGAACGATATCTTGACGAAAATAGATAAGCACCGCGAACAGCGTACCAATATGGGTGGCGAGATCGAAGCTGATACCCTGATCGGCTTCACCGAGCAAGGTGGGCATTAAGATCAAATGAGCAGAGCTAGAAATGGGAAGAAACTCGGTGATCCCTTGAACTATCCCTAAAAACAAAGCGTACCATGCATCCAAAGCAGGTTTCCTTTTGTCATCTCGGGCAGGCAACAACAAAAGCAAAATAGCAATCCTGCCCGCATCGCTATTTTGTTTAAGTCTTGCCAGAACATGTTGAACGTGAATACCACAAGCATAAGGCTTGGAGACTGTTGATATTCACTCCACTACTAATCAGTAGTGGAAGGCTACTCCCTTAAACGAGCTGAATTGTAACTAACAAATACGATTTATATCAAATGTTAAATAAATAAGTTGAAATAAGAAAAAATTGGGCTGAGAGTTTGTGTGCGAGTTTTTGCTCTAACTAACAATACACAGTTTCACAATCCATCAGAGATAAGTTTTGTGAGGGTTACGCATAGTACAGTTGACAGTAATGCTCTTTGCCGCAAAGAAGGAATGGGGCATTTTTGATTCAGACGGATTTGTGCAGCAGTGTGATTTGTGCAGCAGGCTGTTGCACAATTTGGCCAGATGGAAGTTATTGCAACAGTCCAACTTCCGAGAATTCGGTAGTTGATTGATAAGCAAAGTACATATTTTGCACACTAGTTAGTGCTATGAGAGCAATCTACACCAAAGTTTTCATCTGGAAGGTCTTGCTCATCATCGAACATTACAATGCTTCGACGATGCTCCTTTAGAGCAGATAACGCAACTTGAAAACAACTTTCACACATATCAAGGTGGTGAGTAATGCCGTCCATTTTTGACCCCCCCCCAGTTGGCAGTCAGTTCACCAACCTCTTCTAACTGAACGCCATTTGAATCGACCATCACGCTAACACCACAAATATCACAATGTCGATCAACAACGACCTCTATCGTTTTTTGTCCATAAACTTTCATTGTGAACTCCTGTCGCTGATAAGATTAATCATTACTTGGATGTTAGCCAGTACCAAATAACGACTAAGTAGTAGCTGAAAATTATAGCTGTCCTAAAGGCAACTGAACAACAATTACCAAAGTCACTGAATAAACATCGTGACTCAACGAAGTAGCCGCTTATGTAGCCACGTTAAACGTACTAGCAAAACTAAGTCATATGACAGAGCATCAGGGAACAGGCTCAATTGACGCTGGCACACAATGGGGCAACTTCACGTTACCCCATTTATGTTCCGCTAAGTATTCAAGGAAAGTTACAAAGTGACTTGTACCTGAATTCCTGAGTCTCGGGCAAAATCATAATCATGGCTTACAAGAATAAAACCACCACGGTAATTACATAGAGCCTGTGCCAGCATCATTTTAGAGTCTAGGTCGAGATGATTATCAGGCTCATCGAGTAATAAAAAAGGTTGTTCTGGTTGGTGACTGACAATAAGCATGGCTAGCTTCATCTTCTCTCCGCCACTCAACATACTGCCAAAACGAAATACACTATCACGACGAAACCCGATACCTGCCAGCAAGGTTCTGCCATCGCTCTCTTTGATTCCACTGCACTGCTGTATCAAATTGTCCAGTATCGACAACTCGGGTCGAATAACACCAAAATGCTGATCAAGATAATACAAAGGCGTATTTAATTGCAGTTCCCCTTTTTGCAGCGACAACTCACCCAACAGAGTTTTTAACAGTGTTGATTTACCGCAACCATTTTTACCTACAAGGTGCACCTTGTCATTGGCATAGACTTGCAGCGAGATAGTCTTACTACTGCCAAAAGGCAACACCCCTTCAAGTATCGAAATCACTTTACGTAACCGGCTTGGGGTATCCTCCAGATAGAGCGTTTGCCCTTTCAGTTGTTCTTTTCTCGCCTTTAACGAATGTTCTTTATCTTTTAGGTGAGCTTGACGAAGTTGCTCATTTTTATTGCGACTCGATGCTCGTGCTGTGGCTTTGTCTTTTTTAAAATCAAGTAAGCTTGTTCCATGACTACCTTCTTTGCGTAATTTGATACCTTGTGCAGCTCTTTGAGCTGCCTTTTCTCGGTTTCGCTGTGCTTGCATTTCCAGCTTTTTTCTCTGCTTATCAACGCTCGCAAGTTGTCGCTCTACCGCTTGTAACTCAGTACTTTTCTGTTTGGCGTAAACATCACAATTCCCACCAAATACTTGTAATCCAAGCCCAGAAAGCTCCCAAATTTCGTTCATTTCGCGCAATAACATCCGGTCATGACTGACAAGTAAAATCGCACCTTTGAACGCACGCATCGATTCCAGTAACCAGCGCTTTGCTTGCGCATCAAGATGGTTAGATGGTTCATCAAGGATAAGTAATTCAACGTTGCTTTCAAACAACTGCCAAAGCTGTAATCGTGCTAATTGTCCTCCACTGAGTTGAGCGCAAGGTAAATCAGTGTCTTGTGGTAAGCCTAGCTCTTTAAGTTGCAAAGGAAGTTGCAAGGGTAAATCCCATTGATCCTTAATCACATCAAACCAATGCTGTGAACAATCACCTGATTCAACATGCTTTATCGCTTTAAGCACCTCATCTTTACCCAAGAACTGGGCAATAGAAAGTTCGCCAGATAACAACTGAGATGGCTGCTGACGATACACCGCAAGTGACTTAGGTAACGTGACCGTTCCACTTGACGGCTGCTGTTCGCCACTTAAGACTGAAGCGAATATCGATTTCCCAACACCGTTACGGCCAACTAAGCCGACACGATTTTTAGTCATAGAACATGACAATTGTTGAAACAGCATCTCGCCGTTATCAAATTGATGACTTATGTTGTAAGCCTGTAATACTGGCATAATTTGCCTCCTGTATGACAGGGACAACAGCCGCAGCTAGATAATTCAGAGATGAGATCAATACAAATACACGCTCTTACCTAAGCGCAAAACTATACAAATGTACTTGCAGAGAAATGTCGGAAAGTGAGCTACGCCTACTAACCCTGTAAATCCAAAAAAAATGAAAAATGGATGACAGGTTTAGTTGTTCATATCGGCGTAATCTCCTTAAGAAGTGATAGACAAAGAGTACTGTATTCACTCTTCTCTAGTCAAGGTACATAGCACTGACAAAACTATCCTTCGGACAACTTTTGGTAGGAGAAATGAACGTAAATTGGCTGGCTTTACCACTAAGTTAGAGTTTAACTCTGAAACCTCCGCCACTCTGACAGGCTCTATCGCTACGATTGATTTACCTTCATTTGGTGCATCTCTAGAAACGACGAAAGAATCAGTAAGCCTCACAGCGAACTCTTCAGTAGCCTCAAATGGTGCAGCGACGATAACCGTTACTGATAATGACCGGACGTTCACGATGACTGGGTATTTTAATGAGTCAGCCAGTCTGGGAATTTTTACCACTACTTCAGCTAATACTGACTCCGACCCAGATGGTCTAGGATTGGCTGTTTTAGTAGAAATTGACTAGAGCTGGTTAATTTTCTTAAAGCTCCTTAGTTCACCTAAGGAGCTTTACGCTTTGGGGTACTTCCGTTTAAAGAAAGACTCACAGACACATTTATGGTTGAGTCCATATTAAATGACTAGATATTAACTACAGGCATGGAAAAGTCCGTTAGTCAGGAGTCCTGTTTTACTGGTTCATATCACTCAACACTGAGCTAAGCAACTATGACTATGACTTAAGTTTAGCTATTATGCCGAATGAGCAGTTATTTGATTCATCTGTATCAAATCCATTTACGATTTCTAGTACCTCAAAGCCGCTATCTACTAACTCCGCACGAATAGCCTCTCGTGTAAAATACTGCATCCAATTATAGATATGCCATGTGTGATGTTCTTCAACAATCGTGTAGTGATCTAAAGAAACTCTATCATCTTCGTAGCGAAATGCATTGTGGAAAGCATAATATTGGTTACTCGACCAAAAGTGATGCATGTAATCTGGCGCATATGAGCATTGTTCTTCAAACGAATCAAAAGCATCGATTGAAAAAACATCGAACACAAATTTACCATTCGGTTTAAGGCATTCTCGTACTTGACTATAGAGCTTCTGACGTTGGGTTGGCGAAAGAGCACATAAATCACAATAGATTAACGTCACCAAGTCTTGTTCTGGAGGTAGTATGACCTCAAGATAGTTTCCCACATCGTATTTAATGTCTAACTGATGTTTGGACGCAGAGCCTTTGGCATATTGAATTGAACTTTCAGAAAAATCTAAGCCATAAACCTTTGCTCCTAGCTGAGCATACTTTTCTGTATATAGTCCAGGCCCACATCCAAGGTCACAGATCGACTTTCCATTTAAGTCAAATTTTTCATCCAACCATGTAACAACTCTATCTATTGCCATCATAGGGCGAGACGCCATTGGTGTATCTTGACTTAAGTGGGCATTTAGCATTTGTTTGGCAAGATATGGTTCTGTCCATAATTTGTCGGCCGTATAAACAGAGAAGACTTCTGGCTTTTGATGTATGTCGGTTAATTCTTTGAACATGTATTAAATTCCATTATTGATTAATATTTAGACCGTTTGTTGGTTTCAGTACATGCTAAAGGAATGAGGCTATGCCGTATTGAATAAATCAGCCAAAATGGAATGCTTTACGTTCATTTATATATGCTGAACAACTAAAGCGATATGAGTCGCTGCCTACTAGAGAAGTATGCTGATATCTAGACTTCTTTGTATTAAGGCAGGCGTTTGGCCTATATGGTTTTTCATCTCTCTTGTCATATGAGCTTGATCTGAAAAACCACAATCCATTGCTATAGTTGAAATGGTATAGTCTGGATCAGCTAGGCAGTGAATTGCCCGTCTTAGCCTTACTATGTTCGAAAACTGCTTGGGAGATAATCCCACAGCATAGGTGAATTTTCTATTTAGAGTTCGTTCTGATACCTTCAACTGGTGTGCAATATGCTTAATTTGCGTTATTCCTTTATCTTCATCGATTAATCTTAGAATGTCTGAAATCATCGAAGACTCTACTTGAGATGAAATTGCACAAACCTGTTGGTTAATATCTGTGATTAGATTACTTATATTGATTTTGTCTTTACCAATATTATTAAACCATGGCACATGTTTTATTGCACATTTGCCATATTGCAGATTACCAGTGATATTAGACAGTGGTGTTTTAAGGAAAGCACCTGCGGTGCCAGCTCTCAATCTAAGTCCGACGAAACCTTGATGAGCACCAATCCTTATAGAGTGAGCTTTAATAAATGGAGGCGATATTAATGGAATTATATTACTTAACTGCCCGTCCTTATTAACATCGAATGTAAAGATGAGGTCTGTCCTACCATCCGGAACTATATGATGGTGCTGATCTTGAACATTGTAATAAGTCCAAACGGCTTCGACGTTATTGTTTTCTAGCGCATCAATCTCGATTTGATTGAAACCAATTTGAAAGTCCATATCGCTCTATCATTGTAAAAGAGGATAATATTGTATCATTACATTTCGTTGTCTAAAAATGAAAACTGTGGATTGGTGTTGGACGATTTTCCAAGAAACGGCTGATATGTTAATAGGGAGAGTAATTCACTATATGGTTATATAACGGTGTTGTTTTCAATGAAGCTGGACTTGCCAAGTCTTTCTATCAGAAACAAAATTAGCCAATGGCAGTTTAAGTATCCATGAAAATGTTAGCAACTACTGCCCTCCACTATTCTTGATTGCCACGTGTTACAAATCGCTCGTGAACGTTTTGTTAGCCGTATTTTCTACACCAGTTTATGGTTTTATTGTATACACCGTTATGTGGTTTGAAGTATCACGTTCGTAGACTCTGATATTGAGCACTTGAAAACCCGCTTGCTCTAATTCGATGACTAAACCACTTTGAGAGGCAATGTGACGATATGGACTGCTATCCCTATAAGTTCCATAGCTATTTTCATCTTTAGAACACAAACTACTGACAAAAAACACACCACTTTCAAATAAATTACGGTAAACATGACCCAAGAATATGGCTCGATCTGCGCCGATAATGCAATGTAAGCAATTGTCATCAATCACTACATCATAACGTCCTGGAAGTTGAACAGGCTCTACCGTTAGGTCGGCAGTGTAATATTTACCCTGAGTTGCTGTTGCTTTAGCCTTTTCCTTTGCCCACACAATTGCTGTTGGCGAGTTATCAATACCTGTTACCTCAAAACCCAACTTCTGAAAAGCTCGGCAATGATGCCCTTCACCACATCCTAATTCGAGCAGCTTACCTTGTTTTGGTCGATCACATAGATCTAGAAAACGCTCCACTAAAACTGCTTTAGACATTCGCTCGTTACCACCCCAACCTTCCCAGCCAGCTTGGCGAGCTTCAACATACATGGATTCATGCACTTGATAGTTTGGTTTCATATTCATCCTTGACTACTAACGCCCAATTCAGGTATGACGCACTCAATATAAAAACCGCCGCATTTCCACCTTAATCACTAAAACCGACGCATAGTGAAAATACCACGCGTTGCGAAATCCTATTAAACAGTTTGTTAGTTGCGAATTTTATAGTCATTCAAATGCGTGCCCGGCAACAGAACTTTTAGCCATAAGAAATGCTGGTCTTGATCTGGACGCAAAGTGATTTTGTATTGCAAATCTTCAGCTTCATTAGCATTAAGAGTTAGTTTACCACTGTACAGCTCTAAGCTTATGAGGCTAATGTTTGGTATGCTATCACCTAAAATATTCATTGGTAAAACTCAATATCTATTGGAAATTGATATCAAGCCCTATCTGTTGCCGCTATGAACAGCTTGTTATGCGCTGTCCATAGGCTTAGCTATTAACCCATAAATTGCGGAATCTGATACCATCCCGTTGACTTCCCACCGCTGCCTTAGAAAGCCTTCTTTAACAAAGCCTAAACGTTCCAATGCCTTACCTGAAGCAATATTGTCTGGGTCTATCTCAGCTTCGATTCGACGTAAATGCAAATATTCAATTGCGTGTTCAATTAAAGCAGCTCCCGCCTCAAGTACAATACCTTGCCCCCAGAAATTGCGGTTGATGCCAAAACCAATTTCCGCTCGCCTAGACTCTTTAACATAGTTAAATAACATTATCTTACCCAGAAGTTGTTCAGTACTCTTTAGGTAAATTCCTAGTGTCACTTCTGTATTGCTATTCATAGCCTGTACGCTATTAGCTATAAAAACTCTAGCCTCATCAATTGAAACCCAGGGACTAGAGTTCCAATATTTCATGACTTCATGGTCTGAGAATATGCCAAACAAGTCGCTTGCATCATCTTCGACTAAAGCTCTTAGTATTAGTCGTTCCGTTTCAATTTTTGTTGTTAACATTTAGATACTAGCCTTTTGTTTTATTGGAGAATAACGTCCGATTCAGTGGTGAGAAACGCTGATAACTAACTTAAACCATTACACCGTGAACACAAAACCTAGCCTGAACAAAAAATGCCGAGCGTTGCAAATCACTCTTAAATTGTTTGATACTCATTGAGCCTTCTCCTCCAACTTAGCCTCTCGACTAAGCTGGAAGGCGACAAAACCAAAACGGAGAAGACTCTATGAGATTCTATAACCAACAGCATAACTATTACTGTGGCATTGATCAGCATGCGCGGATCCTTTACGTCTGTATTCTCGACTCATTTGGCAATAAAGTCCTTCACAAGAAGATTGATGCAGACCCTGATGCCTTGCTGGAAATCCTAACGCCCTACCAAGATAACATCATTGTTGGCGTTGAGTGCATGCATTGCTGGTATTGGGTCAGTGATCTTTGCCTCGATTACGCATTGGATTTTGTTCTTGGCCATGCTCTCTATATGAAAGCGATTCATGGCGGTAAAACCAAGAACGATCGCATCGACTCTTATAAAATCGCTTCACTACTTCGTGGCGGCAACTTTCCTGTTGCTTATGTCTATCCCAAAGCTATGCGGGCTACCCGTGATTTACTCAGACGCCGAACTAAGATCATGCGCCATGGTGCTGACCTCAAAGCCCATGTCTCCAACACATTCAGCCAGTACAATCTCCAAAGCCCCAATGTTCAGTTACGCTACCCTTGCGCTCGGGAGCAAGTCCGTAACCAGTTCGATGAGTCCGCCATCAATCGCAACATTGATATGGACTTAAACGTCATCGCCTTTTACACCAAAGAGTTAGCCAGCGTTGAACACTTTATTGAACAGACGGCCAAGCAGCACAATGCTCAGGATTATCAGCTCATCCAAACTGTCCCTGGCATAGGGCGTATCTTAGCGCTGACCATCTTGTACGAAATCGGCAATATCGAGCGTTTCCCTTCGGTTCAAAACTTCGCCTCTTACTCTCGACTCATAAAATGCAAAGCCGAGTCGGCGGGCAAACAAAAAGGGACCAACGGCAATAAAATTGGCAATGCTTACTTAAAATGGGCGTTCTCCGAAGCAGCAGTACTTTATCTTCGCGGCAACGAACCTGCAAAAAAGTACATTCAGCGATTACAAAAACGCATGAGCAAAGCCAAAGCTCTCTCCGCGCTCGCCCATAAACTTGGGCGCTGTGTCTACTTCATGCTGAGGAACAAAACCGTGTTTGATGCAAAACGATTTTTACCCGAATAAGTCGCACAATGAAGTGAGCTGAACGCATAACTGGTGCTGAGTGAGAGCACGTTACTGACTGAAGTTCACTGGGATTAAAGCCCGATACGGTCAGTTGTGTCAGGCAGTCCAAGCCCTTTTGCTTTGATTAGCCGCTTCATTGGTGCGCATCTACAACGAACAGCAAAGTTGCTTACACCTTGGCTGAGCCTGAAGATAACTGGAAAACGACTGTTTAGCCTTCTTTTTGAATAGTGCCAGCAAGGGTTAACCGATAAATGTCTAATGGCCCTGTGGAGAACTACAGGCAGCGGTGAGACCGCAGTAAGAGACCTTCTATATGTGTTTGTCGTAAGCAATGCTTGATGACCGAAATGACAAAGCGAAGTAGATAACTTTGTTGTTCGAGAGAGATTGGCTGCTGACGCAGCCAAAGAGTTGTTATTGCCTATTGACAGGCTGAAGGCTCATATGTGTTATACGCCGTGCGCTAAACGTTATTGTTACTAGAACTATTATATGAGTACATTCGAACTTCGTCCCTCGGGAACCAGCCAAGCTTTTCGTAAAACTGCTGGGCGTTTACGTTTTCGTTGTACACAAACAAATGAGTTTTTGGAACCCCAACATTTGCTAACGCACTGATAGCTTGGCTGACCAGTTCACGACCTAAATTCTTACCACGAAAGTTCGCAGATACAGCTAGGTGTTGCAGATAACCTCGACGACCGTCAGTGCCGACTAGTACCGCGCCGACAATTTCGTTGGCTGACACTGCAACGAAACTTAAATTTGGGTTGCGAGTTAGGTAGTTATTGATGCTTTCTTTAGAGTCTGCATCTCGAAGGCTCATACCCTCAGTTTGCCCCCAAAGCTTGATCACGTCATCATAGTCCGCAATGTCCATTTCACGAATTTTTACCACATATCTCTCCTTGCGTATAACTCTTTCTATACGGATTTTAGCCGCTTTTCCTACTCCTATCATGCAGCCTTTCCAATTACAGTTCAATTGATCATCAAAAGGTTAATGAGAGGTAATGGATATTAGATTGCAAGATGACGCATAATTTTAAAAAAGCTTACGACGACACTCCCTCGGATAACTACAGCTAAGGGAAACTTTCATCCAATAGAAGTTAATTAACGTCAGTGATAACAAACAAAGGGGTAAAGGTAAGTTTGACAAAGGAAGCTCAGGTATAGCCCTGGACTTAAGTGGGCATGCATTAGTCGCCCTAACTAAGAAGGTAGGATTAGCCTTAAGGCTTTATATCAAAACTCGGTAAATAAAGCCTTAGATGCCCACTACAACCCTAATTAACGTTCATTGATGGCAGCACTAACTCTTTTGCTGTGTATCTTAACTGATACACCCCTACCTTATTGAACGCCTTTTGGATAGTTGTTGAGACTTGCTGGCGACCATTTTCAACTATCAAACCCAAGTTATGCATGATTGTTCTGTTACGGGCTTGTCATACACATCAGGAGCAACGCCTCTTTTAAAAACGGCGAGGCTCTATGCCTCGCCGTTTTTAATTTTTTAATACTGATTATCACTACGAAAGTTTAAACGTTGCCACCTTGTCCGTTAGTTCTTGCGCTTGCAGTTTCAGCTTGGTTGACTCTTGCGAGCTTTCTTGAGTACTGATGACAAGCTCATCGGCCACATCTTTAATAGAAGTGATATTTTGCGTGATCTCACCCGTTACATGTGTCTGCTCTTCCGCTGCTGTCGCAATTTGTGTTGCCATATCGCTGATCAACGAAACCGCTTCATGAATTTCACTCAACGCATTCGTTGCTTGGTCTGCGTCTGATACCGACGTGTTTGCCAAGTTAGAGCTGCTATCCATTAAGCTAACCGCTCGTGTGGTAGTTTGCTGAAGTGTATCAATCGTCGCTTTGATCTCTTCGGTGGACGCTTGAGTACGTTGTGACAGTACTCGAACTTCATCCGCTACCACGGCAAAACCGCGACCTTGCTCACCAGCGCGTGCTGCTTCGATTGCCGCGTTAAGGGCCAGTAGGTTTGTTTGCTCTGCAATGCCTTGAATGGTCGAAAGGACGGTAGAAATCTCTTGCGCGTGGCGGTCCAACTCACTGATAACGGAACTTGCTTCGCCAAGCTCCGTCGCAAGACTGTTGATAGAACCCATAGTGCGTTGAACCAAAGACTGACCGTTGTTCGTACTCACGGTTGAATCCTGCGCCGCGTTGGCAGTTTGTTCTGCATTGGAGGCGATTTCGCGGGTAGCACTCGCTAACTCTGTTACCGCTGTTGCAACCATTGTGATCTCTTGCTGCTGCTGATGGATCTCAGAAACGGCGTTGTTCGAACGATGGGTGTTGTTGTCTGACTGCTCATTGATGAGGTGTGCTTGCTCACGAATATGACCAATCAATTTTTGCAGACTACCCACAAAGGTATTGAAGTTGTTCGCCAGGCGGCCTACTTCATCGCCACTCTCCACTTCAATACGCTGAGTAAGATCACCACTACCATTGGCGATCTGCTCCAGCGCTTGAGAAACGTTATTTAACGGTCTAAACAGGATGCTACAGAGCAAGTTGAACAGCAGAGTACAAATGACAACCACGATTGCTGTTGCTAACACTTGGCTCCATACCGCATCAAATAGAGGCGCAACCAAAGAACCGTAGTTGATAATGGTTACTGTTGTTAGTGCTGTTCCATCAATTTTCTGAGCATACAAAACATACTCTTCACCTGCGATTGAAATAGACTCATCATTACCACTGCGTGAAGCATTTTGGATGGTCTTGAATTCCAACCCTATCTGACTAACGGGTTGATTGAGAAGCTTAGTCTCTTTATGGGTAAAAATATTGCCCTTATCATTTGCAATGAACATGTAGCCGTCACCTGGAAGGATCACTTTGTCCATGCTGTTAAGAATATCGGTAATCTCTACATCCGCACCAAGCACCACTTGCTGACCATGTAGATTGAGCGCCTTACCCAGTGAAACAACGTTTGCTCCAGTAGCAGCGGCAACTGTTGGGTTATCCATAAAGACTTTGTTTGGGTCTGCGACAGCATTGATGTACCAACCCCATTTACGCGGATCATCATTCCCTGGCGGTAGTACAACGCCATTCGCATTTACTTGACTACCGTCTGGATATGCCAAGAATACGTTGTCGAAAGCAGCCGAGTGACTAATTTGTTTTAGGTGCGTAACGATTGCGGCTTTATCTACCTCTTGAGACAGCGAGGTCAACGCACGCTCTTTTGACAGTAACCAGTCAGCCACGTATTGATTATAAGATGCTGTTGTACTCTCAAGGCGCTGCTCAACCTCTTCATCCATGCGACTTATCGAAGCGTTAAATGAAAGTGCTTCAACCAGTAGTCCCCCGACTATAATGGCAGTACTCGCTGAAATCGCGAGTTTGTTTTTAAGTGACAGTTTCTTAAACATTGGAAACCTTTTTATAGTGTCATGTTCAGTTCCAATTGGAACAAGCGAAAAGAAACGTAAATATAATTTCAAAGCGTGAATTAAATAATGAGCGAAGTCTAGTTTTTTAAAGTTATACCGCTCAATTACTCATGAAAAAGTAACCAACTATAATCCAATTCCCAATATTTATGTCGTTGTGCAATCTTATAGACTTAACGTTGCTCTTGCTTGATGAACTCTATAGCATATTTAGACTTAGCATTAATTTTACCCAACGGTTCGACAGTCAAAGATTGCGTTAGCCAGCCAATAGGCATACTGAGTGGCTGTGGTGATGGGTATTGCTCAACCGTCACTTCCTCAAAGCCGACACTGTTGCCACGGTTCGGGTAACCATAATTCATTGACTCAGAAGCACTCAAGTCCTGCTTATAAGCAGGACAACATCGATTACTAATAGGCTAAAGAAGCTTATAGTTAACGGCCTTGTGAAAATGTCCGATGGTTTGTTGTGTGGTTTCTAGCTGTAGTCCACAATAAGGACAATGAATGATGTTAAACGCGGTTTGCCAAAGCAATTCATCGACTTCATTAATTTCATGGCTTAGTTCTAGATCCATCTCTTTTGCTCTCTCTGAGATAAACAAAAACCATTTCTTATCCGCCGTGTAATGATCTGTGCAATACACTTGAACTTCTTGCGGCATATGCTCGCATTGATGCTGTTTATTCATCCCCTTTCCCTACTTCATTTTAAAAAAAGCAAAAACTTTCAGTGTCTTTTACTTGTTGGATTCTCTTTGATTTATAGCGATTACAACCAAAGAGACCAGGAACCCGAGACTCTTTATCAGTTTGTTTTGGGAAAGTTGATTGATACTCGCTGGTTCTAGCGTTACGTTGACCAAAAGACCTGTGGCCAGAAAAACAGTTGCTGGGGTTTGATGATCTTGATTTAAAAATCTGACGTTGATCTTCTACAGTTAAACTGTTTGCTTTTTGTAAAGTTTCGCTATCTGAGATTAGAACGCTCTCTCCTCTTAAATCCTCAATGAGATTTAAATCATCGTTTAAAGGTTTTTTAATAACTTTCAAATTAGGATTGTTATACACGTATTTACGTCGTTTTAAACTCATAACTTTTAAACTCCAGGCAGTGTTTTAATATGGTTTTAATAAACCACATTAAAAACCCATTGTAAATATAAAATTAAAAATATAAATTAAGAAAAAATTTTTAATTATTAAAAGCTAACACACTTTTTTAGTTTCGTTTAAAATTAGGTTTCTATCCATTGCAAATTTAATAGGAATAAAAACCTAATGACACTTACTGAAAAGCAAGAAGCAGCAATAGAAATATTTAGTAATCGCAATAATATCAGAGGGTTGCAGCTATCTCTTGGCGATCTAGAAGCTATCTGTGATAGAGTTGGATACATCATAGAAGAACTAAAATCTGCTGAAGAGATTAAAAAAGTTGAGACGGCCATACAAGCCTTGATAGCCGTTGGTATTGAGATCCCTGAGGAACTCTCCCACAAGCAAAAGAGTTTGTCTGGCTCGAAATCTTCTGCCACCACTCAGCGTAAGCGAGCGCCACTCGTCAAATTTAAAGTAGGAGACGAGATTTTTAAAGAAAGGTCTCAAGGTAAAGCGTCACGCGAGCTGGCGGCAGCAATAGAAAAGTACAATAGTGACTATGGCACCAGTCTTACTAAGAAAGATTTTAAAACGGATGAAGTTGTTTAGGATAGAAATCTTGAGCCTAAGGAAACTAAGGCTAAATACCATTAAGACTTCATCGGCGTTGACTAGCACAACTATTTTAAACGAATTTAGTTGACCACGAGTTCATTGTCGGAACAACTAAAATCTGTTTATTGACAAGTAACCATCCAATTGAACTTCTCGCTCGAAGAGCGAGTATATCGACAAGAGCATAGTGGCTTTGAGGTGGGATATTGATTGAACGCTTGATGTTGAGTGTCCACTTCTCCATTTATATTATTATATATACTTAAGAGAAGTGGACACATTCGCGGTTTACCTTGTAACAGTGAATTGACGTTCAATTGAATCACCAATACGTTTAACATGCTAACGCATGCAGCGTTCGATGTTGAGGTTCCGCTTCAGACTCTTTAGTTAGGACTTGTCACTCAGTGTCCACTTCCCCATTTATATTATTATATATACTTAAGAGAAGTGGACACATTCGCGGTTTACATTGTAACAGTGAATTGACGTTCAATTGAATCACCAATACGTTTAGCATGCTAACGCATGCAGCATTCGATGTTGAGATGTTACGTTAGACTCTCAGGTTAGGACTGTTGACTCAGTGCCCACACATTCATTTATTTTACATACTAAATGAGAAGTGGACCCATTTTTATAACCCCATACCACTTAAGTCACCTCTCCTTCTTGAAGCGAACTTAGCTACAGGTTCAGTCTTATTACCCATGAGATGGATATTTCAAAATAAATATCTTACACACATCTAAATTATTTTCATTTTCTATTTATATTTAAATACTCTGAGATATTAAAAATTAAATATAAAAACCAAACCATTTAAACAACTGAAATATAAACCATAAATCAATATCGATAAAAAACTTAAAAAATTGATTGATCTTACCATTATTTGTTAATTAGAATTTTATAAAACTAATTAATTGAGAATAAAACAGTGGAATATTTTTATAAAAATATTAATGGCGCAACGGAATTTAAAAAAATCAAACTACATGTCACTAAGAATGAAAATGATATTATAACAAGTACTAATACCCGTGATGATTTAGCCATGAAGCTTCCAAGTGAAGTACTCTCTACTATCCCTGTTTACCAAAACTGGGTCAGTTCGATAGCGATTTATGCGTCTACTAGCGTACAAGATATGGTTGATGCTATAGCCACTTCCATTCATTTTAAAAAGGAATTGTTAATTGCAGGTCATTCCATCGATTCACTTAACATGACACCTTTGCTTCAAGAGGTGTACCTTATTTCTCATGCATGCCGATTAACCGATAATAATAGGGAGTTAATAGAACATGCTCTAAAACAACTCAGACAGGCAGTTCACAGCGCATTTGTATCGATTGATTTCGTAATATTCTTCGCTTCAACACTCTTCAACATCAGTAGTCATGAAATTGTCCGTCAGTTAACGTCGATCAGTGAACAAGAGGTGGAAGCAATCAAACTCTCCCTGGATTTTTCAAGCGCTAAGCAAGTTTCCTGTTTAAACCAAATCGAGTTAGCGTTAAACCGCGTTAATGTTATCTCTGCTGAAACTGGTGTTGGAAAAACCACCTACGTCATTGACCATTATCTTCGCCAACGGCTTAAGACCAATCCAAACTTAAAAATTGCTACCATTTCCCATAAGGATGCCATCAATAGTAACATGAACAATAAGATTTCAAAGCTTTTACCATATGCGAAGCAAGCAAGCCACAATACCCAATCGCTAGAGAAGCTTGAGAATGCACAGATCATCGTTTCAACGACTAACTCACTACCAAAAATGCTTCAGTATGTACTCCGCTGCGATTTAGTTATCTTCGATGAAAGTGAAAAAGGACTCATATCCATTGACGGCAGTCATTACAATAGTGATTTACTGAAAGCAAAGTCCTTTGATGCAATAAGAACGGTCATTACTGATGCTAAACATGTCATCATGATGGATGCAGACAGCACTAACTGCATCACAGGCCAATTGATTGCATCTACAGGAATTAAAGATTATCAGTTGTATAAAGTAGAAGGCGGAAGATACTCCGACATCAATATCACAATCACGAATAGAGACGAAGTACTGAACGAAATCGGGGGTGGACACAATCCTTATAAAGTGATGGCTTTCGATAAGAAAGAAGCGTTGTACCAATATTTGTTTTCGATGGGTTATCAATCTTCAGGTAAAGGCTGCGCTGAAAAAGCGTTAGAAGCTGGGTACCTCGTGATTACGAGTGATACCCGTAATAAAGATGCCGTGAAGGAATTTTTAGCTAACCCAAACGATTCGTGCTTCTTGTACAAAAAAATCTTGTACTCGCCTTATATTGATTCAGCAGTCAGTATCGAAGCGAATTACACCGACAAGGTTTTGGTGGTATCACATAGCATACTCATGCCGCAAGAACTCATACAGATGGGACGCAGGTTTCGCCAAGCCAAAGAAATTATTTTTGCTGTACAGAAAGACCATGTGACTTGCTATCAGAACAAAAACATGAATACCAATGGTGAGCCACTCAACAAGTCCTTTTCTTTTGAGTATATGCAGCACCTTATCCATCATATTTCCACACATACTCGTCACAATATGCCGTTATCTCTACAACGTACTGCTGAAGGTTTAGGTTTTCGAGTTAAAATTAAAGAGTGTTCTCCAGCACAACGTTACCGTGAATCCTTGTTGCAAAAGCAAATTACAGAAGCTTACAAAGCCTCTGTCAATGAATCTATATACAAAGCACCTGAGCACGTTAGTGACCTGAATGAAGCAAATCAAGTCATTCATTCAGGCCAAGCGAATAACTTACAACTCTGTGCAGCAGAAAAAAGAGTGATTTCTGAAAGGCTGCGCATCCCAATTGATTCTCTAACGAATGAGGCGATTTCATTTTCTAGAGACCAAGCATCTTTACTCGAACATTTACAGAAATATATGGAATGGCGCACGACGAAAACGCCCTACAACGAACTTTATGAACTGATAGATATTATTTTTAAAACGTTAGAAATCTCTATTGACAATATCAACCAGAATCAATCGATAACTAAGTCAAATTATTATCATGCTTATGATGTCATTAATCAGATATTAAATAGCAATTCTAAACTCTGTAAAAAACTAAGTAGCATGAAAACAATGTTAAAGCCCATCACTTCCGAATCACAGTGTAAAAGTTATCGAACACGAGCGATAAACGACTTTCTGTCTAAACTTGGTTTTGATTGCCAGAGGGATTATAAAACGAACAATAAATATAGAAAGTATAACATCAGTCTAAACCCAAATGCGTATCCATCTGTACTTTATATTTATCATCGTGATGTTACGTCACTTGATTCACTGCAAACTAATATGCAATCATTCAGAACAGTTTAAATCATTGTGACTTTTAATCTATGAAAATGATTTTCGAAATGCAGTATCGACGTACTGAAAAGTTTATCTATAAACGTGAAGAGATCTGCTCAATCTTTAGAAGTAATGATATCGAGCAGATCATCGCAAAGCATGACTACATCATCAACATCGATTATGAACGATTTGTTTACTTACGTTCGACGCTGCCCCCTGAGTTTTTTGACCAACTGGCCTTATCCTTACGTGAAGGTGAGCTGTGTTACATCTCGTTCGAAGATGCCCTATCAAGGTGGAGTGTGATCTCTCAGGTGCCAATGGTTTTGATTCTGGCAACAACAGGTACATCAGGCTTTTATAAAACGAGATTTGGAAGCATTGAGTTTGTCCACGTTCCTCACAGCAAAGACACCATCTTGGCAAATACCAGCGAACCTTACGATACACTTAGGCTTGCTAAAAAGCTTTTTGCTTTTGAAGATTTAAAACGGATTGATAGAAACATGCATCTTGTCGATTATGAAGAACTCGATGCGGATGATTAAATAATTAAAATTTCATTATTTTTCTTTGTTGCAAAAAATCCATTGACTTTTAAAACCGTCGATTATAATTTGATTGCAGACACGTTAAACACCCCGACGTGTCATAAAATAAATCTACAATAAACGAGTTCGGTGGGGTAAGTTTATTGAGGATTTATCATGGAAAGCATTAAAACCAACCAAAAACAGTTTAGCTCTCATTTCTATTCATTCAATCATGCTGGTTCAAATACGCCAAACCTCCGTTTAAACGGAAGAAATTTACATGTGAATACCCCACTCGATCTTTGTCTTGCGTTCGCTCAGTCTATGAACCTTGTGCTTCTATCGCATCAAAAACTGAGTGATGGTTTCGCAATCAAAGCAACTTTTTCAAAAGTGTTCGTAAGTCAAATTGAAAGTGATGACGATATTCTAAATGTCGTTTTTGCTGTACATAAGTCTAGCTTTAAGACGGTTACCGAAGACGTATCGTTAATGCTTTATCTTTTTGATGATGGCGTTAACGACTCCCAAGAGAATGAGTTTTGGTGTTCTTTTTCGCTCCACGACTGGCTACATCACGTGCAAGTAAATTGACGCTCATAAAGTTCAGGCTTTCTCTCTACGTTAATCTTTCCCCATATTGACTAATGCCAGCGTGAAAACGCTGGCTGTGTTTCTCTACTAGATTAATAAAGACATGAGTAAAGTCCCATTATCCACAATACCTCTCATATCGTCAGATACTTGGATAACTCCGCTAGTAAATATCAATTTGTCCTAGCGCACTCTTAATATATCAAGCCATGATGATTCATCTTGTATGGTAGCGGCCAAGAGCAGACTATAACCAGTGGCAGTATGACTTACTAACGCTACTTACCATTGCAAAGCACCGACACGTTAGACCTCAACCAATGTTTTACGCCCCTTCTAAGAGTTAACATTATGAAAAACTTACCCTTTACATTGATAAATATTATCCTTCATGTTAAGAGTTTATGAATAATGGTTATTTGTCATTTCACGCAATAACTACTGACTTGATACTACCGTGATAGATATGAAAAAAAACTTACACTCTTCCGAAAAATTAGTTCTTCACTACTTTGTATTTGCCTCACTCTGGATTTTATTCTCCGATAAAGCGATAGAACTGTTACCAGGAAGTCTAGGTGTGTATTCGTTAGTTCAATCACTAAAGGGAATACTATTTATCGTTGTAACCTCTCTATTGCTGTGGGTGCTAATAAAACGGAACAACCGAGAGCTACAGCAGGCCTATGATGTCGATTATGTGACTGGTCTTCATAGCCCACTCGTCTTTTTTCGCTATTTAGAGCAAAAAATCAGTAGTGTGAGTGAGCGCGAGCGTTATGTACTCTTTCTTCTTGATATTGACAACTTCAAGCCTGTTGCCGATCAACTGGGCTTTGAAAAAAGCAGTCAGTTTTTAAAAGACATCGCACAAACTATCGACTCTCCGAGTGCCTTCCCACTTTTATCATCGCGTATTCACACTGATGGGTTCGCGTGTTTGATTCGCATGCGTGACAAAAACCAGATTGATACACATTTAGCTCGTGTTCAAAGACAATTCAAGGAACACTCACAACATCATGGTATTGATGTCACATGTTCTATTGGCGTTGCACTCTATCCCGTTGATGGAAGAAGTGTTAAACAGCTCATGTCTTCGGCCAAATATGCCCTAACCCAAGCGAAAAAGACAAAAAATACGATTCGCTACCACGATAAAAAACTCGCTGAGCAGGATTTCAAAAAACAAGAAATGATTAATGACCTTCGCAACGCAATACGAGAGGAGCAAATACAGATCGTTTTTCAACCTAAGTATGCGCTTAAAGACAAAAGGGTTACGGGAGTGGAAGTGCTCTCACGATGGAAACATCATCAATACGGAGATATTTCACCAGCACTATTTATCAAGTTAGCTGAAGAAAATAATCTGTGTAGTGCTTTGACAGAACTGGTTATGAGGAAAGCATCAAAACAACTTAAAGAAGCTCAGCTCCTAGGGTGTGCAGTTCAGAGCGTATCAGTAAACATTTCTGCTACCGAGATAAATAGTGTAGAAGACATGGAGAAAATCGAAGCTTATCTAAGACAAGATACTGATTTTACTCGACACCTCTGTTTCGAGATTACAGAAACGGCCATGCTAAACAATATTGAACAATGTGCAAATCTAGTGAAAAAGTTTAAGCAATCTGGCGTAGCATTCTCGATTGACGACTTTGGGGTTGGCTATACCTCCTTCGAAATATTTAATAAGTTAGAAATAGATGAAATCAAGATAGATCAAAGCTTCATCAAAGACATCACGGTTAACTATCGTTCAAGAGCGATTACTTCAGGCATTATTGATATAGCGAAAGGATTCGGTATTCAAGTCGTTGCCGAGGGTATAGAAACGCCTCAACAGCTACGTATTCTAGAAGAGTTAGAGTGCGGACAAGCTCAAGGTTTTTTTCTAAGCCGCCCTATACCTATCTCAAAGTTGAAAGAAAAACTCTTAAATATGGAGCAATCAGGCAAACGACCAAGTATGTGACTGTTCTCAGCCAATAGTTTGAGTGCGAAGTTAACTCAGTGTAGTAGCTATTTAGTTTAAGTATCCGAATTAAACAGGCAATGGTGAGACCTAATCGTAAAATTGCAACTCGAACCCACAGAACTAACTTATGGACAATTGTGAGTTACGATCCATAGAGCATTCTGGCTTTTCGAATTACTTCTAGTATTTCAACCATACGACTAGCCCACATGTGGCAGGCCAAATTCCCTTACCCACTACAGGGTCTATAATCTGCTTAAGGCATTTTTTAGGTCAGATCTTATGTTTAAGATGATAATACCCTGTCTCATATTAATTACGATTTTTCCACATAGAGTAACTGCTATGACAGACCTTGAACTCGGAATAAAGGCTTATAATAAAGGTGATTACACCAAAGCAAATTCAATCCTTGAGCCTCTTGCTGATAACAACAAAGATGCAATGGCGTTGTTGGGGTATATGTATGAAATGGGCCAGGGAGTTCCTAAAGATTACAATGCAGCAGCAACTCTGTATTTGAAAGCAGCAAAACTTGGACAGGCTAAAGCTCAATTTAATGTGGGTAACCACTATCGAGATGGCAGAGGGGGGAAGCAAGACTATCAGGCGGCTATTGCGTGGTACAAAAAAGCAGCACATCAAGGCTTGTCGATCGCTTCATCAGAAATAGGTGCGCTGTATTATACTGGCACTGGCGTATCTCAAAATTACGAGGAAGCTTTCTATTGGATGCAAAAAGCTGCTAATGGAGGATTGGCAAAGGCGCAATTGGATCTTTGCATGATGTATATACATGGCCATGGCGTTAATATAAATCGTAAAGAGGCTTTCCAATGGTGCCTTAAATCGGCAATGCAGGGGAATGCGCTGGCTATGGTGCAAGTTGGAGTAATGTATTTAGCAGGTAAGGATATAGAGCAAAGCGATGAAAAGGCATTTACTTGGTTGATGAATGCGGCTAACAAAGGTGTTGCACAAGCTCAATACAATATTGGGAACTACTACCTTGAAGGTATTTACCTAGAGCAAGATTACGAAAAAGCATTTTCGTGGTTTAGAAAAGCAGCTTTACAAGGCGACCCCTACGCTCAGTATAATCTCGGGCTAATGTATATTGAAGGGTTGTATGCTAAACAAAATCTTCCTGAAGGGTATGCGTGGTGGGCAATCTCATCTGATGCTCTCGACTTGGCTAAAACAAACTCGCAAGATTTATGGGGTAAATTATCCATAATGAACAGATTGAAAGCCATGTGGCGCATTAGGAAATTAAAAGAGCAACTTGCTAAGTCCCAACTTCCTTAAACACATAACAGGTATAAGGAAATGTAAGTCACAGACCTACTTTGATAAAGTGCCGACCAAACTAGCTAGAACACATTTCGGGGCAAAGAGTCGTTTCAAATTCTCAGGCCCTAGTGTGCCCGCAGTGAAGGTAATAAGATGGTACGCTCCTCCATTCCACTAAACTCGATAGATCGAGCAAGGGAAAGGTGGCAGTCCAACTCACTTAACTCGGAGTCCAATACTGATGGTTCGAATCACTTGTTAGTACATTCGCCTCTTCTATTTACGCGCTCCAAGATATTGAAAACTGGCATGATATGAAAGGCTTTGAGCATTAAAGTAAGACGGGCGGCTACAAAACGTGCCCCCGATTGAGAGACAAAAGCTGGCTAGATAAAAACGCATGAAATTGCCCCACTTTCGCAAGCTTCAAATTAGAAGAGGATTCGCTCCTCGGAGTTCGACTACCACACCAAACGAAATAAATTCTGGCTTTGTAAATAACCGATAAAATGAAGAAACACCAAAGAAATAGCCTAAGAGCTAGAGCCGTATACAGAGAAATCAGAGCGAACACTCCCGCATATGTTGAAACCAGAAAGAAACTAAAAGACATATACTTGCAGTGCGTTATGACACAGAGCAAGATATGGCTAGCGAAAGGCTTTATACTCAAAACCGACTATCGAGCTTACCACTGAGCTGGTAATCATTTTTTGAGGATTTTTAGGATGAGCAGAGCTGTTCTTATATTTGAAGAAGATTCAGATTTCTTTAAATTGTTGGATACAAACATTAAACGTGGAAACATAGTTACTATTCGCTTTGAGAATCATAAGCCAGAGCACAACTCAAAGCTATGGAAACGGCTTCGAAATACCAAGAGCTGGGATCTTGTTGAGGCAGAGCTTGAGAAAGTTGAGAATAATCAGCCAACACCTATCGCATCTATCATCTCCAGCAATATGAAATCAATGCTAACTGGAGGAGAATTAATGCTTATTGCGTGGATTGCTACCTTATTAACTGGGTTGTTTGCCTATGCAATTTACAAGGGTCGCAAAGTTCGATTTAAAGCGAGCGGAGACGGCCAAGGTGGTAGTGGAGAGATAATCATTGAGTGAGTTAAATTATAGATGCCAAAGCAGATTACCTTTGATTCCAAGCCCGTACTAACGCTCTATACGGCTTTTAGCCGTCTTTTATCGTTCTATAATGCGTTCGTCTTTCTTATCGTAGTTCAATTGATAATCAGTATGTTAGCTGCATATTTCGGAGCATTCCGATCAGTCATTTCGGGATTATCCGATCACCCATTTCGGTTTAAACCGATCACTGATTCCGCGATTATCCGATCACTTTTAGCCTAACTCCGAAATCGGTGATCGGAATAGCGAAAACCGCGATCGGAACGCCCGAAATCCTTCCTTTTTCTCTTTTAAATCAATAGCTCGCTATTCTTTACTTCTTAAACAAGAACGTAAGGAAGCGACAATGGCCAAAAAGAGAACTCCAATGAACAAAATCAAAGAGGTATTACGCCTTAAGTACGACTGCGGTCTCTCCAATCGTGGTATCGCTTCTTGCCTGAAACTCGGCCCGTCCACCATATCGGAACTCCTTACTCGCTTTAAACAAAGCCAACTTGGCTGGCCTCTACCCGAAAGTTGCAGCGATGCTGATCTCACGCAAGCGCTGTATCACGGCAAGAAAGCCAGTCGCGATAAAGTCATGCCAAACTTCACTCAATACGCAGTCGAACTCAGACGTAAAGGCATGACAAAGATGTTGTTGTGGCAGGAATACCATTAGCAATATCAAGAACAAGCTTACGCTTACACTCAGTTCTGCGAGCACTTCACTCGTTGGTTCAAAACCTAAAAGCGCAGCATGCGCCAGCTCCATGTGGCAGGTGACAAGCTGTTTATCGATTACTGTGGGCCTCGGCTTCAAGTGGTCAACCCTGATACAGGTGAAGTGCGCGAAGCAGAAGTGTTCGTGGCGACCTTAGGTGCGTCCAATTACACCTATGTTGAAGCCTTCCCGAGTCAAGGTAAGTCTTACTGGTTAGAGGCGCATGCCAATGCGTTCGAGCACTTCGGTGGTGTACTACAGCTCTTGGTTCCCGATAATCTACGTAGCGCGGTCACCAAAGCCAATCGTTATGAGCCGAGACTTAACGACAGTTATCAAAAACTGGCGAATCACTATCAAACCGCAGTGATGCCAGCTCGCCCTTACAAACCGAAAGACAAAGCCAAGGCAGAGAATGCCGTGCTCCTAGTGGAACGCTGGATCATGATGCGACTACGACATCAAACCTTCCATACCTTCAAAGAGCTGAACCTTGCCATCCGTGAGCTTATGAATGACTTAAACGAACGTGAGATGAAACAGTATGGTGCGAGCCGCAAAGCGCTGTTCGACAAACTCGATAAGCCAGCGTTAAAGCCGCTACCTAAGCAGCGATACCTCTATACCGAAACCAAGCGAGCCAAGGTTGGGCCTGATTATCACATCGAATATCGCCGCCACTACTACTCGGTGCCACATCAACTTGTTGGTCACCATGTCGAACTGGAAGCCTCCAACCGTCTGGTGCAGATCTACCATCAAGGTAACTTGGTAGCCCAGCATCCACGCAGCCAAAGAGAGCGCGGAAACAGCACCCAACCAGAGCACATGCCGAGTAATCATCAACATCAGAAGTGGTCGCCTGGACGCCTGCTCAACTGGGGAGCCAATATCGGCCCAGCCACACGAGAAGTCTTCAATAAGATGCTCTACTCCAAGCCTCATCCAGAGCAGTCGTATCGCTCCTGTCTTGGGCTGCTCAATCTGAGTAAAGCGCATGGCGAGTCGCGCTTAGAGCAAGCCTGTAAAGATGCGCTGATGCTGACAAAACCGAACTACACCTTCATCAACAATCTGCTGAAGAACAATCGTGAAGGACAACTGAGCAAAGACAACACGAACACGCCGAACCTTGTTCATAGCAATGTCCGTGGCCCGAACTGTTATCACTAGGAGAAATACAAATGAACGCACTGAACGACCAACTCAAAACCCTCCGCTTGAGCCATGCAGTGAAAGCGTTAGAGCAGCAACAAGAACAACTGAGCACCTACGCAGAGCTGGACTTCGAGGAAAGGCTAAGCCTACTTCTGGAAAGTGAAATCTTGAATCGCAATCAGACAAAAATCCAACGCTTAAAACGACAAGCCAAACTGAGAGTGGATGCTCAGCCGAGCCAACTCATCTACAAGGAGGGACGAAATCTCAATCGTAAACAGATGAGCGAACTTCTAACGGGCAGTTATCTACATAAGCACCAGAATATCTTGATCACAGGCCCAACAGGTGCTGGCAAAACGTATCTTGGCTGCGCACTGGCAACCAGTGCCTGCGACCAACAACACACGGTCAGATACTACCGATTAACTCGCCTGCTTGATGACCTGACCGCAGGTCGTCTGGATGGTAGCTATCAAAAGCAACTTCAATCGTTGGCTAAGAAAGCTCTACTAATCCTCGACGACTGGGGCATGGAAAAGCTAACCCAAGAGCATGCAGGTCACTTATTAGAAGTGCTTGAAGATCGTTACCAAAACAGCAGCACGATCGTCATCAGTCAGTTACCTGTAAAGGAGTGGTACAACATGATCGGTAACGCCACTGTCGCAGACGCTCTAATGGATCGGCTGGTACACAATAGTCATCGAATAGAACTAGGAGGTGAGTCGATGAGAAAACTGGCGCAATCCGATCACTTAGAGTAAAAATAGGAAGAGAGAAAAACGGCAGGATCAAGTGATCGGAATAAACCGAAACGAGCGCTCGCAATCACCGAAATACGCAGTTAGCTAGAAGTATGGGAGATTAGACTGCAAAATGGCGCATAATTTTAGAAAGTCTAACATTCAGACTTCGTCGTATAAACTTTAGTAAGCCAAACGCACATTGGCAAAATGTATACTGGATTCGGAGATACAACAGAAAGGGGCATAAACGCTTCAGCTAGGTGAGACTGAGAAGAAGTCGAACAAAAACTACTAAGAACTTTTAATCAAAGAAACTATCCATGAATTAAACTGAGTACTGTAGCGTCACTTCGTTCAGTGTTAAGTTTAGCTGTAGTAGATCAATACACGTGTTCCTCCCAAATTTTACTAAATTAATAATGTAGTAAAAATTGTCAGGCACGACTCTATCCAATAATAAAACCAATAGGTAATCAGATGTCAGAAAGAAAGATAACAGCCAGTAGCACTAGTGCCATTTACCATGTAGGCCCATTAAACCCAACGGAAGAAATTATAGATTTTGCCGATCACGTAAAGGTATTGAGCCATGTTCTGGCTGACATGATTTACAACCATAAACCCAAGCTGATTGCAATCGAAGGGGAAACTGGGACTGGAAAGTCGGGGTTGGCTTCCGTATTAGAGGCTGATGGTATAAATGTTGTGGTTATTAATTGCTCCCAAATGGTTGCCCCTACCAATCCCGAACCCGTAGATATTTCAGATCAGATAACTGACACAATCTGTACTTATGTGATTGACGATGTTAACAATATTAGCGTGAATAGCATAACTGCAATCAATCGACTGGTTGAAGCAGGTGGAACAGTAGTCATACTTTGCCAACATCGTGATGATTTGAGAGCACCAATTACCAATGCGGTTTGGTTAAAACTTGATAAAAATGGACTAAAAATACAGGATTAGAGGTGCGAAACAACAGTAACTTATCTACAACATTACCATCTCTGTTTGGAATCCAACATACCTACATCGATATGATTGCGACATAGTCGCTGCACTATGTTTTTTATTTAGCGCGTACGCTTCTCCTTATACATTTCATTATCAGCTTCTTCTATCCTTTTTTCTATAGATAGCGGGCTATCATAGCTGTAATGACTGACACCACAGCTATATTCAATACTATAAGGTTTGTTAATTTCTTGGTTTAATTTTACTATCTTATCGCTAAACCTGGCCAGAATGCGCTTTACTGAGTCTGCTTCTGTATCAGTAAGAAATACCACAAATTCATCACCTCCCCATCGGCCTATGACATCACACTCTCTGAATGTTTCAAGAAGCGCCATCGCAAATTCTTTTAGTACATAGTCGCCTTCATGGTGACCGTAGGTATCATTGATCGGCTTAAACTTGTTCAAATCGAACACGAGGATAGAGCTTTTGAGCCTTTTGCGCTTACACATCTTTAGGGTATGGTCTGCCAATAACAAAAAGCCACGACGATTTGAAATCATAGTAAGTTCATCTAAGGTTGCCATTTGAACCGACTGTATTTCTTGCTCAATCATTGCCCCCAAATCTTGCAGAAGTAAACGATCTTCTTCGTCCATCTCTCTTGGCACACTATCAATTAAACATAGAGTACCAATATTGATCCCTTGTCTCAGTTTAAGGGGGTATCCTGCGTAAAAACGAATATTAGGATCATCAGTCACCAGAGGGTTATCACAGAACCTTTTATCATCAATCGCATTGGGAATGATAAATAGTCCGTCATTATTTATTGCATGCCCACAAAAAGAAATTGCTCTTGGAGTTTCAGTTATCTCCAAGCCTTGAGCGGATTTAAACCACTGACGGTTTTTATCTATAAGGCTAACCAATGAGATAGGAACACCAAACATACGTTTGGCCATTCTAGTAACACGATCGAAGCGTTCTTCATGTGTGGTATCTAATATCTCAAGCGCTCTTAATGCATGTAAGCGTTCTGCTTCGTTGTCAGGTATCTTTGGAGGTTGCATATGTTCTCCCTCAATGAGTCTATGGCTTACAAAGCCACTGCTTTTTACAACATTAATATGTAGAAGTGTTATAACTATGCGACTAGGTTGTCTTTAATTAAAGGGTTAGAGCCGAATTTTTCAAGAGAGATCTTATCACTTGCTTATTTATTCATCAGCGTTACTTCTCCCGATTTAGATATACTTCGACACCTAGTTCACCTCTCCTAATATGAGTAACTAGCTACTGATACTTAACTCTAGCAACGATTGGGCAACGACATAATGGCGTTCAGTATTGCTGATGATAAACAACTTCACGCTCCTCTGCGAACCGTGACATCCATTTAAGTCAAAGAGCGAGTTCTATTGACTAACAATAAATCACATGGGGGCTGCTCTAACAAAAGATTCACAGTGCTACCAGACCAAAATCGAGATACGGCGCTGCGCTTACACGCGCCAATAACCAATACATTGGCTTTTAGTGTTCGTACTGCCTTAGGCAAGCTTACTTCAGGGTTTCCATCAAAGAGCCGCAGAGAAAAATGATTTAAGTGATGTTCATACATAAATTCCTGTATGTGAAGTTTTTGCTCTTGCAGGATTTGTGACTTGTATTTTACTAGGTAGGGAGCAACATGACGGCAATACACCAAAGTGACACGAGCACCCAATTTATCCTGCCATTGCTTACCTCTCTCCACAATAGACAAATCAACCGATGCCTGTTTGTCTCCCTGATGTAATGGATCAATAGCACAAACAACATTAAGCGGAGCCGACCAAAAAGATTTCTGTAGCATAAGAACATCAACATCCAGTGTGGCCAATTTTTCTAACAATCTTTCATCTATCGGTTTGGCAATATGATCGACTAGCAGTAACTCCGTAGCGCCCTTCTCTAAATTAGAAACAAGGGACTTTATCCAATGCGATCCCTCCAGTGGTGCAAATTCGATAGCGGGAATTTCAATCTCTTCGTTTGTACAATACTCTGATATTTTTCTGCCCACTTCTTCAGTCCAGTTTTGGAGTTCTACTATGCGGTCTTCAATATGCTTGGGATCAGAGCGTAAAAAGTTAGTAAAAACGTGTTCATCACCGCGCCGATAATCTTCTATAAAGATGACCACCTTACGACCCCTCGCCAAATTGACCACTTTAGACAAAATTTTTAACGAAGGAACTTTACATAGGTAGGCAAGAAAGAATACTTTGTCCATAAAATACCTTTTGCGAGAATGAGTTCTTAATTAAGTCCAAACTTTGCGAGTTATACTTAGAAAGTATAAGCCAGTATTAGAAAGTCGAGATAAAACCCTGATCTTATCTACACAAAGTTGCTCACAAAAAAGAGCAACTATGCCATATCTCCACTCGTTTGCCTGCCACCTGATAATAAAGGTATTTCCATGACGATCCGACATGTTTACTTCATACTAATTTAGCAAAATAGTACCGTTTTGGGTGTAGGTTATTCCCAAACTACAGGCAAAAAAAGAGCCGCATAATGCGGCTCTCAATTGAGCAACTCCGAGGTGAGAGCGAGAGATAAGACATCGAGATACTTACTAGTGTTTCCTGATGCTTTGGCTATTAGAAGACCTTACTGGCTACATCGCTTATGATCTCCCTAGATGTCATGCCTTTAGCGTACAGGCTTAAGATCTTGTCATCCATGGACTGGAATCGAGTCTAGTGCTTACGAACCAAACTGGGTTCCAAACTCTCATCTCGGTCGCGAGGCACATCAATCGGAACCTCGCTATCATCAGTGACGATCGACTTAGATAAGTATTCATTACGGGAGTTAGAGTTGGGTTTAGTGGCGTGCTTTTCATAACCAAGGTGATCATCAAGCTCAGCATTGCGCGCGGTTTCAACGGTCTCCTTGGTTAACATTTTGCGGAAGTCATCAAGATCGGATTCTGTCTTGATTGATTTGGCAGCTTAACGAGCAAAAGCTTCAAGTGCTTTCTTATCCATGTTGTCTATCCTTAGCCTTTTAAGGCTTAAGCTGAGACAATTACACAGAAATCAGGACAGTCTCCTGTAAAGCGACATTTATATAGCAAAATCATCCAATATTTTACCACCATCAAGTGCTTTCTGAATAACAGATGGCGTGCGACCTTGGCCAGTCCATGTCTTTTCTACGCCATTGACATCAACGTATTTATATTTAGCCGCTCGAGCCTGACGCTTTCCCTTACTCTTGACCTTTTTCGATGAAAGTGCCGAGACAAGTTCATTAACATCAATACCCTGCTCTTTAATCTGTTTTGCTATTGCAGCGAGCTTTGCTTCTCTCTCTGCTTGCTCGGCTCTTAAAACTTCTTCTTCTTCACGTCGTTCTTCAACAATTGTTGTTAACTTATTGTGAGCCTCTTCAAGCTGATCTAACGTGAGATCTCGAGAAAATACCCTTAGATTGCGGATGTTTAATAATATTTTTTCTAATTCGTTCATATTGGCGCCTAGTATTCCTTATATAACGTAAGAGATGAAAGCTTCACTTATTGAAAATGTAATCTATAACAGTTCACAAATTATGAAATAAAATCGCTTCATATTCTATAAATGATTTTTTAAATTGTAAATCGATACAATACACTTATAGTTCTAACAAGAAAGAAGTGCCATCCCTTTATTAATGTCAATGAAATTTTATTTATCCATAGTACTAACACCAATCAAACACCAGGTTAAGTCATTTGTTAGCAATTATTCGAGTTAGTTAAATGAAACTCGATAGAACCAACATCAACTAACTTTCATTAATATTGGTAATTGAAAAAAATAAACTCACTCACTTACATACGGACTAGCCTTGAAGTGGATAATTATGCAATAAAAACAACTAAATTGCATTAATGTTCCATAACCCCACTACTAACATGATGGTCTTACCTTTACAGTTTTCACTAGCAACTCATTGTATTATTAGGCCTAATAGCTTAAACTCCTCACGAAAACCATACATATAGTGATGCTTTTGTAAAAGTTCAACATGCATACGCATATTTGAAGTTTAACAAGCTAAATTAATCCAGAGCGATATGGAAAAAAGTAATAATGCAACAACCAACACAAATCTATCAGTTCTTGGATTTTCTGGTAGACGCTATTTTAATCGTCGATCAGAACTCTAATATTTTATTCGCCAATCAGTCATGTAATCAACTATTTGGGTATGAGTCAGAGGGAATGGAAAACCTTAGCTTAGAAAAGCTTCTACCAGCCACTCATAGTGAAATGCATAAAGAAAAAGTTAAGCATTTCATAGAACATCAGTCCCCAGCTAGAACCATGATGTCACGAAATATGTTGTCTTGTATCAAGTCAAATGGCGACTCTTTTGCAGCAAGAATTTCAATTGCGAGTATCACACTGAATGGCGAGCGCTGTGGCATAGCAACCATTCACGACTTCTCTACCATACAGGAATTTGTCGAGGACCTCCGCAGTAAGGTAATTACTGATCCGTTAACAAATTTATTCAATAGGCGACATCTTAATATTTTACTAGAAAAGCGGTCTCAAGCGATTTTTAACTCAAATTGCATGGGGATCGCTTACTTAGATTTAAACAAGTTTAAAGCCATAAATGATTCATTTGGACATGGTACTGGTGATCTACTTTTGAAAGAGGTTTCCAGACGATTAACTGAAAGCCTGCGCAGCGATGATATTTGTTTTCGGTTAGGGGGAGATGAATTTCTCGTATTGTTTAATTTGACTAAACACTATGACAAAACTTCGGAAGCAAAATCGATAGCGAATAAGCTTAATCAGCTAATTTCAACCCCAGTGTACGTAAGTACACTCGGTCATGAAATAGCCATTAGAGCTAGCATCGGTATCGGTATATATCCAGACGATTCAAGTAGTTTATCTACACTAATAGAGTTAGCGGATAAGGCGATGTATAGAGCCAAAATTGCAAATGTGCCATACATGTTTGTTTCCGAAAAGAGAACAGCTCCAACAGTTCTGTAAGCTGAGTGGACCATGTACAAAATTGGTTCGCCTCCGCCAAACTGAAGACCCTGTAAATAATTTTGTGTAACTGCCAGGGTTACAGACTGCAATTATCTTGGTACTTAGGTGTGTTCTTGAAAGAAGATATTGTCATCACGATACGATATATTTACTTCATACTAATTCGGCTTTAATGTGATTAAACTGGCCGAAAATCATGAGAAACCGAATGTGTTGAATAATAGCGTTGAAGACAACACTACCATACAAATGAGCAAAAAGGAGAAAGGCACATTTTATATCACAAATGATGGTGGGTTAATTTTTGGTGGCCAAGGAAAGGCTGGATTGTACAAGGTAAAACTTGATCTAACTAAAGATGCAAGCAACGTCTAGATTTTAAGGGGGGTTGCTTGCATTCTAACTATTAAGCTGAGTAATTAGCAAACACTCATTGCGATATCTAACCAGTAGTAGTAGTGCTCATCTGATTCAAATGCATTTGGTGAGGTATGACGGTCAATTTCTTGTCCATTCTGGAAGACTAGAAATCCACAATCACAACCAAAATCACATTGATCAGCAAACCTTACCTTAAAGCGGATCTGATGAAACTTCTCTGATAATGCAATGAATATTGGGTATGGAATATTATTAAAGGAAATAAAGCTAATTCTACCGTAAACATGTTCATATTTTTCCTCAAGCTTGAATTCACTGTGCCAAGCGTTCCATTTTGAGTACCAATTTTTATAATTCCAATCACTGTCTTGCTCAACATGACAAGAACTATTCTTTTCTTCCAACACCTTCAGATACTCAGGGCTAGGAATTAACCTATTAAAATCTAGCTCATTATTACCATTACTAATGCACTCAATAATGGAATTTGCATGAGCAAAATCTTCAGTTTTAAATTCGATAATATTTATTATGCGACTTGACATTATTTTTACTCCTATTTATGAATTATTTATATGGTTTTAACTTGAAATTTTTTGTCTTCATAAATATTGAGTAAATCCTCTGGGATCTTTAGCCTTAAAGTCGCGCCTTCACTCAAGACGGTTGTCCATCGGTTTTTTGAGCCACCTGAAGTGGCATAGCCCGATAGCAATGCAATCCCAGTTTCAATTCGAGCACCTGAA
Source organism: Vibrio sp. EJY3 (assembly GCF_000241385.1). Classification (NCBI taxonomy): domain Bacteria; kingdom Pseudomonadati; phylum Pseudomonadota; class Gammaproteobacteria; order Vibrionales; family Vibrionaceae; genus Vibrio; species Vibrio sp. EJY3. Next base: position 1,146,518 of record NC_016614.1, read on the forward strand.
TCACGACTAAATGCTTTACAAACAGGATACCCAAGAAACTCTATCGCCTTGCCCTGCTCTTGTATTTCCTCGATAGCTTCAATTTCAACAATAACAGGAGCGCTGTTAAAGATCTCATCGAGTTCTTCAACTTCTTTTTCTACAATACTTGAAAATATCCAAGCGCCCTGAGATTTATCCCAAGTCCCGCCAAGTTTGCGGCATTTTTCAATCAACAGTGTGTTATATTCTGATTTTAAAGAACAAATGCCTAATTTAGTTTGTTCTTCTACGTTTGCTGTTAACTTGTAAATCAGGTCAGTTCCATACTTCGATCGTACTGAGATATCTTTAACAGCAAGAAAATGCTCACCTAACTCTAAGTCTTTTGAGCACTCGTCGATCAAAATCTTACAAGACTTATTATTGTCTGTTGTCGCAGCAAAGTACTTTCTGTTCTTTTTAATTACATTGAAATTCATAATATTTACTCCATTTATTGACTAGACATACCCTCCTTCTCACCGCTAGGGTGATGAATGTTTTTAATATAGTTTCATTTATTTAACTCAATCTTTACGCAAGTAGAGATAGAGAGTTTTCAGGTATATTAAAACCAATAAAATCTTCTTGGTCAATGGTTAATTTCAATAAAAACAATAGGTTAAACTTTACTTTTGAGCTTATTTATACCTAATAAGAAACATGGAATCATGGGAGGAGACATCTTTACCCCCTATCGGGGGTAAACTACGACTTACCCTCTACAAGGGGTAAATCCCATTGTAGAGCCTTAGTTGATTATAAAGATAGATTTGTGAACTATTGATAATGCACTGCGTGAGCAGTGTTGAGTGGTCGAAGAGTATACACACTTTTACTACCGTACTATTAGCTATCCGTAATGTAGTAGTACACTATCCCTTTAACTCTGTGATGATAGGTAGAAAAACCATAATCGGTGGGATTCAACTTTGCTCTTTGATTGAGTAAAAATTGGTTTGAATCGTGGTTTCTTGACGTACCATTGTGGCTCTTCACAGTGTTAAGGCTCATAGACTGAGCACTCAATCAGATTTCCATCAGGATCTCGAAAGTAGAAGGAAGTGATCGGCCCCAGCGCTCCAGTACGATTGACAGGGCCTTCTATAATAGAGACGTTTTGAGCCTGAACATGTTGCATTGCGCTTTCTAGTTCGCCGTCAATGATAAAACAGAGATCTGCACTACCAGCTTGTACATGTCGTGCCTTAGGCTCAAACTCACTGCCTAGCTGGTGCAAATTGATCTTTTGCTGACCATATTCCAAAGCAACTCGCCCTTCTCCGAAGGTGACAGCATTCATACCCATAACCGATTGAAAGAAAGCCACCGATGTTGGAATATCGGCCACGGTTAAAACAAAATGGTCAAGGCGCTTAATGTTCAAATTCCTTTCTCCTTTAAAGTTATGACGTGATTAAACGGATGAACTCCATACTAAGTAGACAGCCAACAATATAAACAAGATAGCATTGATCTTATTCAACCAGTGTCGATGTGCGCCCAGGAAGAGTGTTTTGGCCTTATAGGCGAGGTGCCTGGGCCAGGCATATATACGACGGCTAATGCAATAGCAGCAAAACTGAAATAGGTATCCAAAATGACACTCGTTATAGTAAAGAAAGAAGTACTATTGTCAGTCGTTCTTGAATGGGTGAAAAATACTATTTAACTAATAGTTTGATACGTTTTTCTTATCAGTGACATGTTCTTCCAACCACTTAACACCGTATTCGACTAAAGGATGCCCTCGCTTAGGATCCCATACTAACGCGGCGGTCACGATGGATATCAGCTCTTCAAGCGGGACAAGCTTTACATTACTGGGGATCATGCTGACCATGCTCATAGGTACTAAAGCAACCCCCTGGCCACAACTCACATAGGCAATCTGAGCAGTAACCGAACGAACTTCGTAGAGTATGCGTGGGTTAAACCCATGGTTTCTACAGGCTGAAGTTAATAGATCGAAATACGTTGGATTGACCCGCCTGGAAGACATAACAAATGCTTCCTCTTTCAGATCTCTCAACGAGATACACATCGCTTCCCCCATTGGATGATTCAGTGGTAACGCAACGCCGAGTTTATCTTCTGTTAAAGGAAACGTGCTTAACCCCATACCGACCTCACCTTCCACCCGAACAAACGCCAGATCCAATTCACCAGAAGATAACGATGTGATGGCTTCAGCGCTGTCAATTTCATCCACAAAAACCGTGACATTTGGGTAACGTTGTTTGAAATGTTCTAGAAAGACTGGCACAACTTCAAACATAGCAGACGTGATGGCACCAATATGAATGACACCAGATTGTCCATGCGCCACCTCTCGAACGATCTTTTCCAGAGATGACATTTGAACAACAAACTTTTGCACATGAGGAAGAATAGCTTTTCCCGACGCGCTCAGTTTAGTACCGCGTCGAGAGCGTTCAAACAAAGTGAGCTTCAACGACTGCTCAAGTATTTTGATTTGCTCCGTTAAAGGAGGCTGAGACATTCCCAGTCGCTTTGCCGCACGACCAAAGTTCTCTTCTTCGGCAACCGCCAGAAAAAGATAAAGCTGTTTTATCAACCTGTAATCGATTTTACTCATCAATAGTCCCTAACGACGCAATAATGAAGTACGTTAAAATGCCCAATGCTATACTGCTAATTCTATTTTCGTATCACAGAGATACTAACATTAGAATTTAACTATCAATCAAAAGCTGTACATTGGCAACATCAACAACAGATGTGAGTATTGTATGGAACTATTTTCAAGCCAACGTTTCCCTTTATTAATCGAAGGTATACACCTTAGCGTTTCCGCGATAACCAGATCGGGCGAAAAAGCTCCGATTGTCTTTCTCCATGGATTTGGTTCCACCAAAGAAGATTACGCCGACATCGTTCACTATGCAGAGTTTAACGGTCATCCTATTCTTGCCTACGACGCACCGGGATGCGGCGAAACACAATGCAGCGACCCCACATCCGTTACGATCCCTTTTCTGCTGAAAACAGCCATTGCGATACTGGATCAAGTTGGGTTCAAACAGTTTCACCTTGTGGGACATTCCATGGGAGGATTAACCGCGTTAATACTGGCACATCAGTACCCAGACCGTGTTCTCAGCTTCACCGATATTGAAGGGAACATAGCACCAGAAGATTGTTTTCTGAGCCGCCAAATTATCAATTATCCATCGGATAACGCAGCAGATTTTTTTGATGAATTTATTATGCGAACTCGCCATGCACCACACTACGCAAGTGCCTTGTATTCCGCTAGTTTGCGTCACAAAGTACGAGCAGATGCGGTTAAACCTATCTTTACGTCTATGGTGAAACTGTCAGATGATGGTGATCTGATGGATAAGTTTCTTAACTTACCTTGTCCTAAGATGTTCATGTATGGGGAGCAGAATCAACATCTGTCCTACTTATCTCATATTGAGAGCCAAGGCGTAAAACTGGCAGAAATACCGCACTGCGGACATTTTCCTATGTACTCAAACCCTGTCAGTATGTGGAACCATATTGCGCAAAACATTATACGTTCATCTTAACGTATTCTTTTGGTGTCACTCCCATGATTCGTTTCAACATAGCGATAAACGCAGACGAACTTGAATAACCAAGTTCAAGCTCTAGCTGGGTGTTAAGAAGAATTCACCGCTTGCAACAAGCTAAAGAATGCAACTGAATTGATTGATTTTGGCATACTAAAGAGTATGCCTTTAGTTTTAAGTATACAGAACCAACGCAGAAAGACGGATATCTGAAGACTGACCTTTTAAAAACAGAAAAGATACAAGGTCAGTCATTCTCCCTCATACTGACGTCTCATCGGACAGCAAAAAGAGCGAGATTTATTGTCTCTAATTCACGAAAAGACATTTATTGGCAAAACAAAGTAGATATCTGTCTCTTTCCAACAGATGAGCCTATAGATATAGAACTATCATTGGGTGAGCCAAACTTATAGCAATGCCAAACATAATACATGCGATCACGGAGTCTAAAATGATCCAGGTCTTCTGTTTACTAAACACTGGTATCAGTTTCTTTGCTAGAAAAACCAGACCATAAAACCACGCAGCCGAAGCCGCTAATGCTCCAACCAAAAACCACAATTTTTCACTAGATGGCATCGATGCCGTTACGCCGCCAAGTATCACAACGGTATCTAGATAGACATGTGGGTTTAAAAATGTCATTGCCATCGCCATAAGCACAACTTGGATCCAGCTATGATTTATCGAAGAATCTTCCAGTTCTAAATGACTCGCTCCCGCCCAAGCGGATTTTGCCGACTGATACCCATACCAAAGTAAAAATAAGACACCGAACAATGTCAGAGCATCTTTCCATAGCGGTTCACTATAGAGAAGTGTTCCCACACCTAAAACACCAGTACTAATGAGCAATATATCGCCAATGAAACAAACGGTTGCCACAGAGAGAGCGTATTGTTTCTTTAACCCGCACTTCAAAAGAAAAGCATTCTGGCTACCTATAGCGACAATCAGGCTACCAGAGACCACTGCACCAGTGAGTATTGTATTAACCACGTATGACTCCAACCTATTCTTCTGCAAACACGGTACTTTGTTCTATCAGGGCATCAGGCATTAGTATCTGTAGATGCTTAACCATATCCAGCCCAGCTTGATGTAAGCTTTCTAAAGGCATTTCAGGTAAACTTTCCAGAATAAACCACATGTTCCGAGTGTCAGACTCAATACGAGTTCTGATCCCTTGTCGCCAATTCCAACGGCGACAAGTTACACCTATCTCATCTCGCCATATCACTTCTCCAGCGTCTGGACTTTCGATTGCAGGCGTACCATCCTTCATTGTGTCAAATGCCTCTGTCCCATCTGCAATAGTCAGTGTTGGTGTACCTTGGTAAGCGTCTATATTTTCACCACCAACAGGGATGGCATATCGAATACTGATGGCATTATAAATATCGACAATAGGGTCAATGCTCTGCATTACCCCATCTTTTAAGACTCGTTTTCGCAAAGCCGCAGCTGAGCAAGGGGTTCGATTAGGCTTAGAGCCAAATTGTCGAAAAATGTCTCCCCACGCATTAATGTGCGATTCTGCCCATGAATAGTCATTCTCAATGACAAAGACACATGCTTCTTGCAGAACCTGTTTTGCGTACTCTGGGTTCTGAATTTCAGCTCCTTTGACTGATATACTCAGTGCTCTAAATTTTGGTGCAATATGAGAAATTCGAGCATCAATTGACGGCACTATAACAACCATTAGATAATTCCTTTAGTGATTCATTTTCATGCAAGATACATTACAATGACCAAATTAGTCAATATAACGACCGATAGTGGTGCTGATGCCGCATTCGTCAATCAAGCTGTAGCAACACGAATCAAGGAACATAGAAAACGTCTCAAGCTGTCACTGGATGCTTTATCAAAAAGAGCGGGTATCAGTAAGGGCATGTTAGTTGAGGTAGAGAAAGGTGCTGCAAATCCTAGCATTTCGACGTTGTGTAAACTGTCTGCTGCCCTTGGGATTTCTGTTGCGGATATCGTTAATGTCGCAAGTAACCCAACAATTAATGTCATTTCCAAAGAGGATATTCCAACGCTTTGGACTGGGGAACGAGGAGGTAGTGCCAAACTTCTCGCTGGAACAAGCGGTCCAGACATGATTGAGTTGTGGCGCTGGAATATGAAGCCATCAGAAATTTTTAAATCTTCAGGTCACCCTCAAGGTACATTTGAACTTTTTCATGTCGAATCAGGAACACTTACTTTGAACATTGATGAGCAAACGATAGAACTGCTTGAAGGTCAGTCCGCTATTGCTAAAACAGACGTTCCTCACGCCTACTCAAATCAAGCTGATTCTGATTTAGTTTTCACGATGAGTGTTGCTGAGTTACATCGATAAACTGAATGATAATTGAAGTAAAGCAAAGATATTTGGGCGCATCATCGAGAAAGGATGATGCGCCAAATTTTACGAGTTAGCTTGATCGATTTAATTTATGCAATGCATTCTTAGCCACTGTAGCAAAGTAGTTTGCTCCGGTAACAAGTAACTCGTCATTGAAATCATAATGAGCGCTGTGTAGAGGTGTACCGCCCTGACCTATTTGATGACCATTACCAAAAAAGACAAAGTTGCCTGGTATTTTTTGTAGAAATGCGCCAAAGTCTTCTGAAATCATCATGGGTTGGATATTGTCTTCAACATTGTTTTTTCCCACCACTTGTACTGCCGTTTCTACCGCTAAGCTGACGTATTCCTCCGTGTTTACTGTAGGAGCAAATTCGTGAGTGTAAGTGACGGTGCCATTAGCGTTGTGCGCTTCACAAATCCCTTTAACAAGACATCTCATACGCTCCTCAAGTTGTGTTTGAATCGCTTTGGAATAACTACGAGTGTCGCCTTTAATTACCACATTTCCAGGAATGGCGTTACGTAATCCATCGGTTAAGATCTCTGTACAGGAAACAACTGCCGGTTGGCTTGGGTCTACGTTCCGAGACACGATAGTTTGCAGTGCTAAAATAATGTTTGCCGCTATCACCATCGGATCATTGCCCATGTGCGGCCGTGCAGCATGTGTACCACTGCCTTGAATGGTTATTTCAAAGTTATCCTCGCTAGCCATGATACCACCAGATCGAGTAGCGATAGTCCCTAATGGCATTCCTGGCATATTATGGCCACCAAAGATTGCGTCTACTGGGAAGCGCTTAAACACGCCATCAGCCATCATTGCCTTCGCACCGCGACCATGTTCTTCCGCTGGCTGAAATAAAAAACGCACCGTTCCATCAAAATCAGGATTATCGGTAAGTAATTTTGCTGCACCGAGTACCATAGCCATATGGCCGTCGTGACCGCACGCATGCATCTTTCCCTGATGTTGAGAAGCATAGTTGCGCTCATTCGATGCCTCACAAATGCTTAAGGCGTCCATATCAGCACGAATAGCAACGGCTTTGTGGCTAGTTCCCCGACTGATACTGGCAACTAATCCTGTGCCTCCTATACCTGTGGTTACCTCTAGCCCCATATCCGATAAAATTTGGGTAACAAATTCAGCAGTCTGATACTCTTCAAAACCGATCTCGGGATGCTGATGCAAATGGTGACGCCAGCTCATTAACTGATTTTTAAACGATTCAATAGATGACATTTCCATTCCTTATTGTTTAGCAATGATTTCTTCTGCCGTAATACCTGTTAATTCTTTGAATAGATCTGGCGCTGTGGCACCTTCGGTATTAACGATTAAAACTTTGGAGTTCGCGTTTAGACCCAACGCATTGAGCTGACTCTGCTCTGCCAACTTGCTTAGTAGTGCCAGACCTGCCACCCCAGATTCACCGCCAACAATTGGAGTGTCGTGATGTTTACCATGAGCAAGATGCACCATGCTGTCGATCGCATCCTGATCTTCAATCAAGACGAAATAATCCACACTCGGTTGTAGAATGTCCCAGGCGATTTGTGAAGTTTCACCACAGGCTAGTCCCGCCATTACGGAATCTACCGACCCTGTTGCCGATGACGGTTTACCCTGGATAGCACTCTGGTACAAACAGTCTGCCTGGCTTGGTTCGACCACAATAAATGTTGGACGCTCAGCTCCGTATTGTTCCCAGAAATAACTAAACACACCTGCCGCTAAACCTCCGACTCCACCCTGAAGAATTATATGGGTTGGTTTATGCTCTCGCGCTTCGAGTTGTTCAGCCATTTCCGCAGCCATCACACCATAACCTTGCATAACATCTCGAGGTATTTCCGTGTATCCTTCATAAGAAGTATCCGAAACGACAATCCAGCCATTTTCTTTCGCAATGCGGTCGGCTTCTTCTACCGACTCATCATAGTTTCCAGTGATACGAACCATGGTTGCGCCATACTCAGCAATGGCGCCTTCCCTTTCTTGGCTGACTTGTGCATGAATCACAATGGTGCAAGGACAACCACTCGATTGTGCCGCTGCTGCTAAAGCGCGTCCATGGTTACCGTCAGTAGCACTGACCACAACAAAGTCTGCAAGTTGCTCTCGGTATTCACCCAGTAGAATTTTTTCCGCGTCGAGTGAAGGGAAATGTTTAAGGATTAAATTTATTAATGCATTGGGGGCGCCCAACGCTTTAAAGCTTCCTAATTTGGAGCGTTTGGATTCATCTTTTATCCAAAGCGTTTCAATGCCTAAAGCATGGGCAGTTCCCGTCATCGACCAGAGTGGCGTAGCGTTGGCATTGAGTAAAGGCCAAGTAGAAAGCCATTGCTTACTTTTCTGAGCCGTTTCACTGTTTAGCACTCCAGCCAGTTCGACAGGATAAGTGGCATGTGTTGCATTTGGATTTTTAAATAACATAGTAACTTCTCTCAAAACGAATTATTGCTGGGTAGGACTCAGTAACGCTGCCACTGTAGCTAGTAGCACCTTTGCGCCTTGGATCAAATCTTCAGCTTCGGTAAACTCTTTAGGGTTGTGGCTAATGCCATCTTTACTTGGTACAAAAATCATCGCTGATGGCGCAATGCGGGCTATCATTTGTGCGTCGTGACCAGCGCCTGACGTCATTCGGCGATGCGGGATATTTAGTGCATTGGCAGCTTGCTCGATAGCATCAACCAGATTTTCGTCAAAGATAACAGGATCAAATCCAGCCAATACTTCCGTTTCTATCGTGACACCCTCCTTTTGACTCAGTACTTCTAGGTACTCGGTTAACGCCTGCTCTGAGGCGTACAAGGTCGAGTTATCCGGGTTGCGCAAATCGACTGTGAACTCGGCTGCTCTGGGGATGACATTAATTGCGTTCGGCTCAAATTTAATACTCCCCACCGTCGCTAAAGTGCCAGGCTTACTTCGAGTTACGTCACGTAAAAACGTCATAACAGATGCCGCGGCATAGCCCGCATCATGGCGCATGGACATCGGTGTAGTCCCAGCGTGGTTGGCTTTACCTTTAATATGAATTTTTTGCCAGGAAATTCCCTGAAGATTAGAAACAGCTCCAATCTTAATACCTTCTTTGTCTAGAACTGGGCCCTGTTCAATATGTAACTCAAGATACTGGCTCGGAACTAAAGTGCCTAATGGCATATCGCCATTGTAGCCAATACGTTGTAGTTCATCCCCCAAACGCGTGCCATCTGTACCGACACTATTTAGGACTTGTTCTGCGCTTAAGCCTCCTGCATGAGCAAGTGACCCCATCATATCTGGCTGATAGCGAACACCTTCCTCATTGGTGAATGCCGCGACGATAATTGGTCGAGAAGGGATTATTTTTTCATCGCGAAATGCCTTAGTCACTGCTAATCCAGCGATTACGCCATAGCAACCATCCAAAGCACCAGCATTGAACACACTGTCAATGTGAGAGCCAATCATTAAAGCCTTGTGTTTTGTGTTGCCTGATTGATCTGGCAGTATGCCAAAGATATTGCCAATTTCATCAATATGAACAACCAAATCCTGAGCCTTCATCCAAGAGACAACTTGGTCTCTACCTAACTTCTCTGCATCCGTTAAGGCAATACGTGAACGGCCTCCATTTAAGCGGTCTAAGCCAATGTTTCCTAAGGTCTCTATATGTTCAAGCAGTGTGTTTGCATCTAATGTAAGTGCTGTCATATAAGCAATCCTATATTGCAGGGCGAATAGTAACTTTTGATATGACTAGTATAGTGACGCGTAATTGTATAAATTCTCTAAATGAACCCTGCCAGCGCAAATTTATTGCGTTCTTGAACCATTTAATTGAAAAAAGTTATGATTGAAGTTGATGAATTTGATTTAAAGATACTGCGAGCCATCCAAAAGGATGCGCGGGTAGCCCAAAGTGAATTAGGTGAAGAGGTGAATTTATCTACCGCCGCCGTGAACCGACGCTTAAAGAAACTTAAGACTAACGGCGTAATCAAGCAATACACCGCATTACTCAATCAAGAGGCCTTAGGGTTTGGTTTGACCATCATTGCAAACATTGAAGTGGAATCAGAACAAATCCATGAACTGGATGCAACACGCCGCGATTTTGAAAATTGCCCTTTCGTGCAACAGTGTTACTACGTAACGGGGGAATGGGATTTTGTATTGATTTTTGCAGTGCAAAGTATGGATCAATATAACGAATTGACACGAGAGTTATTTTTCCAAAAGCCTAATGTCAAACGCTTCAAAACCCTGGTAGCTATGTCTAAAGCTAAGGCTGGATTTGAGTTACCTCTTTAAATAAGTACACAGAATGTTCAGGTATTCTCTCTTTCGAGGGTAATGTCCAAATAACTGTCGGCTAATGTCGCCAAGAACTCGGCTTTTATTCGTGATCTACTCCCGTCTGCAAATTAGTAATGTTCATCCGACCAAAGAGATGATAAATAAAAAAGCGATTCAATGACTAACGAATCATGCTATTTGGGGGAAGGTGTTGGGTTTCTCGCAGGAATAGAGGAGCTGGTATTTGAACGACGTCGATTTGGTAATCGTCGTATTGATCGCCTTTGGTGCAATAAGGTTTTGAAGTTAACCATAAGCAAGTTAATCGCTTGTACCGTGGATTAGATTTAATTATCGCAGTAAACCAAGACGTGGCGCACTTTACATGAGCAACCCAACCTTTTTAATCTGACGCCGAGTAATCCCAAAATTAATGAATGTTTATGACACGTTATATCAAAGGATTGGCAGTGACACTGTGTTTTTGAATGCGAAGGGGATATTGCAGAAGTGGACAATGCGGCGTCAGATGTTAACGCCGCAATATACGACCCGTAGGGTCGATTTATCGAAGATTAGGTGCTAGCTTTTGGTAGTATATGAAGCTTGGTTTGCTTCAATTGATAGTGGTTGTATCAAATCAAAGACTGGTTGACTTTAGCCTTATTGCTAGCACCGACAGATAACGGGAGAGAGTTTGCAGGTCATGAAACCATCGCAAAGGAGTTGGAGGCTGAGGTGTACTTTGCCCACCCTTATAGCTCTTGGGAGCGTGGAGCCAATGAGAATGCTAACGGTCTTTTAAGGCAATATGTGAAGAAAGGAACCGACCTAACAACGGTAACAGACAGCGATATTGAATTCGCTCTATTGCGGATAAATTATCGACCAAGAAAATGTTTAGACTTCAAGCAGCCAGCAATTGTATTTAAAGAAATGGCATTGGCTGCTTCATATTAGCGAGTGTCGCACTTCGCAGTTGAATTCGGGAGTATGAAAACCTTTTCGTCAACAATTTATTTCAATAAAAACAAAGACATATTCTTTACTTTTAAGGCTGTTTATATCTAATAAAAACAAAGAATCGGTTTTACCCCTTATCGGGGGTAAACGACAGACTACCCTCTATAAGGGGTAAAGATGGTTTGTTGACTATGAATCAAACATCGATTGATGCACTGCGAAAGCAGTGCTGAATGAAAACGCTTAGTACCACATTGGGCAAACATTTAGTATGGAACGGGCAGAATTGACTTAGTTAGTTCCATTACACTTACTACTAGACTGCTCCATACCACCCTTTAGTGGACATCCGCTCAGATAATCGGACACCCCCTTACAAAAATGACAATAATCCAATTGCTGTGTTCGTTTGCATTTCTTTTTGTATGTTAGAATAACAACACCAGTAAATAATCAACGCTTACAATGTCAGAACAGTCATATCACAAGCTTTTAAAATCTACTTTTGAAAATGCACTGCTTCATCTCTACTTTAAGGTCAGTGCGTCTCAAAGCTTTGTCAAAGAAGTACAGCGCAACAAAATCCTCATTGACTTCTTAAAACCAAAATTGAGAGAGCAACGCTATTCACTTATCAAAAAAAAGCTAAAAGCCATCTGCTTAATGAAAAACAAATTTGGGTCAATCGAAAAACATTTAAATGGGATTGTTCAGCAATATAGCTCAATCAAGAGCAAGAATGATGTAGACAAACTCTATGACTTGCTTGAGCAGTTCGAGAAGGCAGGGTTTGACACAAAGCTGATTGAAGAAACTCCAACGCAGAATCAAGATGTTGTTTATTTGGATAGAGCACACATTAACAATTGTTTCGATGAGATCGATAATCACCAAATCGCACCAATTTCTTTACTCATTCATACAGAACAGTTAGACAAGTTTACGCAATGTCTTGATGAACAAATCCATTTCAAATATGAGATCTTTCAAGTTAACGAATCATTGAAGAACTATCACTATCGCTTACATCCTCTTTCCTGATTGCTTGTATATGTAAAACATACTAACTCTGAAACTATCGAGCATTGTTAAAATCATCTATGGAATCTCACCGTATTCTTTTGTCGGGATAAGCGTTACATTTTTCAATGCCATAGCTTAAAAAGCGGGTGCCTCGCTCAATGATGAAAAGCAATAGAGGAATAAACCCTAACAATAGCAACGTTAGTCATTACTCGCTATACAATGCCATGGAGTTTATTGCAATTTTTAACTCTTTAGGATAACTGAAATTTGTATGTCTATTGTTGATAATACCTTCTCGGGAGGTAACCTTATGAGCAAAAAACCAGACAGAATAACAGCAATGCAGCAGATAATTGATGCTGTTAAAGATGAGTTCCCCCTATACAATGAGGATACATTTAAATGTGGCACAGACAATAGTTGTATCGGTTGTCCTAAAAAGTTAATGGAGCTTGTCGATTCAGAATTATCATATTGGCAGCACCAATTGAATCGAGGAATTTCACCTACATTTGACGAAATATATTCATTTGGAAAAATGTGTAAAAGTGTAAGACGTGCTCTTGTCCGAAACAAACGAATATAGCGTTATTGTTTATCATTTCTGAGATATTTAATTTTTTTAGGTATATATGAGTAACAAGCCTGTCTCTTCATATGGGTAGGCTGTTGCCATGCCTCACAAATTTCCTTGTCCGTAAGTTTTTCTCTGATAAAATGTCTACTTTTCCCACACGTTTCCATTCGAATACCCCCATAAAATATATTTTAAATTATGATTCTCCAATATAAATTAATAAATAATATTAATTTTATTTTTTCCATGCCTTTCTATATCATTAATAAAATTATCCATCCTATCAAAACAGTATACTCTCAACTTACTTCTGTAAGGAAACAGAACAATACTTATGATCTTTCTTTTAGACTTATAAATTTCAACTCTTGATAAATCGGTCCATGTAAATTTAGCAACCTTATCTCTAACTCGATAAATTATTCCATCCTTGTCTATAACAAGCACTGTGTTTTTTAAAAAATAAATATTTATTATAGCGATAACAATTGTAATTAAAAATATAATTATAGTAAATATTTTAATTAGATAAATTAATTCTACACTCATACCAATGTTAGCAAATTTTGAAGTTAAATAAATCGAAAAAGGCCAAAAAAATGTGATAAAAAATGGCTCTAATATTTTATGTAAAAGATATTTTCTTGAAACATGATAAATCATATATTTTCCTTTAAATTCAAACCCATAATAAACTTAACGTAAAAATACGTTGTAGAAAAAAGTGAGTACTAAACAAAGACATTCAGTACTCACTTCGCTCACTAGTATTATCTTCTACTTCTTACTATCTGGTAACGTCTTGAAACATATTCAAATGGAACGCTCCAAATATGAACCAATCTACAGAATGGAAAAATAAGAAATATCGTCATTCCTAATATCATATGAATGCGAAATATAAAACTCACGCCATCTAAGTTGCTTGCTGCACCAGATTGAAATGTCACGACATCTTGCGCCCAACCAACTAACTTCATCATTTCACTGCCATCCAAGTGTTGTGCAGAAAACGGAATCGTCAAGACACCTAGGCATGCTTGAATGACAAGCAGTGTAAGAATGAGGATGTCGGCAAAAGATGATGTTGCACGCACTCGAACATTAGTCAGACGTCGTCTCAGTAACATTGCTCCTCCTGCGATAGTCATAATGCCAAAAATACCACCAGCGATCATCGCAATTAATTGTTTGGCGGCTAATGACAGAAATGATTCATAGACCCAGTGAGGCGTTAACATGCCAAAGAAATGTCCGAGAAATATGCCTATGATACCAACATGAAATAACCCCGAAGCTAATCGCATATTGGTATTGTCTAGAATTTGGCTAGACCCTGCACGCCAGGTGTATTGGCCATAGTCATACCTTACCCAACTACCGATCAAGAATACGGAACCAGCGATGTAGGGATAGATATTAAAAAAGAAACCATTTAAAAAGCTCATTGCTGTACTCCATTAATATCACTAATGTTTAAATACTGCGGCGAAACATTATTTACAAATCGTCTTTTATGTTGATGTTGCAACGCAGAATTGCATCCTTCTTCACCTAAAAATCGGATTTGCTCTTCTTCCCAAACGGCATCTAAGGCTTCTGGTGTATAGTCCTCATCTTCATTAGATACTTGTTGATGCAAAGCTTCAGCGTCTACATTCTCTTCCGATAATTCCAACAATATTTTAAAAAGATCAAAATAGTAACTGTCTCTTTGTTTTAACCGTTCAGTAATAAGCGCTAAAATCGGAGCTATATTTTTTAGCCCTTCCTTGGCATGTTTTGCATTCAATTGAGACACATATTCTAGATATCTAGGCAGATAATCAGGAAGTTCACCACCGCTAAGATGCAACCCAACTTCTTCATATTGGCCCATCAAATCAATCATTGCTTGACCTCTATCTCTTGATTCTCCATGAACATGTTCAAATAAGAGAAGAGATAGTGACCGTCCTCGATCAAATAAATCAACATAATTAGATTGTGCATCCATTAGCTCCAAATCTAAAATTCTATTAATAAATTTAACAAGTATTTTCTTTTGATCTATATTTAATTCTTCGCAATGTTTTACGATACCAATCAATTCATGTGGAAAATCCCAAGTATCACAGTTCGGATAATCCAATAAGGCCGCAATTAATCTGAGAGATTTCAGTTCCATTACTTGTCTCCTACCGTCTTAGCTGTGATATCTATAGAGTTGATGCGCTGACTATTAAATAGATTGATTCGAATATCATCACCGCCATGACATCCGTTACCAAAACTGAATCCACAGCCTTTAGCTTCAGGAAAGGCTTCACGCGCCAGTTCTCGATGACTTGATGGAATAACGAATCGATCTTCATAATTTGCGATTGCCAGGTAGCGATACATTTCTTCAGCTTGTTGTGCCGTCAACCCAACTTGCTCTAATGCACTAAGGTCTGTTTGACCATCAACTGTTTCAGCACGTTTGAAGTGCCGCATTGCCAGCATTCTTTTTAATGCCCTTAGCACGGGAACGGTATCTCCCGCAGTCAGAAGATTTGCAAGGTATTGCACAGGGATTCTTAAACTCTCTATATCTGGAAGCACACCATTATTACCCACATATCCAGCATCTGCCGCAGACTGAATTGGTGACAAAGGTGGCACATACCAAACCATTGGCAAGGTGCGATATTCAGGATGCAAAGGCAGCGCAAGTTTCCAGTCAATCGCCATTTTATACACGGGTGACTTCTGCGCGGCCTCTAGTACATTTTCCGTAATACCTTGTTTAAGTGCTTCTTCAATAACTTCAGGATCATTCGGGTCTAAAAATATGTCTAGCTGGTTTTGGTAAAGATCCGTCGTATCTTTCGCGGACGCCGCCTGCTCAATCTTATCTGCATCATATAGAATCACACCTAAATAGCGAATGCGCCCTACACAGGTTTCTGAACACACCGTAGGCTGACCAGACTCAATTCTTGGGTAACAGAAGATACATTTTTCCGATTTGCCGCTCTTCCAGTTGAAGTAAATCTTTTTGTATGGACATCCTGTCAAACACATCCGCCATCCACGGCATTTGTCTTGGTCAATCAATACGATACCGTCTTCTTCCCGCTTATATATTGCACCACTTGGGCAAGTCGCCACACAAGCTGGATTTAAACAGTGCTCGCATAAACGAGGTAAATACATCATGAACGTATTTTCAAACTGACCATACATCTCCTTTTGCATGTCATTGAAATTCTGATCAGCAGAACGTTTAGAGAATTCTCCACCCAGAATTTCTTCCCAGTTTGGCCCTTTTTCCACTTTGTCCATCCGCTGGCCAGTGATCAGAGAACGAGGACGAGCAATCGGTTGATGTTTACTCTGTGGTGCATTTTGGAGATGCTCGTAATCAAAAGTGAACGGTTCATAGTAATCATCTATGGTCGGCATATCTGGGTTATTGAACAGCTTTGCCATAACGCCAATTTTATTGCCCATTTTTGGCTCGAGCTTTCCTTTAATATTTCGAATCCATCCTCCTTTCCACTTATCTTGGTTTTCCCAATCACTTGGATACCCTGTACCAGGTTTACTCTCGACATTATTAAACCACGCGTATTCCATACCTTCGCGACTAGTCCAAACATTTTTACAAGTGACTGAACAGGTATGACATCCGATGCATTTATCAAGGTTCAATACCATGCCGACTTGTGAACGAATTTTCATACTTATTTATCTCCCACTAAACCACTGTACATATTCGGTGCTTGTGTATAATCGTTGTTTTCGTCATCTAGCCATTTGACTTCTTTCATTCGACGAACAACAACAAATTCATCTCTGTTCGAACCGACTGTTCCATAGTAGTTAAAGCCATAAGCCTGATGCACATAGCCGCCAATCATATGAGTAGGTTTTGGACATACCCGAGTAACTGAGTTATGGATCCCACCTCGTTGTCCAGTAATCTCACCACCTGGCAAGTTAACAAGGCGCTCTTGTGCGTGGTACATCATGACCATTCCTTCAGGCACACGTTGACTGACCACAGCCCTTGCCGTTAATGAACCATTAGAGTTAAATGCTTCGATCCAATCGTTATCTTCAATACCAAGGTCTTTTGCGTCTATTTCACTCATCCACACAATTGGGCCACCACGTGATAGTGTCAACATAAGTAAGTTTTCACTGTACGTAGAGTGAATCCCCCATTTTTGGTGTGGCGTAATCCAGTTCAAGGCTTTCTCTTTGTTGCCATTTCCCTTCTTACCCATAATGTCGTGAACAGTACGAGTGTTAATAGGTGGACGATAAGCTATTAAACTCTCGCCAAAATCTCTCATCCATTGGTGATCTTGATATAACTGTTGACGCCCTGTTACTGTTCGCCATGGAATCAACTCATGTACATTGGTATAACCAGCGTTATAGGATACATGTTCATCTTCTAAGCCAGACCATGTTGGACTCGATATGATTTTTCTCGGCTGCGCTTGAATGTCTCGAAAGCGAATTTTTTCTTCTTCTTTATTGATGGCCAGGTGGCGGTGTTCTCGTCCTGTAAATTCACTTAATGCATCCCAAGCTTTTACTGCTACCTGCCCGTTCGTTTCTGGCGCTAGCGTTAAAATCACTTCTGCTGCATCAATAGCTGTTTCAATTTTGGCGAGTCCTTTTGCAGCTCCTTCATGATGGACATAATTGAGTTTTTTGAGCAATTCAACTTCACTATCGGTATTCCAGTTGATGCCTTTACCACCGTTACCTTGACTATTTAATAGTGGTCCTAGAGAGGTGAATCGTGCATAAGTATTTGGATAGTCACGTTCCACGGCCATAATATGTGGTGCAGTTTTACCAGGTATCAACTCACATTCACCACGTTTCCAATCTTTAACGTCAAATGCCTGAGCTATTTCCGCTGGAGAATCATGCTGTATAGGTAACGTAACAATATCGGTTTCTTTACCCAAATGGCCTTCACAAAGACTCGAAAATGCTTTGGTAATGCCTTTGTAGATTTCCCAGTCAGACTTTGCTTCCCATGCTGGATCAACCGCTGCCGATAGAGGATGAATAAAGGGATGCATATCCGACGTATTCATATCATCTTTTTCGTACCACGTTGCGGTTGGAAGAACGATATCCGAGAATAAACACGTGCTCGACATACGAAAATCTAGCGTCACAACGAGGTCAAGCTTGCCTTGTGTTGGTTGATCACTCCATTCCACTTCACTCGGTTTTGTTGCACTAAACTCGCCCAGATCTTTACCTTGAATACCATGCTCGGTTCCGAGTAAATATTTGAGCATGTATTCGTGACCTTTGCCCGACGAGCCAAGTAAGTTCGAACGCCATATAAACATATTTCGTGGATAGTGTTTTTCAGGTTGTTCTGATGCGAAACGAATCTCGCCTTCTTTCAACGCATTCACAACGTAATCCGTTGCTGACTGTCCTGAGCTTTGTGCCTCTTTGGCAATATTCAACGGGTTTACGTTAAGTTGTGGTGACGAAGGTAACCATCCCATTCGCTCTGCTTTAACGTTCATATCAATCAAGTGTTCGCTGTAGCGCGTTTTATCCGCTACTGGAGACAATAATTCATCGACTTTTAACTTCTCATATCGCCATTGACTTGAATGATTGTAGAAGAAAGATGTACCATTCATATGACGAGGAGGCTTCTGCCAATCTAATCCAAACGCTAGAGGTTGCCACCCTGTCTGAGGACGAAGTTTTTCTTGTCCGACATAATGCGCCCAACCACCGCCACTTTGTCCAACACAGCCACAGAAGATCAACATGTTGATCAAACCTCGATAGTTCATATCCATGTGGTACCAGTGGTTCAAGCCTGCACCGACAATAATCATCGAACGTCCGCGAGTTTTCTCTGCATTATCCGCAAACTCTGTTGCAATTCGAATGATCTCTTCGGCTGAGACTCCTGTGATTTTTTCAGCCCATACAGGAGAATAAGCTTTGAGTTCGGAATACTCTGCTGCACAACTCGGATCACTTAATCCACGTTCTACACCATAATTCGCAAGTGTCAGGTCATATACGGTTGTGACAAATGTTTCGGTTCCGTCTTCCAAAGTAATACGTTTGGCTGGCAGCTTACGATTAATGAGGTCTGAGAGTGGCACATGGGTAAAATGTTCGTGCTCTAAACCACCAAAATAAGGGAAGGCAACATCAACCGTGTCATCTGCATCTTGTATCCCTAATTGCAACTTCACATTATTCTGGCCATCTCCCGCTAGCTGCTCAAGATTCCACTTACCTTTTTCTCCCCAACGAAAACCAGCAGAGCCATTAGGTGCAACGAATTCCCCATCGACTTCGTTAATAGCGATGGTTTTCCATTCAGGATTGTTGGACTCTCCGAGGTTATTCACTAGCTCTGATGCGCGTAAAAACTGACCTGCACTGTAGCTACCGTCAGCTCTAGGCTCCAACTTCACCAACATCGGCATATCTGAGTATTGTCGCAAATAGTTTTGGAAATATTCAGACTGACGTTTAACATGAAATTCTTTAAGAATTACATGACCCATTGCGAGTGCTACTGCACTGTCCGTACCTTGTTTTGGGTTAAGCCAATGATCGCAGAGTTTTGCAACTTCAGCGTAATCAGGTGTAATTGCGACCGTTTTCGTCCCTTTATAACGAACCTCGGTAAAGAAGTGCGCATCAGGAGTGCGGGTTTGAGGGATGTTAGAACCCCAAGCAATAATGTATGAAGAATTGTACCAATCTGCTGATTCAGGAACGTCTGTTTGCTCCCCCCACGTCATCGGAGATGCTGGTGGTAAATCACAATACCAATCATAAAAACTCAAACAGGAACCACCAATAAGAGACAAGTATCTCGCACCAGCGGCGTAAGACACCATAGACATAGCTGGAATTGGGGAGAAACCCACCACGCGATCTGGTCCATGTTCTTTTATGGTGTATATATTAGAAGCGGCAATAATTTCGTTAACTTCAGCCCAAGAACTACGTACAAATCCGCCTCGTCCTCGAGCTGTTTTATAAGCAGTCGTCGATTCAGAGTTAGTGACGATAGATTCCCATGCATCGATAGGATCTGCAAAGCGGCGTTTTGCTTCACGCCAAAGTTTTAATAGCGGCTTACGTACCATTGGGTACTTGAGACGATTCGCACTATATAAGTACCAAGAGTAACTCGCCCCTCGCGGACATCCTCTCGGCTCATGATTAGGAAGATCTGGACGTGTTCTAGGATAATCTGTTTGTTGAGTTTCCCATGTCACCAACCCATTTTTAACATAAATTTTCCAACTACAAGATCCAGTGCAGTTTACGCCGTGAGTAGAGCGCACAATTTTATCATGCTGCCAACGCGTTCTGTATCCATCTTCCCAATCACGGTTTGTATTAAGTGTTTGTCCGTGATCACCAGAAAACGAATCTCCGACTTGTTTAAAGTATCGAAATCGATCCAAAAACTTGCTCATTCAGTGTTTCTCCTATATTCAGGGGAATATTTTTATTTATATTTAGCTATCGATTAAAAGATAACCTTGCTACTAAATTAGGTACTCAGACTAGTTAAATAATCTATTTTTTTGTTGCGTAACCATTCTCTATATTTCGTCCATAAACGAACCACGTAATGATTGAGCAAACGACATAGAAAAATAGGAATAGTATTAAAGCACTTGAGGCTGAGCCTGTAAGAGAGAGCGATAGACCAAATGCCTGTGGAATAAAGAAACCACCAAACGCGCCAATGGCAGATATAAATCCTAATGCTGCTGCTGTATCCGTTCCTGACTTACGCGTGATAGTCTCCTCATCCAATTCTGCCATTCTCGCTTGTTGCGAAACAATACGGCGGAATAAAACTGCTATCATTTGAAATGTTGATCCACTACCAATACCCGAGCAGGCAAATAATCCCATAAAAATGATAAGGAAGAGAACAAAACTACCTGATGTACTTTCCGATGGAATAGTAAAGAAGATAAGAACGGTTAATAACGCCATAAGTACGAAGTTTAAAAACGTTACTTTTATACCACCAAATTTATCTGACCATGCTCCACCAACAGGTCGCATAAGAGCACCAATGAGTGGACCTATAAACGCAAATTTCAAAACTTCAACTTCTGGAAATTGCGTTTGAGACAACATTGCAAAACCAGCAGAGAAACCGATAAAAGAACCAAACGCGGAAAGATATAATAAACTCATTAACCATAAGTGTCCTTGTTTAAGTACTTTGACCTGCTCTTTGAACGAGGCTTTTGCATTTTCTATATCGTTCATTCCAAACCAGGAAATAAGGCTAAAGAGTAAAATTAACGGCACCCAAATCCATGCGGCGTTTTGTAGATGTGGCCCTTCAGATTGCGAAGTAAACCATTGAACGGAAATAGCAATAGGAACCACCAACTGCATTACGCTGACACCGAGATTGCCAAGTCCACCATTTAAGCCAAGCGCACTCCCCTGCATTTCCTTTGGATAAAAGAAACTGATATTTGCCATACTTGAGGCAAAATTTGCACCACCTAGTCCACATAGCAGCGCAATCATGACGAATGTGGAGTATGAAGTGTGAGGATTACTGATGGCGATTCCTAGCCAAACCATTGGTACAACAAGCATCAATGTACTGAATGCAGTCCAACGTCTACCCCCAAATATTGAAATTGTGAAAGAATAAGGAATACGACCAATCGCACCTGATACTGAGGGCAATGCGGTTAACAAAAAAAGTTGCTCGGTACTAAATGAAAAGCCGACTTTAGGCAAATTTACTGCAACTGCACTAAAGATCATCCAAACACAAAAAGACAATAGTAGGCAGGGAATCGAAATCCATAAGTTTCGCTTTGCAATGTATTGCCCTTGAGATAACCAAAACTGTCTATCCTCAGGAAACCATTGTTTAATCGAATGCGCACTTACTCGACCAGACGACTCCATGTCCTTTGTATCTATATTTATTGACATGATTCACACCATTGTTATTGGAAAAACCAGTACATTTAGTGATAATCACGTAGTAAATTTGTTGATTTAGATCAAAGACATATTCCTAACAAAACCTTCCCGTTAAGTGATACTGCTCATTATAGTTACAGCCTAATTTTATAAGCTATTGATATGATTAAAAAAATAAAAAATTCCATAAACAGGCGGTTTAGGAAACTATTAGGTAGTAACCCAATGGTAGTATGTCTTGTATCATAAAAAAGCGGTATGTTATTGGATACGGAAAACTAGCTCATTAGATGAGATAATGAATTTTTTCAATATATCCATAACAAAAAAAATTTCATTCTTTATATTAATACTTTGTAGCATATCTTTATCTGGTATGTTTATTTCACTCATAACGGTAGACAATATTCAAGGTCGAACGCACATTGTTAATCAAATTGGCTCGATAAGAATGCTCATCTATAAATCTATTTTGTCTACAGATAAAAGTATTACGTCAGAAAATATAAGTAGAATTAATAAAAAGCTGAATAATCCAAACATAATAGAGTACATGATCAAAAGTGGTTTAAGCGATCAGCATGGAAATTTATTAGCTTTCTTTCAGGAAAATATAGAAAATCAGAACTATGAATCAATAAGATCAAACTCTGACGAGTTTGTGAAAATAATAGATAATCTGATCTATAAAGTAGAACGTAATACCGAGAACAATATTAAATCTCTAGAAAACATCCAAAAAGCATTTTCCATTATGATAATAATATTTGGAATATATTCTATTGGAAACTTATACTCAAGGCTATTTAAGCCATGGATGTCAATACTTGATATATCAAGATCGATTAAATCTGGAGACTTTAGTAAGAAGTTTATCGTACAGAAACATAAAGATGAAATGAATGAATTGGGCGATTCTATTAATTTAATGTCAGAAAGTATAAAAGAAACATATATAAATTTAGAAAATGTTGTATATCATAAGACAGAGGATTTGAATAGAAAAAATAAATACTTAGACTTTCTATATCGAGCATGTAAAAAGTTTAATAATGAACAGTATAGTTGCGATATGTTGGCACCATTAACTCAAGAGTTAATTGAATTAACTGGTATACATAAAGTTAAAATATTAATTAATGATTATCAAGAAAGTGATAATACTCAAATATTTGATTTTGGTTCAATAAGCAGACCTGATTTTTGCAAAAACCTCAGCTGCAACCTCTGTTTTGATAATGAAAAGACGTTCATAGAAAACCTATCAGAGATCACTATAAAACTAAAGGACTCTAATCATGACTATGGAAAAATCGTCATATCAAACAAAATAAAATCCTGTATAAATGTAGAAAATGAGCAATTAATAATTGCATTTTCAGAACTATTAACACAATCTCTTTCCGTTTTCTATAAGGTTCAGCAGGATCAGCAGTTATTAATATTAAAAGAAAGAAATACAATTGCACGAGAACTGCATGATTCAATCGCTCAGTCCCTGTCTTGTCTCAAGATTAAATTGAGTATTTTACAAATGGATTTATCTAACTTAGACGAAGATCAGATATCTATTATTGGTGAAATGCGAGAAGAAGTAAATGTTGCTTATTGTCAACTTAGAGAGCTTTTGACAACCTTTCGGTTGAGGTTAGATGGGCTAGGTTTTTTACCTGCGCTGGAAAACACTGTTAAGGAATATAACAAAAAAATTGGCACCAAAATAAATTTTAGTTATGAAATCCCAGCTAATAAAATATCCACTCATCATTCAATACATTTAATACAAATAATTCGTGAGCTTTTAAATAATATTTATAAGCATGCACAAGCTTCCGATGTAACGCTAGATTTATCAATGAAAGATAATGATATCTCCTTAGTTATTCTCGACGATGGTTGTGGATTCTCTACTTCACAAGAAAACTCTCGTTATGGTCTAAAAATTATTGGTGACAGAGCACAGTCTCTATCAGGAAAATGGGATATCATCTCCTCTCCTGGCAAAGGGACTGAATTCTACCTAACTTTTCCTATATATTCACGAGTATAATATGATTAAAGAACATACATTTACCAATGCTGAAGCATCCACAATACTTTTAATCGACGATCACCCAATGTTGAGAAATGGTATTAAGCAATTACTCAATACCAGAAAACATCTAACCGTCGTTGCAGAAGCAAGTAATGGGCTTCAAGGGGTGGATTATGCTATTGACTACGAACCAGACTTAATCCTATTAGATATCAATATGCCAGAGTTAGATGGATTGAAAACGTTAAAATTACTACGAGATAAACACATCTCAAGCAAAATTATTATTTTTACCGTTTCAAATTACGATGAAGACGTGTCTAAGGCGATTAAATTAGGTGCAGACGGATATCTTTTAAAAGATATGGAACCAGAAGAATTACTAGCCTCTATTGAAAATGCATGTTTAGGAAAAACAGTCATTAGCCCTGAATTAACATCAATTTTAGTAGGAAATCTAAGAGAAAAGAAACAGGAAAAACTAACCAATGTATCTATTGATGTTCTTAGCACTCGGGAACAGGAGATTCTGAAAAACATTGCTATTGGTTTATCAAACAAAATGATTGCTAATAAACTTTTCATCTCCGAAAGCACAGTAAAAGTTCATGTAAAAAGCATCTTGAAAAAACTACAATTACGCTCTCGAGTTGAAGCAGCAGTTTGGGTACATCAAGAAAAAATCAGGTTCGAATAATTAGATATTTCTGCCTAAACACATCGATTAAGCAGAAATTCATTCTTCACTGTACATTAATTTTTAAATAAAATATTGTTCTCTAAAGCAATGTGCGTGAGGATGTCACTTTCAAATTGCTCTAATAATAAATATAAATTTTGCCATGACTGACATGCATCTTCATGTACTTCCAAGTAGTTCACCAAAGTCATTAAATCACTCAATGCCTGGATATGGTCATCATGGTCTTTCTCCATGACGAAAATAGGACCATCAGGATAGATCCCTTGACTGATCATTGGAAACAAGATTTGTTCTTCTTTCTCCATATGACTGCATAGATCGTTCTCAATCCCTTCTAAGCATTCACTCAAACCAAGAGGGCATTTAGGGTGGTCATAGTGTACAGTTTCAACACGTTTCGCTAACTCTATCGCCCGATTCAACTGATCTCTGTGTTTTATGTGAAAGTTAGCAATGATATATTTTATCAACTCTTGATGAGGTATATCACAAAATTTCAGAAACTCTTTGTTATCCCGACTCAGTTCGTTTAATTCATCAATCATATTAGAATATTTGGAAATATCATCGATAACTAAAAATTCATTTAATGTTTTCCTTAAGTTTATATATACATTAATGTTGTACGATTTTAATACATTTATTGAACCTGGAACGTTTTTTATAATATCACATAGGGAAGTATTATTTATGTTCATATCAATTATCCTCTTTCATACCACTTTTATTCTACTCTAGAACTATCTAACCTATTAGTCTTAATATATGATTTAATTAAATTTACCTCTAAATGATTACGACAATAATGAAAAATAACATTTCATATTTATACACGGCATACGATAATGGTATTTATAAATCAAGCCTATTTATATAAAGATTAGACAACTCATGTTCGTTTTAATTATATCCATAAAAATTTAAACGCTTTATCAACATTTAATGATCGCATAAAATTCCGTTTTTCACTTTTACTTTTACTTTTACTTTGATTCCTATGTCTCATTTTGACCGCTTATTCAATCTTTCATTCATTGCAATACCTGTATTCCTTACATCAGCTATCATTGCGGTACTTGCAAACTACGGGCATACCATTTCTACAACCCCTTTATTGATTGCATCAATAGGGGCTTCCATCACGATCATTTTTGTGATCCCTAGCAGTCCAATGGGAAAAACATGGCCTTTGGTCGGTGGACATGTAACGGCGGCGTTGGTCGGTATCGGTTTATCGACGGCATTCGATGATCTCATAGTTTTGATAACACTGACAATAACTTGCACTATCATCATTATGATTGTCCTAAAATGTGTCCATCCACCTGGCGTAGCAACTGCGCTTGTCCCTGTGTTGAGTCACACATCGCAGCCAGATATTTACTTCATACTCGATCCTGTCTTACTTAATGTTCTTCCCCTAGCCTTGTCTGGCATTGTGTATCGTAGATGGAATGCCATAAGGTCTTCGAAAACAACTCAAAAACCATCAATTAATTCAAAGTCTGCACATGAAAAGTCATCACTTTACTTTGATGAATTACATAGTGTTCTGGAAACGAGAAATGAATGGTTAGATATTGATGAACAAACGCTCGATGAAATTTTCAAACAAACTCACCTGCTTGCTTTGGAGCACAAAAGTCAAAAACTGACCTGCAAACATGTAATGACAGAAAACATTCTGGCACTCACAGAAAGTGATTCTGTCTATGAGGGTCTCAATACACTTCAAAAAAATAAATTTAGTGCCATCCCTGTTATAAACTCCGATAAAGAAATTGTAGGTATTTTTTCATTAGTCGATTTTTTACTTTATGTCGAAAAAAGAAAAATAAATTCATTCGTAGGTTTATACCTCTTGGCAAAGAAAAAGACCTCGAACACTATTGGCCAATATATGAAAAGAAATCCGATTTCTATGCATGAAGAGCAACATGTAGCTCGTCTTATCCCTTACTTAACGTCAGGATTTCACCATATACCTATAGTTAATTCTAAATCTCAACTCGTTGGGATGGTTAGTCAATCTGACCTGATTGAATTTTTATACAATCTCAAAAAGTAATACCTGAACAAAAACATCCTACCTTTGACAGATCAATGTCAAAGGTAGGAGTAACGAACCTATGAGTCTTGTTTTGTATTGTACATTTGTTGTTTTATATTATTTGGCAACGACCAGAAATTAATATTGAATTGGGCATCATCACTCAACTCAATACGATGCCAATATTGCGGTGGACTTGTCGCAAATTGACCCGCATTAATCACAACAACCACTTCAGGTTCTGTGGCATTCGCATCGGCAAAGCCATAGTAAGTCACTTGCCCCTCCATCACACACAATTGACCGAACACACCTTCCGCTGTGTTATGGTGAGATAGTAACGCTTGCGGCACGTTATCATTTGTGAAGAATGGTGTTGAGCGTTGAATCGTCCAATCTTTTGGAATACGTAGGTGCGACATAATACCCTCTTTGTTTAACTTTTATTGAAATTCGATGTTTCTATTGACCAGATGATTTTGACAATTCGCGAAGCAGTGGGAATGCCTGCGTAACTTGTTCGCTTGTAACGACAAAACCAACGAGATGGCCGTTATCATCTTTCGCTTTCGCCACAATACCAGGGGCAGAGATACTCACCTCCCAATTCTCAACACCGTTTACGGTCCCCGCGAGTTGGATTGGGTAACTAGGTGTTTTGACCTTAACCATCATGGGAGGTAACACCAGCTCGGCGTCTTGCCCCAATAGTTGTTTGCCTAGAACGTTGGCGCTTAACACAATGGGTTGTAGGTATGGCATCATTCGCTCTTGGATTTCTGCGCAATCTCCCAACGCAAAAACATTGCGAGTTGAAGTCTGCAAACGACTATCGACGACAATCCCTTTGTTAACTCTAATAGCCGCTTCTTTAGCCAATTGTGTATTGGCACATAAGCCAGCCGCTGAAATCACGATATCGGTTTCAACTATACGCTCAGAGCTTAATGTTGCCGTTGATCCACTTTCTGAACGGTCTACTGCTACTACGCTAGTTTCTAACGCCAGTTGAACGCCTTGCTGCTTAAGCTGTCTCTCTATTGGCAAAGCGATGAACTCAGGAATTAAGTTTGCCAATAAGTGAGTATTTGGCTCGATAACGGTTACGTTTTTACCACTGGTGGCAAGATCCATAGCAATTTCAACACCAATTAGCCCGCCACCGATTATCAAAACCCGTTTTGCTCGGCTAATATGTGTCTCAGCCGCCTGATACTCTTGTAGCGAGTTCAACGTCAATACGTCTCTTACTCCATCACCATTCATTCGTGGTACGAATGCTTTTGCTCCCGTAGCAAACACCAGCTTTCCATAGGGGTAGACTTGCCCATTTGCTGTCAGCTGCTGCGTGTAAACATCCACCTTTTCAACCTTGGTGTTTGCAAACAACTCGATGTTATGTTCTTTAGCAAACACGTCGCCAGATTTGACAACTAAATCCGAGGCGGTTTGTTTTCTACTAAAGACATGACTCAAATCTGGTTTGTTGTATTCGGCACCATCTTCAGCAGTAAAGACCTGAATTGGAATATGTGCGTCCATACGACGCACTGTTTTAATTAACTGGTAAGCAGCAAAGCCACTACCAATAATTACTATAGGTGTCTGCATACTGCCTCCTTACGCTTTATATTCAACAAAGACATCTTTGCCTAAGTGACATTCTGGACATAAGAAATAATCGGGTATGTCAGACCATACTGTTCCAGGCTCAATGCCTTGGTTTGGCTCACCTTTTGAAGGATCATATACCCAGTTACACACAGTACATATCATGCACTGACACCCTTCAGGGTGTGGCTGCTCCTGTTGGACACCAAGCTGAACTTCTTCGACTTTTCGCGGATTCACTTGTGGTGTTTGTTCTAAAGCTTGCGAACGGAGTTCAGTAGGTCTTAATAGTAAGTTGTTGGCCCATAATTTAGCAATAGCCTGACCATGTTCACGACATTCGCGCATCGCTTTTCCGTCTGGTCGCCATTTGGTTTTCAAGCTGATTGCAGTTTCGAATCCTGCATCGGTTAACCGCGCATGTATACGATCAACCGCGCCACCATTCCAACCGTAACTACCAAAGGCGGCCGCTTTTTTCGCTTTAAAACGAAGACCTGTAATTTCCTCTAGCATTCCTGCAATTTTTGGCATCATGACGTTGTTCATGGTTGAGGACCCGACCAAAATCCCTTTGGAGCGGAATACGTTGGCGAGAATTTCATTCTTATCATGCTTAGAGACGTTGAAAACCTTAACGGCAACGCCAGGATCAACATCATGAATGCCCTGTGCAATCGCATCCGCCATCATTCGAGTATTATTTGACATCGAGTCGTAGAAAATCGTAATGCGATCTTCTTGATAATTGTCCGCCCACTCTAAATATTGCTCAATAATTTGAGCAGGATTATCTCTCCACACAATACCATGTGATGTAGCAATCATATCGACAGGCAGATTAAAACTTAGTACCTCTTTAATCTTTGCCGTTACTAGGCTGCTGAATGGCGTTAAGATATTGGAATAGTAACGTAAGCATTGCTCCATCAACTCATTTTGATCGACTTCATCATTGAATAATCGTTCATCGCAATAATGTTGGCCGAATGCATCATTACTAAATAACACCGCATCACCCGTCAGATAAGTCATCATACTGTCAGGCCAGTGAAGCATTGGCGCTTCAACAAAAACGAGCTGTTTTCCGTTACCAATATCAATGCTGTCACCTGTTTTTACCGTTTTGAATTTCCACTCAGGATGATGGTGATGTCCAACAATTGAATCTATCGCGGCTTCGGTACAATATATGGGTGTGTTAGGAATTTTCTCCATTAATACGGATAAAGCACCTGAGTGATCTTCTTCCGCATGGTTCACAACGATAAAATCAATGGACTTAAGATCAATTTCCATCTCAAGGTTTTGAAGAAACTGATGGCTGAATCGATGATCAACGGTATCAATCAATACCGTTTTTTCTTCTCGAATGAGGTAACTGTTGTAGCTGGTACCTTTAGTCATTTTGTATTCTGTACCATGAAAATCTTGCACTTCCCAATCGCGTTGACCTACCCAGTGAATATTGTTTTTAACATGAATTGTCATTGTCACTACCTTAACGTGGATTTAAATTAATTTATCTCTGATACATTAGATAATGCACAAGGCATGCCAAAAACACATATTGTTATTTATCAATAGCTTACCGCAAGTTCGTCACACAAACGATGTCCTAATGACATTGTTGACAACTGTCATTAAGACATTACAATTGTCATATTGACAATTGTAGGTATTCAATATGACTACATTAATCGCCCAATGGCTTCACATTACACAAGATCTGAATTCAGCTCTTACTCGACAGGCTCGCTTTGACACCTTGCTCACCACAATACGAGAAGTCTTAAAGTGCGATTCTTCTGCTCTGCTTCTTTATGAAGATCAACACTTTAAACCGCTAGCCATCAACGGTTTAGCAAAAGAAGTATTGGGCCGCCGCTTCTCTATCAATGAACATCCAAGATTAGAAGCGATTGCCCGCGCGGGTGATATTGTGCGTTTTCCATCGGATAGTAACTTACCCGACCCCTACGACGGCTTGATCCCTAATCATGATGACAAATTACACATCCACTCATGCATCGGGTTACCCTTGTTAATAGACGATCATCTCATCGGCGCTATCACCATTGATGCGTTTGATCCCTTCCAGTTTGATTCACTTCTAAATCATGAGCTACGTTTTATCAGTGCGTTGGCCGCTGGCGGACTTCATACCGCATTGCTTTTAGAAAAATTGGAAACACAGACCAGCTTGCCAAGAGAATCGTTTACTGAAAAACGTGCATTGAATGACGACATTATTGGAGAATCGGCAGAAATGAAGTCGTTGCAACAACAAATTAATGCGGTCGCCAATACTGAACTGTCCGTATTGGTCATGGGCGAAACTGGGGTTGGAAAAGAGCTGGTTGCCAACGCCATTCATCATCGTTCTAATCGCGCAGATAAAACATTGGTCTACCTAAATTGTGCAGCGCTACCTGAATCTGTAGCAGAAAGTGAATTGTTTGGGCATATAAAAGGAGCGTTCACTGGCGCGATCAGCAATCGCAAAGGTAAATTCGAGCAGGCTGACGGTGGTACTTTATTTCTAGACGAGGTTGGTGAGTTATCACTTGAATTACAAGCAAAGCTGTTGCGAGCTTTGCAGTACGGGGATATTCAGCGCGTCGGGGATGATCGGCACATTCGTGTCAATACTCGTATTGTGGCAGCCACCAACCGAGTTTTACATGAAGAAGTGACAGCAGGACGATTTAGAGCCGATTTATATCATCGTTTAAGCGTCTTCCCGATTCGTGTTCCTCCATTACGTGAACGTGAGGAGGACGTAATATTATTAGCAGGTTTCTTCGCAGAACAGCTACGAAGCAAATTGGGACTAAGTAGCATTCGCTTTTCATCAGATCTTATTCAAGCATTAAAACAATACTCGTGGCCAGGGAACGTACGAGAGCTGGAGCATATGATCAAACGTGCAGGTGTATTGTCCAAAGCTCGCACGCACTCAGCGGACATCGAATTGTTAGTGTCAGACTTTGATATCTATACATCACCGTCTGCAACTTCAGATGGAAGGAACACACCAGATATTTCGTCGATTAATCAACCAAATGTGGGACTTAAAGAAGCAACGGATAGGTATCAGAAAAAAGTCATTGAGCAAACGCTCAACCTTAACCAGGGAAACTGGGCAGCAACGGCTCGCCAATTAGAGCTTGATAGTGGGAACCTACATCGTTTAGCTAAACGTTTAGGAATCAAGTAATGACTGAGAGGCTCTCAATCATAATCATGATGGATACTAATAATAAATTATGTTCAGATCCTGTATACCCAACTAATCTACAATTAGCCCTAACAAAATAAGGGCATAAATGCCCTTATAATTAGCAAATTAAAGTGTATGCATCCTGGATTGTAAGTACTGATTTGGTAGAGATTCAGACAAATTAATGGAGCTAAAGTATGGCTAATAAACATCTAGGTTCATGTCTTTGTGGCAGAGTGAGATATGAGCTTTCAGGAGATTTCCAGTCTTTCTTTTTGTGTCACTGTACTCGTTGCCAAAAAGATACTGGCTCTGATCATGCTGCTAACCTATTTGCTAAAGCGAGCAAATTAACATGGTTGCAAGGTGAAAGCGACGTTAAAACCTACCAACATCCAACCTCAATGCATGTAAAAAGCTTTTGTAAAAAATGTGGGTCTGCACTTCCCACGATAGCTGAAAGTATTAACAGTGTAGTAGTTCCTGCGGGTAGCCTAGATAGTCCTATTTCTATTAAGCCTACCGCTAACATCTTTGTAAGTAATGGTGCAAGCTGGTCTAGAAATTTAGATAGTGTGCCTAACTATGAAGAACTGCCGACGCATGTTAAGAGCTAAACAAATACAAATACAAATACAAATACAAATATTTAAAGCGTAATCACACTTGGTACTTTATCACTAAAAAATGTCCAGATTTGAGCTACGACATAGGGTGTCCCCCCGCTCGGGAGCAGAGGCGATTTAGGTTCCTTAACTTGGCTTTTAAATCTGTTGGTGAGAATCAAAACTCGTGATTTGATATCCGTTTGATTTTTGAGCTGAAACTACCTCTGTTAATACCAAGCATTTTTGCAGCCTTTGTTTGATTACCTCGGGTGTGGATTATCAACTCAGTAAATAGTGTTTCTAACACGATAGGGGTAACCCAAGACATATCAGGTGTTGCCGACAGACTATCAGACCATGTCGGATCTAATTCTAAGCGAAGTAGTTTCTTCAAATGATTTTTGTCGATTGGGGATAAATGGTTATTCATTGGTGCTCTGTTAAAAATGGCGGATGTTAGTGGGTTAGTCAAACGGTGCACTATATCGTTGCAGGTCTAGTGTGTCGAGTCTTAGTAACCTACCCAGATGTTCTCACAACCCAATATTCTCTGGCTCTCTTAGGTTTGGGACAAAAGAGCCATAGAACTTCCACTCCAAAACATGTGTGCCCCATTCCTTCTTTACGGCAAAGAGCACTACTGTCTACTGCACTATGCGTAGCCCTAATAAAACTTATCTCTGATGAACGGTGGAACAGTGCTGGAGCAAAATATTGCCATTAAGAAATTTATCAGTTTTTCTTATGTCTCGATTTATAAATTGAGCCAATAACCAAAAGACAGCATCATTGAGAGTTGAACGTTACAATCGGCAATTCAGTGCAAAGTCTATCAGAAATAATATGAGGAAAATGAGTTGATAGAAGCAAAAACTATCGGGTTATTCTTTATTACAGCAATAGCAGAAATATTGGGGTGTTATCTACCTTATCTCTGGTTGAAAGACGGGAAATCTGTCTGGCTTTTACTACCAGCGGCTCTATCCCTAGCACTATTTGCTTGGTTACTATCTCTTCACCCAACAGCGGCTGGGAGGGTTTATGCTGCTTATGGTGGGGTTTATATTTTTGTAGCAATCCTATGGCTGTGGATAGTTGATGGTATTCGACCAACTTTATGGGACATAGTCGGTGTAACGGTAGCGTTGATCGGCATGGCTATCATCATGTTCGCACCAAGGCACGTATAACAACGTTGATTTGTCCAATCATTGAAACTTTTTAAACGTCTGGGTGTATGAACACACGGGGTATGAGCACGGGGTATGAGCAAGCTGTGATTACCAAGGGAGCCTGACGGGATAAATCCCAAGCGACTTTGTCGTTCACCTTTAAGTCTAGCCCACAGGCTAGACTTCTTTATTTAATGCCGCTGAGCGTTGTATTCTCAGCGCTCTGGTATTTAGTGCCTCGCGCTTCCAGATATTTCGTATCGTGCAACTGCTGACGGTGATGTTGTACTCCTTCTTTAGTATGGTTCTCAACTGTACTGAGGTTTGATACGGATTGTTTAAGGTCAGCTCGATAATTTTGTGTTCGGTTTCTTCAGGTATGCTGTTTTTGCTGCGGTGCAGCGGTTTGTTAATGCGCTTAAGGCCAAGGATGCCTTCCTCGGCTAATACCTTTTGATAGTTGTAGATACTTCGGCGCGAGCAACCAGTGAGCCGAGCGGCTTCCGTCGCATTACCCAGACGGTCGGCAAGCTCGATGACATCCAACTTGCGCTGGACTTCCATCCCATACTCACTCGCTCTTGGTGGCTCTTCTAACTCGGTAATATGCAGTTTTCGGTGACCAAAATAGACTGAGAATGCACCATCGAACTGACAGCGTATTTCCAGTTTCTGATTGACGATGGAGTGCCTTATGGGTGAGTCGATGAGATACATTTTATTGTTATAACTGAAGGTATGATCTCGGCGAACCTTGCGATATTCCTTGTGAACACAGACCGTATCAAGGTTGATGTGTTCAGGGACAACCTTGAACGCCGACCTCGGGTTCTTCGCCTGCACCGCGATTTTCTGTTGCCAGTACAGTGGAATGAATTGGTTTTGAAGATACTCGTTGGCGCTTTGAATATCGGTAATATGATGCAGCCGAAGCTCTGGAACCAGCCTGTCTTGGAACGTATCGAATGCCCGTTCGACACGTCCTTTGCCTTGGGGCGAATTCGCAAAGATGATTTCGATCCCTAGCTCTTCACAAGCGCGTTGCATCTGAGAGAAGTTACTGCGTTTTGGACCACCGAATATACCCGCTCTATCGACGTAGAGCGTCTTAAACAGACCTCGCTTTTCGATATACGCCTTCATGACTTTCATACAGCCTTCCGTGGTTTCGGAAGGGAAGAACTCGGCATGGATATCACTGGTCGCATCGTCGATGATGGCAATCAAGCATGAGCGATGCTCACCAAACCATTGATGCGGACTGCCGTCCATTTGCAGCATCAGTCCAGGCTGCTCCATTCGTTCCCTGTACTTTCTTACTCGGCTACGACGACGCTTGGCTCGCTTCACATGGTGGATAGCGTGCGCCCACTTTCGCAAAGTTTCCCGCTTGATGGTCAAGCCTTCGTTGACCGTGAGCAACTCGGCCAGATGCTGCAAATTGAAATCGAAGTACTTAGTTTGGATCAGTTGCTGAACCTGTCTTTTCAGTGAATCAGGGGTTTTATTGACAGGCTCACGTCCTTTATTGCCATGAACAACAAAGCGTATGCCTTCACGCCGATAGCGGTGGAGATAACGCTCTATGGTACGACGGGATTTATTGAGGAGTTTGGCAGCACTGTGAATGCTGATCTTACCTTGAGTGACTTTAGCGATCACATCAACAGTAAGCTGGGAGCGAGAGTCCATGATGATCATCCTTACTAACCCCTGAATGGTGATTTGACCTATTCAAAGGGTTAGGTATAGAAATGGATCCGTCATTTTCCCTTGGTAATTAGTTCACCGACAAAATCGGTTGGTAGTTAAGGTACGACAGAATCGCTTGGTGATCACACGGGGTATGAGCAAGCACTACCTCAGTTTTGCCCCAAAGCAATTCAGAGCAAAAGCTCCTGCTTATTTAGATCCTTGTAATTTCCCCTATCAAAAGTTATCCGAAGGAGTTTGGAGAGCAGCCTTTTTCTAAAATTATAGAGCATCATGCAATCTGATCTCTGTTAACTTTCATTAACCTATTGATTACACGTTGATGTGGTATTAAAAAGGTTGCATGATAAGAATATGAAAGGCGGCTAAAAGCCGTATAGAAAGCATTATGCTTAATCTCGTAAAATCAGTGGTTTAGTGCTTTTCTTTGTTCCCCGAGCTGATTAGTTTCGAGTTGGTCGGCAAGTTAGCTTTATTGGGCGCTGTTTTTCGGACACTTATTCTTTGGTGCTGAAAATTCAGGGAGTTGCCTCAGTCAATTTTCGGGTAAGCGCGAGGTTAGGGAAGTTGACTCAATCGAAACTTTGAACTTGGGTTCTTGAGTTTTTAGCAGACAAATTTCAAAGTCTGATTTTCAAAAATTATGAGTCATTTCAGTTTTTTAGCTCTTGCCTTTTGTTAGCTAATCCTAGCTGAGTTAATCTTGGTTTTGGCAAAAATGCGGGCGTTGAAGCTTAAGCATAACAAAGCGTTTAAGTGGGATTTGGCACGCGTGGCATTTTCAGTTTGCGTTGAGTTCGGTGGTTACGGCACTGTGCGGTAGCGTTTGTGTTGCGTGCCAGCCCCCCTTAACGCGGCGCTATATTTATAATCAACTACATCATAAGGAATTGAATTGATGAAGAAAGGTTTCATGGTCTTGGGTTGCCTTGTGGCTTTAAGTGGTTGTGCCTCTCCTGGCCCGATGCAGACGGCTCAGGGGCCGATAAATACACCTGCATTCGATCCAATAGTACTTGATACCATTAAAGATGGCTCAGAAAGTGTGTTGTTTAAAGAATATACAACGCTATATGAAGGTGAAGATCTACAGTCATGGGGAGTGTTTTTTATTACGGAGCACGGAGCTTATATGGGTGTTTGGGATTTGTCAGGGTATAGATATAATTTGTCTTATAAATTACCAATCGAAAAGCTAACTAATATCACCGAAAAGACTGTAGAGCGTGATATGTGGGTTGATTCTGATCTGTTGGTTTTAACGGATACTACTGGAAAGAAAGTGGGCTTTGCTTTAAATCGTAAAAATGCTGCTAGAGCTATCCTGCAAGAGCTCACCAGTCAATAAATATAACAAACGCTTTAAGACGGATTTGCAACGCGTGGCATTTTTACCGTGCGTTGATTTTAGTGATTAAGGAGGTGTGCGGAAACATCGCATTGCGTTGCTCACCACTTAAGCGGGCATTAGAATTTTTAGGAAAATATGAAGAATATTGAAATTAAAGATATCTTGAGGTTCTCTGACTCTTTGAAGGGTGAAGACCCCGAGCACACATATCACCGTTCTTATCGCCATTTTGTAAAGTATTTCAGTGACAAGGATACTCTTACAGAGCAAGACTTGGTTATTGGTGCAAATTTCACTTATGGGTGGATGCCAACAATCATGAACTTCAAGTCGAATAATTTTGAAGAGTCGCTGAATATACTAAACAAGGCAAAGTTGCCTGAACGAATTTCAAGTGATGAAATCGTTGCTTTAAAGTCATTGGTAAACAACTCTCTTGTTGGCGTTTCAAAACTTCTACATTTCGTAAACCCAAGTGTTTATGCGATTTGGGATAGCAGGGTGTGCTATTTCCTGCTTGGTAAGTCTCACAAGTACATTATTGAAAAAGTAGATTTGTACTGGGAATACTTAGACTTATGTGGACGAGTAGCATCAGAATCAGAATTTAAGGAAATACACACTGCTTTCGAAGCTTCGGTCAATTACGAAGTTGCAGAGTTTAGAGTCGTTGAGCAACTGATGTTTGTTAATAGCAGTACAACGATAGCAAAATTCTAACAATCTATTTAAGTGGGCATTAGTAGCTAAAGGAACGAGGCTTTATATGAAGTTAAAGATCGAAGAGATAGTAATCAGGTATCCAAAAGATTTGTTAGATAGCTGGAAGCAAGGCGACAAAAGTTGGATTCCAGAGCAACTATATGTACCTAACGATGTTCATAACCAGCAAAGTTACCATTTTGGAGAGTATTTTACTTTGGCGCACTATTCCAAATTAGGGTGGCAAGGCACAGCTTTTTACGCTTTGGGGGATTGGGAGCCAAACAATCCTAAATATACTCTCGGTAGAGATTTGGTTGCTAAACATCTCGATCCGAAGAAGTTAGCAGTGCTCAAAGCGATAAGAGGCTCTAAAACATCGGGTGAGCCTGATTTGTTTCTATATCGCGAAGATGGCAGCATATTGTTCCTTGAGGTGAAGAAAGAGTCAGACCGAATATCTGTCGAACAACTGTTATGTTTGGCCCAAATTAAATCTATCTTTGGTTGTGAGGTCGGTGTGGTTTATCTTGCTGAGACAAATCAGAACTACACACCGAAAACTTATGAACTTGATGTAATTGAGTTTCCTAAGGGGTGGCTGTAGTTGCGCTATATACAAACTGTTTAAGAGTGATTCGCAATGCGTGGCATTTTTACTATGCGTTGCGTTTGGTGTTTAAGGTGGTATTCGGAAGCTTCGATATAGCGTTGTTCACACCTTGACAGGGAGTTACTTTCCCATATGTCAGCTAATCCGTTATATCCTAATTTAGTAATATAACTGACAAAGTTCTGTCCAGAGGTGTGCCAGAGCCGATCACTGCAAACGAGCTTTTGCCTCATTAAGCTTCAGCGAACATATGCTCCATTACTTCACAATGTTCTTTGACTGAATTTTCCTGATAGATTTATTATGAAGTAACACATCGATTAATTCAGTGACTATTCTAAATGACAACCAAACCTTCAAGCGAAAATTACCAACACAAATTAAAATTTTCTTATCGATGCTAGAGTCTCCTTCGGTCTATTTCCGACCCTATCGCCGCCTCATAGAGACTCAGTTGCCTTAAAGGCCGAAATAATCATCGCTCATTACGAGGAGTGAAGAATTCAGCAGCAAAGCATGAATGCTTTTTTAAAAGTTAATAGCGATGTCGAAGCAGAGCTTCCAGTTCTTTGCCCATGAGGATCTCAAAAGAGGTATAAATGGCAGTAAGACACTCTTCGTTTCCACATCTATCAATACGAACAAAACCTTTAGATGCAAGGTCATCAATAGAAATCGAAAGTTCTTCGACACTGCGACCTGTTATATCAGATAACTTCCCTACACTATTTGCTCTATCACGAGAAATCATATACAAAAGCTTAATATTTTCGTTAGTTAAAACCTGTTCCAGATCCGTTAATGATGAAAACCAGAAATGAGGGATATCTTCGACATGGTTTAATTTTCCAGCTGAAACATCCAAAATATACTTACGAACGAGTTCTTCATCGGCTATTCCAATTCGAGCTATCATAGTCAATCTATTCCTATACAATAATTCCCTCTAACTTAAAGAAAAAGTCGTGATAAGAAAGATAAATTATAGCAGGTTTATCAATCCTCAGTAGTTATTTTATATAATCTATAGTATTATTAACTACTTTGATGACTAGCAATAATCTTGAGGAGATCTGCCGTAATATTAATTGCTTTAACACTGGATGGTATATCCATCTTATCTTGATATTGCACCCAAACCTCCCCGTCTTTAGATATGCGGATCATTGCGAATGTGTCGTTAAGAAAGGACTTATTGACACCAAGCTGTTCATTAATATCATCCGTCATAATCATCCCTATTACATGTTGGTAGCAGAATATGATGAATACTAATCCATGATTTTGAATAAAACAATACTATTCATCATTAGAATACAAAATACACACTTGCATATAATATGAAAAGCCAGTTCTTTGATCTGGCAGATATCAATGAGGTTTTATTAAAGACTGGAACACAAAGACTCTAATACCTTTCTTTCAGTGCTTAATTTTTTAACTCTATTACCAGTCTCAAAACTGTCTATTTTACTCATGTGTTTAACAAAACGATCAGCATTTGCTTTACTTGAAATTTTGAAGTTAGATAAATGATTGTAAGTCTTAATTTTATCAGTTAATTTTTTATCATAGAAAAGCATATTCTGAAAAAGAATATCAGGCATAACGTATGCGTCTAGTACTTGTTTAATTCTGTACATTGACTGATACAGATCTTGTGCTTCTACAGCAGTCAAAAGACCATCTAAAGCAAGTTTTTCAACAATATCTGCAACATCATGGATTGGCTTTGATATCTTTGCCGCCTCTTTCTTAATTCCCGCCCTGTCAATCTCGAAGTAACCACGGCATTCATTCACTTTTGCTTTTTGATATATTCCGTAATAGTATTTATGCTTAGCTAAAAATTTCTCATATGCACCTCGAGTAATCTCGAACTCCCCCGACTTCACACATTCAGAAGCATTGTTACTTACAAATTCTTCAAATGTATACTTGGGGTACTCATCAATACGTTTTTGAGCAACATTAATCACCATTGTCATTGGAGATCTATTTCTAGAATCTTCATTATTTATCTTTATATTTAATCGAAGATAAAGAGTCATACCTTTTCTATGTCGATACGGAGTATAATACATACCATCATTATTTTTGTTATATCTTTCTTTATCTACTGCCACATTAATTGCATCTGCGTTATTAGCCATGATTAAAACCTTATCATTTATTTTTATCTTTTAATATAAGATACCAGTAAAATTAATATAAGTAAAGAAACTGATATTTTCAAAAAAAATAATTTTAAGATATTGTTCTTAAAGATCTATCTCATACAA
Organism: Vibrio sp. EJY3; assembly: GCF_000241385.1. NCBI lineage: Bacteria > Pseudomonadati > Pseudomonadota > Gammaproteobacteria > Vibrionales > Vibrionaceae > Vibrio > Vibrio sp. EJY3. Next base: position 1,186,360 of record NC_016614.1, read on the forward strand.
AGGAACTAATATTTTATTATTATTGGCAGGAAAATTTGATAAATTATTTATTAACCATGATGAATCATTGAGTTTTCAAGCCTTAGGAAAATATTAAAAAACAATGACTAGATCATTATCTATAGATAATAAAAGATCTACATTGAATGACCAAGATAATTAATATAAAACGAACATCTACTTATAACCACCTCTGGAAAAAACCTTTTCTAACTTACAGATAAAAAATTAATTATGAATATATTACACTATGTCAATAGCTTCTCCTTTGCTCTCAAATTTGCACTCAATAAATTCTTCAGTACAAAAAGTTTCAGAATCTTTCTGTGACTCAAATTTTTTAAGTTCCTTTAAAGAGATCACTTCTAAATTGAAATCGTTGATGAATGTTTGCATAGCTAACTTGTGTTGAATCTCGTTGCTGTTATCTCTGATAGAAGAGAACAAATCAATAAACAACTGGCGGAGAACATCAGAGAATGTGTCGCTAAGTTGTACTAAATTGATCTGAATAGCGATCGCACAAGACATTTTATTTCCACTTTGTATAAACCTTCTAGAGCGAAAATGGAATCGATCGTTCTGTAAAATCGCTTGCAGTTTATTAAAGTAAATTTTGTTAGCAGTGAACAAAACAAGTAACCAGCCGTTATCGTCAGACTGACGCTTTACGTAACTTATATGCGCTTCTCTTTTCTGCCTTTGCGATAGCAAAGCTGACTTATTAATTTCTTCTTTAAAACGCTCGAAATTGAGTGAATCAGCCGATAGTATTCCGTTTTTTATAAGCTTACCGAGGGTAAACTTGCGGTTTCCACCTAGCTGAGATGCAGAAAATCGGTGGTCGCTCAGTTTAAAGATAAGGCTAGATACTTTCCCGTCCTTCTCTCGTACTTCGACTGTGAGTTCTGGATGTTGCTTCTCTACCGCAAAGACAAATTCCGCTAGCGTTGAGCAATGATTAAGACGGTTAATCGCTCTCGAAATCAATCGTGCAACTTGCGCTTTTTTAGTTTTAACTCTTGCATTATTGATGCTTGAACTATCGTCATAGCAAATATCTATACTCGAAACTAACTGCCGCAGGCCGAACTCGATTTCAAGTTCCCTCATTACCTCTTGTGCAAGATAATAGCTATAGCTGTCAGAGACTTTCTTTCGAGTTATCATATCTATAGTGCTAGTCACGATATGTACATGCTCTTCGTCCGTATCATTATGCTTGAAAGATATATAGCGACAATTGTCGTATCCGAGTTTATCCATAAGCCTCTTGACAGTCTTTTGCCATTGAGTGTTACTCAAATGTTCGTTCGTATCTAAAGAAACTATCATGTGCTTGAACTGTTGCTTTACAGCGGGATTTAGAGCAATTGATTGCTGCATTTCCGTGATGGCCATTGATAAGTCTAATAACTCCCCTGCCGCTGTTCTAGCTTCATGAGGAATGTGGATGATGTTGTTGGCGTATATGAACTCAGTTATTGCAGCACGCTCTTTGCTAGTACCAGCGGAATAGTTAATTAGGTTTTTCGCAACACGCTCATCGTTACCTTTTATATAATCAACAAGTATATGTACAGTCTTCTTATTGTGCTTTTTTTGTTTTTGTTCAGGTTCTTCATATATCATAGTTTTTTCTCTTTTTTTCTTGTATCAAACTTTCTAATTTTTCAATCGAAATATGCTCCTTTGCTATTTCATACGCAGTATCTTCAGTAAAGCAATTTATTAACAAGAGCCTGGTTTCTTGGAATTCTCGTTTTAATACTTCAAATGCTTGGAAAACTAGCTCTACCTCTTGTCTATCAAGCTGTTTTCCATTTTCTAGGTGTGAAGCAATAGAGCTAATATCTTTAAAAATACCCGATGTTTTATGGAAAAAGCTTTTTGAAGCTTCAAGTACAACTGGTTTAACCACCATCGTCCTATTTAATATAGCTCTCATATAAGCAGATAAAGTGCTATACCCTGATTTTTTCTTATTATCTATTTGTGTTTGATATTCAATTTCTGTAAAGTTTATTTTCACTGATTTAGACAACTTGTCTTCATCAGACTTTCTTTTTTTAATTTTATCTTTCTTTGCAGACTGTAGTGCTTTTTCTATTTTCAAAAGTTCATTTTTATCTACAGAATGGAATATATCTATGTAATCACTCATTGCTTGTGTTCCTTATTATAATTGTTATATGTCAACTTTTTTGAGCGAAGCGATAATGGCTTAATATAGCGCTAACCTCGAAGAGTGTTAGTGCAACCGAACTAATTGTGAGGAAATCGTCTGATGAGGATATTTGGGACAAATAGAACTCACAGACATAGCTTGCTTCAAGTTGTATTTTTATCATATTAACAATATATTAAAAATATTCAATATAAATTTAAATCAAGCGTCTGTTTTTTAATTTTAATCATGAGTTTATATCTCTAATTTTAGAGTTAACTAAAAAATAACTTTACAATCATCGACTTAACAGTTATTTTATTAAAATTAATTACATAACTTCTTAACTATTAAGTGCCATGGCATGTGATAATACTTACCCTTTAAGTAAAAAGATAATATTAAATACTTATCGAATAATAATTTAAAACATCTTTCATTAAATAATAATTACAATAGTTACTCCTTTGAAATCATTCCATTTATTACAATTGAATTAGTCAATAATTAACATAGCCTGAGTCGTCATAAAAGAACGGAAAGAAACACTTTTACATTAAATATATATGCACGATTCCAGTTGTAACAATAAATTATTTCAGCTACCCAATCGGTTTCCATAGCTCTCATTGAATAGAACAGAATTAACTATTAATAAATCATGTTTTACCCAATGACCAATCATTTATTGTCCTGAGCAGAAATCTAAGAAAGAGGTTTAGCAAAGTTCCTACTCTATTACCCCGAGCTTCGTAAGAGGATATATCACGGCACTGAACAAGCTACGAAAACATACTGCTCAAAGGCAAAATTGCCTACTCAATGATCTCGGGTATATAATTGGTTTTTTCGCGTTTTTTCCAAACTAAACAAAAGCACCGCTTTGCGGTGCTCTGTTGGTGGAAGTTACTCAAATAACCTTGCGTCATCTGCGATTGCTTGCCATTTTTCGGGGTTTTGTAGTACAGCTTGTCTTACTGCAAAAAGATATTTTATCCTTTCTAGTGCGTCGCCCAAATCATCAGGTACGGGTACAGTATCAATAGCTGCTAGTTTACCTAAATTACCATGCACGCGTGACATGTTGATTAGTCGTATTGGGGCAGCTTCGTTTACATCTTTCTGCGCGGTAAAAATATCACTAATAGCTTTGTTATTTTTGTCGTCATTAAAGAATACTGGCACTTCACCCACAGCTTCACTTTTAAACACTATACGCAGTGGTTTACCAAGCTTTGAATCCGATGCTATCACATACTTGACGAATGAGCGCACAAAGCCGTTGTAGCGCTCTCTGTCCTCGTTTCGCTCTAATTGTAGCTGCTCAAGCGTGTTTACATCATAGTCGCTTGTTTGCGTTGATAGCTTTTCAAATCGTGCTTTTGCTTTATCTTGCTCTGTATAGATAGCTTTTAGCTTGTTTACATAAACGGATATAATACGAGGATCTGACTCTTCAAGCATTTGTGTCTTAATATCGTCAGCGCTTGCTTCTAGCTCTGCAACCTGCGCTTCTAGCGTGTTTAGCTCTTTCTGTAAGCTAGCAAAGCTATTGTTGTTAATCTTTGCGTAATCTAAACCAGCCAGCGCTTTAATTAATCGCGGCTCGATTTCTTCATAGTTAAGTGCGCGTTGGTCGCAGCCTTGCTTGTCAATCTGCTTGCGACATCTTACTTTGATGCGCCCGCGATTAGGCTTAAAGTAAGACATGCAAGAACCACAGGTTGGGCAATAAAGCATACAGCTAAATAGATTTGAAAACGCGCCCGTTTGTCGCCCTCCAGATCTCTTAAAAGATGCTTTAAGCCTGATCCACTCTTCTTCTGTAATCAATGCTGGGTAATAGCCTTTTATTACATCTCCAACAGGTTCTTTGCGCACCCCCTTTTCGCCGTGCACATGCTCGACTGGTTGAAAGTCGCCGACAAGCTGTATCATCTTTAGATACTTCTCAACAATCTTTGTGTACCAAGTATTGCTGCGGTTCCAGCAAGGATATCCTTGCTCATTAAGATAAACTGTAATGCGATGAGCACCCCAGCCTTGCAGCTTTAAATCTACCATCTTGCGCACAATTCGCGCACGCTCAGGTATCAACACAAAGTGCGTTTTATCTTTGCTTAATTCAATCCAGCTAGGACTCATTGATGTGCGTCTCTCACCGCCCTCTTTTTCTAATAGTCGCTTGTGTGTGAATCTGGCACGTATGCGTTTTGATTTCTGTTCACTCTCTAAGTGCGCTAAATGTATTGCTGTAGTGATAAGCAGGTCTTGACCTAAGTCACTACTTTTGTCGTGATAAATGATCAGGTTGAAACGGCAAATGGCAACATCAATGCCGTACTTTTTGAAACGTGCAAACAGAGCGCGGGCATCATCAACGGGCAAGCGACTTATACGGTCAATTGCTTCTACAATTAGCAACGTACCTTTTTCTACCTGTCCGTTTTCCGCTGCTTTTAAGAATGCGCCAAGCCCCGCGTTTTCATCTGTATTTAATCCAAAGTACGCACTTAACCCCCTGTCGTAGATGGGGCTATCTGCAAGTGTATACACTGGTAAACCATCACGGCTGTTTGAAATGTTTACATCTTCAATAAACTTGCTAGCTATTTCGATTTGTCGCCGTAGGCCATCTCCTTTTACTTGTGTGCCCTTTGAAACTCTAGAATAAATATGTGCAATGCGTGGTTTTTCGTCCATTCCAATCAGCCTGTAATGCTATAACCTATAACTTTTTGTTAGGATTGATTATTGCACATTAATCAAATGGATCAACAAAAAGAGGGCTTCATACAGGAAAGCGCATTAAGTTATTGAATTTATTAAATAAAAAAGCCACCATATTTGGTGGCTTGTTGTTTAAATTAACTGCTATACTATTGATTTAGAAGCTCAACGGATTGCGATGCTATCACCCACTCTTCGTTGGTTGGAATAACCAATACTTTCGCATCCAGCAGTTCAGATTTACCAATTTCACCTGAATTACCGAATCGGGCATCTTCGTTGCCTTTCTCGTCTTCCACGAAACCAAGCAGGCTAAGGTTTTTAAGCACTTCACGGCGAATATCCAGAGAGTTTTCGCCAATACCACCCGTAAAGATAACCGCATCTAGACGATCAAGAGGGATCAGGTAAGAACCGATGTATTTCGCAACACGGTAGGTAAACACTTCAAACGCTAATTTCGCACCTTCGTGACCTTCTTCCATCGCTTGCAGAATACCTCGTGCATCGGAAGTAACGCCAGACACGCCCAAGAAGCCTGATTTCTTGTTTAACGTTTCGAATACCTGTTCCTGAGTCCAACCTTTCTTTAATAGGAACTCAATGATGCCTGGGTCTAGGTCGCCAGAACGTGTACCCATCATCAAACCAGCTAGTGGAGTAAAGCCCATCGAAGTATCAACCGATTGGCCATCTTTAATCGCACATACTGACGCGCCGTTACCAAGGTGTACGGTAATGAAGCTCGATTGCTCCACAGGCTTATTCAGCATTTTTGCAGCTTCACGACTTACAAAGTAATGGCTTGTACCGTGGAAGCCGTAGCGACGGATCCCATACTGCTCGTACAGCTCGTGGGAAATAGCGCCAGTAAACGCTTTTTGAGGCATCGTTTGGTGGAATGCCGTGTCGAATACCGCAAATTGAGGAAGAGTCGGAAACGCTTCAATCGCAGCACGAATGCCGATAGCACCTGCCGGATTATGTAGTGGAGCAAGATCGGCAAGCTGTTCGATTTCTTGTGTCACTTCATCGGTAATGCGAACCGTCGTTGTGAATTTTTCACCGCCATGAACGATACGATGACCGACAGCCACGATGTCTTTAGCTAAACCTAATTCGTCGGTTAACCCTACTAGTTTTCCGATAGCGATTTTATGATGGTTATCGTCACCTTCGATAGAAACTTCCTTTTTTTCACCGTTGAATTTCCAGCTCATACGAGATTCTGGAAGACCAAAGCATTCGCCCAAACCACTCAGTACCGCGTCACCTGAATTTGAATCGATGACCGCGAACTTTAGTGACGAGCTTCCTGAGTTGATCACTAGTACAAACGAATTAGACATGAAATAGTTATCCTGTTGTGGAGCAGAGGTTGTCATTACGCTTTCACGCAGCGTACGACTTATATGCTTTCTATTATTCAATAATTTTTTAATCTTTCAACTATCTTTTAAAGTTAATGGTCTGATTGCACATTTTTTATTGATCTAGGACACTTTCTGATTTTATTCGATGCAAAAAAAATATCTTCTCATAAAAGAGAATTGTGATTCACTCGTCTTGTTTATTGACTAAATTATGAGCTAACTTATTTATTAGACGAATAAAAACAATAAACATAACAATACATCGGGGAATATCGTGCCGAAAATAACGCTTTTACTTGTCAGTTTAGGCTTAATGTTGCTCTGCTTCGGATGGCAAATGACAAAAAATATTCGCTCGAAAACGGATGTTTCTGGGTGGACCTGGCTTTTAGTACTGATTAGCTATTTTATTATTGCGTATGCAACGTACTTGTACACCATTGCGCAAAACCCCTCAGGCTCACTTATCGAAACTGGCATATCTATACTTCTATTTGCTGGAAGCGTTTTTGTCGTCTTCGTCATCAAATTCAGTAATGACTCCATCGTCGAATTACATAGCCTTGCAAAGCGCGAAAAACAAAATGCCTTTCATGATGCTCTAACTGGTCTCCCAAATAGAAAATACTGTTTTGAGGTAATTGACGATCGTATTCAATCTGGCCTGCCTTTTTCAGTGATTCTCTTTGATGTTGTCAATTTCAAACAAGTCAACGATGCGATGGGGCACTTCTGTGGTGACCAATTACTGATTCAAATTGGTCAAAGGTTGCAAGATGCGCTTGAAGATAATGACAAAATATTTCGCGTCGGTGGTGATGAGTTTGTGATAATCACGGCATCTGCCACTGAGGAGGATGGCAAGAAACTTATCGTGAGGCTCAATAAAGCACTTTCCACTCGCTTTCACCTCGACGAATTCCAAGTATCTGCCGCTGTCGTGTTTGGCATAAGCACTTACCCTCAGGACGCAGAGTCCAATGAATTGCTGATAAAACATGCCGACGTTGCAATGTATCACGCGAAAAGTAACGGAAATCTTTTCGCATTTTATAACGACAATATGAATATTGGGGCTAAATATCAGCTGGAAATTTCATCACGTATTCAATTTGCGTTAGATCAGGATGAGTTTCGCCTGTATTACCAGCCATTAATTGATGCTCGTACTAGCGTCGTGGTGGGTTTTGAAGCAGTTATTCGTTGGCGAGATGGACAAGGTAATAACATTTCGCCAAACGATTTCATACCAATTGCCGAGCGAAGTAATCAGGTCAACAACATAACCATGTGGGTGCTGGGGCAAGTTGAAAAAGATCTGAAAACGTTTATCCGAAGAGGCATCAAGCTTCCAATTCATGTCAACTTATCAGCGAAAGACCTATCTTCAAACGTATTACTTACCCGCCTAAAAAAATTAATCGAACACTCTCCTGAATTTGCCCATCTTCTAAGTTTAGAAATAACAGAGACGATGGCGATTGACAAAGTGAAGGAACTTAACCCACTTATACACGAAATAAAAGGGCTTGGTATCAAGATCAGCCTCGATGATTTTGGTACGGGCTATTCTTCCCTCTCACTGTTAAGAGATCTTCCGGTGGATCAGATTAAGATCGACCGATCATTCTTATCTACAGCGAACCGAACGGAAAGCACGCGCTCCATTGTTGAAAATACAATCGCACTTGCCCACGGGCTTGGTTACTCGGTAGTTGCCGAAGGCGTACAAGATATGGATACCCTGCATTTTTTACGACATCGTGGCTGTGACATCATCCAAGGTTACTTATTCTGCCCTGCTCTCCCATTAGACGAAGTGATCAATTGGGTAGCGGAGCACGACGAGAAACGCGACAGTTTCCTACCAGCATAAAAAAACCGAGCATGTTAACCATGCTCGGTTTTTGAAATCAGCTTTTTCTAACTCAGGTTATTTAATTAACCTGGCTCGATTATGCTTCCGGAGTGCGACGGCCACGGCCGTGACCACGTTCACCACGGTAGTTACCACGGTGATCACCACCACGGTTACGGTCGAAACGACGCTCAGCACCTTCGCGGTTACCATCACGGCTACCTTCGCGGTTGCCACGGAAACCACCTTCACGACGGCCACCTTCGCGACGAGCACCACCTTCACGGTTACCACGGTAACCACCACCATCACGACGTCCACCGTCACGACGACCACCACGAGACTCGCGGAAATCATCGAAGTCACATACTACCGCACCAACATCTTGTTGACGGATACGTAGCTTGCTCAACTTGTTCGCGGCTTCAGAAGTCATTGCTTTTGGTAGCTGAACGAAAGTATGACCTTGTGCTAGCTTGATCGCACCGATAGAACCTTTACCTAGACCAAGTTCATTTGCCAGAGCACCAACGATGTCTTTAACTTGAACACCTTGCTCACGGCCAACTTGTAGCTGGTAAGTATCCCAATCTTGGTTGTTGAAGCTGCGGCCACCTTCACGACCACCATCACGACCACCTTCACGGCGCTCTTTACGACGCTGCTTATCGCGCTCAATTGCTTCTACCATTGGATCTTCACCGATGTAGAACAGTGGGCGTTTGCCTTGCTGACGCTTAAGAAGCATCGCAGCAAGCATTGCTGGGTCGATTTCTAGAGAAGTTTGTAGTTTCTCAACCAACTCAGCAAACTTATCTAGTGATTTGTGCTCTTTCTCAGCTTCTAGTTCTGCACCTAGCTGAGCTAGACGAGCTTCAGCAACCTGGTCACGTAGAGGAAGTTGGATTTCTTCCATTGATGACTTAGTTACACGCTCGATAGTACGAAGCATGCGGATTTGGTTAGTGCGAACAAGAAGGATCGCTTTACCTTTACGTCCAGCACGGCCTGTACGACCGATACGGTGAATGTATGACTCTACATCGAATGGGATGTCGTAGTTAAATACGTGAGTAATACGTGGAACGTCAAGACCACGTGCAACAACGTCAGTTGCTACAAGGATATCGATAACACCCTGTTTGATGTGATCAACAGTACGCTCACGTAGAGACTGAGGGATATCACCGTGTAGTGCTGCAGCTTTAAAGCCACGAGCTGAAAGCCAGTCAGCTAGACGCTCAGTATCTTGACGAGTACGTACGAATACGATTGACGCATCCGTTTCTTCAGTTTCAAGAAGACGAGACATCGCTTCATCTTTCTCTACACCCTTCACTACCCAGAACTGCTGTTGAACTTTGTCTACAGTGTGGTTCTTACCAGCAACGTCTACCGTTACAGGGTCACGAAGGAAGCGCTCAACAATCTTTTTCAGCATTGGAGGCATAGTCGCAGAGAACAGAACGCGTTGTGCTGATTCAGGAGCGTGCTCCATGATTGCAGTTACGTCGTCCACGAAACCCATGTTTAGCATTTCGTCCGCTTCATCAAGTACGAAAGTATTAACTTCGTCTAGATGTAGACGTTCACGGTTGATCAGGTCTTGAACACGGCCAGGAGTACCAACAACAACGTGCGCACCATTCTTAAGTGCACGCATTTGATCAACGATAGAAGCACCACCGTAGATTTCTAGAACTTTCAAGCCCTTGATGTTTTTACCAAGGTTTTTCATTTCCGCTGCAACCTGAATCGCTAGCTCACGAGTCGGAGCAAGTACGATTGCTTGTGGTTTACGTTGGTTTAGATCTAGTTTGTTGAGAAGAGGCAGAGAGAATGCTGCCGTTTTACCTGTACCCGTTTGTGCCTTGCCCAGCGCGTCAACACCTTCCAACAGGTGTGGGATTGCCGCAGCCTGAATTGGAGTTGGTGACACGAAACCCATTCCGTCTAGAGCAGAAAGGATAGAATCATTCAGAGATAAATCACTGAATTGAATAACAGAATCTTGCATTGGGATCCTACTTAATTAAACAAAAAAACAGTCCCATATGCTCTTCCAATTCGATACTGAATTATCCAGATACTAAATCCATTCAGATAGGAATTAGCACAGTACACAACCGCGATAAGCCATTAGGGACGACTAAGGGAGGCGGATTATTCCTTAAATGCATAAAAAAAGCCAGAAAAAATTGAATTACATCACAATTTATTCTCAATAATGGCATTTTCCGCATAAAATACCACCAGTCCACCATTTCCCGCAAAAGCGCGCCATGAAAATTGATGAGTTCTTCACCAATCCCAAATCACTCTATCGCTGTTTATCAGCCCATATTTTACACAAAACGCCCAGCGAAATGCGCTCTACCGATAATAATAGCTCGCATTTATTAGAGCGCACTAGCTCTAGCGTTAAGTTAAATCGAAGCGTGAAGGCCGACTGCTTAAAATCTTGCTCAAAAAGCAGGCACAAACATTACTGATATGAGCTTTAGCGTCGTTAGTAGGGTTGAGTGAGCGTATACAAGGCCGCATAAAAAAATGGACCAAAGAGGAACTAACCAAATCATATAAGTGAAGCAAAAGACAGACAGTGTTTGAAGAAGGCTTCAACATTGCCTGCCATACATAAAGCTTACTAATAAGTCGGTTCAACTCAAAGAGCCATTAGATACATGCGATATATAAAGCCTCAATTTCTTTTGGAGTTGGTTGACGAGGGTTACCGCCTAAGCATGGATCAGCCAATACTTTGTCTATCCAGTTTTTGCAATCATCGTGGCTAATACCTAAAGTTTTAAATCCTTCTGGGATGCCAACGCGCTTAGATAATTGGCGAATTAAATCAACGGCTAGTTCTGCTGCTTCTTTATCGTTTAAACCTTCTGTCTTCCCACCCATTACCTGTGCAATATCACGGAATCTCTCAGGATGCTCTTCTGCGTTAAACGCACATACTTCTGGTAGCAAAATCGCGTTGCACACACCGTGAGGTAGGTTATGTGTCGCACCCGGCTGATGAGCCATTGCATGTACTAAGCCTAAACCGGCACTATTGAACGCCATTCCCGCTAAAAACTGTGCGTTAGCCAATTCTTCACGCGCTTTGATATTTTGACCATCTTCAACCGCTACGGGTAGCCACTGGGTAATGAGGCGAATCGCCTCTAAAGCCGTTGGTTTAGTCAGGGTGTGAGCGCCTGGTGTCACGTACGCCTCGACCGCATGAGTTAGTGCGTCCATACCCGTAGCTGCCGTGACATGACTAGGTAAATTAATCATCAAAGTAGGATCATTCACCGCGATATCAGGAATTTGCTTAGAGTCAATAATGACCATCTTCACTTGTCTTTCTTCATCAGTAATGACTGAGTTTGATGTCATTTCCGCTGCAGTGCCCGCCGTCGTATTAATCGCAATGAAGAAATCGCCCTCACACTTTACCTTGCCGATACCGTCAAAATCGACGATTTCGCCAACGTTAGATGCCACAATACGAATGGCTTTCGCACAGTCTACCGGGCTACCACCACCAACCGCGATAAAGCAATCACACCCAGTATCGACATACGTTTCCAAACCTTCGCGCACAAGTGATGCCGTCGGGTTAGGTGTCACACGGTCAAACAACACATAGTCGATTGCAGCTTTATCTAACAGAGCAATCAGATGATCTAAGATTCCCAGTTCCACAAGATTTGCATCGGTCACGATCAATGCTCGCTGAATGGGCTGCTGGCTCAACGTAGAAATCGCGTCATCAACGGCGCCGACGCCTGCGTAACTCAGTTTTGGTAGGTTTAATGCAAAGGCCATTTTATTTACTCCTTATTACTTCTCAACTCGTAAGCCATATGACTTGAATTTTTCCAGCACCACCTGCATAGATTCATCATCCAACGTTGGTACTTCTGGGTTAACCGCGAGAGCTTTGAGGTAAAGCTCTGCCAATACTTCGACTTCATGCGCTAACCAAAGCGCTTTGTCTAAGTTCATTTCCCCAGCGATCAAGCCATGATGTTGAAGCAAGATTGCTTTGCTTTTTGAGATGCCTTCTTCCACATACTTCGCTAACTGAGGACTGCCAAATGTCGCGTAAGGTACACAAGGAATTTCAGTCGTTCCCGATGCTGCGATCATGTAGTGAATAGCAGGGATTGGTTTGTTCAAGATAGAGACCGTTGCAGAATTGATCGCATGGTTATGAACCACGGCATTTATATCTGGGCGATGTTGATAGCAAGTTAGGTGGAACAGCCATTCAGAAGAAGGAAGTTTACCCTCTTCAAAGGTGCCATCTTCCGCAACATAGACAATTTGCTCAGGCGTCAGTTGTTCGTAAGGAATGCCCGTTGGGGTGATTAACATGCCGTTATCAAAGCGGACACTGACGTTACCTGCGGTACCTTGGTTTAGACCTAAACGGGTCATTTCGATACAAGTATCGATAATGTGTTGGGAAAGCTCTATTCTGTTCATTTCGTTAATCCTTAAATTTAAATGCTGGATAAGCCTTTTATGAGAGTGTCGCCGGTTGCGTTGGCGAAAGTGCAGGATGACTACCTCTAAGCATGGCTGTGCTCCCGTTTTATTTGATTTAAGACTGCCGTTGCTTCTGGATAGATCACACGTAATTTAGGACGCATATTGTGTTGAGATTCATCGACAGAGCGGTAAAAGCCCACGCCATAAAATGCGAACATCGCTGCTCCAATTACCGTCGCTTCGGCCTGCTCTACGATATGAAGTGGTCGCTGTAACGCATTAGCACGAAGTTGATTCCAAAGCGGATTTTTGGTGCCACCACCCACTACAACGATTGGCTCGTCGCTCAATTGGCATAATTGATTCAGGTAAAGAAAACGTTGTTTCAGCTGTTGGCTTAATCCTTCAAATACCGCTCGGGCAATTTGGCCACGCGAAGTATGAATAGAAAGGCCTTCTATTGACCCTTGACCGATACCACTTTCATCAACTGATAAAGTTGGTTTAAACACCACCCCACCAGCACCTGGCCCGGCGGCTTCAGCTTCATTAACCATGGTGGTGTACAAATCGTTTGAGTGTTTTTCTGCACTGTAAAATTGCGTCACAACCCATTCAACGACGGCGCTAGAGAGCCACTGTATTGCTGGATTGTACAAACCCTTTAATGCGTCAAGCTCTACGGTCACTCCATTATCCAACGCTTGTTGATTGAGTGCGGGACGCAGGCTGCGCGCCATTAAGATTTCCCAGGTGCCTGAGCTCAAAAACGCTTGGTTTTCTTTCGCTCCCGAGCCCACTAAAGCAAACTGAGTGTCGTGACCTGCGGAAATCACGGGTGTCCCACTAACAAGCCCCAATTGTTTGGCGATGTTTTCTGAAACATATCCCACCTTTTCACCGGCCATCACAAGCCTTGGGAAATGATCCGATGTCAATCCTAGGTAATTTAGCGCTTTAGCATTCCAGCTACAGGTTTCCACACTGGTCAGCATGGATGTGCCAGCCATTGTGTAATCGGTGGTCATTTCGCCAGTTAACCTGTGAGTGATCATCGATGAAATGAAGACAAATTTATCCATCTTTGCGTACACTTCAGGCTCGTTTTCTTTAAGCCAACGCAATTTGTAAAGCGTATTAAAACTGTAGTCTCCAATGCCGTTGCTTCGGTAGAGTTCCAGACGATCAACCTCATCTTCTACCGATTTCATTACGGGTATGGTTCTCGGACACTTCCAAGAGATAATTGGGTAAATCTGATTTCCATCACTATCAAACGGAGCACCATCAACACCAAATGTTGTTACGGTCACAGCCAGAACATTTTTCGCTCCGACTTGAGCCACGACATGCCGACCACACTCAAGGAGCTTTTGCCAGATGTCTTCAAAATCCCACAGGTGATAACTTGGGTTTTTCGCATCACATTTGGTCGAGTTTTTTATGAAATGAGACGCGACGATGACGCCTTTTTGGTCAATTGCAATGGCACGCAAGTTGGTCGCACCGCAATCTAAAACAATCACTACAGACATGGGGGCTCCTGAAGGGGGCGGGAATCACCCCGCCCGAGAAGATTACTTGTATAAAGGACCAAAGTTTTCGCAAGCACGGTAGTCTTGACCTTCTTTGTCCTGACCAAATGCCGTCCATGTGTGAGGGCGGAAAATGTCTTGCTCGTCAACGTTGTGCATTGACACTGGAATACGCAACATAGAAGCAAGCGTGATCAAGTCAGCGCCAACGTGACCGTAAGAGATAACACAGTGGTTCGCACCCCAGTTCGCCATGACTGAATACACATCTTTAAACGCGCCTTCACCGGTCAGGCGTGGAGCAAACCAAGTGGTAGGCCATGTTGGGTTTGTACGCTCATTAAGCGTTTCATGCACCTCGGCAGGTAACGTCGCCGAATGACCTTCTGCGATTTGCAGTACTGGGCCAATGCCCTTAATGATGTTGATACGATGCATCGTAAATGGCATACCACCATGAGTCAGGAAGTTCGATGAGAAACCACCGCCACGGAAATATTCAACATCGGCAGGTGGCCACTGGGTCGCAGCCAGACACGCTTCTGCATCCTGTGCATTCATATTCCAATGCGATTTAAATACAGGTTGACCTTGCTCATCACGAGCTTCCCCACAGCCATCCAGAGCCGCTGAACCTGAGTTAATAAGGTGAATCAATCCAGACTCAGGGCGGTAGCCGCTGACGCGATCTACTGAATCTTGAGACCAGTAAGTGCGCACGTCACAGAATACTTGCGCTTGGCCTGTCAGCATTTTTCCGAAAAGCATATTTACGCCGTTCAAGCAGTCGTTTTCTGTCGCAATAGCAAACGGTTCGCGGATGCCGTTCCAGTCAAATGACGAGTTGAGGACCGCTTCACTAAAGTCACCATTTGGTAAGTGATCTGTCCAATGGCGTTGACCCTGGAAGCCGCCTGCAACAGCATTGTGTCCCATCGCCTCTTCCGCATAACCCATTTCTGCGAGTTTCGGGTTACCAATCATCAGATCGCGCATGATCATCGTCATCTTAACCACGGTTTCCCAATCTTCGGTTTTACGCTCTTCGGTCATTGGAACTCGGTTGTAATCTTTACCTTCTTTGCAGTGTTCTTTTGTCCACGACAACGCCAGTTCAAACTCTTCTTTATCGAAGATTTCGCGGTCGAGACGACGTTTAATTTCAGTCATATCAACATACTCGTTGCGCATGCCTAAGTAATGTTGGAAGAACGGTTGGTCTACGATAGAACCCGCAATCCCCATTGAGACCGAGCCCATAGATAGGTAGGATTTACCGCGAATAGCAGCGACCGTTAAACCTGCGCGGCAGAAACGAAGGATCTTATCCTGAACATCGCTAGGAATAGACGTGTCATCTTTATCCTGAACTTCTTCGCCATAGATAGAAAACGCGGGTAAACCAAGTTGAGAGTGACCTGCCATTGCTGCGGCTAGATATACAGCACCCGGACGTTCGGTACCGTTGAAGCCCCAAATCGCTTTTGGCAGATGTGGATCCATATCCAGCGTTTGAGTGCCGTAACACCAGCAAGGGGTAACGGTAATAGATACGCCAACGTTCTCACGCTTGAATTTTTCTGCACAAGCTGATGCTTCGGCTACACCGCCAATGGTCGTATCGGCAATAACACATTCAACCGCTTCACCGCTAACGTGACGTACATTTTCAGTAATAAACTTGGCTAAGTTGTTAGCCATGTTCATTGTTTGATCTTCAAGAGACTCACGAACCCCAAGACGACGACCATCGATTGTTGGACGAATACCGATTTTTACTAAGTTTTTCATTTTCGATTCTCTATTTCACACTAACGAGAGATTATTTTTTGAATTTGGTAGCCTTTAAGGCCAAATAAGACTAAGTAGACAAAGCCAATTAACGGGATAATGAACGCAGTCTTAATATCCTTCGATTTATATAGATTTAGTCATTACTTGGTTTGTATATTTTTTAGACTTCATTGAATTAGTGGATGATAAAACGTCCGTCATTTTAACTTTCTTCAAGTGTCACTATCCCTCCCGAGAAACAGGAACAGCTTTTACATTATGTAAAATTAATTAGAACTGTGTATTAACATCAGCATTCGATATTACAATATCTATTTCATCGAAGTTGCAGACCTTTAATAGACTTTTTTTCTTATACTTGCTCTTATCCGCTAAGAGGATTACTTTTTCTGACACGTTGATGAACATTTTCTTTATTTCATAGTTGTATTCATTAGAGTCCCACACACCGGATAACTCATCGAAACCAACACATGATATAACACTGACATCAAGTGACATTTCAGCTAAGGTTTTTCTCGCAATAAGCCCATAAAACGCTTTGTACTTTTCAGAGAAAGAACCACCTAAACTAATTATTGAGATATTATTTTTACCACTTAACACATTTATATTGTTAATCGAGTTGGTGACGACTGTACATCTCATATTAGGTAGTGCTTGAGCGACAAGCCAGCTAGAAGAACTTGCGTCTAAACCAATAACTGAACCTTCGTAAATATTGGAAATGACTTGATCGACTAAATCCATTTTGTCGTTAACATTGCGATTCGCCCTGTTGTTGAAAGACGTTCCTTCATCTTTATAGTTTTTACCTATTGCTCCACCATGAACTCGTATCAGCTCCCCTTTCTCATCCAGAACTTTAAGGTCTCTGCGTATCGTCTCAACCGAAACATCAAGGTCATTAGCCAAATCCGTCACAAATGCCTTTCCGGACTTGTTAACAACATTCAAAATGTAATTGGTTCTAGATATCGACTTCATTGGTTATCTTCTGCATTTCCTTTACATGCCGCAGATAATAACTTTTAGCTCATTCAAATGTTAGGCAATGTTCATGTGATTTTAGGGAATTTTAAATAAGTTGACCGAAATATAGAACGACACCACAAAAAAACGGGCAATTCCCCAAATAATCGGGCATAAGAAACAATAATTTAAAGTAATAATCACAATTGGTATATATCAGTCAAAAACGGGCACTGGCAGACAATAACGATTTAGAAGAGATTAAATGATAGAGATATGTGATATGACTCGTAAATAACTTATTTTTTATTGGATTTATATTTGAATTTTATTCGATATGTATCTAGCCACTTGTTTAAAACTAATTCTAATCAAAAAAGAAAAACAAATAGCCTCTGATAATCAGAGCAGTAGTAATGACATGGTTTACCGTGATTATTTTGGGTTTCGCCACATTCGATAACCACTTTTCCTCATGGCTTTGCCTAATAAATGTGCAGCAACAGGTGCGGTGAGGAAAATAAACAACATGGTACCTACAGCGCGAGAGATCACCGTGGCATCAGGAATAGCTATGGCTACCGCCAAAAGCAATGATGCCACACCAACCGTACCCGCTTTTGTTGCCGCGTGCATCCGAGTGTATAGATCCGGCATTCGGACCACTCCCAAGCTGGCGATCAGAAAGAATAAGGTACCAATGCACAGCAAAAGACCAATGATCACTTCCATTACTCTCCCCCTTTTCGCTTTGCTATCATTCGAGCAAATGCGATGGTGCCGAGAAACGCCACTAAACCAAGTGTGATAGCAATATCTAACAACGTCTCTTGACCACTATCCAGGGTATAAACAGCAATGAATCCAATCGTGACAAACGAGATAAGATCCAGTGAGACGACTCTGTCTGCCAACGTGGGGCCCAGAACCAAACGTACCAACGCCATAACTACGCTTAGCAACAGCCCACCGTAAGCAAAGAAAATACTGAACTGCAGCCAACTATCCACGCGTCACCTCCAATATTCGTCTCTCTAAGCCACCTTTGATATCTCGAATTACTTTGTCATGTTCTGGAGCAAACATGGCATGCACGATCAGATGTTTTTTGTCAGGTGTTACATCCAAACTTAACGTACCTGGCGTTAACGAAACCATATTCGCAAGCAGCGTGATTTCTATATCTGATTTCGCATCGAGTGGTACGTAAATGATGTCGGGTTGGCTTAGATGTGTTGGCGTTAGCACATCCCACATCACCCTAGCGGCAGACATGAGTAACTCGAAACAGAAATAGCTCACTAGCCTCAAAAGTGAAATGAAAACCTGAAAGTAACGACTTTTCGTTCTGAACGGCTGACTGAGCCTCAAAACGAGAAACCCAGCGATAAAGCCAAATATAAAGTTGAGGCTGGTATAGGTGCCGTTTAGAAGCATCCAAGCCAGTGCGAGAAAGAGGTTGAGAAAAAAGTAAATCATTGTCCACCTCCCAATACTGCCTGAATATATTCCTTCGGCTCCAGCAGTTGCAGCGCAGCCTGCATGGCAAATTGATAAAATGGCTCGGCAACCAGACCGATGATCAAACTCATCGCCGTTAAGGTAACAATAGGAATACAGTACAAGTACGTAGTCGACTTAGTCATTATTTGTGCGTCAGCATCACTTGGCTGCTTTTTCCAGAACACCGCATTCCAAATTTTGCTCATGGAAAAAACCGTCAACAATCCCACCAGCAAGGCGGTTGCTGCAAGCCAATAGCCCTCTATTTGCAAACTCGCTTTAATCACTAAGAACTTGCCCCAAAAACCGGAAAGTGGCGGAAAGCCAGCCAAAGAAAATGCAGTAATGAAAAACAACAAGGCTAACCAAGGCATAGCTTTATATACACCACCTAATTGCTTCAGTTGACTGGTTCCGTATTTCCGTTCGACGAAGCCTCCAATTAAGAACAGGTTTGCCTTCACTAAAATATGATGAACGATATAGAAAATAGCCCCAGCGACTGCCAACGGCGTATAGACGGCGAGCCCCATGATCATGTAACCAATCTGGCTGATAATATGAAATGAAAGGATTTTCTTTATATCGTAATGACTTGCTGCCCCTAATACCCCCGTCAACATTGTCAAACAAGCCATCCACATCAAGGTCGATTGCCAGCCACTTTCTGCCAATGGAAATACAAGTGTAAATACACGTAATAATGAGTAAACACCGACTTTAGTCAGTAAAGCAGCAAATAGTGCAACCACGCCGCTCGGTAGCGTGTGGTAAGACGCAGGAAGCCAGGCAAACAAGGGAAACAACGCCGCTTTGATAGAAAAAGCAAATAAGAAAAAACCTGCGAGCAAGGTTTTCGTGTCGGATGGTATCAAAGCCGCTTTAGCGTGAAGATCCGCGAGATTTAGCGTTCCGGTAACGCCATATAACAAACCTATCGCGAGCAGAAAAAACAGCGTCGAGATCAGGTTCAAAATCACGTATTTCACAGCACCATCAATCTGATTCTTGTTGGCATCCAGGACCATCAGACCGAAGGAGGCAATCAGCATCACTTCAAACCAAACATAGAGATTGAAGATGTCGCCAGTCAGAAATGCCCCGTAAACGCCCGCAAGCAAAACATGCATCAACGCATGATACATCCCGTATGATGATTTGTAGCGAATATCTCCAACCGCATAAAGCACACAGATGAGACCAATCACCGCCGTAACCATAACCATGGCGACAGTGAACAGATCTGCTACAAACACAACGCCGAAAGGAGCGAACCATTGGCCAAATGCTACCGCGACAGGCCCATGCTGTATCACATCACTGGTAAGAAAAGCAGCGACAAACACCGTTAAAAGCGTACTCGCGCCACTGATGCGTTCAACAAGACAGATGTTACGTTTAGTGATAAACACCGCGACAGCCGTCAGGAGTGAAATCACGATAGGTAACGTCAGCCAAATGGTCGTCATTCGTCCTCCTCTTCTGATCGTCGCATATCATCAACGTCTGCCGAGCCTGTTTCTGAATAAGCGCGATAGAACAACAAAAGTGCAAAAACGAGCAATCCAAAACCAATCACGATTGCCGTCAAAATCAGTGCCTGAGGTAACGGGTTAGCAGCACCATCTGGTGGTAGTTGTGCGCCTGACTCGATAAGAGCGGGGACGCCAATGGTTAAGCGGCCAGCCGTCAATATGGCCAGATTCACAGCACTGCTTAGTAAAATCAGACCAAACAGTATTCTCAATATATGCCGTTCAAGTAACAGATAAATACCCGCTGCAACAAATACACCGACCACCAGACTCCATAGTACTTCCATCAGTCGAGCACCTCATTCACATGTAACAGCAAGCCCATCACGCCGCCAATAATGGCGAAATAAATGCCCACATCGAAGAGCAGCGGAGTCCCTAGCGGGAGAATATCCTTCCACCACAATCCGGTCAGGAAAGGTAACTCCAGTACCACTCCTAATAGCCCTGCTATAAAGCTAAGCGAGATACCGAACATCGCAATACTTAATGGTGAATAGTACAAACGGTCCCTTACGTACTTGGGCGACTCTGCATACATCATTAGCGCAAACCCTATCACCGCAATGAGTGCACCAATAAACCCACCTCCAGGTTCGTTGTGCCCGCGCAGCAGTAAATACAGAGAAAACAGCAACATCAATGTAAAGACAATGTGAGCCGTGGTGGAAAAGATCATTGAATGGACAGGAGGATGCTTGTGATTTGGGGTGGTAAATAGACTGGTCGCTGCAATGCCCGCCATCACGACCACAATCACCTCACCTAACGTATCGATGGCACGAAAGTCGACCAGAATGACATTGACAACATTGCGCCCGTACCCTTCAGGTAGACTTTTCTGGAGAAAGAATTCAGCTAACTGGGGATCTAACGGTTGAGAAGTGATATTGATGAGAGCAACGCTAACAGAAAACCCGACTATTCCAGCAATAATCGCGTGTACCAGACGACGCCGTTTAGAGTGATTACGCACAGTGGTCAATTTGGGCATGTGGCGCATCAGCAAGACTAAAAAGACCACCATCAGTGTTTCTACTAACAACAAAGTCTGTGCAACATCGGGCGCGCTGTACAACATAAACACGAGTGTTGTCATAAAGCCCACCACGCTAAGGGCTGACACCGATAACAAACGAGACTTAGAAATCGTACATACGGACACCGCTGCCACAAGTAACAGAGCAATAACTATTTCGTAGAAGTTGATAGCGAACAGCTCGGTAAAACGCGCGCTTGAAATATCTAATGGGCGACTGAGCAACACGATGGCTAGAACCAGGCTAAACATAAGTACATAATTGCTCAGCCTCTTTTGCTGAATCCATTGTGTCTGCCACTTAGCAAACCGTATGACACCGCTGACAATTTTATTAAACACCGTCTCCGCAGTAGGAACGATAAACGCGCTTTTATACCACTTGGCAACCCTCTGCGAGTAAAGCGCGTAAACCACCCACCCCAACCCCAATGTAATAAGGCTCAATAACAACGGGAAGTTGACTCCGTGCCATAACATAGTGGCCACTGGTTCTGAGGCAGGAAGGCTGGTCAAAACACCGGGAATAATGACATTATGATTTATCCAACTTAGCCCCAACACTGGCGTGATCAATCCGCCAGCGGACAGTAGCATCGGTGGTATCCATAGTCCTTTGAGTGACTCGATATTTTTCGCAGGAGTGGGCTCACGTTGAGAATGAGCAAAGAATGGTTTGTAGATTAATGCAATCGTCACCGCCACCATGATTACATTGACAGCGACTAATAAACCGATAATCGCACTGCTAACCTCAAGGCCCGATTTGTACATGTATTCTTTGCTCAAAAAGCCAAGGAGCGGTGGTACTCCCGCTTTAGACAGCGCCGCCAACGTCGCAGCCGCTAAACTTAAAGAAAGCACGGCTTTCAGTCCATTCAGCTTGGTCACATCTCTTGTGCCAGTTGCTTTGTCAATATTCCCGACCACCATGAACAGGGCCGCTTTGTAAAAAGAATGCGCCAGGATAAACAAGAGCGCGGCGGCCAGTGCGAGCTCCGTTCCCATGCCAATTAGCATAACGAGCTTACCCAAAGCCACATTAGTGCTGTACGCGAGCATTAACTTCAAATCCGTCTGTTTTAAAGCCAATAATCCACACCAGATGGCCGTAAACCCACCAGCAATACTTAACGTGTAAAACCAAATATCACTGTGTGAGTAGGCAGGAGACAGCCGCGCCAGTAGATACACGCCCGCTTTTACCATAGTGGCGGAGTGCAGATAAGCGCTCACTGGCGTGGGTGCTGCCATCGCATTTGGCAACCAAAAGTGAAATGGAAACTGTGCGGACTTAGTGAAGGCACCAAGGAGAATCAATATAAGGGAAGGCAAAAACCATTTGTGAGACGCAATTTGTGTCGATTGTTGAACAATAGTACTAATCTCATAACTTCCGGAGATTTGTCCTAATAAAATCAGCCCAGCCAACAGAGCCAATCCTCCAGCCCCAGTGACCAAAAGAGACTGTAACGCCTTTTCACGTGACACCTCTTTCTCATGATTAAAGCCGATCAGTAAATACGAGGTGATGGTCGTCAGTTCCCAAAAAACAAACAGCAACAGAACATTGTCGCTCGTGACAATGCCTAACATGGAAAGCATGAACAACGTCAGATAGACATGAAAGGAAACACGCGCTGGATGGCTGCGCATGTATGCAAGCGAATAGACTTGTATCAGTGCACCGATCCCACAGATCAAACACACAAATAGGAATGACAAACCATCAAGACGTAAACTTAAATTGACATCAAGACCCGGTACCCAACTGCCCTGCCAACTCACGCCTTCGGGGCGATACCAACTCATAACAACGAGCAAGATGAAGATCGGCATCAAAGGAAATAGCATCAAAAGCGGGTTATGCTTTTTTGATGGGTGAACCTGATTTCTACCGTTAACGTTATTCAATGTCGCCATCCATACTTTAAATGTGTTCGACACAATCAAGTTGCTTGACTACTCACGACATCAAAGCTTTATCGACCTCTAAAAATTCAAACCGGTTGAGGATAGAATGCAGTCCGAGCAATTCAGGTGAACGGACTGGATGGAACTAAGCGATGAACAAAACTCATGAACATCAAGCTACGATTGTCTACTTCAAAAATAGACTTAGATTGCTATTAATTCGAACTACTTAGTGTCGGGAACAACGTAACTACGCGTATCGCTGAATGGATTTGTGTGGTTTAACGTTGCGGTATAGTCGTCCTGCGGTATGTTGAGCGGATCATAACAACAATCCCCGATATCATTTCTCGGACATACAAAAATGTGCGCACGTTCAACCATCTCGGTTTGGCAGATGGGACAAAAAGCTTTCATATCATCCTCCTTTAAGCACTTAAAGCTTCGTGGTAACAACGTAGACGTTAGCAATTCTCCTTGATGTTTTAATGAATATTGAGTTACTTAATCGGTGAAACAAAACCTTCCGGTTTCATCGCAACTAACGAGCAACTGATGGATTGCAGGATATTTTCTGCGGTATTACCAATGACGAACCCAGATATGCCGGTACGAGCAAGCGTGCCCATAACAAGCACATCAATTTCTAGCTCATCAACACAATCAGGAATCTGGTCATCCGGTTTACCGTGAAGAAGGTGAAGCACCATTTCACCAGAAATACCAGACTCTTCAATGAGACTTTGCAATGCTTGCTTATGCTTCACTTTGGCGTGGGAAACTTCATTCTCCAGTTCGGTCTCATCGACTTGTATCCAAGTATTGTCGTCTAAATAGTTCTCCAAGTAGTATTCCCAGCAAGAAATAATATGGAGCCGACTGTCACACGTGTCAGCGATCGAACGGGACAGCGCTAATAATCGTATTGACATAGCGTGTTGCTCGTCACTGGTCCTCATTGGATCAATCGCCACCGCAATACGTCGTTTGTTTCTCGGCTTATTGATTGGTCGATGTAACCAAACCGCACACGGACATTTTCGCAGTAGCGTCATATCAAGTGCTTTAAAACCTTCTGACCCTTCATCAATAGGTTCAGCCTCTTTGATGATCAAATCATGCTCATGAGCAATGGCTTCTTGAATAATACAAACAGCGGGTTGCACGCTGCTTTTAACAGAAAGAGGAAACGGCACTTGCTCTTTAGAGGCACCATATTCGATGCGCAAGGCTTCTACCCTTGCCAGTAAAGAGTCATACAGAGACTGTTCATACCTTTGCTGATATTGAACCAAGTGGCTCGGAAAGTCAGGACAAGCAATAAGACCAGACACTTGAACGTGATCATTGGATGCGATTCTAATGGCTTGCCCTAGCGCGTCACTATGCCCAGGAAGTCCTTGGGTCGCAAAAAGTATGTTCTCAAACCTTTTCATATACGCCTCCTTGGTTGATTAAATCTTAACCAATGGGTGCTTTTTTTCTAGTTAACGATTGTAACGACGAGTAAATATAAACATCCATTCCATCGTTGAGCCTAGTACAGGCTTGTTTTCCATGTGTTACGTTTTTTGGAAGAAAGAACATACTTGGATGTCTTAACCAGAAAAGCGCGGCTCAATACCTTTATGAACACAATGATCACTATACAATCATTCCTATGCCAAGTAACATGTGTCGCAGTAACTCTTTCGGTAAATTTATTGCGATCGCCGAATGCCTTCTTACGTTCGCTCTCTTGTTAGGAAAGAATGGTAAAGAGGCTTGGGGAAAGAAAATAAATTTATTAAAAACAATCAGATAGAAAATCAAGATGTTTCAAGATAACCCGCTATTAGCCCAACTTAAGCAGCAAATCCAAGAAAACCTTCCTAAAAAAGAAGGGTCAATCAAAGCAACAGATAAAGGCTTTGGTTTCCTTGAAGTGGACAGCAAAACCAGTTTCTTCATTCCACCTGCGTACATGAAAAAGTGCATTCATGGCGATAAAGTAGTCGCCATTATTCGTACAGAGAATGAACGTGAAGTTGCAGAGCCACAAGAGCTGCTAGAACAGTCACTTACTCGCTTTATTGGCCGTGTAAAAATGTTCAAAGGTAAGCTGAATGTTGTTCCTGACCACCCTCAACTGAAAAAGTTGTCGCTAAAAGCAAAACTAAAGAAAGGCCAAAAGCCAGATAACTTCAATGAAGGTGATTGGGTTGTCGGCCATCTTATTCGCCACCCTCTTAAAGGTGACAACTCTTTCTTCGTAGAAATCTCTGAAAAAATCACGGATGCTGACGATAAAATCGCACCATGGTGGGTAACCTTGGCACAAAACGATCTTCCAAACTCTGAGCCTGCTGGTATTGAGAACTGGGAGTTAAAAGACGACGCAGAATTAGACCGCGTTGATTTAACTCACGTTCCATTCGTAACTATCGATGGCGAGTCCACCAAAGATATGGACGATGCGCTGCATGCGAAGAAAACAGAATCTGGTGATTTTGAACTGACCATCGCGATTGCCGATCCTACCGCATACATTACGCCAGAAGATGAAATGGACAAAGTCGCTCGTGAGCGTGGCTACACGATCTACTTGCCAGGGCGCAACATCCCAATGCTGCCTCGCGATCTTGCTGATGACCTATGTTCTCTTATTGAAGGTGAAACTCGCCCTGCCCTTTGCTGTACCGTAAGCGTAAGTAAAGATGGTGTGATTGGTGATAACATCAACTTCTTTGCTGCGAACATTAAGTCTCACGCTCGTCTTGCTTATGACCACGTATCAGACTGGATCGAAAATGGCAGCTCTGATAAATGGCAGCCATCGGAAGATATCGCAACTATCGTACGTGACCTGTACGACTTCTCCGTTGCTCGTGCCGACTGGCGTGAAAAGAACGCGGTTGTATTCCCGGACCGTCCGGACTACCGTTTCGAACTGAGCGAAGACAATGACGTTATTGCCATTCATGCAGACATGCGTCGCAGTGCAAACCGTCTTGTAGAAGAGTCGATGATCACAGCGAATATCTGTGCTGGCCGCACGCTTCGCGATAAGTTTGAAACTGGCGTGTTCAACACTCACTCTGGTCTCAAAGCAGAGAAGATTGAAGAAGTTGTGCAATTAGTTGACCCAGAAGGTACACATGGCTTCACCGCGGACACTATCGCGACACTGGAAGGCTTTGCAGCATTACGTCGTTGGTTGTCTACTCAGGAAACTTCATACTTGGATAACCGCATCCGCAAGTTCCAGGCGTACAGTGAAGTCGGCAATCAGCCACTTCCTCACTACGCGATGGGCCTAGATATTTACGCGACTTGGACATCTCCAATTCGTAAATACGGCGATATGATCAACCACCGTATGCTAAAAGCGGTGATTCTTGACAAAGAACCGGTTCAAAAGCCAGATGATCAAGTCGGTGAAGAACTGGCATTACACCGTAAGCACCACAAAATTGCGGAGCGCAATGTGTCTGACTGGCTTTACGCTCGTACTCTTGCTGAGGAGCCAAGCAAACAAACTCGCTACATCGGTGAAATTTTCGATATCAATCGTGCTGGTGCGCGTGTTCGCCTGCTTGAAAACGGCGCCGCAGCGTTTATTCCTGGCTCACTCATTGTTGACAATAAAGAACGCATTGAGTGCAACGGTGACAACGGTACTATCTCCATCGATAAAGAAGTGGTGTACAAGCTGGGCGATACGCTAGAAGTTGTCTTGGCAGATGTGAACCAGGAAAACCGCAGTTTAGTTGCTAAACCGACGCAAGTGTTCGCTGAGCCGCCAAAAGCACAGACGGAACAAACGGTTGAATAACACTGAATAAACCGAAACGAAAAAGGCGCTATCAAAGCGCCTTTTTTAATGTTCAGCGGAAAAAATATTTAAAACACTACTCCCAGAAACACGCCTGAGGGTCGCTTTCTAGTTCACCCAGTAACACTTCAAGGGACTGGCTGTATGGCAGAGTTTCATAAGGTACCCATTTCAAGTCACCGGTTTGGTAACTCGGCACATAAAAACGCCAAAGTTGCGTTTGCACATCAAACAAAATTTTTGCTACTGGAGACGTATATTCACTGTGCTGTGAATCTAGCAGGAAATGTGCGCGATGAAGCTCCACACCATTTTCTACAGGCTCATACAAACACTTGCCCTGCTCTACGGGTAAATTCGCATTACGGGCAGAACAGAGTGAATGAACTAACTTGTATAAACGGCTGGTTGCCATTTGAGACACTGACATGAAAGATCTCCTGATAGGTAGTTCTTAGTATACACCTTACCCCAACGAAAAGAGGCACTCTAGCCCTTTTGTTTCTTCACGCGCGAGTGAGTAACATCTGATGTTCGCAAAAATAAAGCGCATTGAAAAGAAGGCATTTCCCTACTTCTGGACCGGTAAATTCACAAAAGTGTAACCTCAACGAAATATCATGTGCGCTGCTTGATACCATTTTTTGGAGTTTAATATGTTACGTTTTACTGTGGCGACTCTGCTAGCCATGGCCATCGCTCTTCCTTCCGCTATGGCGAAAGAGGTGAATATCTCTGGCTCGACTTCCGTTGCTCGCGTTATGGATGTTCTTGCCGAGAAATATAATAAAACGCACCCTGATGACTACATCGCTGTCCAAGGCATTGGCTCGAGTGCGGGCATCACCATGGTGAACAAAGGTGTGGTTAAAATTGGGATGAGCTCCCGATACCTGACAGAAAGCGAAAAAGGAGAAGACCTGAACGTTATTCCTATCGCTTATGATGGTTTGGCAATCGTGGTAAACCGTGCAAACTCTATAGCAAACCTGTCTCAACAGCAGGTATTTGATATTTACAAAGGCAAAATTAAAAACTGGAAAGAAGTCGGTGGTGACGATCAACCAATCGCAGTTGTGACTCGTGAAGCATCTTCAGGCTCACGTTACAGTTTCGAAAGCCTAATGGGTCTTACCAAAATCGTAAACGACCGTTTAGTGTCTGATATCAGCCCTAATAATCTGGTAGTAAACAGCAACAGCATGGTGAAAACGATCGTAAACCATAACACGCGTGCAATTGGGTTTATTTCGGTAGGCTCGGTCGACCGCTCAGTGAAAGCTATCCAGTTTGAAGGTATTGAGCCAACCTCTGAAAACATCGCGAACCACAAATACACGTTGGCGCGACCTTTCTTAGTTCTATACAAAGTCGACGCACTGGACCAAGCAGGTAAAGATTTCGTGGCATTTTTGAAATCAGAAGAAGGCCAACAAGCCGTGGCTGAATACGGCTACACGCCTGTGAAAAAGTTTGATCAATAGATAATCAATAAATAAAAAGAGAGCATTAATATGCTCTCTTTTTTTATTCTTTCTGTTGTTTAGAAATGCAGTTGAATAACTGAAACGACAACCGCTCCCGGACGACGGATACCTTCAATTTCCACTTTGATTTCACGCTCAATCTCAAGGCCTTTCTTAATTGGCGTTACTTTGGTCAGTGTACTTACAGCACGAACGTTGTTGCCCGCTTTTACTGGATAAGGGAAACGAACCTGGTTCAGACCAAGATTGACAACTAACTTCGCCGTCGGGAACAATGGCTTGTCTGGATCAACCGAGTCTGTCAGCTTTGGTAGCAACGCCAAAGTCAGGAACCCATGGGCAATAGTCGTCTTAAACGGTGACTCTGCAGATGCACGCTCAGGATCAGTATGAATCCACTGCATATCTTCAGTGACTGCACCGAACTGATTAATGCGCTCTTGAGACACATGTACCCAATCACCAACGTGAATGACTTCACCGACTTTCTCACTGAGCTCTTGGTATAACTTTTGAGCTTCCGGTGCCATGACGATTGGTTCAGGTTGAGGCGCAACTTCTTCGTTAATCGCCGGCTGCTGGTGATCGCGCACTTTCGAGAATAAGAAACTGTGCTGGGCTCTATCCAAAAAGTCACTCCAATAATCGCGTAGCGTTGGAGACATCCAATTCATAAACTCGGATTGATGTGCAGAAATCGCATCAACTTTGTCTTTAAATAGATTTGTGACCTTCATAAACACCCTTAGAAATTTAAGCTCAACTGGCTATACCAGTTAATTTTGAATTAGTTCACAAACTGATGCAAACACTTTCGGGCGAACACATGTATACTCAAAGGTGATTATTTCTTTATTTTCATAAAGATAGCAATAAAACACCATTTTATTGAAAAGTAGTGAGATAAAGTAAAAACTCTATAAAATGCCCCATTTTAATAGATATTTCTTTATCACGACCTATCACAGCATAGACCTATGATTACAAAACAACCAAACAGTTCTTTTTCGTTAGTTCAAGGCTTTACAAGTTTTGTTACTCTCACTATCATACGCCACACAACGGAGAGATGGCTGAGTGGTTGAAAGCACCGGTCTTGAAAACCGGCATACGTTAATAGCGTATCTAGGGTTCAAATCCCTATCTCTCCGCCACTTATTCTTAGAAAAAAGCCTTTTATTATCAAAGGCTTTTTTCATTTCTGACCCACGTAGTTTTTCTTGCTCATGTCTTCCTACAGCAATGAAGTGAAGTAAGACAGAACCGATCTAGACGTATAACTCTCAATCTTTGCTCCCAGATTAGAAGATGTATATTGAAACACCTCCACCGTTTGCTATGTATATTTTCCAAAAGCAGCTTCCTGCCTGTACTTTCAGCTACCATTCAAAATTTGACAATTAAATGAATACGTTAATACTGTTGGTATCTTATTAGCCAACAAAAGGATTTAATTGTGAAGGGAAAAATTAGTATTTTTTTGAGTAAAAACCTAAGCGTTATTGGATTTACATCTGGTGTTTTATTTTACCTGATGATCAGATAGGAGCGCGAAATGGGACACATCATAATTGGAGCAATAATCTTCTCACTATATCTTATAGGGAACATGGTGGCTGGTTACTACTTAGGGAAGCGTAAGTTATCTCGTGCAAAGCTTGCAGCATTATTCTCATTGATCTTCGCATTTTTCCCTCCTGTTAACTTTGTCTTTTTTGCCGCACTAGTGTTTAAGAAAGATATCAATTTTTCCTTAACTAATAACGCTTAGGTTCGCTATTGGTATCAATCTAAATGAAAAAAAGACACAAACGAGTCAACTCAGATCTCGCTGACTCGAATTGGACTAGACAATTTTATTACCTTAAAACTTCGGATTAATAACCTGCCACCAGAAGGACACTAAATGGCACATTATTCACTAGAGCCTTTATATTGGGATTCCGTTTTTTCCATAATTTCTGAAACTTGCGTGTTTTCATCCTCTACCCATTGCATAAATACCTGATATCCTGCTGCTAAAAATGCCGCACCAACGAACATACCCAGTATTCCACCAGACATAACCCCGCCAACAGCACCGATGAGTATTATTGGCATTGGTACATCTAACCCTCTTCCAAGAATGATCGGTTTTAAGAAATTATCTATCAGACTCGAAGCAATCAGTAATATCGTGAAAATAACATTATGTGCCGTTCCACTATCCCCTGACCACAATACCGCAACAGCGACCAGAGCTATGACGGTCACAGGAAGCTGAACGATAGCAAGAATTAAAGCTATTAAGGTAAACAGAGCAGCCGCTGGAACACCTGCTAACGCAACAACAGCGCCAAATACCATCGCTGTTAAAAATGCAATGCCTATAATACCAATAGCGACCTGCCTGAGCGTTGCGGTTGTTAACTTATGAAGCTTGGGGCCTTTGACTGGATCAGTAAAACTAATGAAAATCTTACTTATTGATGCCGATGCGGGTTCAGCCCAAGCTAACATTATCCCAGCAATGATCACCGCACCTATCAATACAAATACGTTCTTAGCTGCCCCTGCAGCACTATCAAAGACCCAACCAAAGATGCTTTTTACTTGAGGCTGATGTTTTTCAATAAAGTCTGGCAGGTTGACTGCAGCTTCGTCCCAGGCTTCATATACTTTTTCCCCGACCAAAGGCCATTCTTTCACGCTGTCAGTTGGCGTCGGCACGACTAGTGTGCCATTTCGATAAGAATCGACTGTCTCCAACGTTTTAGACGCAAATGAGTTACCAACCATAGCGGTCGGAGTTCCAAGGACCAGCACTCCAATTACAGCGACTAAAGTCGCTGCCCGACTGGACCTTAAACCCAACTTATGCTCAATACCCAACTTAATCGGGTAAAGTGCAATCGCCAATACCAGAGCCCAAAGCAAAATAGGTAAAAATGGTAAAAACGCCCACCAGCAAACTATGACAATAAGCGTAATCGCTGAAAATCGTATCAATGAAGTACTGAATGCCTTCACTAGTACCTTTTCTAGGTTCTCATTTGAATTGTTCACATTGTAGCCCCTTATTTTTAAAACTTTTATTGCAACCACTAATTAAACGGTTTGCGTTCTTACAGCCCCCGATAGCTCAGAAGAAGTCAGTCAACCCAGAGCTGAGCGGGAGTGATTTTCTACGGCTCCGTTTTCTAACCATTAAGCCCAATGAACAGTACAAGGACAAACTCGCTTATAGTTAACATCAATCCCTTCTCGCCTCAGAAGGCGGTGGATATGACGAGAACCGACGTCGCTCCAATGCTGGCTCTTATATACGAGTCTGAAGCGTAATATCCTAGTGGTTAGCCTGACGTTGATATCTCATCGACGCGCGTTGTATCCGATATCCGGTATTTGCCGCCTAGCTCTCGGGAGGGAATCCCCGCTTGCACTTCCTTTAAAATGGTAATGATTTTTTGTTCATTGAATTGCTTTTTCATGTTCATCATCTCCTTGGTTGGATGAACATTACTAAGTGTAGACTGGACTAGATTAAGGGGAGAAGGTGGGTTAAATTTTAGTTGTAGTAATTTATTTGAGTACAGACTCATTTTTATAGTAAATAAGTCTGTATCAAAACCTAGTTAGATATTAATGAATTTGTTTATCAAGCTCGTACGAATTTCCGTCTTCGTCTAGTGTAAACTTTCCATTTTTATCAACCAGTGAAAGTTTATTCGCCGTAACGAGGAATAGATACTCACCTATTTGAATAATATTACCTTGTTTATTCCAGTGAATTTCACCCTCTTCCATCACTGTAGCGCTCATTTTATCAATGTAACTGCGAGACAGTAAGTATTGGCCATCCTGCTTTATTTCCAGAAATAAATTAGTAACAGCACAGTCATCACATGGAACGCTACCTTTATAGATGCCATTCCATTCTAGAGAGTGACGAGCATTATGCTTTTCATTGGCGAAAACCGTTTGCTGTTGATGTTCAAGAGCTTGTTCTGACTGAAAATTTGAGACACTTTTGCCCACACATCCAGTGCCGACAGCTAAGGATAAAACAGCAATTGAAATATATTTTAACATTATTATTTCCTACAAATTAAAAGCAATATTTATATAAACGAGATGGTAATGATCACAGGCATTCATTAAATATATAAAACGCCGGACGTAGATATATACACAAAGACAGCCAAATACTTTACTATCAAAGCAATCATTTTATCACCCTAAAAATATACAATGAAACAACTTACGTGACTAACTTAAACGTGCCAAGTATATATTTACAAAACAGACAAGTACAAAAATAGCAGTTAGAAGAATATATATTCTCTCCTACTCACTAAACTCGCTAATAATTGTATGACTCAACGTGCTCATGTATCGCGTTCATTATTGACGCTTTAATTTCTTTTAGATATTTAGCGTGCGGGCACCACATTGACAGAGGCAGTTTCATGCCCTCCAGCATCAAGTCGAGAGTGACAGGTTCAATACCTTCAACTTTGAACTGCGGCTTTGTTAGAGCTTTAGGTAACCATGCCCATCCTAGCCCTTCCTTGACCATCTGTGTCACAACCGAGAGTTGATCCACTTGCTCATTATTAGCTGAAAATACGAATTTCTCTTTCAATCCCTCATCGACGAGAGACTTTAATATGAATTGACGCTCCGTAACCAACGCATCCACGACAGATGTTTTATTCATCTTTGCCAGTCTGCCACCCGTTTGGACATAAGGAACAAATTCAACATGACCTAAAAAGACCGCGTCCATACTATGGATCGCACTGCTTTCGTGTACGTTGACCAGCCCAAAATGAATAGAGCCCTCTACAATGCCCTGCTTAATTTCCGAACGATCTCGCACCAGTAATTCCACGCTCATTGTCGGAAAATCTTGAGCCAGTTGTTTTCGGATCATGTATAAAGCTTCAGGAGGCATAAAACTAGAATAGGCGATAACAACACGCTCCAAACCACCGTATGACAAGCTTAACGCTATATTTTCAAATACTCGTGCCTGTTCAACCGTCTTCTTAGCATAATGATAAAGCAAATGACCATCTTCAGTAGGTTCAACCGAACGTCCGAGACGTTCAAACAGCGTTATGGCTAATTGATCTTCAAGGTTAGCGATAACTTGGCTCATTGTAGTGCGGTGTTTACCTAGTTTGACAGCTGCTTTGCTAAATGACAGCTCTTCGTACACAGTGACAAAGGCCAACAGTTGCTCATGGTTAAAAGTCATATCATTTCCCAGTCAGTGTCATACATACTAAAAGATAACACTAATTGACGTTACTTTTGCATTAATTTCAGGAGGATGCATTATTCCTTCTAAGGCACCGACTCCCTCTTCTCATTATTCGCTATAACACCGCGAGCTTTGTAATTTCTAAGTCGTAGGTTGGCTCAATAAACTCCCACTGTCCCGCTATGGTTTCCATCTCCAAGCTGCCAATTTCACCAGTTAATTCAAGAACACCGTAGATGGCGTTGTTGGTATGACGAAATGCAGCGACTGGAGACATACGTTTGACAAGACAAGCAGCAAACACTGCTGTGATTAGATCCCCGATGCCCTTCATGTCACCTTCAAAGTCCATCATCGGTCTTTGACACAGATAAATGGCTTTTGGCGTCGCCAGCATCATGTTGATAACTGGATTACTCGAAAGCTGTAGATTTCTTACAAGGATAATCTTAGGGCCAATGGAGAGCGCTTTTTTACAGGCCTCAACAGCATCCTCGACACTGTGGATCGATACTTCAGTAAATTTCTCCAATGCAAATTGGTCCGGAACAAGTACATCTGCCATTGGCATCAGTTCACCCATCAATTTATCTTGAACAGACTTGTCGACTGCACCACTCATTGCAGGATCGTTTAGGCCAGGATCGCAAACATAAAGTGCCTGTCGATTCTTATTCTTCACTCGAATAACCGCTTCAGAAATTGAATCGCAATCCATTGAGCGAGCTTGATGCCCCGATATCACTGCACTACATTCTGATAATTGCCCGATACTGTCCAACCCATCAATCAATGCTTGAATATTATCGGTGGGTGAAGTACTACCCAAGCTCACTTGTCCACTGCGTGTATTGTCAGAATACTGAACAGTATGGATTGGCCACATATCTATACCCATTCGCTGAACAGGAAATACCGCAGAACTGTTGCCTGAATGCCCATACACAACATGAGCTTGAATGGAGATAATACCTTTCATAAATAAACCTGAATTATTAATTAATAGCCGCTACCAGATTAATTCTTACAATTTCACATGCACTAAAACTGATTAATTAGCTTCGTATACTAGAACTTGCGAAGCGTTAATAACGTAACCCGCCTCAACCGGCTGATTGCCATCAATCAACTCAACTCAACTAAACTCAACTCAACTCAACTCAACTCAACTCAGTATTATAGAAAAGAGCTCCCTCGACCAATCGCTTATGTAGGACTCCATCCTACATAAGTCGATTCGGTACTCAAAAACTTTAACTCGTGGAATTTTATGTTAATTAGCTCGTTGCAATAGAAGTTAGTTAGTAGCACTCCCTCTCTCGCTCAAACTTACTCCTGATACCGACCCATTTATGAACGGCAACATCCATCACCGTGGATGAATACACGTCAATTAAGTTTCTCTGTTGGATCTGGGTCTTTTGGGCTGTGATTTATTAGCCTCAATATCAACGCACCTATGAAAATGGCGATACTTATCGATACTAAACGCTTGAAACCTGAAGAAAGTGAATCCACGCCTTCATGATTAATGATTTGATAAGTGATAACCACAAAGTTGGTGAACAATAATTGATAAATCGTAGAATGACTTTGACGACGAATTGCGTAGCAAGCTAATTGGATACCCAAAAACAACGTGAAGCCTAGTACAACCCAATAAGGTGCTCCAAAACCATATAACAGCATGATAGGTAAGGTAAATAAAATTCCTGCTGCTGTGGTTACTAACCTTTGAGAGCTAAAATCCCTTTGATGAAAAGACATAGGAAGTTTAATCATGCTGCTAACGGTAATCGCAATAAGCATTGTCTGAGAGCTTCCAATACCTATCAAAATCGCCAGAGCGATACTCATCGCAGTAGCCTTAAACATTGCAATCCCTAAATGCGCTTCACTCCCTTTGATGCCTTCATCGGGCAAGATATCTTCCTGCTCACCAGGAAATAAGAAGTGAGATAACCAGAAGACAACTATCGCGATCAAAAACGCTTTAAAGATAACTAACGGTACTCCGCTAATTGCAAAGTCCATCTGTTTACTTACTACCGTTGCAATAATCAAGACAATCAAAGTTAATGTTGAAATGATGTCTTGTGGATTCTTATGACTACGATAGTAACTCCAACAAAATAGAGACCAGCAAAACAAAGCATAACCCGTTGGGGTATCGGACAAAATTCGCGCAAAGAAAACCACAACAAAGCTAACAAATAAAATAACAACAACAACCTGTAGAATCATTTTAATTGGTGGCTTTGCAGGTAACGTGGTCAACAGTATGACCACGAACATAGGGGCTAAAATAGGTAAAGGCTGACCAATGTACTTTAAATAGAAAAGTAGCAAAATTGGCGCAAATACTATTTTTATTACTGGGTTAACGCTGCTACGAAACATAAGTCCATACACTAACAATTCTCATCCATAGTCCCGCTAACCACTCCCCTAGCGAACTTTGTTCGGTGTAAAACGCTACCGTTGCTTGAGAGCCATAACGAATGTTTGGCGGCACACCCTTAAACACAATATTCACTGGGTATCGCTGAGCATTTAGCGAGGTCGTGTCAGCACGAATGAACCCGGTGTTTGCATCTATATTATTACTGTCTCCTGTACCCCATCCAACGTTATACACTTCGCCTTCTAATACCCTGCCCGGCAGTGAATCCAATACAACTTTGACAGTTTGCCCAACTTTTATGTATTCCAAGGAGTTTTCGCGAACTAAAGCTGAAATCCAAATCTCTCTGGGATCAATAAATGTCAGCATCGGCGTGCCGACAGAAGCTGGCTGTCCTAAAGTAAGTTGAAGGTTGGTAACAATACCGTCAGAGGGTGCGACAACAGACGTTTTTTGTAGATTCAGCTGTGCCTTTTCAAGCCTAGCCATTGCCGCCAATATTTGAGGGTTGTTGTTACCCTCGGGGCCAAGATTTTGTTTAGCCTGAACAAGAGACGCTTCAGCGGCTTCCAATGAGGCTTGCGCTCGTGATTTCGCTTCAATGGCGTTGTCTCGCTCGGACTGACTAAGAACGCCACGTGATGCCAATTCAGAAATACGTGCAGCTTGCTCTCTGGCATTATTTCTAGCCGCAAGCGCATCGACGACCTTCGCCTGTGCGACCTCGACGGCAGCAGTACTCGCCCCAATACTTTGCCCGGCGATCGCCAAATTAGCCTGAGCTTCACGCACTGCGAGTTCATAGTTTCTCGCGTCAATCTTAAAGAGCACATCGCCAGCTCGCACTACTTGATTGTTCTTAATATTAACGTCAACAATGTTTCCTGCTACTTCCGGAGCGATACGCACTAAATACGAATGTACTCTCGCAATGCTGGTAATTGGCGTAACTCGATCAGACCAAAGGCTATACAACCAGATAAACAACACCAATGTAATAATGTATATGCTTAGTTTTCTTGACGATTTTTCTGTGTTTGACATTTGCTACTTCTTTTTATTTTGGTAGGTTTCGTAAACTGAAGAGTGGCTCATAATAAGCGTTAGACAAAGTCTTCAATTAACAAATACACTAGAGTTAAACAAGTTAACTGAGCTGTTGTTAATAAGATAAAACAATATACCACCGCGTTTTTTCATACTCCCCCCTCGAAGATTTGACGCACTAAACCGTATTTGAAAACTCTATTTTGTCTTACCACCAACATTTCTAGTTTATCAGAAACTTAACCGTATTAGCTCGACATGCATTTATTAAACACCTATTTGGAATGAAATACTTAGAACTTAGTAGTCAGAATCCTCCAAAGAGCTAACTATGATAAATTCGAACGCTAAACCACCCTCTTACTGAATATAATTCGACACTCGTGTAAGAAAGGTGAATGAAAATTCATTATTTTTCCTTTATATGCAGATCAAGTTGAGGGTAAGAGATTTCCACCTCATTCTCTTTGAATAACTGATTAATTTTCTTGTTAACCAGGTGAAGTGTTGGCAAGCGGTCATCAATTGAATTGATATAAAGTCTAAGCTCAAATTCCAAACTGCTATCACCAAATTTCAGAAAATAAACTTGTGGTGCGGGAACGCTCAACACAAGCGGAGTATCAGCCACGGCTCTATATAGTAAGTCTTCAACAAGGTCTATATCTGAGCCATAGGCAACACCAACAGGGATCACTACCCTAGTAACAGAATCCGTTAAGGACCAGTTGATAAGCTTGTCTGTGATAAATACTTTGT
The DNA here is from genome assembly GCF_000241385.1 of Vibrio sp. EJY3. NCBI lineage: Bacteria > Pseudomonadati > Pseudomonadota > Gammaproteobacteria > Vibrionales > Vibrionaceae > Vibrio > Vibrio sp. EJY3. Next base: position 1,224,033 of record NC_016614.1, read on the forward strand.
TGGGGACGACAATCTCTTTATTGTCCCAATCAATAATGGTTGTTGAACGCGTTTGAATCTTGCTTACCGTTCCAGAGAGCTCGTTAATCGTCACTGTATCGCCAATCCTTATTGGCCTCTCAAACAGCAAAATCAAGCCTGAGATGAAATTGGCAAAAATTTCCTGTAATCCGAAACCCAACCCAACACCAATTGCCGCGATCAGCCATTGCAGGCGCTCCCACTCGACTCCGATTGTCGTAAAGGCAATAGTTATGCCGAGCATCAGGATCACATAGCGGAGTAATGTAGTGATCGTGTAGCCAGTTCCCGGTGCCAAACTCATCCTGCGTAAAACCAACAACTCTAAAAGACCAGGGATGTTACGAATACTCACAAAAGCTACAACTAAAGTCAGTAACGCATAGACTAAGGACTTCATAGTGATATCTATCGCTTCAGCATCGCCCCCCGAAGATTGAGTCCCCTGCCATAAAACAACGTTGTCCATCCAGTTGGTTAACTCCAGCTGGCTGGACCATACTGTCGAAAGCACAGTAACGAGCAAGACCAGACTCAGCCCTTTCAATAACGCCATTGACTGCTCGCTGATGGATGCCTTGTCCAAACCCTGGTCTTCAGCATCAAAAGCCATGACATCTTCAGGTAACCCCTCGCTTTCCCGGGCAATTTTTTCCTCTCGTTTGGCAAGAAAACGCTGATAACTTAACTGTCGTTGCTCTAGAATCAACCAACGCTCACCCAGCTGATAAACCAATAATACCCCGGTTAACGCAAATATATTGAGCTGCTGAAGAACAAGTATCTTCCACGACCCAATATACAAACCCAGTATGGCCATAACAATAACCACAAAAAATGAACCAAGTATTGAATAATAAACAACAAAGAGCCCCATTCCAGATTGGAAAAAAGCAGGCAGGTGAGCATTAACATCGCCTAAATTTAACGCGCTCTTGTAAAGCACAAAAAGCAGAATGACCACCAGCAGATAGAGTATGCGTAGAATTTCGGCATCATTTTGTTGAGCGATCAAACGGAAAAAATGGAAGAAAACCAGAATGACCAGTAAGGGAAACATTATCACTCGTATTCGATGATGAATCGTATGGCACACCTCCGTTGACCACCGAAAATGCAACTCAAGCACCCCTTTCTTTCTGCTCAAGTGATAGAGAAAACCAACACTCCATAAGAGAATAAAGCTGGCAACCATGACCTCATCGAACAGAATTGACGGATGGCGTGCCCATATGAAATCTATAAACCACACACAGGTAAAGAAAAATATCGGTAGAATTGACGACGCAACAAATGTTATCAACAACACAACGATGCTGTTTGAAAAGCTGTCTTTTAACGGATTTCCAAATACCTTTTCTTGCCGCTGAGAAACAAGATCAAGTTTTAACCTCGACCACCAATTTAAAAACAGCAATAGCAGTGAGAGTCCAACAAAATAGACTAATGAAAGACGCGCCTTAGACCAGTCGATACTCTGAACACTTGAACTGATCACTTCTCTTACGCCAAAAAGTTTTCGGCTATCGAGCTTAAAAACGTTTTGCCAAATCGGTGAGTTACTGTATGTCCAAACTTGGCGCTCTTTAAAGAAAGATCTGGCGTCTTCGAGGACTAGAGAATAGTCACTAGACACTGCTATTAACGAGTCTATCGCCGTTGAAAGCGTTTTATATAATGCAATCAATTCCTGGAGCTTGTCCGACTCCAAAACCCTTTCCGCTTTGCTTATCTCATATAGTCGAATGTTAACCTGTGCCCGATAATCCTGAAGACTTTCAAGGTCGACGTTTTGGGGCAACTCTTGCAGCATTTTTCTGGTGTAAGCTCCGAATTCCGTTGTTTTATTAAGCCAATCCAGATTACTTTTTATCACCTCCAACTCTTCTGTAAGCTCGGCGTACTCCAGACTGACTCTTTCCAAATCTGAGGACATTTTGGCGATTTCGAGCTTAACCTTATCAAGCTCGATTTCGAGCTTATGAGTATCGGTGAAGTTCTCTTGGTCATACTCGATTTCTCTCTCTATAAAGTTTTCCCTGTTGAAAACTTTAGAGTAGGCGGTTTGCTCCTCATAGGTAAGAACGTAGATGGAAATCGACATGACCACCATGATCGTAAATGCAACGACATACGAAAAAATTTCCTTTTTTCTAATCACAGCCACCCCTTACCAATACGAAGAATCAGGGAACACATTTGTCACAAATGATTATAGACTTACCACGGTTAACCCTGGCTAATCTCCGCTGACAAAACTTCGAGAATCTGCGTGAGCGCAACGCCCAAACCTCTCGCGTATGCTTCAGGCGTTCTCTCTGACAAATCCACTTGTCTCAAAATCTTTTTATCAAAGATGATCGTTGGTCGAACACTCGAACTGTCTACCAATATGAACTGAATTTCCATTACGGCTGTTGGTGTTTGGTCCTTTCTGAAATCACCGTACAATTGCGTCACGATGGTCTTTAAAACCAACGGAGTAGAAACCCCAGAACTGTATGGAACCGCATGTTCAACTAGACCAGAACGAGTAAGTGTGGTTGGTAAGTGACTTTCGATCAAAGTGCTCGGCTCGGATATATAGCGATTGTAATAATCCGTCTCGAAACTCACGTCCGATAACCTGAAAACCATCTGAGTATTATTGAAAGGGCTGTCTACGCGAACGCTATCAATGAGTAAAAACTCAAACTTTGGGGAAAAGGTTTTGTCAGAATCATCAAGCATGATGGTGTAGTGCTTGGGGCTTTCCAACGGCTCACTGATACTGCAACCGGCTAATGCAATAGAACACAAAATCAAAGGGAGTAATTTATTAATATTCATAACTGACCACACTTGTTTGATTATGTATGTTTAAATTATCAATCCAGCTTCAACTTCTCGGGCTCAGCACTAAATATGATGCTAGATGGCTGACTCTTCAAAGTCTCCGAAAAGTCCTTTAGATTTTCCACCGTGACCCTGAGGTCTTTTATTACATAATTAATATCTGACTGATTGTCGGCCATAATGACGTCTAGCCTGACAGCAGCTCGGTCTAAATCATTGATTAATCGATTCAGCTCTCCCCCATTATTGAGGGTCGTATTTAACTTTTTACTGATCTGCGCAACGGATGAAATGATCGCTTTAATTTCAGCGTCTGAAACCACGCCATCAACACTTTTTACCATTTGGTTCGTGTTCTTCAGTAGCTCTATCAACTGCACATTCAGACTTTCAACATCTATCTGCCCAATGCTGCCGTCGAGAGTCTCAATTAGCATATTGATATTGCTTACCAGTGTATTGATATCTGCCTCGTCCAAACGGTCAATGAGGTTCTGTATGCCGGAAACAATTTTACCTGTAGAGCTCTTTGTCGATGGTACATAGGGGTATTCTGGAGTCCAATCAAAGCTCAAGCCTTTCTCTGTTGATATAAAGTCAAACGATAGGAACTGTTGGCCAGTGATACCAGCTAACTGAGTTGTCGCTCTCAGCCCACGATCGATGGCCACTTGAACACTCATGTCCCACTCAGCAACTGTCTTTTTAGCGCCGGTAATTTCACTACGAACCACAACATATGACCTTCTGTTTTCTCTTGGTACATCCGATTCATAGATAGCATCGGAGAGCTCAATCGATACCACCTCCCCTGCCGTAATCCCTCTAAACCTCACGGGCGCGCCTACATCAAGTCCTGAGACTGACTCATCAAAGTAAGTCTCGACTATCATCTTGGGCTCAAATAAGCTCCTTCCTTCCAAAATGAACAGGACAACAAATAGCGAGATTAACGCCGAAACCACAAACAGCCCTAATTTATAACTGCCTTTTGAATCATCCATTACTTAGCTCACTCTCTTGTTTTAGTGCATCTGGCTGCCGATTGAAAAACTGGCGAACCCGCGTATCTTTACTGTTATCTCGCAAATCTTTAGGGCTGCCCTCTGCGATAATGCTTCTCGATATAGGGTCGAGCATGATTGCCCTATCGGCGATAGAAAAAATACTTTGCAGCTCATGCGTCACGATGATGAATGTGTATCCCAAACTCTCTCTCAAATTTAAAATGGTTTGATCTAAGTTCGCCGCGGTGATTGGGTCTAAGCCTGCCGACGGTTCATCCAAAATCAAAATATCCGCCCCAATCGCCATGGCCCTAGCAATACCGGCTCGCTTGAGCATCCCTCCAGAGAGCTGACTTGGCATGAGTTCCGCTGAATGCCCCATCTCTAATAACTCTAATAATGTCCGCGCAATTTTATTTTTCTCTGGCAGACCGAGATCGGTAAATTCATCTAAAGGGAAACGAACATTTTCTAATATGTTTAATGACCCAAATAACGCGCCGCTCTGATACATAACACCCAGCTCGCGCTGAATGGATGACTTCTCCGACTGTCCCGCATGAACGATACTCTTGCCATTAATGGATATGTCGCCAGACATTGGCTCGTACAAACCAATAATGTGTTTCATGAGGCTGGATTTTCCGCAGCCCGAACCACCTAAGATAACGAGAACCTCACCACGCCTTACATTAAAGCTGGCGTCTTCTAGCAGGATTTTATCGCCGTACCCCATTTTTAAGCCCGTGACCACGACTGCATCATCTTTATCTGGATCATTGAATGCCGAATTCATTGGACACCCTCAGGTTAGTAATACGGTAAAGAAGCCATCAATCACGACTATCCATATGATGCTGCTCACCACTGCGCTTGTTGCCGCCAAGCCGACCGAAGTCGAACCTTGGCCAGTGGCTAGCCCCCGCTCACAACCGATGACTGCAATAATGAACCCAAAAGTGGTCGCCTTTACCAAGCCAAATATCAAGTCCCAAGCAGAAAGTGCATTTAAAAGTTGGTTGTAATATTGGACGAAACTTATATCGAACTTCAGTAAGACAAGGGCACCACCGAAAACACCGACAATGTCGGCAAGTATGGTCAATAGAGGGAGCACGATAACGGAGGCATAGATGCGAGGTATGACGAGAAACTCCACAGGACTTATCCCAAAGGTGCGCAGCGCGTTTATCTCTTCATTGACTTTCTGTGTCCCAATCTCCGCAGCGAATGCCGCACCAGTACGACCTGCGAAAACGATCGCCGTCATCAATGGGCCTAACTCTCTGAACATGGATATCCCAATCCCATCCGCTACGAACAGAACTGCACCAAATTGTTGAGCAACTAAGCCAATTTCAAAGGCAATGATGACTCCCATTAGAAAGCCAATTAACAGAATGATAGGGACCGCATCCGCCCCTGCCCTTGTCGAAATATTCGAAACGGTCGCCCAGTTGACGTTTTTCCTCCCACGTATTCCTATCTTAAAAACCAGTACGCACTCTTTGATAAACTTAACGACAGAACCGACATAAACGAGCATTTCCATCGTTGCTTGCCCGACACGCTCGAAAAAAACACTTTTTCTTTTAACGTTGGCAGACGTACTCCTCGTGGGTACAGGGGGGACAAGCTCTGCCAAACTAGGTTTGAGGCCAATTATGGAAATTTCAGCGCCAGGAGCACGAAATCGGGTCTGTAAATCCGATAAGAATGCGACACCAGAGATGTCAATAAAGGTGAGATTGCTCGCGTCTACCACGATGGGAGAATTTGGGTGTGATTCGAGAAGCTTGTTCGCTTTATCCCAAAGCTCTCCAACAACAGCAGAAGTAATGCTATCAGCCAACTCAATTTCTAAATTGCTTTCATTCATAGACTTCCACTCACCAATAAACACACACCCACATTGCGAAAAATCACTCAATACAGAGTAAAAACTGCGGATACTTACCTCGATTAAGCTTAGCCAACGTTTCAAGGTTTCATTTGTCGTGATGAGTCTCATTGATTAATTAATCATGTTAAGCCCGGAGAATATGATCTTTGTCATAAGTTCACCTCGCAATTCAAAACGCACTAATGGCCAAAGAAATGCACCAAAAGTTCCTCTTCAACATCAAGGCATCGACCTCTGAATGAAAAACGAGTGATGGTTGCACGCCCCAAACATGATGGATGTCATCCTACATAAGCGATTATTTGAAGTAGATCACTTCCTTTATATTTGTCCCATCAAATAACTCTGAGGCACAACCCATGAACCCAATGCCGCATGAACTCGTGTGGGGCGAGATTTACTTCCCCCCATTGTTGCTGGTGATCGGATTGGCTTACGTTCTGACCACACTAGTTACATCCTTCGCTGTTCGTTTGGGCCTACACAAACATGTGGCGTTCCCAGCGATAGCGGAGCTGAGTTTAATTGTTATTTTCACTGGCGTTATCGGCCAATTTATTACGATATTCTGAGGTAAGTTCACCGTGATTAAACGTTATTTAATTAGTCTTTTATTGCTTTGTGGGGCAGGAGCTGTGGCCTATTCCTACTACGAAACATACGCGAATAATCCGTGGACAAGAGACGGTCAAGTCAGTGCTTATGTCATCTCGGTAACACCGCGCGTCACAGGACAGGTAACAAACGTATACGTAGCTGATAACTCAAAAGTTAAAAAAGGCGATTTGCTGTTTGAGATTGACCCAAGCATCTACCAAGCGACATACAACAAAGCGTTGGCGAGTAAGAAGCAAGCCTCTGCACTCCTGGCTAAAGCGAAAAATGAAGAGCTACGCGCCATTAATCTCGCAAAGCGTAGTCCTGGTGCCGTACCGGCCTTAACGCTAAGCAATTTAGCAAACGCCGTCGAAACCTCAGCAGCAAACGTAGAACTGGCCAAAGCAACGATCGAGGAAGCACAACTTAACCTCGATTACACCAAAATTTACGCGCCAACTGACGGATTCATTACCAACTTAAATGTTCAGGCAGGTTCACAAGTGGTGGCCAACTCTCCAGTCGTTGCTCTTATTGATGAGAACAGCTTTTGGATTGAAGGCTACTTTAAAGAAACTGACTTAGCGGGTATTAATCCAGACGACCGAGCCTACGTGACGTTACTGATGCGCGATGATGTGCTGTTAGAAGGCAAGATTAAAAGTATTGGTTTCGGCATCGCTAAAAAAGATGGTACTACGGGCAACGATCTCCTGCCTAATGTAAACCCTAACTTTCAGTGGATACGCCTGGCTCAACGAATTCCGGTCAAGGTAACACTGGACGAGATCCCTGAGGGTCTACAGCTACGTGTCGGCATGACAGCATCCATCAAAATCATGAAACACTAATAGGTAAATACCATGCTCAATGCCTCTACCAAAGAAGCCATTAAAGTCGCGCTATCTATCGTGATTGCGCTCAGTCTTGCGCTATGGTTCCAGTGGGAAAAACCGTACTGGGCTGCAATTGCAGTTGTGGTTATGGCATTGAACGAGAGCTATGCCCATTCCATTCATAAAGGACACAACCGTGTGTGGGGAACGCTAGTGGGTATCGCTTATGCGCTGTTCTTAATTGGTACGTTTCCCCAGGATCCTTTCTTGTTCCTGAGTTTTCTAACCATGTTTCTTGGGTTATGTATTTTTATGTCAAGCGACGAGAAATATGGATACATATTTTCGATGGCTTTTACAGTATGCTCCATCGTCGCTTGCATGGGTCAATTTGATGATCAAACTATATTTCACTTCGCAATATTACGACTTCAAGAAACGGTACTAGGTGTAATAACGTTTTCTGTTGTTTATAGAATTTTTTGGCCTATTAATACCGAACAAAGTTTTATCCAGAATTTTGAAAATAGTCGAACTCTGTTACTTGAAGCATTAAAAAATAAGCACGACTTTAACATTGAAGCGCTTGAAGCTAATGCGGGAAATATTAATAAGCTATATCAGCTACTAAACTTGCCGTTAAAGGACAGCTATCAACTAAGGCAGCACAGACGAGTCTGGCTTGATCGAGTCAATGAAATGACTCATATCCAAGAAAGACTACTGAGTCGAGTGAATAACTCGAATGAAAACAGCGCTGAATGGAAAGTGTTGGCAGAAAAATTAGAAAACTTTTATGTAGATAAGCCTCAAACGTCTCTTATCGGCTATAGAAACAGCAATAAAACTGAAAGTGTCAAAGTATCAATTCATCAGAAGAAACGGACACTTAGCCAACATATCAAAGACGATAGACGTAAAGTTTTTCATGGTGTGTCGATGTTCGTAACATCATTACTCGTTTGGATTTATCTCCCGGTACCTGGTGGTTCTATTTTCCCACTGATTGCGGCTGCTTTTTCTTGCATCTTGCCGACAATGCCGCCGAGTGTACTCAAAGATGCCTTCTTCGGCGTAATAGGTACTGGAACGGTAATTTTACTGGAGTATGTGTTTTTGATGCCCCTAATGACCGAACTATGGCAGTTAGCACTATTCTACTTCATTAACACAATAGTGATTTGGGAGGTTTTTTCAGCACCAAAAATGATGATTCATCGAATACTAGGAATCAATCTATTGGTCGTACTTACCTCTGGCGCTTTAAACCTGACTCCAACATATAAAATTGAAACGCCAATTCTTATGCTGACGAATATTTTAATTTTTCTTCTGATTGGGAAGTTATTTTCAGATCTATTTTGTAAACCTCAAAATTTAAAATAACAGACCATTAAACATAATAAATTTACTGATTTCCTCAAGGAAGAGGTATTTGACTAACTTGAGGAGATGCTATTGTGAAAATAAACTTCGTACTGGCTTTTTTGACAGTTTTATTTACCCCATTGGGCTTTGCTCAAGAATCATTTTTCCCTATTTGGGGTGATGAAGCTGAAAAGAGAGGCTATTCACTACCTAAGCCTTACGGCCTTTCTCTTTCCTATATGGATATGAGCAACCCTATTACAGTCAACAGCATTGATTTGACAGGACACCCTGTACTTGACGCGCTTGATATTGATGCCAACCACGCCGATTTTACAGGCTCAAATATTACTCTGAGGGGAGATGTCTGGATTTTCCCGTTTATGAATATCTACGGCATTATTGGTTATACCCAAGGTACCAGTACGGCAAAAATTAACTCACTCGGCTGTGATGCTTCCTCTGTGAACGGTATCGGAAACAAAGCTCTGTGCTCGTTGCTGGATGCTGCAGGCGACGAGTTACCGGACAATGCCGTATTTGAGCTGGATATGGACGGCGGAACCTATGGCGCAGGTACCACGTTGGCGGGAGGCATAGGAAATTGGTTTGCTTTACTCGATATGAACTACACCTACACCAGCATTGCCGCTATTGATGGCAATATTAAAACCTTCGTTGCCGCACCTCGTGTCGGGTATCGCTGGCAATATGATGGCGGACGCGAGCTACGTGTATTTGCTGGTGCCATGTATCAAAATGTTCAACAAGAACTGTCTGGTGATCTAAAGAGCTTAAATCTACCAAAAGAAATCCATGAACTTGTCGATCACCTAAGTCCAGATGCCGGCTTCAATGTCAGCCAAACTGCTGATGAGAACTGGAACGGTGTAGTTGGATTCCAATATGCTTTTAACAAAGACTGGGAAATCTTGATGGAGGCAGGATTTGGCGAACGTGAGACCCTGTTCTTTTCACTAGGACGTCGATTCTAGGCATTGAAAATCATGAAAAAAACACTCCCTCTTGTTTGCCTGTTTATATCTGGGGTACCCCTCGCCGAGCAGACAGAGCCAAAACCAGAACAGCATGAGCAGACCATGTATCAGCAATATCAAGCTTGGCTTGAGGATCTATTGCTGGAGCTCGGTGCTGATGGACAATTCGATCCTGAAAAAGGCATTGACTGGAGTGTCATGCCCGGCCCCTTTTATACTCCGGAGAAAAAATTTGGTATTGGCGTGTCGGCAGTTGGCCTCTATAAGCCAGATATCAACGATATGGACTCACAGCCAAGCTCGATTACCATTAACGGTTTTGGGTCGATAAACGGCGCTTATGGAGTATCACTCAAAAATGCCAACTACCTAAAAAACGACCAATACCGTTTATTTGTTGACGCTGAATTAACGGATTCTCCCGATGTATTTCATGGCTTTGGGGTTGATGCAGGAATGCACAATGAACGGGTCGATTATAACCGACGCAGTTATTCCGCCTCCATCACTGGTATGACGCGTATATTACCTAACACCTACTTAGGCATGGGCCTCTCGTTTTCCCATAATGAAGCGTCCAACGCCAAACAAGAAAACACAAACACACCTTGGATTGGTGATGATTTTGCGGAATTTCCTGAAACGCAGCGTAACATTGGCGGCTTGCTCAGTGTGACTTATGACTCGCGGGACTTTGCCCTTAATGCATCAAAAGGAAGGCTGATTGAGCTTGAATATCAGAACTTCAGTACTGAATTAGGCTCAGACAATGATTTTGAACGTGTAAGGTTCAATTACAGTGACTACCACGCTCTATCGTTAATTCCTGGGGTTCTGGCCTGGCAGGTGCGTGCCGAATCTAATTTCGGTGACGTGAGCTGGGATCAAATGGCGATGCTCGGAGGCGCTGAGGCGCTGCGTGGCTACGAACAAGGTCAATATCGCGACAGAAACATGCTGATTTCCCAAGTGGAGTACCGGCAGCCACTATCTGGTCGCCATGGCATGGTGTACTGGTTAGGAGCCGGCACATTGGCTGAGGAATTTGATCAACTGGGTCAAGACAGGTGGCTTTACTCTGTCGGCGTTGGCTACCGATTTGAAATCAAGCAGCGAGTTAACCTGCGTTTAGATATGGGCTTTGGTAACGATCAAAGCGGTTTTTACTTTGCAATTAATGAAGCGTTTTAACTGAAATGAACCGTTTACTTTTTAAACCCTTTTGTACGATCGCCCTATGTACCCTCCTGGCTGGATGCTCATCGACTGATTGGGAAACCCATGCTGTGCCAACTTCGAATCAGGCCGCAGATATGCTAGCAGGCAATGTGACGACCGGTCAGAATTGGTATTTGGATGAGTCTCGCTTCCCTCAATTGACGGTACCGCAGAACGTTCGCCCGTGCTGTGCATTTGGGGATATGCAGAAAGTTAAATTCGGGCCAGTCCCAGTGCCTTTTTTCCGACTGAACAACATTGTCGAACTTGAGGAGATAGGTCCGCACAAGTTTGCCAGCGGGATATATCACTACACACCTTCATCCTCTTCTTCATTAGGTCATGGCGGCAGCGAAAATAACGGTATCTTATACACGCAGAAAGGTGGCTTTATAGACCTCGCCCATGTGCGCGATACCGCCGATGACACCATGGGATTATTTTTTGAGATACTCGCCAACCTGGGCCAAGCCCACCGCATTGATTTACCAGCCGAATTAGGGCCAAGATATATCGAGATGACCCCGTTCGACGCGTCTTTACTAACCGAGGAGCAAAGGTGGTCGGTTGCTGCTCACCTTGCAGCACGCTTAGCCTACTTCAAGGCTGAATCCCACGAGATTGCCCAGTGGCACGGCTACGCGAGTTTTTCTGGATGGCCAGAGACGATTTCAGCCTACTCGCTCGAAGATCTCTATTCCAATATGTTGGGCGCGAAAATAGTACTTAGCCTCATTCAACAGCATAAGGTGTTGAACGAAAGAGACTATAACCAAAACGTCAGCTTGCTTCTCAATGCAAGCCTGCGAGAACTTGGTATCGTCGATAAGTCGAAAGCAAAATTGGTCTTAGCCGCTGTCGACGGCAAATGGTGGAACTCTCAAGAGTCGATCCCAAACAAGTACATGGTTCTGCAGCGTCATTACGACCTTGGCGACCGACAAACGCCTCATCTGCTGACACCAGAGTTATTAGGCGAACAGAATCCAAGTTTGCTAGTTCCTGCGCAATCTTCCGCCACAGTGCTGACATTACCCGCATCCGCTGAATCACTAGAACTGGATAGCATTGCCAGACTAGTACTTGAAATAGCACCGAGCTACGCTGACACCTTTAACCATATTCCGAAACGTATCTGGTCAGAGCGTATTGATCATACTCAGTTTCCAGTTATTGCGCAGTATGCAGAACGACAGGATAACCAGGATTTGAAACAATTAGGTATTACTCATGAGTAACGTCCATTCTTTCCTAAAAGTGATTCGATTATTTATCGTCCCTCTCCTGTTTACGGGTTTATACGGATACGCTAGCGGTAATCAGTATAAACTGCACTGGACCACTTTATCTCTTGTACACCGTTGCTTTCCTTCAAATTGTATGCCGGATAGTTAGCAGTGACACCAAACTCAAATCAAATTTCATGTAATCTCTTTGGGCGTTGGATAAACAAATTCGATATTCTTGAGATAACCTCTGTGGACTGCCCCAGTATGTCAAATCACGACTCGGTGCTACAGTGGATCAGTTAGGTGTAACATTGATAAGCAATGTGCAAATTTTTCACATTAGCTAGTTCTATAGCCAAAACGACGCGCTCTGAAACGGTTTGGGGCTCAAACGTGCTAACCACGGTCGTGCTAGCACGCCTATAGACAATTTCAATATATAGAAGCTATGGGAACGGCGAGGTTACTGGCCAACAATACAGTTACGACCTTGGTTTTTCGCCATATACAGTGCTGAATCAGCTCTGGTGAAAGCACTTTGTAATGTGTCTTGAGAAGTTAAGTTACAGTAACCAATGCTCACTGTAATGGGAATGCTCATAGCTGATAAACGGCTCTGTGATTCAACTGATGAATGGATTGTATGCAATGTCGCCAGAGCTTGTTTGGAATCATTATCCGCAATAAAGATCACAAACTCCTCCCCTCCGTAGCGGCTAACCAAATCGCCCTTTTTAAGACTACCAGACAGAATTTTAGAGACATAAACGAGCGCGTTATCACCAACGTCGTGACCAAAGCGATCATTTACTTTTTTGAAATGGTCAATGTCTACAACTGCAAGCGTTCCCTGAATAGGCAAATCACCTTGAAACAAATGGGCAATACGCTCATTAATGTAACGGCGGTTGAACAATCCTGTCAGCTCATCCCGAATGGATCTTTCGTAGTGCCAGTCAATCTGATTAAAAAGAAATAACGACAATAATCCGCCTAATAAGAAGAAGCAAACTATGTTTTGAGTCACCACGACTGCGACACGGTAATACTCTACTTGACCTGTTACAGCCAATGCAAAAGTAGGAAAACCAGCAGCAACAAGGCAAACCAATGCAGCTAAAGCGAGCATACGCTCGCCCTTACCATTTGAAGTTCTATGTTTGTGACAAAGTAAAAAAGTGGAAGCATACACCAGAGCAAAATTGACGAACGCAATCTGAACACGCAATTCAAGTGTATTTGGTACGAAGTGATAAATAAGAGTTTGTATCGCTGTATATGAGCAGACATGAACAATTGCTAGCTTCCATAACCACGGCTTAATATCGCGTTGATACCAACTTATAGAGCCAAATAGCAACAAATACGCAACTGTCATATACATAAAATTGTTTAATAAAACAGAATAAATAAGCGGAAGCCAGGAGCGAATAGCCATTGCTGCAAACGCAAAACCAAACAGCAGGAAAAAGTAAAAGAAATAAAGTGCTGATCGTCGTTGATAGTGAGTCAAGCCAGAACGAATCTGAGATAAAAATATGCAGCCAACAGCACTACAAACAATATTGTTTATTACGATGGCAAAATCGATGAGGCTTGAGCTTGAATTAATCACTACTTTTTTGCTTAGGCTAAGTGGGTCAAATGAACCGCTGATAATGTATAGGTGACACAAAACACTCAAACATGTTAACCAATCACTCGATAAGAATCCATTAAAGTTAGATGAGATAAATCGGGTCGAGATGAAAGAAATGAGAATGCCTAGAGTATAACACCTAATCTAAGCTAGGAGATGTCGAATTTACGGGTGGCACCCAGCATAGAATCAGTGGAAATATTCGTGCCAGTAGCTTTACTGAATTAGTGACTTACGGATAACTTCAAGTATAGAAAGTTAGCTAAGCGCAGCGGCTAAAATTGCTGGATATAAATTGACATCGTTCAGTCCAAGTTTGTGCCTTAACCCTTTTACATTTGGAGTGAAAACCTAACTCTTTCCTCAAACCCCTATCTCTACCCCTCATATAGCAAAAAGGCCGCTAAGAATTTAACGGCCTCTTTCGTTTCTGCAATTTTAATTGGCAGCGACTGAAAGGTGCGACTTAGCCACGAATTTACCCAGAGTTTTTGTCGAAGTCGATTGCAATTAAAGGCTGTCTTCCAATTCTGACCTACCTATTAGGCAGAGGCTTTGAGGTAATCTCTTTACGGTTAATACTGAAGTTTTGAACGACCGTAATATGATTCGTGTCAGCCTAGGATCTATACTTTTTGCTTAATTGCTGCGCCTAATCCTAGCTCAAGCAACTAATCGTTAAATAAGCACATGATCTAGCGATAACCGCAGGATCTTGCATAGAGTTGCGACAACGTCGGCTCGCTGGCTGAGGCAAAAATTTCCTGCATTAACACTAGCAATAACTCTCCGGTCGCCACAGCATCAGCAAGGGCGTTATGCGCCAGATAAGCTGGCAATTGGCGCTTTTCTCGGATCTTACACAGGCGATAATCGTTAAGAAAACTGAGTTTGTTGACGTATAGCGAACTTTCCAGGACTAAGGTATCTATCCAGATAACTGGGAGCTCAACACCTTGTGGCAACTGTAACAACCTCGCCAAAAAGCGTTTTTCGATAATGGCACAGTGGACCACTACCACCTTTCTGCAGATTGCCCTCAGGATTTTTTCCGCAAATTCCTGCGTTTCCAAACCGCCATGCAACGTCTCAGGCACTATATGATTGATCACAGCAGTCTCAGGTTTAACTCCGGCCAACGATAACTGGTAATAGTGCTTTGCACTAGATAAAGATAAAACACTTTCATTGATGTCAACTAAACCGACCGACAAGATCTCATCGCTCTCTGGATCCAGCCCTGTGGTTTCAAAATCCATCACCACCAAGGGTAACGCAGTAAATACACTATCTACGGATGCGACAGGCGATACGAACCAGCGTCTTATTGCGTTAGGTATATCACTGCGCTGTATAAACTGCTGGCGTTGCTTCTCCAATCTCTCGAGAGAACTAATCTTATGTTTCCTAAATTTGATCAACTTCTAATCTCCAGAGTTTTAAAGTTCTGCTCTGCTGCTTCTTGATACCTAGATATTATCCGAAATGCGTCTTTTAGATGATTTTTCTCAAATTGGGTTAAGACCTCTGGAGTTATGTTGTTACTCAAAGCGAGGTTACGCTCAGACGTATTACACTGATGGTTAAAACGAACTTGATTAATAAAATCAAATGCCTCTAGGATCTCTCTCCCGCCTTCTTCACTCAACAGAGAAGCATTAATTGCTGCGCGTAGCCGCTCCTCCATACTGGTCTCTTTACTCTTGGCCGTTAATGCATAGATCCGTGCTAACTCAACCAGCAAATTCACAGCATGACGCTTAATATTAAAAGACTTAGTATTGGTGCCATTCCGTTCAAACACAAACTGCCTGAACATACCAAGCGGCGGGCACACTCTAAGTGAGTTCGCCAACATGATAGATATAAAACGCCGATTCCCGTTGAGATACCGGTTAATGTTGTCCTTTAATTCTTCCGCTAACTCAAAATCTCCATATAGCGGCCGAATATCAAAATAGACACAGGAGTTTAACAATGCTTCTGCTTCGGGGTATTTGATCCAACGGCCAAAATAGCCAGTCCACGTCGAAAGGTCGGTACACCAGCTCGGATTAGATGCCATCATGTCTCCTTTACACAAGGAGTAGCCGCATTGATCTAGGCCTTGGCATACATAATTCGACAATTTGCCAAAATACTCCCGCTCTTTAACATCAACCTTACGTTTAAGGATGATACCGTTATCCTGATCCGACAGGTTATGGATCTCGTACCGAGCCTGTGACCCAGCCACAAACCAGACGTAGTCAACAGGAGCAGGTCCCAACAGCTTCTCTGCCAGTTGTAACAGACGCTTATTATAAGCATCGGCTATAAGGGTCATCATATGCTGGATAGTTCTAGGATGCGTGCGATTCTCAACTAAGGTTCTGAAGACGGTAGTACGCTGACTCGTAAGGGCAACCAGTTCTTCCAGAGACTCTTTGCGATAGATGCGACTAATTAAAAACACAGCCTGTACTTGGCTGCGCTCAACCATACTTGTTGCCGTTACTATTCCCTGAACCCTCCCAGCATTTACAACAGGAAGACTCCTCACATTATGCTGCATCATGGTTTCAATAGCCTCTAACATCGAGGTGCCACTGGTGATTGTTAGCGGGTTACTGGTCATAACAGTGGAGATAGGCTGGCTATAATTCATGCATTGAGCGATGACACGTTTTGTCATATCGCGTTCAGTCACAATGCCCAACAACTCGTGTCCCTGCATTATTAAGGCACTTGACCTGTGCTCTTTGACCATTACTCTAGCCGTTTCGTCTATCGAGGTGTCAGCCGAAACGATGGCCATGTCTCTATTCATAACAGAATCTACCGGACGCAAGTAAACAGCATCATCGCCTCTGGTCATAACCTCAGTTGACTTAGCCAATCTCACCGATTCATGTTCGGAAAAATAATCACCAAGTGATGGAGTGCAGCGAATAAGCTCAGAGAGAACCGCTTTCGGGATACGGTATAACAAGGTATTTTCTATGGCCTTAACCGTATATGAGCACGTTTGTTTCTGATACAGATGGCTGAAACCAAATAGATCACCACAGCCCAAACGAGCTCTGAGAGATTGATCTAGATGATACTGCTCTACAGCCCCTACCCTTAAAATGTAAAGCCCTTTACCAACTAGTTGATCCTCCTCCAGCGCTTTGCCTTTATGGAGATACAGGATATCTATTTTAGAAGCCATAGCGTTGGCTTCACGGTAAGGTAGCTGATCAAAAGGTGGCAGTTTAGACAGAAAACCAAAGATATTAGGAAGTAATGATTGTTCCATGTCGTCACGTTTCCAAAACAATTTTCTCGGTCATCACCTGAGAGGAATTTGAAGGTAAACTATCACCCACAAAAAAGTGGGATTTTCTTAAGTCCCGAGAAGGGAGCTTTGTCTTTAGGCTAACTCAACCTACTTAATGTTAACCACCTACTTCAGTAGGTGGTTTAAGTCTAAAAATCAAAAAACTCGTAGTTTTCTAAGCTAGCTATTCAGATACTGGCGCCACTTTTTTAGACTGCGATACACGCATCAGTTCTTTGGCGATTGACCAAAAAACAAAACCCAAGATAGCAATAGCCAACACGTAATATCCATTCATCACCCAGCCCGGTACATTGTGAGCTAAGAAGATGTACATAGAGATAGACGCCAAACAAATAAGTGATGCGGCAGCCTTACCAAAGGCCCAAGGAGTTATATCTACCTGTTCTGTGTATTCTTCTTCGTACGCGTCTTGTGGATAGAAGTGTCCAACAATTAGCATGAATACAACGTTTGCTACAAACAGAAGACCGACAAGGTGGAAGAAGTGGATATCGACTTTAATCACAAAGTTAAACAGAATGTATGCCGCCATACCAAACACCAAGCCAAGCTTAGCTGCGATAGCCGGTACTCTCTTAGTCAGTAGGCCAACCAACACTACACTCAGGATTGGCGAATTAAAGATCCCCTGCAACTGCTGAATTAGGTAAAATAGGCCATCCGGTGCATTTGCGACCAGTGGTGCAACCAGCATAGAAGTTACCGCAAGCCCCATTCCCAATAGTTTTCCTACACGAACGGATTGTGCTTCAGTGGCATCCGGACGCAGAGTTTTCTTGTAGATGTTTACCGTAAACAGAGTCACCGAAGAGCTAAGTCCGCCACTAAAGGTCGAGAATACCGCTCCAACTACAACTGCGGCGAAGAAACCAACCAGTACTTCTGGTAGCACAAGGTGAACCAAGTTCGGATAGGCATTGTCTGGGTTGTCTATTTGGCCATTGAACACATGGAAAGCAATGATACCCGGCAAGATAATAATCATTGGAATCATTAGCTTAAAGAATGCACACAGCAGCACACCTTTCTGACCTTCAGCCAAGTTTTTAGCACCCAGTGCTTTCTGAACAATCGACTGGTTGGTACACCAGAAGAACATGTTAGAGACAATTAGACCAGTAAACAGTGTAGAAAATGGGACTAAAGAATCACTGTCACCGATGGAGTTGAACTTATCAGGGTGGCTTTGGTAAACCTCCACCAAACCGCTCCACATATTGCCATCACCAACATAGGCTAGTGCAAATCCAGTTACCATCAGTCCACCAGTAATAAGGCCGACACCGTTAATTGTATCCGCAGCAGCGATAGCTTTAATGCCACCGAATACAGCGTAGATAGCACCTAGGCCACCCACTCCCCAGACCATGAGCCACATCGCCGCTGATTTATCGATTGCAAAAACATTGGATACATCAAATAAACTCTCGAGAGCGATCGCTCCAGTATAGAGCACGATAGGTAGTAAAGAGATGACATACATGCTGAGGAAAAGGATCGATGTGATCGTCAGTGTCTGCTTATCGAAGCGCTTTTCTAGATACTCAGGAATCGTGGAGATGCCGAGTTTGAGATAACGAGGCAGGAAGTACATCGCAAACAATACGATAGTGATTGCAGCCATAACCTCCCAGGCCATAACGATAAAACCAGTTCGGAAAGACAGGCCATTTAGACCCACCAAGTGTTCAGTTGACATATTCATCAACAACATGGAACCACCGATATAAACACCGGTCAGAGAACGCCCCCCAAGAAAGTAACCTTCCGATGACTCTTCCAGATGAGCCGCACGTGTTTTGTAGTATGCGAACCCAGCTACGAACAGGGTGAACGCAAGAAAGGATAATAGAGCTAACATGTAGCCTCCAAATTGTGTTTGCACGTTGCCATGACGCCAACACAGAATTGGCGCCAGACTACTATTGGAATGTTAAAAAATTTATAGCGTTATTATAATTTGACTTCTTTGCCAGTCTGCAGGGACTCGAGGGCTTTATCAGCCATCACCAAAGCCTGCTCACCGTCATAACCGCTACATTCTGGTTTAGCGCGGCCTGCGAGCACATCAACAAAATGTTCCCATTCAGCTTTGTAAGCCGCATCGTAACGCTGCAGGAAGAAGTGTTCTGGTTTTGCTGCAGTGCAACCAGCGTCGTTCCACTGCTCAACTGCATCTTCTTTGATGTTGTTGGCAGTCAGCAGACCTTTTTCACCATGCAGTTCGATACGCTGATCATAACCATAGCCAGAACGGCGTGTGTTTGAGATAGTCGCCAGGGCGCCAGATGGGAACTTCATAACAACGAATGCGGTATCTATGTCACCAGCTTCACCGATGGCCGGATCAACCAGATTACTCCCCTGTGCATAGATAGATACAGGATCTTCACCCATGATAAAACGCGCCATATCAAAGTCATGGATAGTCATATCACGGAACATGCCACCAGATACTTTTACGTACTCTGCTGGTGGTGGTGATGGATCACGTGAAGTAATGATCAGAGATTCAGCTTTACCTATACTGCCTGAACTTAGCATTTCACGAATCTTGCGAAACTGTGGGTCATAGCGGCGGTTAAAAGCCACAAAAAGCGGCACCTGATTGTCGTTCACCGTCTTCAGACACGCGCGTACACGATCAATATCAAGATGGACCGGCTTTTCACAGAAGATAGCTTTGCCTGCCATTGCTGCCAATTCAATTAACTCAGCATGTGTATCTGTAGCAGAAGCAATCAGTACACCATCAACATTGGCGTCTGCGAGCGCTTCTTCAATAGACTGAACTTTAGCGCCATATTTAGTTGCTAAGTTCTCTGCATTTTCTGCGAATGGGTCAATAACTGAATAAAGGTTGGTATCTTTATGTGCATCTACATTTACAGAATGGACTTGTCCAATTCGTCCAGCGCCGAAAAGTGCGATATTATACATTGTCGTCTCCTAGTTCATAAATCAGTAATAGCAAATTTTCTTAATTATCAATTCTTAATTTATGCATCAGTTTCAAAATTATTTTTTATATCCAATATCAAATGACATAATATTAACTATCACTTTATTACAGATATATATTTCACAAAATTAAACTTTAAATCAGAGATATTACCTACAAAAAGGCCCATTAAACGGGATAAAGTAGCATCAATAATATTTCTGACATTCTAATAGTTACTTTTTAGTAACTACTAGAACAAAAATTTATTCCTAACGAGCAAATCAAATATTTGCAATATCTTTAATATATTGACGTGCTTTTAGTGCATACTCTAACGGATCCGCTGTAGCAGGATCTTGCTCCGCTTCTACAACCATCCAACCTTCATAACCACTTTTATCCAAGATTTCGAATACAGGTGCGAAATCTATTACACCATCACCAGGTACAGTAAATGCTCCTAATCTCACACCATCAAGAAAACTACGATGCTCATCAATAACTTGATGTCGCTTCTCATCCCGAATATCTTTAAGATGAACATGAGGAATACGATCAACATATTTTGTTAATACATTAATGATTGCCTGCTGACTTCCCTCTGAATAATAAATATGTCCGGTATCTAGCAACAACCCTACCGATTGGTCAGTGATTCCCATAAACTTATCAATTTCTTCAGGCGTTTGGATAGCTGTCCCCATATGATGATGAAGACAAACTTTCATTCCTTTTTCGGCAGCAAGTTCAGATAACTGATTGTAACCAGATGCAACCTTTTTCCATTGTTCTTCATTAAATGAAGGCTTTTCATCGAACACTGCTTTATCTGTACCCTGAATACTGCCACTTTGCTCAGAGCAGCCGATAACCTTCGCTCCCATTTCATGTAGAAAGTTCATATGCGATAGGAAACCCGTAATAGTCTCATCTTCTTTTCCATCTGCGAAAAAAGTACTGAACCAAGCGTTACAAATTTGAATACCTCGCAAATCTAATTTCTCTTTTAATACAGCAGTATCTTTCGGATATTTATTACCTACTTCACTTCCAGTAAATCCTGCAAGAGCCATTTCACTAACACATTGTTCAAAGGTATTATCACCACCTAAACTAGGTAAATCATCGTTTGTCCAAGCTATAGGAGCGATACCTAATTTTACTTTATTCTTATCCATTGATGTTCTCCACGTTATTGTCTTTTCTCCAGAGAGAGCACATTCTCTCTGGAATTTAATTTCGATTTATTGTTTATTATTTTTACATGATCATTAAATTCCAGCCTGCACAAACGGTCAGCAATTATATAGTTATAGTTTTAATTATTTACTGGTTTTTAACGATTCGTGTAGTTCAGAATTAAAATAAAGCAATGTTATACATGATGCACCTCAAAGTTATTAAAGATGTAATATCTGCATTTCATGTTGTGGAAATACTTTAACAGGAGTAAAAATTGTTCCCAACATATATATAAAAAATCTAACCTGACCACTGATCCTATTTTCTTACGCCAATAATTACACCATTAGCCAGATTAATACCCCAGACAGTAGATTAGACATGCTAGCTATTATCCTGGGCCACATTGACTTTTATCACAAAAATACGCTTAACTTGCGTTATGTCACATTTTATCCATAATTGTGATCGCTAATAAATTTTTCAATCAATCACAAAGCATTTATCTTCACCAGCCCTGATAATATAATGCCTAAATAACATAAAGGTACATATCTGAAACTATGAAAAAATTGTCTGAAATCACTATAGAAGAGTTAAAGGAAGTTTATTTTGGGAGTATAAAATACCCTATAAATGGTACCCAAGGACCACGTATTCAAAGGGGTATACAGTTTTTTCACCTACATAGCGGGCAGGTCACCTTTGAAATAGAAGAATTTACATTAACACTCAATGCAGGAGATTTTTGTATTCTCTTACCTGGGCGTCATGAATTTCATCGATTCAGTCAAACACAAGAAAGTTACCATACCTGGTGCCAGTTAGACTTTCTTGGAAATACAGATCATCTCCGGCTTCAGCTCGAGCCAATTCCACCCGTTGTTGAAGCAAATAGTGAAATCATCCGTTATATGGACTTAGGTTTAGCACTTACTCAGTCTCCTGAACTTGATACCTACGATGCACTTTTGGAACTAGGAAAATCGCTACTGCGCTATTTTATTAATTATTCTCACAGACTATCTTCTACTGACCATGATCAACCCCCATTACCCAAAAGTGTATTGCTAGCATGTGATTATATAAGCCAACACATAGCACGGCCTTTGACTCTACCTCAAATAGCAGAAGCAGCACACGTATCCGTTAATCACTTGATACACCTATTTAGAACTCATTTATCAGTCACTCCAATGCGTTATCTTTGGCGACTCCGGTGTGAGCGGGCAAGTGTTATCTTGAACAATACAAATAATATACCTATCGCCCACATAGCAGAGCAGACGGGATTTAGTTCCCCATATCACTTTTCCCGGGTATTCAAACAGAATTTTGGCATATCTCCTTTACAATTCAGGAAGCAAAAACACAGCCACGCGAAGAACGCCTGAACAACTAACTTGAAACTCCTAAATATCTTAATTTTTCCTGTAAATAGAGGGGGCAACGCCATAATACTGCTTAAACAATCTTGAGAAATGGTACTGCGTACTAAAACCAAATTGATCCGAAATATTGCCAATAGGAATGCTTGTTCCTTTAAGAAGCAGCGCAGCCTGCTGACAGCGTAATCGCCATAAATATTTCATTGGTGTGATAGATAGGTACTTATTGAAAATAACCACCAGATGATTAGCTGTTATATTCGAATTTTCAGCAATTTGAGTTAACGTAATAGATTCTGCAAGGTGCTCACTCATATAATCGCAGGCTTTTGTAATAGCCCTAGGTACTTTTGTCTCAGAAGATTCTGACGTAAACCCATGCGCATAATTAATGTAGTAACGAATTAATGCAGGCCCCAACAACATTAACGATTGAACAGTAGGAGTAACCGGATTTCTTGTTAAAGATAACCCCAATTCCATAAAACGCAGTAAGTCCATATTCTGTTCCGTAACTAACGGGGCATTGGGAATAATATTGTTGTAGTAATCAGGCCGTTCATGAAAGTCTAACTGACACCAAGTATGGTGGCTTTCTTGATGCTGACTAAAGTGGTGTGTTTCCTTGTTACCAGGAAGTAAAAGACAAAATTCACCTGGTTTTATATTGACTTCAGTATCTTCAACATAAAAAGTCACCTCACCGGATAACAAATGAAAAAGCTGTAATCCACGTTGAACTCTGGGACCGTGATAACCACCAGGCGGATACTTTACGCTGCCAAAGTAGACTTCTTTCAAACCATCGAAATTAATTTCAGACAAATTGTCGAATATTTCAGACATGTACTACTGACCTCCGCTGATTTTATGATTGTTTCCTGAGAACAAAGAATTATGTGAAACATAAATATGTAATTCTTCCCCACAAAAATAACATGATTTTTAAAAAGGATTAAACTATGAAAAGTCTAAGTATCGGTATGATAGGTACTGGCTATATGGGTAAGGCTCATGCAATTGCGTATCGAAATGCAGGGGCAGTGTTCCCTCTAAGTGCATCCATTAAATGCGAATTTCTCGCCGATATCAACCTTACTCAAGCGAAAGTCAAAGCAGAAGAATTTGGTTTCAATCGCTATACAGATGATTGGCAACTGTTGGTGAGCGATCCCTTGATCGATATCGTAGATATTTGTGCCCCTAACTTCTTACATAAAGACATTGCTCTTCTAGCAATTAAAAATGGAAAGCACGTTTATTCAGAAAAGCCCTTAGCCCTTAACTCCGAAGACGCAAAAATAATGACACTAGCAGCAGAAGCAGCCGGTGTGAAAACACTAGTTGGGTTTAACTACATTAAAAACCCAACCATCCAGCTGGCAAAACAAATCATAGAAAATGGAGAAATTGGTGATGTTGTGCATTTCAGAGGTACATTTAACGAAGATTATCTAGCAGATGAAAATACTTCCTTTAGTTGGCGTTTACAGCGCGAATTTTCCGGTACAGGAGCTTTAGGTGATATGGGATCACATATTATTAATATGGCGCAGTTCTTAGTATCTCCTATCTCTTCACTTTGCGCAGACATGAGCACAATCTACACAACTAGATATGAGCCAAACGATCCTATCCCAAAAAACGTAGAAAATGATGATCAAGTCCATATGATGGTACGTTTTAAGAGTGGGGCTATCGGAACAATAGAATCTTCAAGAATTGCTTGGGGACGAAAAAATGGTCTTTGGTTTGAAGTAACCGGAACCAAAGGAACCATAATATATGATCAGGAGAGATTATCTGAACTACAGTTATTTACTGCCGAAGACAAAAAATCTAGACAAGGGTTCAGAACCATTTTAACAGGGCCAGAACATCCTGATTATGAAAACTTCTGTGTCTCAGCAGGTCATGGTCTCGGATATAACGACATGAAATCGGTTGAGATACGTGACCTTATTGACGGCATTACAAGTAATTCACCGATGTATCCCGATTTCAGAGCAGCTTGGGAGGTAACTAAAGTTATCGATGCAGCAGAAGTCTCTTTTAAAAATGGAACATGGGTTACGGTAGACTAAGTAAACCACATACAGCACATGTTAGCATGTGCTGTATGTTGACTTGCTTTTTCATATTATTCACGTCATTGGCTAGATGATCGCTCATATGTTTAGATTGAATTGGATAAAGATGAGCAGGTCATTCAGCAGAAACCTCCTTTAATCAATATAAAGACCAGCTAAATCCTACTGTAAGGCTGCATTAACAAGTCAATATTTTTAATGTGCAATTTAGACACGAACTTATCGTGGTTTTGTATCACGGACTCTAAATCGGCATAACATTCATCTGCGATAGAAAACTTACGTTGTTCATAATTTGGCGAAACTAAGTAAGTCGTCATGTTCGCTCTTTTGGCCGCCGTCAGGCCTGTAAAGCTATCTTCAATAACTAAACATTCTGCAACACCGATTTGGAGTTTACGGGCAGCGGTTAAATAAACATCTGGATGGGGTTTACCATATTCTTCATCTTCAGCGCTGCAGACAACACTGAACTTGTCCCACAACTGAAGGCGATCGAAGACTGCGTTAATGACTACATGGTTAGAAGATGTTGCCAATGCGATCTTTAAACCTTGGTTGGCAAAGTAGTCTAATGCCTCGTAAACGCCGGTCATCGCCTCACCCAAAGTAGAAATACGATGACACAACTTCGAAAGAATCATTGCTTCCAGCTCTTTCGTTGGAACGGTCAATGAATATGCCTCACACCAAATTTGCGCTATTTCATCAACACGCTTCCCCATTGTCATTTTTTCGCAGTCGTCACGTGTAATACACACACCAAAACAGTCGAGTGATTCCATCTGCGCCTCTTGCCACAGAGGCTCAGAATCAATGAGTACACCATCCATATCAAAAATAACCGCTTTTATATTCATGCTTACCTCAAAATTAGAAAAGGTATGACAACCAAAACCGTTGCCATACCCTAAGTCTTTTAAACGACAGACACTTTATCTGACTCAACAAATGTTGTTTCAA
The DNA here is from genome assembly GCF_000241385.1 of Vibrio sp. EJY3. NCBI lineage: Bacteria > Pseudomonadati > Pseudomonadota > Gammaproteobacteria > Vibrionales > Vibrionaceae > Vibrio > Vibrio sp. EJY3. Next base: position 1,249,576 of record NC_016614.1, read on the forward strand.
ACCCTGGTTGTTCAACATTAATCAAGTAGGTAAAGAAAAACGCCAGCACGTACAACGTAGTGTAGGCAATGACCACACCGATTGTGCTGAAGTACGGTAGTAATACCACCGCAATGGCTGGCGCAAGGAAGTTAGACAATCCGGCAGATAAGTTATAAACCGAAATCGCCGCGCCTTTGTGGTTTGGTTCCAGTGCAGGAAACACTGCCGCCATTGGTACAAAGGCTGCTACAAAGATCCCCAGAGAAATGGCCGGGATCAACGCCATGTAAAAGTTATTACCGAAATGCTGAGGAATGTAATAGAACGCTAGGCTAGAGAGTGCCATTCCCACACAACCGAACCAACGCACTACTTTCATCCAGCCCAGTTTTTCGCCCAAGATTCCCCAGAAGACGTTAGAAAAGATGGTGGTAAAGAAGAACACTGCCCAAACCTGAAGCCACTCCGACGTAGTAAAGCCAAGATCATCGACAAACATCATCGGCATGATGACCGCAAAACCGAAAAGCGACAGCGTGTTGATAATGCGTACAAAGCTTGAGAAAAGTATGTTTTTGTTGGTGTAAAGAAGCGTTACTGCTCGGCTTAATTCGGTCAGTTTCTGCTTGTTAGTCAGGTTATGCATGTGCGTCGGCGTTTTAACATTACGCAGAGCGACCATGGCGATTAGACCACCCGCGGCACAAAATGCCAGCGATAACCACAAGGTACCAAACTCGCCAATCCAAGGAATAGTAAAGCTAGGAATGTAGCTACCCGCAACACCAATACCGATGGAATATACCGTCCAGAACCAGCCGAGTGCCGAACTTACCCCATCACTGCGAACGTTGTGTACAATCACCACAATAAATGAGTAAAGGAACAGTGGGTAAGCAAGGCCACGAATGCCGTAAAACAGTAAAATGAGTCCGTAGTTTGACTGGCTCAACCCAAGGGTTAAGAACAGTACGTGGAATACACACCAGAGTAGAAAACCAATTTTCATCGTTTTCTGTGGAGTAATGATTTCCGCGACCACACCGGATACCCAAGCGGCCAACGCCGCAGCCAGACCATAAAGTGTAAATGCAAAAGATGACTGAGCCGGACTAAAGCCAAGCTCGGTAATGTAGTGCGACAGAAACGCCAGTTCAAAGCCATCACCAGTCATAAAGATTGCGATAGCGACGTATCCCCATATCAGATTGAGCGGCAATCCAAGCCACTGTTTGCTTACGTTTTCCATATATTCCTCGTTTCGTAGGGTAAAGGAATCCCACGCCCCCTCCTTTTTCTTTTTTGGGGGGCGTAGTCCATTTTTAGTTGTGATGTTCTTTCTAAGGAAGCTCTTAACGGCCAGTGTTACGACCGAAGGGACAAGTCGTTTTGGTAAAGAGAGCGAAAACGTGAATAACGCTCAGACAGCCCTGCTTCACGCTCGACATTCGGTTGATAAACGCGGTGAATTTCCGGCTTCTTACATACTTCATCCACCGATTTCCCTGACGCCAGGCAAGCAAGTCGAGCCGCCCCTAACGCCCCACCCGTTTCACCACCTTTGTGAGTAATCGTTGGCAAGTGAAGAATATCTGCGAGTAACTGCGCCCAGAACGAGCTACGTGCACCACCACCAACCAATGAGCACTGTTCGATGTGCGTACCGCTTTCTTGCAACACACGCAGACCATCAGCAATACCAAAGCTCACCCCTTCGATCACCGCATAACCAAGTAACGCACGGTTGGTGGAATGGGTCATGCTGTGGAACATACCCATCGCTTCCGGATCGTTATGTGGCGTACGCTCACCAGACAGATACGGTAAGAAAATTGGCGCTTTTGCTTTCTCTTCTTCACTAAGCTGCTCAATTTCAGCCAACAACTCCACTTCCGTTGTGCCTACTATGCGGCAGAACCATTGAAGGCAGCTGGCAGCACTTAGCATGACACTCATCTGATGCCATCGTTGTGGCAACACATGACAGAAAGCGTGTACGGCAGACTCAGGTGCGGGGCGATATTTCTCGTTGACCACAAACAGTACGCCAGAAGTGCCAAGGGAAATAAACGCATCACCCGGACTGACCGCACCAACACCGATTGCGCTTACGGCATTATCACCACCGCCACCAGCGACGATTACCGAAGGACTTAGCCCCCATTTGTAGGCTAAGTCAGCGGACAAAGAACCCGATACTTCACAGCCCTCGACCAGTTCGGGCATTTGTTCCCGCGTTAGCTGGCATTTGTCGAGCAGAGAATCTGACCAATCACGCTTAGCGACATCCAACCATAACGTGCCTGCAGAATCCGACATGTCGGAAACTTTTTTGCCAGTCATTTTGAAGCGAAGATAATCTTTCGGCAGCAGCACTGTGCTAATGCGGGAAAAGTTTTCAGGTTCATGCTTGCGAACCCAAATTAACTTGGGAGCCGTAAATCCTGGCATCGCAAGGTTACCCGCAATTTCATGCAGATCCGGAGCAGCCGCTTCAAATTCGGTGCACTCTTCGTGACAACGTGTGTCGTTCCACAAAATAGCTGGACGAATCACATCATTGGCCTCATCCAGAAGCACTGCACCATGCATCTGTCCAGACAAACCAATGGCTTTAATTGCTCCCCAGTGCTCAGTGCATTTCTCACGCAGAGCCCCGATCAAATAGTTCGTTGCTTCCCACCACTCTTGCGGTGCCTGTTCCGACCAATGAAGATGCGGGCGTTGAATCGTCAGTGGCGCGCTGTGTGAAGCGACCGTTTCACCGTGTTCATCAATCACTAACGCTTTCACTTCTGAGGTGCCGAGATCTATACCTAGATACATGCCCATTCCTTATTGAATCATTGAGTAAGCTGCTGCAATTTTTTCTCGCAGCAATGTTTCAAAATCCGCGCGACCAGCCAGTTCACCAAATAAAGCGACATCCTGCGCGTAAGCGGCGATTGGGTCTTCAGAATCAAACATGCTGTGTACGGCATTTTCATCAAGAATCCCATCCTGATACTCATAAGGCAGTAAACCTTTGTGCCACTGGTGCATAAAGACAAAGAACAGCGCAGGCAGCATCGCAGTCGCATCTGGTGTAACACCTCGCTGATAGCATTCAATCATCGTCGGCGTAATCATGGCCGGGATTTTAGAAAACCCATCCGCAGCGACACGCTGGTTGGTGTCTTTAATGTATGGGTTGGTAAAGCGCTCTAACACCACCTCAAGATAGGTCGGCAGATCGATACCATTGTCACCAAGGCAAGGAATCACATCCTGACTGACGTAATCGTGCGCAATCTTGTAGATATAATCCGTCAAAGTACTTTCGTGAATAAATGACTGACCAACCAATGTTCCGGCCCAAGCGATACAGCTGTGTGAAGCATTCAAGATTCGGATTTTCGCCTCTTCGTAAGGAATAACCGACTCCACCATTTCCACGCCTACGTTTTCCAGTGCAGGTCGAACGTCTTTGAAACTGTCTTCAATTACCCACTGAATGAAAGTTTCACCCATCACTGGCGCGTTATCTTCAATACCTGTTTGTGCTTTAATCCGATATGGCAGGTCTTCAGCGGGACGAGGTGTAATACGATCCACCATGGTGTTCGGACTTGTCGTATTTTCCTTCACCCATTGCAACACGTCAGCCTTACCAGTCAGAGTCAGGAACTCCATTAGACCATCTCGGAACCGCTCACCATTGTGACGCACGTTGTCACAGTTCAGCAGTGTCACTGGTCCAGTATTATCCGCCATACGGCGCTCAAGGATTTTCGTCACCGTGCCGTAAATTGTTTGGTGGCCACCGCTCAGATCAGCTTTTAGGACTGCGTTATCAATATCCAGTGAGTGATCGGTTTTTAAGTAATACCCGCCTTCTGTGACCGTAAAGGCGATCACTTTTGTCTGCGCTTTTGCACCTTCTTCAATCAGCGGCGCCAAATCTTCCTGCCACGGGAGCAACGTCTGAATAGATTTGATCACCTCATATTCACGCTCCCCTGCTGGACTGACCGTCTCTAACACATACTCACCATTCTGCGCATGGAGAGTTTCAACGGTTGATTCTGCATCATTGCGAATGTTACCTGCCGCGATATGCCAGCTTTGGTCACCCGTTTCTAGCAATTTGTGCAGATACCAGGCTTGGTGCGCACGGTGAAATGAACCCAGACCGATGTGAAGCCACGTATATTGGTTTTTCATTATATTTCCTCGTTTTTGTTTGATGGTCTAACTCTAATCGATCAAATTACCAAATAAAGAGCCATAGATCACATATGAATAATTGACCATCAAAAGATTTTTTGTTCATTTTTGAGTAATTGATTGCTATTGCACTCACGAGGAGTTAGAGAGAAGATAGGTGTTCTAGATACGATGACGAACTAAATATTGTCATCAAAAGAAACGCAATAAGCTGAATAATAAGGATAAAACGTGGCTAGAGACGATAGTTTTAAAACCGATCAGATGGTTCGCGCAGCTTGGATGTACTACATCTCTGGTCGAAACCAGCGCGATATAGCATCTGAACTTGGCTTATCACGTCCAGTTGTCCAGCGCCTGATAGCAGCAGCGAAAGAAGAAGGGATTGTGTCTGTCGGACTTCACCATCCGATCTCCACTTGTTTGGACTACGCAGAACTGCTTAAAGAGAAGTATCAATTGGTAGAGTGTAATATCGTGCCAACCATCAGCGATGATGAGACGCTTGATAACGTATCTTTTGGCTGCTTCCAGCTCATGTCGAAATACATGAAAGACCAGCAGAATCAGATCATTGGTATTGGCTCTGGTCTGACACTTAAAAAAGCCATTAACCGAATTGATTTTGAAGCACCAAACAGTAAATGTGTCGCATTAATAAGTGCTATGGGCATAGATGGCCAGTGTAATTACTATGATGATGTGCCACTGATTCTGGCGCGAAAAATTCAGGCAAATTACTTCCAATTGCCCGCCCCACGTTACGCGACCTCTACCGACGAATTCAAAACTTGGGCAAGTATGCGTGTATTCAAAGAGGTATCCAGCGTTGCCGACAGTGCGAATGTGATTTTCCTCGGTATCGGTTCATTGAGTAAAGCCAGCCCAATCATCAAAGACGGTTTCATCTCTGCAGATAAGGCAGATGAGCTCAATCAGCAAGGAGCGGTAGGCGAAATACTTGGTCGTTTTATCAATGCTGAGGGTGAGGTGATCGACTGCACCATCAACACTTTCATCACCAGTTACGATATACGTAACAATGATTGCCCTCGAATTGGCGCGGCTTGTGGGGAAGATAAACGTCCGGCGATTCTCGCCGCACTGAGAGGACACTGGGTGAATGGTTTAGTTACCGACGAAGCAACAGCGAGATGGTTATTAACGCAATAAGCGAATTTTCAGTTTAAGCCGTAGATCTCTTCAGGTGTCGCCCGCGCCCCGTTAAACCAGACTTTCAATTGTCCGCATAACGCTATCAATTTGCGGCTCAATTGAAAGTCTGCATCAAGACAACAACGTTTTCTCATTAGAAACACGAGAAGTTAATGTGTTTAATTAATACGGTAGAAACGTTTAGCCAAATTAGTGTGTTAGCCTTTCTATCAACGCTTGTTGATATTCAGGTAATTTCGAACGAGAGACGGATTGAAATGCTAATGGCGTTAGGTAGGTCATACCTGCATGTAGCGCACTCGCTTTCATTGGTAAGAACACATCTTCTAGTTTAACGCCTATTCTGCCCGATTCCCCGTAGGTACTTGCTCCCCCAGCCGCAGTCGTCACCAACAGCATTTCTTTTCCCTGCCATAATCCAGGTCCTACACTCCCCCAAACATCATTCATGTAAGCTTTCATCATCGGAGTAATATTGAACCAATGGGTTGGAAACATAAATACAATGCGATCGTGTTCTCTCGTTAGCTCGCGCTCCTTTTGTGCATCGATGGCGCGAGTATCAAAACCATAAATAGTCTCTAGGTTTCGGACTGTGACTCCTTCAACACTTTCAGCAGCTTGCTGCATCCCCTTGGTCATCACTGACCTTTCTGGATAGGGATGTGAGACAATAACCAGCGTTTTTATATCCGTTTTATGAACCTGCTCTGCAGCGGACACAGCATTGATGCATGTAAGCCACAGAACTTGCAAGGCGAGAAAAAATCCAGCCCGCTTAATGACGCTATCCCATTTCATTTGCGCTGTTCCTAAAATTCTATCTTTCCACAGTTGTTGTAAAAAAATTAAGCCCAGCGAGCTGAGCTTAATTTTATTGATGCCAAGATTTTATTGACCAGCAGCGTATTGCTCGTCAGTCACTTTCTCTTTCCAGATAACATTTTTGCCATCTTTCGATGCTGTAACAACAAGGTGTGTCATTGGTGCATCTGGGGTCGCGCCGTGCCAGTGATCAATACCCGGTGGGCACCAAACGCTCTCGTTTTCGCTAAAGCGAATCACTTTACCATCTCGGGTACCAGTAAGTGCCACACCAGAAGTGACAATCATATGCTGGCCTGCAGGATGCATGTGCCACGCGGTACGAGCGCCTTTTTCGAAGGTCACATAAGCAGCGCTGTAATTGGCGACGTCATTTTCAGGGAATAGCATGTCCACTTTTACATTTCCTGTGAACAAATTTTCCGGCCCATTAAAGGATTTAAGATCTTGTGCGCGATACGCTTGCTGGCTGCCTGCCGCATCGTCAGCAGCATTGGCCGTTGAAACCATTACCGTCGATGAAACCATCCCTGCCAGTAACGTTAATATGAGTTTGTTTTTCATAATCAAATTCCCTGTTATTTATTTAGGACCGAGTCCAGAACTTGTTGTGCGTTGTTAGCCACATCTTCACCAACTTGCTTTTCAATGATGGTGATGAATTCTTTTAGCTCATCAACGGTTACATCGTTATTCATACTAATGTTGTAATGAGCTGCCAATTGGCTGTTTACACCTGGTATATTGGATAGGGTCGCAATCGTAGCGACTTCACGTTGTTTCCAAGTCAGCACATCACGAGCAAAAATGTCACCAAACAAATGAGATTTCAGGTATTCATCAATTTGAGGAGAGAAATCAAATAACGGCCCTTTTACTTCAACGCCGATGAGCTTAGTTTGGTTTTCAGCACCAAATTCAAGGCTGGTTTTATCTGTCGGTAGTGGCGATGACTCTGGACCAACGACGTCTTCGATTCCATTGCTCTTTCTTTCTTCAAAAACCTGCATAAATGCAGCCAATGCATTCAGGCTACGAGGGAAACCAGCATATGCGTATAGCTGACCCAGTACTTCCTTGGTTTCATTAATGGTTAAACCTGCGTCCAAGCCTTCGTTTAAGCTTACTTTTAGCTTTTCGATTTCACCACTGGCGGCAAACGCTGCGATCGGAATAATCGCCTTCTCTTTAGTATCAAAACCTTCTGCCGCCGTTGCGGTATTCATAGTCAATACCGCTAGCAAACTCGCCACCAAAATGGACCATTTACTGAAATATCTGTCTATACGAAACATTTGTGTCTCCCTATTCCCTTTGCATTTATGAGTACTTCAATTGCACTCTCTAAATATAAAGTTATCGCAAAATCTGCATACTACTTTGCCTAGAAGAGTTTAATTATTGCCTAATCTTCTATTAGGCAAACTCCACTAGAATTGAGATATAAATAAAAACATCATGTTACATTTGGAAATAATAATAACGCGACCATTTACTTGACTATTAAAATATAAAAACTACTCAATAAACAATTAATCGTTATTTATACTAGCTAGTCATTTAAATGTAGAAGTAAAAATCGTCTATTTAATTAGATAGTAATAATCAGGCGTAATTTCATTTTTATCCCGTCCCACTGATTAACGTATAAAGGCCTGTTAATCTGTTTGATTAACAGGCCTTTATTTACAAAATTCAATGTATTATTCAATAACCTCGATAGTGACTTTCATTGAGCCACCAGAAGTAAAGCGCGATAAGTTGCCGTCAACTTTACCGAGGTTAATCAATCCAGATGCATAGCCAAAGTTTTTATAAAACACGACTAAGTTCCCCCAAGGCGCGTAGTAAGAAATGTCTCCCGCTTTGGAACTCACGCCAGCTGGTGCCCCTTCCTTGGTTAACTTCGATGGTAGGTAGGCTATTTTTTCAGTACTGGCGTAATCTTCCAACTCTAAAGTTAATGGTAGTTGGGCGATAAAATCTTGTGTGCTCGGACTATCATTTAACGTCGCAGTGACGGTGCGATCATCAAATACAAAACGAATCTTCATTGTACTCTCCCCGGAAATAACTCCGCTCTCGGTCACGTTGCCGGAAGCGAAACAAATTTGGCTAATAAGTAATGCGGGCAACACTGTAAGCGTGGATAAAATGGTTTTGTGCCACTTCTTTAACAACATAGTAGTGATTCCCTTTTAGTTAAGTGACAGTTTTAGAGGTTACCTAAAACGCGTGCCATTCTCTGAAGCCCATCGAGTAGTTGCGCTCTCGGGCAAGCCATATTGAGACGAATGTAACCCTCGCCTTGGGTGCCGTAAACCGCGCCCTGATTGAGCATAAGAGCGCCTTCAGTTATCAGTTTTTCGCCGATTTCTGCGGAAGGCATATCTAGCTGACGACAATCAATCCATGCCAAATACGTGGCTTCCTGCTGGATGACACTTAAACGTGGTAAGTGCTGGTTAATAAATTCAACGACAACCAAATAGTTCTGATGTAGATACTCTCTCAGAGCATCTAGCCAAGCTTCACTTTCGTTGTATGCCGCCATTAATGCTGATACGCCAAAAGGATTCACATCACAAACTTCATGAATATTTAATGCGCGATCGATTTTGTCACGTAGCTGTTTATCAGCAGTGATGATATTGGCGATTTGTAGCCCTGCGATATTGAACGACTTACTCGGAGAATTTGTCGTCACTGTGTTAGCAAGAAACTCATCCCCCAAGGCAGCAAAAGGCTGATGTTGAACTCCCGGAAACGTAAGATCACAATGGATTTCGTCGCTAATCACTTTGACACCATGTCTAAAGCAGATCTCACCCAATCTGGTCAGCTCTTCTTGTGTCCACGCACGGCCAACCGGATTGTGGGGGTTGCATAGAATCAAAACCTTCACATCAGATCGAGAAGCTTTTCGTTCAAGATCGTCAAAATCCATCTCGTAATAACCATCACGATTCACCAGCGGATTTTCAACAAGGTGGCATTCCATATTGTGAATCGAACTGAAAAAACAGTTATACGCGGGAGTTTGAACAATAACGCCATCACCCGGATTGGTCAGTGCTTTCAGGATAGCTGATAACGCAGGAACTACGCCTGACGTGTACTGAATCCACTCACGTTGGATGTGAAAGTTGTGTCTTTTACCGAACCAGTTAATAACCGCGGCGTAATAAGCGTCAGGGACTTTGGTGTAACCAAAAACGCCATGCTCAACACGTTGTTTCAATGCACTTACAATAGGTTCGGCAGTGCGGAAATCCATATCCGCGACCCACATCGGAAGAATAGAGCTGTTCCCCATGCTATCCCACTTAACACTGCCAGTCCCTTGTCGTTCAACAATTTGATCAAAGTTGAAAGATGACATTATGTTCTCACCTCAAATTCCGTTTCAATTGTGCATCCTCCTGGGTTCTTGCAGTTCTTATCAAAGATAATTTCTCCGATTGAGCGTGCTTTAATACAGCCAGATAAAGGATTCTTGATACTGATGATGTCGGAAACAATTTCAGCGTTCAATGTCGCGTATTCAAAACACAGATCCGTCTCTTCCATAACGCAATTTTCCATGATTAGATCTTGCGCGTAACACAACGGCTGCTCACCTCGAATGGTGCAATTAACCAAGCGTAAATTTTTTGAGTGCCAACCTAAATATTCACCATCTAAGACGCTGTCGTATACCGTGACATTTTCTGTGCCCCAAAATGCGTCTTTAGAGTCCAAATACGCGTTGCGAATAGTGACGTTTTTAGCGTCTTGGAACGAGTAGTTTCCTTGTAGCTTGAAGCCATCAATTTCTACATTTTCACAGTTCATAAAAACATAGTCTGCGCCGCGCATTTCAACATTTTTTAAATTGACGTTATCACACATCCACAAGGTTTCACCCGCATTCGGGAATCTCGTATTTTCAATAGTAAGATTCGAGACACGGCGAAACATTTTAGGCGCTTCGATCACGCAGTTATTCATCGTTAGGTTCTCTGAGTACCAGATAGCAGCTCGTGCGTATACCGTAAACAGGCTCTGCTCAATCAAGATGTCATTGCTATGCCAGAAGGGATATTTACCCATAAACTCACAGTGTTTAACCATGATATTTTGCGAATGTTTTAACGCTGACTCGCCCGGGTAAAATCGCACTTTATGCAGATATTTGTTTTCTTCAGCGTATAATGGTCTCTCACCTTCAAAGAAGGTGTCGCATAATTTTTCTTGCTGACAGAGTTGGTCTTGGATTGTTTTCGATAGTGTCATGGTACACCTGAACTTAGAAATTAAGGAATTAACGTTGGCAAACATTGCCAGTGCTTACTTATAAATGAACAGTAAATAGCTTGGAAACCAAGCGGGCACATTAATAAAACTCGTCAAATTATTTAATGTAGAGCGAAAGAAAATAAATATATACTCCCAGCCACTCTAATAACTGAATAAAAAGGTAAGGAATACAAAAAGGCAGTGGATCAGTACACCTTACGCGAAACTTTAAAAAGTGATGACTACGTCACTGACAATCTTTCCTAAGATAATCTCCCATCAATTTGTAAAGGGGGAGTATTTCAATGCTGGATTATAATATTTACTACCAAATATAAACGTCGCAAATATTACTCATTTCCTTTAGCCTAAAATATTATCCAGAACTTGATTGGCATTTAATGCAACATCCTCACCACAGTGCTGTTTTAGTTCGCCAATAAACGTTTTTAACAAGGCTGGCGTGATACCATTATTTAAACTGATACCAAAATGTGCCTGAAGCTGGCCATTAACACCCTGCATATTTGCCAAGGCTGCTATCGTCGCAAGCTCTCGTTCTTTCCATGTCAGTACATCACGCTGGAAAATGTCACCAAACAGATGTGCTTTTAGGTACTGGTCAATTTCGGGGGCAAAATCAAACAAAGGGCCAGAGACAACTTGCCCAACTAACTGGGTTTGGTTTTTAGTACCAAAACTTAAACTGCTTTCGTCTGTTGGTAGAGGGCTTGAAGGCTCGCCTTCTGTATCAAAGATTCCTTGCTGCTTGCGCTCTTCTATAACAGACATAAATGTCCCAAGCGCGTTGAGGCTTCTGGGAAAGCCAGTGTATGCGTACATCTGTACCAGTATTTCTTTGGTTTCGCTGATGGTGAGGCCAGCATTCAACCCTTCGACCAAACTCATCTTCAGCTTTTCAAGCTCACCACTTGCAGTGAATGCTGCTATTGGAATGATGGCTTGTTCTTTACCAGAAAAGTGTTCTTGCATGGTTCCTCCGAAGTTTGAATCAAAAGGTGAATCAATGTCCTGATACCCTTTGGATAACAAGACAACAGGTTGTGTTGAAGGTAACAACATGTCTAAATCTACGCCTAAATTTAAAAACCCGTTAGCCTAATGATTGCCAATACTTGCCTAATTATCCAAACACCAATATTAACAAGAGAACTAGAGAGGAGGTTTAGCCAATACTTAACCCTAAGAAAATAAACTGTAATGGATTGTTATATAAAATATTTATACTAACTCAACGAACAATAAGTGCATGATAAGCCGAGAGAACAATCGAAAAAATCGTGATTGAACTATCAATAGCAAATTGCCTAATAATCTTTACATAAGGAAAATAGCTGTTATAACTAAATAGTCGAAGACAGAAGTAGTCCAACCCTTTGGTTGCCCGTGGAGTAGCAATGAACGATTCACAAAACACAAACGTAGCAGCATCAATCCTTGCTGAAAAAATCCAAAAATGGACCGGTGATGCCACACAATTTGATACTGAAATCCCAGGGCTTAGATTAAGTCGCTGGACAACGCCTACACCACCAACCAGCTACACTCACAACCCAAGCATCTGTCTGATTGCCCAAGGAAAAAAGCGTGTTTTTCTGGGTGACGATAGCTTCACGTATGATGCAAATCATTTCCTGATCTCGTCAGTTGATCTCCCTATCACTGCCAACATAATGGAAGCAAGCGAAGATGAACCCTACCTTGGACTGATAATGGAACTGGATTTACAAGAGATTTCCCAACTCATTGTAGATAGTGAGTTTTCTTTTAAGACCAACAAGGAAGCACAGAAAGGTATTGCTGTAGGAGAACTGTCAGGCTCGCTACAAGATGCGTTTATTCGCCTTATGACTCTACTAGACGAGCCTGATAACATTAAGATCTTGGCTCCGGTAATCAAAAGAGAGATTTTTTACCGATTATTAATGACTGAGCAAGGCGCACGATTAAACCAAATCGTGACGACAGGTAGCCATAGTCACCAAATCGCCAAAGCTATTGACTGGCTAAAGAACAACTTTGTCAAACCATTAAGCGTAGGCGATCTTGCAGCGTACAGTGGTATGAGTAAATCTGCTTTTTACACGCATTTCCGTTCAATGACATCGATGACGCCATTACAGTTCCAGAAGAAGTTGCGATTGAGTGAAGCACGTCGATTGATGCTGACAGAAAACTTAGATGCAATGGCAACAACATTTAAAGTTGGATATGAAAGCCCTTCCCAATTTAGCCGCGAATACAGTCGCTTGTTTGGTGCGCCACCTTCAAAAGACATTAAAGCGCTGAAAGAAGCCAACATCTCTTAAGTTTGCTTCTCCTCAACCGGTTATCAAATAACAAAAGCAGGTGACAATTTTAAACCTGTCACCTGCTTCAAGTTATGTTTGATTTATTCTAGATTTTTCGTACAACAATAATTTCCTGTACCATTTATCTATGTCATTGAAGTTCTTTTCATTTAAAGAACGTTAAGCTTTCTACCATTCCCGTACCAAATGAACAGTAAATATCTATCGGTTTAACCTCCATAGGGAAGCTGAGCTCCGTAAAGCAGTATTCACCATCTTGTAGAAGAAGTTCGCTCGAGCAACGATCAACAATTAATGTAAATTGCAAACAGTCACTATCAGGAATAGTTAAACTGGTTTCGTGACTGAACATATTATTATAATTATCTTCACCCTCAACACCCACTTTTCGAATCGTAGTTATAACAATACTTTTTTCGTCACGTTCAATGTTATATGTTAAACATCTATTGCCTAAAGGCGAAATAGAAATGGAACTTCCTCTATGCAAATACAACTTGCCATCTAATATCCCTGCATGATAATTCTGAGATACAACTAAGCAATCTCCCGAATTGAGTGTTTTGTCGTGAGAAATAATATTATCTCTTTCATTGAGCCATGGTTTAGGTAAAGAAGATAAAAGGCGCAAACCCGACTGAGTTCGTGATAGTTTTAAATCTCGAGGAACGCTCATTGCGCTTCGCCATGCCTGAGTTGGAACGTCGTTAGCGTACAACCAATTGCTCATCCAAGCGATTGAGGTACGACGACCATCTGTCACATCAGACCAAGTTTGGGCGGCATAATAATCTCGGCCATAATCAAGCCAGAGTACCGTTTCTGCATCGTGATGGTTGGTAAAGCGCTCTCCATCAAATTGACCGATAAAATATTGTGTGCCTGAGCCACCAGCATGGCTGCAGCGTTGTACACCTACAATCAAAACCCAATAGCAGATATCAGAACCTTCCAATTGGATGGGGAAAAGATCTGGACACTCCCAAGGCATCTCGTCATGTTTACCCTCTTTCAATCCAAAGTTAGACGTTTTCTCCCACTGCTTGAGATCTTTGGAACGATAAAAGCCTATCTCCTGCCCCTCTGTTACCACCATCACCCAGTGCTGGCTTTGCTCGTGCCAAATTACCTTCGGATCGCGGAAATCTTTTAAACCTGGATTAGGTAATATCGGATTGTCAGTAAGTTTATTCCAACTAAAACCACCATCTTTACTGTAAGCGAGGCTCTGCATTTGTTCACTGTCTCTGCCGTCATCATGGGCAATACACGCGGTGTAAAATGCTAGTACACCTGGCTGTGCTTCGTTGTCAAACAGGCCACTGGTATTACGCCAATCCACCACAGCACTGCCTGAAAAACACATACCTTTTTCATCTGGAACCAACGCCGGAGGTAAGTGTTGCCAATTTCGCAGGTCAGCACTCACTGCATGTCCCCAATGCATCGGGCCCCACTTATTCGCATAGGGATAGAACTGATAAAATAAGTGGTATTCATTATTGATGTAAACCAAACCATTTGGGTCGTTCATCCAACCAAACGGTGGCGTAAAGTGCATTGTTGGACGAAAAATATCTTTTGCTAGTTGTTGCATGTTATTTATTTCCGGGGGTTAACCTTTACTATTTAAATAAAATCGAATAGCCATCCAAGTTATTCTTAAATTTATTTAAGAATAACTGTACGTTGAATTTATCTTTTAAATAAATTCAACGTACAGAATAACGATCATCTTGAATATAAAAACAGGATGTAAAATATAATTAATTGTTAAGCCGCTATTTCAAAAGCTGCTTTTATCAGTTTTTGCGTATATTCCATTTGTGAATTTTCTAACACATCGATCGTTAAGCCCTCTTCTACGACTTCACCATGCCTCATCACTAACACTCGGTGACAAAGCGATTTCACTACTCGTAAGTCATGGCTAATGAATAAGTAAGAGATTCCGCGTTTTTGCTGAAGCTGCTTAAGTAACTGGACGATCTGGTTCTGAATGGTTAAATCCAGAGCTGATGTCGGCTCATCTAATAAAATCACTTTTGGATCAAGAACAAGGGCTCTTGCAATCGCAATCCTTTGACGCTGACCACCAGAGAATTCATGTGGGTAGCGGTTGAGAATATTAGCGGATAGCCCTGCATCCAATAGCGCTTTTTCCAGTTTGAGTAAACGTTCACTCGGATCAGGATATAGGCCATTGACGATCAGTCCCTCTTCAAGAATCTGCTTCACCGAGAGACGAGGGTTTAGCGATGAGAATGGGTCCTGAAATACCACTTGCAGCTCTTTGCGCAAAACGCGAAGCTGTTCGTTGGTAATGCTGTTCAGGCACTGCCCGTCATAATTGACTTTACCGTTGATGTCTCCAGAATTGAGTAGCTGGAACATCGCCATTGCGAGGGTCGTTTTGCCTGACCCACTCTCGCCAACAATACCCAGTGTCTCACCCCGTTTCAGGGAAACGGAAATATCATCCACAGCGACCAGTTTTTTCTCTGGTTCACGACTAAACCAACCTTTCTTACCTAATTTAAACTCCACTCGCATCTTTTCAGCATGCAAAATAACCGGAGAAGCCTGAGGCACAGGTGACGCAACGCCTTTTGGTTCAGAGTCGATCAGCATTTTAGTGTAAGGATGCTCAGCTTTGGTAAAGATATTCTCGGTTAATCCGTGCTCCACCACTTCGCCACGCTTCATCACGTAGATGTAGTCCGCAAACTGACGAACAATGGTTAAATCGTGGGTAATTAACAACACACTCATACCCGTTTTTTCTTGCAAGTTCTTAATCAGGCGTAAAATATTGGCCTGAACCGTCACATCCAGTGCAGTCGTAGGTTCATCGGCGATAAGTAAGTCTGGGTTATTGGTCAGCGCCATCGCGATCATGACTCGCTGACGCTGGCCACCAGAAAGCTGATGAGGATATTGGTCAAAACGTTCTTCCGGATGAGGAAGTTGAACTGCTTCAAAAAGCTCAATGGTTCGCTTTTTCGCCTCAGCTTTGGATATTTTCTGGTGGACCAATATCGCTTCACTGACTTGTTCACCAAGCGTATAAAGCGGGTTTAGCGAAGTCATCGGTTCTTGAAAGATCATTGAGATCTTATTTCCGCGTAGCTTCAACAACTGACGCTCGTTTGCTGCTGTGATATCCACATCACGATACGTTACCTTACTCTCGGCTCCGACTTGAGCATGTTTAGGTAATAACCCCATTAGCGATCGGGCTGAGACCGATTTACCCGATCCACTCTCACCAACCAGCGCGACCATTTCACCCGCTTTAATGTTGTAACTCACGCCTTTCAGTGCTTGCACCAAACCATCTTCGGTTTTGAAGCTCACATTAAGGCCTGCCACTCTCGCAATGGTTTGTCTGTTAGCCGCTTGACTATCAGGTGTATTTCTATCTTGCATAATCTTTCCTCAACATCAGCGGTTAATTAGAGTACGGGTCAACGGCGTCACGCAGACCGTCACCAAGTGCGTTAAAACCTAATACAGCAATTAAGATGAAACCAACGGGATAAAGCAGCCATGGATAAGAACCGATGGTTTGGAATTGTCCGGCTGCATTAAGCAATGAACCCCAGCTAAACATGGGTGCTTTTACCCCTACTGCCAAAAAGCTGAAGAAACTTTCGGTCAGTACGATGGTTGGCAGCATAATGGTCGCAAGAACAACTACGTTACTGGTGACGTTAGGCAAAATATGACGAAGTACAATACGCATATCTTTTGCACCTACCGCTTTAGCGGCACGGATGTAGTCCAGGTTTCGCATGGATAGGGCTTGCGCGCGAACCTGACGAGCAACAAATGCCCACTGCAGTGACGACAGGATAACGATGAGCATGATAAAGACACTCAGTGAATCGGCTGTTTTTGGTAACACCGCGATCAGCGCTAGATAGAGTGGCACCGCAGGGAATGCTAAAGCCAGCTCTGCAATACGCTGTACAACGAAATCGAATCGGCCACCATAATAACCAGACAGAATACCGACAACCGTACCGACAGAGACCACAACGAACACAACCGTAATCGCAAAGATCAACGTGATTCGACTACCGAAGAAACAACGAGCAAGCAGATCGCGCCCTAAGTTGTCTGAACCAAGTAGAAAAAGTGGTGAGCCGTCTTCTAACCCAACTAAATGAGTGTTAAAGCTCATACCCAAAAATTCGTATTCCCAGCCCTGATTAAAGAATTCTAAATGAATGCGACTGTCCTTATTTTCTGTGACGACGGGTAAAAACGTAACAGGGTCGAGATCCACGACTTTTTCGTAGACGAATGGACGTAAATGGAAATTACCTTCTGAATCGAAAAAGTGAATATTTGCTGGCGCGTCATAAATATTTTCACTAAAGCGCACCGTTGGATCGTTAGACGAAAAAAACGGGGCGAAAATAGACGTCAGGCCAAGAAGAGTAAGCAGAACTAAACTCATCAATGCCATTTTATTTCGTTTGAAACGTATCCAAACTAAGCTCGAGTAACTTTGTGATTGTTTCATGAGTACTACCTACGATAAACGAATTCTTGGATCTAAGACGGCTAACAATAAATCGGAGATTAGGTTGCCGATAATGAGCAAAGCAGCGACCAGCAACATAATCGTGCCGATAACATACGTATCCTGCTCTGCCATTGCAGAAATGATCAGAGGACCAATGGTTGGTATACCAAGAACCATCGCCGCTTCCATCTCGCCGGTAATCATGTAAGGCAATGCAACACCCTGATAAGAAATCAAACTATGTAAGGCATTCGGTACTGCATGTTTATAAATAACTTTGCTTTCACGTAGCCCTTTTGCACGTGCCGTTTCGATGTATTGCATTTTTAGAATATCGAGCAAGTTACCGCGCATCAGTCGAAGGTTGAATGCCATACCACCGAAGGCTGCAATAAAGATTACCGGCCAGATGTGAACCAAGGTATCGAAGAACTTATTCCAGGACATCGGTTCAAATAGATATTCGGGAGAGTTCATCGCGCCTATCGAACCAATGTCCCAGGCGAATATCATGAAATAAACGATAATGATGGCCATAACGAATCGAGGCACAGTCATAGCGATAAAGGACAATAACGTCGCCACTCTGTCCCCGATTCTATTTTGGTTAGTCGCAGCGAAAATCCCCGCAAACACCCCTAATAAAGTCGCTCCTATATGACACCCCAGCGCGATAAAAATCGTTCTTGGTAAACGTTCTCCAACAACGTCCATAACGGGTTTGTTGTAAGCAAACGAGTAGCCAAAATCAAAGTGGAAAACGATATTTTTTAACCAATTCGCGTACTGAGTCAGAACTGGTTCGTTTAAGCCATAACGCTCCCTGGCGGCATCCGCTAACTGCTGAGCCTGCTCCGGAGAAGCCCCGCCCATAGAAATCGCTTGGTTTTTAATTAAATCGCCGTAATCTCCATCTGGCAGTTGGATGATGACGAAAGTGATAGCACTAAGCACAAGCAGTAAACCGATAGTGCTAAGTATCCGTTTAGTAATAAATTCAATCATGTTACATCCCATATTCAGGCGGGAGATTGCTTCCCGCCTTATCCTTGTATTACTTCTTAGTATCAAGCTTGTACTCAGGAACCGTGTGTGGCTGCAGTTCTTTTAGCTGCTGATCTTGTGGTACCCAAAAACGTTCGCGCATGACTGCATCTTCGGCCCACTGGTATGCCGTGATTGGTGCGTTAGGCACGTTCTTAATACGCTTGTTAACGAGTAAAGCCCCTGGATAGGCGACCAAGCCGACGTGGTACACATTTTTGGTCATTTCATGGTTTAACTGACCAATAAGATCCGCTTGTTTCGCCGTGTCACGCTCAGCGAATATCTGATGAGCTAAGGTCACCATCTTTTCTTCAAACGGCTGAAGTACTTGCGGTTTATTTTCGGTACCTCGGTGCCATACCGGACCGCTCTGCGCAATTGGCGCTAACCACTCCATACGTTGCATTGGAACGATTAATTCTTTGTCACTGCGATTTAAGCGCCAGTCAAAATCTGCCGCATCACGCGATGAGTCACCCTGAACGCTATCGAGTAACCTTGGGATCAGCTTGATACCAATGTCAGACATCATAGAAACCAGATTTTCATTGAAGACTCCGTCCGCAGTACCGTTGCCGCTGTTTAGTACAATTTCAACGTCATCGCCGTTATTCACCTCTTTAGGGAAGTTCACAACACCATTGCCGTCAGTATCAACCAGCCCTAGTTCTGCTAAATATTGCTTAGACAAGCTTGGGTTGTATGGGTAATAAACGACATCATCTTCTCGGTAAAATGCTGTTTCTGGGTGTAAGCCACCCGCATATTCGGCAGTAAACGGACCTTTAACCAGTGCTTGCCCTAGGCTTTTTCTGTCTATGGCATGAGAAATTGCTTTACGGAATTTGAGGTCTCGATTCAGTTGTCTAATCGCCGCTTCTCGGTCATCGCTTACAGATAAAGTCGGGTTCATGTTCATCTGAATCTGGAACGCCAGGTTACGCGGCCCAAACATGGCTCGAGTTGGTGAATTAGGCGCAGCGAGTTTGCGTAACGTTTCAATATATATTGGCGGGTTTTCCATATTGGAAAAATCCGCACTGCCTGACATGGTCTCTAATGTTCGCGATTCCCACGTAGAAAGCTTGTAACGCATTTCGTCGATATAAGGCAGTTGGTTACCCGCTTCGTCCACTTTCCAGTAGTAAGGGTTACGGCGCAGAACAATAATCTGATCGTCTTTGTAGCTTACTGGAACCCATGGTCCCATCGTTACAGTAGGGACTTCATTGGCAGGTAACGCGTTGCTAAAATCTTCAAACGTAACTTTATCGTTATATTTAGGATGAAGTGGTTTGAGTATATGCGCCGGGCCTGGACAGAATGTCATAAAGGCCATGTTGTAAAGTGCCTGATTCTGAAATGCTTTCTCGAAATGCCAGCGAATGGTGTATTCGTCAACGATTTCTAGATTCGCCCCTTCACCCAATGCGTTTTGCGAAGAGAATGACGGAATTCTTGGTTCTAAAACCGTATCTTCCCAGTAAAAGCGTACATCTTCGGAAGTAAATGGTTCACCGTCTGACCATTTAGCCCCTTTAATCAGATGCATGGTTAACGCCTTACCATCCTCGGACCATTCCCAGCTTTGCGCCAGATTCGGCAGCACTTCCAGCTCATCAGGTTTGATCTGATACATCGGACCGGTGCGTGTTAAACATTGCTGCACGGTATAATTGATACCACCCCACCCTTGAGAGTGTGCAGCCGACCAGTTCCAACCCTGAGGTCGGCCACCAATAACATGACGAAGAACGCCGCCGTAAACACCGACGCCGTCAGGCATAGACGCCGTTTTTAATACCATAGGAACGTCGGGTAAGCGCTGTTCAACCGGCGGCAATTTGCCTGTTTTCACGTAATTATCGGTGAGCCATTGAGGCTCAGAGTAGTGGTCAAGTTTTTTGAACTCGACAATTTGATCAGGAGAAAAATATTCAATAGATAAACGATTTGGTATTTCCGAAGCCTTCGGAATTTTCGTCGCACCTTCTGGCAGCGTTTCCGATAATGCAGGAAAGCATATGCATACAATTGAGAGTCCTAATAGATGCTTCTTATAATTCATTATGCACGGTCCTTTAATATATGGATGGTAGAGTACGTGTTATTTCTTTTTGTTTATTCAAATTATCCGACTCTTGAATTATCATCAAATCCAGTTCTGCCCTCACATCACCAATTCTTACTTTTCCAGAGTAAATGGATTAATTCCTTACACAATCAAAAGCAACCACGAAAAAACCGATACTATGCAAGATATAGACTCAAAACAATCGCACACTCCAATACCTACAAACCGTGTTTACTTCACCTTTTCATTCTTACTTTTTAACATTAATCACCATAAAAATATTATGTAGATCACAATATTATTTATCTGGAATAGTCAGGTTTTTTATGTAGAAAAATGCCCCTCCTTGGCTCCCGTACAAGATTTGTATTAGTTATTAACAAAATAATAGACCGACGATGAGTATTTGATACTTATACATTCATATTTGTTCATGGATAACGCCTGAATCATGCAATGTTCGTGTGCGATTTTGACCTACAGGGCTTTTAGTCAATTAAAATGATGAATCAATTAAGGGGCTCAAGAAGAGAAGAAAAGATCTAAGCAAAGGAGAGTGTTAGTTGATGAAAAATATTAACGTGTAGATAAACAGTGTAAGTATTGACGATTATTAAGCAGAGGAAGGAGTTGTATAAGCTATGAGGTACTTGAACACAGGTAAACCACCAGATATAAGATGGACAAGCCATAGCTAATATCCAAGCTGGTATTAACTATGGCTAAGGTTATGTTAGTTTAGAACGCGTAGAACAAACGTACTCGAGCACCAAAATCGTCATCTTCTTTAAAATATTCATCAGATTGTGATTGAGTTAGCTTATTCGAAATACAGGTATAGTACGAACCTAACAGGATTGAGAAATCCTTAACGTCTAATACATCTCTCAAAGCATATGATGCGTAAATGGTTGATACTTCAACATTGCCATCCACCCATCCTGAAAGCTCTTTGTTGTCGTATTCGTTGTCTGCATACACATAGCCAATACCGACATTGTTCCAGAGCGCGTTGACGCCAGTACTAAAGTTGGTCTCATCAACTGCGTCCAAATAAGCAACATTGACGTTAACTGACCAACCATCGTTAGACCAGTTACCAGTTACCCCATAGCCAGTACGGTCAGAGATATCGACACCATTGGCCACAACTGCATTAGAAACTAAATTTGTTTCCATCGCAGCGGCTATGCGAAACTGGCCAAAATCGTAAGCGATAAGAGGACGAACTAAAAATGAGTCTTTGCTTTTATCGATTTCATTTCCATGATAGGTGCCATCAACACCATCCCTAAACAGGTTGGAGCGGTCGCCCATCATCGAACCCAGCTCAACATAGAGGTTGCCAAACGTCTGGTGATACATCAATTGGCCATCAGACCCACGGCCTCGAGCCTCTTTCAGTTGATAAGTGTATGCCCAGCCATCTGTGTAAAGGTCATTAGAGGTATCACCTGAGTACTCGAGAAATACATCCAACCCTACAGGGAACATATCTGCCCCTTCAAAACGACCAGCTTTTATTGCCCAGCCATCCTTTTTACCAAACTCAAAGTAAGCATCATCCAATACAACCTTACCAGTGCTTTCAAATAGTGGCTGTGCCTTAACACCGACAAAGTAATCTTTATCTGTGTATTTTTCGCCTGCAAATTCAATCAGCACACGACCGTCCTGGTTAAACTCTTGGTCACCTGACGCATTCGACTCGCGATCGCGGTAGTTAAAGTTTAATTCAACATTACCAGCAATAGAAAAGTTGCCTAGTTCATTATCAATGATCTTAACACCAGCATTTGCTGATAGTGCAAATGATACACAGACAGCGCCCAGAGATAGTTTAAATGTTCTGTTCATAATTTTACCTATATTTGTTTTTATTAAATCGTGGAATTTAAAAAATATAAATCCCGCCCTTTCGTAAAAAGACAATCTTTCCGTTACTGAATCAAATTCTGTTACTTTTATTATCTTATTTTAAATTAAATAACTTAGTGATTTTGTTATCCAACAAGTTAATTAATAATAAACAAGAAGCAGTGATAATATAGTGATAATTCACTATTCGTTAGTTTAGGTAAGGTACTCGCTCGATTATAAAATTGTTATCCTTTTCCTCAATATTATTTAATCAGAGGGAAATTTACGGTTTATTTACTTAGTTGCTAAGCAATATTGGTCGTTTAAAGCCATATCTCTCCATCGCCGTTTCAATTTTGTTTTTATCGAAACCGTCATGAAGACGATAGAATTTTCGGTAAACAACGATACTGGCTATCATTAATAATGCCGGAAGCCCAATCATCATAAATTCCAAGCCTGCAATGGTTTCGCTACTTTGAACTGCATTGGGGATATACCCAACGAATGACAGGCCAACACCGACAACGAATCCGCCCGCTGCGCCTGCAAACTTAACCAACATAGTTTGTACCGAGAAAATGACGCTCTCGCTTCGGTGACCTGTCTTATATTCCCCATAATCGACAACATCAGCTAACATTACGGTCTGAAGTGCATTTACAATGCCCACACCATATGATTTCGCGGCAGCTCCTATGGCTATCAGAAGTACGCTACCAGGAACAAAAGCACGCATTACATACAATAGAACGCAAGATAAGACCGCAAGACCACATGCAATTAGCCATAGGTTTTTACGAGGGAATAACTTTGCTATATAAGGAAAAGTAATAACACCGATGAATTCAGCAATCCCTGACACCATCATATAGGTAGAAAACAATTCAGCCTTATTCAAAGCATAAGTGAAGTAGTAGATTGCAAAGCCTCCAAATATCATATTGGCAATCTGGAATGTCAGTACAGAACTGATTAATACTTTGAGTTGGTCATTAGACTTTAAAATATTAGCCACATCTTTTAAGTTAAATCTTTCCGTTGTTTTATCAACAGTCACACTCTCTTTAACATTTCTTGCGACTAAGAATGCGCTCATAATAAACAGCACGGCTATTAGCATTGCGAGATTGGAAAAACCTTCCCCCTGATCGCCGTTACCTAACTTGCCAATGATAGTCAGACCGTAAGTACCAGTTAGAAACCAGGCAAGACTGGCAAACATACGCGGCCAAATGACTAATTTCTCTCTTTCCTCTCGGGAGCTGGATAATGCTGGTATCATCGACCAATACGGAATATCCATGATTGTGTAAGTTAAGCCCCACAAAATATAAGCCGCTGCGGCATAGATATAAAGAGGAGTGCCCTCAAACGTATGAGTGCGGAATAAAGCGATCAGAACGACGGCATTCAAAAGTGTTCCAATGACAATCCAAGGACGGAACTTACCAAATCTTGAGCGGGTGTTGTCTACTATCATCCCCATAATGGGATCTGTCACAGCGTCGATAATTCTCGCAGCTAAAAAGATAGTGCCGATAAAGCCTGCCGAGAGACCGGCTACATCGGTAAAGTAAAACATTAAAAAAATATAAATAGGTGCACAGGCGAAATCTTTACCTAATGCAGCAAGTCCGTAGGATGCTTTGGTTTTTATCGTTATTTGATTAGACATGTTACTACCCTGTTCTTTGTCTTCGGCATAATTGGCTACCAACGGCATTTCATTGATAGCCAAAGCCGTTTTATTTATCCGAGATACCGAATCAATTTATCTTCTCGACTTTAATTAACATCGCAGTTTCTGGATCGAGTAGCGGCATGCTTAAACCAACCTCTTTGCACCACTCACCACTGAGTTCGCAACCAGCTTCAGTCCAAGGCGGCTGGAATACGACAATGTCGTTGTAATTTGCCGGCGCGTCCAAAACATAAATACGGTAAGTTGCTGAATCATCCAAGCCTAATATTCTCAGGTTGCCACTTAGTGAATGTGTTGGCATATCCAATTGAGCAACCATCACAACCGCTTCGGATTGATCTTCCGATACGACTGACATTATCTGATGCGAGCTATCATCGGTCGGGGTACGCCACATTTTCCCAGTATGTAACAGATCACGTAACTGCTTGTGTAGCGCGACATAACGAGCAAAGTTCGCTTTTTCATCACTATCTTCTTTCACCGGATCAAGCTCTATTCCCATATGGCCAAACAGTGCCGTCAATCCACGGAACTCAATACTATGACGGCGGCGAGTACAATGACATTTATCAGATCCAATATGGCTGCCCATCACTTCTGGCGGGAAGAAGTAACTCATACCACGCTGGATCCCTTGCCTTTCTAACGCATCGTTATTATCCGAGGGCCAGAAGCGGTCAGTTCGTTTCAAAATTTCGTAATCAATACGGCCACCGCCGCCCGCGCAGGACTCAATACTGACGTGAGGGAATTTGGCTCTTACCTTATCGACCAACTGGTAGTAACGCTCTGTCTGCTTGCGTCCAGATGCCACACCATCATGCGCCGGCTGAACGATTTCTCGGTTCATATCCCACTTGATGTAGCGAATATTGTAGGTGCTTAAGAAATGATCCAATCGTTCGTATAAGAAGTTGAACGCATCATCGTTTTGCAAATCAATAACATGTTGATGTCTGCCTGTCGGTTGGTCATAACCATCGACAGCAAGTAGCCAATCCGGATGTTCGCGGTATAAATCTGAGTCTTTATTGATCATTTCTGGCTCAAACCACAAACCAAATTCCATGCCTAATGCATTAACGTGATCGACAACTGGCTCAAGGCCATTTGGGTATTTGCGCTCATCCAAGAACCAATCCCCTAATGCCGCTGTGTCATCATCGCGACCTCTGAACCATCCGTCATCAATGATAAAACGCTCCACTCCCATTTCTGCTGCTTGCGAGGCCATTTCCATGATGTATTCAGGATCGTGGTCGAAATAGATCCCTTCCCATGTATTCAAATGCACCGGACGTAACTTCTTCTGAAAGTCTTCCGCGATGATCGAGTGTCTTACATGCGAATGGAATTGATGACTCATCTCATTGAGTCCGTTCTCACTGTAACTTGCATACAACCATGGCGTAGCAATGCTTTCCCCTTTTTCCAGCGCGACTTCTCCAGGAAAATAGATCACTTCAGCTTGCATCATACGACGACCATCCGTTTTTACATCGGCACGTAATCGATGGTTACCGCTCCAAGCAAAGTGGAATCCCCAAACATCGCCGTGGGTCTCACTGAAGTTAGACGTACCAGCAACCATTGCAGGATAGTGTTCATGGGAAGTTCTGCCGCGTCTGTTCTCTTGCTGATATCCGTTATGAAGTAGTGGCTGACGTTGTGTTTGGAATTCTCTTGCCCAACGGCCGTGGAACGTCATCAGCTCATTAACTCTTACAGGTAATGGCATTGAGTTAGCAAAGCGATTGACGAAATATTGCCCGGACTTTAGGTTAGTTAAGGTATGACGAGTTTTAACCACATCAAATTCATCTAAGCAAATTTCCGTCAACAGTTGCAAACCAGCACGTTCATCTTCGCTCGTAAGACTGATTTGGTTATCACATTGTTGAATACTTTTTAAGAAGAATACTGGTGCCCAGTCCTGACCATTGCGGTGACCTTCTAAACCCGGGCTGCTGAATACACCACGACCAAGTTCAGGTAACGTTGTCATGGCTACGTCTTTATCTAAGCGTCCATGAGGTACAGGACGATGCAAAGCGGAGCGAAAGTTTTCTAGACTGCCACTTAGTTTCTTACCCCAGTGTAGAATTTCTGCAAAGTCACCAACCTCAATAATAAGTTGGGACTCCGTTCCGCTTAACTCAACTAACTTTTTTTCTTTCATTCCATCTTACTCGACATGTGGCAAACGATTAACTTGCAGTCAAATTAAACGACTCTTCTTTTGTCATCAAATCGAAATAAACACCCACGTCACCAAACCTTACCTTTTAAGAGTCTTTAGATAAAAAGCAAAACCAAAAGGCATATTCCACACCAAGCATAAAACCTCACAACCCCCTATAAACAAGACCACAAAGCCAATACAGATCACATTTCAAATAAGCACCATCTGATAGTCTTACCTCGAAAACTTACTTTATGGCACCCAATCAAACGCTACTTGGACAAATTTACATGCATAAATTAGAAGTATTTCAGTCTGAAAACATCAGCTATTTAGTCAATGATATGCGCTCAGCACCTCTAATTGATGTCGACACCGAGTTGAGTTTTGAGCAGCGCAAACCTTTTTACATGGCGGACTACCATTGGCACCAGCAAGTAGAAATCAATGTATTGCATAAAGGAACGCTCGAATACGCGATTAATAATGCCAACGTGCAAATATCGGCCGGAGAAATGGCGGTATTTTGGGCGGTGACGCCACATCGAGTGAGTAAAGTTAGTGACGACGCTCTGCTTGGCATCATCAATATACCTTTAAGTGCATTTCTCGGTTGGGTGTTACCCCAAGAGTTTGTCCAGCAAGTCATGCATGGCGGGGTTATTACGTCTCAAATAGATGGGGTTGTCAGCCTTGCCGAAAGTAACCGTTGGCTAAACTGCTATCACAGTGACAGTAATGTGAGAAGTGGAATCGTCAGTGACGAGGTCTGGTTAATGTTACGCCGCCTCTGCTCATTCGACTATAATGTGGAAATGTTCAGCTTTCTGCGTAACGGCTCCTCTCGCCACCCAAATGATACGGGTTATAAAAACGTGCAGCTCATGCTCGATTATATTGCTAAAAACCACAACAAAGACATCAAAGTCGATGACATTGCTGCCCATGTAAAACTGCATCCAAAATATGCCATGGGGCTATTTAAGAATATGCTGAGTGTCTCAATAAAACAGTATTTAATTATTATGCGCATCAACCACGCCAAAGTCTTATTGAGTAACACTCGAAATCCAATAAAGAATATCGCTAATGATAGTGGCTTTAAGCACCCCGGTTCCTTTTTTGCTGCGTTTAAGAGCCATACAGGTTTAACTCCCCAACAATTTAGGTCAGAAACTCAAATAATCTAAGTAGCTTAGATCCTTTTCGCTTTCGTCTCCGTTGCTAGTCGATGAGAGTACTCTCGTTAAGCCATCAAAGTCTCTGTATCACGTTATAGAAACCAAATTGATGAACGACAAGCCAAGTTCCACCGACGCGTACTGGTAATTCCAAGAGTGAATACGGTAGGTACCTTGGTCACCTCCGTACCTTTCAAAAAAACAAAAAAGTGGGCATATCGCCCACCCCAGATGTTCTATAAAACGCAAACGGCTAGAAAACACTCGTTAATCGAGGTGTTTGCGTCATCACTTGCTCTAGCTGCTTACAACGCCTCAACCAGACCTGCACCATCTTTTGCTTTGCACACATAAATCGATGCTTTTAAACCTGTCGCAGCTTCATATTTAGCTTCTACCGTCGATTTCACCTTGTCCACCAATGCAGGTGGAACGAGAGAGACGATACAGCCACCGAAGCCACCACCGGTCATGCGCACGCCTCCTTCTTCGCCAATCACTTCTTTCACCATCTCAACTAGGAGGTCGATTTCTTTGACGGTAATTTCGAAATCATCACGCATTGATGCATGAGACTGAGCCATCAGTTCACTCATTCGTTTAATATCATGCGAACGGAGCGCTTTTGCCGCTTCGACTGTGCGATCGTTTTCAGTGATCACGTGACGTGCACGTTTTGCCACCAATTCATCCAACTCAGAAACTTTCTCGTTGAACTGCTCAATGGTGACATCGCGCAGAGCTTTAACACCAAAGATGCGCGCCGCTTCTTCACATTGCTCACGACGAGTGTTGTATTCGCTGTCTACCAAGCCACGTTTTTTATTCGAGTTGATGATCACGACTGCCATGTCCTCAGGCATAGAAACCGCTTGTGTTTCCAGACTGCGACAATCCAATAGCATGGCGTGGTTTTCACGGCCTTCTGCCGAAATCATTTGATCCATGATGCCGCAGTTACAACCAACAAATTCGTTCTCGGCTTGCTGACCATTTAATGCGATTTCCGCCTGGCTTATTTCCAGGTTGAAGAGCACTTTGAACGTCTGACCAATCACGACTTCCAGTGCCGCTGATGAACTCAACCCCGCACCTTGAGGAACATTGCCGCTGACAGAGATATCAGCACCGGTAAACTGGTAGCCACGAGCCAACAGGCACTTCACGACACCGCGAATGTAGTTTGCCCACATTTTGTCTTCTTGGAATATGATTTCTTGAGTGATATCGAATTCATCAACCGCGTTATCGTAATCAACCGATACCACGCGTACTAGGTTGTCTTCACGCTTTGCTGCCGCAACAACCGTTTGATAGTTAATTGCACATGGCAGAACAAAACCATCGTTGTAGTCTGTGTGTTCACCAATCAGGTTTACACGACCAGGTGCTTGGATAATGTGGCTTGGCGCATAGCCCAACACGTTCTCAAAAGACGCTTTCACATTTTGGATTAAATCAGACATATTGAATTCCTAATCTCATAAATTCTTTTCAATTTCTCTTTAACTGGCAGATAGTCCGAGAAAATTTTGTTAAGCCCTAAATATTTGGAATTGCAGCTAGGCGACAAGTAAATTCAGCCCTATGAGCATAGATTTCCTATGTGATTAGGGCGGCCGGCGATCCGGTGGATTTATGCAGGCAACAACGCTGCGGTTTCAAATATGACGGGGTTACTGTTCTTTGTAGTGCAAATCACTTACATCACGCAGACGCTGTGCCGCTTGCTCTGCGGTTAAGTCACGTTGGCTTTCGGCCAGCATTTCGTAACCCACCATAAACTTACGAACTGTCGCGCTACGTAATAGTGGCGGGTAGAACAGTGCGTGAAGCTGCCAATGGTCGATGTCTGTGCCTTCTTCAAAGAACGGGGCGTAGTGCCAACCCATTGAGTAAGGGAAAGAACATTGGAATAGATTGTCATAACGGCTGGTCAGCTTTTTGATCGCTACCGCCAAGTCGTCACGCTGCTCATTACTTAACTCGCTCATACGGCGAATGTGTGTTTTGGGTAGCAGCATGGTTTCGAATGGCCACGCCGCCCAGTAAGGGACAACCGCCAACCAATGCTCGGTTTCAACGACGATACGGGAGCCATCTTTTAGCTCAGCTTGTACGTAATCCACCAGCAGGTTGCTACCGTGTTCCTGGTAGTAAGCCTTTAGGTTTTGCTCTTTACGTTCAATCTCATTTGGTAAGAAACTGTTCGCCCAGATTTGACCATGTGGGTGAGGCTGAGAACAGCCCATGGTTTCACCCTTATTCTCAAACGCTTGGACCCAAACATACTCTTTACCTAGCTCTTCAATTTGCTCGTTCCACGTATCAATCACGCCACGGATTTTGTCTGCCGGTAGTTCAGGTAAGGTTTTGCTGTGGTCAGGAGAGAAACAAATCACTCGGCTCAAACCGCGTACACCTTGGGTTTTGAATAGTGGGTTGGCTGATTCTGGCGCATCTGGTGAATCCACCATCAGAGCAGCGAAATCGTTATTAAACACGTACGTGCCCTGATAATCTGGGTTAACATCGCCAGAGATACGCTCATTTGTCGGACACAGGAAACACTTCTCATCGTAGCTTGGTAGCTCATCAATCGCAGCTTTCTCATCCGCCCCACTCCAAGGACGTTTTGCACGGTGTGGTGAAACTAAAATCCATTGACCCGTTAGTGGGTTGTAACGGCGGTGTGGGTGATCCACTGGGTTAAATTCAACGTTCGACATTTTACTTACTCAACTTATTCTTCTTACTAGTCCGACGCACTGCACCGGATGAAAATTAGTAACCTTGTGGGTTGTTAGATTGCCAATTCCAAGTATCGGCAGTCATTTCAGAAACGCTGCGTGTTGCTTTCCAACCAAGCTCGCGCTCTGCCTTGTCTGTGCTCGCCCAACATTCGGCGATATCACCCGGACGACGCGGGCACAATTCGTAAGGCACAGGTTTACCGCAGGCGGCACCGAAAGCTTCCACCATTTCAAGTACGCTAGAACCTTTACCTGTCCCTAGGTTGTATGTGTGCAAGCCCGCTTTCTGCCCCACAGCTTTCAGTGCTGCAATGTGGCCATCAGCCAGGTCCATTACATGGACGTAATCACGCACACCTGTACCGTCCGGCGTTGGGTAGTCGTTACCAAACACGGAGAGCTTTTCACGACGACCAACCGCGACTTGTGCAATAAACGGCATCAAGTTGTTTGGAATGCCTTGCGGGTCTTCGCCCATGGTGCCTGATGGATGCGCGCCAACAGGATTAAAGTAGCGCAGCAAAGTTATGCTCCAATCGCTTTCAGCATTGAACAAATCACTCAAACACGCTTCCACCATGTGTTTACTACGACCGTATGGGTTAGTGGTTGCACCTGTTGGTGAGTCTTCTGTGATCGGAACGATTTCTGGATCACCGTAGACGGTTGCTGAGGAACTGAATACGATGCTCTTCACACCCGCTTTACGCATACTACGCGCCAACACCAATGAGCCATTGACATTGTTATCGTAATATTCCAATGGCTTGACGACTGACTCACCTACCGCTTTCAGACCTGCAAAGTGAATGACCGCTTGGATATCATGCTCAGCGAATACCGAATCCAAAAACGCTTCATCACGAATATCGCCTTGATAAAAAGTTGGCTGTTTGCCAGTTAGCGCTTCAATACGGCTCAATACTTCTGTTTTGGCGTTACACAAGTTATCGACAATGATGGGCTCCATGCCTGCCTCAATCATCTGAACGCATGTGTGACTGCCGATGTAACCCATACCACCTGTGACAAGTACTCTCACTTTTACTTCTCCGCTGTTGCTGCTTCCTGCTCGTTACCGGACCTGATGCTCACTGAGCCAGCGTTATTCACACCAAGTCGATACGCCCAATTCTTCGCTGATTAAAATTCTATCAACCAAAACCGATTTAGATCCGTGATCAAACTCAAATTAGTGTAAACGTTTCCACAAATTTCAAAAAAGAAAATAGTTTGACCTTACAGAGAGGAGTTACGCCTAGAATCTAGATATATTGACATCCATCAGGATTTATCAAGTCTCAATCTAACTGAATCAAAAATTCAACTTAGATGAATAATTTAAAAACCACGGCAATAGTGTAATCGTTACCATTTGATTGCAGTTTGCCTTGAACAAGCAATAGATCAGCCAAGAGAAGCAGAAAAAGGCATACTCCTCTGCTGACAAAAAACCGATGGAAGCCTCTCTCAAGCTCCGTAAATCTCTCCGCCTCGCCTGCTATTTTCCATAATTAAATTAAGGTTTATTTATTCAATAATCACTTACTATTAAGCAATTCAAAACCAACTTTCAAACAATAGGAAATGCATGAGGGTGAAATATAATCATTATATTTCAATAGGTTAAAACACAATCAGAAAGACTTAATTTGTCGATTTATTTTTTTCGAGATCAACAATTGGAATAATAGGCAATACTCAGAGACGATCCGACATTCACGAAAATCCTATCCTCTTCTAAAATACGCCCTATATTAAACACGTTTGCGATTCAAGTTGTGAGCGAAAAACAAACGGCTTGTGACTGTCTGGTTTTGCGACCATAAATCATAAGTGCTAACTCCTTAGAAGGATGTGACCATGCAATTAGACTTCTCATACTACAACCCAACAACCATTCACTTTGGTAAAGATTCTTTAGCAAAACTAGACAGCGAACTGCCAAACTACGGCGAAACGGTTATGTTGGTCTACGGACGCAACGCGATTAAATCAAACGGTCTTTACGATAAAGTCATCGCTAGCCTGACAGCTGCAGGTAAAAAAGTCGTTGAGCTGTCTGGTGTTATGCCTAACCCTACTTATGCGAAAATGATGGAAGGTGTTGAGCTTGTTCGTGAGCACAACGTAGACCTTATTCTTGCTGTTGGTGGTGGTTCAGTTGTTGACTGTGCGAAAGGTATCTCAGTGTCAGCACACTGTACCGATGCTGACCCATTCCAAAAATACTGGGTAGAATGGCAAGACATCTCAAACGAAGTCGTGCCTGTTGCTTCTATTCTTACTATGGTAGGTACTGGTTCAGAAATGAACGGTGGTTCAGTGATCACTCATGAAGAAACGAAAAACAAAGCGGGCCGTGTATTCCCGCCAGTTGCGTACCCTAAGTTTTCTATCCTGAACCCAGAATACACGTTTACTGTATCTCAATACCAAATGGTAAGTGGTGTATTTGACACTATGTCTCACCTGATGGAGCAATACTTCTCTGATCAAGGTGCAAACACAACAGACTATGTTATTGAAAGCTTACTAAAATCTTCAATCGATAATCTACGTGTAGCTCTGAAAGATCCAGAAGATTACGAAGCTCGCAGTAACATCATGTGGAACGCAACTTTAGCGCTGAATACAATTACTGGTCTTTCTAAAACTCAGGATTGGCAGGTTCACATGATCGAGCACCAACTAGGTGCTTACACAGACTGTGCGCACGGTATGGGTCTGGCTGCAGTATCTCTGCCTTACTACCGCCTAATCTACAAATTTGGTTTAGACAAATTCGTACGTTACGCAACACAAGTTTGGGGCGTATCAACTGAAGGCAAAACCAAAGAAGAAATTGCACTTGCAGGTATTGATGCACTAGAAGCATTCACTAAAGAGTGTGGCATTGTTACTTCTCTGCAAGAGCTGGGAGCAACCAAAGAGATGCTACCTAAAATTGCAGAATCTACCATCATCATTGGCAACGGTTACAAAAAACTGACCACTGAAGAAGTCCTGAGCATTCTGGAAGATTGTTTCTAACGGTCTTTCCTGACTAGCTGAAACTAAAAAGCGAGCTTCATAGCTCGCTTTTTCTTTTTTAATCTTTTGCGAAGTTAATTGATTAGCCTAATGAAGACATATCGATAACAAATCGATGCGCTAAATCACCAGAAGCGAGCTGCTTAAATGCATCGTTAATTTCATTCATTTTGATCATTTCGCATTCTGGGTAGATGTCATGATCAGCACAAAAATCCAGAAGTTCTTGCGTTTCAGCGATACCGCCGATCAACGAACCAGCAACGCGACGACGACCAAATACTAGAGGCACGCTCATTAGCTCGTCTAATGGACCAACCTGACCAACAATGACAAGTGATCCGTCTAGATCCAACAATGGCGTGTATAGGTTGACATCATGCTTGGTTGGTACTGTATCGATGATGAGATCGAACGAAGAAGCCGCAGCTTGCATTGCCTGCTCGTCTGTTGACGCCAGGATAGCTTTAGCTCCCAATGCTTTTGCTTGCTCTTCCTTGCTTGTTGTACGGCTGATTACCGTTACTTCAGCGCCCATTGCCACAGCAAGTTTAACTGCCATATGGCCCAGACCGCCCAAACCAATGACGCCAACTCGCGAACCTTCAGTTACGTTCCAAGTACGTAGTGGTGAGTATGTTGTAATACCTGCACAAAGAATTGGCGCGGTACGAGACATATCCAACGAGTCTGGAATGCTTAATACAAACTCTTCACGAACCACGATGTGTTTAGAGTAACCACCTTGAGTGATTTCACCGGTATGACGATCTGGTGCACCGTAAGTCGGCGTCATGCCGTTGCGGCAGTACTGTTCTTCGCTGTCGTGGCAGTGGTCACATTCCTGACAACTATCCACCATACAACCGACGGCAACGCGGTCACCTACTTTGTATCGAGATGCTTCCGCACCTACCGAGGTAACGATACCAACAATTTCGTGGCCAGGAACCAGTGGATATGGTTGAGGTCCCCAGTCACCATTAACGGTATGTAAATCTGAGTGGCATACACCACAATAGGTTATTTCAATCGCGACATCATTTGGACGTAACTCTCTGCGTTCGAAATGATATGGTACAAGATCCGTATTTTCTGATTGTGCCGCGTACCCAATTGTTTTCATGTCACAATATCCTTTTATTCTCTATTGCTAATTTAGGATGACTATCAGTCACAAGTCATCACTATCACCTTATACACTTAGAGATCACAGTTCTTGCCCGATAATCTTTTATCCTTGCTCGATAGTAATCACGGGGCTTCAGATTAAGCGAGGCTCAACGATAATCATTCATATAGTGTAGTCTGCGCACAAAACACATTCTTATCCCGTGACCATCAACTTAATTTACGACTTATCACGCATATCGATCCCTGAGACAAAAAATGTTCATAATTTGAATCAGGCACAGCTCGCACAACCTCTTTACTTAGGACTAATAGGCAAGCATTTCGTACTATCCTGCTACCTGAAATGACAAGTGCTCGGTACATTCATTTCTTGAGAGATTTTACGGCCTGACCTTAACCTCTTTGCCAAAAGCGGATTGAAATAGTTAGAAAGAGAATGAGAAAGAAGCGAACAATGATTTATACAAGTGTCATCGTCATTGGCGTACTGCTGATCTTAGGCGGTTGTACCTTCATGCAGCAGAGTCGATTTGGGGCAGAGCCGCAAGATGAAAGGCTGGAACAAATTTCACGTTCACCGAACTATACGAACAACAGGTTCCACAATCAAATAACCACCCCGGTACTGAAGGAAGGTGAAAGTAAGCTTTCTATCATTGTCAGCAACATTTTTAGTTCTGCGCAGAACCTTCGTCCAAACCATGTACTACCAAGTACTAAGACGGACATTAAATCGCTTCCACGAGAAAAAGACGTCATCATCTGGCTCGGCCACTCGTCATTTTACGTGCAGTTGTCAGGCAAACGTATTTTAGTTGACCCAGTGTTTAGCCCTTATGCCTCCCCTGTTTCCTTTGCTATACCCGCTTTTGACGGCACCTCACTTTACAACAGTGAGGAACTACCAGAAATTGACATACTGCTGATCACTCACGATCACTGGGACCACTTAGACTACGACACTGTCACTGCGCTTCAATCCAAGGTGGATAAAATTTTTGTACCTTTAGGTATTGGCGCTCATTTCGAAAAATGGGGATACTCCGTCGATCAAATCAATGAATCAGATTGGTATGGTTCTCTCGTGTTGGATGACGCCTTAACGATTCACTGCGTCCCAGCACGACACTACTCGGGACGAGGGTTTGGTAACAATAAGACTCTTTGG
The DNA here is from genome assembly GCF_000241385.1 of Vibrio sp. EJY3. Lineage (NCBI taxonomy): Bacteria > Pseudomonadati > Pseudomonadota > Gammaproteobacteria > Vibrionales > Vibrionaceae > Vibrio > Vibrio sp. EJY3. Next base: position 1,285,050 of record NC_016614.1, read on the forward strand.
GGTGGCTTTGTTTTAGAATCTCAAGACAGACGAATTCTGCTGGGTGGAGATTCAGGTTATGGTCCCCACTTTCAGGAAATCGGCGACAAGTTCGGCGAGTTTGATTTAGTCGCTCTTGATATGGGCCAATATGATCCTAGATGGCCATATATTCACATGACACCTGATGAAGCTGCTCAAGCCTCTTTAGACCTTAATGCAAAAGCACTGCTGCCTGCTCATGTTGGCCGATTTACTCTCGCTCAGCATGACTGGAGAGAACCATTCAATCGCATTGCTGCATTGAGCTCAGATAAACCATATCAATTGTTTACGCCATTAATTGGTGAAGCGACGGAGTTCTCTAACCTACTCCAAACGCCATCCAAGCAGTGGTGGAATGACAAGCCAAGCCACTAAATCCAATCACAAAAAAACCGTGTTAAGCTTTGCCTGATGCGGTTTCTTTTATATTCTCGACTATCCGGGATTGATTCATCCAAACATGAAAACACTTATGTGACTCCCATTCACACACCTTCACAATCTAAGTCAAAGTGATTAGCCGTCGGGAGATATTTATGCCTAAATATAGGAATAATATCCATATCCAAACGTATGCCCCAACCTAAGAGAAAGTGAGAAGTAAATGCAGGAAAAAAAGCCGCAATCTATTGAGCGTAATCCTTGTCCTGAACCAATCAGAATCGGTTTTATTCTCCAACCACATTTTTCTCTTATGGCATTTACTGCTGCCATGGATGCGCTTATTACGGCAAACCTAGTCCATGAAACCAGCTTATTTCAGATTCAAACCTTTGGTATCGATTCGCGTAAAGTATTGAGTGATATAGGCATCGATATCGCAACAGATGCAACGGTTGAGTCGCTAAATCTACACAAAAGAGGCTCACTGGATTGGCTGTTTGTGTGTGGCGGTTATCGTTGCAGTACGCAAGCATCCCAGCCACTAACGGAATGCCTGACCTCTGCCAACAATCAAAAGATCAATCTAGGCAGCATTTGGAATGGGACCGTTGCATTAGCTCATGCGAACGCCATTGAAGAAAATACCGCTTCCGCTGTGCACCCTAACAGTCATCAGTTTATTCATACCACTTTCCCTGCTCTGGAATTATCCTCCCACACGTATGAAGTGTCGGCCAATCGTGCTAGCTGTGCGGGACCAAATAGTGCCATGGAGATGATGCTGAGTATTATTGAGGCAAAATTTGATCAGAAGTTAGTGCGGGCAGTACGCGAGATCTTAAGCTGTGATCAAGCGTCAGAAGGAAGACAAACAATTTTACACAGCCAGCCGAATAAGCCGTCAGTCGATACTCTGGCCCGCCCCGAGGCACTGCAAGATGCCATTGTCCTGATGGAATCAAACATTGAAGAGCCTTTAACGCCCGACGAACTCGCGCGATTTTTATCGATGTCTCGCAGACAGCTAGAACGGCTATTTCAAACCCATCTCGATATCTCGCCATCGAGGTATTATCTGAAGCTACGTTTGTTAGCTGCTCATAAAGAGTTGGAAAAGAATAAAGAACCTATTATTCAGATTGGCTTGAGCTGTGGCTTTGTGAGTAGCAGCCACTTCAGTAACTGTTTTAAAGACTTCTTTGGTTACACCCCGACTCAACTGCGTCAAAATATGAAGAACAAAAACTCAACGCATTCGACACGCTAACCAGTCAAGTTCCAATAAAAAATGGAAGCTAGCAATAAAAAAAGAAGACACAGAGCCCGCTGTGTCTTCTTTGGCTTAGTAAGTGAGTGTCAACACCAAGGACGAGAGATAGAAAATATCAACACTCAATCACATTAACAGCTAAGCCACCTGTTGATGTTTCTTTGTATTTATCCTGCATATCCAGGCCAGTATCGCGCATTGTTTTGATAACTTTATCCAGAGACACAAAGTGCTCTCCGTCTCCACGCAATGCCATTTGAGCTGCATTGATAGCCTTCATTGCAGCGATCGCATTACGTTCGATGCAAGGCACCTGAACAAGTCCGCCGACCGGATCACAGGTCAATCCAAGATTATGCTCTAAGCCGATTTCTGCTGCGTTTTCAATTTGTAGTGGCGTTCCCCCTAGAACGGCACAAACACCCGCAGCAGCCATGGCACAAGCAGAGCCCACTTCACCCTGGCAACCCACTTCCGCACCAGAGATAGACGCATTCTTCTTACAAAGAATACCTATCGCAGCGGCCGTTAGAAGAAAATCAACCACCTGCTCATCAGAACAATTCGGCGTGAATTCTTTGAAGTACATTAATACGGCTGGAATGATGCCCGCCGCGCCGTTTGTCGGTGCCGTTACCATTCGACCACCAGCTGCATTTTCTTCGTTAACGGCTAACGCGTATAAATTGACCCAATCCATGCCGCTAAGTGTGGAGCTAATGACATTCGGGTTGGCACAATAGACAAGCGAGTCGAATAGTTTCTTTGCACGGCGTTTAACGTTTAGCCCGCCTGGTAACACACCCTCAGCACTGAGGCCGTTAGAGATACAAGACTTCATCGCGTACCAGATATTCAGCAATCCGTCTCTGATCTCCTGTTCTGAACGCCAAACCTTTTCATTTTCCAGCATCAGTTCACTGATACTCATTTGGTTTTTCTGGCATAGCTGGAGAAGTTCTTCACCGCTATTGAAATCATACGGTAGCGCGACAGAATCCGCCGCAGAGGTCTCAGACAGCGCTTCTTTCTTATCTAAAATGAAGCCACCACCCACAGAAAAATAAACGTTTCGGTATAGCGTATGACCGGATTCGTCGATGGCGATGAGTTCCATTGCGTTCGGGTGATAAGGATGGACTTCACGCAAGAACTTCATGTCGTTTGACCAGTCAAAAGGGACCAGTTTTTTACGTTTTAGCCATAAGTCACCACCTTGCTTTAATTCCTGTGTGATGACAGGGATCGTTGCCGTATCAACGGTATCCGGTAGCTCTCCCATTAGGCCAACGACAATGGCAGAATCCGTGCCATGGCCAACGCCAGTCGCACTCAAGGAGCCCATTAACTTAACCACGATTCGCTGAGTCGATTCTAAGAAATTTAACTCATCTAACTCATTGGCAAATCGATTGGCGGCAACCATAGGTCCAACAGTATGGGAACTTGATGGCCCAACGCCAATTTTAAACAAATCGAAAACACTGATAGACATCCCTTGCTACTCCTATCAATGGCTTAGAATAATTGTGCGAGTACCGGATAAAAATACCCGTCTCTCAACATGATGTTTTACAGCATTAAACAACGTGATTCGTTCAACATCCTGACCTTTAGCAATCAAATCTTCTGGATAGTGAGCATGCCCTACTTCCTGAAGCCCTTGAGAGATGATCGGACCTTCGTCCAAATCGTTGTTTACGTAGTGAGCCGTTGCACCTACCATCTTCACGCCTTTTTCCCATGCTTGGTGGTACGGACGTGCACCTTTAAAGCCTGGTAACAGGGAGTGATGGATATTGATTGCGCGTCCACTTAAGCGTTCACAAAGCCAAGGAGAAAGAATCTGCATGTAGCGCGCCAGTACGACCAATTCGATGTCGTATTCATCTAACAAGCGAACAATTTCCGCTTCCTGCTCTGGCTTGGTCTCAGGAGTAATCGGCAGATGGTGGTAAGGAATACCGTGCCACTTCGCCAAGTCTTCCAAATCTGGATGGTTTGAGATGATAACCGGCACTTCAACATTTAACTGACCAGTACGATAGCGATAAAGCAAATCGTTCAGACAGTGATCATATTTTGAAACCAGGATAGCCATACGCATGCGTTGACCAGAGGCAGTCAGATTCCACTCCATTGAGAAATCTTTCGCTCTTACACCAAACTCTGAGTCAAATTGCTGCGGATCAAAATCTGGTTCAGCAGGAATAAACTCAATACGAATAAAAAACTGCCCTGTTGCTCTGTCATCAAAAGACTGGATTTCATTGATGTAATGACCAACGCTCGCCAAATAACGCGTAACGACGTCAACAGTGCCGCTTACACTCGGACAATGTGCGGTAAGAATCCAAGTTTGTGTTGAATTTTCCATAGTTCCCTCTACTCATGGTATAGCCGGTACATCCCGTACCGGCTCGATTACAACTTAGCTAGCTCTTTACTTAGCGATTGACAGACCAAACTCTAGGCTTGCATCTTGAATCCACAACCATAGGTAGTCAGAGAAGCTACGGCGAACAACCAACTCGAACTTATCTTCTTCAAGGCGACGAATGATCGCGCCACTTTTCGCAAATACGGTTGACACAACTTTGCCAACTGGGAATTCCTTCAAGTGAACATCAATCGGCGTCGACTTTTTCAGAACATCAACAGCATGAGTACCAGAGAGCTCTAGAATCGTTGAACCGCCGCTACCGTTAACCAGAGAGTAATGACCCTTCATTTGCTCACGAAACGCTGATTCCACGTCAAATGCTGCTAGTCCTGGAACCGTAATCAACCATTCATCCGGCGCTAACCAACGAGCGGCAAAGTCGCCTTTCGACGTTGATGTCAACGGTTCAAGTGGTAGTGAGAAGCCAAGAATTGAAGACACTGTTTTGAGCATTTCTTCATTTTCTGGATTGCATCGTAATGTTAGATGCCCCATCAACTTCACTTCTTTAAGAACCACACCTTGACGATCTGGCGGCATACTTGCCAATTTATCGAACTCTGCATGATGCAAAGGAGATTCACCGAAAATTTCTCCACCAGGAACCTGGTTCATTAGGTCAACCAATGGTTGTTTGTTTTCTTGTTCAATCAATGTTGTATCAGACATTTTGGCGCTCTCCCTTTGGATCCAAAAATACAGTGCTGCAGATTTCAGCTTCAATCACGGTACCGTCTACTTGTGGGTAGTAAACCTTTTCGCCCATGCGGTCCAGACCACCTTTTACAAAGCCCATCGCGATACTGCGATTCAGGTTTGCACTCCAGTAGCTAGACGTAATATGTCCAACCATTGGCACAGGAATCGGCGCATTTGGATCGAGAACACCTTGTGAACCTTCAGGAATAACGACATTCGGGTCGATGGTTTTCAAGCCAACCAGTTGTTTACGGTTTTCTCTTACACAGTCTTCACGTGCCATGCCTCGTTTACCGATAAAGCTGAATGGTTTGCTGTTCGCGACGCACCATCCCATACCTAAATCGTAAGGGTGAACACTTCCGTCTGTATCCTGACCTGCGATAATGAAACCTTTTTCTGCACGCAAGATGTGCATAGTTTCAGTACCGTAAGGCGTGATGTCGTATTTCGCACCGTGTTCCATCAACTTCTTCCAAACGTGTAGGCCGTAGTTTGCCTGAACGTTGATTTCGAATGACAGTTCGCCAGTGAAAGAGATACGGAAGATACGCGCTGGTACACCAGCAACCGTAGCTTGTTTCCAGTCCATAAACGCGAAGTTATCTTTGCTTAGGTCGCAATCTGTCAGCTCTTGGAGCAGCTTGCGGCTGTTTGGACCTGAAATTGTTGCTGTCGCCCAGTGATCGGTAACCGAAGTAAAATACACTTCCAGCTCCGGCCATTCTGTTTGATGGTAAAGCTCAAGCCACTCAAGTACGCGTGCAGCACCGCCAGTCGTTGTCGTCATCAAGAAATGGTTTTCGCCAAGACATGACGTAACACCATCGTCGAACACCATACCGTCTTCACCACACATCAAACCGTAGCGACATTTACCAACTGGCAGTTTTGCCCAAGCGTTGCTGTAAATACGGCCTAAGAATTCACGCGCGTCTTTACCTTGAATATCGATCTTACCAAGTGTTGATGCGTCCAGAATGCCGACAGAGTTACGTACTGCGAGACACTCACGGTCGAGAGCTTGTTGCATGGTCTCTGCCGCTTTAGGAAAGTACCATGGACGTTTCCATTGACCAACATCTTCAAACAATGCGCCATTGTCCAAGTGCCACTGATGCATTGCGGTGTAACGTTTAGGGTCAAACAGCTCTTTACAGTTACGTCCCGCAATCGCGCCAAAGGTAACCGGCGTGTAGTTTGGACGGAAAATCGTCGTACCTGTTTCTGGAATTGACTTGTTCAGCGCGTTAGCGGCGATAGCCATACCGTTAATGTTACCTAGCTTACCTTGGTCAGTACCAAAGCCCATCGCTGTGTAACGTTTAACGTGTTCGATTGACTCAAAACCTTCACGACATGCTAGTTCAATACCAGCCGCTGTTACATCGTTTTGGAAATCCACAAACTGTTTCGGTGCTTTCGACGTCTTTTTAGGGTGCGGAATATGGAACAATGCCATTGGTTTCGCGACTGGTAACTCATTAGTCTTTGGAAGCGTAACATCCACTGCACTCAGACCTAGTTCTTGAATCGCTTTATTACCCGCTTCAATACCCTCTTGCATCGCACCTTTAGTGGTGAAATTGCCGTTAATCGCACCTGCAATCAATTGCTTCTGTTTTGTTTCACCTGGAACAAAACCGATAACTTCTTCGTTCCATACTGGACGGCTGCCAGTGTGACAAGATAGGTGCACTGCTGGGCTGTAGCCGCCAGATGTTGCAACCGTATCTACTTGTATTGTCTCGCTTGAGTCTTCAACTTTCTTACCGCTCGCATCGAGTTTATTAATACGTACCCCAGTCACACGTTTGCTTCCCAGTGCTTCAACAACCGCAGAGCCTTTAATGACACGGATTCCCGCTTTAATCACGCTCTGGATGATTGCACTGTCCGCATTTGCTCGGGTATCAACAACCGCTTTAACTTTACGACCTGCGCTATGCCAATCCAATGCTGTCTGGTAGCCACTGTCATTCGTCGTCATAACCACAAGGCTTTGACCTGGAACCACTGAGTAGCGGTTGATGTATGTCGATACAGCGCTACAAAGCATGCTGCCTGGTAGATCGTTGTTACCAAATACAAGTGGGCGCTCGTGAGAGCCTGATGCCAACACTACCCATTTCGCACGAACGCGATGCAAACGCTGACGAGCAGTATGCTTAGGCGCTAAATCAGTAAGGTGATCAGTACAACGCTCGTGGATAGTTAAGAAGTTATGGTCATGGTAGCCGTTCACAGTTGAGCGAGGTAGTAACTTCACTTCCGGACATGCTTCCAGCTCAGCCAGAACCTCTTGCACCCACTGAGTCGCTGGTCGGTTATCTACTTGTTCTTTAGTGTTTAGTAGGTTGCCGCCCATCTCACTTTGTTCGTCTGCAAGAATTACGCGAGCACCGCTGCGTGCTGCTGTTAATGCAGCCATTAGACCTGCAGGGCCTGCGCCAACAACTAAAACGTCGCAGTGTTGGTTGATGTTTTCGTAACGGTCAGGGTCGTTCTCTAGTGGTGAGCGACCTAATCCCGCAGCGCTACGAATGTATTTTTCGTAGGTTTCCCACATTGATTTTGGGTACATGAAGGTTTTGTAGTAAAAGCCTGGAGGCATCATGCCGCCGCCGACTTTACCTAAAACGCCCATTACATCTTTATCAACATTCGGCCAGCCATTGGTTGACTGACAAACAAGACCATCGTAAAGCTCTTGCTGAGTCGCACGAATGTTAGGAACCTGCGTCGCTTCTGTCGCACCAAGCTGGAAGATTGCATTTGGCTCTTCTGCACCTGCTGCGATGATGCCGCGAGGACGACTGTATTTAAAACTACGGCCAACAACATCAACACCATTTGCCAATAGCGCTGAAGCCAGTGTGTCACCCGCGTAGCCTGGGTACGACTTACCATTGAATTCAAAATTGATTGACTTCGACTGGTCAACTCGACTTTGTGATGAAATACGATTTACTTGTGTCATCCTTAACACTCCTTACTCTGCAGCCAGTGAAGGTTGCTCTCCAATCTTGTAGACTTCTTTAATTTCGTAAGTCTGTGTATCACGCGTCATATTGAAAAACTTGCGACACCCCGCTGAGTGCACCCACATTTCGTGGTGAAGGCCTCTTGGGTTCTTACGGAAGAATAGGTATTGGCCCCATTCTTCATCTGTGCAGCTGTCCGCATCGACTGGACGTGTAATGTGAGCTTGACCTTTTGGGTGGAACTCTTCTTCTTCGCGATACTCACAGCAGTGAGGGCAATAAATCAGAAACATAATTCTTCTCCTGTTAGTGCGCTACGCCCGCAGCACCGTGTTCGTCGATCAATGCACCATTGTTGAAGCGGAACATTGAGAAAGGTTTAGCCAGTTCATGCATTTCGCCTTTAGCCAAGCTGGCTGCGAATACGTTGCCTGACCCTGGAGTCGCTTTAAATCCACCCGTACCCCAACCACAGTTGAAGAATAAGTTTTCAACCGGTGTTTTGGTCATGATTGGACAAGCGTCCGCTGTTGTATCAACAATGCCACCCCACTGACGGTTCATGCGTACACGGGAGAAGATTGGGAACATTTCAACAATCGCTTGTACGGTATGCTCGATGGTCGAGTAAGAACCGCGTTGACCGTAACCGTTGTAGCCATCGATACCTGCACCGATAACCAAGTCACCCTTGTCTGATTGGCTGACGTAACCGTGTACGTGGTTCGACATCACAACGGTGTCCAGAATTGGTTTAATCGGCTCTGATACAAGTGCCTGCAATGGGTGCGATTCTAATGGCATTTCGAAGCCAGCCATTTTCGCTAGCACGCCTGAGTTACCTGCAACCACACAACCAACTTTGTCAGCCATGATGTTGCCGTAACGGTTCGTTTTCACACCAACAATCGCGCCATCTTCGATGATCATGTCGACCACTTCAGTTTGCTGAATCAGATCAACACCCATGCTGTCTGCACCGCGAGCAAAGCCCCATGCAACGGCATCGTGACGCGCTACACCAGCGTTTGCCTGCCATGACGCACCAAGGATTGGGTAACGAGTGTTCTCAGAACAATCCATATGCGGAACAAGTTCTTTAACCTGTTGTGTATCAAGTACTTCACCTTGGATACCGTTCAGACGGTTTGCTGCAACACGACGTTCGATATCGCGCATGTCTTGCAGCGTGTGTCCCAGGTTGAGACAGCCACGACGAGAGAACATCACGTTGTAGTTCAGGTCTTGTGATAAGCCATCCCATAATTTCAGTGAGTGTTCATATAGAAATGCAGCTTCATCCCACAAGTAGTTAGAACGAACGATGGTTGTATTACGCGCGGTATTACCACCACCTAAATAACCTTTTTCAATGACAGCAACGTTAGTAATGCCATGTTCTTTTGCCAAGTAGTAAGCGGTCGCTAATCCATGACCACCGCCACCAATAATAATGACGTCATACTTTTTCTTAGGCGTAGGATTGCGCCAGACACTTTGCCAATTTTCGTGATGGGAAAGAGAGTGTTTAAGTAGACCAAAACCTGAATAATGCTGCATTTGTCTATTCCTTCATTTCAGCTAAAGTCAAATACCGTTTTCTATTGGTATGCTGGGAAATCACGGCATAGTGACTGCACTTTGCTTCCTACGACTTCAATCGTGCTTGCCAGCGCTTGCGGGTCATCAAGGACATCAAGAATGTCTGAGATCCAACCTGCTAGCATTTCACATTCCGCTTCACCGAAACCACGCGTTGTAATCACTGGCGTACCAATGCGCAGGCCTGAAGTAACGAATGGAGATTGTGGGTCGTCCGGTACAGCATTTTTGTTTACGGTGATACCCGCCATGCCAAGTGCTGCGTCTGCCGCTTTACCTGTCAGCTTCTGACGGATTAGGCTCAACAGGAATAAGTGGTTGTCTGTACCACCCGATACAACGTCGAAACCACGCTCGATAAATACTTTCGCCATTACCTGAGCATTAGCCACAACTTGTTTCTGGTATTCAGCGAATTCTGGCTCTAACGCCTCTTTAAACGCTACTGCTTTTGCCGCAATCACGTGCATTAGAGGGCCACCCTGACCACCAGGGAAAACAGCAGAGTTGATCTTTTTCTCTAGTTCAGCGTCGCGAGAAACAATCAAACCACCGCGTGGACCGCGTAGCGTTTTGTGTGTTGTGGTTGCTACAACATCCGCGAAAGGTACTGGGTTTGGATAAACACCAGCTGCAACTAATCCCGCTACGTGCGCCATATCAACGAATAGGTAAGCGCCAACTTTGTCCGCGATATCGCGGAAACGTTGCCAGTCAACGACACGTGAGTATGCTGAGAAACCAGCAACGATCATTTTAGGCTTGTGCTCAAGAGCTAGTTGTTCAACTTGTTCGTAGTCGATTTCACCCGTTTCAGCGTTTAGACCGTATTGAACAGCGTTGTAAATTTTGCCTGAAAAGTTAACGTGCGAACCGTGAGTCAAGTGACCACCGTGAGCAAGGCTCATGCCTAGTACTGTGTCACCTGGTTCACAAAGAGCCATGTACACGGCAGCGTTTGCTTGTGACCCTGAGTGTGGTTGTACGTTCGCGTATTCCGCACCGAACAGTTGTTTTGCACGTTCAATCGCCAATACTTCTACTTCATCAACGAATTTACAGCCACCGTAGTATCTTTTTGCCGGGTAACCCTCAGCGTATTTATTGGTTAGTTTACTACCTTGAGCTTGCATCACTCGTGGGCTGGTGTAGTTTTCAGAAGCAATCAGCTCAATGTGGTCTTCTTGTCTCTGTTCTTCTTTTACAATCGCCGACCATAGTTCACTGTCGTACGCTTCGATGTTTTGAGTAGTGTTAAACATATCTTCTCCTTGATACTGGAATCTCGCTTCCCTGTTTAGGCATCAGGTTTGCCGCACGACATTGAATTCAAAATCGTTACAATGAAAACCTAATCGACAACTCAATAGTAATTAATTCGTAATATTGCGCTTGCGTAAATACGACAAAATCTGCGGATTTGCGACATCATTTAATTTATTTTTAAATAAAAAAAGCAGAGCTTGCGCTCTGCCAAAATCCCGATAAAAATCAATGACTATTTGTATATACACCTCCTTGTCCACATTCCAAAATATCATTATTAATACATTTATTAACAATGATATTTAGAGCGCAGGGCTTCAGTCCTTAATTCAAATAAATGAGCGCAATAAATTTTATAAAATAAATTTATAACCACTTATTGTTTGAATTAAGCACTGAAATTAAGGTAATAATTTTCTGCTAATTGATTAGCATTCGATAACAACGTTTCCGTTAGGAACACTACAGCAAGAAAGAATGTAGCCGTCTGCGACATCTTCATCAGTGATACCACCGTTGTGGCTCATTTCAACATCTCCACTGACTTTCTTAACTTTACATGTACCGCAAATACCCATACCACAAGCTTTTGGAATAGTAAGCCCTGCTTTAGCTGCGGCAGCATGGACGGTTTCACCCGGCGCAACCTGAACTTGCTTGTCGCTTTCGGTAAACATGACTTCGATTAAATCGCTTTCAGTCAATAGTTCCGCTTCTTCTGCTGCAATTTCAGCATCTTGAACCGCTTGTTCTTCTACGCCTGCAGGAGCCTCACCAAATGCTTCTTCATGGTAGTGCTCCATGTTGAAACCTAGTTTGACAAGGATAGATTTTACCGCGCGCATGTATGGCGTTGGACCACAACAAAAAATCTCGCGTTCATGCAGATCAGGTGTGATCATTAATAGTTTGATGTCATCTAAATACCCACGGTATCCCGACCAGTTTTGTCCTGACTCCAAACGCTCACAAATCAGATGCAAGTGGAAATTGGAGATGCGAGATGACATAAATTCAAGCTCACGGTGGAAGATGATGTCGCGTGGCGTTCGAGCACTGTGCACGAAAGTCACATCAACGTCGCTATTGGTATCATAAATCCAGGGAGCCATAGACATGAGTGGCGTTACACCTACCCCACCAGATAGCAGAAGTACTTTCTCTGCCGGGAAGTCAATGCTATTGAATGCCCCAACTGGTCCATGAACTGCCAGTTCAGAACCTTCTTCCAGGTTGTCGTGGATCCAGTTAGACACAAATCCACCCGGAACACGTTTTACCGTGATCGAAAAACTGTAAGGGACTGAAGGCGAACTCGAAATGGTATAAGAGCGGAAGACTTGCTCACCTTCGATTTCAAGCTCAAGCGTGACAAATTGGCCAGGCTTAAAGAAAAACATGGTCGGCTGTTCAGCCATAAAACAAAAAGTTTTGGTGTCCCAAGTTTCTTGAATGGTTTTTACGCAACGAACTGCGTGACGACCGTTATCCCAAATTTGAGTTTCAACAGGTATAAAAGAGCCACTGGTGGCTAGAGAGTTCATTGGGGTATTCATATCCGGCTTCTCCGCAACGGTGTATTTGGTGGATTCCCTCCATGGGTTGTGCTTATTTTGGGTATTATTGACTATTCGAGTTATCCATTAACGACACGGAGTTATCCAAAACGGTCACGTAAGGGAAAATAGTTTATTGCGTGTCTCAAATAGGCTCACTCAATGTCGCATTTAGACCACTTCTTAACATGCCAATAATGGCAGGATATCTGCGAGCCAAACATTTACCCACTTTTAGTAAGGCTGTTGGCCAAAAACGCATGGAAGCCCCCTAGTAGGGCGTATCGTCCACATTTTCTAGAAGAAGATAGACAATGACACAAAACGATATTCTCAACATCAGTTACTCGAGCTTAGAAGTAGCACGAGCAGAAATGAAAAAAATGCTCGAAGAGCGTCGTATTAATTATTCACTACCACGTCCGTTATATAACGATCCACTTCTATTCAAAATTGATGTCGAAGAGATCTTTCAGAAGGAATGGTTATTCGTTGGCATGACGAGTGAAATACCGTCAAAAGGTGACTACTTTACGGTAGAGATCGCGCAAAGCCCTGTCCTTATCGTCCGTGACGCTGATGGACAAGTCAACGCGTTCCACAATACGTGTCGTCACCGCGGCTCTCGTATTTGCTTGGAACACAGAGGGAAAGTGGCCAACTTAGTTTGTCCTTATCACCAGTGGACATACGATACGAAAGGTAACTTGCTATTCGCTGGCACTGAGATGGGCGATGAGTTTGATATGCAGAAGCACAAACTTAAACCTGTTCACTGCAAAACGGCGGGTGGCTTTATCTTTATCTGCCTTGGTGAACAGCCACCAGAATCAGATTTTGATGAGTTCCTGGCGACACTTGAAGAATACATGGAACCGTACGACGTTGAGAACACCAAGCTTGCCGTTGAATCAAACATGTATGAAAAAGCGAACTGGAAACTTGTTCTAGAAAACAACCGTGAATGTTACCACTGCAGCGGTAGCCACCCAGAACTGCTAAACACACTTCTGGAGTGGGATGACACGAACGATCCACGTGCTCCAAAAGAATTCTTAGACTACTACGAGCGTATGGCTGCAGAGTGGGATGCAGAATCTATCCCGCACGAGCATAAAAAATATGGTCGCAGAAACCGCCTGGTACGTATGCCTTTGAAAGAAGGGACGTCTGTAATGACCATCGATGGTTCGGCTGGTTCGAAGAAAATGCTGGGTCGCATCAAGAATGATAAGTTAGGCTCTTTACGTATTTTGCACCTGCCTAACTCGTGGAACCACATGCAAAGTGATCACTTTATCGTATTCCGCGTTCTGCCAATCTCAGCGCAAGAATCGATGGTAACGACTAAGTGGTTTGTTCACAAAGATGCGATTGAAGGTGTGGATTACGACCCAGAAAACCTACGTCGTGTTTGGGACGCAACAAACGAACAAGACCGTCGACTTGGCGAAGAGAACCAACGTGGTATCAACTCGCTAAGTTACGAGCCAGGACCTTACTCGGAAACCTTTGAGTTTGGTGTTATTGATTTCATCAACTGGTACGCAGAACGAATCCAGGAAAAGTTGTAATCTACAATACTTGTCTATACCGTGCTCCATAACCCAAGCCCCATCTCACGATGGGGCTTTTTTATACTATTGCCTCTCCTGAACTGAATAAAAAGAGCTCAGAAATTTGAGCAACTTAAACCAGTTCTTTGATGATTTTCTCTAGTTTATCCAAGCCTTCGCTTAGTATTTCAGATTCGATGGTCAATGCTGGAAGTAGACGAATTACGTTCGCTTTTACGCCACAAGAAAGCAATATCACACCATTCTCTTGCGCCTTGCTAATGATTGCCTTAGTAAGATCTTGTAGTGGCTTGCCAGATTCTGGATCAGTGAACTCGATTGCCATCATCGCGCCAATCGTACGTACCTGACCGATTTGTGGAACCGTCTCTTGTAGCTTGGTCATACGTGCATTAACAACTTCACCAATACCGATCGCTTTTGCACACAACTGCTCTTCTTCAATGATCTTTAACACTTCCAGACCAGCAACACAGCCCATCGGAGAGCCTGCATAGGTACCACCAAGACCACCTGCTGGTGCTGAGTCCATAACGTCAGCTTTACCAACCACGGCTGAAATTGGGAAGCCACCAGCAATGCCTTTTGCCATGGTCACCATGTCTGGTTCGATACCCAAGTACTCAGTTGCAAACATTTTACCAGTACGTGCAAAGCCCGCTTGGATTTCATCTGCAATCAACATGATTCCATATTTATCACAGATATCACGTAAGCCTTGCGCGAAGGCAACTGGCGCTTGGTAGAATCCGCCTTCACCTTGTACTGGTTCGAAGATGATCGCCGCAACACGTGCTGCTTCGATATCACAAGCAAATAGGTCCTCAAGTGCTTGCAAGCTCTGTTCTACAGATACACCGTGGAACTCGTTCGGGTACGGTGCATGGAAGACTTCACCAGGGAACGGACCAAAACTCGCTTTGTACGGCGCAACTTTACCCGTTAGTGCCATCGTCAGGTTAGTACGACCATGGAAAGCACCTTTAAATGCAATCACGCCGCTACGACCAGTGTGTGCACGAGCCACTTTTACCGCGTTTTCCACGGCTTCTGCGCCTGTAGTCAGGAAAATCGCTTTCTTTTCTGAGTCGCCCGGTGCGATTTGAGTTAACTTCTCTGCCAACTCAACAAACGATTCATAAGGTGTCACCAAAGCGCAGGTATGAGAAAAGTTATCTAACTGTGCTTTTACTGCCTCAGTAATACGCTTGTTGGCGTGACCCGTATTGTTTACCGCAATACCCGCCGCAAAATCGATATATCTATTGCCTTCCACATCCCAGATTAGGGCGTTTTCAGCTTTGGCAACATACAGTGGGTAAAGTGCACCCATACCGTTAGAAAATACCTGATTTCTTCTCTCGTGTAGTTGTTGGTTAGTCATTTTTGTATTCCTTGAGTTGTACATATACCTCCGCCAGGAATGATTCCCTTTGGCGACTTTAGTTTCTATTTATTGTTGTATGCGTTAGCTAAACGCGAAGAATCGTTAAGTAGGATCGCCTTTCACCACAAACACCGAACAGTGAGAATGGCGAACTATCTTTGCGGCATTAGAACCTAAGCAATATGAGCGAAAATTCGGATTTGCGGATGCCATAACAATGGCATCCACTTGAGAATATTTGGCTTGCAGCAACACTTCATCAAACACCACACCATTACGAACAATCGCTTTGCCACGATGTTGTTTTGGCACGTAGGTTTCTAACATCGTCTGTACACAATCAAAGGCACTTTGATGTTGAGCTGAAAAAGCACTTCCAGATGCAGTCGGTACCATACTGTGATGCACCCGTGCCTCATCGACATACAACATGTCGATGACACCTTGTTCGTCTATCAGCTTAAGCGCCATGTCGACCTCTTTTTTCACTACATCAGGATACGAAAGGTCAACTGGCATTAGAATTCGCTTGAGGCTCATATTAATTTACTCCCATCACTGTGTTTGGTAACCACATCACCACTTCAGGGAACATCATGCACAGAATCAATACGCACAGCTTTAGAGCGATAAACGGAAGAATCGAGCGATAGATGTCCATCATACTGACGCCAGGAGGTGAAATTCCTTTCAGATAAAACAGCGCGAAACCATAAGGCGGCGTTTGCACTGCGATTTCAATGTTTAGGATCATCAAAATACCGAACCAGATCGGGTCATAATCCAGAGACACGACGATAGGCGTAAACAACGGCGCGCACATCAAAACGATGATCAATTCATCAATAATGAAGCCAAGCAGTAACATGATCACCTGCATTAAGATAATCACGCCCCAAGGCGGTAAGCCCAGATCCTCAGTGATTTGCGCCACCATATTTTGCACGCCACTTAACATGTGGAAGTTACTAAATAGTGACGCGCCTAAAATGATCCACATCGACACGCTGACCAGCATCGCAGTTTCAAACCCTGATGATTTGAACATCTCGAAACGGAATCGTTTAAAAACAATAGCAAGTATGATCGCGCCAACAACCCCGATCGCACCCGACTCTGTTGGCGTAGCAATACCAGTAATAATGCTGCCCAATACCGCCACGATCAGTAACAGAGAAAAAAGACCATCACGTGCCGTCGTGAATTTCTCTTTACCCGTCATTTTGCTTTCACTGCCCGTGCCTAGCGGTGCTTTTTT
Source organism: Vibrio sp. EJY3 (assembly GCF_000241385.1). Lineage (NCBI taxonomy): Bacteria > Pseudomonadati > Pseudomonadota > Gammaproteobacteria > Vibrionales > Vibrionaceae > Vibrio > Vibrio sp. EJY3. Next base: position 1,301,500 of record NC_016614.1, read on the forward strand.
CGGATTAAGCTTGCAGCTAATGATCACGTAAGACATCAGCAAAACGATAGAGATAAGAGCTGGAATGATTGCTGCTAAGAACATACGACCGACCGAGTTTTGGGTCGTCGCTGCGTACATAATCATCGGTATGCTTGGTGGGATCAAAATTCCCAATCCACCACCAGCCATGATGACACCAAGAGCCAGCCTTTTATCATAGCCACGCTCGAGCATTGGTTTTAACGCAATGCTACCTGACGTCATGATCCCTGCCCCGATAATGCCGACCATAGCGCCAATCATGGAACACACCCCGATCACACTGACCGCAAGTGAGCCGCGAATACGCCCAATAACCATTTGACTGGCGTTAAACATCGCGTCGCCAATTCCGGAACGGGTCAGCAATTGTCCCATATAGATATACAGAGGAATGGCCAGCAGAATAAAACTAAAAAAGTTGCTCTCAATGGTTGTTGGAACCAGGTTGAAGATGCCTTCACCCCAAGTAAGGTAACCTATCCCCATCGCAATTCCGCCCAAAGCAAGGCCGACTGGGGCACCTAGAGCAAAGGTAAATAGAATACAACCGACCAATAACAGCGTAAGAACTTCAATACTCATATGCCCTCCGCTGAGTCTACTAGTGTCTCTTTTTGTTCACGTTCTTCAGGAACTTGTTCGATAAGCGCTTTACCTGTTACCAGGTAGTAAAGGTCTTGAATAATGTCGCTGGTAAACTGCACGATAAACGCCCCACAAGCGACAATCATCATCACCCAGAAATGTGCCATAGAAGGCGCCCACTCAGACTGGCGACGATAATTAAACTCGATAGCTTCTTCAAATTTGCCCAGTGCCATCATTAAAACCACACAGAGAAAGAATATGGCCAATGAATAAGACACAAGGTTAAATAACGAACGGACACGCTTAGATACCGACAGGTACAGCACATCCACATTAATATGAGCTTTATTTTGTTGAGCCAGTGCCCCACCCAACGCCGCTATATACCCGAATAAGAAAAGTGAAACGTCATACGCCCAAATAGTTGGACTGCCGAGCACATAACGAGAAAAGACTTCGAAGGCAACGGTAGCAGCGAGAACAGGCATTAAGATGGAGGCAGAAAGGCCAATCCAATAAATTATCTGATTAATTCCGCGACAGTAGATTTTTAATACTCTAATCAACATAGACATCACCTATAACAATGTGAAAGAGATAGGGGGAAGGTATTTCCCCCTTGAGTGCTGATTCAACCGGAGAGATTCCCCCAGCGAAATCATCTAAAGTGCGTTATTGGGTGTCTTGAACGATCTTAATTAGGCGCTGGCTGTACTTGTCAGAATCTGCATATTCTTTCCAAAGTGAACCTGCACTTTCGTTCCATTTCGCTTTGTCTTGCTCGCTCGGCTCAGGGCTCCACTTCATGCCTTTCGCTTCCATTTCTGCGATAGCTTGTGATTCCCAAAGACGAGATTTAGTCATCTGCTCACGGGCATGAACCGCACTTGCCGCTCGAACAATCGCTTTCAAATCATCCGATAGTTTGTTCCATGCACCCTTGTTAACCACAATCGGTAAAGTTTGCGCGCCAGCAATTGGTAGGCGGTACATGTACTTCGCTACTTCAACGTGGTTACCGTCACGGTGGTCAATAATATTACTGCCGATCGAGCCATCAATAACGCCCGTGGCTAAACTGGTGTAAATTTCGCTGTAAGAGAGTGACGCAGGCGATGCGCCCAAATTGCGTAAGAATTTGCCGTATGCACCAGGAGCACGAATCTTCAGACCTTGGAAATCTTCAATAGAATTGATTGGTTCTTTCGTTAGGACATAAACGGGTAGCTGGATGTAAGGTTCAAGCCAAACTAGGTTTTGCTTGTCATATGCTTCTTCCAGGACTTCTCCCCAGCCTTTTTCATGAAACAGCGCGCTAAGTTCACCAACATCATCGGTCATACCTGGCAAACCAACTTCCACAACACCCGCTGGGAATTCACCTGCATGCATTGGCTGGAAAGGAGCACCCATTGTTATCAAGCCTGATTTTACTGAGCCAAGAACACCCGTTTGCCCTACACCTTCACCTGAGTACATGACCTGAACAGAAATACGACCGTTTGACATCGCTTCAATGTTATCAGCAAAGTCTTTGTACACTTCACCGTATGCCGTACCACGTGGGTATAGGTTTACAAAACGCCAATTATGTTCAGCTGAAAAAGCTTGAGGAACCGTGAATAAAGTGCTTGAAATTGCAAGAGAACAAGCAGCAACAATCTTTGCCAGGCTTCCTTTGTTCAGCTTTCCTAAGTTTTTAAACATAAACTTTCTCCTTGGATTATTTTTTGCTCTGACGCAGCCAGAAACAATGAGAAGTGACTCGTCACTCCTTGTTACAGTCACGTTAAGCATTGTTACGTTTTAATCACATTCGTTAAATTCATATTTTTTCACCTAAAGTTTTACAGCCATCAAACCAATGAGATGGGATAACGACCTCACGGCGAATTACCTGTTTTTAAAACAAAAAAAAGCAGCACTCGAAGTGCTGCAAAATATTTTTATCAAATATATGGAAAAGAACTGCTTAGGGTAAATCATTTAAAATAAAGACTGAGTGTTTCTCACATTGAGTGGAGGACTCGTTAAATTCCGTGACATAGGTATTTGATTTCCAAATAGTCTTCAATGCCATATTTAGAACCTTCACGCCCACATCCCGACTCCTTCACACCACCAAATGGCGCAACTTCCGTCGAAATAATGCCTTCGTTGATACCAAGAATCCCATACTCAAGCGCTTCACTCATGCGCCATACGCGGCGGTGATCTCGTGTATAGAAATAAGCTGCTAAGCCATATGGCGTGTCGTTGGCACGACGAATCACATCCTGTTCGTCATTAAATCGGAAGATGGTTGAAATCGGACCAAACAGCTCCTGATGAGCAATATCCATCGCTTCAGTCACTTCGGTTAGAATGGTTGGCTGATAAAACTGCTGACCGTTCTCCAGCCCCTGGCCACCTAACGCTAACGTTGCGCCTTGCTCTATTGCTGTTTCTACCAAACTCGATACTTTTTCAAACGCTTTTTGATTGATTAGCGGACCGATCTCAGTACCTTCGACTAAACCATCACCTATCTTGAGTGCTTTCACTGCTGAAGTGAATCTATCCATGAACTCATCGTACACAGCATCATGGATGTAGAATCGGTTGGTACAGACACAGGTTTGCCCTGCATTACGGTATTTAGAAATCACGGCACCCAAAACCGCTTTATCAATATCTGCATCATCAAAAACTATAAATGGCGCGTTGCCTCCGAGTTCTAAAGACACTTTTTTGACCGTATCAGCGGCTTGGCGAAGAATCAGCTTTCCAACAGCCGTTGATCCTGTGAAAGAGATTTTGCTTACTAGAGGGTGGCAACACAGTACATCGCCGACTTCAGCAGGACGAGAAGTTGTCACAACGTTAACCACACCTTTTGGTATACCCGCTTGCTCGGCAAGTTTTACCATTGCTAACGCACATAGCGGTGTGTCTTCACCCGGCTTAATCACGACAGTACAACCCGCAGCCAGGGCTGGGCCAACTTTACGAGTGATCATTGCGACTGGAAAGTTCCATGGCGTAATCGCAGTAACGACACCAATAGGTTGCTTGATAGTCATGTAACGATTGTTTGGATTGCCTGACGGAATCACATCGCCGTACATTCTCTTCGCTTCTTCGGCAAACCATTCAATAAACGACGCGCCATAAAGCACTTCACCATAAGCCTCTTTATATGGCTTACCTTGCTCTGTCGTAAGTATCTTAGCGAGTTGCTCTGCGTTTTCGATAATTAAATCGAACCACTTTTTAAGTAATCCAGCACGGTGTTTCGCGGTGGTAGTGCGCCATTCTTTAAATGCTGAATGAGCGGCCATGATAGCGGCTTCCGATTCTTCCTTCCCCATATCAGGGACAGAAGTAATTAACGCACCTGTGGATGGGTTTATTACATCGACTTGCTTGCCATCGTGCGCTTCAACCCACTCCCCATTGATAAAACCACGGGATAAGATCAAATCTGTCATTAGTTCTATTCCTACTGTTATAAACATTAACAATGTCAAAGATATAAAAAGCCAAATCGCGCAAAATAGCGATGGAACTTAACCTAATGATAACAATCTATTGAGGCATATAAATATTCCTCGATAAACATAAAGTTTTACGAGCATAAAACAATGACCAGAAACGCCGTACCTATTGGTCACATTGGTGACTACGAAATAAAACAACTGAAAATTTTTAAAGTCGTCGCTGATTGCGGTGGTTTTTCCGCTGCAGAAACTGAGCTCAACGTGAGCCGCTCTACAATCAGTATTCACATATCTAATCTCGAATCTCGATTAAATCTCGTCTTATGTCGTCGTGGACGATCCGGGTTTGCTCTAACGGAAGAAGGCGCCGTAGTCTACGAGGCAACAGTAAAGTTACTGGGGGAGCTTGAGGACTTTCGTAACACCATTAACCATCTCGACATTCAACCGTCTGGCAGCTTAGAAGTGCTATTTAGCGATAACATAAGTTTGGATAATAGGGCGAAGATGCCTGAAGTGATCCGTAACTTCTCCAGCATCGCCAAAGAAGTTTACCTAACGGCCGAAGTGGCTCGCATGACGGAAATAGAACGCAAAGTGCTACAAGAAGAAGCCGATATCGGTTTTATCCCTTTTCACCGTGAGCTTGATGGCTTGGAATACGAACACATCTATACCGATATTTGTTACCTTTATGCCAGCAAAGATAACCCTCTTGCCAAACTGTCTGAGAAAGAGCTTTCTGAGGACATTATCAACGGCTTCCCTGTCGTTTACGCAGGATTAAAGCCACAGGAGCTCCTCCACTCTCCTTTATCTAAAATGAACTTAAAAGCCACGGCGTATAACTACGAATCTCGAATGGCGTTGATACTCTCGTCCAGATTTATTGGTTACTTGCCAGAAAACTACGCCAAGCCCTATGTCGATAATGGAGAACTTGTGCCGATCGCCCCAGATACAAGACACTATTATGTAGAAATAATGGCGATCACCAAAAAGACCCATTCAATCAATAAGGTGCGCTCATTGTTTATAAAAACCATGCGCGACTTTTACCGAAAGCAGAGTGCATAAGAAAAGTTATAATTAGCTTTGCCCCCTAACCAAAGCCTCTTCGAATGACGAGGTTTTTTCATTCCAAGACCCACAACACCAATATAAACAATCATGTAACCTTTAGAAACGGACTTATCCTGTCCGAGAGCACGCAATTGTTAACTGGGATAAAGCGGGCAATTAACACCCACATATGACTCAAGTTTTATATTTAATTTAAAATATGCAGTGCTTCGTAAAATCACCGGCTTCAGTAGCTGTCCAGTCTCCCTTAGGCTTTTCTTTCATTTCTGCACACCATTCTTTGCTTCCAACTTCAGGCGAGCAGCCTTGTATAGCCAAAACGCCCATCAATAAGCCAAATATACAAGAATAAGTTTTCATTAATTTTTTCATAATTTCGTCCAAGAAAATAACATTAGTCATTCACAGCATAATGAAATATTAAGTTGAGTGGGTCAATGGATAGTCGCTGACCGGTATATAGGGACACTTATGATGCAAACAAGAACAGTTGGTCATGGACGTTGATGTCGCGGATCGAGCTAAGCCGTTATTGGACCTTTATGAGTCAGTGATTTTGCTAATTTAGCTTTTGATTAATTATCAAAGATATGACAAAACCACTAATCAAGAGCTCTATCTTCCTTATTTATCAAAGCTATGTTAGGTGTGTTTTATTCAGCCGTTCAATAAGAAAAATGCCAGTCAGCATAACTGACTGGCATTACTCATATGAGCCTTTAACTCAGATTAAGGACATAGCAATCCATTGTTGTAATCATCCAGTTTACTTGCTAAGTCATTGGCTTGGGTCTTAAGCTGACGTTTACCTTTCTTAAGCACATCTCCTTTACCTTCAAATTGAATGTATTCGAGTAATCCATCAGCTTCTGCTATTGCATTGGTAGCGGCAGCACAAGTACCAGCACCAACAGCTACATTCGCTTTAGCAGCGAGAAGCTGTGCAGCTAAACCATAAGCAGGATCACCCGCACGTTTTTTCCCACTGTCGATATCTCGTTTATCCAACAAGCTACGGCCAACGTCACAAGTACTCACCACTAGGCTACCAATAGTGAGTGGTAGTGCATCTTCTAACAAGAAGAAGCCATTATCTGCAGCCTTGAACTGCTGTCTCCCGCCACTACAGGTGTTCCAGTTTTTCCAATAACCGATAGTACGTTGATCACCTCCTGGTGGTGAGATGTTATTGACTTCAAACGATAGAGTCTGACCTGGCTCAACAACAAATTTCACACACAAGGTGGAGTTATCAGCTTCTCCCGTTGCAACATAGTTAGGGTTAAACACAGGGCTGTAGTTTTCACCTGAGAGGAGATCAGGATCGGCATTGTCTAGTACCTCAGGAATGGTTACACCACCCAAAGTCCAAACCGTTGTCCAAGAAACAGGGATATCGACTTCACAGAGACGATAAGTTTCACCAGGAATCAACTTGGCATTATTAAAGTCAAGCAAGGTATCGGCTGGGCCAGATTGAGGGATCGTTTGGTCGCTAGCATTGACCTCAGGGCCGCTTAAGGTGAATACCCAATTTATACTGGTATTGGCAACACCGTCGGTTAATTTGTTGACCATCGCCATACCGCGTTTGGTATTGGTAAAGGTACATTCAACCGTTTCACCTGCATCTAAGTTAATGGTTGCTGTGAGGTTGGCGACATCGACACCAGAGTCAAGCACGTTGTAGCCTTCTTGGGTTGCATCGTCGGTACATACCAGCGCACTGAGATCATAATCGGGATTAGGATCGGTTTCAGCGACAGTGTATTCACCAGGAGCAATATTCAAGAAGGTTTTGGTACCATCATCCATGAGTTCGAAGGTATTAGGTTCAGAGATATCATCAGTAAAGGCAAAGGCTGTGGCTGTATCGCCATCAGGTAGGGTTTCTTTATTAATGATCACTGTTCCTAGTTTTCGGTTAGTAAATTCACATTTTTTCACTAAGCCGTAATCGGCAGGATAGTTGATAGTAAACTCACAATCACCGACGGCACTCACTTGTGTCCAGCCCTCTTTAAGGGTTTCCGTGATGGTATAAGTGCCCTCTTGCAACAAGAAGTCTGCTAGATCTATCTGGAAGCGTTCAAACCCAATAGCATCGTTATCGTTGGTTACGAGAGGTAGCCCTTCATCAGGTAAGCCTGGACCTTGTAAAGTCATCGTCCAGTCATCTTCCAAACCAGCAGGCTCCGTTACCTTATTAACCTCTGCAACAGCCCCAAGAGGTACAGACGTACGTGCAATGAAGACTACGCCTTTACTACAATCATCCAAGGTTGAGTCAGGACCTAGAGTAAGATCTATCGTGGTCGTTGCATCAAGCTCAGGAGTAGTTGGATCAAAGTCTGCTTGGAAGATATTAGGATCACAGGGACCGACAGTGACAGCGTATTTGTCGGGAAGGATATTTTCAAAGGTTTTATCTATCTCTAATTGACCCTCTTTAAAAGTGTAATCTGTGTCTAACACCACCTCATTGCTGCTGTTTTTCACCACAACCTGACAGGTGACCTCCTCGTTGCCTTGTAAAATATCATCTTGGAAGGTGCCTTTAATGCTGTAATCCACTAAAGCACCAGATGTAATTTCAATGTTAAGTGGACCTGAAGTAGGCGAACTTACGCTAAAGCCATCACTTGCAACTAAGAGTGCTTGATCCGACAAAGTACCACTGGTCACGATAGGTCTTTGGGTAACAGAAACCGTTTTGTTAATAGTGACAAAACATTCACCCGCTGTAGTACAGGTTGCTTGCTCCTCTGGCTGAGTACCAGATGTCCACAGTAGGTTAGGTGACATTTTGTTTAGCAGAGTATTAAAGGTGTACTCGAGTCCGTCAACGGTGAAATTACCTGTTGCACTGCCACTTGCCGTACTGCCAGCACTGTACTGCAAATAATTACCTGTGATGTATTCTTCATCGGTGACGACGGCCGTAGTATTGGTCGAAGCCCCTGGCTGAATGCCCAAACCATCGGTAGTAAGATCAAACTCCGCGACTGTTTCTCCAGGCACAGGAATACCTGTTGCTTGGTCGGTATAGGTGGCAGTGGCAATATCCATTAACTCTGTGACATCAGGCTCAGCTATATACATATGCACTGTTAGTGGCAGCATGGTATTGGCAGGCACAGTGACGGTATCAAAGTTTTTGGTATCTAGATCGATTAATCCACCGCCAAGGTTACCGCGTATAATATCGGTGACATCAACATCGATAGGACGACTGGCTGGGTTAGTTAAGGTGATGTTGGTTTTCACCGTTACCTTGCCAGAGACCCCCTCAAGAATTTGCCATTTTAGGGTGATGGCCACATCCTCAGATGCAGGATTCTCGACATCACAAGTATCGCCGAGGTTGATACTGGCCTTGTTTGATTCCTTGGTAAGGTTCCAAGTAAAGTCGGTATCTTGCCTAGCATCCATATCTTTACTGATGTCTTGCGGCAGTATTTCTCTTACAGGAAGTGAGATAGTGCGAAGGCCACCTTGAAATACGCTCTGATCTGCAAGGTAGGATTGCAATGATGAGCCTGGATATTCGTTGGCACCCACCGCAAGGCGATAATAAAAGTTAATTTCACAAGAGGTATTTGGGCCTTGGGTGATTTCAAACTCCTGGAACAGGCTTTGATCTGCCCCATTAAGGTTTTCATTAGTGATGTCCCACGGTTGCAGTGGATCATTGAAGGCTGTAGATACCGTACAATCCCCGATGACAACAATATCATCAGCAGGAGAAAAGGCATCATATCCTAACTTACCTTGATCTATATTGTTCGCTGCAGCTCGAAGGTTATAAGTAATATTGCCATTACTGTTACCATTTCTGAGCGTGATTCTGTGGGGCACAAGGTCGAGTTCATTCCAGCCTTTACCTAAGTTACCTGTGGTATAGGCGTCATCAGGACAAATGAAGTTATCGTCGCCATTAGGCAAGACAATATCACCATTGTTACGACAGGCCTCATGAGTTAGATTGACGGTATTAGGTGGTTCGATAAAACCGAATGCGGGAAAAGAGAGAGAAAAAGCGGTCAACGCAGCGGCTACTAGCGTTCCACTCACCAATGTTCTCGGACTTGCTGCTGCGTCCGAAAGTTTAGTGTACGATTTCATAAAGTTACTCCTTGAATTTCATCTTTGAGCAAACTTTTATGTCGGCTATTGATTAAATGTTCCATCATCTACCTTCTTTTTCATTGAAAGTTGATAAAAGGGCTATGTGAGTATTCACTGATGCCAACACTGGATCCGGCATTATTGAACACACTAAACTTTTTTGCCCCCGTCCCAAGACAGCTTCATCCAGAGTTGTTAGAACATCGTTTAAGACTGGAACTCGCTGTCAGTTGCATACACGAAAGCAATAAATAAACCAAAACCTATCTGTCTGATATGTAAATAAAATATTTTTTAAGCGGTTTGTTTCATATTGCCATGGTGAACAGTTTGTTAGCCTGGTGTTATGCGATATTCGTCGGAGTTGAAAATATACATTTAACTTCAATAGGTTGGGATAGAGTTAACGCATTGCATTTTGTAGATGTACTACGTGTACAGGTGAACACTTGGTTTACAGTTTTGCGTGCCATTTTTTAAGGCAAGAGCGCAGAGGTGTTAGATCAACACGTATTTGATGAGGAAGTATTAAAAATGAGAATTAAGCTTGTGGCTAGTGTTTGTTGATTGTCCAAAATGTTTTCCCTACATGCCAAGAAACAAACGGTACTGGCGGCATGAAGGTGACAATGTCGATATCGCAGCAGACACGGTAGGTTTTGTGCCCCAAACAATAATGCTGTTTAAACCTCCAATCCCCAATGGCTGGTTGCCCAAATGTCACTACGCGTTTAATTCTTTTTGGATACTTTCACTCAATATAGTAGGCGAATACACTGCCGATCGCGCCTCCAGAGGAGTGACCAGTAATCGCAATTCGCTTACCTAGACCATCCACGCTGTCTTGAACATCCGCTGAAACACGTTTCTGGACAAAAACGCATTAGCGAAAATCATCATTTAGTGTGATCACAACACTTGATAATCACAGGCTTGATCCCGATTCATTTTGTATCAATAGTAATTATTTTTTGAGGGTCAAAACCAGAAACTAACTCATGTTCAACGTATCCACGTTGATTTGTATGGAAGTTTATGCCGAAGTCTATTTGTTCATTGCAATCATGATTGTGCCCGTAACACCAAACTGCAATTTTATTCGCAATACTTTCAAACTCATCACAGTGTGACGCAAAAGCAGGGGCAAGTGGGCTTCCGAGGTATTCAACCTGAATCAGACTTCTTGATGGAAGATGGTGGGTAACAATTACGTTTTTTTGCTCTGGCGACTGCTTTACAGAATGATAGAGCCATCGTCTCGATTCACGGTGGAGGCTTTGGCTATCTTGGGGAGTAAAAACATTTCCATGATAAAGAATTTGCTTAAAGTCATTCATTCGACCTTCTGCTATCTTCATTGAAACATCGGTGCTGCCATCGAGACAAAAATCTGTCCATAACGTGCATCCATGAAAACGAACGCCTTCGATAACGATACTGTCATTTTCTAATAAATGGACATTCTCATATTGGTTCGCTTTAACGCGACATTGACCTATCAGTGAATCTAGAGAAGCTCCATAGGCTTCGTGGTTGCCCAGAACATAAATCACGGGCACATCAAATTGCGAAGCCCAATCGATACCCTGAGTCCCTATGTGAATATCGCCGCTCAGTACTATCACATCGGCATCAGATTGAGGTACTTCCATTGAACCGAATTCCAGGTGGAGATCCGAAAGGTGACAGATTTTCAATATACTTCCCCCCGCTAAAAGCCTTTAGGATAATAATAAACACAGGCAAGAATGGGTCAATGAGAACAGAGACCGAGTATCTAAAATCAATTTAATGCGTACTTAAACACATTCGAAAACAAACTCGCATTATGCCTTATCTGTATCCATCATTCCGATTTTGCATCAGCTCCATGCTCGGAAAGCTGAGCACCAAACCATCTATGAATTGCGGTGATCATACTTAACTCTTTAGTTTCAAAGGTGATCTGTGCGCCTTCAGGAAGTTCTGAATATGACACGTTAACTTTTGAGGGATTAGCGCTAAGTTTCGCAATTCCAGGCATGTCAGCGCCATGTAATTTTGTTGGGTCTGAATAATTTCCGTGTTTAAACATTTGCGCTTCGTGCTCTAAATGTTGCCGAATAAGTAAGATTTGTTCAGTTTCTTCTGTGTTCCTCGCCAAAACCTTCTGGACGCCACCTGAATCCGTCATTTTGAACACGTGAAGAGTTTTAGACATGTCGAAGGGCATTACCTGATGCGACATATGATGCACCTGCTCTTGCTTGGTTTGTGCGAAGGCTCCCAGGTGGACAAAGAGCAGCATGACCGCAGGGGTTACCGTAAGTAGTGTCACCTTATGTTTTGTAGAAATCATTTACGTCCCTCTTGAGTGAATTGACAGTCACTATCCGTTTCGACAGCATTTTTATTTATGGAAACACAAGTATCAGGTTCAAGCATGGATGCCACATATGAATTTAACCAATGGGAAAATCGTCAAAACTACTGGCATTAAGTAAAATTACTTCAATTTCTTCAGTAATCTCTTCCCGGCGTAAAATATGACATTGCTGGGTCAATTCATCCGCTTTAGTTTCAAGATGTTTAACCGCGCCTTCAAGATGCATGATTCGATTGTGATTTTCCTCTAACAGAGAGGTATACACAATTTCATGCAGAGCAGTAAAAAGAAACTGCTCTGCTACTTTGAGCAAAAAGTCTGCTGGCGGTAAGTTTAGCTCCGGAGGGTACTGAAAATTAGCGGGTTGTTGATCCTTCTGCTGAAACGGCGGCAATAGTTTTTTTGTGATAATCCCCTGTTCGCCACTGTGGTAAACGCTGTATAAGCCCATCAACGGCTGTTCCCTCTGGATCTTTGTCAGTACCTGAACGGTTTGTTCGAGAACGTTAGGCACCTCTTCGACAACATTTGGCCCTTCAATCTGCGCATATACATGACCATCGTATTGCATTAAGTTATAGAGCTTGCGGCCAACCGTAATTAAAGTGGGCTTTACATTGGAAGGAATCGTTAAGACCTGCTCAATATAGTTCACCAGTTCCTGATTGAAGTCACCACAGAACCCGCGTTCAGATCCAATTAAAAGATAAACAGGGAAGACTTCAGACTCTTTTAGTTGGGCTCCGGGATAAAAACTGAGAAAATCGTTAGCTGCTGAACTGATGGTATCCAGCGCTCGATGTTGAGTATCAAGGAATGCACCCAACTTATGCGTTTCCATGTAAGCTAACATTTTCATCGCATCTAAGATTTTTATAATTTCGTTCAGACTATGATGGTGATTGTCCAGATCGAGGCGTCGGCTCATCACTTACTGCCCTGTATGTTGTTAGGTGATAACCATTTAGCGACCGCTACACTCCATTCATCTTTGGGGCTATCAAGGGTTAAGCTGGAAGATTTCACCTCCTGCTCTAGAAGTTTGAGACGCGACGACACTTCTTTTCGTTCGCAGTCCTTGAAATGTCCATCATTAAAAGCGACAAGCCATGCCAGTTGAAAAGTCTCGTGAAGCGGAGAAAATTGCTCTTGCTTGAGAATCTCCCTTAATACCAGACCACGTTGAATCGCTTGCTCCATAGAAGCTTCAAGACGGGCACCAAAGCGGGTGAAACTCTCCAGGTCGAGAAACTGAAGATAGTGTAATTTCATACTTCCGGCTTCTTCCTTGATTCTGGGATGTTGCGCTTGTCCGCCGATACGAGAAACAGAACGCGCAATATCAATGGCCGGACGAAAACCTGCCGAAAACAACCCTCGTTCCAGATAGATTTGCCCGTCAGTAATGGATATTAAGTTGGTTGGAATATAATCGGCGATTTCTCCCTGTTTAGTTTCAACGATTGGTAACGCCGTCATGCTACCACCACCATGAGGCGGGCTCAGACAGGTAGTCCGTTCCAATAACCCAGCATGGACTGAAAAAATATCACCAGGATAAGCTTCCCGCCCTGGGGGGCGACGCAGAAGCAATGACAGTTCTCGGTAGATTTTGGCATGCGTACTGAGATCATCATAGACAACAAGAATATCGTGCCCCTGTTGCATCCAATACTCAGCGATAGCACAGCCGGCAAAAGGCGCTATATGCTGTAATCCCGGCAAGCTACTCGCTTCCGCGACAACGACAGTGGTGTATTCAAGCGCACCAAACTCTCGTAATATCTCAATCGTCTTAATGACCGTAGAGCGCCTTTGCCCAATGAGCACATAAACACACCGCACATTTCTGCCTCGTTGGTTAATCACGGTATCAAGTGCCAGAGCACTACGCCCTAGGCCTTCGTCACCAATAAGCAACTGTCTCTGCCCTTTACCTATCGGGATTAGGGTATCGATGATCTTGATGCCCGTATACAAAGGCGCATTAACAAAATCACGGCTAATTATCGGCGGTGACAATGTATCGAGACGCATCCACGCTGATGGGATTGGGGCCGCTTCCCCATCATGTGGACTGCCCAGCGGATCAATAACCCGGCCAAGCAAATTGTCACCCACTGGGACACTTAAAGAATGACTGGAATGATGTACGGAGGTTCCGGCTGTCAATAAGCTGGTTTCATGCAAGAGCACCGCACTGACCAGCTCTTCCGTCAGGTCAAACACCATTGCCTGACTGCCATCCTCCATGGTTAAAATATCGTTCATCGCCGCCGAAGGAAGCCCTGAAATCCTGGCAATGCCATCCCCGATGGACAACACGACGCCCCGCTCTTCAAGGCGTAACCCCGGTTTATAGTCCTTAAGCCACATAGCCTGCTGGGTCAACGGGCTATTGAGTTTGTCTTCATCGGGTAACATAAGCAAACTCCATAAACCCTTTTAAATCATCTCTTATATTGGCACGCAAACACCAGGCACCTATTGTGATAAACAACCCAGCGATCAACTCAGGGTTTTCATCATATTGGACAGGGATGGATAATTGGCTGACGGTCTTCAGGGCGCTTTCCAGCTCTAACCGTTTTTGTTCAGGTATTGGATAAGCGCTGCTTACCTCAATAACTTCAGGCATGACTCCCCATTGATGTAACAAACTGGCCGCTTGCTCCTCAGAAAGGGAAGATAAATCCTCCAACAGAATATCCAGCAACCTAGCCTCCAGATCCGGTCCAGAAGCCCTGCTCAGCAGAGAAGCAGCAAATTGAGCGCTCTGGTGTAACGCCTGTTGTTCACTATCACGAATCGCTTCTATACGCTGGCGAGATTCAACCACCTGCGCTTTTTTCTTTTCCTGCTCTAGAGACTGCTTCAATAAATCTAACTGGGATGCCCGCTCTGCATCAATTTCCCGGCGCAGTGCCTCTCTTGCCTGCTGACACTGATGCTCCCAATTAACCAGGCGATTTTCATATTCATCTTTCAGTGCAGCCGATTCATCATTCAGCCGCTGGGATTCAAGCAACTGTTTATCAATATCCGCCTGGCGCTGACTAACCACCGCCTTTACCGGCTTAAACAGAAAGCGTTTGAGAATCCAGATCAACACCAAAAAATTGATGATTTCCAGAACAAAAGTAGTCCAGCTAAACTCCACAGTAATTGCTCCTCAACGTGGGTGATAAACCATCATAGAGTGGCTAGCAGACGCTATTTGATAAGGTATTCAAGCAATGGGTTACGGAAAAGCACAATCAACACAATAACGAGTACATAAATGGCCAGTGACTCTATCATTGCCAACCCGATAAAAAGCGTCCGCATAATTGACTTTTCAGCCTCAGGCTGACGTGCCAAAGCATCCATCGCCCGGCTCACAGCCCACCCCATGGCTATCGCTGGAGCGAGAACACCAATAGAAATACCGATAATGGCAACAGCGGTTGAAGTCAGAACAAAGGTTGATAACTCATTCATGAGTGGCTCCTTCTTGTTGCTGTTGTTGATATTGTAGGCTACCTGCTATGTAAATGAGGGCTAACATGCCGAAGATATAAGCCTGAACTAAGGCTTCTATGACATGGAGCATTAAAATTGGCACCGGCGCCAGAAATCCTGCGACTAACAAAAATAGCAAGGCTGCCATTTCCAGGCTCATCATGTTGCCAAATAATCTCACCGCTAAAGCAACCGTACGGGTTATTTCCCCGATAATGTGGAACGGTAATAGAATCGGGCTGGGTTTTAAATAATGGCTTAAGTAAAGCTTTATTCCTTGCAGGCGAATGCCGAACCAGTGTGTCGAAAGGAAAACAATAATTGCCAGCGCAGAGGTAGCAGATAAGTCTCGAGTTGGGGAATGAACGCCCGGAATAAGCCCGCAAAGGTTGGCGATAATAAGAAATATCCATAGGCTGCCAATAAATGGCATCAGGCTTTTTACATGCTGGGGAGCGACTTCTCTAATCACATTTTCAATACTGGCAATCATGCCCTCTACCGCAGTCTGTACCAGCCCGGGTTTGATAGATAACTTCTGAGACAAAATCCAGGCAAATAGCCCGAGTGCGCCAATGATTCCCCATGTTGTGACTACCGTATTATCTATCATAATGACCGTCCCACTGAGTCGGTTTACTTAATCTCAGTTAAAACCCATAGCACTATTGCCGTATTAAAAGGTAGACATTGATCATCCCAACGATCACGCCAAGCAAGATAAAACTTATTGTCCAGCGAACCGAATATCCCTCTATCATGCTGTCTATCCAATGCCCAAGGTAAGCGCCTCCCACAATGGGTAACGCAAGCAATAGCCCCAGGGTTCCAAGATAAATAGTTTGGCCGATAAGGGTATGTCGTTCGCGCTCAGCCCTCTTCATACGATCAACCTGACGCTCAGTTTTCTTTTTTAAATCATCAAGTTTACGCATGGCACTAAAGTGTCTCTCTTTTGCCTATTTTCCACAGCTGCATAAATACCTCTTCTTCCATGTGGCGTAGGCTCTGTTTAAACGTCTGTGATTTTTCTTCTTCTATCACTAATTGTTGCTCCAGTGCCTGGCTAATACGGCTATAGTCATCATCGAGCAAAAAGCGGTAAGTACATAATGTCAGGTGATTATTTTTAAAATAGAGCACCCCACCAGCCGCTGCCAGGTATTTCCAGTCACTATCCCCCGTGCGGTACTTCGCAATTCCCGTAGACAGAACCGTCATAAAACGACTGTGATTCGCCAACAATCCGAAGCTACCCGTTTGGTCCTCGCCAATAAACGAAGTGACACCCTCAATCTCTGTAGAGTGTGTTGCATCCAACAGGCTGATCACAAAATTTTTCATCGTAGCTGGCTCTCCATACTTCCCTGCATATAGCAGCGCTCTTCCGGAATTTCGTCGAAATGACCAAGCAGAAAATGTTCACAGTCATTTAGCGCAGTTTCCAGCGGAACGGACACTCCCGGCATCCCGGTATGTGCTGCTGTTGTACAAAATGGCTGGGTCAGATAACGCTGAAGTTTGCGGGCACGCATGATGATGGTGCGGTCAGCCTGAGACAACTCACCGACTCCTAACATGGTGATAATATCTTCCAGCTCATGGTAACGAGCTAAATGTTCCCGGACACCTTCAGCAATACTGTAGTGACGCTCGCCCAATGTATGGCGATCCATAAGCTTATTGCTGGACTGCAACACATCGACCGCGGGGTAAATCCCTTTACCAGCTTGTGCCCGGGATAACATTACCGTGCTATCAAGATGACTAAGAATGGTACTGACCGCAGGATCAGTCATATCGTCAGCAGGAACATAAACCGCCTGTACTGAAGTGATGGTGCCATTTTTGGTTGAAAGAATACGATCCTGAATCTCTGCGATATCTGTCGACAGTGTCGGTTGATAGCCTACCGTAGCTGGCATCCGTCCGAGCAAACTAGATACTTCACTGCCCGCCTGCACGAAGCGGAATATATTATCCATGACGAACAGAACATCTTTTTTCAGAGTATCGCGCAGGTATTCCGCATAGGTCAGAGCCGATAGTCCTATCCGAAAACGAACGCCCGGCGACTCGTCCATTTGCCCGAACACCATTAATGTCTGTGGCAGTACCCCTGCATCTCGGATAGCGTGCCAAAGTTCATGACCTTCGCGTATGCGTTCACCAATTCCGGAAAAAACCGACACCCCCTGATGTAATGAAGCCATCGCGTGCATGAACTCCATAATTAACACCGTTTTACCAACCCCTGCACCACCGAGTAATCCTGTTTTTGCTCCTTCAATGAAAGGACAGAGAAGATCGATAACTTTAATACCCGTTTCTAATACGTTTCCGGCACCGACAGATTCATGAATCGGGACTGGCGCACTGTGAACATTGCGAAACATTGACGTATTCAGTCTGCTCCCGCCATCCAATGGCTCACCAAAGATATTGAGCAAACGACCGAGACAATCCGGCGTGACCGGAACATGAAGTGAAGCCCCGGTATCATAAACGGTGAGCCCACGATGCAAGGAGGAGGTTTTGTGGAGAATAATGGCGCGGATATGCCGCTTATCAAGATGTTGATGAACCTCAAACAGATAGGTTTCATTATCGACATTAGCACATAAAGCCTGATGCAAGGGAGGCAAGGAATCACAGTCAATTACGGTTACCGGGCCATGTATTTCAGTAATGACACCAACCGGGACTTGTTTCCTTCCTAACTCCATTATTTACACCCCTGCAAAGGCATATCTGCTTTTTAGCAATTTTATTAACGGAAGAGCACCAACTTCTGTTTTTTAGTGTAGCTTATAAGTAGTTACGTTGAGTGAGCGTGAATTGAAGTTTTAGGCAAACAATAGCGAATATTGAACAATTCGATGTTGGCTATTGCGTGCCATAATTACCCCACCCCGTGATAAGGGAAATGCATGAGCTCCACTGATTTTAAAGGATTAAGCACCAATAGAGTTCATTGTCTTACGTCCAATCAGCGCAATGGAGATATTCTACAATGGAATATACAACATTAAGTAACAACCTAGAGATGCCAATGGCAGGCTTTGGTGTTTTTCAGGTTACCGATAAAGAAGAATGCAAACAGTCAGTACTCAGTGCTATCCGTGCTGGCTATCGCCTCATTGATACTGCCGCAGTCTACGGTAATGAAGATGCCGTCGGTGAAGCTGTCCGTGAAGCCATTGAAGAAGGCATTTGTACGCGCGAAGATCTATTTATCACGTCAAAGTTATGGGTTCAGGACATGGCAAATTACGATACCGCTAAAGCAGGTATCGAAGCGTCACTGGAAAAATCTGGTCTAGAGTATTTCGATTTGTATCTACTACACCAGGCAATGCGTGACTACTTTAGCGCTTGGCGTGCGATGGAAGATGCTTACGAAGAAGGCAAGCTCAAAGCGATTGGCGTATCTAACTTCTACGCACATGTATTGGCGAATTTCTGTGAAACAGTGAAAATTAAGCCAATGGTAAACCAGATTGAGCTGCACCCATATCATGCTCAGCCGGCCGCGCTAGAAACAATGAAGCATTACGGCGTTCAGCCTGAAGCATGGGCACCATTGGGTGGTGGTCGTCATAAACCGTTTGAAGACGAGATGCTAAAAGGCATTGCAGAAGCACATGGAAAAACAGTGGCTCAGGTTATTCTGCGCTGGAATTTACAACGTGGTGTTACCGTTATTCCTAAGTCAGTAAAACAAGCACGTATTGAAGAAAACTTCGATATTTGGGATTTCACTCTTTCAGATGAAGAGATGGAGAAAATCAGCAGCCTTGATTTAGGTTACGTTGGCGATGCAGTTAAGCACTTCAACCCTGATTTTGTACGTGGCTGTCTCGGCGTGAAAATCCACGACTAAAAACACGGTTCCGGCGAGAAGAAAACAGAAACACCGTTGGTTAGTGTGTATCAGAAGATTCTCGTCGGTGCCGTACCCCAATAAAAAATCCCTCTGAACATAAGAGGGATTTTTTGTTTTTGGGATGATGCTGTGAGTTCTTTCGCTTGCAGCAACACTAAATACGAAATAGTCGGCAAGGTTTTTATTTACTGGTTCAGATGGAAGTTTTGACGTTTCAACTCATGCTTAAGATTAGCTTTACGTCGGTATAGGAGTAGGTATTACCCACTACGACTTATAGTAGATAATATCGACTCCCCTTCAGCGATTAATGTGAGCAAAACCGCTCAGCGCTATACTGCTTTGTTCAGAATACTGAACTTGTCCTCATGCTTTCAAGATTTGCACAAGAAGCGAAGATTTGTCTCATCGAGGTAGTTGTTGAGCGCCCCATCGAACGACATTTTCGATATCTGGTAACAAAATACCTTTTTCCTCAATACAGAATAACAGCTTCGAGAATCGGTCACGCTGAGAGCTGTCGACCGTTTGTAACCACTCATCAATACTGCTTTTTACGCTATCCACATCTGCACTTGGGCATTCAATGCCAAGCTGGCTAAGATCAGTAATAAAGTCATCCATATCTACAAGATCTACGTGCATCATAACTACTTACTCCTACCAAATAAGAGGGGATTCCTTCCCCCCAACAAGCCTACAATAGACGATTAAAAAATAGGCTGTGATCTATTTTTATGTCACACAGCCAAAAATGTTAGTTGCGTAGCATTTATGCTTTACGGTAAAGGTGAATCTCAGTTTTTAACCCTTTGTACAAGCTCCAGCACATCAGTACCAAAACAAGTGTGAAAGGCAGACCAGTCGTTATCGCGCCAGCTTGCAATGCTGTCAGTGCTTCCGAACCACCACCAAGTAGCAGTGCTATCGCGATGAAACCTTCTACAATAGCCCAGAACACACGCTGACCTACTGGCACATCTTCTTTACCACCCGCGGTGATACTGTCGATTACAAGTGAACCCGAGTCAGAAGACGTTACAAAGAAGACCAGTACAAGTAAGATACCAACAACGGATAGCAACGTAGAAAATGGCAAATTCTCAAACATTTGGAACATCGCCAGAGACACATCGCTGATACCATTTGCTAGCTCACCGACACCTGTCGTAGCCTGTTCTATTGCCGTTCCGCCCATGACACTTAACCAAACCATAGTGACTAATGTTGGGATAAGTAATACAGCCGTCACGAACTCGCGAACTGTACGTCCTTTAGAAACTCGAGCAATAAACATACCTACGAATGGTGACCAAGATACCCACCACGCCCAGTAGAACACAGTCCAACCATGGAACCAGTCTGAATCTTCACGTCCGATCCAATTAGAAAGCGGCACAAAGTTATCAACATAGCCCAGCGTGATATCACCAAATGTATGCAAAATAGATAGCGTCGGTCCAATCACAACAAGTAACGCAACTAAACCTGCCGCGATTAGCATATTGATGTTACTCAATATCTTAACACCGCCATCTAGTCCTCGTGCCACTGAGATGACAGCAATGCCGGTAACCACAACCACAAATGCTATTTGAGTTGAAATACCGCTTGAGACACCAAACAGATGGCTAAGACCACCAGCGGCTTGTTGAGCGCCGAAGCCAAGAGAAGTTGCAAGACCAAAGATGGTTGCCAGAACGGCGAGAATATCGATGAAGTTACCAATTGGACCCCAGCAACGCTCACCTAAAATTGGGAAAAATGCAGAACGGATAGTAAGTGGCAAGCCTTTATTATGTGCAAAAAAAGCCAAAGCCAGGCCAACTACGGCATAGATCGCCCAAGGGTGTAAACCCCAGTGGTAAATCGTCGCACTTAGCGCCATTTGTTTTGCTTCTTCGGTATTGGCTGCCACGTTAAGTGGCGTTCCGTACCAGTCGGTGTAATACGCGACAGGTTCAGCAACGCTCCAGAACATCAGCCCTATCCCCATACCCGCAGCAAATAACATGCTAAACCAAGATACCGTAGAGAATTCCGGTGTGGCGTTTGCGCCTCCCAAACGAATTTTGCCCATTGGAGAAACAAGCAAAAATAAGCAAAACACTACAAACAAGTTACACCCGACCATGAAAAACCAGTCAAAATTGTTGATAGACCAGCTCCGTGCGGCAATAAGCGCGTCTTTTGCTCCTTCAGGAAAAATTAACGTCAAAATGATGAACAATAAAATTAAGCTAGCGCTGATACCAAACACGGGGTTATGGATATCCATGCCAAAGATTTTGACATTGTCTTGCCCAGCACAATAATCCGTTTCGTATTTAACGGTATGAACGGATTTATATCTTCTTCGACTACTCACTATGCTTTTCATGCGATCCCTCTTTAGTGATTAACATATATTGAACAGTATTCAGTAATTCCTTTCCCTGAATCGTTCTTCGTCGTAAGTCATACCTAGTTGGATAAGTAATTGTTCAAGTACTTATTAACGTTGGTATTAACCACGTAGGTACCGAACTTTTCTTCTAATTGTCGGTACCGTTAACGTGGATATATTCCTTAGATGAACCTAATTGGGTTCAATAAGTTGAATTCCTAACAAGTCAATTTTTAGTTATTTATTTACCACTCCTTCTTCAAGCAGTAAGTCATAGACTACCTGAGCCATTTCACTAACAGGCTGGTCTTTAAGGACTTTACCGCCTGTCGATTCTGCTTTTGCTGTCGCTGCTTTAAAACGGTCAGCCGCACTTTTAGCTTTCACGACTTTCAAACGCTTCGCTTTTGGCTTCGCGATACTTGTTTCCCAAGTTAGTCGCTCTTTATCCAGTTGCTTGCCTTCCACCTCTTCCGTGACAATGTCACATCGACGAGCTCGGCCAAATGCACTTTGTCGTGGTTCTTGCGCAGCAAAGTCCACACTAGCGATAAATGGCAGAGATACGTTTAGCGCTCGACGCTGTCCCCTTGGTAGCGCTTGTAATACTCGCGCTGTACCATTTTCGATGGATAGAATTTCCGCGACGCCCATAACAATCGGACAATCCAACTCTTGAGCAAGAAAGAAAGGTAGCGTGCCTGAAGATTCGCCATTTTCCGCACGCATTCCTGTCAGAACGATGTCGGGCATGTCATCTCGAAAGTACGAAGACAAAGTGTTAACCGCATCGTCCTGTTCGTCCTGAGCCAGAACGCGAATTTGAGAAAGTCCCATCCCGCTGTAGTACGACAGTGCTGGATCCTGAGGGTTGCCTGCGTGAAGTACCTCTAACTCACAACCTTCTAAGTTCATCGCCAGTTCAACAGCACGTGCATCGGTCGCTGAACGGCGCGCACGTCCCGTATCAGGGTGGGCACCAATGGAGACTAACGTACTGACACGCAGTGTATCGGTTTGATTATGCGGCATCCTTCAGCTCCTTTGATTGATGTTGTTGAATAAGAGAAACCAACTCTCTTAAAAACTCATTACTATCAGCAATCACACTCAGATCCGCGCGCTTGACCATGTCACAACCCGCATCTGTGTTTACGGCGATGACTTTTTCACAAGCACCAATACCTTGCAGGTGTTGAATTGCCCCTGAGATACCAACAGCCACATAGACTCGAGCGGTCACCCAGCTACCGGTAGCACCAACCTGACGGTCACGAGGCATAAAGCCATCATCGACGGCTACGCGGCTCGCGCCTTCGGTTGCACCCAGAACATTCGCTGCTTCGTGAAATTTCTCCCAATCATGGATGCCGTTACCTGCAGACAGAATGAATTCAGCCTCGGTAAGTGGAATCGCCTGAGGATCCACCGCGACTGGACCAAGATCTTCGATGCGAGATTCAATGCTGAATGTGCCTTCAAATTCAACCGGCAGCACTTCGTGTCGGGTTTCATCAATTGGTAGCGCACATTCTTGAGCCAGCAGAAGCACTCGAGGTGTCACACGTTTGATGTCGTGACGAAGCCCTGCTGCTCGACATACTGCATGCTCACTATCGACTTGCCACGCTTGTGTTGCAGGACGTTCATTAATCGCCGCAGACAAGCGCGCACCAAGTTCAAATCCACCTTGAATGCTATCCGGGAATAGCCAGTGCTTAGGCGAATATTGGGCTTCGATACTCGCCAGAACCTCAGCTCGCTGTTCTGGGCTGTAGTGATCAAACACTTCATCCGGAATCGTTAGCAATCGGTCGACGCCTGCAAGATCAAACTGCTCTTCTTTGTGGGTGCCGAATACCACAGCCATCACTGCGCCCTCACCGTCAGACTGTTTAATCAGCTGATGGGCTTGGCCAAGAACGTCTTTATCATGGCTGCTCAAGCGACCACCTGGCATATCTGGCACAACCACAATGTAAAAGTCTGGAGACTCAACCTTGTGCAACGGCAGCTCGACACTTGCTTGGCTGCTTTGGCGAGCACCCATCATCGAGGTTGCGGCATTATTGTTCAGACGATCGATGCGCTTAATGCCGTTCGGTCCAATAAAACCAACTCGATGTGGATAACGCCTAGTTAAGCCGCTTGGTCCAATCTCTTCAACTGGCTGTACCATCAAGCTATCATGCTGTGGGTGCAGCCTGTTTCGTCTAATCCACTCGACACGAGGGTCACGGCGTAAAATAAATTCTCCCATGATCTTCTCCTACACACCGACGGTTTCAGATTCTGGTGTCCATACGTCCACCTGATCATCGCTAATCTCAACCAGCATCTCAGCAACAAGTTCAGCAATGTCTTTCACTTCAGGTCTTGGCTCAACAACACCTTCAAGCATCGCAGTACATTGCTGACAACCTACCGCCACAAGATCGGCACCTGTTTCACGGATGTCGTCCATACGCATATCCGCAATACGACGTTCGCCAGGGATATCGGTAATCGGAGCCGCACCCCCCCCGCCACAACAACGTGAGCGGAAACCAGAACGTTCCATTTCAGCAATTTCAACACCGAGGTGTTTTAGCACCGAACGAGGCGCTTCATATTCGCCGTTGTAACGACCTAAGTAACAAGGGTCATGGTAGGTAACTTTATCGACTGACAATGGTTTAAGACCGATTAACCCCTTTTCAACCAATTGGTTAATGAAGGTTGTATGGTGCCAAACCTGGTAGTTTGGTTTTTCATTCTCTGGATAGAAGTCCGGGTATTCGTTCTTCAAACAGTGGAATGCGTGAGGGTCTGTTGTCACGATGCAGTCAAAGTCGTACTTCATCAGCGTTTGGATGTTACGTTTTGCTAAACGCTGATAAGTTACGTCGTCACCTAATCGGCGCGCAACGTCACCACAATCCAGTTCTTCATCGCCCAGGATAGCTACATCAATCTTGGCTGCTTTGAGAATTTGCACCATCGACTTAAGAATGCGTTGGCTACGCATATCAAACGCACCGTCAGACACCCAGAACAACACATCTGCACGTTTGACTTCAGACATCAGTTTGAGATCTTGGTCTGCTGCCCAGTTAGAACGTTTGTTCGGGTTATGACCATTCGGATTATCAGTGAAGATGATATTTTCCAGTACTTCCGCACCTTTGTTTGGTGTTTCGCCTTTTTCAAGCGTTAAGAAGCGGCGCATATCAACAATCGCATCCACGTGTTCGATCATCATCGGACACTCTTCTACACAAGCGCGGCAAGTTGTACATGACCATAGTGTTTCTGCGTTTAGAACACCGCCCACGATTGGTTTGTGCGGGTCACCTTTTGCACAACCAGTTTCTTTGCCTGGATATGGGCTACCAGCGTACTTTTCATCCGTACCACCAGCCAGTCCCACAACCATGTCCTGGATAAGCTTCTTAGGGTTAAGAGGCTGACCCGCAGCAAATGCCGGACACACCGCTTCACAACGGCCACACTGAACACAAGCATCAAAGCCTAGCAGCTGATTCCATTTAAAATCACTTGGGTTTTCGACGCCTAGTTTTTTAGCATCAAGATCTACTGGCTTTAAGCCTGTCGAACGACCGCCACCAAAACGCTCAGGACGACGGTGAAATGCTAAGTGCAATGCACCGGCAAACGCGTGCTTCATTGGTCCGCCCCAGCCCATACCGAGGAACATCTCACCGACGCCCCATACGATAGCAGCAAGGAGAACAACGGCAGCAACCACGTTAAACACATCGCCAACCAACTGAGTAGCAGGCAGTGTCACGATGAAGAAGCTCACCGAGAACATGATCAAGCTTTTCGGCAACCGCATCCAAGGGCCTTTAGACAAGCGCGATGGCGGGTTTAGTCGACGTTTTGCGACAAACAATGCGCCGCAAAACATTAAGCCAAGTGAGCCAAGCAGTACCCAAGATAAGATTTGCGGCTCCAGGTTAAACACGTGAACCGCGAAAATAAGTACAACGGAAAGGACAAAACCACCTGCCGTTGCAACGTGAGTGTTAGACATCACTTTGTCGCGCGCTACCACGTGGTGCAGGTCCACGAGGTAACGACGAGGCATGGCTGCTAACCCTGCAAAAAAGGCAACACTTTCGGCTTGCCCTCTCCGCCACATCATAATGCGGCGGAGCATCCCTATAACAGCCAGGGCTCCGGCTGTTATAAGTAAGATAGGAAGTAGTGACTCTAGGAACATAAGCCCCCCTTACAGATCTTTACACAGACGTAGTGCGTCGTAGAGTGCAGCGTGAGTATTACGTTGTGAAACACAGTCACCCAAACGCCACAGGATCATGCCGTCGTTGTCTTGAGATAAGACTGGCTGAGCCTGTGATGCAAACAAGGTTTCAACGTCAATTTGGCCTTTGTTTACAGACTCTGCTTTCAACTCGTAGTAAAGCGCTTCATTTGGACGAATGCCGTTTTCTACTACCACTTGGTCAACAACGCGTTCTTCTTTCGCACCCGTGTATTCGTTCTCTAGCAGAGCGATCAGGTTGTCACCTTCACGGTATACTTTCAGCAGTGCCAGATCCGAAGTCATGATGACTTCTTTCTCATACAGACTACGGTAGTAAGTTGGGAAAGTCGTACCGCCGATACCAACACCTGGTTTAATATCATCAGTAACAAGTTCAACTTGTGAGCCTTTAGAAGTCAGGTAATCTGCCGCCGACATACCAGAGAATTCACAGATAGTGTCGTAAACCAGAACATTCTTACCTGGTTCCACTGTGCCGTTGAGGATATCCCAAGAAGACACAACCAACCCTTCTTCTGCGCCCCAGTCAGGGTTCTGCTCGATAAATGGAGTACCACCAGTTGCAAGGATACAAACGTCAGGTTTAAGTTCACGAATCATGTCTGCGTTAGCAGCTGTCTCTAGAATAACTTCAACGCCAAGACGGTCTAATTCCATTGCCAACCAGCGTGTGATACCCGCCATCTGGTCACGTTGAGGTGCTTTCGCTGCGATGGTGATTTGTCCACCTAGCTCACTCGCTTTTTCAACCAACGTTACTTTGTGACCACGTTCTGCTGCAACGCGAGCTGCTTCCATACCACCAGGGCCACCACCAATTACGACAACTTTACGAATAGGTCCGGTTGTTTTTTCAATGATATGTGGCATACCCATGTGCTCACGGGATGTCGCCGCGTTTTGGATACACAATACATCCAGACCCATGTACTGACGGTCGATACAGTAGTTTGCGCCAACACATTGACGAATTTGGTCGGTTTGACCCAGTTTGATTTTGGTGATCAAGTGTGGATCCGCAATGTGCGCACGAGTCATACCAACAAAATCAACGTAACCCGCTTCAAGGATACGCTTAGCCTGGTTTGGATCTTTGATGTTTTGCGCGTGGATAACAGGTACAGAAACCACTTCTTTAATACCAGCTGCCAAGTGCAGGAATGGCTCTGGCGGGTAGCTCATGTTAGGAATAACGTTTGCTAGTGTGTTGTGGGTATCACAACCAGAACCAACAACGCCGAAGTAATCAACCATCTTAGTTGCATCGTAGTACGCCGCGATTTCTTTCATGTCGTCATGGTTCAAGCCATCAGGATGGAACTCATCACCCGTAATACGCATACCAACAACAAAGTCAGGACCAACCGCTTCACGTACCGCTTTCAGTACTTCCATACCAAAGCGCATGCGGTTTTCAAACGTTCCGCCCCACTGGTCAGTACGTTTGTTAACACGTGGAGACCAGAATTGGTCGATCATGTGCTGGTGAACAGCAGACAGTTCAACGCCGTCTAAGCCACCTTCTTTCGCACGAACGGCTGCTTTCGCGAAGTCGTCGATGATGCGCCAGATTTCTTCTTCTTCAATGGTCTTACATGTTGCGCGGTGCACTGGCTCACGTACGCCAGACGGAGACATTAGGTTTGGCCAATGCTCACCATCCCAACGAGAACGACGTCCCATGTGAGTAATCTGGATCATGATTTTGCCGCCATGCTTATGCACAGCATCGGCTAGATTCTGGAAATGAGGAATGATGCGATCGGTTGAAAGGTTAACTGAGCTCCACCAGCTTTGTGGGCTATCAATTGAAACCACACTTGAACCACCACAGATACACAGACCACAGCCACCTTTGGCTTTTTCTTCGTAGTATTTTACGTAGCGGTCGGTCGTCATACCACCGTCTGTGGCATAAACTTCTGCGTGCGCGGTACTAACAACGCGGTTACGGATGGTCGTTTTGTTAATTTTTAATGGTTGGAATAGAATATCGAACTGAGACATGATTTACCCCTGTACCAGCCTCGCTTGCGAACAAGCAAGGCTGTCTTCCTTGACTGACTTACAAATGGATTGATGTTGGTGTTTAGCCGATTGGTGTTACTTCGAAGACGCCGTAATCACACCCTTCCTCAGCACCACTTTGTGTTTGTACTGCTTTGGTTTTCACTGACAAGCCCAGGCTCTCAGCGATTTGGTCGATTGCGCCAGCGAACCAGCCTGTAAACATGTAATCCACTTTGCGGTTAACTTTTCCGTACTGGTATACGAAACATGAATTTTCCAAACGAACTCGAGCTTCGCCTTTAGCAATATTAAGGTGCTCAGTGACAAAGAAACCCCAGCCACGTTGAGATAGGCGCTTCATGTAGTGTTCAAATACGGCATCGCCAGAAAGGCCGTGTTCTTCGGCTTCTTTCTCACACCAGTAGTAAGCGGACTTGTAGCCAGCTTTGTATAGAATGTCTGCGTAACGCTCCGCACCGATCTCTTCTTCAATACCCATATGGTTATTTACAAAAAAGTGACGCGGTACATACAACATTGGTAAGGCATCCGTTGTCCAAACCCCTGTTTCGTCATCGACCAAGATTGGCATTTCAGGTGCGTGTGTACTCATATCGTATTCTTCCTTTTATACAATTAACTAACTCGTTATATATTTATATTTTTATGGTGAAACACTGTGGTTATTCACCCCAGACTTCGCCTAGTACGCGAAGCCAGTTTTCGCCCATGATCTTGCGAACTTGAGTTTCAGAGAAACCGTGACGCAACAGCGCTTCTGTTAAATTAGGGAACTCACCTAAAGTACGAATGCCTTCAGGGTTAATGATTTCGCCAAAGTTGGTTAGTCGGCGCGCGTAACCTTTGTCATGCGTTAACCACTCGAAGAAAGGCTGACCGTGACCTTGAGTGAAATCAGTACCGATACCGATTTGGTCTTCACCAACCAGGTCAAAGATGTAAGCGATCGCTTCAACGTAGTCATCAATCGTTGAATGAATGCCGTTTTTAAGAAAAGGTGCGAACATCGTTACACCGACGAAACCACCATGGTCTGCAATAAATCTCAGTTCTTCATCTGACTTATTGCGCGGGTGATCTTTTAAACCACTAGGCAGACAGTGTGAGTAACAAACTGGTTTTTCAGAAGCCAGAATTACTTCTTTGGAAGTCTTAGCGCCCACATGCGATAGGTCACACATGATGCCCACTTTGTTCATTTCCGCGACAATCTCGTGGCCGAAACCAGACAAGCCACCGTCGCGCTCATAACAACCGGTACCAACCAGGTTTTGTGTGTTGTAACACATCTGAACGACGCCGACGCCAAGGTCTTTAAAGACTTGCACATAGCCAAGCTGGTCTTCAAAAGCATGAGCATTTTGAAAGCCCATTATGACGCCAGTTTTACCCTGTTGCTTAGCTTTACGGATGTCATCGGTGGTGCGAACTTTAAGCACCAAATCATTGTTTTCCTCAAGAAGGTTATTCATTTCAACGATATTGTTTACCGTATTCTGAAAGCCTTCCCAAACTGAAACTGTACAGTTTGCAGCAGTGATGCCGCCTTTGCGCATGTCTTCAAACAGTGCTCGGTCCCACTTCGCGATAACCAGGCCATCAATCACTGTTGAATCATCATGCAAGTCCGTTGCGTTCATTTTTAAACCCTATTCTTCCCTTTCCTCGTTAGTCTCCAGAATAGGTATTACGGTCGATTAAAAGTGTTCTAAAAACGGCATTCTGAATCCCTTTTGCGTAACGCTAAGCGACAAAATGAAAACAAAAAAAACCGCCATCCTGCTGGATGGCGGTTTTTTTTAGAACAAGCGGATTAGATGGAGATTGAGCCGTAGGTAGGCTCATGCTGCGCTTCAAATAGCGCTTTCGATGAGCGTAATGGAGCATCAAATTGCATTAAATCTACGATGGTATTCGACTCTAAAGCCGGAGGAGCGACACTCACATTAGCCACCGCTGCTGAATGTGTTCCCAACCTTTCCGCTTTCGGTGAAATACCAATGTGCACGCGGTAACACTTACTAAAGTGTGGTGAAGAAACAAAGCCACATGCAGTAGCGATCTCGATAATTGACATCGATGTTTGTCTTAGTAACTGTCTTGCGCGGTTCAGTCTTAGCTTGAGGTAGTATTTTGATGGTGAGCATTGCAAATATTTCTGGAACAGACGCTCTAATTGGCGACGGGATAAGCCGACATACACTGCCAATTCATCCAGTTCGATAGTCTCTTCTATATTCGCTTCCATTAAAATAATAGCTTCGACTAGTTTAGGCTGAGCCGTACCAATCGTATGCTTAAGCGGAATACGCTGTGTATCACTTTCACCGCGAATATTGTCGCAAATGAACATTTCTGAAATGCTTGAACCAAGTTCACGACCATAATCTTTCTGGATCATGGTAATCATCATGTCTAACGGCACAGAACCGCCACTGCATGTCATTCGATCTCGGTCAATAACGAATAAATGGTTGAGACAATTAACGCGAGGATGACGCTCCTGCAACGTAGCAAGACATTCCCAGTGCACACTGCACTGATAGCCGTCCAGCAACCCCGCTTCCGCTAACACGTAAGCCCCCGTACATACCCCACCAAGGCCAACATGTTTACGGGCTAAAGACTGTAACCACGTTACTTGTTTACGCGTAAAACTGCGTGTGATATTTACACCACCCACTACAATCAATGTATCTAATTGGGGGGCATCTGCCATTGAACAATCTGGCTTGATGGTAATACCGTCACTAGCTTCAACGTAATCACCATCTTCTGATATCACATACCAATCATACAGTTCTTTCCCTGTCAGCTGGTTTGCCATGCGCATCGGTTCCACCGCTGATGAAAACGCGAGCATAGTAAAATTATCTAACAACAAAAAACCAATACGGTTTACTTCCTTGTTCGACGAGCCATCGAACTGATTTATTGAGACTGACATAGCGCACTCCAATGTAAAGGAGATTTATTATTAACCGGTAGCACTAGCTATTTTTTGTTTTTGCTTAGCGCACCGAATCGAGCACTTTTGTCTAAGCAACAACTATGCCTGTATATCTAAATACAGTGCATACTTTTGCAACATCAAGTTTAAAACTACAAGGGTCAATATATCTGATTGAATAGCTTGCTTATTTTTTGGTAAGCCGAAAACAAATTTTTTCTCCGCAGCATCCTAAAGATGTCTCTCACCAACCGACTGCAATCTCACGCACCAAAACGATGCAAAGTTAAACAAACATTCAAAATAATTGACCAAATAAAAACCTTACAACTTAGAGGCTTAGAGCAATTATTCGGTTCCATTTAAAACAATGATATAGCTAGAAAAATCCGTCTATCTATTGGCACAACAGAACGGTAAACTTATTGTTTTAAACGTTAACCAATGGTTACGATATAGTTAACAAATAAAGATTTCAGTGAATTCGCACACATAAATAATCATCATGACGAAAAAAATTTATTGCATCACGGGATATATCTATGCGGCACATAAACAAAGAAGCCAACATCTGTGGTCATACGATGCTGGCTTCTTTTCGGGGGTGTTTCACTGGTTTTCAGCCTCAATACTTTAAGGTCAGATATTTCTATTTTGACCTTTATACCTTGGCTTACTTAGTGGGCTGGCTTCTTTCTTAAGCTAAATGCTCCTTAAAGAAACCTTCCATTTTGTCGAATGGAATCACATCCATCTGATCATAAAGATCGGTATGGGTTGCATTAGGAATGATCATCAGTTCTTTTGGCTCAGCAGCTGCTTCATACGCCGTTTCACTGAAATAGCGCGAGTGTGCCTTCTCACCGTGGATAAGCAGAACCGGACGTGGTGAGATTTCTGCAATGTACGTCAAGATCGGCATGTTCATAAACGACAGTGGCGTTGTGATTGTCCAAGAAGCATTTGAGTTAATGGCTCTTGGGTGGAAACCGCGCTGCGGATCCTTATAGTAAGCCGCGTATTCGACAACAAACTGTGGTTCGCCGCCCTGCAGTTCAAGAGACACAGGACCATAAGCTGGCTCACCGTTTTCAGCGTCTTTCCAGCGCTGCTGACCCAATTGCTCTAGTCCTTGAGTACGTTGTTCAAGAGTAACACTGTCGTTGTAGCCTTTGGACATAACTCGAGTCATATCGTACATAGTGCTAGCCACAACCGCTTTAACGCGCTTGTCAATTGCGACTGCATTTAATGCCATGCCGCCCCAACCACAGATACCGATAACGCCGATTCGCTCGCGGTCAACATTTTCTAGCAAACCGATAAAGTCGACTGCAGCACTGAAATCTTCAGTATTGATATCTGGGGAAGCAACATTACGTGGCTCACCACCACTTTCACCAGTGTAAGATGGATCAAATGCTAGCGTAACAAATCCACGTTCTGCCATTGTTTGCGCATACAAACCAGATGACTGTTCTTTCACTGCACCAAATGGGCCACTCAGAACGATAGCAGCTAACTTGCCAGTGCTTTCTTTTGGCTGATACAGATCAGCGGCAAGCGTAATACCGTAACGGTTTTTGAACGTAACTTTTTTGTGCTCAACCTTGTCGCTTTTAGCGAAAGTTTTATCCCAGCTATTACCTAATTCTAATGTCGTGCTTGCCATGGCCTGGCCTCCTGAAAGCGCACCAACACCTAAAGCAACCGCGCTTGCTCCTGCCATTTTCAATGCATTTCGGCGACTAGCGTCTGGCAAGTCGTGGCTAGCGTTTGTATTGTTGGTATCGTTGTGTTTGTTCATCTAGTTTCTCCTAGTAAGCCTGATAAGCTTGTCATCTCAGTTTCGGAATTTGCTCAAATTAGTCATCCCCAACTTGAGACAACATGACTAGCTTAAGAGCGTGCACCGTTTAGGAGAGTGTCTCTCCTAACGACGTTTCTGCTATTTATAATGCGACAAGTCACCAATTTACCGTTATCCGGATACTACGAATTCCTTGCACAATCTTCCAAGTTGAACCATGAAATGTAAGAAAACCGACCTAGACCAATCAGTAAAAACACCCAAAAACAAACAATAAACATTTGATATAAAAAATAATAAACCTAAATCTCAACCAATAAGCATTCCATTACTTATTACTTACGTAAACGCTATTTAATGCCTAATTTTCTACTTTAACTTGCCTTAGGTGAGAAAAACGAACAAGCCTAGTCAACATGTGACTAGGCTTGTTCTTAACTCACTGATTCGAATCGGTACTATAACGCTTTCTTATACAACTCGATCACTTGATCTTTTGTCATTGGACATGGGTTACCACCAGCGCATGGATCGGCTAATGCGTCATCGACCCAACTCAAGATATCCTCTTCAGTAACACCCAGTTCACCAAAACCAGCCGGAATGCCTACTCGACGGTTCAGCGCATGAAGCGCGTCAATTGCAGCCAAACTTGCCTGTTCTACTGTCAAGTCAGAGGTATCTACGCCCAATACTTCAGCAACCTTGGCAAATTTTTCTACACGGTGCGGGCGGTTAAATTCACTCACGATAGGTAACAAGATTGCGTTACATACGCCGTGAGGTAAGTCTTTATGTGCACCAGCAGGGTGAGCCATTGCGTGAACCATACCTAAACCCGCACTGTTGAAAGAAAGACCAGCAATAAACTGACCATAAGCCATCATTTCGCGCGCGTTAATATCGGTGCCATCATCTACCGCTGCTGGAAGGTTTTCTGCAATGGTTTGTATCGCTTCCAGAGAGATATAGTCGGTCAATTTATGCGCGCCAACAGAGACGTATGATTCAAGAGCATGAGTTAATGCATCAATACCTGTTGCGGCTGTCGTTGCTTTAGGAATACCCAACATAACGCTTGCGTCATTGACTGAAATTTCTGGAATAATTTTATCTGAGATAATGACGTGTTTCACATGCGTTGCTGTGTCCGTAATAACCGCGTTACTGGTGACTTCTGCAGCCGTACCCGCAGTGGTATTAATCGCATAAAGCGGCGCCCCTAAGCGTTCGACTTTCTCGACACCGTTATAAGCGGCGATTGGTCCTGGGTTTGCAGATAGGATCTTGATCGCTTTTGCCGTATCAATCGAACTACCACCACCAAAACCGATAATGTATTGCGCACCAGAAGTCACATACATGTCATACGCATTTTTCACCGTGTCGGTATCAGGGTTAGGTCTTACATCTTTAAACAAAGTAAGCTCTAACGAGCTCGAAAGTAGTTTTTCGGCAAACCCCAACTCAACAAGCATTGGGTCACAGATAAGTAAACCTTTTTCCAAGCCATGTTCATTCGCTAAACGCTCGACTAAGGCTTCAATCGCGCCTACACCAGAGTAATTGATTTTAGGAAACGCCAGTTTAAATACGCTCATCGTGTTTATCCTTATAAGTTAAGATCTTGTTGAGGGTGTCGATCTTTTTTGCTATCTATTTACCCTCTTTCTTTATAAGGTTATTAAAGCGATTTTTTGCTCCGAATAACTTTGCTTTTTTGCCTGTCAGCGCATGAATAAGGGGATTTTTTTAAGGTTAGAGAGCCGAAGTTCACAAATTGAAAAACAGGCAAATTGCACTTTGAAAGTACAAGTTATAACTGGAGAATTGATTACAAAAATGAAGATGGCAAGCAGAATCCCGAATCCAATTTATGAATTCGGGTAGAGTTAAATATTAATTTATAGAGATATTTAATGACTGTCTGATGTAGGTGCCTGCGCCCAGCAGGCCAGGTTCGGAATGAGTGATCAAGAATACAGGGATAGATTGAAGGTACTCTTTAAAACGGCCTTTATCTTCAAAAGCCACTCGAAAGCCAGACTTGATGAATAGGTCTTGAACTTTAGGAACAATACCACCAGCAATATACACACCACCAAATGAACCATTGGTCAGAGCAAGATTACCGCCAAAACGCCCCATCAAAATGCAAAACAGATAGAGTGCGCGCTCACAATCCTTGCATTCAGATTTAAGTGCTTTCTCTGTAATCTTTGCCGGAGTGTAATCTTCAGGCTCGGCACCACGGTGTGACACAACAAAGTCGTATATGTTTCGGATACCTTGGCCAGACAAACAGCGTTCCGCAGACACACGACCGAACTTGTTACGTAGGTAAACGATCAAATCGTCTTCTTCTGGAGTACAAGCAGCCAAGTCAACATGTCCACCTTCTCCCGGTACACTGTGCCAAAGGTTTCCACCATGGATTAACTGAGCAACACCAAGCCCCGTCCCCGCTCCGTAAACCGCAATTGGTTTATTTGAGATTGGCTCGCCACCACCAATTTGAACTCTGTCCTCAAGATTTAAGCTTGGGATAGCAAAGGAAACCGCTGTGAAATCGTTAATGACTTCCAAAACCTGAAGGTTGAGTTGGGATTTTAATTCCTGAATAGAGAACTCCCAGTGGTGGTTAGTCATGGAAACCCAATCTCCGGTTACCGGACAAGCAATCGCAATACAGGCCGATAAGATTGGAGTGTCATGACGCTCAAGGTATTTGCGAATCACGATTTCCAGCGTTTCATATTCGGCAGCAGGGTAAGTCACGATATCGCTGATCGTCCCTGTCGCTAACTCACAAAGAGCTAAACGCGCGTTGGTTCCCCCGATATCCCCTACCAAGGCATACTGTTCCGACATTACTTCTCCTTAATAATACTCAAAACGATCACGTGTATTTATTGGCGATAAAACGCACGCAGAACACAAAATGCAACACCATGAAAAGTGACACAAAACAAACTAGTTAATGCTCAATAATCAGAAATCGTTGCTTTACGACATAATATTTGCACTTAAATATAGCAGAGGGTTGGAGCCTATCTATGCGAAATGGATTACAGGTTAACGATTTACTGATTTCACCGGTAAATTCCATATAGCGCGAAAAATAGTACGAATGAGCAAAAATAACACAGGAATGGGTCTTTATTCTCTACAGTAAATTGATGAAAATACTCGGTTCAGGAATTATGCGGACAAACTCAGAGTAAAGCTGTGGAAAATAACGGCATCCTTTGTTGAAGATTAGCGTATGAACTTGAATATAACGCCAGCTTAAACACCATTACTATTCGGAGAACCGATGTCTCAACCAGAAGCTCAAACAGTCGAGTTAAGTCATACAAAAACGAAAAGACTGGGGCTAAAACTAAGAAAGATACTCAAAGTCGCGATCGCCCTACTCGCCATTATTGCTGCTGGTGTCTACACCTATATGCTACAACCTCAGTTTGCCTCCCCTCAGGTGAAAGTGGATAGTTACCAGGGAAAATACGTAGACGGAAAGTTTCACAATATTGAGGAGGTTCCGGTATCCACGTCAAGCGATGGCGCTTTGGTGGGGTTCTACCGTTTTTTAACGGAACCTGTTATCGACGCCGTTCCGGTAACCAATTTGCCTTCAGTCAAGTCAGACTTACTGGGTCTGAATCCACGTGACAGTGTTATGGTCTGGATGGGCCATTCCAGCTACTTTATCCTGCTAGATGGCATTCGCTACTTAATTGACCCTGTATTCAGTGACAACGCTTCTCCGGTTCCCTACACCAACGTGGCATTTCCCGGTAGCAATGTTTACAGCGCAGATGACATCCCAGAAATAGATTATCTGTTAATTACCCACGATCACTGGGATCACCTCGATTACCCAACAATTAACGCGCTGAAAGCGAAAATTGACCATATTGTGACGCCTATTGGTGTCGGCTCTTATTTCACTCAATGGGGGTTTAGCCCTGAGCAGATCACAGAAGGCGACTGGTATGATTCCATCGCAACGAAAGCGGGCCGAATTCATATCCTTCCAGCACAGCACTTTTCAGGTCGATTGCTAAAACGTAATCGTACACTCTGGGGATCATTTGCCATCGTATCGAATCAACATAAGGTCTATCTTGGTGGTGACAGTGGCTATGGTGACCACTTCAAATCAATAGCCAATAAATTCGGCGGCTTCGATATCGCGGTGCTTGAAACTGGCCAATACAACAAAAACTGGCCATTCATTCATATGACGCCAGAAGAAGTCGCTCAGGCAGCCAACGATCTCAACGCAAAAGCACTATTACCTTCGCACAATAGTAAATTCAAGCTGGCTAAACATGCCTGGTATGAGCCACTAGATCGAATCGCTCAGGCAAGTCAGCGACAAGATTACCGCTTAATGACACCAATGATTGGAGAAATCGTCGGTTTAGAAGATAACAACCAGACGTTTTCTGAGTGGTGGAAACAGTAATACCCGTCTCAATAAATTAAGTTCGGGTCACTGGGGGAGATTCTTCGTCATATTGCCCTGAATCTCAAACCTTCACGTCGACCTGCGAACGAGGTCATAGAGGAAATGGGTGAGTTCGTATTACCCGCTATCAATCAGAACTAAAGGCAGTTAAAAATGAGCAATGCACTCTGAATGCATTGCTCATTATTGGAGTCAACCTTCGGCACTTTAGCGTTCAGAGAAAAACGCTCAAAGAAAAACACTCGATAAAAAATTAACCACCCTCGATAGCCGCCAGTGGAACTTGATAAACTTCTTTACCATTAATGACTACCGTCCAGGTGTCGCCTTCCAAATCCGCTTTCACCTCGCGGTTGGTTGCGTTTACGTAATCGGTCATAAAGTTAATCGTGAACTGCTCTCCTGCCGGGCTTTGCACCACGATACTGGCTTGATTATCTTCCATGCGTAAGATACCTGCAGGACACGTACCGAAATCTTCCTGCCCTTCTGCACGGCAACGCAATAATGTTGTTGCATCATAGTCATCAGTCGAGAAAGGAGACGTCGCATTATTCACGTCCGGATTTAACGCATCTGTATTCCAGTAAACGTAAACACTTTCTTCAGGGAAACGAAAAATTAAGCCCTGATCGCCCAAATCACTCTGGCGATAAACCATGTTGCTATTCTGATCGGTAAACTCCCCGGGGGTGTCGCCTTTTGGTGAAAGTTCATGCACAACGCCATCACTACGATTTATTGTTATGTAACCACTGCGCTGGCTAAAAGTACAAGCGATCATCTTCTCTGCGTTGTCGTCGCCTGCTTTGTAGATATCACAACGGCTCTCGGCTGAATCAGCATACGAGATCGAACTCGTGGCTAAGCCAGCGACAAGGGTGAATAACATAAGACCAGCTCTCATAATACCTCCTACAATTTGTTACTTAATCCACGCTAATGACCAATGAGCGCGCTCCCAGAAACAAAAAAAGAATAGTTCTTAGCCTCCTATTGGGCAATTAAACCAAGTTGTCGAGAAAGCCATTTGCATCATGTTTAAAGCCGCTTCTCTGAGATCCATCTATTTACGCCAGTCACCCAGGCTTGGTATAACAACAGAAAGAAAAAGAAATAAAGTTCATACAAGAAAGGAAGCACAGTGAAGATTTGTTTAGACAACGTAATTGCAAAAGGGAACACCTCCAACTTAACCATTGAGCATTGGAAAATAGAAAGCGGACATTGCTGGGGCATTTTCAGTGCCGAAGGAGACATCGGATCTTTGCTTGGGGACTTACTTTGTGGGGAGCTTTTGCCAATCGATGGCACGTTAGATCTTGGCGGATTAAAAGTAGCCCAAGTCTCTTTGTCTGAACAACAGCGACTGCTCGATTCTGAACTCAAAAAAGATGACACCGACTTTCTTGACCGAATTGACCAAGGCAGCACCGTCTATGCGTTAATATTTGAACGCTGCCAGGATGAAGCGCTGACTCTAAAACTTATCGAAGAGCTCGATCTCTCGCACCTTCAGCAAAGTGGTTTCCGTGTGTTGTCTACTGGCGAAACCAGAAGAGTGATGCTGGCACGCGCTTTGGCCACACAGCCTGATTTAGTCTTATTGGACAACCCTTTTACCGGATTGGATGTCAGTCATCGAGCAGCACTGGCCGACTATTTGCACACATTATCTCAGTCGTTACAAATGCTGATCACCTTTTCTCGTGAATCCGATATGCCAGAGTGGATTGACCGCGTTGCTCTGTTTAACGCTGGCAAACTCGACAGTACCATGGATAAACAAAGCTGGGATCAACACCCAATCATTGAGCAAATAAAATCTCAGTCGGAGAAACAAAGTGAAGAAATGATGGCACTCATACGCCAGCATCAACACGCTACCCATTTTGAAAACCCGATCTTTGAGCTGAAAAATGGTCACGTCGAATATACCGATAAAATGATTTTTACAGACTTGAACTGGCGCATCGACAAAGGCCAACACTGGCAGGTAAAAGGACCAAATGGATGTGGTAAAAGTACGTTGCTAGGGATGATCTTCGGCGATCACCCGCAATGTTACAGCAACGACATCCATATTTTCGGTAAAAAACGCGGCTCGGGTGAAACCATCTGGGAGATCAAGCAGCACATCGGTATGGTTTCCTCCGCATTGCACCTGCAGTACCGTGTTAATTGCAGCGCATTAGAAGTGATTTTGTCTGGGTTCTATGACTCGATTGGTTTGTACCATCAACCAACCCGTAAAGAGGTAGAAGTCGCGAAAGAGTGGCTTGAAATCCTGCATATGAGCCAATACCAGAAAACGTCGTTCCGACAATTAGAGTACGGACAGCAACGCTTGTTACTGATTGCACGAGCGATTGTAAAACAGCCAACCTTGCTGATTCTGGATGAGCCATATCAAGGTTTAGACTTTTTAGGCCGACGTCTGGTCAAGAATACCTTAGAGCTCATCGCGCGCGAAAACTTAAGCCAGTTACTTTATGTCTCTCATTATCAGGAAGACCGTTTAGACAGCATTAAAAACGATCTAGAGTTTATTTTCGATAATGATGTGCAATGCTATCGAACTCAAATTCTTCAGTCATAAGGAGCACAACAATAGTTCCTGAACTATGGCTCCTGAATACAGTATCCGTTCAGGTGACTGGCTGTCGCGCGAGTTGACGGTATGGTAACGGCTTGGAATAGAGGTAGCCCTGATGATATTGAACGCCCAATTTCTTCAGGTGCTCCGCTTGCTCAGGCGTTTCGACACCTTCGGCAATGAGCTTAACCTTTAACTCATCGGCAAAGTAAACAATGGCATTCAAAACTGACGAACTCACGCTTTGGATGCCGATTGTGTCAACAAAGCATTTATCGATTTTCAGATAATCAATACGCATGTGTTGCAGAAAAGCTAACGAGGTCTGCCCCGTTCCAAAATCATCAATCAGTACATCGATACCATATACCCTCAGTGCGGCAATGCATTTGCGCGCCTCATCATCAATCAACTGACGTTCTGTAATTTCTATTCCCAGAGAAACGTTATTATTGTTTAGTTGTCTATGAATAAGTTGGATCTTCCTTATGACCTTTGGCTCGACGAGATACCCCGGAGGAACATTTACACTTAAGTGCACAGGGTGAGTAAATTTCAGTTTAGTGAAATCTTCTGCTGCTTTTTCTAACACAAAGTCTGTCAGGATCGATACCAACCCACTCTGCTCCGCAGCGGGAACAAATTTGTCCGGTGCAATAAAACCTTTTTGTTGGTGTTCCCAACGTACCAGCGCTTCATATCCAAACACATCCCCACTCTCTGCATCTATCTGAGGTTGGTAATACAGCGTCAAATCCTCTCTTCTTAACGCCTTTTTTAACTGCGAAACCAAGCTACGACGAGGATCAAAAAGCATGCGAACCATATAAAACAACAGATAAATCATTAATATGATAGGCACTGTGTACACCAGATAAGACAGCGTTCTTTGGTTTACAAACAGGTCACTTGCTTCACTCAAGGCTTCATAGTCGAACATGGTTGAAGACTTAGTCGCTATAGGATTAGTGCCGTTTCTTGTGGCATCAGGAGGGGTAACCTGACCATGAATAAATAGCGCTGAGCGTTTGAAACGCAGGTCGTTGTTAAAACCTATCGTCACTCCAAAATAATCTCGGTCAATAACTGTCACAACCTGATCGTTATGAGCACCAAGAGTAACCATAAACAGGAATGGCTCAGGTAAATTTTCTACTCTGCCAAGAGCCAGTTTCTGGCCTTGAGGAAAAGTTAGATAATCAGCCAAAGGCTTGTTTACCTTACCAAGCTTTGAAGAACAAATAATGTCATTTCCTTTGACGATAAGCATCTCATCAATATCTCGCTCAAACATCAAGTTCTGCTGGAGTTGTTCGCAATTTTCCGGGTGAAGTAATGCCTTTCTATTTTCAGTTTCAACCTGATACAGAATTTCATCGGCAATAGAGATGTTTCGATCTAAAAGATGCTCAAGTTCGCTTTGCACACTCTCTCGCGCGAAGTAAATCGCGCTAAAAATCACCAGAGGTATAGGGATTGAAATAATAATGAGTTTGTTTAAAAGCGCTTTATTAAGCATGTAAGACAACCTTTATCAACCGACCCTATCTGGTGCCAGAAAAACCTTCCTTGGAAGATTAACGAAATACAGGTTTTTCATAAGATACTGTGAGTATGCAACTCACCTGGTAGGACCGCAAACTAAACAATGAGTTGATTATTTATTCGCAAATCACCTCGTATCTTGAGGTGATTTGCGTGTAATTACCATTTGATGCGCAACGAATGCTCATCCGACTCACCTTTGAGACAAAACCATGAGTTTCATCCCGGCCCAAGCTTTTCTCATCCAATAAGAATTGCCCACAAAAATTATTTTTATTTTCTCAGTGATTAAGAATTATAGTTGTCCTATATCATCCAACAAGTTACAACCTATACATGACAACAAGCAAAGCAAACGCTAATCAGGTAAACGAAAAGGCGCTGCAATTATTAATGAAAGTAGCGGTAAGCCAATTCCCAGTATCTGCGAAAACACTAAGTGAGCAATTAAACGTACCATT
This sequence comes from Vibrio sp. EJY3, assembly GCF_000241385.1. Lineage (NCBI taxonomy): Bacteria > Pseudomonadati > Pseudomonadota > Gammaproteobacteria > Vibrionales > Vibrionaceae > Vibrio > Vibrio sp. EJY3. The sequence goes on from NC_016614.1 coordinate 1,343,098, forward strand.
GAGCAGTCTCTATCGACATTTGAAACTGCTAAAAGAATGGAATTTGATTGAAGAAAGCGTCCACGACAAGACATTTGTAGTAGGGCCAGCTGCGCTACTTTTGATGCACAGTTATGAAAGCTCACAACACGGTCTTGATATGGTTGAAACCATCTTGGCTCGCTTAGTTCAGCAGACCGGAGAAATGGCGGCCTATATGGTTCCTTCTGGTTATCGGGCATTGTGTGTCAGACAAAAAGAAAGTATGCAGGCGCTACGGTGCAGCTTCGTCCAGGGTCAAAGTCAACCCCTGCTTCGTGGCGCCTCATCCAAAGTGATGCTGGCTTATATGCCTAAGAGTCGTGGCGAGAAGATCTTACGTTACTTCAAACAGGACCATTGTCTTGATGAATGGGAACAAGAGTTTGCCACGATCAGAAAACACGGATACGCCGTCAGTACTTCCGAAATTGACCCAGGTGTCTCTGGTATCAGCGCACCAGTCATGAAAGGAAGTAAACTCGTTGGCGCAGTTTCGGTTATGGCTCCAGCTCACAGGGTCGAGAAGGACAAGCAACGTATCGTTTTACACGTGTTGCAGGCGGCAAGGGCACTACCACCAGAAAGGTAATTCATCATGTTGGGCTTTTTCAAACGATATAAATTTCATCAAACAACACATACACCAGTTCAGCACTACCCATTTTCATTTATGACGGTTTGTGAGCACGTTGCTCCGATGTCAAAAGGCGCGTTTGAATTAGCGAATCAAAGCTTAGAAAGTGCGAGCGAATGGCTCTATCAGCAACATGATCAAACTACAGCTGCGCATTGTGGTCATTTTACTCATGCTCAATTAGAGAACGGGGATTTTCAGGAAGCACTTAGCTTGGCACTTTCCCGTCACTCTATTCCAGTATTGGTAACCAATTGCACGGAAGCGATCTTGTCTATGCTGCCAGTGGTCGCTGCCTGCCAGGATGATGTGGGTATTTTGCATATTGGTCAAAAAATGCATTTAAAGCCGACATTAGAGCCAAAGGTAGGGTCAGCATTTCATTTTGCGCTTTCCCGCTACCCAAACGTTAGGCTGCTTTTTGCGGGTGTTAACCAACATGATACCAAGCAAGAGACATGGGAATATGCTGAGGACCAAGGCTGTGACTGGATCACCGACAAAGAGTTTACTTTTCGACACCGTAATCATGTCAAACAACAAGTTGGCAATTATCTTGACCATTGCGACCAAGTGATTATTTCGGTTGATTTAGGTTCGCTTATCGCCAAAAACGACCTTGATGGTGATATGTCTTTAGATATTCAAATGGTACTCAGAACCATCAGGCTATGTTTAGTATCGGGCAAAGTAAAAGCCATACAATTGGTTGGTGATCGTGACCGTCTCGTCTATTCAAGACAAACGAAAACGATCATTGAGGAGCTGTATCAAATAGCGCCACTTCTCGATCACGCTGCCTGATAGCAAGATAGAACCGATAAAATAAAAGCGCCCTCCAAATGAAGGGCGCTTTTTTATTCAGCTCAATTCGTCAATATTGGTTATTTCGCTCGACGTGCTTTCAAACGCTTCACCATCGCCAAACGACGTTCTGCTGACCCTTGGTCTGTTGCAGATTGGTTAGGGTTATTACGACGTCCTTGACGATTTTTAAATGCCGGTTTGGAGTTCAGTTTTTCGATGTACGATTCACGCTGCTTTGGTTCATAACCAGCTAGCTCAATACGGCGAATTCGTTGTTGAATCAAGTTTTCAACTTGTACAACGGTCAGCTCTTCATCTCTGTTTACGAAAGAAACCGCGTGCCCTTGCTTACCAGCACGACCAGTACGGCCAATACGGTGAACGTAGTCTTCAGCAAGGAACGGCATATCGTAGTTCACAACATGTGGCAGATCCGCGATATCTAATCCACGAGCGGCAACATCAGTTGCTACCATCACACGGACTTTGCCTGATTTGAATTCTTCAAGCGCACGACGTCGAGCACTTTGCGCTCGGTCACCGTGACAAACTGCCGCTTTGATACCATCAAGCTTCAATTCTTTAACCACTTCGTTCGCGGTTTCTTTGTAGTTAACAAACACCAACACTTGTTGCCAGTTTTTGCGACCAATCAGTTCAGAAAGCAGCTCTGTTTTTCGTTCTTGATCAACCGGATAAAGTACGTGAGCAACGGTTTGTGCGGTTGTATTTGCGCGTTCAACTTCAATACGTTTTGGTTTACGCAAAATGTCTTTTGCTAATAGGTTAAGCTGGCTGGACGTCGTTGCAGAGAACATCATGATCTGCGGATCCGTGTCCACATCAAGCATGATTTTACGCACCGCGTGAATAAAGCCCATATCCAAAATACGGTCAGCTTCATCAAAAACGAGGAACTCTAGATTGGCAACTGAGACATTACCTTGCTCAATGTGCTCTTCCAGACGACCCGGTGTGGCGACCAGAATATCGACGCCGTTTTCGAGCGCTGAGACTTGTGAAGACATTTTACGTCCACCAAAAACTGCCACCACCGATAGGTCGGTATATTTGGTGTACGCTTTGATGTTGTCAGCAATCTGCTCTGCCAGTTCACGCGTTGGAGCAAGAATAAGCGCACGCGCCGTCTTACGTGAGGCACTGTGATCACTGTCTAGCAGTCGCTGAATCATAGGCAATGAGAACGCTGCAGTTTTACCAGTACCAGTCTGGGCTGTAGCGAAAATATCATGGCCTTTAGGAGCCATTGGAATCGCCTTCTGTTGAATTGGCGTTAACTTTTCATAACCGCATTCTGCCAGCGCTTTTACCACTTCTGGTGCAAAACCTTGAGATGAAAATGACATTGAGCGTATTCCTTAAACAAACCACTAAAAATAGCGTTAAAAATTCAGCCGTGCACTATACCCGAATTTAAGTGATTTATCTCACTTTTCTCTCTTTTTTCAGTTTTAAGTCTGTGCAAACAGATTAAGCGGCAAACACTAACGCCACATTGCTTGACCGCTTAAGGGAGATAACCAGGTAACTCGTTACTTCTCTATCCCAGAAAGTTTAAGTAAAACACTTTCTAACTCATCCCAAGGAAGCAACTGAGAGTCGATCACTTCTAATCTCGATTCAAACCCTTCAAGGCTGATTTCATTCACCGTAACTACCGCATTCGCGACATTAAATGCGTAACATCCCCGGTCTGTATTCACTACAGCTTTTACTCGCTCTGCCGTTAAGGCCGATAGCATAGAGAATAGCTGATCGAAATCGAACGTATGCTCTGCGCCAAATAGCCAACCACAACTGAAATACCCCTGCCCCTTATTCTCTTTACGAATGAAAGCTTCGCCCGGTGGCAGTTGGAATTGTGGTTCTTGATGCGCGTGTTCATGATGGTGAGACTCAATATGTGAAGAAGCACTGCCATGAACTCGTTCAATATCTAAAACTTCAATAGGTAGATCGCCGTCATGAATCAACTTGCTAAACACTTTCGATGGTGACTGATCGGTGATCCAGTCGCTAAATACATCAATGTCATGGCTAGAACAAAGGTCAACTTTGCTACCAATAACCACATCCGCGCAATCTAGTTGATCAAGGAAGTTTTGATTGGAAAGGTGCTTCTCATCACTCAGATTACGTGGGTCCACCAATGCGATGGTCGCTTTAAGATCAACATAAGGCTGATACTGCTCAGACGTTAATGTCGCAATCACTTGTTTTGGATGACCAAGCCCTGTCGGTTCGATAAGCAAACGATCGGGCTTTTGACGCAACAGCGCAGTAATGCCCACCGACATGGGAACGCCTGCGGTACAGCACATGCAACCGCCAGGGACTTCTTTTATCAACGCACCTTGGTCAGTCATCAAAGCGCCATCAATACCGATCTCACCGAATTCATTCACTAAGACTGCCCAATTTTCGTCTGCTGGTTTTTTCTTTAGCAGGTTTAAGATCGTCGTCGTTTTACCTGATCCCAAAAAACCAGTCAGTATATTGGTAGGTACTCGATTTGACATGCTTTTTCTCCGACGTTAGTGCATTCATACTCTGGCAAAGTATACGGACAACGTGATGCGCTTCAATAATTTTGTCGCTGTAGAGCCTCTACAACAGCCAATCACTCACGTTGATAATATTAAAGATAAATATCTCTTCGAGAAATCTGCAAGCGGTTAACGTTAAGCTGTGGTTAGCAAATCTTTCCGCCTGTGACAGTAATATCAGTGTCATGGTGAACAACCACTTGCGCCATCAACCGCAGCGCTTCCACTATGGTATCTAATGACATTGTAGGCTGGTTACCGAGTGTGTTTTGTTCGGGTAACAGTGGAATATGGACAAAACCATGCCGTAAAGGCTTATCTCTAAGGTAGTGTTGCAAACCATAAAAAAGGTGATTGCAAACGAACGTTCCCGCACTGTTAGAAACTTGGCAAGGAATCCCTTGTTGTTGCAAAGTCTGAACGACACGCTTGAGCGGTAAAGTCGTGAAATAAGCGTCAGGACCATCGGCAATGATGGGCTCATCAATCGGTTGGTGACCTTGATTGTCAGGAATTCGAAAGTCATCCACGTTGATAGCAACACGCTCAGGGGTAATGGCGGCACGGCCAGCCGCTTGCCCAACGGTTATCACACAATCTGGCTGATGCTGTTCTATCGCTTCTATCACTGTATTAATTGAGTCATATCGCGTGACAGGCACGTGGCAAGTGACAATAAAACCGTCATCAATGGCCTCTCCTTCTAACCTCTTGATCGCTTCTAAAGCAGGGTTGATGGCATCGCCGCCAAAAGGTTCAAAGCCAGTAATCAATACTTTTTTCATGTGCGTTTTCAATTAATTGGGATTAGCAAAATTATTGCACTCCTGCTTCGCTAGTCCAAATACTAATTTGATTGCCCTATTCACTCTTAAATATTATGTGAAGACCGTAGAAAGTTTTACCGAAAGTACCAGAAACTTGGTTTCTCGTCTTAACTTAGGTAGAGTACGCGCCACAAAATATCTGCGATTCGAAGAGATTGAATACAATGAACATTGATGATCAAGTGATCGAAACTATTGAAGAGCTGGAAGCCTTTTTGCACCTGGTTGAAAGCGGTGCTCTTGGCCTTGAAGGTGTGGCAGGAATTGCACTTGCTAAAACCAATAGCGATGGCCGCCCATTTGTCGCGGTACTAGGAGACAACCACCAGCTTATTCTGGGTCGTTGGGTTTCAGCACACGTTTACGAGAACGGTAAAGATATCGTTCAAAATGGCCCACGTCGTGCACATTAATGTGAATATGGCTAACCACTAGCTTGCTTTTGATAAGCAAGCTTTTTTGTATTAACTATGTACTAATCAACTAGTTCACGATAACAACATCAAGATTTAGGCAACTGATCACACAATACGCATAAGATTTTGGGTATAACGTACTAATCATAAAAATTAGGACGTGAAAAATGAATAACTCTTTCGACTACACAATGCCCAACAATGAAGGATTCTTTGGCGAATATGGCGGCAGCTTTGTACCACCAGAGCTTGAGCAAATCATGCGAGACATCAATGCTGCCTACGAAGAATGCTGTAAAGACCCAGAATTTAAAACTGAGCTGGCACGCCTTTACAAACACTTTGTGGGTCGACCGAGTCCGATTTTCCATGCTGAGAATTTGTCCAAAAAATATGGCGCTGATATCTACCTGAAACGCGAAGATCTTAACCACACTGGCGCGCACAAAATTAACCACTGTTTAGGGGAAGCCATTCTCGCGAAAAAGATGGGTAAAAAGAAATTGATCGCAGAGACAGGCGCAGGTCAACATGGCGTTGCGTTAGCGACAGCAGCGGCTCTTGTCGGATTAGAGTGCGATATTTACATGGGCGAAGTGGACATCGCTAAAGAGCACCCTAACGTGGTTCGAATGAGAATTCTAGGCGCTAACGTGATTCCTGCGACGCACGGACGCAAAACGCTGAAAGAAGCGGTAGACGCAGCATTTGAAGCTTATTTAAAAGATCCAGAGACTCAGCTTTACGCCATTGGCTCTGTAGTAGGCCCTCACCCATTCCCTAAAATGGTTCGTGATTTCCAATCGATTATTGGTAACGAAGCACGAGTTCAGTTTAAAGAAATGACGGGCAAACTACCGAACAACCTCGTGGCATGCGTGGGCGGTGGTTCCAATGCTATGGGCTTATTCAGTGCCTTTTTAGAAGACGAACAGGTCGCGATTCACGGTGTTGAGCCAGCGGGTCGTTCTTTAGAGAAAGTGGGGGAACACGCGGCAACGCTTAGCTTGGGCGAACCTGGCATCATGCATGGTTTTAAATCTTACATGCTGAAAGACGAACAAGGTGAACCTCAAGAAGTTTATTCTGTGGCAAGTGGACTAGACTACCCATCTGTTGGCCCGCAACACAGTTACCTAAAAGATATCGGCCGCGTGAATTACGGTTCGATCACTGATGACGAAGCAATAGACGCTTTCTTTGAACTATCACGAGAGGAAGGCATTATCCCTGCGATAGAGTCGTCTCACGCAGTGGCTTACGCGATAAAAATGGCGAAACAAGGAGAAAAAGGGTCGATTCTCATCAACTTGTCTGGCCGAGGTGACAAAGATATTGATTTTGTGGTCGAAAACTACGGCGCAAAATACGGTATCGAATCGCTAATCTAAACCTTATTGTATTAACGTAAAGCCACCTAAATTAGGTGGCTTTGTTGTATTTAGCATCTGTGAATAGGCTTTTTGGCCTCACATTCGCTTTAGTGGCTTAACGACGCTATCTAAACCTTCGATTTTTAGCGCTAAACACAACTTGAGCAAGTCCCCAAGCTCACCGCTTGGCCACCCTTTTTTATCGAACCACAGCAAATATTCCTCTGGAAGATCAATCAACACTCTTCCCGCGTATTTCCCAAAAGGCATTTGCATTCTTGCTAGTTTTATCAGGTTTTCTTTTTCTAACATAAGTCGGACTGTGATTAACGTAATTATCCTTAGGGTATCACTGGTGCGATCTCCCGACCAGTTTCACTGTGCTTTATGCTAAAGTAGGCCGCATTCGAACATAGAACGAGAAAGTAATGAAGTCACCTTGTCGTGCTGCCTGTAAAAACAATGGCGGCATCTGTTCTGGTTGTCACAGAACGATAGAAGAGATCATCCAGTGGAAAGACAAAACGGATGAACAACGAGATAGTCTGATCAATCAAATTGCCGGTGGTGCGTCTACCCATTCATGCCCAGAATGCGGAACTCAAGCACACTGTGACATCTCAGCAGGAAAAGAGACTTGTTGGTGTTTCGGTGTCGAGACCAGAGATTTACCCAAGCCTGACGAAGGCCAATTGTGTTTGTGTAGAAAATGTTTGGAAAAAAAGCCAGTCGCTTAATCGACTGGCTCTATTTGATTACTTAGCTTTTAGTGCTGGCGATTCAAACTTAACACCATCCCAGCCGCTCACCATAAAATTACGAATGTTCTGATGATCATCGTTTTCTGGATGTTGTAAAACATCTTCACGGTAAAAACGTCCAAAACAGGCCAGTGTGGCTTCCTTGTCTAAGTTATTAAGCAGACCAAATGCAAAGATTTTGCACGAGCCATTGTTTTCACCGGCTCCATTTTCGGTCGCACCATTAGTAAATGCAGTTGGTGTGAACTCGTAGTTCGCCTCTATCACCGCGATGGTCGTTTCAAATTCAATCTTTTCTGGTGTCGACGCTACTGCATCTAAAAATTGTTGTAGTTCCATTTTCATTCCAATTTGTTATGCCAACATACCGATGACATATTTGTTTAATAAAAAGCCAATATAAGAGTCATTAATCATACATATATTCATAGCCTTACCAAAACATACGTCAATCAATGCTTCAAAAGCATTCACGAAGATTAGTGAATATTTATTAAAAAATTATGCATTGAGCCACATTGTATCGGATTGATAAGGAGATATCATGTCCACCCCATTTAAAGCAATAGGTGTTTTAGCACTTTCGTCACTTGCCATCGCATGTTCTTCACAGCCAGAGGATACATTGGCATCCTTCCGTGCTCAGTGTAAAGCGACCACTGCACCGATTGCTGGCGAAACCTCTATTCAAGGGCTGACGCTAGTAGGAACGTCTATCGCGGATGCACCTTTTGATACATCAGCAGCAGAGATTGTTAGCTATGATGGGTGTACAGATAAACTTTATGTGGTCAATGCTCAGGCAAAACGCATCGATGTCCTATCCATGGACGAAAACAGCCGCCCATCGCAAACCGCGTTTATAGATTTAAATGGCGCTGGTGAAGCCGCATCGATTGATATCGGCGCCGCCAACAGTGTAGCTGTCTCCAATGGCCTCGTTGCGGTTGCTATTGAGAACAGCAACAAACAAGAAAACGGCATTATCGCGCTTTATCGATCGGATAACTTGTCTCTTGTAACGACCTATCCTGCTGGTGCGCTGCCAGATATGGTCGGGTTTTCAAAGGATGGCCGTTACATCGCGACCGCCAATGAAGGAGAGCCAAGCGGTGATTACCGTATTGACCCAAAAGGCAGTATTACATTAGTGGATTTAGGCCAAGGGCTCACCAACGCCGAAGTCACGCAAATTGGTTTCGAGCAATTTGATGGTCCTCGTGCCAGTGAATTATCTGATAGCGTGCGTATTTCTGGACCGAACGCAAGCGTGGCTCAAGACTTAGAACCAGAATACTTGACCTTTGCTGACAACGGTAAAATTTACGTAGCGTTACAAGAAAACAATGCCATGGCAATCATTAATCCTGAAAGCAAATCGGTTGAGAAAATTGTCGGGTTAGGCGAGAAATCATGGTCTGACGCTAAATTGGATGCATCCAACAAAGACAAAATAGTCGGCAACTTTAAGAGCTACCCGCAATTGGTTGGCTTATATATGCCAGACACCCTCGACAGCTATTCAGTTAACGGTAAAAGCTACATAGTCTCTGCCAACGAAGGAGACGGTCGTGAGTATGGCATCAAAACCACACAAGAGCGTTGTGAGCAGGTCAACTTTAAGTGGGATGAAGATGACTATCAAGGTACAAGCGACTACGCCAGCAAAGAAGGCACTTGTCTCAGTCACGTTGATGAGGTTCGTGGTAAAAAGCTTAAAGTCGCGAGCGATCATCCACTGGCAGCAGCACTAAAAGACAACTCATTTCTAGCGCGACTAAAAGTCATCAAACCGGAACAGACATTAACTGCTACGGATAATGTACAAGCGTTTGGTGCTCGTTCTTTTTCAATATGGGATGAAGATGGTGAACTGGTTTTCGACAGTGGTGATGACTTTGCAACCATCGCTTTAATGAATGAAGGCAAACACTTTAACAGCACCAACGACAGTAATAGTAGCGGTGATGATCGCAGTGATGACAAAGGTATTGAACCTGAAGCAATCGAAACCGCAGAAATAAACGGACGTCACTACGCATTTATTGGCCTTGAGCGCCAAGGCGGGATCATGGTTTACGATATTAGTGAGCCAAGCCAAGCGGTCTTCCTTCACTATGTGAACCACCGTAACTACGAGCAGCCGGTTTGCACACAAGTGGAAGAGAGCGAGTGCGCGAATGATACCTACAATCCAAAAGCTGGCGATCTCGGACCAGAATCGATTAATTACTTCACCCGTAACAGTGGTCACTTTATCGCAGTTGGGAATGAAGTTTCTGGCACGACTTCTGTCTATCGTATCGAGCTCTAAGGCCCAATTGCTCTAAAAAAGACGCCCGAACTTATGTTCGGGCGTCTAGTATAAAGCTAAATACCTCTTATTCGGTAAGAGCTAAACCATCACATTTCGATGCGCAGATAAAGTCGTTCTTATGCAGCCCTTTTATTGAATGGCTCCACCATGTCACCGTGACTTTACCCCACTCTAGTAAAATCGAAGGGTGATGAAATTCATCTTCTGCCAGTTCAGCAATTTTATTACTAAACGCCCAAGCCTGTTTGAAGTTTTTAAACTTATACACTTTTTCTAACTGAGGAATCCCCTCTCTTTCAAAAATCTGCCAATCAGTAAGTTGCAGCAGCAGTGACTGTTGCTCCTCTTTACTCAGCGCAATGGCATCAAGACTACAAGCTTCGCATTTTTGTTCATTCAACATGAGCAGGTTCCTTTGGTTCAAATAGTGGTGGCAACAATCCGGCCCCAATAGCCATATCGGCTTGCTTTAATAGGTTTAATTGACTGATTTGATAAAGCTGTGAAAAATCGTCGATTACATAGTATTTCGGTTGCATGATATCGATGCGATAAGGCGTTCTCAGCACGGTTTGTAAATCGAAACCTTCACGAATCGCATCTTCACTTTCTAGCGAATAGATGGTTTCTCCCGGAGAAGAGAGAATGCCTCCGCCATAAATCTTGGTCTGATCGCCTTCTTTAACCAGGCCGAACTCGACGGTAAACCAATATAATCGTGCAAGATACGCTCTCTGTTTAGGCGTCGCGGCTTGGCCTAACTGCCCATAATGCTCAGTAAACGCGGCAAAATCAGGGTTGGTCAACATGGCACAGTGGCCAAATATTTCATGGAAGAAATCGGGTTCTTGCAGATAGTCAAACTCTTCACGACTACGCAGGAATGTCGCAACGGGGAAGCGTTTATTACCTAACAGATTAAAAAAACGATCGAAATCGATAAGCGCTGGAACAGGCTCGACCTGCCATCCTGTCGTTTCCATCAATACACGATTGATATCAGGAAGTTGTGGCACATGATCCTCGGGCAAATCGAGTAATGTCAAACCATGTAGATAAGCCTGACAAGCGCGGTTATGAATAACACTCATCTGTCTGGTGACTAAATCTCGCCAAATTGCATCTTCTTCGAGGCTCCATTCTACCCTTCCATCCTGGTCAACGGGTTTAGAATGATATTGCGTCATGACCTTTCTCCATTAACAAATCCTTTACATTAAGCCTATCTGTACTCCTGACTGCTTCCAATCCCTAAACCATTTTCGCCCGCGCATTTGAGTGTAACAAATTATTTACATTTACACGTAAGACTATGATATTGCTAACATCAAATACTTTCACGCCAGTTTGACATTGTTAGTGATTGCTTTCAGACTTAATGTGTTATCAGCTTGTTATAGAAGGAACCTATGCGCGAGTACAACAAATTATGGCAACCGAGCGAAAGCCGCATCGAAGAAGCCAATATCACCCAGTTTATTGAACACATTAACAGGCAAGGAAATGACATAAAAAACTATGCCGAACTCCATCAATGGTCACTGGATCATTCCGAACAGTTTTGGCAAGAAGTGTGGCTGTTTTGTGATGTAATCGGAAACTCGGGTGACACGGTAAAATGCCAAGCTGAGAGTAAATGGCAGCAGCCGGTTCCTAACCGCGACACAAGCTGGTTTCCTGACGCCCAAATTAATTATGCGGAAAACCTTCTTAGTTTTGCCTATCACAACCCTAATGATATTGCGATTTGGTTTGAGAACGAGCGTGGAGAGAGACAAAATTATACTTGGCAAGAGCTGTGTGATGAAGTCTCTAGCATACAGCGATGGCTGCAAGATTGCGGTGTAAGAAAAGGCGATGTGGTTGCTGGATACCTTCCCTACCTGCCTCAAACCGTGATTGCAATGCTAGCCACGACCAGCCTTGGTGCGACTTGGACCGCGACATCGCCTGACTTCGGCATAGAAAGCGTTTTGGAACGATTTGGCCAAGTAAAACCCAAAGTTCTGTTCACTTGCGATGGCTACACATTTAACGGCAAAGTGTTCGATATGACAGATAAAAACCATCATATCTCCGATCACTTAGATGGTCTAAAGCACGTTTGCCAGATCAACTATCTCAATCCTCGCAGCTACGAATGTGATGTTTGCACCCAAGACTGGCAATACATATTAAATCAATACCCACCGCAGCCCGTCACTTACACGCGTATCAACTTTAATGATCCCTTATTCATACTCTACTCATCCGGCACTACTGGGAAACCAAAGTGTATTGTGCATTCTGTAGGCGGTACTCTGCTTAACCATGTTAAAGAGCATCAGCTTCATTGCGATATTCAGCCAGAAGATCGCGTATTCTATTACACCACTTGTGGGTGGATGATGTGGAACTGGCATGTTTCCACCCTAGCCAGTGGCGCGTGTTTGGTCATTTTTGATGGCAGCCCAATGTACCCAAATTACAAAGTGTTGTGGGATTTGGCTAAACGCGCTGATGTATCACTTTTTGGCACCTCGGCAAAATACTTGGAAGCCATGGAAAAAGCGGGCTATTCCAATCAAGGAAGCGACCCGCTTCCATCACTAAAAACCATATGTTCCACGGGCTCTGTACTTTACCCGGAGCAATTTGATTACGTTTATCAACATTTGAAAGAGGACGTTCATTTAGCTTCTATTTCTGGTGGCACAGATATTTGTGGTTGCTTCGTATTAGGTAACCCTATCTCCCCGGTTTACCGTGGTGAATGTCAGTGTGCAGGTTTAGGTGTCGATACAAGAGTCTTCAGTCCACAGGGCGAAGATATTATCGGTAACCGAGGCGAGCTAGTGTGTGACAATTCGATCCCTAATTTCCCAGCTAAATTCTGGGATGACAGCGGTGAGCGTTACCATAACGCTTATTGGGACAAGTTCGAGAACGTTTGGCACCACGGCGATGATGTTGAAAGAAATGCCTCAACGGGCGGTTATCTCTTTTACGGGCGAAGTGACACAACGTTAAACCCTGGTGGAGTTAGGATTGGTACAGCAGAAATTTACCAGCAGGTTAATTCGATTGAAGGGATTGTTGACTCAATCGCGGTCGGAAAAGAGGTAGATAGAAACGAGCAAATCTGGCTGTTTGTTCAGCTAGCCACTACCGAAAAATTGAACGATGAGATGATCGCGAAAATCAAAGCTCAGTTGAAATCTGCCTGCTCAGCGAGACACGTTCCAAGTGAAATTTTTGCCATCAGTGACATTCCTAAAACGAGATCTGGTAAATTAGTCGAGCTTGCTGTCAAACAAGTTATCAATGGCAGAGAGGTGGAAAACATTGGTGCCATCGCAAACGCACATGTTTTGGAAGAAATAAAAAAGCTGGTGTCAGCCTGATTAGGTCTTAATGGAAAGGTTGCAAGCAAATAAAAAGCGAGCCTTGAAGCTCGCTTTTTGATGTTCTTATTAGGGATTACCGGCGCCCAACACCCATTATTACTGACATCGATTTACCATCTGATGTGATTTCAAACACATTCTTTGTTTCTACGTCAGTAAAGCCCGCTTTAACGAGGGCAGCTTCTGAACTCGCCTCTGTAAAGCCATCTTGTCCTGAGTCTGATACAAAATCAAAATGAACGAAACAGCCACCGTGGTTAAGTAAAGAGTGCGAAATGCTTAGTGCTGAATCTGCATCTTCCAAGAAGGCTAAAACTGATGATGCAACGACCAGATCAAATTGCCCACGGAACGCAGGATGCTGCGCAACAAGACCTCGAGATAAGGTATCAACAACTGGCTCTACATTCGCCAGCTCTTTTTTATCTAACTCTTCGATCATCTCTTCAGATGAATCTAGTGCCACGATATCTTTAACCAATGGAGACAATAACTGGCTTAACTGCCCGGTTCCGCATCCGAAATCTAGTACTTTAATGCCATCAAGCTGAGTTAACTGTTGTAACTGTTCAAACACTGACTGAGCAAATTGCGTGGTTGCGGGATTTGATTCCCAACTCTTTGCTAAGCCGTCCCAATCTTGTGCCATCGTGGCCTCCATGTTCACTTCTGATATCTCACATCTCACCGTGTGACGCCGAAAGTGCTTTAGTTACAAAGAGAACGGTTCTATTCTCTATTACAAAGCGCAAAACACTTTTAGCGTGACACAAGAAGTCTAACAATGATTGACTTCTTTTGAGCGTCAGACCTATATCAACGCATACTTGGTATAGGGTACCCCAAAACCACAAAAAGACCATAGACTTATCTGGCGAAATCGTGTTTTTTTCGTTAACCTTTCACAGCTTTGGGAATCGTTCTGTACCGTATCCCTTTTGATTTCAAATTACTTTTCGGTTGTGTCAAATCATGAACTTAACGCAAGTAGAAGCCTTCTGTACTATCGCTGATTGTGGATCGGTGTCCGAAGCTGCAAGGCAGTTGGACTGTAACCGAACCAAACTCAGCATGTCGATAAAAGCGTTGGAAAAGGATCTCGATGTCGAATTGTTTACCCGAACAGGCAATCAACTCACGTTGTCTGAAGCGGGAAAAGCGATTTACAAAGACTGTGAGTACCTTTTAGTCATAGCACAACGTATTCGCAAAACGTGTGGCCAAATTTCAGAGGGTTTCAACGCCGAGGTATGGGTTGCACGAGACGACTCCCTACCCGACGACCTGTGGCAAGACTTATCACACAAGCTGAACAACCGTTACCCTTCCACCACATTTAACATCATCCTCGCATCAAGTGGTGACTTAGCCAACCTGGTGAGCACGCATCAAGTGGATTTTGCTTTTGGTGTTGATTACGAGCGAGTCGACGATCCCCATATCGTTTATAACCCACTAGGTAAAATACGCATGATGTCTGTGTGCAGCGCCGATCACCGGTTAAGCAAAATGCGTCGCGTATCGGATGAAGAGCTACGCAGCCAAATGCAAGCGCTGATGGTTTACTTAAATGAGAAAGACAACCCAGAACTACAGCCTTTCTCAACACGCTACATCGGCTTCTCAAGTTTTGATTACATGTTAAACACCATCCTAGAGGAAGATGCATGGGGCGTGTTACCTGAGCCCCTAATTCGTCACTATCTACGTCAACAAAAGTTGGCGGTCATTAAACACACCTACGGTTTAACACAAGAAGACTACTGTATGTTTTCTACAAATGGTCAAATTGAGCACCCTGCTATGACGTGGTTAGCGGACAAACTCAGCGATTATTTATTTGACTTCTAAACACTTTGCACTGAGTGTCAATTTTTATGACAGCAAGGTTATGCTGTATCATATTGTTTTTATTATAAAATATTTTAAACCCCTCTCACTCAACAAGTTACTGGTCAAATTCTGGTTGCCTAAATAGCCTTGTAAGCAAAGAATATAGCGGAACAAAAACTACAAGGTATATCTCATGTGTGTCAGGACAAGCAGAAACGAAAACCATATTTTAACCATTTCAGCCCTTTTAGCTTCAGGCTTCGCTGCTGGTGGTATGGTACTAGGCTTGCTTGTTGGCTCAATTGTGATCGTTTTTGATGGTGTCTACTCTTTAGTCAGCTTACTGTTAACATTATTGTCACTGGCAGCCTCTTATTACATTAGCAAACCATCGAAGTCAGTGTTTCCATTTGGTAAAGCCGTACTAGAGCCGATCGTTATTGCGATCAAGGCAACAGTTATTTTGATTGTTGTGCTATTTTCTCTTTACTCTGCGATTTCCGCACTGATGACAGGCGGTAGAGAAGTCGATGCGTCTATTGCGACAATCTTTGGTGTTGTAAACGTTTTGGGCTGTGGTTACGCATGGTGGTTTATGGCGAAAAGAAGCCGAAACTACTCATCAGGTCTAATCGAAGCAGAGACAAAACAGTGGCAAATGGACACCTTGTTAAGTGTTGCTGTCACGGTAGGTTTTGTGGCCGCGTGGTTGGTGTCGCTGTCTCCATTCGCTCAATATGCGGCTTATGCTGATCCACTGATGATGCTGTTGATGGGCTTCTACTTTTTAAAAGTACCGTTTGATATGTTATGTGGCGCACTACGCGAGCTGCTGATGATGACACCGAGCAAAGAACTTTGTCAGGTGGTTGGTAACGATGTACTAGAGATCGAGAAAGTATCAGACCACCAGCTAAAAGTTGCTGGCATCACCAAAGTTGGACAAGAGCTACGAGTGAACATCGATCTGCATGTCGACGATGACACGCTAGAGTTGGATACGTTGGAGAAGACGCGTAAACAGCTAACAACACGCTTGTCGAAGCACAGATTCAAGCTGCAGCTCCAGCTAAACGTCGCTTAGAACAAATAAAGAAAGCTCCCTAATTTGGGAGCTTTTTTGTATTTACGGGGTCGATATTCTCTTCCACTGCAGAGGCTCGTTTCTCTTTTGTGACTAGCCAACACAATAATGAGCCAACCGTTACCATCATCACACCATGCCAAAAGCTCTGACTCAAGGTCACTCCAAGAATGACGGAAGAAAACAGAGCCGAAAAGATTGGTGTGAAGTAAGAGAGCGTCGCAAGAAACACCATATTTCCGCCAACAATCGCAATGTTCCACAACCCATAGCCTCCCGCCATCAAAGCCGCAGAAGCTAGCAAGTAGCTCATTGCCGACCAAGAGAAAGTCATTGCTGGTTGATCCGTTACTAAAAATTTCACCCACAAAGACACAGCCGTGGCAATAAAGAACAGCGTAATCGCGTTGTGTTTAGACTGTTGCTTTTGAGTCAGGTTACAGTATACCGCCCAGATCACTGCGCCAGTCAGAGCCATAAAGTAAACCAATGGATTACTGTTAACGTTGTCTATTATTTGCTGCACTGATAAGCCGTTATCCCCACTCACCGTCCACGCAACGCCTAAGAAAGCGAGGGTTACGGCTGGATAAAGTAACCAGCTTGGCTTTTTATTACTGCTTAACACCGCAAATAACACCGTCAATGCAGGCCAGAGGTAATTTACGATGGACACTTCTATCGCCTGCGCTCGTGAGTTTGAATATCCCAGCGCCAAAGCGAGAAAAATCTCATAACAGACAAACAGTGCTCCGCCGAAGATAAGATATTTAGCAGAGAAGTTAGAAAGCCTTGGGATCCCCACCACAACAATCAGAAAAATAGAGCTGACAGAATACAACATGGCCGCCCCTCCGACTGTTCCCAGGCTTTCCGTCACCAATCTGGCGATACCCAGTAAACAGCTCCAGGAAATAATGGCGATACAACCATAAAGAGTGAATTGAAATTGCGCAGATTTCATGTGACCTACAGCTTATGAATGCGAAAGTAGCCATCAGATTAACGCAAAAAGGAGCGGCTACAACAGACAATCTTATAAAAAATCAGTATAGAAATTATTCCGTTACGAGTTTGGAACAAATATAAAACACTTTTTACAAATTCTGCTTAACCCCTTTTTAGTCAGCGACTATGATGAAAAGAACTCACAAGTGAAATTGTGGAGAATAATCAGTCTGTAAATGCAAGAGAAACAGACAGAATACTCAGACTAAAGGGACTCTCAAATGAAAAAAATTGCGGTTATCTTCAGTGGCTCTGGTGTTTATGATGGAACAGAGTTGCACGAAGCTGTATTGGCACTCCACGCTATTGAGAAAGAAGGCGCTAGCTGGCATTGTTTCGCTCCTAATATCGACCAGTTGCATGTGATCAATCACCTGACTGGCGAGGAAATGGATGAGACCAGGAACGTAATGGTGGAATCAGCACGCATTGCGCGAGGAAATATTGAAGATGTGGCGCGATTGCATGTCGAAGATTTCGACGCTTTACTTCTACCTGGTGGTTTTGGCGCAGCAAAAAACCTAACTGACTTTGCGGTATCTGGGGCGGAATGCTCAATCAACACACACGTTGCTCAAGCCTGCCGTGCATTTGCTCATGCCAACAAACCCGCAGCTTATCTTTGCATCGCACCTATCATTATCCCGATGATTTATGAGCAGGGTGTAAAAGGAACAATAGGCAATGATGAAGCGACTTCTGCCGCCTTTAATCAAATGGGTGGTGAGCACATCGAATGTACCGTTGATGAGTTTGTTTTTGATGAGCAACATAAGGTCCTTTCTACACCCG
Organism: Vibrio sp. EJY3; assembly: GCF_000241385.1. Taxonomy (NCBI): domain Bacteria; kingdom Pseudomonadati; phylum Pseudomonadota; class Gammaproteobacteria; order Vibrionales; family Vibrionaceae; genus Vibrio; species Vibrio sp. EJY3. The sequence goes on from NC_016614.1 coordinate 1,360,924, forward strand.
CTTATATGTTAGCCGAGAATATCTCTCAAGCTGCTTCAGGCATCGAAAAACTCGTATCTAAACTTGTCGAAATAGCATAATTATTGATAGATAAGTTAAAAACACTTCTTTCATCCCCATTGATAAATCTAATTTCAATGGGGATTTCTTATACTTTAGTCTAATTTAGATATAAATCATCAATAGATCTTCATTATTAACAATTTTTTACGTTACTAGTTTCATATTTAAGCTACGTTATATTTATGTTGCACCTACATGCTGTGCAACAAGAACGCTGTCACAGTTCCTGTAGTGAAACGAGTACCAACTGGCTTAATTTGTTGTAGATCAAGTTGGAACCCGAAAAAGGTGTGCGACAGTAATTCCCAATTAATAACAACTTATAAAGAACGACGGAGCAATCCAATATGACTAGTGCATTTTTTATCCCTACGGTAAACCTAATGGGCGCAGGCTGTCTTAAAGACGCCGCGGACAGTATTCAATCACAAGGCTTTAAAAAAGGGTTGATCGTTACCGATAAAATCCTTAACCAAATCGGTGTGGTTGAGCAGGTTCAAGGCCTTCTTAACGAAAGAAGCGTCGCAACCGTAGTGTTCGATGGCACTCAGCCAAACCCAACGATTAACAACGTTAACGACGGCTTAGCACTATTAAAAGAAAACGAGTGTGACTTTGTAATCTCACTTGGCGGTGGTTCACCACACGACTGTGCGAAAGGTATCGCACTTGTTGCTGCAAACGGTGGACACATTTCTGACTACGAGGGTGTTGATCAATCTGCAAAACCAATGCTGCCACTTATCGCTATCAATACGACTGCGGGTACTGCATCGGAAATGACTCGTTTCTGTATCATCACCGATGAAGAACGTCACATTAAGATGGCAATCGTAGATAAGCACACCACGCCATTGATCTCAGTAAACGACGCTGAGTTAATGCTTGCAAAACCAGCGTCTCTGACTGCGGCAACAGGTATGGACGCGCTGACTCACGCTATTGAAGCGTACGTTTCTATTGCGGCAACGCCAATTACGGATGCCGTTGCGATTAAAGCGATTGAGTTAATTCAAGCGCACCTGCGCACAGCAGTGAAAAACGGTGAAAATCTGGAAGCTCGTGAACAAATGGCGTACGCGCAGTTTATGGCGGGTATGGCGTTTAACAACGCTTCACTAGGCTACGTCCACGCAATGGCTCACCAGTTAGGTGGTTTCTACGATTTACCACACGGTGTGTGTAATGCCATCCTGCTTCCTCACGTACAACGCTACAATGCACAAGTCTGCCCTGAACGTCTGACTGATGTGGCGAAAGCAATGGGCGTTAACGTGGAAGGCATGTCAGCAGAGCAAGGTGCAGCAGCCGCAATCGACGCGATCGTTACACTAGCGAAAGATGTTGGTATTCCTGCTGGCATCAAGGAGCTTGGCGCGAAACTAGAAGATATTCCAACGCTGGCTGATAACGCACTTAAAGACGCGTGTGGTTTCACTAACCCTAAACAAGCAACTCACGAAGAGATCTCTGCAATATTCGAAGCGGCAATGTAATCGAATCAGAGTTCACTCTCGCAACGTCATACAATCCCCGATCTCGTGTCGGGGATTTTTACATCTGTATACAGTTTAACGCCTAACAAACATAGGAATTCAGTGTTAGCTTTAAATACAGACACGTTTTAAATTGGACACTGCCATGAGAACCGTTATCACCACCCTGCTCGTTTGTTTTACCTTTTCCAGCCATGCTGCCGACTATGAGGCAAAAGAAGTGGCGAACGGATTCAATGTTCCTTGGGGAATAGAATTTATCGATGAGAAGCAGGCCGTCGTTAACGAGAAAAACGGTACCATTTCTTTGTTGAATGTCGAATCGGGTCAACGTGAAAAACTGTTTTCAGTCTCAGGCGTGAGCACGACTGGTCAAGCGGGCTTACTTGACGTAGCCCTCGCACCAAATACAGATAAAACCCAGCCAACGCTTTTCTTTACCTACAGTAAGCGAACCAGCAAAGGAAACACGGTGGCGCTCGCGACCGCGACTTTACACAACAATCAACTGACACAATGGAAAGACCTTTTTGTTGCTGATGCGATTACTGATACCGGGCGACATTTTGGTAGCCGTATAGCGTTTGTCGATAATAAAGTTTACTTCTCGATTGGGGATCGAGGGGATCGTGATAACGGGCAAAACAGACAAACTCATGCAGGGTCAATTCTACGTTTAAATCTGGACGGCACTGTCCCGGCAGATAACCCTTTCACAGAGTCTGACGTAAAGCCTGAGATTTGGAGTTATGGTCATCGTAATCCTCAAGGTTTGTACTTCGATCAAGCGACGAATCAGCTTTGGTCAATCGAACACGGTCCAAGGGGTGGCGATGAGATTAATCTGATAAAGAAAGGCTCGAACTACGGCTGGGCAAGAGTCTCCCAAGGAAAAGAATATTGGGGCCCGCTTGATGTTGGCGAAGCGAAATCCCTGCCGGGTATGGAAGATCCCAAACTGGTTTACATCCCTTCTATCGCCCCAAGTAACCTAGTGGTATACCGCGGAGACAAATACCCTGACCTAAACGGAAAAATTGTCGCTGGGGCTCTTAAACTTACGCACCTCAATGTGGTTTCTATCGAGAATGGAAAACTGACCGAATATCAACGCCTGATGGACGATCTTGGCGAGCGAATCAGAGACGTAACGATCAGTCCCGATGGTTATCTCTATTTTTCGACCGACACCGGGAAAATATTTCGTCTAGAGCAGAAGTAAATCAAATTTAGCTTATAATTAAACTGTTGTTTTAAAGATACTTTATACAGTATGCATGAGGTAAAAATGGTTCCTTTCCCATTAGTCGTCGATAAAATTAAAGCCGTTATTTTTGATTTAGATAACACCCTTGTGAGCTCCGATATGAACTTTCAAGCTCTGCGCCAACAACTAGGGTGTCCACAGTCGCAAGACTTATTAGACTTTGTAGAAAAACTGGAACATCCTCACCACAAAGAGCATGCACACAATGTGATTTTTGATCACGAAATCTCCGATGCCGAGCAATCTGCACCCATGACAGGCTGTCACGAACTTTTGGCTTTCCTGAATCAAAAAGCGATGAAAACAGCCATCGTGACACGTAATTGCCTGATTGCCACCCAACGTAAACTTGAGCATAACCAAATCGAAGTTGAGCGAGTGATCACGCGCGAATGCTACCCACCAAAACCCGACCCTTTGTCTTTGCAAGTTTTAGCAAAAGAGTGGCGGTTGATGCCCGATGAAGTACTTTACGTCGGCGACTACTTATATGATTTACAAGCGGCTTATAACGCACAAATGCCCTCTTGTCTTGTCCACCATGGAAACTTAACTGAGTTCCACTCTTGCGCGTCTCTTGCGGTAAAAGAGCTCACTGATTTGTTGATTTACTTAGAATCATCCCTTTTAAGACAAAGCAGTTAGCCCACTTTACAAAAATAAAAAAAGAGCACCTCAGTGCTCTTTTGTCTTATTTCCCGATTCTTTTTCATGCATTACTGAAGGTAAGCGTTCAGCATCCACATCAGTTTTTCTTGCTCACGAATGTAGTCGCCCATTAATGCAGCCGTACCTTCATCTCCCGCTTCGCCAGCGTTGAATAGAATTTCACGCTGATTAAGCAGAAGGATGCCGAAGCCATCAACCAAACCTTTGACGCAATCGTCACCCGATGTTGCGTTTTGGTGCTCTTTTATTTCACTTGATTCCAGATAGTGGCTGAATGCATGTGCTGGCGTGTGACCTAATGTCAAAATACGCTCTGCCAGTTCATCGATTTTTACTTGCAGGTCGGTATAAATTTCTTCAAATTTCACGTGTAGCTCAAAGAACTGATGGCCTTTGATATTCCAGTGATAACCGCGTGTGTTCATGTACAACACTTGGTAATGGGCAAGTAGCTGGTTCAGCTGTTGTGCTAGTTGCTCAGAGTGTTCGCGATCTAGACCAATTAGGCTTACTTGTGTGCTCATATCTTGCTCCTGTATGTAATTAAAAATTTATTTGCAGTGATTTCTGCTGATGGAGTTATATTAGATCGAAGCGTTGAGTAACGAAATTCGGTTCTGGCTATAACTTTGATAAGTAAATTCTATAGTGACCGCAGCCACATAAAAAAGCCCAACCACTTAACGACAAAGAGTAAATGGTTGGGCTGCTATTTAAGAATGTGCGGATGGCTTGAATCGTTATACGGTTTTGAACGCTGCCATTTGTTGATTCAGCTCTGTTACCTGCTCTTTAACCTGAAGCGAAGTTTTAGAAGCATGATGACTGTTGCTGGACACCTCATTAACGGAATGCGTTATCTCATCCATCAATCCCGTAATTGAGTGGGTGGCGTGAGATTGTTGCTCAGCCGCTGCAGCCAGTTCAGCCATCTGTCCGTTTAACGAGTTGATTTGCTCTGTAGTCGAGATTAACTTGATCACTGCATTCTCGATATGTTCTGCACCAGTTTCTGCCAGTAACTGACTATGCTCAATTTCCTGAACAACCGACTGTGTTGAGCGTTGAATAGCATGGATGATATCGTTTATTTCCGTAGTAGATTGCGTGGTTCTGGTTGCCAGCATTCGCACCTCGTCCGCGACAACTGCAAAGCCTCGACCTTGATCTCCTGCTCTTGCTGCTTCTATCGCTGCATTCAGCGCCAATAAATTGGTTTGCTCTGCGAGACCTTCGATCACTTCGGTCACCCGACCAATTGCATCACTTTCTTTACTTAGCTGCATTACTCGAGAGCTTGCGTTTTCAATGCTGCCATGCAGGTTTTCCATCGTCCCTTTATTCTGCTCTAACGCGTCACGACCTTGTTCTATTTCACCTTTCGAGTCAGACAGTTTTTGTACAGACTGGTGTGCTTGTTCAAGAGTATTTCTAGCGGCAATAGCGATCTCTTCAAGTTGACGTCCCATTTCAACGATGTTGCTTTGCTGCCTCTCAACATTGGTTGATGTAACCTGAGCGGACTCCAGTAACGCTACCATGTTGCTATCAACTTGCGATGCTTTACTGCTTACACCTGCAACGATATTGGCCAGAGATTCATTCATGCGGTTAATAGACTCGGTAAGGACGGCGAGTTCATCATTTCCAACAACTTTAAGCGGAGGTTGTGAAATATCACCGGAGGCGATGGTCTGCGCACGCTGTGATAAATTTTTCACTCTGCGACCAATCGTGTTGCCCATATATTTTGAGATCACGACGGCAGCAACAATGACAAATACTGCCGCTATCAGTACTGAAGTCAGTACATTTTGAATCGACTGACTGATACCATCACCACTTTGACTTGCCCGACGTTGTTGAACAGATACGATGGACTCTAAACTTGCGTCGAGTGCGTTGGCTGCTGGTAATAACTCGTTCGCCATCAGAAGATTAGCTTCGTTCCATTCTGGAGAACGTCGCAATGAAATCACCTTCTCGGCGAGCGGAAAGTAAAGTGCTTGCATCTCTTTGAACAATGCCCATAACGACTTGTCGTTGTCTGAGAGCATGTCGAGCTTGCCATCAATTTCAGCGACGGATTGATTATGGAACTTGAGAAGGTCCTGATATTTTTCAAGGTGATATTGCTGGCCGTACAACAGGAAGTCACGCAATGCCGATAATGCGTTCGCAAGTGACGTGTAACTATCGGCGTAGACTTTGAAAAGTCGCTTACGTTCGCCACCAAACTGATTTCCTGACTCTTCATTTATCAAGCTTTGGATCTGATCAAGCGCCACTTCTGCAATCGGGGCGGCTTCGTTAATAAATAAACTGTGTGCTGGCAGGTTTTCTTCGCTGTGACTTAACTCAAGCAATGTATTCAGAGAGGCTTTCATTGCCTCCCATTGATTTTGGATTGTGAGAAAGTCTTGCTCAGGGATCAACGCTTGCAAAGTTGGCAAAGATTCATCGGTGGAAGCCATGATATTTTGTACATCTTGACTTAATTGTGCTCCGGTCGTCTCATTGGCCCCGAGTAGCATATAAGCACGGATAGAAGATAATGAAGCCTGAACAGATTGCTGAATACCTCTACTGGTATCCACTGTCGGCAGATCGGAAGTAAGCAACGAAGAGACATGCTGCTCGACGGTAGTGATATTTCGATAAGTAAAGATCGCAGACGCAATAAAAAGAACAGCCAACAACATAAAACTCAGCTGTAACTTTCCTGAAATCGTAAGGTTCATCCATAAACTCCTTTTAACGATGAACCACAAATATAACGACTTTTACAAAAAGATTAACCCTACGGGACGAAAACGCCATAAAAACAAGGTTTTATTTGCTATTAACAAAAGTATTTAGAGACAATGACTAGATGAATGCGCTTGCTAGAAGCTGTAGCGAATGTTCGCAAACAATAGTGTCGCAGGCGTCTCACCAAACAAACTGTCACTTTCACCGGTAAAGCATTGAACAACCGTGAGTAACTGCCAGTCATTAGCAAGTGAGTAATTACTCGAAAGACCCGCAAAATAAGAGCCATCATCGTAATAACTTACGGATGCCGTCAGGCGATTAAGGGAAGTCAGATCAAAGCTTACATCAGCATAAAGTGTGTGCTGGGTAAAACTGAGGGTTTTCGCATCGAGAGGTAAGTTTAGATAAACGACGGCGCTAGAAGCATCTACTGGCTCTGAAATGAATAACCACGCCACACGCCCAAGCCAGCTCCGTTTTCCTCCAAAACTGTAGTCCGATTCAAGGCTTCCTGCCATGGATGATTGCGTCAATTCGCCTTGGTATTGCTTTTCTATCGGATCAAACCAGGATAATTCACCACGTAAACCCGCTTCGTAGATGTCTGTTGCAAACCCGGCTCCAAGTACAAAGTCCCGGTTTGTCCGCCCAGCAATCACCTGATAATCCCAGCCTGATTGATTGGCAAAATAGCGTAGCGAAATACTATTCTTATCTGGCGACTCCACAGGCGCGAAAATTAAATCGATGCCATCAGCAAACCCTAGCTTCTTGCTCACCATTAGCGCATCGGTACCCGCTCGCTCTTCATAATCAAAGTCATAAATAGAGTAAGCATTATAGATATCGTTTGGGTTCCAGATCGTGTTCATCGACCAATTGACACGAAAACGACCCGCCGTTGCGCTCCAGTCTTCCTCACGCCAGGTGATATACAGTCGATCAAACTGAGTATTGAGAATTACGCTGTCATCTCGCCAGTTTTTGCTCAGATCAAAGTATCCGTTATCCAATGCGACCAGATCTGCATATTGGTCGAAATCGAGTGAATCACCCCACAAAGCACGGTTTCTCATCCCGACATTAATACGCCAGTTTGGTGAAAATCGATATTCCAGATTGAAGCGATTATGAATCAAGTGATCAAGCGTATTACTGTGATTATCCGGAATGTTATAAGTGGCCATGTACTTGATATAACCATCGAAGTCCCATGCTTTTTCTGGCTCGACACCCGGAATCGAGGCGGAAGTTTGCGAGTTTAGAAACAGTAAACTCAACGCAAGATAGCGACTCACTTTGATATTCGGCTTTGAACCGTTTGACCTCCACCTAAGCATGAGATCTCTCCGCATGATTACCAATATTGCTGAAATCTCTCGCTAAACGCCCATCTTCAAAGACGATAATTCGATGCGCCCGCTTGATCACTCTGGGATCATGTGTGGAGAAGATAAACGTCGTGCCCTCTTGTTCACTTAACTGCTCCATGATATCGAGAAGTTCTGCGGTACTTTTCGCATCTAAATTAGCCGTTGGTTCATCCGCCATAACAAAGCGAGGTTTAGGTGCGAGTGCTCGTGCGACAGCCACACGCTGTTGTTGCCCGCCCGACATTTTGCTCGGGCGTTTATGCATTTGCTCAGCCAATCCAACCTGCTCAAGTAATGAAGAAGCACGCTCGCGGCACTCTCTTTCGCTTTTCCCCTGAAGTTGCATTACGAACTCGACATTTTCTAATGCCGTTAACACAGGCAATAGGCTGTAGTCCTGAAAGATAAAGCCAATGTTATCCCTACGATATGCAATCAGCTCTTTCTCCGACATTTCGGAAATAAGGCAACCATCAATTTCCACTCGACCTGCGGTCGGTGCATCAATGCCCCCAAGCATATTGAGCAGTGTGGTTTTTCCCGAACCAGACGGCCCCATAATAGCGACAAACTCCCCCTGTTTGATTTCCAAATCGACACTCTTAACAGCATGGACCGGAAAATCACTGTCGGGATTGTAGGTTTTGGTTAAATGTTCGAGTTTAATCGTCATCAAGTTTTCTCCGCCATGGCATCCACAGGTCGATGTTTGAGTATTTGTCGCGATGGGTACCAAGCAGCAAACAGACTCGCGACAAAAATCGCCACAATGATCATCTGGTACTCATAAAAAGACACTCTTGGGAACAGCAAGGTATCCACACCATAAGCGCCTAACCCGTCGGCAAGGCCACTAAGCGACAACCCTGTGATACTCAAAATTTTCAGCATGATGGCACTTCCTATCAATCCAAACATGCAGCCCGACAGCCCGAGAAACAGCGTCTCTAAAATGATAAGTAAGCGGATTTTGTGTTGCTGCATGCCCACAGCCATCAGCACGCCAAATTCTCTGGTACGCTCGAATACTGACATCAGCATGATGTTGATGATGCCCAACATCATCGCCAGCACAAACACCACCAGCATGACCTGATTCGAAATGTCCATGGAACTCATCATCGTAGAGAGTAAAGGCTGTATTTCTTCCCACTTCCTCACCACTAAATGATCTTTCGTTGTGTTAGACAGCAGCGTCTGTGTAAACCTTTTTGTTTTCTCTAACACTTTCTCGTCGTTTGAATTAAGAAGGATAGAAATTTCGTGGGCGCCTTTTAACCCGGCGACTTTCTCTAAATCGGCTTTGCGCACATAAGCATTACCATCATCAAACGTACTCGACGGTGTTTTGAATATCCCTCTGACGCGAAACGCCGCACCCGAGACATCCCCATTAATATCGGAAAGCGTCACAATCACTTTGGAACCGATACGCAAATTTAATCTCTTGGCAGTTTTCTGGGAAACTAAAATAGGATTTCTACCGTCTTCATCCAACCATTGCCCTTGCTGTATGTGTTGCGCCAAGGGCGTGATTAATGGCTCTTGCACAATGTCGATACCATTGATGCGAATACCACGTGTACTTCTAGCAGAGGCGATCATTCCGTCCACAAGAAAACGTTCAGCCACCGCCTTAACTTGTTGCTGATTGGCTAAGGTCGCCGCGATCACTTGAGCGTCTGGAATGGTCTGCTCCAGTTCAGGGTTAACCAAGTACTGGTTTTGATGGATCTGCAAGTGGCTGGTTTGCCAGGAAATCGCATTTTTGATCATGCTATCAACCAAACCATTCATAAATCCGATCATGGCAATCACACCCATCAGACCAAACACCATTGCCCCAATCATGATTGATGTTCTGAGCTTGTTTCTCCACAAGTTCCGCCACGCCAACTTAATCAACATGCGAGCCTCCTTTGAGACCACTTGCGATAGGAAGGCGTAATAAGCGCGCCATTGGATATAAAAGACATAAGAAGAGGATAAAAAGCACAACCAGGATTTGAGTCATTGCCAAATGAGGATCGAGCGAAACAGGCACGATTGGCTCAAATCCCGTTCCTAGCATCACCTCAGCGGCCTCTCCGGTAATTTCAATCGGGTTAAAGTGAAAGTAAGCCAAAACCGGGGCACTGATCATCAAGCCAAGCAATACGCCAATGACCGATATAAACAGAGACTCAATAACCAGTAGAGAAACTAGTTTGCCTCTGAGCATCCCGGTCGCCAACATAACCGCAAACTCACGCTGCCTTTCTAACGTGGTCATCAGAATTGTGGCAAACAGGCCAAACCCAACAATGCCGTAAAGGATATAAATTAGAAATATTCCCCCAGCTTTATCGAGCGCAATCTGTTGCGAGAGTTCAGGTGATAAGGCCTTCCAGTCTTTCACCGCGACATCTCGACCATAATCCCGGCGCAGTTGATCAACAACACTCGATAAACCACGTAAGTTTTCGGTATTGAGAACCCAAGCTGTCACTTGCTTATCCAGGGAATACAGAGCCTGAGCGGTATCGAGCGGCATGTATACCAATTGAGAGTCGAGTTGCTGCAGCGGGAAATGCAAAATACCCGCGACGCGATACAAGCCCGCTGCGGTTTGCCCATGATAGCCCATGCCATACAAAACCAATTCATCACCAACGTCTAAATGGAGATATTGGGCCAGACGTCCCCCCACCAGCACTGCATTTTCTCCCGCAGCGATATAAGTTCCTTTGACTATTTTGTCACTGATACTGGAATAGTCGTCTTCGGCTTCGGGGTCTACTCCCAACACCAAAGCCCCTTTTGAATGTTCACCTTTAGCAGCGAGAGCAAACGACTCAACTCTTGGCAGAACAACATCAATTTTTGGGTTATCTTTCGCAGACGAGATGAAGGACTCGGTTTGTGGCAAAACATCATCAATACTCAAGGTATCGCTGAACTCAGGATTTTGTAATTGGATCAACCCCGTATAGAACTTTGCCGCATTTTTTATGTTCGACGTATAACTGCCTTCTTGAAAAGCGCGTGTTATCAGGGAAAGGAAAAGTACTAATGCCAATGCTGTGGCCGTCAGTAACGTCCGCCGTTTTTGCCGCCATAAATTTCGCCAAGCAAGTTTCATCAGCATACGCTATTGCCTTCCCTACTCATGACACACGACCTAATCTCGGAGTAACTTCATTTGCTGTTGAGAGAAAAAGTCATCATCAATCTTAAAATCGAACTGGGCTTGATGCGTAGTCAACACGGTTCGGTTACCCGGCTTATCAATTGGACGCATTTCCAGGCGGGTAGCAACCTTTCTTCCTCCTAAGGTTTTGATATCAAAAGTGGTCATGACATTGACCAGATCATCAAATTCATCATAAAACTCGATTTTTCGCTGTAAGTAAGTCGCCTGAGAAATCCACAAGGTGACTTTATTCCAGACAACTGGCGCGTCAGGCTTAGCTAAAGCATCAATTCGCCAAACCTTATCTCCATCAAAGGTATCCTCTCCGAGTAAAGTATGTTGGTAATCTACGACGATAGAGGATTGGTTAATCAGATCGTCATTCGTGAAGTCAGAACCCATCCACGACTGGCTCAACATCGATGGCGCAATCTTTATAATTCGTTCAATGCTGGGTACCCAGTTCCACATCTCTCGGTAACGTTTGAGTGACGCACTGCCTTTATCTTTTGCTGGAGCAGTCACCAGCACTAACGAAAGTTCTGTCCCTTTAGTCCAGCTCTTCATCGTCATTGAGCGCCGCCAATCTGGCCGGATAATCTCCATCGTCGCTTCACTGTAGCTCGACTCACCTCGCATGGTTTGATCCGACTTCTGAACTATCTCAAACGCCGTTGCCGCCAAAGCCAGCGGTGAAGTGATAATACATAGCAGGATCACAAACGCTTTAAACATAATGCTCCTCTCACTCATATTGGCTTTACGTCGACAACACAAATAACAATAAAAACATGAAATTCAATTGAGTATAGCAAGGAACTCATTGCGCTTAGGTGATGTGAAGTAGAAAAACTCAGGTGTGTGATATGTAGTGAGGTTAGGACGAAATAGATAATAAGAACGAGAATCAACAAGCATCAATAATCATGCAGAATCAAACCTAATAACTTGAGTGCAGGTTATTAGGATAAAGAAAAAGCCCTATTCAAAATCCACAATGTGAGTACTTTGAATAGGGCTCTTTGCCTTTATGCTTCATTTTCCGACTGAAGCTGCCTTTACCTTTTTTGGCGTTAACGATTCTCGTTTTAAATAACTGACTCGTAACAACTGCTTTAAGCGCATTATCTTTTATTTTACCTCTGCCGAATTCGGTATCATGCTGAAACTCATTCGACTGAGGACTAGCTTTTAACTTTGCCATAAATCCTCCTCAATGGTCGGGCCAGATTGGACAATAATTAGAAAAATAAGTCAATTTAATTGAGTAAATTAAATTTTATGCGTGAAAAATTCACAGCGACGTCATTTAATTGAAAATTACTCTAAAACAAGCAGATTAAATAGTGACTGCATACAAATATTTCCCCTTAAAGTACTAATATCTGTTGACTCTTATCGTATTTAACCTAGACTCAAACACGGCTAGAAAGAAAGTTCTTTGTTTTCACATTTCGTTGGATTACTTGTAACTCCGTCGTCCTGTGGTACGCAATAGCAATTTATTTTTCCACGCTATAAGCGCCGTTGAGGCGAAAGATTACACAAATTTAGATATTTAGGAAAATAGACATGTCTAACACAGCTACTGGCACAGTTAAGTGGTTCAACGAAACTAAAGGCTTCGGTTTCATCCAACAAGAAAACGGTCCTGACGTATTTGCTCACTTCTCTGCAATCACTGGTGACGGCTTCCGTACTCTAGTTGAAGGCCAGAAAGTAGAATTTGTTATCTCTCAAGGTCAAAAAGGCCCTCAAGCAGAGCAAATCAAAGTACTTTAATTCTTAAAGAATTTGATACTGTAGCCAGCTTTTAAGCTGGCTATTTTTTTATCTATAACGAAATTTTCTCTCCGGTCACCGATAACAACATGGCGCTAAAACCAACCATTTATAAGTTTCGTATCGATATTTCCGATATGAACAACGATTATTATAATTCGCACAAACTGACCATCGCTCTTCATCCCTCGGAAAAACCACAACGTATGATCGCCCGCGTCTTGGCTTATTGCCTCAATGCGACGAGCGATTTAGAGTTTACAAAAGGGTTATCAACCATTGAAGAGCCTGACCTTTGGCACATCGAAGACGATCAAAGCATCACTCACTGGATTGAAATCGGTGAACCAGACGCAGATCGAATCAAAAAAGCCACTCGCCTTTCAAAGCAAGTCAAAGTCTACAGCTATAACACTAAGGCTTCGGTATGGTGGGAGAAAGTATCAGGCAAGTTTTCCATGCTTCCGGTAAGCGTAGAAAGTTTTGACTACGACTCCATTGACACAATTTGTCAGCACCTTGACCGTGGCGCAAGCCTTTCTGTTATGATCACTGGTACGTCTATATTTGTTGATATTAACGATCAACATATCGAAGTAACGGTGAGGGAACTGCAAAGTCATGACGCCACTTAATACACTGTTTCAAGAGATGGGATTCAAAACGATTCCCTTTGTAACCGAGCATAAGACGGCAAAGAAACGTTGGCTGGACGAACAGAACGCGCTATTCACTAGAGTGTGTGAGAATAAGCCATCAACAGCCCCAGCACTTCATCTGCTGGGATTGCTAACTAAATCTCACATTGAAGCTAGTGCTAGCTACGAGCAAAACGCGCACGCTAGCCAACAAATGCAGATAGCGATCAGTGAGTCAGTGGGTGACGAACACGCGAGCAAGTTCACCAATCAATCTGCTGAAGACCTTATTCTGATTACCCACCTGTGGCTCTTTACGCAAGGGTATCTGAATATGGATTTCAGCCTGGCTCACGATCATGCAGAGCAAACTCAGAACACGCTCCAACATGTACTGGTGATTCAACGTATTGATGTCGACGCGTTTAGAACCGAGTTGATGCGTAGCTTTTATTTGGGACGAGAAGCAAATCCAGCCAAAAGTGGCGGCTTTTTAGGTTGGTTCAAACGACTCTTTTCCATATGAAAAGCATGGTTTTATCTACAGTAAACAACTGATAGACTGCGTCTCCGGCGCGGCACTTGTCGTAATTGTATTCGTAAAGGACATCATCCTTTGAACATCAGGGACTCATTATGAAGTTTATTCGTTGGTTTTTAGGAAAAATCATATTATTGCTTAACGCTGTTTTTTCACCTCGTGGAATCAAGCGCGATGCTAATGAACAAATGAGCGTTGACGACAAAGCGAAGCAATATGCGCTTTATCAGTTTGAAGCTTGTCCTTTCTGCGTGAAAGTTCGCCGTGCAATGAAACGACAGTCGGTAAAAATCGAACTACGTGACGCGAAGAACGACCCTGCTCATCGCCAAGATCTCGAGCAAGGTGGCGGTAGAATTAAAGTTCCTTGTCTTCGAATCGAAAAAGATGGTGAGACACAATGGCTTTACGAGTCTTCAGACATCGTCGCACATATTGAAAAAGAATTTGCCTAGTTCCCCCTAAGAACATTGGCGGATGTAAAAGAGGCACCAATCAATTGGTGCCTCTTTTCTATTTATCAGAACAAATAACGACGATTAGTCGCTGACGATCAGCATCAGTTCCACACGGCGATTACATGCTTTTCCGCTGGCGGTCGCATTGCTGCATTGGGGAGCATGCTCACCAAACCCACGCGAGAAAACTCTTTGACGTGGAATACTGGTTGCCAGCAACTGCTTTTCAACTTCGCGAGCTCGTCGTTCGGACAATGTGTCATTAAAACTTGCCGCCCCGGTGCTGTCCGCATGCCCATCGATCACCACGTCAACATCAGTACGTCCTGCCAGATAGTGCCCTAGACTGCTCAGCCAACCTTGAGATTGTGCAGATAATTGAGCAGAACCAGTCTGAAAGTGAACTTGATCTTTCAAGCGTACCATCAAGTGTCCCCCACTGATGGTTTCATGGGCAATATTGTGCCGATCTAAAAACATCTCCAGTGAAGTTATGGAATAGGATTCGTCCACAGCAGCGTTCGTAGTCGGCTGAACAGCGATGTTCATGACACTCGATGAATTACCATACCCCCACTCAGGGTGTCTTAGCTCTGTGTTCGTCTTCGGGGCTGTATCTAACATGTTCCCACCAGGCACTATGTCTTGACTGATACTGCCACACCCTCCAAGAATGCCACAAACAATTAAAAACCACTGCTTCATACCGTTCCCAACGTAGAAAAACTCTTATTCATTATGTCGACTCAATACGCATTGTCTTTAGCGCTTTCGTCAGTTCAATATCAGGCATAACGTCAAATGACATTAAAACATCGAAACAAATGCACTGTTCGTGCCAGCCATATGATGCTTTTAGCAGCGAGTTTGATTTCTATTTGGGCATTATCATCTCACTTTAGTGTAACAATCGGTTTTAATGGTTTTAGTCGTCATCGTTAACCGATAAACTAGCGAAAATTTCTCAATCGAGCGTTAATATGTTCAAAAACATTTTGAAAGGATTTGCTTTTTTTGCCGCGGTGACAGCACTCACAGCATGTGACAACGGCAATTCACAGCCGCTACAAGGCAAACAGTATGAAGTGCTGCCAGCCTCACTTCAGGAGTACCAACTCGCTCCTGTTACCGAAGCTTTTTCTCTGACCTGCGGTCACTGTCGCTCGATGGAAGAGTTTGTCCCTCAACTGGAGTCTCTGACTGAGCAAGACGTTGAAAAAGTGCATGTTACGTTTAACGAAAGTGCTCAGATCAGCGCTATCATTTTCTATACGGCGGTAATGCAGCTAGAGGCGACTCCAGATAAGGCATTTATGGCTGACCTGTTTGCTGCGGTTCAAATGGCACCTGAAGCCACCGCTGATGAACGCCAAGCAGCGGTAGAAAAAGCGTTTGAATCTCGTAATCTTATCAGCCCTTATCAACTTGACGAAGCACAGCAAAAACAGCTTTTCGAGTACATAAACAATGCTGATGCAATTACGACTAAAGGGCAAATCAACTCAGTGCCAACCTTTATCGTCAACGGTAAATATCAGGTGATTAGCGGCGGTCATGACAGTATTGAAGCTATGGCTGAAACAATTAACTACTTACTAAAGCAACCTAAATAGACAAGGAGCCAACGTGTCTAAATTTTTGTTTCCTATTATTATTTTTGTTCTGGCGGCATTTTTCATTTATCGCACTTGGACAAACCATAAAGTGGCCGATGAAAACTTTGCCAAGGGACAAGCATTCCTACTAGAGAACGCCAAGAAAGACGGGGTCATCACAACAGAAAGTGGCCTGCAATATATGGTGCTAGAGAAAGGTACGGGTGACGTTCACCCAACAGCAACAAGCAAAGTAAAAGTGCATTACCATGGCACACTGATTGATGGTTCGGTATTCGATAGTTCAGTAAACCGCGGCGAGCCTATCTCATTCGGTCTGAACCAAGTGATTAAAGGCTGGCAAGAGGGTGTTCAGTACATGGTAGAAGGTGAGAAGATTCGCCTGTTCGTACCAAGCACTCTCGGTTACGGCAAAGGTGGTTCGGGTCCAATTCCACCAGCAAGTGTGCTGATCTTTGATATTGAGTTGCTAGAAATTCAATAAAAAATTAAAAACGCCGGATGACTACAATCCGGCGTTTTTCTATTCAGAATGTCACAAAGGTTCACATCATTGATAAATTGAGGTTGTGATCTGCAAGTAAAGCGATAAACAACACAAAAAGATGATAGATAGAAAACTTAAAGGTTTCTATCGCGCTCCGTTCTTCCGGTGCAAACTTCAGCTTCCAAGCGTGGTAAATAAATCCGGCGTTAAGCAGAAGTGAGGTAAATAGATAAATAAAGCCGACCATACCAACCAGCACTGGCATCACACATACCAAAGTAAGCAGTACGGAATACAACAGAATTGAGGTTTTGGTGTATTCGATCCCATGCGTGACAGGAAGCATAGGGATATCCACTTTACGATATTCTTCCACTCGGTGAATCGCCAGAGCCCAAAAATGGGGCGGCGTCCAGATGAATATAATCATCACCAAAAGCCATGCATTACCGTGCAATTCGCCAGTTACCGCTGTCCATCCTAATAGTGGTGGCATCGCACCAGCTATGCCGGCTATCACAATATTTTGTGGCGTAGCCCGCTTGAGATACATGGTGTAGACAACCGCATAGCCAAGCAAACTCAATAATGTCATCCATGCGGTCAACGGGTTTACCCAAGCGTACAGCAGAACAAACCCTACTCCGCCTAAACAAATGGCAAATGTCACCACAGACTTCGGGTTGGTGTCCCCAGAGGGCAACGGGCGCTTATGAGTACGAGCCATTCGCGCGTCTATATGACGGTCGATCAAATGATTAAATGCCGCAGCAGAACCTGCCATCAAACCGATCCCGATTAGCCCTATCGCAGCTTGTAGCCAAGGGAAAACAGCCACAGGCGCCAGGCTCATACCAACAACAGCGGTCACCAGCATGAGTGCGACCACTTTTGGCTTGGTGAGTTTTAGGTAAGTAGAACCAATTCGCTTTTGTCCCTCTAAAGACAATGCAATTTCTTTATTCATAGCGAACTCCTTTCGCTTGATGACTCCACTGTGTTTTTCCTTGCCACAAGTAGAATTGACTCACACAAATCAGGCTCAACATAATTGCAGCGCCCAGTGTGTGGGCCACTGCGACGTAGATAGGCAACTGAAACACGACATTGCTTACGCCGAGTATGATTTGGCAGATAAGCACAATGCCAATCCACAGGCCTGACGCCCGAGAGTAATGAGAGTCTTGTTTGAACAAAAGTACGCAATACGATGTAACCACCAGCGCCGTCACAATGGCTCCAATTCGATGGCTCACGTGTATGGTCATTCTGGCTGGATATTCCAAAACACCAAATTCGTAATTTTCGAATCCGGCTTGCCACAATGAAAATGCTTCTTTCCAGGATAGGTAACTCATCCAATCGCCTTCACAAATGGGCAATGTGGTACACATCAAAGCGGCATAGTTTGAAGAAGTCCAACCGCCCAGCAGCACCTGCAAGAGCACCACTGCAAATGCGACCATAGAGAATAAACGCACCGTATTGGTGGAGGGTGAAAAATAGAGATTGCCTTGCGCCTTAAGCTGACAATGAAATACCGCTTGCAGCGCCAACAACGTAAAACCACCGAGTAAATGAAGCATTACGACTACCGGCATCAATTTGAGCGTAACGGTCCACATCCCCAACATTGCCTGCCCTACCACCAGCAGACAGAGCATAAAAGGTATCGAAGCATTAACGCGATCTGAACGTGATGCGAGAACAGCCATAACAAAAATCACAATCCCAAGCGTTCCGGCGAAATAACGATGGATCATCTCCAGCCACGCTTTTTCATGTTCAACCACACGATCAGGAAAATTCAAGTTGGCTCTTGCGACATCATCTTCGTGATGAGGAACCGACAAATGACCATAGCAACCCGGCCAGTCAGGGCAGCCTAGACCAGCATCGGACAAACGGGTATAAGCACCGAGCATGATCACCACCAGTGTAAGACACAAGCTGATTCTCACTAGTCGAATTAGTGTCATGGTTTCCCCCTATCCCACTCGGGACAACTTAAGCAGTTTGCGCAAATCAGCCAGCATATCCTTGCTAAGCTTAACCAAATCTTCGTTTTGCTTTGGTGTGTAGGACATGACTAACTGCCCCAACGGGTCAACGATGACCACTTGCCCTTGTTCAACTTTTTCTGCCACAGACGCGTTTATGACCATCCTCTCCATCGATGTATCTACCGAGTCTGACGATTCCAATGTCCAAAGCACAGGCACAACACGTTCTTGATATTTTCCTAAGGCGATATGACTTTGTTTAAGCAGATGCAACTGTTGTTGGCACTGCTGCTCACAATGATTGGGCACCACATACGCCAATTGCCAACCATGTAGCGTTTGCGGGGCTGTTTGACCTAACTGTTCGAGCGTAGTGTAAGGTTCAATGAGTTTACCTCGGTTAGTCACGCCACTCTGATACCAACCCTGACTCAAGATCAACTTTGCAATTAACGCAGGTAGAGCGAACAAACACACTAACGAGATCAGAACTAAACGCCCTCTTGTTACTTTCGAAGTCATTTTTCACCTCCATGTGATGAAACCGCTCTTAACCAACGAATAAAGACCACGACAGTCAGTAGGAGAAAGACACCTGCCATGACAAACCATTGTACGGAGTAGCCAAAATGTTTAGCACTTGTTAGTGGTAACGGGTTCCACGGGAAATCATATGGCCAGTTTTCTAAATTATCTGGCTGCAAAACCGCTGGCATTAACTCGACATTCATCATCTCGTTCAATTGAGAGATATTAAGATTTTGCACTCGAATGGCATCGCCCAGCTCGGGCATCAACTCGGAACTCAAAGGGTTCATTGATTTGCGGTACAAACGCCCTGTCACCATAGCTGGCGTCTCTAACTCTTTGACAACTGGCAGTTCAGAGCGGGAGCGCTCTCCCTCCACAAAACCCAGTTCCATAAGTGCCAATATGTTCTGTTGCTGGCTAACAGAAACCACCTGATACGCCAGATAACCCACTTTTCCGTTGTAGGTTTGGTTGTCCAACAAAATCACAGGCAAAGGTTCAGGGGTCACTTGCGCCTCGACCTTAACGCCAATGACACTTTCTTCACGCCAATCATTGTTATCGAGTACGACATGCATTGCCTGATAAGGCTGGTCAGAACGCGAGAGAATGGTCTGCTCAAGGGCTTGTTTCTCCTCGCCTCTCTCTAATTGCCAAAAGCCCAGTTTGACCAACAGAGAAAACACAGCCACAGTTAAACAAACCGCACCCCAAAACCGCTTCGATAAAAGTAGTGTTGAAACCGGAGGTTCCATGTCCACCGTATTCTTGTTCAAATTGACGCTCATCCTTTTGCTGCTATTCATCATATTCAACCTCGCCAAAGCCCTTATCGAAATGGTTCGTGAAGATCCTGATAATCCCGACCGTGACCATAAACCCATGAGTCACTATTTGGGCCGACGAGTCATGTTTTCTGCGCTAGTTGTTATCCTGCTCCTTATCGCACTGACGTCTGGATGGATAGACCCTAACCCTCGCCCTTACTAGCTTCAGGTGGGGCGTTAAAGCACGTAAACGAAGACAAACAGGCACAACCAAACCACATCAACAAAGTGCCAATACCAACTGCCCGCCTGAAAGGCAAAATGGTTGTTTGGAGAAAAGTGATCCTTCGCGATTCTGAACAGCAATACGATTAAGAAAATCGTTCCAAGACAAACGTGCATGCCGTGGAAACCCGTCAGCATAAAGAAAGTATTACCGTAAACCCCGGACTGCAAAGTCAGTCCCATTTCCTGATAAGCATGGATGTACTCTTCCGCTTGGTAAAATAGGAAGAAGCCCGCCAGCACAATGGTGATTTCCAGCCAGACAATCAGCGCAGTACGTTTGTTTTGCTCCAAACTGATGTGGGCCATATGCAATGTTATGGAAGAGAGCAGAAGAATGATGGTATTGGTGAGCGGAATGCCTTGCCACGGCATCGCTTGAGTGGTTTCGCCACTAGGCGTAGTTGTCAGTGGCCACATCGCTTCAAAATTGGGCCAGAGAACTTCATTGGTCATGAAGTTATTGTCCGCCCCACCCAACCATGGGACGGCGACCATTCTTGCGTAGAACAGCGCACCAAAAAATGCGCCAAAGAACATCACCTCTGAGAAAATGAACCAACTCATCCCCTGACGAAAAGAGCGAGTAATTTGAGAGCTGTACTTACCGGTCAGCGACTCGGTAATCACGTTACTAAACCAGCCCGCTAACATGTACAGCAGAAACAGAAATCCCGCGGCCAAAACAACACGACCAATCGATCCGACCGGACCTTCACTTTGAGTCCCCTGTACGGTCATACCTGCACCGACAGCGACTAAGAACAGAGCAAACGCGCCAAGAATTGGCCAGCTGCTTTGAGCAGGAACGTAATAAGTCCCAGGTTTATTACTCATAAGTTCTCTCCTTACAGACGTTAATTGGTCTGCGCTCTCTATGAGAGGCTAACTCCCTTCCTGTGGAGGCAGTTTGTAGAGTGTGTAAGACAGCGTTAACGTATTTATTGAGTCGGGAATATCAGGCTCAATGTAAAAAATCAGTGGCATTTGTGCGTGTTGATTGCCTTCCAACGGCTGCTGGTTGAAGCAAAAGCACTCAATCTTATTAAAGTAAGCCGCACCATTACCTGGCGACACAGACGGAACAGCCTGCCCTACCAATTTGCGTCCGCTCTCGTTAAACGCAAGGTATTCAGTTTGTATGACCTGACCGGGATGAACATCCATAGAAATGACTTTGGGTCTAAATTCCCATGGCATATCCGGATTGACGTGCGCCATAAATTCCACTCGAATCGTACGGCTCATGTCCGGTTCCATGCCTGTGGGCTGAATGGCGGCCACATCATTAGTTTTGCCGTTAATGCCCAACGCATCGCACATCACGTCGTACAAGGGGACCAAAGCAAATCCAAAGCCAAACATCAGCACTGTGGCTATCAGTAGCTTGATGGTCAGTTTCTTATTCGATGGATTAGATTGAGTCACGCTTGCCTCCTACATTTAATCGACTTTAGGAGGTGTCGTGAAAGTATGGTGCGGCGCAGGACTTGGCACTGTCCATTCCAGCCCTTCTGCTCGCTCCCAAGGTTTCGCGGTTGCTTTCTCACCACCACGAATACACTTGATGACTACCCATAAGAAAATCAGTTGAGAAAGGCCGAAGGCGAAGCCACCAATAGAGACGATTTGGTTTACATCAGCAAACTGGATGGAGTAATCAGGGATTCGTCGCGGCATGCCAGCTAGCCCTAAGAAGTGCATAGGGAAGAACAACACATTGACGGAAATGAGCGAGCACCAGAAATGCCACAAACTTAACTTGTGGTCATACATGTTACCCGTCCATTTCGGAAGCCAATAATAAGCCGCCGCCATAATGGAGAAGACTGCCCCGGAAACCAGAACGTAATGGAAGTGCGCAACCACAAAATAGGTATCGTGATATTGGAAATCGGCAGGCACAATCGCGAGCATTAGCCCAGAGAACCCACCAATAGTGAATAGGACGATAAACGCAATCGCAAACAGCATTGGTGTTTCGAACGTCAGTGCACCGCGCCACATGGTCGCAACCCAGTTAAACACTTTCACCCCGGTTGGCACTGCGATAAGCATGGTGCAATACATAAAGAATATTTCGGCAAACACCGGCATCCCTGTGGTAAACATATGGTGAGCCCACACAAGGAAAGAAAGCAGCGCGATACTGCACGTCGCGTACACCATAGAATGGTAACCAAATAACTTCTTACCACTGAACGCAGGAATGATCGCTGAGACAATACCAAAGGACGGGAGGATCATGATGTACACTTCTGGATGACCAAAGAACCAGAAAATATGCTGGAACATGACCGGATCACCCCCACCTGCCGCATCAAAGAAACTGGTGCCAAAGTACTTATCGGTAAGAACCATGGTTACCGCGCCAGCCAAAACAGGCATAACGGCGATAAGCAAGAATGCAGTGATCAGCCATGTCCAAACAAACATCGGCATTTTGAACCAGGTCATGCCCGGTGCACGCATATTCACGATGGTTACGATGACATTGATCGCCCCCATGATTGAGCTAATACCCATGATGTGTACAGAGAATACAAACAACGCAGTACTGTCGGGGCCATATGTGGTTGAAAGCGGCGCGTAGAATGTCCAGCCAAAGTTAGGTCCACCGCCCGGTAAAAACAGTGAGCTTAGTAGGATGAGAAACGCAAAAGGCAAGATCCAAAAGCTCAAGTTATTCATGCGCGGTAATGCCATGTCTGGCGCACCAATCATCATCGGTATCATCCAGTTCGCTAAGCCCGTAAAGGCAGGCATCACCGCACCAAAGACCATAACTAAGCCATGAACTGTCGTCATCTGGTTGAAAAACTCAGGTTCTACCAATTGTAAGCCTGGTTGAAACAGCTCTGCGCGAATGACCATCGCCATCGCACCACCGGTCAGGAACATGGTGAAACTAAACCAGAGATAAAGTGTGCCGATGTCTTTGTGGTTGGTCGAATACAACCAGCGAGTAAGTCCTTTTGGCGCGTGATGAACATCATGATCATCATCAAGAGCAATGGTTGAATTTGCCGAAGTTTGCGCTTCAATCGGCGCAGACTTTATCGCTTTTTCTGCTGGCTTACTCATATTTCCTCCTTAGCACTCTTTTGTGCCTTAAAGGCATTGACGTCAGATGCTTGAACGGTATCGCCCGTATCATTACCCCACGCATTTCTCTGGTAGGTTATGACAGCTGCGATCTCTTTATCGCTTAACTGGTTGGCAAAAGACTGCATCGCGGTTCCCGCGCGACCATTCACAACCACTCCAATATGCTCAGTTACATTACCTGTGGCCACAGGGCTGCCTTTAATTGCAGGAAATGCGCCTGGAATACCTTCACCATTCGCCTGATGACACACTGCGCAACGCGAGGTGTAAATCGCTTCACCTTCTGCCATCAACTCATCCATGGACAAGTCTTGGGTTAATGCTTCTTGAGCGGCGGCTTTTTGAAGGGCTAATTCTTCTTTTTTACCCGATAACCATTGGTCGAACTCTTGCTCTTCCATCGCATGTACCACAATCGGCATAAACCCGTGAGCACGACCACAGAGCTCGGCGCATTGGCCTCGATACACGCCAGGCTCATCAATTCTTGTCCACGCTTCATTAATGAATCCAGGTACGGTGTCTTTCTTCACTGCAAAATCAGGTACCCACCATGAGTGAATCACATCGTCTGACGTGAGGAGAAAACGAACTTTGCGATTAACCGGAAGGACAAGCGGGTTATCCACTTCAAGTAAGTAATGAGCGCCTTTGGCTTCGATTCCGTCAATCTGCTTCTGACTTGTTGCAAGAAGACTAAAGAACTCGACGTCTTGACCAAAATAGTTGTAATGCCACTTCCACTGAGAGCCAGTGATTTTTATGGTGAGATCCGATTGGCTGGTATCTTCCATTGCAACTAAAGTTTTTGTTGCGGGAATCGCCATTGCGACAAGAATGATAATAGGGATAACAGTCCAAATAATTTCCACTTTGGTGCTTTCATGGAAATGAGCGGCAACTGCTCCTTTTGACTTGCGATGACGAATGATGGAATAGAACATGACACCAAAGACCACAAGGGCAATCGCACAGCAAATATAGAAGATCAGCATATGCAATTCATACACTTGCTCACTGATCGCTGTGACCCCTTTGGTCATGTTGTAGTCGTTGTCTTTTGACCATCCATAAGAGGAGAATGTGATTAAAATCACATTCAGTGTTAAGGCAAGAGTAGTCGCTAATCTTTTCAAAAGATCTCTCCTCTGCTCAGCCGCTACGCTTACGCGAGCTTCCTTGCGTCCCGATGCAAATATCGAACAAATTTACGAAAAATCGCAAAAACTGCGATTTCAACATGGTTTGTTATATTTATGTTAAAAGGCTAGTTATAGTTCTAAAGTTCTTCAAGAAATAAAATGCGAATAAATTTTGTTCGATAATTAAAAAATAAATTCGGTTTATCGATTGCCCTCTTTGAATTGAAATTGATAACCATTTACATTAATTGCAATTAATGACGTAAAGTCGAAACAGGTAGGCCCCCACACCTAAGGAAAGACAGACATGACCGCAATAATTGATCAATGGCTAGCACGAGACCCCGATCCTAAAACTCGTGAAGAGCTGCAACACCTCGTCGACACAAATGATCAGCAAGAGATCAACGACCGATTTGGTTCACGCCTTGCTTTTGGTACCGCAGGATTACGAGGAAAAGTCGGCGCGGGTCCAAACCGTATGAACCGCCTCGTTATTCAGGAAACCGCAACCGGACTTGGCCACTACTTAATTGACCAGGTTCAAGACGCAACATCACGCGGCGTTGTTATTGGATACGATGGTCGACCAGACTCAAAGCAGTTTGCGCACGATACTGCATCTGTACTGACCGCACTTGGCATCAAGGTTTATTTGACTCATAAAGTGGCTGCAACGCCAATCGTTGCCTTTGGTGTACGTACACTGAACGCTGCCGCAGCCGTTGTCGTAACAGCAAGTCACAACCCGCCGGAATATAATGGCTTTAAAGTCTACTGGGAGAATGGCGCGCAAATTATTCCACCGCATGACTCGGGGATTGCCGCTGAGATCGACCTGGCAACGACCAAACCTCTACCGCTGATGTCGTTAGACGATGCGAAACAACAGGGATTACTGGTTTGGCTGGAAGATGACTACTACCAGAGTTATCGCCAAACCATGAACGAAAATGCGTTGCTCACACCAGATTCCAACACCGATATTTCTATCGCTTACACAGCCATGCATGGTGTCGGTGCCGATATGGCAGAGACGCTTTTGGCTGATGCCGGATTTAAGAAAGTGGCGAGTGTAACAGAGCAGCGTGAGCCGGATGGTACCTTCCCAACGGTTAACTTCCCTAACCCAGAAGAAGCAGGTGCAATGGACATGGTGATGGCTCTGGGTAAATCAGTAGACGCCGATATCGCCTGTGCTAACGACCCAGATGCAGACCGTTTTGCAGTCGCGGTTAAACGTCCTGATGGTGAGTATCAAATGCTCACTGGTGACCAAGTCGGCTCACTATTTGGTGATTACCTGCTGGAGCAACAACCAAACTCGCTGGTGGGAAATACCATCGTCTCTTCTCGCCTATTAAGCAGCATTGCCAAAACGCATGGTGCACAATACTACCAAACCTTAACGGGCTTTAAATGGCTGACCAACATCGCCATGGAGAAAGAAACAGAGCAACACCCATTCTTATTCGCTTACGAAGAGGCTCTGGGTTACACAGTTGGTAATAAAGTCTGGGACAAAGATGGGCTCTCTGCGATCGTTGCCTTCTCTCAGCTGACAGGAAAACTGAAAGCTCAAGGCCAAACGCTATGGGACAAACTGGAAGCGCTTTACCGTCAGCACGGATTTTACTTCAACGCACAACGCAGTATTGCTTTGGGTCCAAAATCGCCACCTATCGGTGACAAGCTACGTGCAACGCCACCAAGAGATATCGCAGGGAAAAAAGTAGCAATAACAGAAGATTTAAAAACATCCGTAAAAACGTATGACGACGGCTCTGAAGAAGCGATCGATTTACCTTCCAGTGATGTATTGATCTACCACCTCGAAGACCAATCACGCGTGATCGTTCGTCCTTCAGGCACTGAGCCTAAATTGAAATGTTACTACGAAGTCATCTCTGATTTTCCGGACAACATGAGCTATGAACAAGCCCAGCAAGCTGCAGAAGCGAAGATGAATGAACTTATCGACGCCCACCAAAAAAGCTTGTAAGTAAAAATCTCTAGACGCAAAAACAAAAACAGCCAGCAATAATTGCTGGCTGTTTTCTTCGCATTTGAAAGGTTACAGAACGAAACTGCTCAACATCCACAATGCTAATATCACAAACACCAATCCCATTAATTTATGTTGGACCATGCGGAATTTGTCATTTTCAATCAGCCCCTTACCCACACTGCCAGCCAACGCGACAAGTAACAGATTAAACAGAAGGCCCATAACGTTAAGTAACAAGCCAAGCGCTAGCATTTGCTCACCCGATGTGGCCGTAATGTTGCTGGAAACAAACTGCGGCAAGAACATAACAAAAAACACTAATGCTTTTGGGTTGAGTAAGTTGCTCATCAAAGCGCGCTGATAATAGGTCGTCGCCATTTTACTCATTTGATCAAGCTCTGGAGCCGACGAAGCTTGCGCTCTCATACAGTCCCACCCCATTTTTAGCAGGTAAGCACCGCCCAGCAAGTGCAGCACCTTTAGCGCAACCGGACTCATCGCGACAAGCGTGGAGACGCCCATCGCAGCCAACAGGGTTAAAATGACACCTGAGGTAGCATTGCCAAGGCTGGCAAACAGCCCAACTTTTTTGCCATAGCTCATACTTGAACTGGCAATCAGTAACATATCAGGACCAGGCAACATCAATAACGCCAGAACGGCAGTCAGATAAACAGGGAGTACAACTAAATCAATCATGAAAGAAAATGAGTGCAATAAAAAAGGAGGCGGATCATATATCAATGAGACAACAAAAAACAATAGATATATTCCACGATAAAGGTGTCAATCAATACATTAATTCACAAAGTTATAATTTAGCAACCTATTAACCTTTTAGCACCTAACCAGCCGTTTTTAAAACACATAGCAATTTTGTACAAAAATAAGCACCATAGATCCGTTACACTCTCCAGCCTGAACTCCTGAGTAAATGAGGCATCATGAAAAAAAAGAATAAGGAAATCGCGACATTCAAGATTGCTCAAGAACTCGGAGGCTTAGAATTGCTCGATGCGAAGTACGAAAAGCAGCATTTTTCTCGCCATAGTCACGAAGGTTATACCATCGGCGTGATTGAAAAGGGCGCGCAAAAATTCTTCCGTACTGGGGGGAACCACATCGCGCCGCAAGACAGCATCATTTTGATCAACGCTGATGAAGTGCATAGCGGCCACTCGGCTTCAGAAGGGGGATGGGAGTACAAAGCCATGTACCCTGTCCCGGACCAGTTTCAGACTCTAGGGCAAGAGCTTGCTTCTCCTGACATTGCCCTTCCCTACTTTCCTCAACCTGTCGTGTACGATCCGGAACTCGCCGGTCAGCTACGTCTGGTATTTGAGACATTAGAAAAGTCGGACAATCGACTGCTGAGAGAAACGCTGGTGTATGGCACGCTCATCAAGTTAGCGAGCAAACACAGTACCCACCGCTCGCCACTGCAGCAGTCGACCAAAGCACAAAAACAAGTAACATTAGTGAAAGAGTTTTTAGAGGACTTTCCTCAAGCCGATGTCTCGCTGGAAGAATTAGCCAAACTTGCCGCGCTAAGCCCATTTCATTTGCTCAGAGAGTTTCAAAAGCAGTTTGGCTTCCCACCCCATGCTTTTCAAATTCAGCAACGTTTACGAATGGCGAAGAGACTGCTAAAGCTAGGCGGGAAGATCTCTGATGTCGCTCAAGAGTGTGGTTTTCATGACCAAAGCCACTTACATCGTCACTTTAAAAAAGCAATGGGTGTGACACCAGGCCAATACGCTCGCTATTGTTAATCTCAGCAAATTTGTACAAGGCGTGGAATCATATTCACGCTACTTTCAGGTTAAACCTGAACTCTGAAAAAATAAGAAAATAAAATGGAAAATACTTTGCCTTTAGAAGCACAATCAAAAGCCGCACTGTTTTGGCAAGGCACGATAGCCATGATGCCACTCAGCATTGCTGTCCTTCCTTGGGGGCTGCTCGCGGGCTCATTTGCAATAGATACCGGCCTCACTCCGCTTGAAGGACAAGCGTTGTCGGCAATCCTATTTGCAGGCTCCGCACAACTGGTCGCGATGGGGATGATAAAAGCTGGGGCTGGATTAACAACCATGTTGCTAACGACTTTCTTTATTACTTCCAGACACTTTCTGTATAGCGTGTCTATGCGCAGTAAGATCTCACCACTTCCGTTAAAGTGGCGTCTTTCACTCGGATTTTTGCTCACCGATGAGCTGTTTGCCATTGTTGGACATCACTCGGACAAGCAGTTTAACCGGTGGTATGCACTTGGTGGTGGTTTAAGTTTTTACCTTTTTTGGAATGCGGCCACGTTAACAGGCATCGTGGCGGGAAGTATGATCCCCGAGCTGAATGAAATGGGGCTTGAATTTGCAGTGGCTGCGACGTTTATTGCGATCGTCGTACCAACCATAAAAAATGCAGCAGTACTGGCCAGTGTCGTCATTGCATTGGTAACTTCCGTCGCTCTTGCTTATTACCAAGTCGAAGGCAGTCTGATGATTTCAAGCATTTTGGCAATGCTAACCGGATACTTTGTGGAACAGTTTACGGAGAAAAACTCATGATTATGTTATCGATCTTACTGATGACGGCGCTTGTATTCACCAGCCGATACTTGTTTCTTGAGCCTAAACTGCCAATTCGACTCGGCGTACGCACGCAAAAGATTTTGAGTTACGCGAGCCCAGCAGTGCTGACAGCAATTTGGGCTCCTATTGTTTTTATTCCGGAAGGTGAACTCGGACTAAGCTTACAAAATCCATTTTTGCTCGCCGCCATTATCGCCGTTTTAATCGCTTATCTGACCAAAAACGTGTTAATGACGACGATTGTAAGTATGGTCGCATTTCTCCTTCTAAGAGTACTGCTTTAATCAGCAACCCACTCAGTTTCAAACAAGGTGACGTCGCCACATTTTAGGCGTCCGAGAAAAACGTCACCTTGATGAACTTCTCCAACACCTTTAGGTGTGCCCGTCATGACCACATCACCATCTTCTAAACGGGTGTAGCTGCTCAGTTCATCCAGAATAGTAAAAGGAGGATATAGCATCTGCTTTACGTGCCCTTTTTGTACATGAACACAATTGATCAAAAGTTCGAGATTCAGATCGTTAATATCTATCCCTTCAAGAGGTACAAAACGGCTGAACACAACAGAGCCATCAAATGCCTTTGCTCGTTCCCAAGGTAGCCCCTGCTTTTTCAGAGTCGATTGTAAGCCGCGCTTAGTTAGATCTAACCCTAAACCGACCGCAGCGTATTGACCATTTTGAACTAAAAAACAGATTTCAGCTTCGTAATGCAGTGTTTCTTGATGAAATGAATGCAAGGTTGCAGAAATGGATGAGGAAGGTTTATTAAACACCACCATCTGTTCTGGTATCGCATTATCAAGCTCATGTATGTGCTCGACATAGTTTCGACCTACGCACAGCACTTTACCCACTTTAACTTTCTTTTCTTCGACCTGAATTTCACCCATTGCTCGTCCCTGCAAAACAAAACATACACAAATTCTAAGAGTTAACGACACTTGATCGCATACCCGCTTTTTAAAATCAAGCAATTCGGCTTATTTTGAGTTTTGTGTCACCAATCTGAAGCAGAGCGTTTTTGATTCAGGCTGTTGAGTTTGAAGGGCGATGTTTGGATATTGAGTAAAGTGATGTGCTGATATTGATTAAAATATAGAAAAGTCAGCAATTTATTAGCAATAAAACTGAAATCGAATCATCACACAACAGAAATCTATCTTTCATTTTCACCGTTTACCTTAGCGTCATCAACACATCAGGCAAGAAAGCCCATTTATAACAAATAAGGTATTAAGATAATGAAAAAAGCAGCACTCACTACTGCAATTCTGTCGGCATTGGTAACAGCACCATCTTTCGCAGCAACCGTTTACTCAAACGATGGCACTGAGCTAAAAGTTGGTGGTCGTGTTGAATTTCGCGGTGACTTCATCGGTTCAGGCGGTGAAGAAGTAGAAGGCTCAATGAAAGATAAAAGCCGTGCTCGTGTAAACCTTAAAGGTAAAACAGACATCGGTAACGGCCTTTCAGCATTTGGTGTATACGAAGCTGAGCAAGATACAGGTTCAAGCGAGTTTGAAAACCGCTACATGTACGCTGGTGTAGATTCAAATGCAGGTGCTTTCTCAGTAGGTCGTCAAGATATGGCTGCGGTAATCATCTCTGATATGACGGATATCACTGAGTTTTCTGGTGTTCAACAAGTTATCGATTCATCTTCTGACAAGCAAGACAGCGTATTCGCATACCGTGGTGAGTTCGACGCTCTACAACTGCAAGCAACTTACCAAGCAAACTCTGATGATAACCAAGACAAATATGGCATCTCAGGTATGTACTCTCTGCCAATGGGTCTAGACCTAGGTCTTGCATACTCGGGTGGCGATGTTGACGCAGACAACTCTGAAGACCAACTTCTTGGTGGTATCGCTTACTCCCTAGATAACCTATACCTTGCAGGTACTTACTCACAAGGTCAACTATCTGATTCTGTAGACTTCACTGCTTACGAATTAGTTGCAAGCTACAAAGTTGCTAGCCAGGTAACGATTGCGGGTATGTACACTTTCCAAGAAAACGATCCAGACGGCGCGAGCAAATACGACTCAACTGATGGTTTCGAACTGGTTGGTTACTACAAACTAAACAGCAACTTCCGTACTTACCTTGCTTACTACTTCAACCAACTTGATGAAGTGAAAGATGCAGAAGGTCTAGTTGTAGAAGGTGAAGACACGCTACGTCTAGGCGTACGTTACGATTTCTAATTCTCTCTTGTCCTAGAGCGAGTCCTTGGCCGGCACCTTTGTCGGCCATTTTTTGCTTCATAAAAGTAGTTTTCCCAATCCTTCCTTAACTACTTTCATTCACTTACGCGATTTATTCCCACATATTCTTCTTCGCCCTGCCCTGTTTTAATGCAATTTTTCACAGACTTAGTGCATACCTCCTAAGAGGTATAGAACCTAAAAATAAATATGCTTATATTTCAACAAGATAAAAGTTGGCACGCGAACTGCAATATAGATATTGCAAATGCATGGCAGCGTTTGTGCTTCTCGTTCTTTGTACCTGTTTTAACAGGCACGTCCTTTGAATTGGTAATGTGGCCTCCCTATGGGAGGCATTTTTTTTTATTGGCGCTTTTTGTTGGCGTAAAGACCAATAGCGCGTATGCTCCACAGTTCAATCAGCAGAAAAATCCATTATAATCCAGTGACTTCACAAACAATCGCCGCACCTTTGGCCTAAACCACAGGTTCAAACAGTAAAAATACCCATTGAATTGAAAGAAAAACCCCGCTTTTGAGTTCTATATTTTCAGAGAAGGAAATGAGGAGCGTCGCATGACACAACCAATCAAAATTACACTCTATCGATGGGCAGGAAGCTGGGGACCTTTCAAAGTGAACATCCCTTGCGGAGAATGCACGCTAACCCACGATATTTTAACCGATACTTTTGAAAATGAGCTGTCAGATGTGCCTGTAGAGCTGGAAGTCAAAGATTGGTTATCCCACTGGTGGGAACCCTTAAAGAAAGGCGCCTGGCACGCTCCTATTCTGATAGTAGAAGGTAAGGTGATCAGCCAAGGTGAAGCATTAAACCGAGGTGTATTAATACAATCGGTTATTGCTGAGTGGGTTAAACGAGATAGCCTCAAAGGGAATATTGTTTACGGAAAAGCTACGTGTCCACATTGTAAGAAGACCAAGCAACTGCTTGATGATGCAGGTATCACATACCAATATTACGATGTGGTGAAAGACAGTGCCGCACTTTACAGAATGATCCCGGAAGTCAAAGCCATCATAGGTGAAAAAACACCCGTCACTGTGCCTCAGATCTGGCTAGAAAGTAAGTATATTGGAGGTGCTGATAGTCTGGAAAAGTGGTTAGTAGCAAAGGGGCTAGATAAAGTCCCGAATAATGTTGTAGAGATACCGAGTCAATCTGCATAGTCTGGCATTGGTCTTAAACCTTTACCTATGCTATTTCGGTCACTGACTGTGATTGATATTGTTTGTAGAAGCGCTGAAGTAATTATGGAAACAAAAAGCCCTGATTAAGTAATCAGGGCTTTTTGTATTAATTCGCTAGCTTTTTCACTAAACGAGAAAGAGCAGAAGCTTTTTTCTTCTTCGCTTTACCGTGAAGTGCTTTGTGCATTGCATCTTTAGCAATCATTTGGCCAATGTAAGCGCCACCAAGTTCGTTTGTCATGACCTTCTCCTGAAGTTATCCTTCTTGTTTATGTGGTAATATTACACCACAAAAGGACAAAAACAAGATCTAAATCACATGTTTTTGTAATTAAATTTCAACCCTAACTAACCTGGACACACATTTAACTCAGCGTTTCGGCTGTTGGTAAGTTTTACCAGCAGCAACATAAGTATCTTTCTGTTTGATTTCAAAGAAGGTTTCAAAGAACCAAGCGGCAAACTTGATTAAATGATCGCCTTCATTCATGACATGTTCCACATACTCTTGCTCTTCACCAGACTCGTCTTCTTGAGTTGTCATATGGTAAATACGCTTTTCACCATCGACTTCCGCAAGGCCAAACTGACCTGTAAGAGACTGAGCCGCTTGCGCGACCTCTTCTTCTTCACAAGCTTTTAGTATCTCAAGTGCTTTAGGCATGTTTTCTTGCTGGATAATTTCTTTTACCAGCGTTTCAAATTCGTTTTGTTGCATTCTTTCACCTAACGATTAAAGACGGTTTGCTGCGCATTTTAGAAAGGTGGTGTCTCCCTTGCAAGAAGATTCAAACCGTTGCGTCTGGCTGGTTCTAATTAGAGAGCAGCCATTCTTCCCGCCAAAGGTAACAAACTTCCCCAAAAGATAATGATTTATACACGCTCTCATACGATGACAGCCTAGTCCCTTACAGTGTATATTTCGACACGCATAGTTGATAATTGGTTCAAATCGTGATGCATTAGTTCTTAGGAGGAAGCAGTGGATTGGATTCAAAGTGTACAAAGTTATATTCGTGTCGTTGAAGAAGGCAGCTTTAACGGTGCAGCACGAAAACTCAATACCACCAGCTCAGCCATCAGCAAGCGGATTCAATGGCTTGAAGACAAAGTCGGCGTGCAGCTGCTCAAACGTACGACTCGTTCAATCAGCCAAACGGAAGCTGGGGCTCTATTCTATGAGCGAGCCAAAAGTCAGCTCGATTCCTGGCAGTCCGTATTAGACGAAACTCGCTCTGTGAACCAATCGCCGGCAGGGCTTTTAAAAATTGGCGCAACACTCGCGGTAGGTTCGAAGTTTCTTGTCCACTATTTGGATGACTTTCTCGAAAAATACCCGGACATCACGCTACAACTGACGACCACATTGCCCGGTCAACTTCCTGAGTTAAGTTTGGACCTCTTTATCAGCCGCGAGTTAGATCAGCTCAACTCACTCAGTTTTAAGGCTAGCCCTCTGTTCAAACACAAAGCTCAGTTTTATGCTGCCCCGAGTTATTTAGAAAAGTACGGCACACCAGAACGCGTCGAAGATTTAAGCCGACACAACGTGCTTATATGGGGTGAAAAACCCTCAAGAGAAATTAAGA
Organism: Vibrio sp. EJY3; assembly: GCF_000241385.1. NCBI lineage: Bacteria > Pseudomonadati > Pseudomonadota > Gammaproteobacteria > Vibrionales > Vibrionaceae > Vibrio > Vibrio sp. EJY3. The sequence continues at coordinate 1,394,697 of NC_016614.1, forward strand.
CCAATAAGAACCAACGGATAAGCTTATCCGGCAACTTTGCAACGACAAATCCAGAAGCTTTATTTCATGGCGCTAAGCGAGGGATGGGTATACTCATGACCAACAACGTCATGATCAAAGATGACCTAAAATCTGGAGCATTAGTGCCTATTTTGCCAGACATTACGGCTGATGAAGCGATCGTCTACGCTTACTACCCTAAATTAGACTATCAACATACCCGAACTCAATTGTTTCTCGATTATCTAAAATCTCGATTAGAAGAAGAAAAACGAGAATAATTTCAGATAACTAACAACGCTCCAATAGCAGTCCCTTGCTTGATGAAAAGTAATCAAACACTGGCCTGGTGAGGTAAAAATCGTGCCACTGGTTACACTTACAGGTAAACCATACTGTAACTTAGTCGCTGGCAAAGTTTGAAAAATCCACCTAAGTAAACGATAGTTTGTCTGATACGTTTCAAATTAGTCAGAATCAACGCCACACGATATAGAACAAACAACGCTAGGTGACGTGTACAATGGATCATGTACAAATCAGTTTTCAAAAGCTTGATGAGATCTTGAAGCTGAGTGGTAGTGCTCTACTAAACAGGGTGATTTTAGATATTCATCAACAGGTGAACACGCACTGTACCTGTATTGTCGAGGTGGCTCATCTCCAGCACTCAGCTCATACAATATCGGTTGCTAGAAACGATAAAATCGAAAATCACCTTGAGTACCCGCTTTCTGGCTCACCATGCGAGGAAGTGGTTAACGATATCGGTGAGAATATCTTCTTTCAAGATCATGTATATCGTGATGTATCCGAAGATAAAATGTTTCGCGAAATTGGAATAGAAGCGTATTTAGGATTGCCACTGAAAACACAAAATGGCGATGTACTCGGTATTTTGATATCTACTTTTACCCATATCTTTTCCGCACTAGAAGCGCAAGCATTGCTCGAACTGCATCGCTTCTACGCCAATGTCATCATCCACAGTTTACGAGAAAAATGGGTCAGTGAGCGTTCGGATAAACTTCTAAACCAGCTGAGTTACGAAGTTTCGCACGACAATCTGACAGGACTACTTAACCGCAGTTGTCTGGCTGATACCCTGGAAACTTTAACACAACAGTCGTCGCGCCCTTTTAACCTTGCTTATCTGGATATCGATAACTTCAAGTCGATTAACGATATCAACGGGAACTACATCGGCGACCAGATAATAAAGTTTACGGCAAACGCGATTCAAGAAAGCCTGTCTTCCCCAGAAAACGCGTTTCGAGTTGCTGGCGACGAGTTTGCATTTATCACCTATGACGAAGACCCTGTTGCGGTGTGCCAGCAGATTCTCGACATCATAGAGGCGGGTTACATTGATAAATCGAACCACATCTCGTTCACAGTGAGTATTGGTATTGCACGAGCCGCCAATCACAGCCCAAAAACAGATGGGCTTATCCTAAACGCCAGCCTGGCATTGAAAGATTGTAAGAAACACCGAGAGACGCGTATACAGCACTATGACACGCAGCTTAGTGCCCTTTATCATCGACAAACGCAACTTATTGAGGTGATACGTCAGCAGCTGAAAACGAGCATCACAGACAATCATGAACTGTATGTCGTTGTTCAACCGATCGTGGACATCAACGCTGACCAGTGGGATTACTTTGAAATACTCTCCCGTTGGGAAAGTGACACATTGGGCAACATCGCCCCTTCTGAGTTTATAGAAGCAGCCGAACAATCTGGCTTAATCGTAGAGCTCGGTGAGCGCATTATTGAGCTCGCTTGTATTGCCAAACAAGAATTGGAATCTCAACTAGGTCACAGCGTAAAATTATCGATAAATTGTTCTGCTTATGAGTTGGTTGATTCTAAGCGCTACATCAACCATTTAACGTCCATGATAGACAAGTACCAACACTCGACCTGCGACTTTGTTATCGAACTCACCGAAACCGTTTTACTGTCCCTAAGTGGGCAAGAACAGATGGTTCTGAATTCATTACGTTATCTCGGGTTTCAAGTCGCCTTGGATGACTTTGGTACGGGCTACTCAAGCCTGAACTATATTCACAACTACCCTATCGACATCATAAAAATTGATGCGACGTTTGTGAGAAATATGCTTTCGAACAAAACGTCTGAACAAGTGGTTTTATTGATCGTGCAACTTTCCCAATTGCTCAACGTGAACTTAATCGCAGAGGGGGTGGAAGATAAGAATGCCTCAGACAAGCTCATTGAGATGGGATGCAATTACATACAAGGCTATTTCTACGCCAAACCAAGCCGTGTAAGCGAGATGCTCACGCTGATTAATAAACGACAAGTTAAAAGCGCATAAAAAAGTGAATAAACAAAAGGCCAAGCAATGCCTGGCCTTTCAAGGTTAAATTTTGCACAAAGGGAAAGCCGGACTGTTATAAAACCGCTTTCTCTTTATTCTTCAGAAGCTTATCCATCGCATCACGGTTTGCAACAAACGTTGCCATTTCCTTCTTAGGCACCGAACTCGCCATTGGAATGTTCGCTCTCATGGCGTTGACTGGTCGGCCATACTGGATCAATTCATAGTGCAGATGAGGGCCAGTTACACGGCCTGTTTTACCAGATAGACCAATGCGTTGACCACGTGACACTTTTTGCCCTTTCTTCACCAGGATCTTACTTAGGTGTAGATAGCGGGTTTTGAACTTACTACCGTGTTCAACCACCACGTAATTACCCGCGTATGGGTGTTTACGTGTCATGATAACCGTTCCGTCACCTGTCGAAACCACAGGCGTTCCGATTGGTGTTGCGAAGTCGGTACCATTATGTGGCGCGACACGGCCTGTCACGGGGTGATGACGATTAGGATTGAACCCAGAACTGATTCGCCAACCACGACTCACAGGATAACGCTGGAAAGCACGCTGCAGGCTCTCACCTTTCGCGTTATAAAATTGACCATCGGTATGCAGGTAAGCGGTAATTTCACGACCGCGATTATAAATCTTTATCGCTTCAATTTCGTTCTTACCAGTAGAGACACCATTGATGCTCTGTGAACGTCGAACCACTTCAAAGCGATCGCCGGCACGAAGATCTTTGCCAAAGTTTAATTGCTCTTTCAGCAAGGTCACAACCTGACTGATTTCAGCCGAAGTTAAGCCAAGACGACTCGCTGATGAAGAGAAGCTGCCTTGGATCACACCAACCAGTGGTTCTTGATTCCATACGCCAGGAATTGAAATGTCGGTAAAATCATAATTGCCGTCACGGTTCAGCTCATAAACCACTTTGTCTGCAATAGAAAATTGCAGTTCCATTTTAAGCAGTTCACCTTCGATATCATCACGCCAAAATCGCAGTGTATTGCCTGGTTTTAGCGTATCGAGCGCAAGGTAGTTTAAGTCCGTTTCCATGACTTTCATTAGCGAGCTGTAGCCGAAACCAAGCTGACTAAAAATGGTACTAAGATTGTCGCCTGCTTGGATTTGATACTCAAAGTTCGGTGGGGTGACAACTTCTGCAGTCGTCGCATCAAGAATTCTTTCAACAACCTGCGATTCCGGCAGGTTTAAAGCGATGGTTTTCGTTAATGGTGACTCTTTGAGAGAGTGAGAAACACCAATCGCGAACAAAACAGGTAAGGAGTACAACAGCAGCGCTCTACGACCTGTCAGATTCGGCAACCGTCTTGTAATTTCATTTGTAGACACGGGAATTACTATCTCCTTATAAACAGGCCTAATAGCTTATTCATTCCCGCATAAGAAATCACTAGGAAATTTCGAGATCTAGCTCAGAAAACACCTATTTTTTACATAAGTAAAATAAATTCATCTTTGTTGCATATGTAGGAAATTGCCTACACGCTTCAGCGATACAGAATTTAATTGTTTAGGCACTTCAGACATCGCTTGATTTTCATCGTGCGTCAGATAGGAGGCATCGATAATTGTATCGTCTCGCCACTCCAGTTGATTAAATTTAATACGATCGCCAATGAATACACTATCAAGTAATATAACTCGGCTTGGAACAGCATCAAATTTAAACAGACCAATATAATAAAAAGATCCTGTTCCCTGTGAGGTAACAATCATAGGGGCAACAATCCAAGGCACGTCTTCTATCTGGCGTTGAACAATAAATTCTTTCGGTAACAAAACCTTACCTTTCGTCGCCCCAGCATCGTATTGACCAATCAAATAACCAAGTTCTTTATCCCACTCATCAATGAAACTCACTGCATTTTGTTCGGGAACCTGAATTGTCCACGGATTTGAAGATTTGATATTTAGCACGTCCGAAATAATCGTATTAGTCTGAACTTCGCTCTGCGGAAACTTGGCTAATATTTCGTCATCAGAGAGACTAAATCGGTAAACACCAGCAACAATCACGATGATTAATAATACAACGGGAATAAGAAGGATAAGTGGAATAGGCAGAATTCTATTGCGGGCCATGAAGACTTCCTTGATTTTATATTTTATAAATCGCGCTCGGAGTATATACCAAATAAAGAGCCATAGCCGTAAAACAACCTTCTAATCAATACATCAAATGTTTCAAAATAAAACTGACTTGGCCTTCCTAAGTTCGTCGAGTTTTCGTTGGAAAGGTGATCGCTGCCATGAGGTATTCGGCCTTAAATGTCCTAAACTGTTCTCTGAGAACTTGAGAAGATTTAGCCCCGCGTGGCGCTAACCATTCGATCGCCAGTACAGGTGCTTCACGGGACATGAAGACAGTTTGAGGTTATTTAATTTAAACGATGCCAAAACCAAACAGAACCCACTCATGTGAGTGTGCGTGTGGCTTGATTCAGCTTCGCTGCTTAGGTGAACCCATGCGTACATCGATTTGCCATTGCTTTGAGTGTCAAAAGCGAACTGGCAGTGTATTTGGCGTCCAGGCTCGCTTCGCCAAAAAGCACGTCATTTTAGATGGTGACGTAATTAGCTATACCAGAATCAGCGATGACGGGAGCGAAGTCCGATACGAATTTTGTCCTGCCTGTGGCACCACCATGCGCCTGTTACTCTCCGCTGCACCAGACATTATTGTTGTGCCTGTTGGACTCTTTAGTGACAAAGAATTTCAAGAACCGACCATTTCCATCTATGAAGAACGAAAACATGGCTGGGTCAGTTTCGAATGCACGATGGAGCACATCGAATGAGTGGCAACCTTATTTAGGACGGTACACACTTTTCAAAAAGTAGCTTGTTATCAAGCGTTTTTCCGACACGTTTTCTTATCAATCATTTGTTGTGATTGGCCTATCCCTGCTTTTTTGAGTTTTTTTTGAGAATGATCAACCGAGTTGTACTGTAAGGGGTTTCGTATCTCAGTGTGAGCGCTATAATCGGCTCCTAACATTTAGTGGGGTTTTATTGTGATTTCCAGACTTCCTCGTTGGGTGGAATATGGCGCGTTTCTACTTGCCCTTCTTGCAGGCTGCGTCAATGCCGTCGGTCTTCTCGGCTTTCAACATCAAGCGATAACACACATCTCCGGAACCGTAACTCAGCTAGGGAATAGCTTACTAACAGGTGTGGACAGCTCCATTCACCTGCTCTTCATCGTATTTAGCTTTTTGATTGGTGCTGCGTTCAGTGGTTTCTTTATCGAAAGCAGTGCATTAAAACTTGGACGTCGTTACGGGGTCGCACTGTGTATAGAAGGCAGCTTACTTCTTCTTAGTTTAGGCTTCTTGGTACAGGGCAACGTTTATGGCCAATATTTAGCTTCCGCTGCCTGCGGATTGCAAAACGCGATGATTACGACGTTTAGTGGCGCTGTAGTCAGAACCACTCACATGACCGGTATTATTACTGATTTGGGCATTATGATTGGAGAAAGCTTGCGCGGACGTCAATTTGACCGTCGAAAGGCCCTATTGTTCTTATTCATCTTTTCCGGATTTTTACTCGGTGGCGTTGCAGGTGCCGCGCTTTTTACTGTGTATGGTCTGCATACATTGATATTTCCAGCGCTCTTAGCGTTCGGAACCGCCATCATTTACTGGATGTATTTGTACAGGCTAAACCATAGCCCAACGTCTTGATAATTCAGACAAACCGTCAAGTAACAATGGCACAGCAGCCTAAGTGCAAATGGCTTCATAACGCTTAGGCTGCAAGCAGGAACTCAACTGAATCCCGCCACAAACACGCCGCTAAACTCCAATCCCAAATCTGACGACAATCCCTCACTTTGCCTTTCCCGTGTTCAACACTCAAACTTGCCGAGAGTCAGGAGAAAGTCCTTATGTTAAGAAAGTGTAATGGTGAAAAATCCCGCAATTGTTGCGTGATTTAAATCACACTTAGCCGCGTTTTTACTATTCCAATCACACTGCTTCTCAGAATTACCTTCACACAAGCCAATTAATGATACAATTTTCTAACACGAGCAACATATTCGTATACAGAAACGCATTATTCAATCAATTTTCCGACAAATCGACTGAATAAGTAAATGTATTTAATGAATAGTATTGCAATGGATGTAGTTTGCGGGTACCCTCCGCAACCTGCGATTAAATACGGATGTTTAGTGAATATTTATGTCATGGATTATGGCAAGTATTGACTAGTAGTAACACGAGACAATTATGCACAATAATACTAATGCTACTGAAGCACCTAAAGGCAACTTTTGGATGTTCCTGATTCCATCCTTAATCGGTCTTCTGCTTTTTATGGCACCAATCTCTTACGATGGTGATCTTACTATCCCAGTTGCGGTCATGGCTAAAGTCATTCCTGCTGTACTTGGCGATACATTGATTGCCATTATTACCGTTATCATCTCTTTTATGGCTGTCGCTTCTGTTCTTTGCAAAATTTTCCAGCCTGCTGCGATCCTTCGTAATGGTTTCCTTAACGGTTTGTTTAACCCATCCCCACTTTGGTTGCTTGTTCGCTTAATTGGCGCAGCTGCCGTGTTGATGACTTTCTTTGAGATCGGCCCTAAAGCGGTCTGGGAAGAAAACACAGGTGGATTGGTTCTGACAGGCCTGTTACCGACACTGTTTGCGGTATTCATCTTTGCTGGCCTATTACTGCCTCTGCTGCTTAACTTTGGTCTGTTGGAGCTATTTGGCGCACTGCTAAGTAAAATAATGCGCCCAGTGTTTAACCTACCAGGCCGCAGTGCTATCGACTGTATGGCATCTTGGTTGGGTGATGGCAGTGTTGGTATCTTGCTGACCAGTAAACAGTACGAAAACAAGTTTTACACGCAACGTGAAGCTGCGGTAGTGGGTACCACTTTCTCAGCAGTTTCGATTACGTTCAGCTTAGTCGTTATCGCTCAGGTTCAACTTGAGCATCTGTTCCTGCCATTTTACGGCACCATCTGTCTTGCAGGTATTGTTGCTGCAGTGATCATTCCACGCTTACCACCACTAAGCCTGAAAAAAGATCGCTACATTGATGACAGCAAGCCAGACAAAGATGCAGATGCAGTTCCTGAAGGCCATACAACGTTCTCTTGGGGTATGGATCTGGCTCTGAAACGCGCGTCAGAAGTGACATCGTTCCAGTCTGTATTTAAAGAAGGTGTTCACAACGCAATAGACATGGTCTTTGGCGTACTACCTGTAGTAATGGGTCTTGGTACGGTTGCTTTGGTCATTGCAGAATACACGCCAGTATTTGAGATCTTGGGCCAGCCATTCATCCCTTACCTTGAATTGCTGCAAATCCCAGAAGCGGTTGCTGCATCGCAAACTATCGTTGTGGGCTTTGCTGATATGTTTATCCCTGCGATTCTGGCGGCTTCAATTGATAATGAAATGACGCGCTTTGTTATTGCGGCTATGTCTGTAACTCAGCTTATCTACATGTCTGAAGTGGGCGCGCTGCTACTAGGCAGTAAGATCCCGGTCAACATCGTAGAACTGTTCGTTATCTTTATTCTACGTACCCTCATCACACTACCTGTGATTGCTGGTATGGCGCACTTGATATTCTAACGTCACTTGCTCTCAGAAAGGCTCTGCTTCGGCGGGGCCTTTTTTGTTTGAACACAACGCCCCTCGCCCTCCTTAATTCCAACCTTGGCCAACAATATCAACCTTAGAAAAGAGTAATTTCTCTTGTTGCCGAGAGGCGTATTTTCTCATCAGACCAGTCTGGATATTTTCCCCTCAACGAGCACTACCCTCTAACTCATTCATATACAAGCAATAAATAACCACTTTATTTTTCATCCATAACCGGAGTGCCAAATTACGCATTTTTCCATCCAAATCGCGCATGTTTGGTTTCAAGTTTTTCACAATATTGTCGATAAGTAATGAAGAACCAAACACACCGGTTTCTTTTGCTGTCAATTCACCCGAGTAAGCAGAGGTGAAAGCAGGGATAAGCCATAGGGATACTCAGAGGAAAACTATGAAATTCAGACACAAGGTTGTCACCGCCTCTTCAATTTTGTTGCTCATTACTGTGTCGCTACTGTCGATAGAGCAAGTCATAACGATCCGAGCTCAAACCAGCGAACATATCGATTCTAGCGTACAAGAAATCTTAACGAGCGTAGGGAACACGGTAGAATCAGAAATGTCAGCCAAGAAGAATCTCGCTCGCGCCACAACCGAGATCATAGAGCTCGACCCAAACTCACAGGACTATGTTAAGAGCATTGTCGAGAAACCAACCCTAAAATCCAGCTTCATCGCCATTGGTTTAGGCTACGAGCGTAACGGAGTGGTTGTCGAAAACGACGATGGCTGGGAGCCAGATGCGACTTACGATCCGCGTAAACGTCCTTGGTTTACCGCTGCAAAAAGCAAAGGCGACTTGGTAGTGACCGCACCGTACGTTGATGTTTCTACAAAAAGCGTAATCATCTCCGTTGGGACGCCAGTTAAAAACAACGGCCAGTTTACAGGTGCTATGTTTTATGACTTAGCACTCACGACACTTTCCGATTTGGTCAATCAAGTAAACTTGTTTGATGCGGGCTATCTATTTCTTGTGTCATCAGACGGCACCACCATTGCACACCCTAACAGCAAGCTCCATGGCGAGAAAATCAGCAGCTACTTGCCGCAAGTAAAACTGGAGAGCACAACTCAGAAGATTGAAATTGATGGCAGCCCATACATGGTCAGCCTGGAACACATCCCGAGTGAAGACTGGTATCTGGGTGCAGTGATCGACGAAACCATCGCTTATGCGGATGTGGCCGAGTTACGTAACAGTGCAATCATTTATTCAATCATTGCGATTATCGCGTCAATTATCGCGTTAACTCTGTTGATTCGCACATTAATGCGCCCGCTTGATACTCTCAACAACGCGATTAAAGATGTGGCATCAGGAAAAGGCGATCTCACTCAACGTCTGGAAACCAATACCGATCCGGAGTTTTCTGAGCTTGCAAAAAACTTCAACACCTTTATAGAAAATTTACAGCACCAAATCATTGAATCGAAGAGTATTTCTGACCAGATCCTAAGTGGTACGCAAATAACCGCCAAAGGTGCTGAAGACTCCGCAGGCGCTATTCAAACTCAGCTACAGGAGCTTGAACAGTTAGCAACGGCCATGCACGAAATGTCGGTTACAGCAACCGAAGTGGCGAACAATGCTCAAGGTGCCGCAAGTGCAGCGAAAGAAGCCGATCAAGCGACGGTCGAGGGTTCATCCGTCGTAAGCGAGTCGACACAAACCATCAACTTGCTTTCAGACAGCATCGATTTGGCCGTCGAAGAAGTTCATGTTCTTGAATCGGCAACGGCGAACATTGAAACGATCCTTAAAGTGATTAACGATATCGCTGATCAAACCAACCTGCTGGCTCTAAACGCAGCAATTGAAGCCGCTCGAGCGGGTGAGTCTGGCCGAGGTTTTGCGGTCGTTGCTGATGAAGTGCGTACGTTGGCTCAGCGCACACAAGAGTCTACAACGGAGATTCGCAGTATGATTGAGCAGCTTCAGTCTGGCGCTTCATCTGTTGCCAGCGCAATGCACCAAAGTAAAGGCAGCGCAGTTGAAGCCGTGGAAAAAGCTGAGTTAGCTAATAACTCATTGCAACGTATTCGAGATGCTATTCAGAGAATTTCGGATATGAACTTACAGATCGCCTCTGCGGCTGAAGAGCAAAGCTTAGTTGCTGAAGAGATCAACAACAATACCGTTAATATTAAAGACCTGTCGACTCAGGTCGCTGAATCAGCGAATCGAACTAACGAAGCGATGCGAACTCAGCAAGAGGATGTTCATAAGCAAGATGATATCCTCAACCGATTTACGGTATAACGTCATCTACAACAAAAACAGCGAGCTAGGCTCGCTGTTTTTGTTTCATCCACTTGTAAATTCAGACTAGAGTCTTAAATCAACGTGAACATAACGATCATTTGAACGACGATAATAGTGATCATCGACTTTTAAATAGGTCAAATTACCAATTTGGATAAAGACACTATTACTAGGAACGCGATCGCGGTAATAGTAGCGGTGTCTTGGTGGTCTATGCTCAACCACTATTACATCTCGATGCTTATGCTTATGTTTATGTTTACGCTTGTGCTTATGGTGGTGACGATCATGGTCATGATCATCGTGGTAGTGATGATGCTCACGTTCATAGCGATGCTTATGCTTCGGATCCGCCATCGCGTCGGCACTAAATATGCCTAAAGTCAGCATAACGCCAGCCATGGCAACAGATAATTGTTTTGACACAACAGTTCCTCTCATCGAAATTACCACTCTAATCTTAGGCAGCAGCTATCCTACTCATGTCAGACCACCGCTAAGGTTTTTCACCAAACCGTCAGAGTTTTTGCCATATATCAGGTTTACGTCAGAACAATTACTCTCCTTATGCACCCCCCACTTTAGCTACACATTTCATAACAAATAAAAAAGCCGCGCTGTTTTATCAGCGCGGCTCTACTAAATTTGACTGTAAAAGCTTACACAGCTTGAGCAACCAGCAAGAAGCAACCAAACAGGAACATCATGCTCATTCCCATTACGCCGCCACCAGCTTCATAAATACTGTTATCTTCTACTGGTACACGACGAACTTTCATTGTCATAGACAAAGGAACGAATACCGCAAGGAATACCAGAATAATACCTGCATAGCTAAGGATGGCTAAGAAGTGCTCTGGTGCAAACACGGCTCCCAGTAACGGTAAAATAAACGTGGTGACAAATACCACTGGCTTACCCGCTTGTAACAAGTCTGCATTTTGATCGTAAAGGGCCATCGCCACCCCTAAGAACGAGGTCAATAGCGCCAAACCAGTAAACATAGACAGAATAAACTCCAGACCAGAGTACTGCTGACCAAGCACCGCAATCAATTCCGTCACATTTGAGTATTGAGCCAGCTCCTGAGGGGGTAAATTGCCCACAACTGCAAGTAGCCATAGCAGGTAACAAATAAGAGGAATGGTTGAGCCAACAATGATCATGTTTCGCAACTGCGTTTTGCTCGCTTCTTTGTTGTAACTAACCAGAGACGGAATCACGACCATAAAACCAAAGCTCGTAAATAGAACTGAGCTGGTTTTAATCAGCGCTACTTTGTCTTCGCTCACGACTTCATCTAGCCCTTCAAACGTCACGCTTGGCATAAGAGCGAAAAGAGTAAGGATAAGTGCGGCGATCATACCAATGAACAAAGCGCGGTTAAGCTTATCAACAACGCCTGTGCCTGCAGAAACAACGATGCCAACCAAAAGAGTGAAGCCAACTTGGCTTGAAATTGTCGAGATTGGTAGTCCCATCGACGCAGTAACTTTTTGTAGCAAATCGCCAGCGCCGATAATGTAAGCCATGAGTAGACAAACAAGCAGCGCATAAAGCAGGCCGTTAGTAACCAACTGACCACCTTTACCAAGCGTTTCGCGAGCAATTGCATTCATGCTAACGCCACCACCGACTTTACAGCTCGCTTCAAGAAGAAGCAGCGCCGCGTAAGTAGTTCCGGCCCAGATGAACAGCATAAGAAGTGTGCCCCACAGGAGGCCAAATTGAGCAAGCACCATAGGTATAGCAAGCATACCGGCGCCAAGAGCAGTACCTGCAACAATCAGGGAGCTGCCGACAAGTTTTAGATTCACGGTCAATACCTCTAAATTCAATCCGTTTTTGTTCCCCCTGCCGTACTTAATCCAAAGTACAAACAACAAAACGTCCCCTATTTGCCAAAATTGGCCGAAAACCGGCGTCAATTAGCAATAACATGCACTGAAAAAAGAGAACGCACTCTGATTTCATCGGCATGTAGGCGAGCATTTTTGGGCGATATTCTGATTGATGGGATGCCCACATTTTGGGTTCGAAGCAAAATAGGTCATCAAATTCATCAATCTCTCACTCGAAATAGAATGAGATTGGTTCGGCGAGATTGTACGGCATAACCAGGAGAATTGAAAAGTAAAAGGTCAAAGTTTCAGCCATATATTTTAGTGGTTGCAACTAAACACCTAACATGTGCGGTTAAAATAACCAGTAAAGAGAGGAATGTCTGGCACTCCCACGGGAATATATCGAGTGTACACTTTTATTTACAGCTTGTGAGAAGACGTTAAATTCCAATGCCGTAGCCTAGATCAGACAATATCGCTATTATTCGCTGCGTACCGACATCGTTCGGTTCACATACCTCTAAAACACTGAGTTACGGTTCGAAAATTTGGTAACTTAAGTGACGAAATGCTGGGTTCGGTTCCCCAGCATTTACATTTCCCTGGTATTAAACCAAATCTATACGACACATAACGCTTTGAGTTTATTAGTCAGCTTTCGTCTAAAGCCTGGATCATATACGTCAAAGCATGAATGCCCTCATCTGCAATCACTTTTTCGGTTTTGCTCATGCTCTTATAAAGGGTTTGCAATTCTTCTTCACCAATCGATTCACGATGTAAGTAAAGTTCCTTGTAGTTCATTAATCGCAACTGAGATTCACGCGTCAACGCCAACACACTTCTCCCGAAAGTCTGCTGTTTGTCTGCAATTTCACTACGTAACGTATCTAAAATGCGTTGCATTTTGCGAATATCTGTTTCATTCGTGGTTAAATGATAGGACTGATAATTTTCCATTTTTTATAGCCAACTGAAATATATGTATTTTTTAGGTCGCCATTCATATACCTAATTATCAATAAGATAAAGAGCAGCTGGTTAAACTGGTCCACAAATTGCTTTAATTAGGTCAAAACAGTCCTGTCTGGAGAAGCTATGCATGTCGACCCTATTATTGAAGCACTGATCAAAAGACGAAAAGAGATGGGTTTTTCCCGTGAACAAATTGCCAAAATGGCAGGGATGAGCGTAAAAACCTATCAAAGAATTGAGCGCGGTGAATCTGACCTCAAGCTTTCACAATACCGTTCAATCTTAAGATCAATGCAGCTCACTGATCTTGATCTCTCTCTCGACGTCAGGGGTGTAGAACATGTGACAGAACAGGACCTTGCTTCTATCGCACGCTTACTATCCCCTGAAGCTCAATCCTTATTAGTACGTCTTTTGTCTCTCGTACTCGAGCAACGGAAGAACACTTCCTAAGCCTGATGCTCTGTTATAATTAGGTATGAGTATATTTGCTCTCCAATATGTAACGGAGACGTTTTATGAAACGCGGTTTAATTAGCAGATGGGTTGTTACAGCCTTGACGTTTTTCCTTATAGGCAGCACATCGGTGTCGGCTAAGCCACACAACGAACCTTCCGTGCGCCCAATTACTCAACCAGGGAATAAGCATCAGACCCGTCCGGTGCAACGTCCAACAGTAAAGCCAACTCATCCACCTTCTCAGCATAGACCACCAAGCTATCATCGTCCTCCGAATGTCAGCAGACCACCGAGTTACCACCGTCCTCCCGTGGTGATTAGACCGCCTAAACATCATTCGACTTATATTTATGTACGCAGTGGGCATCGTTACCCACCATACCGCGGCCATTATTACTACTATCACCGAGACTTAGTCGATATCGCGACGTTCGCGATTTTTGCTGGTATTACTTACGCTATCATTCAGGATGCTTATTATAAGAAAAGTGGCGATCGCTACGTGTACGTAGAAAGTCCACCGGCGGGAAACTACACAGTCATCGATGGAAGCGAAGTGGTAAGCTATTCCGGCTCAAATAGTGCGACCGTCACGCAAAGCTCCAGCTCGACTTCAACTAATGTGTCCTCGAACAGTCCATTCAAAAAAGGAGAGATTGTTGACTCTTTGCCTAGCACTAAGAAAACGGTAGTGGTGAATGGACAAACTTACTTTCAATATCAAAACGCTTGGTTTCTCCCTTTACGAGATCAGCGTAAATATGTGGTTGTCGAATCACCGTTGTAGCGCGTATACGATCTCTAGCTAATGCTAATCCGCTGACCACACTGAACGTATGTCTGGCCAGCCCCAGTTAGTCAGCGCTACGTCTTCGAGTACCCCCTGAAAACGTAGCGTTTGGGTGTGATGAAACATGGGTGCAATCCAATATTCACTGACCAGCGTTGAAGCAATCGGTTCTAGCGCTTCCAAATAGTCTTCGAGCTGAGTATTTGCCCGAAGTCGTTCAAGTTGCTCATCCAGCCACACTGCATTTTCCTGATTCAAGGTATTATGCAAAACGGTGTGTGTATAAAAATTGCTGAAAGCCGATGCATGCCGATTGTCATCCAAATTGATATTGGTCACCACGAGTGTTTCATTCAGCGTGCCATTGCGTGCTCGCTCACTCAACTCTCGATATGAGTACATCACGGTCTCTACTTTACAACCCGTACTTTCTAATTGGCGTGAGATAGCACGAGCGCACCGCCGCAAAGCCGTATAGTTATAACCAGCAATACTGATGTGTTTGGGTAGCTTGGTTTCTTCACCAAACGGACGGAGAACCGGTCTCCAGGTTGGCAATAAATTGAACGCAGGAATGCTACCGAACACGATATTTTCACTTTTCATGATTTCAACCAAATACTTGGGTTGAATCAATTCGGCGATATAACGACGTTGTGCCAAAGACAACGCGTGCTTCGCCCGGTGGTTAAACAAAGCAAACAAGCAGCCGTCTTCGATTCGGCTTCTTTTATTTGCCGCATATGTCTGTGCATCACTCATCGACATATAGTGAAGACACGCGCCATCATCCGTATTAGCCTCAACCAGTTCTGAGTTTGAAGATAAGGAGGGATTTTCCATCTTTTCGTCATCGACAATCCATATGGTCACTTGGTCGGTCAGCACTCGACAAGAATAGTAGCCTTCAAACGCCTGTAGCTTTAAACGGTTTTCATTATGTTCGATCACCGAAAAAGGACCACTCCCAACAACGAGTCGATTATTTGCCTCATTGACCTGACTCGCAGGCTGGATGCCATATTTCACCCCGGAAATCAGTCCCGCGAAACCCAAATCAGGCGTGTTCAAAGTAAAAATCACCTTGAGCGGATTCGGGGCAGTTATCGTTTCGACATGGGCCAAATCTTTTTCGTAGTAATCGAGAAGCTTTAACTTATTAAACAGGCTTACAACCGTATCTGCATCAATGGGGCTACCATTATGGAAAGTCAGTCTGGGACGAAGATAGAAAGTCCACTCGTACTTGGCCTCGTCATATCGCCAATGATGTGCCAGTTCCGCTTTAACCTGGCCATCATTGTCGCTAGCAACTAAGCAACAGTATATTTGTCGTAGCAAAAATCGTTCACTGCTTCTCTGAAGTTGATGCGGCACTACACGTTCAAACGTCCGCTTATAGGTCAGCTGTATATTGAGTTGGCCTTCTTGAAGTGAGGCACCAGAAGTCGTTTTCAGTAATCGCCCAAAAGCCGCTTCGTCTTCATCTAATATGGAGAGCGCTTTTTCGTATTTTCCTGACTTAATTCGCTCTCGTGCGAGCGTTTCCTTCAATGCACTCAGTTCAACATTCATTAATAAGGTAGAACGATGATTTCGGCCTGCTTTAGGCTGCCAGCTCAACCATTCATGCTGCTGCATTTGAGCCAACAGGCTTCGCGCATGACGAGGCGACACAAACAATAACTCAGCAATCTCATGGAGCGTGGTTTTCGTTTCCTTACCAACTTCAAACGGCATTAAACGTTGATAGTAACGAAACAAATTCAGATCAGACACGGAGCTTTTCCTTATCTTTTGATGAGGCTTTTGGGAATGGAGTATTTTACTGAAGTTAGGAGAAAAAAAATAAGAAAATCTCGAACTAATGAGTTCCTCTTTTCCGCCTTTTCTCGCGCCAAAAAGCCCAACGTCCGCTTAATTTTAGCCTTAACAGGAACAAAAATAATAAATTCACTCTGTTTTATTAGTCCCCTTTTCTCAACATACTGAATTTGTCAGCACGAGAAGGAGAAATAAACATGATGTCAAAACCAGATAAAGCACCGATGGCGAACTTTTTCCAAAAACGCCTCATTCAGTCGCACAGCAAACTAGAAGTGATGGCTCTGGTCCACCTCAACGAGATGTTCCACTGGTCGTAATTCCCCCTTTGCAAAGCAGAGCCTTAGCTCCTGATACCCCCAACGTCTTTAGGTTCTGCTTTCTTTCTCTCCATACTTGCTATCCTCAGGATCAACTTGCACAACCCACTCGTACCACGTACACTTAATCGCAATTCGACGATTAACTATAAAGACCGACAGATGAGTGATAAATGCGATAATACCTGCCAGGTTTCTTTTGAAACGACTGAGCAACAACTGAACAAAGAAAAAACCTTGGCTGCACAGGCAAAAGCTTTATCACACCCTGCACGGATACGTATCCTGCATATCCTCCATAAGTTAGACACAATGGACAACTGCTTGAATAGTGATTTAGTCTCTGAGCTGGGCCTGGCGCAATCCACCGTTTCTGAGCACTTACGAATTCTAAAACAGGCAGGCTTTATTACTGCCGAGCCTAATCCACCAAAAGTTTGCTACCGTATTCAGCGAGAAACACTGAATAGTTTCAGCACTGAATTCTCAAACCTTTTCAACTAACTGATTCCGCCTTACACGTTAAGATGAGTAAGCGCAAACTCAATAATCGTCTTTCGACGATATACGAGGAAGACACGATGACCACTGAAGTTTTAAGTAGTGCCAGTAATAAAATGAGTTTTCTGGATCGATACCTCACAGTATGGATCTTCGTCGCAATGGCAATTGGTGTTGCTATCGGTGCCGTTTTCCCTCAAGTAGCACAATGGAACGAAGCCATGTCAGTCGGCAGTACCAACATACCACTGGCTATTGGCTTGATCCTGATGATGTACCCGCCACTGGCGAAAGTTGACTACGGCTTGCTGGGAACGGTGACGAGAGACAAAAAAGCCATCACACTTTCATTAATAATGAACTGGATTGTTGGTCCGATTCTGATGTTCATTCTTGCGCTGACATTCCTTGGTGATCATCCAGGCTATATGGTTGGGATAATCCTCATTGGTCTTGCTCGTTGCATCGCTATGGTTCTGGTGTGGAACGACATCGGCGGCGGTAACAAAGAGTATGGGGCCGCGCTGGTCGCTTTGAACAGTGCTTTTCAAATTCTGACTTACAGCGTGATGGCATGGCTGTTTATTACGGTACTGCCGCCCTATTTTGGCTATGAAGGTTTCATCGTTGATATCTCTATGGGAGATATTGCTGAAAGCGTTCTGATTTACCTTGGCATCCCTTTTCTCGCTGGCTTTCTCAGCCGTAAGTGGCTAGTCGTAGCTAAGGGGGAGCAATGGTACAAAGACGAGTTCATCCCGCGAATTTCTCCGATCACGTTAGTCGCTCTGCTTGCAACCATTGTTTTGATGTTCAGCTTAAAAGGTGAAATGATTTTAGAGCTTCCTATGGATGTATTCCGAGTCGCAGTTCCACTGGCTATTTACTTCGTATTGATGTTTTTTGTTAGCTTCTTTATCGGTAAAAAAATCGGTCTCCCATACGACAAAAATGCTTCTATTGCTTATACAGCGACTGGTAACAACTTCGAACTCGCTATCGCAGTTTCTATCGCGGTATTTGGTTTAAATTCCGACCAAGCGTTCGCTGGTGTGATTGGCCCACTGATTGAGGTGCCAGTATTAATAGCGTTGGTTAACGTCGCACTCCGAATGAAAGCCAAATACACAAGCTAATTAGAAAATTTAAACTGATATCCTTCAAAACGCCTTCCCTTTTCGGAAGGCGTTTCAGTATAGTGAGTATGAAACTTCGTTTGAGCTCGTGGAAAAAGGGAAAATAAATGGAATTAGATATTTATGTTGTAGACGCATTCACAGATGCACAATTTAAAGGCAACTCTGCCGCTGTCGTCCCTGTTACTGAATGGTTAGCACCTGAGCTCATGCAAAATATCGCTGCTGAGAATAACCTCTCTGAGACCGCATTTCTAAAACAGATTAACGAAAATCAATATGAAATCCGCTGGTTCTCGCCACTGACAGAAATTGACTTTTGTGGCCACGCAACACTTGCTTCAGCCATGGTTTTATTCGACCAACTCAATGTCGACGGTACTATCGAATTTCACACACTAAATGTTGGTAAACTCAGTGTTGTGAAAAATGCTTTGAGCAAGATCGAAATGACCTTCCCTGCCCGACCACCTGAACCAGTCAGCACTATTCCTACACAACTGATAGAAGGACTGAATTGCAAAGTAGACCGAGTGCTATTAAGCCCGCAAGCGTACTTTGTCATATTGGAAAACCAACAAGAAGTGCTGGACGTTCAATATCAATCTGAGCAGCTTAAACAACTTGCTCCTTATGACGTCGTCGTTACCGCCAAAGGCACTGATTATGACTTTGTTTCGCGCTACTTTTGGCCTGCTAACGGTGGTGACGAAGATCCGGTAACGGGTTCTATACACGCAGGACTCGCGCCATTTTGGACAGAGGAGCTTGGCAAGACCTCACTTGTTGCCTATCAAGCCTCGGCTCGAGGTGGCGTATTGCACTGCCAAGTAAACGATAACAGCGTTGAAGTTTCCGGTGATGGTGTGCTTTACCTGAAAGGAAAAATTTTCGTTTAACGTAACGACAATAAACAATCTAAATACAGCCCAGCCGCGGTTGGGCTTTGTTCTCAAAAGACGTTATATCGACAGCCGATTAATTGCTGGCTTACTCACTAACCGCACCTGCGGATACATCATAAAGAAGTACAAAACTCGATCATGCTCTCGATTCTGCACACTAACCTCCTGGCATTTCAGTTGCGAACCTAAGCCTCTAAATTTTAAAAGAATAGTTTCTTCATTCCATGCTAAGCTCTAGTAAAGCTCGTTCACTGCTGAAATGTATCCAGTAATTTCAGAGCATCAAAATGACTTGTCTAAACATCTTTCAGGGAAGCACCGCACTATGAAGCGAATTATCTTTGGCACCTTAATTATTGCTCTACTGACTGCATGTTCAAAAGACAACACACATCAGGCACTTGGAACACTAGAGCGTGACCGCGTCACTTTTACCGCAACTTCAAATGAGATAATTCGCGCTCTACCCGTCAAGGAAGGCAGCCAAGTCAGTGAAGGTGAAGTCCTCGTGCAACTGGATACCAAGAACCAACAAGCGGTGCTCGCTCATACAGTAGCCGAGCAAGCCAAAGCCGAAGCTTATCTCTTGAAGTTAACTAACGGTGAGCGTCCTGAAGACATCGCTGCCGCCTCGGCAAAAGTCGCAAGAGCGGAAGCACAACTCACAGAAGCTCAGAAAAGCTATCAACGCACAGTCGAACTGGTCAGAAAAAAGCTCATTAGCCAATCGGAGAAAGACTCCGCCCTAGCAGCAAGAGATTCAGCTCGGGCTGAGTTGAACTCCGCCAAAGAAGAGTTCAGCAAGCTCACTGCCGGCTCTCGGCCTGAAGATATTGATCAGGCTAAAGCGGAATTGATGGCAGCGAAAGCAGATGTTGCGTTGCAAGAGCAGAAACTTGCAGAACTGACCATTACCGCCACACGCGATGGAACGTTGGATAACTTACCCTACAACCTTGGGGAGCGAGTGCCAGTGAATGGTATCGTTGCGGTAATACAAGCGAGCAGGGTCCCCTACGCCCGAGTTTACGTTCCTGCTAAATTTCGTCTTAGTTTTGTCCCGGGAAAAACCGTTACGGTTAACGTGGATGGGCTAGCAAGTCCTTTACAGGGAACCGTACGCTGGGTAGCCACTGAACCGTCATTTACACCTTATTTCGCGCTCACAGAAGAAGAACGTTCGCGTTTGATGTACCTGGCTGAAGTCGATTTACCTGAGTCGGCAAAAACGCTGCCTTCTGGTGTGCCAGCTCAAGTTGACCTAGTGGAGTAACGCGATGACGGAATACGCCATTCAGGCTAAGAATGTCGTCAAGAAATTCGGTAATTTCACGGCGATCAACGACATCACACTGAATGTTCCCAAAGGCTCTATCTACGGCTTTTTAGGTCCGAATGGCTGCGGTAAGTCGACGACTATTCGTGTACTGACAGGTTTGCTCAGCCCTACGGAAGGCAACGTCGATGTTCTTGGGCTGGAGATTCCTAGGCAGTCCGAAATGCTGCGGCTCAAGATCGGCTACATGACTCAGAAATTTTCGCTTTATGACGATCTCTCGGTTCAAGAAAACCTCGAATTTATTGGCCAAATTTTTGGTCTGGGTAGCAAAGCGCTTAAAACCCGGATTGAAGAACAATTGAGAACCTATGGGTTAGATCAGCTACGAAAGCAACGAGTCAGCGGCATGAGTGGCGGGCAAAAACAGCGTCTTTCTCTTGCTGCTGCAACAATGCATAACCCCGAACTTCTGTTTCTTGATGAGCCTACCTCCGCCGTCGATCCTGAAAACCGACGTGAGTTTTGGGAACAGTTGTTTGATTTATGCGACCAAGGCACCACCATTTTAGTAACCACCCATTACATGGACGAAGCCGAACGTTGCCATCGTCTGGCTATTATGGAATCAGGTGAAATTCGTGCCGATGGCGAGCCGGAACAGTTGATGGAAAATATGGGCGTGAACATTATTGAAGTCAAATCAGACAAACTGCGTGAGTTAAAAGAAAAACTCCTTCAACGTGATGAGGTTCGTTCTGCCGCTCAATTAGGGGTTCGTTTGCGCATTCTGATCCACCAGCATGTTGAGCATCCAATAAATTGGCTCAAACAGACATTTCCGGAATTAGAACATGCCGAAATGAATCATGCACGACCAAGTCTGGAAGATGTCTTCGTCACTGTAACAGGGAAAGGTCGCCAATGATCAAGCCAATAGCCCGAATGAAAGCCGTGATGATCAAGGAAATTCGTCAACTTTCCCGAGATAGGATCACCTTTGGCATGGTCGTGATGATCCCGCTTATTCAATTACTGTTGTTCGGGTTCGCAATCAATACGGATATTCGCAATATTCCGGTTGGTGTCGTCGATCAAAGTGGCAGTACGGCCGGGCGAATCATTGCTCAGTCAGTTGAAGTCACTCAGGTTGTCGATATCAAAGAGACCTATGCCACTGCTCAAGAAGCAGAGCAAGCCATCCAGGACGGGCTTGTGCGAGCAGTGCTGATTTTACCGAGCGACCTTACGCAACGCATGATGCAAGGGCGCGAACTGGGCCAATGGATCGTCGATGGTTCAGATACCATGATCAGCTCAGCGATATTGTCGCTGCAAACCATGCCTCTCACAGACTTTGACTTCGAGATCCGATCCAGACCGACCAAAACGTTTGAGGTTGCGCTTTACTACAACCCTAGCCGCCGTTCTGCGGTAAACATTGTTCCGGGGTTACTCGGCGTCATTCTCACCATGACGATGATCTTATTTACCAGTGCGGCTATTGTTCGGGAGCGAGAACGAGGTAACTTAGAACTTCTCATCACGACACCAATCCACTCAATTGAGTTGATGATTGCGAAGATCGTGCCTTATATCTTCGTCGGCTTGATTCAAGTCTTTATCATTTTAGGTCTCGGCCATTGGATTTTTGGCGTTCCTATCAACGGTGCCATCAGCCAAATGCTGTTTGGGACATTGCTCTTTATCGCGGCGAGTCTGACCTTAGGCCTGATGATATCCACCATCGCAAAAACACAACTTCAAGCCATGCAGATGACCGTGTTTATTCTGCTGCCATCCATTCTGTTGTCTGGTTTTATGTTTCCCTATGAAGGAATGCCAGTGGCGGCACAATGGATATCGGAAGTGCTTCCCGCCACCCACTTCATGCGGATGATTAGAGGAATTGTGCTACGCGGTGCGGACTTATTCGATTTATGGCGAGATACGTTATGGCTAGTCGGATTTACCATACTCGGTCTCTTAGTTGCTTCTCTCAGGTTTAAGAAGTCGCTCGATTAACAGCGTACCAAACGCTGTGCATCTTTTAATAGTACTCGCCCATAGAGCAGTCACGTATTTGAGAAATTGTGTAGTTATTTAAAGAGTCTATCTTAAAATCAAACACAACTTCTTTACAGACCATGCCCTGGCGGTCACTGTAGGTGATAAAGCCTTCACTATAGGCTCGATTGCCATCGGAAGATTTGATTTGTGCTGCAAGCTCTAAGTAACCTTTGTGTGCATCAACTCGGTTCATCACTTCGAACGCATCCAGCCATTCTTCTCGATTTGCCATCTTAAGTAGCATTGATTCGGCTTGAGATTCCAACTGCTTTGGGTACACATAAAATCGGTTGTATCCAAAATATGCGCACATCAATAAAAAAACGACTGCTAATGAGGTTGTTCTTGTCATGCAAGTGCCTCTTGTTGTTATAAAAACTCAACGTTGTAGTCTGAGTATAGGAGCTCAGCAAATTTTAGGTTATAGAACTTGCCTGAATAACAGAGGGCCGTCAGAAACAGTCAATTCTCTGACAATCTCGCGTCCAATTCACATAAAAAAGGGCAGGGATCATATTATGATTCCTGCCCATTTCTTTTCGAGGCTCAATGCGAAGCCCGTTTTATCCTGTCTGCCTAATCCGTATGTACGTGTTCGGTAGTTATACTCTCAGTCTTAACGGGTTCTACTATTTCAACTTTTACCGCCGCAACCTTAAATTCTGGGATTTTCGCATGCGGATCCGTTGCCGTAGTTGTTAAGCGGTTAACTGGCGATTCAACAAAGTGGAAAGGAATAAACACCACCCCTTTTTGCATTCTCTTGGTTACAAACGCATCAATTTCGATATGACCACGACGTGTCGATATTTTCAGGCGCTGACCATTGCTGATCCCCAAAGCCTCGGCATCTTCGACGCTGATCATGGCTCTCGGTCCTGCAAGATTATCCAACCCTTTCGTTTTTCGCGTCATGGTCCCGGTATGGAACTGCTCCAACACTCGGCCGGTTGTCAGTACCAAAGGATACTCTTCATCTGGAAGTTCAGCGGCATACCGGAATGGAATGCCCACCATTTGCCCTTTACCACGGGTAAACTGGGTTTGGTGCATGATTCGCGTGCCGTTCGGATTATTCTTGTTGCTCGGCCATTGCACACCATTTGGCGTGATAGCGTCCCAACGTAAACCCGCATACTGAGGCGTCACACGAGCAATCTCGCTGGTAATTTCAGACACGCAGTGATAATTCCAGTCACTACCCATCGCGTTAGCCAGCTCTTGAATGATCCACCAATCCTCTTTGGCCTCTCCCGGAGCGGTAACAACAGCATTCACACGCTGTACCCGACGCTCAGTGTTAGTGAAATGCCCTGATTTTTCAGCAAATGAGCAAGAAGGCAGAACCACATCGGCATACTGCGCCGTTTCAGTAAGGAAGATATCCTGCACAACCAAGAAATCCAGTGCCTCTAAGCCTTCAATGACATGCGCTTGGTTTGGGTCACTCAATACTGGGTTTTCACCCATGATGTACATGCCTCGAACTTCTCGTTTGCATGCGGCATCAATAATTTCAGTCAGAGTTAACCCTTGCTCTGCCGACAAATCGGGCGCATTCCATTCTATGGCAAACTTCTGTCGTACCATTGGGTTATAGACTTTTTGATAGCCCGGATAGCAGTTTGGCAATGCCCCCATGTCGCACGCCCCTTGCACGTTTGACTGACCGCGCAATGGGTTGATGCCTCCACCTTCGATACCAATGTTTCCACACAACAATTGCAGGTTAGCAATCGAACGAACGTTATCATGCCCGGTGGTATGCTGCGTAATCCCCATCGAATAATACACAGCCGTACGCTTGGCAGTCCCAATCATACGTGCCATGGCGAAAATATCGTCGGCTTTCACACCCGTGACCAGTTCTACTTTGTCCAGGTTGTAAGCGGGTGACATCACTTCTTGCAGTAAGGTATCAAAGCCATCAACGCGCTCTTCGATGTACTCCTGATCAAACCAGCCATTCTTAATAATCAGCTGCATTACGCCATTTAGTAGCATGACATCCGTACCGGGACGATGTGCTAAATAAAGCTCTGCATGCTCAACAATATCGACACGTTTTGGATCAGCCACCACCAGACGTGCACCATGATGACGAATAGCTTGCTTGATATGAGATGCGATGATTGGATGCGCAGAAGTGGTGTCTGAACCGATAATAAAAATCACATCCGAGTGTTTGATACTCGGAATATCATTCGTCATTGCCCCACTACCCAGTGAAGCTTCCAGCCCAGTGACGCTTGATGCATGACAAAGTCTCGCGCAATGGTCAACGTTATTGGTACCGAGTTCGCGGCGAATGAATTTCTGAAACGCGTAGTTGTCTTCGTTGGTGGTTTTTGCTGAAGAGAAACCCGCCAGCGCATTGCTGCCAAAATCTTGTTTTATCGACGTAAACTTAGACGCGACTAATTGAATAGCTTCTTCCCAACTTGCAGGTTGCAGCCATCCATCTTTACGAACAAGCGGCGTGGTTAACCGCTCTTCGCTGCCAATGAAGTCAAAACCAAAGCGCCCTTTTACGCACAACATACCTTGGTTAACCGGTGAGTCAGCACCTTTGACATAGCGAATTTTATTCTCTGCCTCGTCAACAAACATGGTTAACTTACAGCCGACACCGCAGTAGGTACAGATAGTGTCAACGGCTTTCAAATCCTCAGTTCGGCCTTGTGATCGATCACGGCTGTCTACCATTGCACCCGTTGGGCACGCTTGCACACACGCACCACACTGCACGCACTTGGAATCGCCCATTAGCGTTAAACCACTAGGCTTATTCCCTTTTTGTTCTGAACGGAATCGAGGTCGATCATCCGGTCTCAGTGCCGGACGGCCATTAGCATCGCTTACAAAACTGAGCACGCCATGAACGGCTTGCTCTCGACACGCCTGAATACACTGACCACAACTGATACAGCGGTTGGCATCGAACTCAATAAACTCCGAACTGCGGTCGACTTCGTATTTATGGCGAAGATCTTTTGCTCGCAGATCAAGCCATCCTTGATGATCGACGACACTAGTGGCTTTAGCTTGTAACAAGTCATCGAATTTCTGTTCAGCTTGATATTCCGTTGAATAATCTCGTAAAGCACAGTCTGTGTTCGCCTGACAGCCACATTCAAGACAACGTGCCGCTTCTTTCATTGCCTCTTCATTATCAAATCCGAGCTCAACTTCGGCAAAACTCTGCTCACGCTGCTCAGGGGTTAATTCCGGCATGATCGTACGAGCGACTTTTTGGATGTTTTCAAAGTGAAGCGGATCAACTTGCGACAATTTTGGCTCTTTACGAGAGTTAAAAGCTGGCGTTGGCATATCAGCCATGTCTCCGTTTAGGAACAGGTCGATCGCTTTCGCCGCTACTCGCCCATCTCCAACCGCTTCTACGGCCGTTGCCGGACCACGACGGAAGTCACCAATGCTGAAAATATTCCCCGTCCCGGTATGCATAGTTTGTGCATCAGATTCTGAGGTGTTCCAACGGGTAAGCGGTATTTCTAACGAATCATTGTCTAAGAAGCTCAAATCAGTCTTCTGTGATACCGCAGCAATCACCGTATCGAATGCTTCTGTAAAGAACTCCCCTGTCGGTTTCGGACTGCGGCGTCCTGATGAATCCGGAGCACCAAGTGCCATCCGCTCTAAACGAACAGCATTAACACGACCGTTTTCATCAGCTAAGTTTTCTGCAGGGTTAGTCAGAAAGTGGAACTTAACACCTTCATGCTCAGCTTCAACAATTTCATAGTCTTCTGCTGGCATTTCATCTCGAGTTCGACGGTAAATCAACGTCGTATCAGCACCAGCACGTCTTGCGGTTCGGGCACAATCGATCGCGGTGTTACCACCACCAATAACGGCTACTTTTTTGCCAGTGACATAGTTTTTTTCGGTTACGTAGTCTTTCAAATAATCGACGCCCAGATAACAGCCTTTTAAATCGCTCCCCGGGTAAGCCATCTCGACCGCTTTAGAAGCTCCGACAGCCAGACAAACTGCATCATAATCTTTACTTAATTGAGAAAGCGTGAAATCAACGCCAAGCTTTTTATTGGTTTCGATTTGCATGCCGTTACGGCACATCAGTTCGATCTCTTTATCCAAAATATCTTTTGGTAAACGATATTCCGGAATGCCGTAGCGTAGCCACCCGCCCGCTTTTGGCATCGACTCAAAGACGGTAACGTCATAACCTTCGTTAGAAAGATAATAGCCGGTGGTTAATCCCCCCGGGCCACTGCCTACCACCGCAATTCTAAGGCTCTTGGTCGCCTTTTTCTCCGGCACGTAAGCGTCATAAGAAGCCAAATCGGTGTCTGCCGCGTGACGCTTAAGTTGACGAATGGCAATAGGCTCATCGACTAAAGAACGGCGGCATTCACTTTCACAAAAGGCCGGACAAACACGTCCGATTGATAGCGGCATTGGCAGCGTTTTTTTGATCACTTCAATCGCTTTTTGGTGATCATTCTGTGAGATATGGTAGAGGTAAGACTGAATATCAACACCAGCGGGACAAGCCGTTTTACACGGAGCTTCGCAGTCAGCGTAATGGTCCGTCATAATTCGGTTAAGGGCTTTTCTTCGGTGTTCACTGAGTTGCTCTGACTGGGTAACGGCGTTAAGTCCTCGATAGACTTCGAGCTCACACGCTCGTTTGGTACCACCACTTTCTATCTCAACGACACATAAGTCACATGGCACTTTCTCGTTACTTTTGTTCATGCCGCAAAGCGACGGGATTTCGACCCCACATACTTTTGCCGCTTCAAGAAGAGTTTGCCCTTCTTCTACAATTCGATACTTCCCGTCGATGATAATTTCGATCATACGCTACCCTGAGTTAGCCACTTAACCCTTACTTAATTTAAGGATAAATCCTACCGCGGGAAGTTCATGTGACAAAATGCTCACTAACTACATTTTTATCGACAAATATTAACTATTGACTTTCCCCCTAGGGTAACCTTTACTCTCCAAGGGTTATTAACGAGATACATTCATTTTACTGGAACGAGTATGCACCTTAAATCTTGGCATACAATTTGGTTGACTCTGCTGACAACGCTGATCCTTTTGGTATCGAGCGTGGTAAACAGTGCACCACTAATGAACCTAAAAATGATGTCAGATCAGACACTCACTCAGCAAAATGAGCACTGTGGGTCACACAGTATGGATATGAGTATGGCGATGTCTCATAGCTCAGCCCCTTCCGACATACCAATGAGCTGTGCGGACAACTCGGGTATGGTTCATAACTGCTGTACAACGTCCTGTTCGTTTGTTTTTGTTTCACTACCCGTTCCCGAAAACAGACTTTCTCCGCTGGCACAAAGAGCCTCCTTCAATATTGAGAACCATGACCCTGTCGTACAAGTCAGTCACGATCTCTACCGACCTCCTATCGTTTAATTCAATAAAAGCATTCGACCCTGCTTAACCTTGCAGGTTGTTTAATTGCGCCCGACGATTGGTCCAATTACCCAAATAACGCCTTACGATCTCAGATTATTTGTATCGTCTAAGAGCTGAAGTAATCACAACGTCCAAACGTCCGGCAATCACCAGCTTTCGCATCGATTCACACTATTTGTGCGTTTACGAGCAAGTCTGGTATTAATTTGGATGAAAACGATGGAATTCACCCCAAATCACTTAGTGACATCAATAGGCTCACTAGCCCTGATTGCTTTGCCTGCATTTAATGTGATGGCACAAACGCCATCACACGAAAAAGCAGTCAATGTATCTCAAGCACAATCGACCCAAGAACTGGCAAAGCTGATTAATATTGCGCTTGAAAACGATGGCAATCGCAAACAGTTCTTTGCTCAATCGGAAGCCATGCGTGAGACCGGCATTGCAAGCGCGACGCTAATGGATCCGAAACTAAAAGTGGGTGTTGGCGGACTACCTGTCGACAGTTTTAAGTTCGACGAAGACCCGATGACTAATATCTCAGTTGGTCTAATGCAGCAGTTTGAGCGCGGTTCTACCCTCGACCTTCAACAGAAGAAAGCTAACCAACAAGCGGATGGCTTATCTCTGCAAGTGCATGCAAGAGAGCTGGATATAGCGAATAACATGACTCAACTCTGGCTTGAGCTTGGCTATCAACAACAAGCAGAACAGATCATGTTAGAAAACCGCCGCTTGATGAAGGAAATGGAGAACTTCATACAAACCAATTACTCAATTGGCAAAAGCGAAGCTCAGGACCTTCTTAACGCACAGCTGCAAGTAAGCAAGCTGGATGAAAAGTTACAGGCTAATGCTCAAATGCAGCGACGTTTGGTAGCCCAGCTTTCTGAATGGCTAGGCTCTGACTGGTTGGTTAATCATTCTCAACAAGGTACTCCATCGCTACAAGCCAGCAACCAACTTAACTGGAATAATCTAAATCAGGCCCTCGCCTCTGGGGCTGATTCTACGCAGCACTATCAACTACTTAGCCAGCACCCAATGGTGAAAATGGCCGATGTCAGCATTTCAACTAATGAAACTCAGGTTGAAATTGCCGAGCAAGCTTATAGTCCGCAGTTTGGTGTCGAAGTTGCCTATGCCTATCGCCAGTCAAACAACATGAAAGGTGAGCCGGCTTCAGATTTAGTCAGTGCGTATTTAACGATGGATATTCCGCTATTCACTGGCAATCGCCAAGATAAAAACCTCGCAGCGGCGCAGTATCAGGTAGGAGCCGCGCGCTCACAGAAAGACACATTACTGACGCAAATGAACGCCAAAGTGAACACGCTTTTGGTCGACCGCAGCAACTTAAGCCAACGCCTGGAGCGTTATCAAACCACTTTACTTCCTCAGGTCAACGCTCGGATTCGGGCAGTAGAACGGGGATACCAAAATAACACCGCGCAATTCAACGATGTGATTTTGGCCAGTACCGATGAGCTTGCTCTGCAGCTCGAGCAACAACGTTTGATCACTGATTTAAATATCGTCAATAGCAACTTGGCAACTTTACTGGGTGGTTTTGAATATCAAGTATCAGCACCGGAATTAAGGAAGTAACAATGAGTTCGAATTCTATCAAAATCGCCACCATCGCTTTAATAGTAGGTGGGGCTTTAGGCTTTGGTTTCAGCCATTTTAATCCGAGTGCCAATCATGAACTAATGGCGGCTGAGGATAGTGCGTCAAATAGCTCAAACGATCCGCTCTACTGGGTCGCCCCGATGGATCCTAACTACAAACGAGATAAACCGGGCAAGTCACCAATGGGGATGGATTTGATTCCTGTTTATGCTGAAGATCTCGCCGGAGCACAAGATAAGCCTGGCACGGTCACCATTGACCCTTCTGTCGAAAACAATCTTGGGGTTAAAACCGCTCAAGTTTCAGTAGAGAAGTTATCACCGCGTATTGAGACCGTTGGTTACATTGCCTTCGATGAGAGTAAGTTATGGCAAACTAACGTTCGTGTTGCTGGTTGGGTTGAAAAGCTCTACATCAACGCCGTTGGTGAAAAAGTAAGTAAAGGTGACGTGCTATTCACACTCTACTCACCTGAACTGGTTAAAGCGCAGGAAGAGCTGCTCAACGCGTACCGTACTGGCCGCAGTGGCTTAGTCAAAGGCGCGACTGAACGTTTGGTCACACTTGGTGTCGATCGCTCGCAAATCAAAGCCATAACTCAGCGCGGCAAAGCTTCCCAAACCATCGCTATTAAAGCGCCAGACGACGGTATTATCGCCAGCTTAAATGTGCGCGAAGGCGGTTACTTATCACCTGCTCAAGCCGTGATTAGCGCTGGTCCACTGGAGAATGTTTGGGTAGATGCAGAAGTGTTTGAGCGTCAGGCTCACTGGATGAAAGCTGGCAGCAATGCAACTATGACGTTAGACGCGATTCCGGGTAAAAACTGGCAAGGTACGGTTGATTACGTCTACCCCATTCTTGATCCAAAAACCCGAACCCTGCGCGTGCGCCTAAAGTTCCCAAACCCTAATGGCGAGCTTAAACCAAACATGTTTGCCAACATTGCGCTACAACCAGTCAGTGACGATGCCGTGCTGACTATTCCTAAGTCTTCCGTTATTCGCTCTGGCGGTATGACCCGAGTTGTCCTCGCTGAAGGCAACGGAAAGTACCGTTCTACCCGAATCAAAGTCGGTCGCGAAGCCGATGACAGGGCCGAGGTATTAGAAGGCCTAAGCCAAGAAGATCGTATTGTTACCTCCGCGCACTTTATGCTGGACTCAGAATCAAGCCAAACGGCCGATCTTTCTCGTATTTCAGCTCCGCAAGAGTCGACTGCGGAAACGGCTTGGGCGAAAGGAGAAATTACCGATGTAATGAAAGACCATCGCATGCTCACCATCAATCACCAACCAGTACCGGAATGGGATTGGCCAGGCATGGTGATGAACTTTACCTTTGCCGACAACGTGGAAATGGGTGATCTGCAAAAAGGTCAAAACATTGAATTTGAAATGCAGAAAACCGATTCAGGCCAGTACGAAATTATTGATTACAAAGCAGATGGCAGTGTCGTTGCTACCGATGTATGGCTTACGGGTGACATCAGCATGCTCATGGCTGACTTTGGCATGATCACGCTAAATCACATGCCTGTTGCAGAATGGAACTGGGACGCTGGTGAAATGAACTTCACAGTAGGTGACGAAGTCAGCTTATCTGGTTTCAAGGAAGGCCAAAAAGTTCGGTTTCTAATCGAGAAGCAAGGCACTGACTACGTATTAAAACAACTCGAAGCGATTGAGGGCTAACTATGATTGGAGCAATAATCCGTTGGTCTATCAACAATCGCTTTATGGTGTTAATCGCCACCTTAGTGGTTGTGCTATCAGGGCTTTACAGCGTAAAGAATACACCTGTTGATGCTATTCCCGATCTTTCTGATGTTCAGGTGATCATAAAAACCAGCTACCCAGGCCAAGCACCGCAAGTCGTTGAAGATCAGGTCACTTACCCGCTTACCACAGCGATGTTGGCCGTTCCGGGCGCAGAAACAGTGCGCGGCTATTCATTCTTCGGGGATTCGTATGTTTATATCATTTTCAATGATGATACCGACATGTACTGGGCGAGATCCCGTGTTTTAGAATACCTAAGCCAGGTAGCACCGAAATTGCCGCCAAGTGCAAAACCGACGCTAGGTCCGGACGCGACAGGTGTGGGCTGGGTTTACAGCTATGTACTGCAAGACAAAACAGGGCAACACGACCTTGCTGAGCTTCGTAGTTTTCAGGACTGGTTCTTAAAATACGAACTTCAAACGGTTGATGGGGTTTCTGAGGTCGCCACTGTTGGCGGGATGGTCAAACAATACCAAGTCCAGATCGACCCAGCCAAACTGCGCGCCTACAACCTCACTCTGCAGCAAGTCAACATGGCTATCCAGAACGGCAACCAGGAAACGGGGGCGTCCGTTGTGGAAGTGGCAGAAGCGGAACACATGGTTCGCACAACTGGATACTTAACCAGCATCGAAGACATTGAATCTCTGCCAATCAAAGTGACCGACAAAGGTACGCCGCTCCTACTTGGAGACATCGCAGACATCAATCTCGGCCCGCAAATGCGTCGCGGTATCTCTGAGCTAAATGGTGAAGGGGAAGCCGTCGGCGGCGTGATTGTGATGCGCTACGGTGAAAATGCCAGCGAAGTCATCAGTAAGGTCAAAGAGAAGCTGGATGATTTGCAGCGAAGCCTGCCTGATGGCGTAGAAATCGTATCAACTTACGATCGCTCAACGTTGATCAATGCAGCGGTAGACAATCTTTGGAAAAAACTCGCCGAAGAGTTCATCGTGGTAGCGATCGTTTGTGCCTTGTTCTTGTTCCATATCCGCTCTTCTTTAGTCATTGCTCTTAGCTTGCCAGTGGGTATTTTGGCTGCCTTTATTGTGATGCACTATCAAGGCATTAATGCCAATATCATGTCACTCGGCGGGATAGCTATTGCCATCGGGGCGATGGTGGACGGTGCGATTGTGATGATAGAAAACGTCCATAAACACATCGAACGGACGCCACTTACTGACAAAAACCGTTGGCAGGTAATTGGTAAAGCAGCCGAAGAAGTGGGTGCTCCCCTATTCTTCTCGCTCCTCATCATTACATTGAGCTTTGTGCCGGTGTTCGCGCTGGAAGGGCAAGAAGGCAAAATGTTCTCGCCTCTCGCCTTTACTAAAACGTACGCGATGGCCTCGGCGGCGGCTTTGGCTATCACGTTAGTCCCAGTATTAATGGGTTACTTTATTCGCGGTAAGGTACTTCCTGAACACAAAAACCCAGTTAACCGCAGCTTGGTGGCACTTTATCGTCCACTGCTGAACCTCAGTTTGAAGTATCCAAAAGCGATGATCGTGCTGGCTCTTGGGCTAATGGCATCGGCCTACTACCCGACCAGTAAACTGGGCAGTGAGTTCATTCCGCCTCTGGATGAAGGCGATTTGATGTACATGCCGACCACCTATCCGGGTATATCTATCGGTAAAGCACGTGAATTGCTCCAACAAACCAATAAGTTGATCAAGACCGTACCGGAAGTGAAAACGGTTTGGGGGAAAATTGGTCGCGCGGATACGGCAACCGACCCTGCCCCGCTGACGATGATCGAAACGGTTATTCAATTTAAACCACGTGAAGAATGGCGTGAAGGCGTGACAACAGAATCTTTGCGCAAAGAGTTTGACCAGCTGGTGCAATTCCCTGGATTAACCAACGCCTGGGTCATGCCGATTAAGACTCGTATCGACATGCTCGCAACTGGCATCAAAACCCCTATCGGGATAAAAATCGCCGGCCCTGACCTGAAAGAGATCGAAAAAATTGGTGCGCAAATAGAGCCAATTCTTAATAACGTCTCTGGCACCTCATCGGTTTACGCTGAGCGTGTTGCTGGCGGTCGCTACGTCACCATTGATATCAAACGCCGTGTCGCTGCGCGTTACGGTCTGAATATCAAAGATGTTCAACAGGTGATTTCCACTGCGGTGGGAGGCATGAATGTCGGTGAAACTATCGAAGGTCTGGAACGCTACCCGATCAACGTTCGTTACCCGCAAGACTACCGTGATTCGGTGGTGAAACTGCAAAACCTACCGCTGGTAACACCAAACGGTGCACGTATCGCGCTCGCTGATGTGGCCGATATCCGCTACGAAGATGGTCCACCGATGATAAAAACAGAAAACGCGCGTCCAAATGGCTGGGTGTTTGTTGATATCGACGGACGAGATCTTGGTTCGTACGTGATTGAAGCACAGCAAGCCGTCGCGGATCAGCTGGTTTTACCTACAGGCTATTCTATTGCTTGGTCGGGTCAGTATGAGTACATGGAACGCGCGAAAGACCGACTCAGTGTGGTCGTGCCGATTACTTTAGTGATCATCATGATGTTGCTCTACTTCAGTTTCCGTCGCATCGGAGAAGTCTTGATCATCATGGCGACGCTGCCATTGGCGATGGTGGGAGGCTTGTGGTTAATGTACAGCCTCAGTTACAACTTCTCGATTGCGGTAGGGGTTGGCTTTATTGCCCTTGCGGGTGTCGCTGTTGAGATTGGGGTCATTATGCTGGTTTACCTCAACCAAGCATGGCACCACAAAAAACTGGATACAGAAGAAAAACGCCAGCCACTGCGCTTAGATGATCTGACTAATGCGATACGCGAAGGAGCAGGTCTACGTGTGCGTCCAGTGATGATGACCGTACTCACCGTCATTATTGGTCTGATTCCAATCATGTATGGCGACGGGACAGGCTCGCAGGTAATGCAACGTATTGCTGCCCCGATGATCGGTGGTATGGCATCTGCCTTACTGCTAACTCTACTGGTACTGCCAGCGATTTTTATGCTCTGGAAACAGCGCGAAGTAAAACCTAACAAAAACACAGAGAAATAAACATAAAACGCTATGGTTCCAATGACCATAGCGCACTACCTCATTGACGATAAAGGAAACCGATATGAAAAAGACACTGATCACTCTTGCTCTGACCTTAGCCTCTGGCAGTGTATTTGCTCAGATGGATAATTCAACCATGAACCATGACAACATGGATCACGGCTCTATGCCTATGGAACATGCGCAGAACGACAGCATGCCTATGGACCATTCCAACATGGATCATTCTAGTATGGGAGGCATGGTAGCAACGTCTGCCGTCGGCATGCCTGCAAATGGAGCGAAACCGGATAAAGTCGTGCACGTTCTTTTAAGTGATGACATGAAAATCACCTTTAAAAAAGAAGTGAAGATCGAACCCAATGACGTTGTCCAATTTGTGGTGATGAATACGGGAAAAATAAATCATGAGTTCACAATTGGCTCAGCCAAAGAACAGCTAGAGCACCGTGAAATGATGAAAAACATGTCTGGCAATCATATGCATGATTCAGATAATGCCGTAACGGTTGAACCAGGAAAAGCTAAGCAACTCTTGTGGCACTTCCACGGCGACAACAATGTCGAGTTTGCGTGTAACATCCCAGGCCACGCAGAAGCTGGCATGGTGAAAAAACTGAAGTTATAACCTTCAGTGACGTGACCATCCATAAAACAAAAGGAGCGAATTACCGCTCCTTTTATTCTTTCAAACGGATTCTTACCTCATCACAAATAGCTCTTCATGATAGTGATGCTCGGTGTCGAATCGATACTCCATCAACTGTTGCTTCAATGCTGAAGAAAATGCTTCAGGCCCGCAGAAATAAAGCTCATAGTCTGCCAAATTACCACACTGCTTAACGATGTGTTGTGCGTTAAGTCTTGGCGAAACCTGAGTATCAATAACACTCAATTCAACGTCCGCGTGATGAGCACAACGCCATAACTCATCCACTAGTTGACTATCCAATCCGCGTGCACAATAGAATTGATGCACTGGTTGATGCGATTTACGCTCTTTTAATGAAGCGAGTATTGCAAAAAAGACCGCAATACCAACACCACCCGCTATCCAGATCTGAGGTTTGGATACATCAAACTCTAATCGACCATAAGGCCCTTCCAGAGTGACTTCATCGCCTGCTTTTACCCTTTCACATAAATCTGTCGTAAAGTCACCTAACTCTTTGATCAAGAAACGTAACTCTGGTTCACCATTAGCGGAGGCGATGGTAAACGGATGCGGGTCTTCATCGCCAAATCGTATATAGGCGAATTGTCCTGCTTTATGCCCCTGCCAAGAATCTGTTGGGGTGAGTACTAATTCCATGACTCGAGCCTGTGGGAAAAAGCGCGTCGATTTCACTTTCATATTGTGACGGTTAACTCGGCCAACTAAACCCGACAAGCTATAGATAGCCGCAGCGCAGCCAATTAAGGCGAATGCGATAGAAATATAGAAAATCGGCTCCCCCCAATAGGCTCGCTTGATCAACAACACAGAGTGAACCGCAATCATCAAATAGACCGCCGCCATCATGCGATGCGAGACTTTAAAGGGCTTGTACTTCACGACAGTCCAGAGCGAAATAACAAACAGCACAACTAATAAATAGAAGCCCCATTCGCCAAGACTAAGGCCAACATCACGCAAGTCAACAATCCAGGATTCCAACGCGGTTAAGTTATTCCCACTAGGCCCTTCCCCGGTATGTTTAAGCGGTTTTTCCAGCATTCCAGACTGGACTAACCATTTGGGCACTTGATAAAGCAGCCAATGCACAATACCTAAACTCACCCCCGAAATACCCAACCACTTATGAACCCGGTAGGCTTTATCCATACCATTCACCCATTGTTCTACAACAGGTAAGCGCAGTGCTAGCACCATAGCAATAGACATTAAGGCGAGTGATAGAACACCAGAATACTGAATCAGCGCTGAGCGCCAATAGAAAAACTGCGTCGATGAAAGCAGCTGTGGTTCACTCAAACACCATATGACCGAAACGACTGCAATCACAAGACATATAGAATTCCGTACTGTTTTCATGTTCACTACTCCACCACTGACGACAATTCTAGTTTAGTGCACCATACGTAAAGCAACGTAAACCAAGGTAAAGCAGAGAAAAACGCATCACTTGAGAGGAATTCTACAAAAAATCTACAGGGATTTAACAGTCGTTAGCGCACTCCATCGCTATAGTCACGGTTGATTTCGCATCAATGCGAACCAGAAAAATTAATAAAGATAATCACTCATGAAAAAGTTATTTTTTTTGCTTGCGCTGATGGTCGCCTCACCTTTAAGTCACGCATCGAAACTACATGAAGACGTTTCTCTTCTTGAGCAACAGATCTCCGGACGCATTGGGATCGCCGTCTGGGATACTCAGACCGATAAACACTGGGCTTATCGTGGTGACGAACGATTTCCTTTAGTCGGAACCTTTAAGACGTTAGCTTGCGCAACCATGCTGAGTGAGATGGATACCGGTATCCTCAAAAAAAATGCCACCGCGATTGTAGAAAAGCGAGATATGGTGATGTGGTCTCCCATCATGGATAAACTGGCTGGGCAGAATGTCCGTATCGAGCATGCCTGCGAAGCCGCGATGTTGATGAACGATAACACAGCGACGAATCTCGTACTGAGTGAAATCGGCGGGCCTAAGTCGGTCATGCTTTTCCTGCGTACCATCGGAGACAAAGCCACCAGACTCGACAGCGCTGAACCGAGCGTCAACGAAGCTATGCCGGGCGATAAGCATGACACGACAACGCCTAACGCTATGGTAAACACACTTGAAACACTGATCGATGGTGATGCGCTCTCTTATGAATCTCGAATTCAATTAAAGATATGGATGCAAGACAGTAAAGTGTCTGATCCACTCATGCGTTCCGTTTTACCGTCGGGTTGGTCTATTGCCGATCGCTCAGGAGCAGGTGGCAACGGTTCACTTGGCTTTAACGCCATCATCTGGAAAGAAAACCATAAACCGGTATACATCAGTATCTACCTGGCAGAAACCGAGCTGTCGCTTCAGGCAAGAGAGCAACTCATCGCCCAAATTAGCCAACTTATTTTGTATAAGTACCGAAACATCTAGCAACGAAAATGCAGTGCCCTTCCCTCCCTTAACAAGGGCACTTTTTACGCTAAGCTATCCAAGATTTCTCCTACGTCTACCTTCTTAGTAGTATTTACAGTCACTCTACTCCTACTGTATACATTTTTCGGGTTATTAATTCCTATCACCAGATAAAGTGATTTAGTTCTCACTTTGCGTTAACACTAGGGTGAAATAGGCGACAAATTAATCGCATGTTATTCAGCGTTAATATTTTTCTTGAAAATATCTAAGCGTTACTTATTGTTTATATTAAGGGAATGCCCGAGGAGATGGCTATTGAGACTTGAAAGAACATTTGCCCCCACTGACCTATCGACGCAAAACATGGAAAGTCCGATATGTTTGCCGATCGGCTTTGTTCACTTTTTGGCTCAGTCACAAACCTTACAGCAGGTACTTGATACCGTCGCAGAGTGGATTCACCGAATCTTTGAGTCTGATCGTGCAAGTATTACTTTGTATGAAAATAGTGACTTCTTGAAGGTCTACTCTTTTTCTGGAAACAAAGCGATCCCGACAGATTTTCTCGTGCCAATTGCCCAGTCTTTCGTTGGCCGAGCTTTTGATACTCAGCAATTGATCATTTGTGACGACTTAAGCCAATCCGATGAAATCGATTGTGTCATGCTGTCTTCAAGCGGAATGGGGACGTGTATGGATGCGCCCTTAATGCACGGCAAGGCTTGTTTGGGTACGCTAAATGTCGCCCACAATCAAACCCACTTTTACACTAAAGAACAAGCCTCGCAGCTGCAATGTATCGCGAACTGGATTGCATTGAATATCGCTTTACATATTCAGGTCATGAAAATGGAGCATCTTGCGAAAACGGATGATCTGACGGGAATACCAAACCGCAGAGAGTTCATGCGTGAGATTGAAAACCGCCTTTCAGATTACCGTACTCAGGGAATCAAGTTCCACGTAGCTATTCTGGATTTAGATCACTTCAAGAAGTTAAATGACAAGTATGGGCACGATGCTGGCGATAAATCGCTGATTCACGTAGTTAATACCATAAAGGGTCATTTGCGTGACTACGATTTACTTGCGCGAGTTGGAGGCGAAGAATTTGCGATTGTCCTTCGACGACGATCATCTCAGGAAGCACTTGATACATTAGAGACCATTCGCAACGCACTAGAAAGCACCGTCATGAAACACTCTGGCCTTGAAATGCCGATAACTGCCAGTATTGGGGTTACTCAAGTGTGCAGTGTTGATAATTCGTTTGAGCCACTGATTAAAAGAGCTGACTTAGCGTTATATAAAGCAAAAGAAACGGGTAGAAACCGCGTTGAAATAAACCATGAAGCCCAAAATAAAAAAAGGTAGCGACCTAAAACGCTACCTTTATCCCTACTCGCGCTGACTCCAGACTTACTCAGGCACCAGCGAGATGAGCAGATTCAATTATGCTTTCTTAAGGTCTTTAGTTGGGTATGTTAACGTCGCTTCGCCCGCTTTTACGTGTGTGTAATAACCGCCGCTGCTCACACCTCTAACTACCATTTTACCTAGGTCAACACCCTTAGTTGCAACTACTTCTTCGCCGATTGAAAACATATAAAATACCTTTTATTCAGATTTAGACAATGAGTCAATGCGAGGTATTTAATATGAAATAGCATCGTTTACCTAATCAGCTTTTTTGTCGTTAGGATTAAGTTTTTTACTATTTATCCCCCCGCTCCTTGCTATTTTTCGACACGGATAAACTTCACTAAATCATAAAAAAACAAGTAATAAAATTCCGTATAGTAAGTTAATATTTTCACACATAAGAATAGGAGCAACACCTGCTCCCATTGGAGAAGTATCATGACGAAAGGGCTTAAAATGCGTGCGTTAGAACGATCGGACCTTCGTTTTATCCACGAGCTAAATAACAACCGCAATATTATGGCTTACTGGTTTGAAGAACCTTACGAATCTTACGATGAGCTAGAGGAACTGTACCGGAAGCACATTCATGACGATGCAGAAAGGCGCTTCGTTGTAGAGGATATTGACGGTATTGTTATCGGCTTAGTTGAGCTTATCGAGATAAACTACATCCACCGAAGCGCAGAGTTTCAGATCATCATTGCGCCGGAGCACCAAGGCCGTGGCTACGCCATGGAGATGATACACAGAGCGTTAGACTATTCATTTTCTATCCTCAATCTGCGTAAAATTTATCTATTGGTCGCGGTAGAAAATGAAATTGCAATCCACTTATATAAAAAGTGTGGGTTTATAGAAGAAGGCCACTTAATTGAAGAGTATTTCATTAATGGTGGTTATCGAGACGTTAAGCGTATGTATATTCTGAAGCATCAATATCAAAAGTCGATGGAAGAAAAGAAAGAGAGCAATTAATTCGTCGCAGCTTCAGCCTCCCCAATCAGCTATAAATAAAAACGCAGCTTAATCACTGCGTTTTTATTTAATCTAAACTCGGGGTACCGATTAATTCTTATTATTGATTTTTCCAGCTATAGCCGAAGCTTAGGAAGTACAACGTAGGGTCTTTGTATCCGGCTAGCTTAGTACCATTCGCCAACGTCGATTCCGACGAGTCAATGATGACAGCTTCAAATGCGACGCTTACCGTATTTTTCTCGTCCCACTTGTAATCAACGCCTGTGCCTAGTCGGTATGCATCACCAGTAGGAACAGTAATGT
Source organism: Vibrio sp. EJY3 (assembly GCF_000241385.1). Classification (NCBI taxonomy): domain Bacteria; kingdom Pseudomonadati; phylum Pseudomonadota; class Gammaproteobacteria; order Vibrionales; family Vibrionaceae; genus Vibrio; species Vibrio sp. EJY3. Next base: position 1,434,766 of record NC_016614.1, read on the forward strand.
CCCCCTTCGACTGATCCTCATACATGCTGCTATCAAACGCCACACCAGCATTCCACATCACTTTGCTATTCACCTCATACTGAGTACCAAAAGCGACCTGATAAGTATCCTGAGTATCGACATTCAATGTGGTTTGGTACTCGCTCCAGTCTTGCCAGTTCACGTTACCCATCCACGCAAACTTATCATTTATCTGCTGATAAATACTGAAGATCACTTGTTGAGGTGCAACAGATTCTGAGTTTTCAAACTCAAACTTCGTCTCGCTCGAGTAAGATAGGCCGAAACGTGTCCCTGGAACCAACTCGTACAGAACCCCAAAGCGACCATTAACCTGAACATCGGTATCATCATCTTCGAATGAGAAATTATTATTTGCCGAGCTGGCGTTCGCTTCCACTTGATATTTACCATACTGAACACCGAGCGCAGCCCCCACCGACCACTGGTCATTAATTCGATAAGCAGCACTCGGCTGGACAGTTACCGCTTGCGTAATCGCGGTAGGAATATCTAGTTTAGCAACGGTTCTGTCCACCAACCCTTCGTAGCCCAGTCCAAGACCATAGTTTCCATATAGACCGATACCCAATGTCCATTTTTCGTTCACTTTCTGACTATAAAATGCAGAGCCCATAGGAACAAAACCAATTACGTTACCCGCATCTCCCGCTAATGTATCCAGCTGTGCATCGCCATAAAGACTGATTAAGTGACCAGAGAAAGATTGACCTGAAACATTTGCCAAACCAGCAGGGTTTGCTGCCATAACTGACGCATCCTGTGCTCTTGCAGCCATCCCTGCAGATGCGAGACCGATGTCCGTTGTATTCGTTTCGTATAAGTACAAACCAGCTGCTTGAACCGTCGCGCAGCTTAATAGAGAGCCTGCAACGATGATTTTTGATAGATTTTTCATAACAAAGCCTATTATTTTTAGATAGAACCTATGCCACAGTGAACCGATGTAGGTTATTGAAAAACACTGCCGTTGTTACAAAGCATAGGTCTCAATGAAGTAGAGCGCGAAGAAAGTATTGAATCGATAGTCCAGATTTACTTTTACTCTCCCAAACCTTACTCATATTGGTATAAGGACACGCGATGAAACTGCATGCCCTATGAGATTGTCAGTGTAAAAAACGGTCCTACTCTGGCCGTTTAAAGCCAGTCTATTTTCATTTGCTGTTTACTAGTGAAGAGTAAACACAGCGACAAAAATCAATTTCTGTCTCAATATTTATACACATGAAAGCACTCTGTGCCTCCGCCTCACGCTCTTTCCGACTAAACCGTGAATAAGCAGCGATCATGAGGCTCAGTGCATCGTCAAAACCAAAATTAGTGAGCGAACAGTCAATACTAACAAATCACTCCAACTCATTACTTTTATTGATCTTTATTTACACCTTTAACTGGTTTCGCGATCTTGTCGACACAATTTTTTGTCAAGCCATACTATGCTTAGGGTGAATATAATCCACTTAAGGGCGTGGTTATGAAATACAAACATATTCTTGTCGCACTAGAACTTGCTGATGAAAGCACAGTGCTGATTGATAGAGCAGTAGAAATGGCAAACTACCTCGACTCCGACATTTCATTCATCCATGTGGATGGTACTCATGGTGAAATTTATCGCGAGCTCGTGGATATTAAAGCTAACCCAGATCATGTACCGCTAAATGAGCATTCGATGGAGTGTCTAAAAACGTTCAGCGATTATATGGACTACCCACTAAAACACTTCTTTGTGGGTACTGGCGATTTGGCTGACAAACTAGAAACAACCATAAAAGAGCAAGAAGTCGACTTACTGATCTGTGGTCACCATCAGGATTTGTGGAGCAAACTTATCTCCTACTCTCGTCATCTAATAAATAAGTCACCAGTCGATATTCTGGTTGTGCCTATTCACGACTAGTATTTTCAAAGTTCCAGCGCGGATATGTACGATGCATAAAACAAAAGCCAGTAGTTTTAAACTACTGGCTTTTTATTAAGTACATCCACATAACCTTGATTCTATCGACTAAGCAGAACCGCTCCCTCTAGAGAGATGCTCCTCCGCACATGACCAGTTCCTGACCTGTAATCGCGCTAGCATGCGGTGAAAGAATAAACTTCACGTACTCTGCCACTTCGTAAGGAGAAATAAATCGCCCCATTGGTGGAAGCTTTGGTGGGGATGACTTTCTGTCTGGGTTTAGCAGCATCGGCGTTTCTGTCGCGCCAGGAGCAATGATGTTGGCGGTAATACCTTTCGGCGCTAATTCAGCAGCCCAACTGCGTACCATGCCAAATAAAGCTGATTTAGTCGCGACGTATTGCGAACGACCAGCAACCCCTTTCGACGTGCGGCTGCCAATAATCACAATTCGCCCACCATCGCCCAGTTTTGTCGCAAAGTGGTTGGCTAATATTTCTGCTACGTGTACGTGAAGGTGCCAGACAGACTGGCTCTCTTCGATATTCAACTCACCTAAAGGGGCTGCCACCATTTTCCCCGCAGCATGGATAACCGCATCAACCGAAGGCAAGGTTTCCAGACAGCTAATTAAGCTGTCAGTGTCAAACAAATCGACGGTCTGACTGACAAAATTAGGATTCTCATGTTCAACTTTGGAACGGCTTAACCCAGTAACCTTCCATCCTTCGGAAAGTAACGTTTCAGCAATTGCTTGCCCGATACCAGAGCTTGCGCCTGTAACGACGGCATGACGACTCATGATCATTCTCCCAAGATAGATAGAGGGACTTTGAAAACGGCTTTTCGGATTTGCTTAGGTTCTGAAACCATACACAAAGCCTGATGAGGCTCACCTGGCATGAAAATAGCGAAGTCACCTGGTTTGAGGTGCACCGATTGAGACAGCGTTGGATTCGTTAAAATTAATAAATCCGGTTTCTTTTCTTCCGCTTCTTCATCTGAACAATCAACAACACCGTAATTAATAATTTCTTCACCTTCCAATACAACCTGTATATCGGCATACAGATGATGAAACTCTGTGTGTCTTACTTCTTGTTCTTGTGTTTGCGCCGGACCAATATTAACGAACCACTCTTGATCAGATAATTGAATTTTTCCGTCATCTGATTGAATAAGCGAATCAAATAAGCATTCTGGATGAGATAAAATATCTTTAAACGTTTTTGGCAAACCAGCAGTGTTTAGTGATAATAGATTTCCACATATCATAATAGTATCTCTTAATAGCCGGTAGCCCGATATATCAGGCTACCGTTTTAGTTGCGCCTATTTATAGGTGATTGATACGTACATATTTAATTGCTTGGCGGAAATATGTATAGGCAATATGAATCGCGCCGTCGCTAGATTGAGTAATCGTCGGGTATGAGAATTCACGATTGAGTTTTTCTTGTGAATTGTTGGTCATACAGAAGCCATCACCCTCGTCGAGGTTCGCAACGATTTGCCAGCTTGCGCCGTCATCTTTAGAGATAGCCAGTGACATTGGTGCACGAGGTGCTCCCCAGAATGCACTTTTTCCATCGATAATTTCAGGTTCTTTTGCATCGCTATCGTCTTCAATTTCATCATACAAGGAGCTACGACGATCCGTTGCACCTTCTGCACTCATATTATTAAAGACCATCGCCAGGTCACCGTTGTTCAACGCGGTAAGCTGAATCGAAGAGTTATTGTTTGGCAGCTCAGTCGGAACTGGCGCACTCCAGGTCTCACCATTATCGTGGGAGTAGCTTTGGTAAATGGAGTCAGCCCAACGACTGCGGTATACCGCGATTAGAGAGCCATTTTTCAATAGCGCTACCGACATGTGCACGCAACCCAAGCTTTCTGGTACGTCTACGTCTCTCCACGTTTGACCCTTGTCTTCCGAGATCTTCACGCTGCTGGTGTCGTAGTTACCCACCCATTTCTCGCCCGGTTTGATAGTGCAGTTAAATATTGGAAGTAACCAGTTACCATTAGGTAAAACAACAATAGGCTGACGGATAAACGTTCCAGGCTTGTCGATTAATACATCGATATCTTGCCAAGTTTCACCCAAATCAAAAGACTTACGGTAACGCACGATAGCTGTATCTTGGTTACCCGCAAGTTGAGCTGTCCAAAGCAACCAAAGTGTGTTGTCTGGATCCAAGAATAATACTGGGTTTTGTTCAGAACGCTCTGGGTCATTAGACAGTTTGACTGCCGGTTCCCACTCATTCGAATCTTTACGTAAGCGTGAACACAAAATAGAAATATCAGACACCCCTTCCTGAGTTCCTGCAAACCAGGTACATAGCAAGTCACCATTTGGTAAAACAAGCAAATTCGATGCGTGGTTTTGAGGATAGTCTGAAGGTAGCATCGCGTTATAGTATTGCTCACGATGCTCAACTGGCACTACTTTACCGTCACGTTCTACAGTAATAGCTTCTTGATTCATTGAATTTGCCCTATAAATTAAAATTTAAAACTTGAGTAAATACAGCTCTCTGTTTTAGAGAGCTATATTCGTAACCGAGGAGTTATGCGAGGGTCGTTGCTGAACTAACCTTTTTTGCAGAAGACTTCCAGCACCATAGAATTAACATGGTCGCCATACCGATAAAGAAGAACCAGAACGGTGATGCAGAGTTATCTAACACAATACCTAAGCTAGCAACTAAGAACAGTAATCTTTCCACAATATTCAGGTTTTTCTTCAGCCAGCCTTGTAGGAATACAGCCCAGCAGAATGTCGCCATAAGCATACCCATGAAAGCAATCAGAATGAGATACCAACTACCTTTCCAAAGCACGACAGGGTCTGTAATAAAGCTAAACGGTACTAAGAAAATAACCAGTGCATAAGAGAATGCGATAAAGCCAGTTTTCGACGAGTCACTATGACCGATTGCTGATGCCGCATAGGCACATAGCGCAACTGGTGGCGTCACCATTGACAGTACGCAGTAGTACATGATGAACATGTTTGCAGCCAGCACATCAACACCCATCGAAATCATTGCCGGAGCAAAGATAATTGAACCGATGATGTATGCCGCAACCGTAGGCAAGCCCATGCCCATGATAATACAACCAACAATCACCATAACCAGCGATAGGTAAAGGTTGTTCTCACCGACAGAACTCAATATTTCTACGAATTTAAATGCTAGGTTTGATTGAGTTGCCAGCACCATGATGATACCAACAGATGCAAGAGGCACAGAAACCCAAGACATTTGCTTAGCCACATCCATGATCATCGGGTAGATAATCTTATAGCTGTAGCGAGTATGCTTTCTGAATAATGGTGCAATCAGAGCAAACACCGTACCGATGAAAGCCGCGTATGGTGCAGAGTATCCAGAAATCAGAGCAATCACCAAGAACGCTGGAGAGATCAATAAGTGCAGGCGTGGAAGAATCGGCTCAAATTGTAGATCTTCTTTAGAGATATTACCTGTACCTGTTTTTCTCGCACGTAGATCGATGATGATGAACAGTGCAAAGTAAAACGCAGCAGCCGGAATAATACCTGCAGCAGCAATCTCAGCGTATGGAATACCTAGCATGTCAGCCATAACAAACGCAGCAATACCCATGATAGGTGGCATTAGCTGACCACCTGTTGAAGCAATCGCTTCTGTTGCTGCAGCTTGCTCTTTACTGTAGCCAGAGCGCTTCATGATAGGAATCGTAAGTACACCTGTCGAGGTTGTATTTGCAACCGCAGAGCCGCTCACCATACCAAACAAAGCAGAGCCAAGTAGTGACATTTTTGCTGCGCCACCAGTCAGAGATGCAGTGGCCTTCATTGCTAAGTCAATAAATACGCTGCCGCCGCCAGTCATGGTGAACACACTACCAAACATAACGAAGAAGAATACAAAGTTAACAGCGGTACTTGCAGTGATACCGAACAGACCATCAGCTTGCATACTGATTAACTCTGTCATTGTATCTAAAGAGAAGCCTTCAAACGCAGTCCAACCTGGGAAGTATGGACCTAAGAAACCGTAGGCAACAAAGACAATAACAACAGAGAGAAGAGAGAAGCCTACTGAACGTCGAACTGCTTCAAATAGCATCAAACAGCCAACGATAAACGCGTATTTATCAGAGAATAATACATCGTCGATCATTTCCAGGCGAGTTTCTAACCTTGGGATTGACGTATAATAGTGGTAGACCACCGACAATGTTAATCCGATAAAAATAAGATTAATTATTCTACCGAGATATAAAAACGCGCGGTTTTTAAACTCAAGAGGTTGAAAACATAAAACTAAAGCTGTCGCCGTAAAGACATGAATACTTGCAGCCGTTAAAGGTGATAGCGGATAAAAAAACTGTCGAAGTAAAAACACGATATATGCGATACCAATTACCGCAGTTAGTGCTTTCATAAAGTTTTTGTAGTTCATAACAATACCCTACTTACTAAACTCATTAAGCAAAGCTTAATTAAAGCTTTAGAGAAACAGATGCATATATTATTTATATATACATCTGTCTTACTCAAACTAGACTTATTTAATCCAGCCTTGTTCTTTGTAATATTTAGCTGCGCCTGGGTGTAGCTCAACTAGTTGCTCTGCTTGACCAATCTCTTCTGGGTGCCAGAATTTTAGAGGTGAGTGTGACTTCTTAATTTCAGCCTGATTTTCAACCAGTGATTTAGTTACGTTATAAACAACGTCATCACTCACTTTCGAGTTAGTTAAAAATACAGTAGCACTAACTGGGTTCACGTAATCTGCCGATTGGCCATCATAAGTACCAGAAGGCATCGTGCCCGTTGGTAGACCAACTTTCGCCAAATCTTTAAGCGTCTTATCAGAGTAAGGGATATAAGTTACATCACTTGTTAGTGTCATTTCAGTCAAGTTAGGGTGCATCGCTGGAACGTTATCAATATAAACATCGATTGCGTTATCACGCATCATTTGGCTTGCTTGACCACTGCCCATTTGAACAATCTTACCTTCTTTCTTTAAGGTCTCGAAATCGGTACCTAAAGATTCAAAGATGTAATCAGCAATGATAGGAACCTGAGAACCTGTTGGCTTCATCGCGATAATAACTTTATCGGCGTTGATGATTTTTTCCCAAGTATCGTTACCGGTTTGATCAACCCACGCTTTACGAGCCACAGTGATGGTGTACGCTTGTTGAACATTATCCAGAACCATACGCAGTTCTTTGTTCGTGCGGCCTTTATAGATGTCTGTCAGACCATCGCGAGCCCAAACAGCAGCGTTAGATGTTGCGAAACCAAAGTCAGCTTTCTCTTGGTTTACAACAACAGGGTTTGTCATACCGCCGCCACGAGGGATAAGTTTGATTTTGTACTCATCGTTAGTAGCACGAGGAATTAATTGTGAAAATGTCGTGCCATACGTGTACCAGCCGTTGCCTGGTGGCTGAGAAATAATACTTGCGGTAGAGGCAGCTTGTACGCCTGCAGCAACAAGAGTTGAACACAATACAGCGGTTTTGAGTGCAGATTTAAGGTTTTTGTTAAACATTACTGGGGATCCTTATTATAAGTATACGTCTGGCTATGCCTTGACAATAGACAATATCTTGTCGGTATCTTCCTGAGTGAAATAGACCGGGTAACGGCTCTCTCCGACTTTTTCACCGAGTAAATTCATCGTTTTCTTAACAACAGCAGGCGCAAATGCAATTGGGTATAGGGTCGCACGTAAATGATTTATCTTTTCTTGTGCTTGATTTGCTAACTCTTGGTCGTCTTGTACGAAACCTTGATAAACCTGGTTAACAAGCTCAGGCACAATATTCGCGATACCCGAGATACAACCAACAGCACCAAGGTTGTAACCAGTCAGAATCAGAGAGTCCGGACCAGTAAGTACATCAAAGTTTTCCGCTTCTTCACTAACAGCAAGGAATCCCTGCAGACTTTCTAGAGAACCAGCGCTGTCTTTGATGCCATAAATGTTTGGATGCTTCGCTAACTCGGCAGCAATCTCTGGCGTGATCGTGTTTCCGGTGCGAGCAGGAATGTTGTACAGGTAAATAGGAACCGGCACCGCATCTGCAACTTGTTGGAAATAGCGAACTAGCTCTTGTGGACGTAGTGCTGAGAACCAAGGAGTAATCACGGATACAGTCTTAATTCCCATCGCTGCAACGTCTTTACCATGTTGAATGGTTTGAGCAAGGTTTGTTTCACCAATATGGGTAACAACCAGGCTGCTATCTTTTGCTTCATCAAGACAGATTTCTGTCACTCGGCGCTTTTCGTAATCACTCAAGACAAAAAATTCGCCATTCGTTCCATTACAGAAAATCTTATTACCGTTTGATAGCTGTCTGCGAACTTGTGCTCTTAGCGCAGCTTCGTCCAATGTACCTTGACTGTCGAAAGGGGTGACAACAGCAACGTGTGGACCTGTTATTGGGCTGGTCATAGTTTGTCCTTACTTAGTGATGCTCTGATAAAGCTCCAAAACATCTTGTTCAGAAACTTTAACTGGTGAATGGTTAAGTAAACGGGTCACTTGCATTGCGCTCGCCGCCAACTCAGGCAACTGTTCGCGCTCAATGCCAATGTCATTGAGGTAAGTAGGTAGGCCTAGCTTTTGTACTAGGTTTTCTAAGTAATCTACCAACTCGGATGCCATTTCTGCTTCGGACAACTCAAGGTTGGCAGAAGGCAGTAGTCGGTAGACATTTGCTAACTTTTCTTCGCAGTGACTGTAGATATGCTTCATAACTGGCACAAGCAACAGTGAGTTCGCCAGGCCATGTGGAATTTTATATTTGCCGCCAAGTGGGTAAGACAACGCATGCACAAGGTGGGTACCAGAATGAGAAATGGATGCCCCGCCGTAGTACGAAGCCCACAAAAGGTTAAGTCGAACCATTAAGTCTTCTGGTGTATCAATCACTTGCTCAATATTCGCGAAAAACTTCTGCATGCCGATCAGCGCGTAGTTATCGCCAACTGGGTTCGCTACGCTCGCGGTGTAACACTCGATTAAGTGACATAGCGCATCAATCCCCGTTGAAGCAGTAATGTGCACTGGCATAGAAGTGGTCAACTCAGGCACCAAAGCAACATAATCAGGAAGCATCACTGGAGAAATGATGCCCACTTTTGTTGCACGCTCTGGGATCGCGATGATTGAGTTTGGCGTTGCCTCTGCACCAGTACCTGCTGTAGTAGGAACAAGCACTAAAGGAATTCGTGATTCTGGTGTTTCCCCTTCTAATAAGCGGTTAAAGCACGCCAAATTCTCTGAAGGTGATGCGTAAAGCACCGAAATCAGTTTCGAAATATCAAGGACACTACCGCCGCCGATACCAACAACAGCATCTACGCTCTCTGGCAATGTATCGAGTAGGCTTTCGACATCAAGGTTGGTCGGCTCTGCAGGTAAGTCGCTGACTAACGTATAGTGGTATCCCTGCTTATCAAGTGAAGAAACAAACGACTGAACCTTGTCCAGCTTAATAACGTTGCTGTCTGTCATTATTAACAGATTCTGTTCACTTGATAACACCTGAAACATCTGTTCGATGCCACCACTTATCACAGTTGTAAAAATATTCATTCACTTCCCTTATCTTTCGCTAGGACTGATTATTTTCAATCATCGCCGTTATTAAACTTGATATATTTATACATAAAAATTCTGACCATCGACGAGATTTAGCTCACAAATAATCATTTTGATTAAATTTAATCAAAAAGTTCTTTATTTGAGCGATTTTTTGATTACAATAATTGTAGTTGCAAATCTTGGAGTAAGAATTTCGTCATGAAGGAAGGAATAGAGAAACCTGTTTACATTGTTGCTGACGATTTCACTGGCGCAAACGATGTAGGTGTCGCATTAGCTTCATCAGGAGTAGAAACGCAAGTTCTGCTTACTCCTGAAGTACTTAGTGATAAAGGCACTGCCGTTCGCATCATTTGTACTGACTCCCGAGATCTAGATAAGCAAGACGCGAATGCTGAGCTCGCTCAGATATCAAAACGCTTTCATCTAGCTGAACATCAACCACTGCTTATAAAGAAAGTCGATTCAACTTTGCGTGGCAATGTTGGAAGCGAAATCGAAGCACTAATTGATACCGGTTATGATTTAGCCATCGTCGCAATCGCCGCCCCAATCGCTAAAAGAAAAACGGTTAACGGCCTTTGTTATGTCAACGACACTCCACTGTCAGAGACAGAGTTTGCTTCTGATCCGAAATCGCCGATTACTTCCTCAAGAATCGTCGATATCTTGGGCTCACAAACTACCAGTGAAATGAGTGAATATCTTCAGTCAGATCACAATAATGATCCTCACCATCAACATTTCAATAAATTATATGAAAGCGGTACCAGAATTGTTGTCTGTGACGCAAATTCAAACAAAGATTTGCTTGATCTCTATCAGGCAGCGGCGAAGTTATCGATACCAACGGTCTTTGTCACCACTGGGGAACTGACCCAGGCAATCGTCGACAATACAAGCACTCCAACGCCAGAAACGAATCACACTCAAGGGCCTGTGTTGGCGATAATTGGGTCGATGAGTCAAACCACTTTCAAACAAACACAGTTCCTACTCGACAATAAAATAGCTCAAGTGGTTGAACTGGAACTAGAAGCGTTGCTGTCTTCTGATTGTGAGCCGTACTTACAAGCGAAATCATCAGAAGCCATCCAATGGCTGAACAGCAATCACAACTGCGTAATAAGAAGCTGCAAAGACCCTGAGATTCGACATGAGCTCAGCGCGATAGCAGCGCAACACAACTTATCTCAAAAAGCACTGGCTGAGCATGTTCGTAACTGCTTGGCGGAGTTAGCGACACAAATTATTGCCACCCTCGAGCCCACTCAAAAGCTCGGAGGCATGATTCTTTGCGGGGGTGACATTGCCATAGCTACCGCGCAGAAATTGAACGCCCCTACCTACAACATCGGCGGTATTGTCGCTGATTGCGTGCCATGGGGAACACTTGATAGCGAATTAACCCAATTTCCTATCTTCACGAAAGCAGGCGGGTTTGGCGACGCTAGCACTTTCTCTAAAGTTATTCAGCATTTAAATAAAGAGGTCAAATAATGAAAGGTGTAATTGGTATTACAATGGGCGACCCTGCAGGTATCGGCCCGGAAATCATTCTTAAAGCACTAGCCGAAGATTCGCTATCTGGAACAAACTGTGTGGTAATCGGTAGTGTTGAAGTTCTTGAGGAAGTGCTTAAGCAAGATCTTGCCCCATCTCAAGAAATCAATGTTATTAACAAGGTTAGTGAAGCTAATTTTAGTACTGGCGTTGTGAATGTTATCGATATTCCACTGGAAGACATCGGTTCATTTAAGATCGGCACAGTGCAAGCCCAAGCTGGTGACCTTGCCTACCGTTGTATCGAAGTAGCAACTTCGCTAGCCCTAGATGGTGAAATCAGCGCAATTGCCACAGCACCTCTGAATAAAGAAGCGTTGCACTTGGCAGGCCATAATTACCCTGGTCACACAGAGTTACTGGCGAAGCTTACGGATACTAAAGATTACGCTATGGTGCTTTACACCGATACACTACGTGTTATCCATGTAACCACACACATCGCGTTGCTAAAATTCTTGGAGACTCTGAATCAGAACCGCGTAAACACTGTGATTAAGATTGCTGACGAGTTTATGAAAAAAGCCGGTTTCGAAACGCCTAGAATTGCAGTTGCAGGCGTTAACCCTCATGCTGGCGAAAACGGTTTGTTCGGTACCGAAGAGATTGAAGTTCTGAACCCATGTATAGAAACAATGAAAAAAGAAGGCGTTGACGTTTATGGCCCATGCCCACCAGACACTGTCTTCCTACAAGCGTCACAAGGCCAATATGATATTGTCGTTGCCATGTACCACGATCAAGGACATATCCCTCTGAAATTGATGGGCTTCTACGACGGTGTTAATATTACCGCTGGTTTGCCGTTTTTCCGCACCTCTGCAGACCATGGTACTGCATTTGATATTGCATGGTCAGGTAAAGCTAACCCTGAAAGTATGATTAAGTCCGTCGAATTGGCGGTTAAATTGAGCAATGTATGAAAAAACACCGCGTTGAGCAAATAACTGAGTATCTCAAACACCATAACCTGGTGACCGTGGATGATTTGGTCAAAGTCGTGGCAGCATCACCTGCCACGATTAGACGAGACCTGATCAAACTGGATGAGCAAGGTGTCATCACCCGAACTCATGGTGGCGTATCTTTAAATCGATTTGTCGCCAATCAGCCAACTACTAATGAAAAAATGCTACGCAGTATGCGAGAAAAGCAACACATCGCAGACAGAGCAGCGGAATTAGTTCAGGCTGGAGATTCCATCGTGTTGGATGCCGGGACCACGTCAATGGCGTTGGTCAAAAACCTTACCCATCTACCACTTCGAGTTATTACGGTTGATCTGCACATCGCGTTGTTTCTGTCTGAGTTTAAACAGATAGAAGTCATTGTTACCGGAGGCGCTGTGGACCATAGCAGCCAGTCAACCATTGGTGAGCATGGTAAACAGCTACTCCGCTCTATTCATCCAGATATTGCCTTCCTAACTTGTAACAGCTGGAGCCTGGAAAAAGGTGTCACAACACCAACCGAAGAAAAGGCGTCTTTGAAAAGAGACATAATTCTAAACGCCAACAGAAAGGTGTTGATTGCGGACAGTTCAAAGTACGGAGCTTATTCGCTCTATAAAGCCTGTGATTTAGTCGATACCACGCATATCATCACCGATAGCAGTCTCGAAGCCGATACTCAATCCCAAATTCGAGCAAAAGGTATCGAACTCATTACTGTTTAAAACAATTTAAGCCTTAAACAGTGCGTTATCATCAATCATTAGACTGCAGGTTTGTCCTTAATTTCATAGCTAACCTATCTCAACATATGGACGAACATCGACTCTTCAAAAAGAAAGCCAGTAGCTAAATCACTACTGGCTTTTTAGTTTTATATCAAGCCTAAACGCACTCCAAGAGAGTGCTTTAAGTGAGCCTTGATCGAGACTCTCATCCGTTTTGCCTAACAGCACTATATCGCTGTCTAGCAACGCTATTCTATATGGGTTACATTTTTACATGACCCACGCCTAACTGTTCCTCGTAGCCAGTTAGGTTAAGCAGCTGGCAAGGATCCCCATGACCAATAAAAAAAGTATTAATTCTCTTTGCTCACCCTTCTCAACATCGTTCAGAAGTGAATATAAAGCTATTTAAAGAAGCTCAGAAAATACATGGCGTAACATGTGTCGATCTTTATGGTGAATATCCGCGATTTAATATCAATATCGATCGTGAACAACAGCGCTTGCGCGACCATGACGTGGTGATTTTTCAGTTTCCTCTATATTGGTACTCTACCCCTTCGATTCTAAAAGAGTGGCAAGATCTAGTTTTAGAATATGAGTTTGCTTATGGGACCGATGGAACTGAGTTGCAAGGCAAAACCATGCTTTGTGTGCTTTCTGCTGGCGGCAAAGAAGAAGCCTACAAAGCGGAAGGCTATAACCATTTCACGATTCGTGAGCTGCTGGCTCCTATTGAACAAATGTCCGCTCTGACGGGTATGAACTACGTCGCCCCTCTGGCAATGTTTGGAGCACGCACGGCAGCAGAAGAAGGCCGGATACCTCGGCATGTGGAACGCTACAGAAAGCTATTAACCGCATTGGTTGAAGACAGGCTTGATATTGATGCAGCTGCTTCACTGATTAAACTCAACAGTGCTCTGCCTGAACTGATTAAGGAAGCCTCATGACAGGAATATTTTTACAGGCTTTTGTCTACCTTTTTGCCGCAGTCATCGCTGTACCGCTCGCTAAGCGGTTTGGTCTCGGTTCCGTCTTAGGCTATTTAATCGCGGGCGTTGTCATCGGCCCAATTATTGGTTTAGTTGGAGAAGAAACAACGACCATACAGCACTTCGCTGAATTTGGCGTCGTGATGATGTTGTTCTTAGTCGGCCTGGAACTCGAACCTAAAATGCTTTGGGCAATGCGTAATCGCTTAATGGGTTTAGGTGGTCTTCAGGTTGTAGGAACCACAGGCGCTATCATGGCGATTGCCTTGTACTTTGACCAGCCATGGACCATTTCGCTGGCGATAGGTTTGATTTTTGCCCTTTCTTCCACGGCGATCGTACTGCAAACTTTCAGCGAAAAAGGTTTAACGAAAAGTGATGGTGGGAAAAACGCATTTTCCGTGCTTCTTTTTCAAGATATTGCAGTTATCCCTATGCTGGCTTTCATTCCACTTCTCGCATTACCTGAACTCGTGGAGCTCGCTCAACAAACTGCTCAAACTGCAGCGCAGCACCACGACGATTTAAATCTCGTCGCCGATTTACCAGGCTGGGCGTACGGGCTGGTGATAACCGCTTCGATTGCTATCGTCGTTGTTGGCGGACACTATTTGAGCCGTCCTCTACTCAGTTACGTTGCCAGCTCAGGGCTGCGCGAAATCTTTACCGCCACCGCCCTGATGTTAGTGATCGGTATAGCTGCACTGATGAGCTTGGTTGGCCTATCGCCTGCGCTGGGAACCTTCTTGGCCGGCGTAGTGTTAGCCAACAGCGAGTTCCGCCATGAGCTTGAATCCAACATCGAACCATTTAAAGGACTACTACTGGGCTTGTTTTTTATCACCGTTGGCGCGGGGATTAACTTTTCCGTTTTGTTTGGTGAGTTCTGGTTAATCTTGGCGCTGACACTTAGCGTCATGGTGTTAAAAGCCTTAGTGCTGTTTAGCCTTGGGATCATCTTCCGAGTTAAAGGCAGTAACCGCTGGTTGTTCACGCTGAGCTTGGCTCAAGCCGGTGAGTTCGGTTTTGTACTACTCAGCTTCTCAGTACAAAACCACGTGATCCCTTATGAGTTATCACAAACCCTGTCTCTTGTTGTCGCGATATCCATGTTCCTGACGCCAGGACTGTTTATTTTGTTTGATAAGGTCATTCTGCCTCGATTCGAAAGTCAGTCTAATCAACGAGAAAGTGACACGATTGAAGAAAAAGGAACGGTAATCATTGCGGGAATCGGGCGCTTCGGGCAAATAGTGAATCGCTTATTGGTGTCCAATGGGGTCAATACCGTGGTGCTGGACCACCAAGCCGATCAAGTTGATAACTTACGCCAAATCGGTACTCGTGCCTATTTTGGTGATGCAACTCGTCCAGACATGCTTCATACCGCTGGCATCGAAGAAGCAGCAGCATTTGTCGTCGCTATCGACAATCGAGAAGCCAGTGTTGAGTTAGTCAAATACGTAAAACACACCTACCCCAAGGTAAAAGTTCTCGCGCGCGCTTTCGACCGAGGCCATGGCTACCTTCTGAGGCAGGCGGGAGCAGATATCATTGAGTCAGAAACTTATCACTCAGCGTTAGAATTGGGAGGGCAAACAATGAATGTTCTTGGCATTCACCCTTTCTATGTCGAACAGCAAAAAGCGACCTACAAACGCGTCGAGGAGCGTAAATCAGAAATGCTGTACAAAGCGTGGGAGGACGACTCGGAAGGCAAACGCTTTGATAACAACTATCGCCTGCTGTTTATTCAGTTAGAGGAAAAGATGGCAGAGGAAATGGGCAAAGACCGCCACGACAATCTTTCTCGTTCTGAGCGTGGTTGGACTCCGCCACCTAAAGAGTATGCAGATACTTTTGAGGGGGAAAACGTTCACGAACTGCACCTTCCCAAGGAAGAAACCCAGTAGTTTGCTAAACAAAAAAACCTCCCTGATTTAGGGAGGTTTTTAATATTTAGAACACCACTACACGCCACTAGAAGTCGAAATCACATAAGATCATTCATTAAAATCTCATATTCTTCACTCGCTTCCTCGACTAAATGAGAAAGCTCTCTAGCGTCAGAAACCGCAAGCTTGAATTGCCAAGGAGTCGCGTTGTCTTTACCGCAAATTCGCGTCTCGTTGCCGCGGCTTTCAAAAGACAAATCGTCAAACGCGGTCGAGTGACACTCTTGAAGTTCGACGATTTCGACTTTTAATTTACCGACTGGGTTTACTTCTATATGCGCGTGTAAATCCGGGCGTCTGGATAAACAATAGTCTCGATGAACTGCAATCATAGCCGTCTCCTTGTGCCTGCCGATTCAACAATAAGTGTAGATGACCTAATGTGACCGACAGGTGAAAAAATGGTTAAGATTGATCTGTCTCATCAGATCAAACAAGTTTTCTCCCAAACCAAAATATCGGCATGAAACTCTCCGAATGCACGGGCGATGAAAGCGAAATTCTGGCTGCGCTTGTGATTAAACCGATAAGGATGAAAACGCTACTCGCTGAACTGGTATAAATATCACATTTCTCAATGCTTCCCCAAAATGCACAATATTTCTCCGAAATGCAAAGTGTCGACGCGCTGAAATCTTTAAAGTCATTTGTCAGAACCATCTTACAACTGCGTTCTTAGGTTCATTAGGTAAGAAACCTCAAATAACAACAAGGAAACCCTATGTCTGACTTTAAAACTCTACCAAAGCTAATCACCGTTGCTGTCGCACTTGGGTTAGCAGGTACTGCGACTGCTGCTAACGATAAAGACAATCTACAAATTCAGGACAGTGGCGTTAAGTACACTAAAAAAGCAGAATCCATGCTGAAAAAACTTAGCCTCAGCGAAAAACTGGATATCTTGTCTGGCCCGGGTATGGACTTAACCACCTATCAAGGTCAGGACGCGATTAATCTCGATCCCGAAAAAGATGTGACAGGTGTAGCTGGCTACATCAACGGTGTTAAAAACAAGAAATTGGATATTCCGGCAGTGAAACTGGCTGACGGTCCTGCTGGTTTAAGAATTCAACCATTACGTGATGGTGACAGCAACACGTATTACGCAACCGCGTGGCCAATTGGCTCCTTGCTGGCTTCGACATGGGATACCGAACTGGTTCAAAAAGTAGGTCAAGCTGAAGGTAACGAAGTCAAAGAATATGGCGTCGACTTTTTGTTAGCACCAGGCATGAATATTCAGCGTAACCCACTTCTTGGTCGTAACTTTGAGTACTATTCAGAAGACCCAGTCTTATCAGGCAAAATCGCAGCGGCGATGGTGAACGGGCTCCAGTCCAACAATATTGGTGCGACCATTAAACACTTTGTCGCAAACAATGCCGAGACCAACCGATTTTTCAATAACACGGTCGCCGATCCACGAACCCTACGTGAAATCTATCTGAGAGGTTTCCAGATTGCCGTGGAAGAAGCGCAACCATGGGCAATCATGAGCTCATACAATCTGGTTAATGGTACTTACGCTAACCAGCGTAAAGATCTGATGACTGATATCCTGAGAGGTGAATGGGGCTTCAAAGGACTGGCAATGTCAGACTGGTTTGCAGGTAATGTATCTGGATTGAGAAGTGACTTCACCGGCCAAGTCGAGGGCGGACGAGATGTAGAGTCAGCGGCCAAGCAAGTGAAAGCTGGCAACGATTTGATTGAACCAGGCGGTGTAAAAACGGATCTTCTTAACTCTTATAATAACGGTACGCTGACACTAGCAGAGATCGATAACAGCGTTGTGGCAATTCTTGCCCAAATGCAGAAAACCCCTTCTTACAATAACTACAACTACTCCGATGCACCGGATCTTGATGCTCATGCGGCACTAGCCAGACAAGCCGCTGCAGAAGGTATGATTCTACTTAAAAATACAGATTCTGCCCTTCCACTTGCATCAGGTAGTAAAGTGGCTTCATTTGGTACCACACAAGTGAATACCCTCAAAGGTGGTACGGGGAGTGGTGATGTGAATGCTGCTTACATCGTAGATATTGCCTCGGCGCTAGCGAACAAGTTTGAGCTTAACCAAGGACTTACAAGCTACTACAGCGACTACTTCGAAGCCAACAAACAATCGACAGGAGCGCTAATCGGTGCTTTTGAATTCTGTTTAGAGCCGGAAGTTGATGCTAGCTTGCAAGCACGTGTCGACGCCGCGGCTGAAAATGATGACGCAGCCGTTATCACAATTGGCCGTCAGGCTGGTGAAGGTGGTGACCGAAGTGCAGAACAAGGTGATTACCGCCTGACAAATGAAGAGTTGGCGATCATTGATGCCGTATCCACAGCATTCCACGAACAAGGCAAAACGGTCACAGTGGTCCTCAATGTAAACGGCCTTGTTGAAACGACTGGTTGGTCAGAGAAAGTAGACTCTATTGTTCTTGCCTACATGGGTGGTCAAGAAACCGGTAATGCAGTCGCTGATATACTATCTGGTGCCGTTAACCCAAGCGGTAAACTTGCGCAAACTATGCCAGTAAACTACGCAGATGTTCCATCAGCAGATACGTTCCCAGGCGCTGATACCGATGGGGACGGTCTAGAAGATGAGTCTCTATATAACGAAGGTATCTACGTCGGCTACCGCTATTACTCTTCGTTTGATAAGGCTCCGGCATACCCATTTGGTTACGGCCTGTCATACACGAACTTTGAGTACAGCAACCCATCGATTGTCTCCAATACGTTGTCCAAAGGTGGTGCATCAGGCTCTATTACCATCAGCGCCACAATTACCAATACCGGTAGTGTGGCTGGTAAAGAAGCGGCTCAGGTTTACGTAAATGCACCAGAAGTGAAGCTGAAAAAACCAACCATCGAGCTTAAAGCCTTCAATAAGACAAATCTGTTGAACGCTGGTCAGTCTGAGACATTGACTTTCAATATCTCAGCTCAGACCCTCGCGAGCTTTGATGCGGAAAACAATCAATGGATCGTTGAACCAGGCGCTTACACCGTCTATGTCGCGCCGTCTTCAGATGTGGCTGGCACCGAAGCACCATCAGTACAATTTACTGTGAGCAGTGAGATTGTTGTAAGTCAAACAACTCCGAACGCGCTTGCATTAGAAGAAGGCGTCACAAAAGAAGATCTTCTGACTATCAAAGAGTAATTCACGTTTACCGATCAAAGCCCGAAATTTTATTTCGGGCTTTTTTTAGTTCTTATGTTGTCCATACGTTACCTATCCACATCAGTCGATCATCAGAAGTAAGAATCTGATCTCGATTCCTATTTTTTCACGAAGTAAAATATATTTTTAGCAGTAGATCACTAATTCATTTTTCCGTAACGGAAAAATATCAAAAGAGATATACCATGTTAATGGTTGGGTTTTGTTCATTTATAATCTTAATAAAGGACGAATAATGAATGGCAGTGTCTCTAATGTATTAACATCTACAATGCTTCAACAACTATCTGTATTAGGACATGATACAGATAAAATTATACAAAGTTGCGGTATTAACAAATATGAACTCAATAAAAAGAATGGACGAATCTCTTCGGCTGCGCATTATGCTCTTCTTGAAACGTTTATGCCTTATCAAAAGCGATTCTTTAAAGATTCTGGGTTAGAGGGCATGTATTCATTATTCCCTGATTTATTTAGTTTATGCATTAATGAGTCTTCTGCAGAGTCGGCTATGAGTAGCTATATTCAGTACCGCGCCGTCATTGGCAGTTGCGACCGGTGCGAAGTACAAGTAGATCAAGATACGATGAAGATAAAATATACTGATACTGGGCCGAATAAAATGATATCCAGTGCATTATCAAACTTTGTCTTTATTCGTGAAATTATTAGCCAGTATATTTCAGATGGAAAATACTCTGTAGGGTTAACTCATACGAACTTGATTCCGCATCATACAGCAAACGAAAAACTCGATACTAAATGCTTATTTGGCCAAAACGAAAACTACTTAATTGTAAAATCTCCGCAAATAAAAAAAAGAAATGCCTTTTTTAACGAGAACCTCTACAAGCTACAAAAAATAAATTTAGATAAAGTCAACAATGAAATTAATCAAAGTAAGTTTTCATTTATTGTAGAAGATATTGTGAGTTCTTTAGTATCTGAACAACTGGTTTTTTGCGATCAAAAAGTTTTGGATAATGTTTGCGACAAATTAAAAATGAGTCGCTGGACACTTAATAAAAAGTTAGCGATAGAAAATACGTGTTTTACCGATATTTTTAATAAAGTCCGGTTAGATAGAGCCGTCAAACTTCTCACCGAAACCAATAAGAGCATGAACGAGATCAGTGAACTGACTCGATTCTCTTCTCAATCGGTATTTTCCAGATTTTTCCGTACGCACACCAATATGTCGCCTAACCAGTACCGAAAACAAGCTCTTCACGCCTGAACTAAGGTACTAAGGTACTAAGGTACTAAGGTACAATGCTGTTGTTCTAAGCAATCACAACACATAGGTAGCTTGTTTAACGCCTTGATTAATCGACGTTAAACAAGCTTAAAGCACTACAACTGGGCCAAAAGTAGCATCGACGACTTGGCCGGTACCTTGATCTCATCTTGCGACGAAACTGAGTTTCCAGTCATCATATCTAACCACTTTCCTTCTATTGCAAGCGACAAAGACTGCGGACGAGTTGATTTGTTGAGGACAACAATACCTTGCTCCCCCCGCTCTAACACCAGCATGTCGTCGTTACCTTCGAGAACCTTCATAGGTTGACCATGAACGGCGTTGTGGAACTTAATCATGGTGGCCATCCGAGGATCACTCCATGCATCTTTCCATCTTGGTTTGCCATTTTTACCTTTAATGCCACTGGTGTCTAAATCGGTGTAAACCAGAGGAACACCGCCATCTCGACCCAATATATACGCATACGCCAGCCATTCGTCTTCTTCATCCATAACTAAGTCGAGGAACACATCGTTATTCGGGATGTCATGCGTCACGGCAAAAGTAATGGCTCGCCCCGGAGACAGTGCCTCACCGAAACAATACGGATCAATTAGCGTCTTAAAACTGCCGTTTTTAGAAAACGCTTTAAATATGGTGGTAAACAGCGGGAAGTCATAGGCACCTAAGCGAGTTTCTTGTAAATATGGCTCTAGAAACAGCTGATACTCTTCGACGGTCGCCCCGCCATCTGTAATGATCTCGCCAAAAATGTGCACATCTTGGGTAATATCGTCGGTCCAGACTAGCTTAAGATGCTCAAGGGTCATATGTTTAGCCGCATCAATACGGAACCCTTTCACCCCGATCATTTTCAGTGCTTTTAAATAGGCTCGTTGCTGCTCAACAACATGATCACAAACACGCAAAGTCGGTAAACCGGGATCCGCTGGTCCTCCAGTAATACGGCCATTTTGTACTTGCCATTTGTCTTTCCAGTTCTTAATACCAAACGCTGTCACAAAATCTTCTTCAGTGAATAGCGGCTCAGATAGGTCACCAAACAGCTTGAGCGCTTGGTATTTCTCTGGATTCTTTTGGTATTCCTGTAAAATTTCTTTGCTTGGGTATTGCAGATCTGGGCGCATGTGCGCTTCATTCGCCATATGGTTGAACACAACGTCTGCGTACACAAGTACACCAAAACGGCCCAGTTCATTAACCATATGGATAAAATCTTGAGTGTTACCAAGGGCATTGTCGATAACACGATAATCTTGAGGTTGATAGCGCTGCCACCAGCGTTCGTCGTTAGCGCTTTTCATTGGTGGAGAGACCAGAACAGAACCATAGCCTAGCTCATGGATCTCTTTTGCACGTCGGGCAATGTCAGCATACTTCCAATCAAAAGCATGCAGAATCACGTTCGCACCAGATGATTGTATTTCCTGTAAGCCACTCATGTTTATTCTCCTACTAGCTTCCACTTACTCGTTGCTGCTTGTTTGGTTTTCGATTCACAGTAAGCGGATTCAATAGTAAAAATTATAAGTGCTATCGCTAGGAGCCCCTCACCCTTTGAGGTTTTACTCAAGGATGAAAATAAAGGCGTACACCCTACTCCTTTCCCACACATAAAGGCTTACTTTGCTCTTTACCGTGTGACAGCTCTTATAATAACGCTCCCCTAAAATATGTAATCCTTTGTTTTATAATCCAATTTCAATCATATAAATACAAAGCTCACATACTCCCTCATTTCACTAATCTTGATAAAACAAGCACTTCCAATCCTCTAGATAACAAAAATTAAACAAAATGATTCTGGATACTGGATCACATTCGGGGAGAAATAAAACCGTTCTCAATTAGAGTAAAACAAGCACAATTCAAGCCAAGGAGCCCGATAAACAGCCGTTTTTCCTATCGCGTTGGTGAGCAATGCGTAGATATAACCGCTGAAAGAGGTGTTAAATAGAGAATCAAATTTAAGGTGAGACGGTTGTAGTAGAAGCGTACTTCCTCAGATACTCTAAGGAAGTACGGTATAGCCTAAATTCAGCATCGGCAACATAAATTGCCAACAACGCTGTCGAGTACATTAATAGGCTAAGGTAACCTGCGATTTACTGCGACAGATAGTATTTATAAAGCGAGCTTTAATATCTCCACTGCATCCTCAGGCGTGACGTCTTTATGCTCACCCATTGCCAGCATACCGTGTTGAATCAACTTGTCTTTAACGGCAGGAATGTCGTTCTCACCTAAACCGTATGCAGATAGCGTGGTGGGATTTCCCATTGCGGCAAAGAACGCTTCTGTTTTTTGAATGGCAACATCAATTTTCTCATCTTCTGTGCCAGACGTGATGTTGAATACGCGCTGAGCATATTGCAGCAATTTGCCTCGTTTTTGTGCTTTTTTATATTTCCACATGGCAGGAAGAACGATCGCTAAAGTCTGCGCATGATCCAATCCATACAGTGCGGTCAGCTCATGGCCAATAGCATGCGTTGCCCAATCCGTAGGGACACCACACTTCAGTGTGCCATTGAGTGCTATTGTCGCGGTCCACATCAGATTTGCACGTACTTCGTAATCGTTAGGTGTTTCAAGAGCCAGTGGGCCATCTTCCAAGACATTAAGCATCAGACTTTCTGCGAAGCGATCAGACACTTTAGCATTCACTGGGTAAGTCAGGTATTGCTCCAAAATGTGTACAAAGGTATCGACAGCACCATTGGCAATTTGTCGTGCCGGCAGAGAGTACGTGGTTTCAGGGTCTAGGATAGAGAAAGACGGGCGAACATACTCTGAGCCAAACGACAGCTTATCTTGTGTTTCTGCGCGGGTAATCACGCCGTTTCGGTTCATTTCAGATCCTGTCGCAGGCAACGTCAGCACACAGCCTAACGTTAAGGCGCTTTCTACACAGCTTCCCCCCGTCGCGATGATGTCCCAGTAATCGCCTTCATAACAGGCAGCAGCACTAATGAACTTACTGCCATCAATAACGGAGCCACCGCCTACAGCAAGAATGACATCAATGTCTTGTTCCTTGGCGATTTCCACCGCTTTCACTAGTGTCTCGTAATGTGGATTAGGTTCGATTCCACCAAACTCAAACACGGTGTAACCATCGAGAGCAGCCATCACTTGCTCGTATACGCCGTTACTTTTGATGCTGCCGCCACCGTAGGTGATCAGAATTTTGCTACCGAGTGGCACTTCTTCTGTAAGCGTCGAAATTTGACCTTTACCGAAGTGCACTTTGGTAGGGTTGAAGTAGGTAAAGTTGTTCATATTGCGTCCTGGGAATCGATGTATTTTTTGACTTTCGATAAATCCTCAACGATTCAGGCACGACAAGTCAAGGGCAATCGACATTGATATCAATACGAATACTGACTTTTCAATCAATTGAAATATGATAGAGTTTCGACAGCTTTACATAACGTTAACGGAGTAATAATGCAGTACGATGTGATTGTTGTCGGTGCAGGATCGATGGGCATGTCCACAGGCTACTTTTTAGCTAAACAAGGGAAAAAAGTACTACTTCTTGATGCTTTTGATCCACCCCATTCACACGCCAGTCATCATGGTGAAACCCGCATTATCCGCCATGCATACGGAGAAGGTGAAGAATACGTACCATTGGCGTTACGAGCGCAAGAATTGTGGGGCGAGTTAGAACAGTTATCAGGCAAATCTCTATTCCTCAAAACAGGTGTTCTTAACATTGGTGATGAACGCTCGCCTTTTATCTCGATGCTGATTGCCAGTGCAAAAAAACATCAGCTTCCGCTTGAAATTTTAAGTGCCGATGAGACGAACCAACGCTTCGAAGGCCTCAACCTGCCACCAGAATATATTGGTTGTTTTGAGTCGACGTCAGGCGTGCTTAGAGTGGAAGATTGCATTCAGGCATACCGTGATCTCGCCCTTGCTCACGGCGCAACACTGCTTACACACCATAAGGTATCTGGCATTGAACGCCTTGAAGATGGTGTCAGCGTTACAGCAAACGGCAATACATTTCAGGGTAAGAAATTGGTCGTCTCCGTTGGTGCATGGTCAAACGACCTGCTGGATATGCTAGGCGTAACCTTACCAATCAGCCCTATCCGTAAAACATTTGCCTGGTACAACGCACCAGAAGCTCTTTATGGAGAAGGAACTTTCCCTGCATTTTCCTTTGTGACGCCAGAGGGTATCTATTACGGGTTCCCAAGTATTGACGGCGCAGGATTAAAAATAGGCCGTCATGATTTAGGCGAAGACCAAGATCCCAACGCAGAGATCACGCCTTTCGACAACCAGGCAGATTCAGCAGACCTTCAACAACTACTAGATAAACACATGCCCCACGTTGAATCGCTGAAGTTTGGTAAAACCTGTATGTACACCCGAACGCCAGATGAAAACTTCATTATCGATAAGCACCCTGATAATGACAATGTCGTTCTAGTGTCCGGCTTTTCAGGGCATGGATTCAAATTCGCCAGTGTGATTGGCGAAGTGGTCGCAGATATGGCGATTGATAAACCGGCTAAGTTTAACTTGTCGCTGTTCTCAGTGGACCGGTTTAATTAAACCCAGCGCTATTAAGAAAATAGCCAGGTCGAATTTGAACATGGTTGATTATATACAACCATGTTCTTTTGACTGGTTTCTAGGCTTGGGCTGTTTCACCAACCAGCGTGGCATCGCCAATAAAGTAGCCATCTTCGCCAAACCGCTTGATAGCGTCGCCATCCAAAATAACCGTTACTCTGCGTACATCCGCAAATTGCCAGTTACGCCACTGGTACATAAAGTGATTATTTTCAATCCACCAGTAACCTTCATCCGCGTCATTCGGTCTATCCGACACCCCTGTCATCTTGCCATCCGCCTGAAATGTGATTCGGTATGGGATATTGAAGCAATCTCTTGTCAGAACGACCCTGTCAGAAAGTAACTCTCGTATACGCTTGCCGTTTAAACGAACGCCTTCTGCATCTTCTACTCGCGGAATAGGTAGTATTTTCTTTGCCAATTGAGCGAGCTTCTCGATACCGCTGCGAATATCGGAATTCTTTATCGACTGAAAGCTGAGGCGGAAACTGTTATTACGCTTTTCACACGTATAATACTTGGCACCGTTGTTTATCAATATGCCATGAGCCTTCGCCAATTCCTCAAGTAAACCGGCATCAAAGTCTTCACGATAATCTATCCAAAATGCGGTTCCCGCGAGCGAGGGAATAACGCCGGATTGAGGAAAATAAGTGTTTAACGCTTTTTCCATGGTTAACCACTTCTCACGATATTTCTTCAACATCTTCTGGATTAACGAATCGTAATAACCAAGGCTGATGAAAAGTGCCAACGTCTGGCAGTTGTTCTTTGGCGGTAAACTATGCATCCGCTGCTGAACTTGCCTTATCTGCTTAATAAGCGGTGGCGACGCCACAATAAACCCTAACCTTAAGCCCGGTGCGATAATCGAGGAAAAGCTAGAGATATAAATAATACGCTCACTCGGGTACTCGCTACGAAGCGCCGGGCACTTGTCGCTGATAAAGTTGATGTCATGCTCAAAGTCGTCCTCAATAACGAGTAAATCTTCCTGTTCAGCCTTGTCCATCAATTGCTTTCTTCGTTGCGAAGACATTCTAACTGTCGTAGGAAACTGATTACTCGGTGTCGTGTAAACAAGCTGACAGGAGTTCAGTCTGTCGTCGACAACCATGCCTTCTCTATCGACTTCTAAAGGTTGAACGTTAGCCCTCCTTGCTCTGAACTGCTGAAGTGCTTCTGGGTATCCTGGGTTTTCAAAGCCGACTTTCGTATAGCGGGATACCAGTAGTTTGGAAATTAAGTACAAACTGTTCTGGCAACCATGAGTTAACGCGATCTGATCCGCATCGACAAAGATCCCGCGATTCGGCAGTACCCGGGTACGTATCTGCTCAATAAGATCGTGGTAATCATTATCGTCGGAAGTCCAACTTTTGTGATTAATCTTATTCAGTGATTGAATGCTGCATTTACGCCACTCGGATACCGGGAAGAGATCCTCATCGACCTGACCATGAACAAAGAGGTAAGGATAATTTTTGAGATTATTCGCGGCTGAGCCATGCGCTTCATCGCCTTCTATCAGGTATTTTTCCCAATCCAGTTGCCTTTCAGATTCAAGTACGCGTTCAGGGGCTTTTTTTTCGGAGACTTCTAACTCAGGATTAACGAAGTAGCCTTTTCGCTCTACCGAAATGAGTAAACCTTCATCGGTGAGTTGGTCATAGACTCTGAGTACAGTGTTCCGAGATACAGAAAGGGACTGAGCGAGCTTTCGTGATGATTCAAGGCTGCGGTGTTTGGAAACAAAGCCATCAAATATCGCCTGAGAGATGCTGCTTTTGATTTGTTCTTGTAACGTACGAGAATCGAGAGGATCGATGTGAATGTAACCCTGGAGCATAAATGACCTAGCCTTTACTGCGCCGGCCATTTACACATGCCCGGCTTCAACTACTTAACCTGAATTCAGGTCACTAAACCATACCACTCAAAAGCAGCACGTTAAATGCCGCTTTTGAAGGTTTTATCAGCTATCGAGTTAAAGCCTGCAACTCAGATTTGATGATATCTAACCCTTTACAGATCAGTTCATCTTCAATCGTTAGCGGTGGCAGGAAGCGGATAACGTTTCCTTTTACGCCACATGAAAGCAATACCACGCCTGCTTTATTTGCACTTGCAACCAGCTTTTTCGTCAGTTCAGGTAATGGCGCTTTAGTACCAGGGTCGTTAAATTCGATTGCGATCATTGCACCAACTTGGCGAATATCACCAATTTGGGGCACTTCTTTCTGCATCTCAGATAACAACTCGGCGAAGGTTTGGCCAATCTGCTCTGCTCTTTCACACAAAGATTCTGACTCAATAATGTTAAGAACTTCAATACCAGCGACACAAGCCAAAGGTGAACCAGCATAAGTACCACCTAAACCACCTGGATTTGCTGAATCCATGATCTCAGCTTTACCAACAATACCCGATAGCGGGAATCCACCAGCGATACCTTTTGCCATTGTAGTGATATCGGGAACGATTCCAAGATATTCTGAAGCAAACATCTTGCCAGTTCGAGCAAAGCCTGTCTGAATCTCGTCACAGATAAGAACAATGCCGTGTTTATCACAAATCTCTCTCAGCTTTTGTGCCCAGGAAGCAGGTGCCTGGTAAAAACCACCTTCGCCCTGAATTGGCTCAAAGATCATCGCCGCAACGCGAGTTGGTTCAATATCACACGCGAACAAATCATCCAATGCATCTAAGCTCTGTTGCTCTGAGATACCATGATATTCATTTGGGAACGGCAAGTGATAGATTTCGTTAGGAAAAGGACCAAAGCCTGCTTTATACGGAGCTACTTTACCCGTTAGGCCCATACACATATTGGTACGACCATGAAAACCACCTTTGAAGGCAATCACGCCACTACGGCCAGTATGAGCGCGTGCCACTTTCACTGCGTTTTCCACCGCTTCCGCACCCGTGGTTAAAAAGGCAACTTTTTTGTCACCTTCACCCGGAGCAACATCGACGATTTTTTCTGCCAATTCAATAAAACTGCTGTATGGCGTCACCATTGAACAAGTGTGACTGAACTTTTCTAGTTGCTCTTTTACTGCTGCAATAATTTGAGGGTGAGAATGCCCCGTGTTCGTTACTGCGATACCAGCGGCAAAATCGATGTATTCTTTGCCTTCGATATCCGTCAAAAGTGCATTTTTCGCACTCTCGATGTATACCGCGCTAAGGTTTGCCATGCCCTTAGCAACTACTTTTTCTTTACGCTCTTGCCATTGTGAATTTGTCATAGCCTTGTTCCTTTAAAACTATCGTCAGTCTGTTGTTTATTACATTCCGCCGAGGCAGATGTATTTAATGTTCAAGTATTCATCGATACCTTGTTTTGCACCTTCGCGGCCAAAACCAGATTGTTTAACGCCACCAAACGGAGCGACTTCATTTGAGATGATCCCTTCGTTCACTCCCACCATTCCGTATTCCAGCTTTTCGGCGATAGAGAACGCGCGAGTCAGCGTATTGGTGTAGAAGTAACTGGCTAAGCCGTAAATCGTATCGTTGGCGAGCGTAACCAGCTCTTCGTCATTGCTAAAACGGATAATTGGGGCGACTGGGCCAAATAGTTCCGTCTGCACAATATCCATATCCTGAGTCACATCCGTCAGAATCGTTGGCTGTACGTATAATCCACCCAGGTCATCACCACCAAAGGCTACATTCGCGCCTTGTGCAACAGCTGTTTCGATATAGCCCATCACCTGTGCTTTCGCTTTGCTGTCGATAAGTGGCCCAATTGTCACGCCAGGCTCAATACCGTTTCCGACTTTGAGCTCAGCCACAGCGGCTTTGAATTTTTCAACAAATTGGTCGTATACGGCATCCTGCACATAGAAGCGGTTAGCGCAGACACAGGTTTGACCCGCGTTACGAAACTTAGAGGCGATCGCACCTTTAACCGCTTCATCAATATCGGCATCATCAAACACAATAAATGGCGCGTTTCCGCCGAGTTCCATGGATGTACGCTTGATGGTGTCAGCACACTGTTTTATCAGTTGGCTACCCACCCCTGTCGAGCCAGTGAAAGACAATTTTTGAATATCTGGGTGTTGGCAGAAAAGATCGCCAATCGCGACAGAAGAGTGATTGTTCACCACAACCAGCAACTCTTTCGGCAGTCCAGCCTGATAAGCTAATTCAGCGATAGCGTAGGCAGAAAGCGGAGTTTGATTTGCTGGTTTGACAATAAAGCTACAGCCTGCTGCCAATGCTGGCGCGGCTTTACGCGTGATCATCGCAGTCGGAAAATTCCATGGTGTAATCGCTGCAGCAATACCAATTGGCTGCTTGATTGTCATGAGTCTTTTGCTACCCGCTGGTGTCGGAATGGTATCGCCATATGTGCGCTTCGCTTCTTCGGCAAACCACTGAATAAATGATGCGCCGTAAATAATTTCACCTTTCGCTTCAGCTACTGGTTTGCCTTGCTCCAAGGTCATAATGCGGGCGAGATCATCACTGTTTTCGATAACCAGATCGTACCA
Source organism: Vibrio sp. EJY3 (assembly GCF_000241385.1). NCBI lineage: Bacteria > Pseudomonadati > Pseudomonadota > Gammaproteobacteria > Vibrionales > Vibrionaceae > Vibrio > Vibrio sp. EJY3. Next base: position 1,464,076 of record NC_016614.1, read on the forward strand.
ACGCTTTAAAATGGCTGAGCGCTCTGACGCGGTTCGACCCTGCCATAATTTCTGAGCTTGTTTGGACTGCTCAATTAGCCCTTCAATTTGCGCTGGCTGTAGTGATGGAACATAGCCAATCACTTCATTTGTTGCTGGGTTCACAACAGCAATAGCGTCATCGCTTGCGTCACACGTTCCCTTTAACAGGGATTGGTTCGAAACCTTGTCCATAATTCACTCTCTTACTTTCGTCTATGAGAAGAATGCTATCGACAAAAAAAACGGTGCCTAAGTACCAGTTTGAAAATATTCATGGTACCAGCATAAAAATTTAAACTGGTACCATCGTATGTCACCGACTGGTTCTATTCCTTTAGCACTCGACTCTTAATATGAGTATCGAAAACGGAATCGAAAAACATTTAGAAGAGGACTTTCTATGCTAAAGGGAAAAGGTAAAAAGTTACTGAGCAGTATGCTTGCAGCGACACTGGGATTGGGCGCTATGGCTACTTCAGCGGCAAGTTTTGCTGCAGAGCAGAACTGGCGCTTTGCCAACCTTTATGGTCGTGGAACGGCTTATGGACAAGTTTACGAAAACCTAGCAAAGAATATTGAAACCATGTCTAACGGTCGAATCGCTGTACAGGTTTTATATTCAGGCGAAGGCGTTGGTACTAAGGGTATTCTGGGTGCTGTTAAATCTGGCCTGATCCAGATGGGTGCACCATTTCAATCTATGCACGCGGGTGAACTCCCAGCTGGCGTTGTCGAGATTGGCTTACCGGGCGGTACTGACGATGTGGGCGAACTTTCGACCTTGTTCCACGAAAAGGGTTGGTCAGAAGTATTAAAAGACGCCTATGGTTCTCAAAATCTAGTGTGGTTGGATCCTTACATTCAGCCTCCGGTATACATCATTACTAAAGAAGAAATTAAGTCTGTTGAAGACTTCAAAGGCATGAAAATTCGCGCGCCAGGTGCTTACGGTAAGTTCCTGAGAAACCTTGGAGCTTCACCGGTTTCACTCGCTTGGAGTGAAATTTACACCTCTCTGGCTACAGGCGTCATCGACGGTTCAATTGGCTCTAACATGATTGACCACCGTGATGGTAACCACGTTGAAGTAGCGAAATACATGTACCCGCTACCTCTGGCTGGCGCACAGGTACTGCCGATTGTGGTCAACAAGAAAGCATGGGCAAAGCTATCTCCCGATCTACAAGCTATCGTCAGCGCTGCTACCACTGTTCACGCACAAGAGCAGATGACCAAATCTATCCTGTGGGAATCTCAGGCAATCGCCGACATGGAAGCGAAAGGTTTGAAATGGAGCCCAGAACCATCTGAAGCAGACAAAAAAGCATGGGAAGAAGCGGGTAAATCTCTTGCAGCAGAATACGCAGCAGCAGATAAGTACTCTAAACAGCTTATCGACATATTGGAAAAACAGTAACAAAGAATTGAGAGGTGGAGTTCGCTCCGCCTCTGTTTGTCTGTTTTGCAAGGAGGCCACATGATTGAAAAAATTCTCATAGGATACTGTCGAGTCGTTCAGAGTGTAGTTAGAGGTATTGGGCGTTCTGTTTCCTACCTCCTGCCAATACTCGCTGGTGTCGTCGCTTACGAAGTGTTCGCAAGATATGTTCTGGACCGCCCGACCATTTGGGGATACGACACATCGTTGTTTCTCTTTGGTTATATTTCAGCACTGGGTGGCGCTTATGCACAGCAGAAAGGCGCTCATATCAATGTAGATATTATCCACGCTAAGGTTTCCGAAAAAGTTAGACGCTGTTTCGATTTGCTAACCGCCGTATTGGCTATCGGCTTCTTAGCCGTAATGGCCAAAGTGTGCGGTGGCATGTTTTTCGAAAGCCTGGAGCTTAACTACCGAACTCAGAGTGAATGGGCTCCACCGTTACATCATTTCTGGCTGATGATTACGGTATCTTCAGGGGTATTTATTGCCCAGTACTCGGTGCAAATCATTTGCAACCTGTTTTATCTGCTGACATCCAGAGAACTTCTGAAACCATCAAAGCACGACGTACCCTCTTCGCTTGAAGAGCAGCCGTTCAAAGTAGATTCAACAAAATTTAATAAAGAGCAAAACACAGAGGAAGTGGCATATGGAGATTGAAGTACTTACAGGGGTGTTATTGGCCTGTATCCTTACCGCTTTTGCTTTAGGTGCACAAGTCGGACTCGCATTAGCGGCAATCGCCATGGGCGTTGGCTACATAACGTGGGGCGAAGGCCTATTTAATATTATTCCGACTACCGTAGAGAGCACCTTTTTCAACTTTATCCTTTTGGCGATACCACTATACATTTACATGGGCCAGATTCTGACTCGCTCAGGCATCGGGGATGCCATGTTTAACGCCAGTCAGTTAGCTATCGGGCGAATTCGCGGCTCATTGGCGATCAGCGTTATAGGCGTGTGTTCAATGATTGGCGCTATGGTTGGTATTATCGGCGCAGGTATCATGACGTCGAGCAGCATCGCATTAAAACCGATGCTAGAACGTGGCTACGATAAACGCCTGGCATTGGGTGTAATCATGGCTGGCGGCTCTCTAGGTATCCTCATTCCGCCAAGTATCCCTATGATCATGTTTGCATCCGCGACCCAAAACTCGGTCGGAAAGATGTTTCTTGGTGCTATGGTTCCCGCATTGATTACCATTGTGCTTCTTATTAGCTACGTAGTGATTTCCTGTAAACTCAACCCGGATCGCGCTCCACTAGACACTGATAGCGACAATGACATCGAGATCCCGAAAGGTTATGAGTTATTCAGAACCATTCGTGACGGCGCGTCTTCTCTGCTACTCATTGTTGCTGTGTTGGGCAGTATTATCGCCGGTATCGCGACACCGACCGAATCCGGTGCAATCGGTGTTGTAGGTGCGATTATCCTGTCTATTTTGTTTAAACGCTTTAAGCCAGCAATGGTTCAGAAAGCCGGACTACAAACGGCAACCTTAGTCAGCGTCGCGATGTGGATCATCCTTGGTGCGTCAGTATTCAGTAACTTCCACCTTCTGATGGGAGTACAAGGCATGGTTTCAGACATCACAACCAGTCTCGATCTACCACCGATCATGATCATCATCATGTTCCAAATCATCATGCTACTTCTGGGCTTCATCATTGATGAGTTCATTATTGTTTTGATGTGTGCGCCGATATTTACACCAGTCGCAGTCGCACTGGGTTACGACCCTATCTGGTTTGGTGTTCTGATGATCCTAAACATTGTTATCGCAGTACAAACTCCACCTTATGGCTTCGCTCTGTTCTACTTAAAAGGCATCGCGCCAAAAGGTATTACCATGCTGGATATCTATAAATCAGTTACCCCATTTATCCTGGTTCAGTTGCTGGTTTTGTGTATCGTTATGGTTTTCCCAGATTTGGTCACTTGGCTACCAAACCAAGTCATGGGCTAGATAATAGAGAAAGGAAAGGCTGTTGCAAAACAGCCTTTTTTATTGCGTTCAAGATGTTAGCCACGACTGAATTTTATCCGCTTGAGGGACTCCGCCAGAATGCACCAACTCTTCGTCCATCACCACGGCTGGTGTAGACATCACTCCGTAGTTCATGATGGTTTCCATATCGGTGACTTTTTCTACTTCAACCTCGACGCCTTGCTCAGCTGCAATTTTTTCAATCAAGTTAGCGGTATTAACGCAGTTCGCACAACCTGACCCCAACACTTTAAAAATTTTCATCTCCAGCTCCTAAAATCGCCACAGTGGTAAATTAAATATCCATCCCATCATCGTAAACGCGAGCAGCAACATACCGAAAAGCATACCAAGAAGCCGCCACTGCATAACTTGTTTCAGCATTACAAACTCAGGAATACTCGCCGCAACAGTACTCATACAAAATGCTAATGTTGTACCGATTGGCAAACCATTTTGAAGTAAGCTTTCCATCACCGGGATCACACCAGTCGCATTCGAATAGAGCGGAATACCAATAAGTACCGACGCTGGAACCGACCACCATTGACCGGATCCCAAATGTGTTTCTATCCAACCGTCAGGAACAAAGCCATGTAAGCCTGCTCCAATGCCGACCCCAATAAACACCCACTTCCAGACACGACCTACAATCTCGACCATCTCTTGCTTGGCAAACGTGTGTCGCTCTGACAACGTTATTCCCGCGCTCCCATTGTCACTTGGAGTTTCATGACTCTGTTGCGGAGTTTTGGCGTTTCGCATCGCCTTTGATGCCAGTGGCTGTAACCAGCGCTGTGCGCCGATCACATCAAGGACCCAGCCACTCACGATGCCGATAAGCATCCCTATCACCACGTACATAACGGTGAACTTCCAGCCAAGTAAACTGAATAGCAACAACACGGCGATTTCGTTAATCAATGGCGAGGTGATCAAGAAAGCCATAGTGATACCAATAGGAATACCTGCAGAGGTAAACCCTAAAAAGATTGGAATGCTAGAACAAGAGCAAAATGGTGTGATTGCGCCAAAGAAGCTGCCCGCAAGATAACCAAACCATCTACGTTTTCCCGCTAAATAGTGCCGCACTTTTTCTACATTTAACGAGGCTCTAAACAGCGCAATCACATAAATCATGACGACCAGTAGCACCAGGATTTTACTGACGTCTTCAATAAAAAAATGAATAGCATCCGCGAGCTTGGTATTGGGCTGTAAAGAAAAAAGCTGGTAAGTCACCCAATCAGCGAGACGTGTAAAAACCTCAAACATATCGAATCCTTATACTTACTACGATGACCAGTCTGCTCATCGATATTGCAAGTAAGTCAACAGCGTGAGACAAGGCACTCTGATACCTTGAGAAATAAGTTCTTTTACTCTAATTCTAGTCTATATCTTCAGGCTAATTTCATTTAGCGGCACTATTTCACCTTTGTTGTTTAATCTTTCACGACAAGCATTTAATAGTCTTGTTGGCTCGAAAACACCAAGTTGAAACCTTCGACATCATCATTGCCGAATCCTTAGCTATAGTTAGTCACAGATACAACGATCAAGGAGTTGTAAAATGAAAGATGAGACAAACCCGAAAGATAAAAGCAATTGGGCAATTGGCGGAGGAACACTACTCGGCTTAGGGGTGGGAATGATCTTTATTCAGCATTCTGCGCTCGCCTTTGTCGGCTGTCTGATTGCTGGCATCGGGATGGGGTTAATCATTGCGGCCGTCATTAGCTGCAAAAAGTAAATTCGATCGCGTGAATGATAAACAGATAAGGAACATTAGGTACTTTTCAAATTAATCAGGAATCTTATCCAAAGATGAACCATTATTAATTCATAGGTTTAGCGCAGCCAATAAGACGTCCAGTAAGTATGAATGTTCCTGATATTTTCATATCATCGATCTTAGGTATCGTATTGTTAATCACGGTATCCGTGGCTTCGTCCCTGATTGCAAGAGCGCTGCGAGTCCCCTTCCCAATTATTCTGGTGATGTCTGGTGTTTGCCTTACACTTCTACCCGAACTGCCAGCAGGCATCAGCATATTCTACGAACCCGATATTGCAGAGAAGACTATCTTATTCGTCTTCCTACCGTTATTGGTGTTTGAGGCCGCCTATAAATTCGATTTCGCTAAGTTCACCGCTAACTGGTCCGCGATTATGATCATGGCCATTCCCGGCGTCATGTTCTCAACGTTAATCATTACGGCGACACTTGTTTTTATTGGTATTTTAACGCCTCAGACCGCCCTAATCCTTGGGATTATTTTAAGTGCTACCGACCCCAGTGCCACGATCGCTATTTTTAAGGAGTCCGGCGCGCCTAAAGATCTCATCACGATTGTAGAGGGAGAAAGTTTATTCAATGATGCGACCGTCATTGCTGCATACAAAATCGCGGTGCTAATTTTTGCCATGCACCTAACCCCGACCGATATGGTAGTCACCGGGCTGTGGCAATTCACTTGGGTCTTTTTTGTCGGTGCACTTTGTGGCTATGTCACGGGTCACCTGCTTCTTTGGCTGATGAAGGCGCTGCCCGACGATCCTTATATCGAAATAAGCATCAGCCTTGTCACTGCGATTGGATGCTTTGTCGCTGTTGAGCAGTTTGTCCATGCCAGCAGTATTGTCGCTTTAACCATTTGCGGTTTGGTCTTGGCAAAAAACACACCATTGCCGATAAGTAATGAGTCCAATCAGTATCTAAATAGCTTCTGGACCTACTTATCCGATCTCGCTAAAGCCATGATTTTTATACTGGTGGGGTTGTGGCTAAACTTGGAATTGATCGCGTCGCACTGGTTAAACACTCTGCTGGTGATCATTAGCATGCTTGCCGCAAGGGCGGGTTTTGTGTACTGGATTTTGCCATTTTTCGGGCGACTTAGCCGCCTGTCTTACTCGCTGCCTCGATCATACCAGCACATCTGCTTATGGGGTGGACTAAGAGGTGCGGTCACTCTTGCACTTTCAATATTGGTGATTACCGATACCTCATTATTTGCTATCGAAGAACGAGAAACCATGTTAGCCGTCGCCATGGGTGCGGTGTTCTTTACCATTTTAATTCAAGGGCTGACGTTATCTCCTCTTGCGAGCCGCTTAAAACTGGATGAAACCAGCATTGAAGAGAAGATTACAAAGAAAGAACTTATGTTATCGGCGATGAAAGCCAGTGAGAAAGTGTTGGCACATCTGGCTAAAACACCGTTAGCCGACAGCGGTGCTCCTGATGAAATCATGCAATCACTTAAATCGCATGTGGATGAAGAAAAGCGCGACTTACGCCACCTCTACACCACAGCAGTGGACACTCAAAGTTTGTATAAGAAACTCATCATGGAAGGCTTGAGTATCGAGAGTGAATATCTCTATCTGCTTTATGATCAAGGCTTGATATCAATGGAAAGTTATCAAAAGCACAGAGAGTTTTTTGATCAACAAATGGACGCGGCGCGCCATAAATACCAGCAGCCAAATTCTCAACATGCTCACAAGCGATCGCTGAGACGCGCGCTTGATAAGTGGACACACAAACCTACGTCAGATGTGTCCATTCAATACGAACTCGCTTGGTCACGATTACTTACTACCGATTTAACGCTTATCGAACTTAAAGCACTGGTAAACGACTACCCAGTTGAACCCGCTTTGAAAAAACAAGTGCTTCAGGTTTGGGCGTCCTGGCGCCAGCAAAGCGCAGATACCGTCAGTCAGCTGGACAAAACCTACCCCGTAATTACAGCGACAGCCCATAGAAAATGGCTACACCATATGCTGAATACGGTTCAAAAAGCGCACCTGGAGAAGTTTGTCAGGCAGCGTCTGATCAGTGAGTCGGACAAAGAGCAGATCGTAAAACAGCTGATGCATACCACCTCATCCTTTTATAAGGATTCGGTTGATAACATTCGAACTGGCCGTGACTCGACCCACTCTAATGACGATTCTAAATAGCAAAACCAACCCAAATATTTCTATGGCTTGAACCTTATTAATCATTTGATTAATAAGGGCTGGTTTCAACTAAACTTCTACGTACGTTTTGCGAACTCGCTTAGTCAGTTTGATTACGAGCTCATAGGGGATGGTACCTATGTGTTTCGCGACTTTTTCAATCGGTAGATTGTCGCCCCAAAACTCGACGGTATCTCCGACAGCATCACGTGCATTAGGCCCAAGATCCACAGTAACCATATCCATAGAAACGCGACCAGAGATAGGAACGATTCGTCCGTTGATATAGACAGGTGTACCTACCGGTGCATTTCGTGGATAGCCGTCACCATACCCCATCGCGATAACACCAATGTTGGTATCACGTTCTGAAGTCCAGCTTTCACCATAACCGACAGGTTGATTCGCCTTATGCTCACGTATCGCAATGAGCTTTGAGTTCAGCGTCATTACACAACGTAACCCATGCTCCTTACCCGTTTCATTTTCATTTGGGCAGATACCATAAAGAGAAATGCCCGCTCTCATGTAATCGAGGTGAGAGTCAGACCAATACAGAATGCCCGCTGAGTTAGCTAGTGTTTTAGGTCCTGGGAAGTCGGCGGTTTGCGACAGAAACAGATCGATCTGCTTTTGTGTCGCAGGAGAGGATAAATCGTCAGCACAGCTAAAATGACTCATGAAACCAACCGGTCCCGCGAGTTTATTCGTCGCTTCGATTTGTCGAACGTAGTCGCTGAGTTCATAGGGGTGGATCCCCAATCTATGCATCCCAGTATCCAGTTTGAGCCAGACAGTAACAGGGGTAGTGATATCAGCCTGTTTAAGATCTTCCAACTGCTCTTTGCAATGAATCGCCGTATGGAAACCTTCACGTGCAGCCGTTTCCAGATCGGCTTTACAAAAACAGCCTTCCAGCAGCAGTATTGGCTGTTTAATACCTTCGCTTCTTAGCTCTAGCGCTTCTTCGATACGAGACACAGCAAACATGTCGGCTTGCGTCAGTGTTTGTGCAGTTTTTACTGCGTTATGCCCGTAAGCGTCACCTTTTATCACAGCGACAACAGATTTATCAGCGCATTTATTTTTAAGTACATCGTAGTTATCGCTAAGTGCTTTTAGATTGATAACAGCTTCAGCAGTGATCATTAACTCTTTCCCAGTAATATACCAATCGGAGTAAGTTTTTCATCATTCTTGCAGGTTAAAATCGCTGATGGTTGGGTAAGAGATCGGTAATTAAAATAACAAGTTAATGCTATCGACACCTTGCTCTACGCGATTTATCCAACGCAATGAAATGACTATTTCCTCATTCAAATTGGTATTGAATTTCTTCCATGTCAGCTCTACAAACACAATTCATTGGATTGTATCTGATGAGCCGATTAATAACGGTTCTAGCTCTTGTTTTGCGATAATTTACGGTCTTTCTACCTACACGAGTTGCCTAAGCCACCAAATAAACTCAACGCAAATATGCTCAATATCAATTAAGCAATATACAGACCATCGTTCCAATCAGCACATACACTTAGCCATTAAGCTTTTTACAGTGAAATACCCTAAATAAACTCTCATGGTATAAGTTCCGAACTGGAATTCTAAAACCTGTATATTATTTCGATATAAATCAAAATATCAGATTAATATATAAAAGCAAGCACCAATAAAACCATAAAAAATATATGGGATTATTTCGATAAAAATAAGACAAGAATGGCAAACTACGCACTAATTAGGGTCAATATGTATTATTTTGGTGCATTTCGATGAATATTAAAAAATATCATTGGGCTCTAATTATAAAACCAACCAGTAAAATTTGAATTACATCACAAAATAGAATCATCTATATATTAATTTAAACTTAGTATAAATGACCAATGAATAAGTCATGGCGTATTTTATAGATAAGACGCGTAATTCACTAAGTACTAAAACAATCTGTTACTGACATACACATAAACGACATTTAACGCGAGACGCCAAGGTCAAAATCAGAATATTATGAAAACAAAATTAAGTGAATAGATATGCATTAAATGCATTTTATTTGAATATATATTGCATGTTTTTGAGTTTCATTGCTTATACTTTAAATATTCTCACGTATCGACTGATGTTGATGTCACGAATTTTGCACTGTAGTTTGTATTGAGAAGCAAGATTAAAAGCTAGTAAGAAATCCAATTCACGACATGGAGTTAACACAAGATGGAACTTAAACAACCTTATCTATTATTTTTAGGCGATGCTGCAGATGCTTTAGCAGCGAAAGTAGCACAGGGAATCAACACGTGGCGACCAGAACATTGTGTTGGACAATTACGCCTTGAGGGTTGTAACGCTGATGTTGGTCTTGACGATCTAAGTGTGGCACAAGCTGTTGAGGCGGGCGCCAAAACATTGGTTATTGGCGTTGCTAACCGAGGTGGCGTGATTTCTGAGGAGTGGATTTCGGTCCTGATCGAAGCACTTGAATCAGGTATGGATATCGCTGCAGGTTTACATAATAAATTAAGCGACATTCCAGAACTGGTAGAGAGTGCAAAGAAAAATGGCTGCAGCCTTTTCGATGTTCGCTATCCAACACAAACCTACCCTGTCGCAAACGGTAAGAAACGTTCAGGAAAACGCCTGCTAACGGTAGGTACAGACTGCTCGGTAGGCAAAATGTATACCTCGCTGGCGATCGAGAAAGAAATGAAAGAGCGAGGCATCGATGCTGATTTTCGCGCCACCGGTCAGACGGGTATTCTGATCACTGGTGATGGTGTGAGTGCAGACTGTGTGGTCGCCGATTTCATTGCCGGTGCTATTGAAACCATCGCGCCAGAAAATGATCCACAGCATTGGGATGTCATAGAAGGCCAAGGCTCGTTATTCCACGCTTCATTTGCAGGTGTTACCACAGGTCTTATCCATGGCTCTCAAGCAGACGCTTTAGTGTTGTGTCATGAGCCGACTCGCACCCATATGCGTGGCCTGCCTGATTATCCATTGCCGGATATCAAAGCTTGTATGGAAGCCAATATTGCCACCGCAAAACTCACCAACCCAAATGTCCAATTTGTCGGTATCTCAATCAACACTTCAGGCATGTCAGAAAGTGAAGCAATGGAATACATGGATAGCGTTGAGTCTGAAGTAGGCTTGCCAGTTGTCGATCCATTCCGTCAGGGCGTAGCGCGTATCGTAGATAAATTAGCGGAGCTGTAATGAAGGTTAGTCTTGAAACGAAAAGTTGGCCGATTCTCGGTAGTTTTACTATTTCTAGGGGTAGTAAAACCCACGCAGAAACCATCATTGTTGAAATAGAACACCAAGGCTTGAAAGGACGTGGCGAATGTGTCCCATATGGCCGATACGGTGAATCTATTCAAAATGTGTTGGCAGAGATAGAAAGCATCATCCCTGATATTGAAGCTGGGATAAGCCGAGAAGAGTTGCAACCGTTATTACCATCGGGCGCAGCGCGTAATGCCGTCGACTGCGCTCTGTGGGATTTGGAATGTAAAACCGCAAACCAGTCTATCTGGGAAAAAATTGGTTTGGCAGCAGGTGAACTAACCACAGCGTACACCCTCTCTTTGGATACCCCAGAAAATATGGAGAAAAAGGCAATTGAGCATTCTCATCGACCACTGCTTAAACTGAAATTAGGTGGTGCAGAAGATCTTGAGCGTGTTCAGGCAGTGCGCCGCGGTGCACCCAACTCTGCGATCATTCTGGATGCCAACGAAGCATGGACGTTAGATACCTATAATCAGCTGATACCTGAACTATTAAAGCTGGATGTTTCAATGATTGAGCAGCCGTTTCATGCCGATGACGATCATATATTGGATGACCTTGAACGACCGATAGCAATTTGTGCCGACGAATCTTGTCATGATCGAATGAGTCTACCAAAGATCATTGGTCGATATGACATGATCAATATAAAGCTCGATAAAACGGGTGGCTTAACTGAAGCTCTGGCACTGAAAGAACAGGCTCAAGCGGCAGGTCTACGTATTATGGTCGGGTGCATGGTGGCTTCTTCATTAAGTATGGCGCCAGCATTTGTCGTCGCCCAAGGAGCGGAAGTCGTCGATTTAGATGGCCCGCTGCTGCTCAGTGAAGATATCGAACATGGCTTTGAGTTCGAAAACAACTCTATGCTGCCTTTCGACAGAAAATTGTGGGGATAAGGGGAAAGTAATGGAACGAATTGTATACCTCAATGGAAAGTTTCTCGCTGAAAGTGAAGCAAAAGTTTCCGTATTTGACAGAGGATTCCTCTTTGCAGATGCCGTCTATGAAGTAACGGCGGTATTAGATGGTAAATTGATTGACCACGAAGGTCACCTTGCCCGCTTAGAACGTTCGGCTAAAGAGCTTGGCATTAAGATGCCAGTCACTGGTGAACAGTTGATGGATATTCAGCGCCAGCTCATTGAAAAAAACAGTTTAGTGGAAGGGGGAATCTATCTTCAGCTAACTCGTGGGAATGAAGGTGACCGCGACTTTTCATACAGTGACAAGATTGAACCCACACTGGTGCTGTTTACTCAATCACGCAATCTGATTGATAGTCCCAAAGCTCAGACAGGGATTAAAGTCATTTCGTTTAATGATATTCGCTGGCGTCGACGTGATATTAAAACCACCAGCTTGTTACCCGCGTGCTTAGCGAAACAAATCGCACACGAAGCTGGCGCGGAAGACGTTTGGCTAATTGAAAACGGTTATGTTACCGAAGGTGGTTCAAGTAACGCCTATATTGTTACCCAAGATGATGTGCTGGTCACTCGCCCGCTAAGCAATGATATTCTGCACGGTATCACCCGTGCATCATTAATGACGCTCGCTAAAGAGCTGAACTTAACCATTGAAGAGCGTTTCTTCACCATCGAAGAAGCTTATCAGGCAAAAGAAGCCTTTATCAGCTCTGCAACAACCTTCGTGTGGCCTGTCGTAGCAATCGATGATAAGCCAATTGGCACTGGCAAACCTGGTGAAATCGCATTAAGGCTGCGTGATATTTACATTAAGACGTCAAAAGAACTGGCGGTTTAACTCCAACATACTATTCAACTATTGTGGCCAAATAACCTTGGCCACGGTTGAATCTCTTTTCACACCAATGAGTTGCACGATAACAATCATTGTGCGGCTGCCGGATAGGTAAAGAAAATTAGATGAGCAAAGTTAAACAGAAAATGCGCCAATACTGCACACCATAATCGGCCAGTCACGTAGAAAATCAACCCGTAGCCTAACCCTGCTAGCGTCGCGAATAAGACAAGTAATCCGCCACCAGCGATATGCGCGACACCAAACAACACACCCGCAACTACCAAGCCAACTTTCCAGTTAAAACGACGGCCCAAAGATTGTTGAATCAACCCGCGAAACAATGCTTCTTCCGCAACGCAGGTAATCATCAAGTTATTAACAGCAAATAACCACCACCAGCCAGGTAGGCTAAGTTCCACCTTCAATGCTCCCAAAAAACTCGCAATTGGCAGTAAGCTGAGCAACGGAACCAGTATCAATAAAATATGCTTAAATTCGATTTGCTGTGTTTCCCCCAATAACTTCGGGTAAGCGAGTAGAAGAGCAAAAAAGGCGAGTGGTTTATCCAAATTCAAATACATTGAGAAGGGAATACTTTGCGGGCCCGATTTAACATCATCAAGCACTTGGAGGTTATTAAATCCCGGCATAGCGTGAGTAAACAGCACCGCACACCAAATCAGAACAAGTGCCCAGCCACTATAGTAAACCCACCTACCCTTTTGGTTGTTAGCAAGCCTGGGTAATTGGTAAGCGGTAGCGAGCACAAACAATGCCGTAATAAACGCGATAAACTCAATGCGGTCAACGATAAGAGCACATACCAGAGCCACGAGTAACAGCAATATCGCCGTCAATTTATGTCGAGTGAAAGCTGTAGCTGTCGCAAACAAAAGGGGTAGCCATACCCAGACGGTGGCATCAAGAAGCATGAAAAAGTCCTTTTTTATAATTGTGCTTCAGTAAATCAGGGTTGAATTGTAAAGGAAAGAAGTACAGACAGTAAGAAGGCTACCGTGAATCTTGGTAGCCTTTTAGATTTGATGAGATGCTACGTGATGCTTTAACTTTACTTTGTCGTATTCGCGGTCAAGAAGCTTGAGAATGCTTGCCAAGACTTTTCATCCGCATCTTTACGATAACGATCGGAGTCCCACACGGTGAAGGCATGAGGTGCACCGCCGTAAGCCACCATTTCATGTGGAACTTTGTTTTGCTCGAGTTCGTCAGCCAACTGAGCAAATTCGCTCATTGGTATTGCAGTATCAGCCGTGCCATGAAGAATAAGAACCGGAGCTTTAGTCTCTGCATAGCTTTGACCTTCTGGCGTTTTGAGTCCGCCATGGAAAGTAACGAAGCCTTTCACATTCATGCCAGATCGTGCAGACTCCAATACTGCCGCACCGCCAAAACAGTACCCCATCACAACCGTGTTATCTAAATTGCCACCCAGCTTGCCCGCTTCTGCCAAGCTAGCGTTCATTAGCTTTCTCAGCTTTTCCCTGTCCTTATAAAGCTCCCCGGTATGCTGCCTTTTATCTTCCACTTTAGTTGGGCGTACTCCTTGGCCAAACAGATCAGCAGCAAATACGTTGTAACCCATGTCGTTAAGCATTTGCGCTCTCTTTTCTTCGTACTCGGTCAGCCCGTCCCAATCGTGGACCAACAACACGAGCGGAGCATTATCGTCAACTTTAGCCCAATACCCTTCGTAAGAAACATCGCCAACTTGGTAAACCACGTTCTCACCAGCAGAAACAGAGCAGCTGCCAGCCGCAGCAAGAAGTGCCAACCCAATGAGCTTGATTTTCATAACAATTCCTTTTTGTATTATGTTGATGGCTGTCTAAGTAGCTTAGTACATCCTCAAAAAGGAACGGTTATTTGAAGATGAAACTTTGCGACTCGTTCAAACAACTTATACCAGCGAGGAGAATGAAATGATCAGGTTATATAACACCATTAAGTAGCTAACTATCAATGTTCTGGAGAGACACTCCAATCTAATTTCCGCCCCAATAATAGAAAAGCCTCACTGAAGAGGCTTAACATGAACGTAGCTTAAATGGAGATTAGCTCTCAGAATAAGCTGGGTAATCAATCAACCCTTTTTCGCCGCCACCAAACAGAGTGTCAGGGTGATGAGATGCCCAAGGGTGACCATGTTTAATTCGGGCTGGTAAATCTGGGTTTGACACAAATGGTCGTCCAAACCCAATCATATCTGCCAAACCTAAATCCAAAGCTTGAACTGCTTTTTCCACGTTGTATTTACCCGCATAGATGATGGTCCCAGAGAAAACGTCACGTAATTCCCGCTTGAAGGTAACGGGCATCAGAGGGGCATCTTCCCAGTCTGCTTCTGCGATGTGCAAATACGCAATGTCATGTTGATTGAGCAATTTTGCTGCCGCAACATAAGTTTCAGCAGGATTCGCATCCACCGTTCCATTTAATGTTGTCAGTGGTGCCAGACGCACACCAACGCGGTCAGAACCAATCGCATCACACAGTGCGGTTACCACTTCGTCAAGAAAACGGAGTCGATTCGGTAAACTGCCGCCATACATGTCCGTACGGTGATTCGATTCAGAGTCGATAAACTGATTGATCAGATAACCATTCGCAGCATGAAGTTCGATACCATCAAATCCGGCTAGCAACGCATTCTTTGCTGCTTGATGAAATTGACCAATGACCTGCTGAATATCCTCTTCTGTCATTGCTCTTGGCTCAGCAGTATCAACAAAACCGGGTGCATCCGTACCATTATCAATAAAAACTTTAACCCCTTCAGCACGAATGGCTGATGCTGAAATAGGTTGTTCGCCAAGAATGTTATCTGGATGGGTAACGCGCCCCACATGCCAGAGCTGAGCAAAAATGACACCGCCTTCAGCATGCACGGCATCTGTCACTTTTTTCCAACCCGCGATTTGCTCTTCACTGTATATACCAGGCGTCCACGCATACCCTTTACCGTTAGGCGCAATTTGAGTCCCTTCGCTGACGATCAGGCCCGCACTCGCTCGCTGAGCATAATACTTGGCCATCAATTCATTTGCCGCATCATGTGGTTGAGTCGCTCTTGAACGAGTCATTGGCGGCATAACGATACGGTTAGCTAACTGGAATCGACCTACTTTGAGCGGTTGAAATAATGCGTCAGTCATAAGAGCCTCTATTGATATCTGAATACGTTTTAGCAGAGTCTAACAACGCAGCTCACATCAATTAAGCAGCAAAAGGACAAAACATTTTTGCAATAATTGCAAAAGTAGCAGGAGAAATGACAGATGGAACTAAAGCGTCAGACGTGGCTTGATAAAGTCGATGAACGCCGATATCCGGCGAGCGACGTGTGAAGATTTGTAATACACGGCATTGATCAACTCACGCTCTGAAGATCGAGTCATAAACGAGTCCAAAAGGACCACTAATCGCCCTGCTGCAATATCCTTCTTTACCATATATCCAGACAGACAACTGACCCCATTTCCAGTGAGAACAAGTTGTCGAACCGTTTCACCACTGCTACACGCAATAGTAGGTTCAATATAATCAACACCCTGTACTGGCCAGACATTTAACGCCCTAGGCGAAGTGAAGCCGATAATATCGTGCTGTAAAAGGTCTTCGGGCGTAAAAGGGAAACCTTTTCGGGCGAGATAATCGGGAGATGCCACCACGAACAACGCACTCTTACCCAAGAATGATGAATGTAGCGAAGAATCGGCGAGTTTACCGATTCGAATCGCGACATCTGTGCGCTTCTCAAGTAAATCTACGTAACCTTCGTTTGAGGACAATTCCAACTCAATATCAGGAAAAGACTCGTGAAATTCCTGAGTGAGCGGGACCAATTGATTAAGCATAAACGGACTTGCTGCATCCACACGAAGCTTGCCTTTAGGGAGCACCCGGCTGACGAGCAAATCCTCTTCCGCCTGACGAAGGTGTTGCAAGCCATATCGAATCGATTCAACAAAGCGCTTTCCTTCTTCCGTGAGTTCCAAACGTCGCGTCGTCCGATTGAGGATGGTAATACCAAGTTGTTTTTCTACTCTACTGACCGAGCGAGAGACTTTGGCGACTTGAATACCTAACACTTCGGCGGCAAGCGAGAAGCTGCCACTGTCGATGACATTAACCAGTATTTCCAGATCATCCGATCGTGTAAGCATTTCAATTCCGTTTTATTGCAAAAATGACAAAATTCGTTCCACTATCATAGCGAAACTAATGAATATGAAAAGTACAGACTCGTCATATCCTTTAATGAAGGAAAATGCCTGATGGCAGGTCAACAGCTCGACTTAGGTTTTTCTGAATGGACAAGTAACGTGCCTAATTTTGCACTTTTGAGCACTCACCCTCACTCAATGACACAGTTGTGACCTTGATCTCAGCATCAATTTTCTTATCTCAATCACGTCGTAAACGCACCAAAATGCGGCGCAATGCGACATATATGTGCATTAGGTGAGCGCTATTCTCCGACACGAAAGTTAAAGAAAAGCACCAATAAATCTTCGCTAACATGAGCCGAAATGCTGTTGTCACCAAGGACTAAAATCGCCCTAATGGTTTGATAAATCTGAGTTTTAAAGCTGTTGTCATCGTTAACGGATTTCACTGGTAAAGGAACCACTAGAACTATAATAAGCCTCAACAAGGAGACCTTATGTCCTACGAAAAATCAAACCGCGCCGTTGTTTACAAAGGCCCGGGCAAAGTTGCTGTCGAGTCAATTCCATACCCAGAACTCGCATTAGGCAATCGTAAGTGTGAGCACGGCGTAATCCTTAAAGTGCTGACGACCAATATCTGTGGCAGCGACCAACATATGGTACGTGGACGTACAACCGCTGAAGAAGGCTTAGTACTTGGTCACGAAATCACGGGCATCATTTTAGAAAAAGGCCGCGATGTCGAGTTCGTTGATGTTGGCGATATCGTTTCAGTACCGTTTAACATTGCTTGTGGCCGATGCCGCAACTGTAAATCAGGCATGACTGGTATCTGCCTCAACGTAAACCCTGCTCGTCCTGGTGCGGCATACGGTTATGTTGATATGGGCGGCTGGGTTGGCGGCCAATCGGAGTACGTAATGATACCGTACGCTGACTTTAACTTACTTAAGTTCCCAGATCCGGATCAGGCACGAGAGAAAATTAAGGATTTAACACTACTGTCTGATATCTTCCCTACGGGTTTCCATGGCTGTGTAACCGCAGGTGTTGGTCCTGGTTCTACCGTTTATATCGCTGGTGCAGGTCCTGTGGGTCTGGCAGCAGCAGTATCGGCTCAACTACTTGGCGCCGCTTGTGTCATCGTTGGAGACATGATCCCAGATCGTCTAGAACAAGCACGTAGTTTTGGTTGCGAAACCATTGACCTACGTGAAGACGGCAGCATGGAAGATAAAATTGAAGCAATTCTGAATGAGCGTGAAGTTGATTGTTTTGTTGACTGTGTTGGTTTCGAAGCGCACGGATGTGGCTGTGGTGGTCACACTCAAGAAGCACCAGCAACAGTACTGAACTCTGCGATGCAAGTAACGCGTGCCGGTGGTTCGATTGGTATTCCTGGTCTTTACGTTACAGACGATCCGGGTGCGAAAGACGAAGCTGCGAAAGAAGGTGCACTGAGCATGCGCTTTGGTCTTGGCTGGGCGAAATCACATTCTTTCCATACTGGCCAATGCCCGGTAATGAAATATCACCGTGGTCTGATGCAATCTATTTTGTTCGACAAAGTTAAAATTGCTGACGCCGTAAACGTACAAATGATTTCACTCGATCAAGCACCTCAAGGTTACGCCGACTTTGATGGTGGTGCAGCTAAGAAATTTGTTATTGACCCGCACGGTGAATTTAGCAAGTAACGCTATTTCAGAAAATGCCTAATTTTTAGGGGATAGGTTATTAAATTAACCGAGATCAACGATAATAACTGCGATCGTTAATGTGGGCTTGACTCCCCTGCCGCGGGCTGAATTCCAGCCCGCTTTTTTATATCTAGCAATTTATTCCATCGTTATTTTTGTGATTTTTAGTTTTAAAATGCAGATACTATCCACACATAGAACTAAATTCGTATTAGATTAATTGAATAAAGTAACAACCTGCACTGTATTCGTCTTATTTATTAATTAACCACTGTTTAATAACTTTTATCTCAGAGCTATACAGCCAAAAAAACTAACTATCTGTCCCATTTTTAGAGCATACATTTTATTGTATCGCCTAATTAAATATTGATAATATCAGCCATACTAAACCAGAAAGTCATTACTTAGGTGTATTCATGGATCTTGCAAGTAGACTGGAACTACTACTCGAAGTTTCTAAACAGGGCTCTTTCGCAAATGCTGCGGACGCGCGTGGCATCGATCGCTCGGTATTATCCAAACAGATAAGAAAACTAGAAGAGTCGCTTGGTCTCAGGCTACTTAATCGCTCTACACGCTCACTGTCGCTTACACCCGCAGGCGAAGAAATAGTAAAGCAAGCCCAGCAAGTTAGCGACGCTTTAGAAAAGACTCGTCAACTTGCGGATACGTTCAGTGATACACCTAAGGGCCATCTTAGAATATCTTGCCCATCACTCTTTGGCCGGAAGTACGTAAAGGAAAGTGTGGTCGCTTTCCTCAAAAAGTACCCGCAAGTCAGTGTCGAAGTCATCCTCAATGATAGGAGAGTCGATCTTATTGGAGAACGTTATGATGTTGTATTTCGAGTCGGTTCTCCCGTAGACTCAAACTTAGTGGCGAAAAAACTGGCAAATCATCAGCTGCTATTACTTGCATCAAAAGACTTTATCGCTGAATACGGCTACCCTGAAACACCTCAAGAACTCGCAGCGTTACCCGCTGTCATTTATTCCAACGGCTCATACCAAATGAATAAAGTGCAATTATCGTCAATGAAAGATGAAGAAGCACATCCCGTCACTGTTACGGCTCAAGGTCGCTACCATGTCAATGAGGTGGAGTTATTAATGGATGGTGTGCAATCGGGGCTAGGCTATGCCATCGTGGGCCAATTGATGCTCACGCAGAGTATCGAAGAGATGCAGCTGGTTAGATTATTACCTGATTATGAAATCTCTTATACCGGTGGTTTGTACGCCTTGTATCCACACCGCAATCAGCCTCCGCTGGTCAAACTGTTTATTGAAACGGTACAAAATACGATTGGAAGCCCACCGATATGGGAGAGTTACATGACGTAAACTAAACAATATTTATATTTTGATAAATATTCAATTTACGTCAGTATCAGATTTGTTGGCATTTATTATTGGGGGGTATTATGTCCCCCAATACAATTAAGATAATATTTTAGATGTGGATGTTTGACTAAATAAGCCATAACTTAGTCATGTAGTCTCATTGCGTTGAAGTGGTAATCCACATTTAGAACTGCTCGATATTGAATGTCATCACGAGCGTAAGCCACTTCTTTAATAATCACTTTACTGTCATCGATGTTGATATTATTTACATTAGTGTACCCAAATAATCCAAATTCACGTCGTAACTCTGATTTAGACATTGATTTTAATGAATCTGACAAATCAAAGCCTGCATTGAGTGCTTGCTCTCTGCTTTGATAAGTACCTGCATCCATATTTGTATGTTCTGTAATTGTAATATTTGAAGCAAATACTGATGAAGCCATAAGTAGACCAGAAGTTAGTACGAATAATTTTTTCATAATAAAACCCTTTAATTTATTAATTAATATTGATAGGAACCTATCTCGTTTTGTTGGGTTTATTATTCATGTTTGAACTGGGAAGATAAAGGGAGGTTTCAGAATTTCACTATGGGCAAAATGGCACTAATAAACCGTATGGCTAGCGCTACTGAATGTGTAGATTACACCCGAAAACTGACTTGGCATTATGATTGGGATCAAAAGACAGACACTTACCCTTGGGTCTAATTTCATCTCCTATAACCCTACGGCACTCTGGGTTAGGCACTTTGCTGTTAAAGTTAACACTACTTGAGAAATAAACTGATGCTGCTGGAGATCCTGCCTGGTTAAACATTGACATGTTGTTCTATCAGAGAAGATTGCTATGCTAACTAAATGTAACAAAATGCAAATAAAGTACTAAGTAGAGAATGAGACAGGTCAACTATTCACTCATAAGAATGATGGATTGAACTCATTAACTACGAGTAACGTTAGATAGCAGGAACAACAATGACAGCTAAGAAGGCAACCTCACCTTTATCTCCGCATGTTCAGTACACTGCACTGGCACTTTTTGCCGCGTTATTCTTCATAGCCGTGAATCTCTGGTTCCGACCTATCTTTCCCATCGATGAAACCCGTTATGTCTCTGTCGCGTGGGAAATGTGGCTCAACAATGACTGGCTGGTACCACAACTCAATGGGCTACCATACGATCATAAACCACCGTTAATGTTCTGGTTATTCAGCGCCGTTTGGTCCTTATTTGGCACATCCGATACCGTGACGCGTTTAGTAGTACCAGGCTTCGCTTTGGTAAACCTTTATCTTGTAGGAAAACTGGCGGAGAAAATTTACCCCGACTCAGCACAAGCGAAGTGGTTATCTCCACTCATTCTTATCAGTTTTCTTGGCTGGTTTTTGTATTCCAGTATGATCATGTTCGATTTAATACTCGCCGTATTCCTCCAACTTGCGGTATTGAGTTTTTGGCGATACACCGAAACAGAACATGATTCATGGTCATATTTAAGTGGTGTGTGCCTTGGGCTCGGAATGCTGACTAAGGGACCCGTGGTGTTCGTCTATTTTATCCCTTTCCTTCTTTTAGCCCATCTTTGGCACCCTTCACCCGCTTCTATCAACAAAGCCTTTTTCAAAGCGATTCTCAAAACAGTGGGTATCGCGGTTATAGTCATCCTGCTTTGGGCACTACCGGCAGCGATAGTCGGTGGAGAAGAGTACACGAAGGCCATTTTATGGGTGCAATCTGCCGGGAGAGTACAAGACTCTTTTGCCCATGCCCGACCTTTTTACTGGTATGTGTCACTCTTGCCGGCCTTACTTTTTCCTTGGCTTTTCCTCATTAGTTTCTGGCGAAATCGTCCATGGGTTTGGGTCGGACGACGAGATACCTTCTGTTTCTCGTTGTTTGTGTTTGTGGTGGGAATATTCAGTTGCTTCAGCGGAAAACAGATTCACTATTTACTTCCGATTTTCCCTTTTATCGCCATTTGGATAGCTAAGCGATTGGATCTCGCAAAGGTAAAAACCGAGCCAGCGATAGTGGGAGCCATCGTGCTTATTACGCTAGCCATCTTAAGTGCTCCACTATGGGTAGAAAAAGCATTTCGCAGCACGGAAGTCACGGATGTTCACTTAAGTTGGAGCCTGTTGCCGGCGATGTTGATCGTGTTGCTATTATGGAAAAGAAAGCTGCCTATTGATCGTCTTGCGCTTAATATAGGGGCACTACTGCTGAGCTTATCCGCCTTGATGGCCAGTCTGTCACCAGTCCTCAACAACGTTTATGACGTTACAGATACAGGTCGTCAAATCCATCAGTTGCAATCTCAAGGACACAGCGTTTCGTATGTTGGCAAATATCACAACACCTTTGGTTTCGCCGGAAAACTGGAAAAACCGCTAAATTTAATTCCGTCATCCCAACCAGAGAGAAACGCATTTTTAACCACGCAGCCGGGCTATACCATCTGGGTTCAACGTAAGAAAACACAGCCTTTGGAAACCAATGCCATTTACATGACCCCCTACCGTGGCAGGTGGCTGTTTATTGTCGACAATCAAGTACTGGCGAACCTTCTTGCATCAAGTGGCACTAGTGAAGCAGCGGATAAGTAGCCGCTTTATCTAAATTAAAACAGGCATCAAAAACCGGGCTCGTCGATGAGTGTTCGCAAACGAGCCCTAACTAAACTGTGACAACCGCACAGTTGTCATTTCCATTGTTTATTCGAATACATAAATTAAAGATCTGAAGTATAAACACAAACTTCTCGCGCCTTTCCCTGCATACGATTAATGCGATTTTCAATATAGGTAAAGCCGAGTTTTTTGATCACTGACTTGGAACGTTCATTGCCCAAAAGATGCATGACATGTAACTTGCTCAACCCAAGGTTCGATTTACCAAAGGTGATTATTGCCTTCGATGCTTCAGTCGCATAACCGCGCCCCCAATAAGGTACGCCCAGCCAATAACCTAAGGTGCCCACACCATTATCTATTCCTAGAAAACTCACCGCGCCAATCAGCTCACCGCTCTCTTTTAAAGTAATGGCATAGACGATACCTTTACCTCTATCAAAGAGTGGCTCATGAGTATTAATCCACAACTCCGCATCGGCAAGCGAATAAGGATGAGGGATGTTCGCTGTCATGTCCGCAATAACCTTGTCACCAGCCAGAAGCGCGACACGCTTGCCATCCGATAAAGCAAAGGGTCTGAGTATCAACCTATCCGTTTCTACGTTTTGCTGCATATATTCCTTAATGTTCCTAGCGCAAGTTAAGCGAGAAAAAGTTAGGTTCTCTCTGCATAATCACTTTTGAGTGTTAAAAAAGCTAAATAAATCAGTCCTAACGGGGGGATCAAGGCTAAAAGAACGCCGACTAACGCAGAAATCATTGGAGTACTGGTTTTACGCCGTCCCAAGTAGTAGCTCAAAAGTAAGCTGATCACCAAATAGACAGAAGCACCTTGAAGCAGTAATGTCGCGTCTATATTCATTGCAATCTCCTTTGCATATAACGCCTGTTCAAAAATAATGGTGCCTTCTGTACCAATATGCAACAAAGTAACAATGAATTTTATCAATAATGAGGCTATAAAACGTTTTACGTTAGTTAGCTACTGTAATCACTATAACCAGATCCCTTAAATCAATTTTAAAAAATCATGTAGCTATCGTAACAGTTGGAAGTTTGGGGCAAACGTCGATCCTTAGAAACGTTACAAGTAACGAAGTATACTGCTGTGCTCAATGGCTAAACTCAATCTAGTGGCGTTATCGATGACTAACGCCACTTTAGCCCTTAAGCATCACTTCTTCATCATCTTCGCTAAATCAGCAAATGGATTGTATGTTGCGCCTTGGTGTTCATCTTCACCAGGTTTTATTTCGCTGCCGTAACGTTCATGCTCTAGATACTTACTATGTTCATGATCGTGGCAATAGAGACATAACAACTCCCAGTTGCTACCGTCTTCCGGGTTATTCGTGTGGTCATGATCCTTGTGATGAACCGTTAATTCACGCAGATTTGAATACACAAACTCTCGAGCACACCTTCCGCATACCCAAGGATAGAGCTTTAGTGCTTTCTCGCGATAACCGGCTTCTTTACGTGCATAACTGGCACTGGTTCCGTAATAATCTGATGCCATACGTATAACCTCACGTGTGATTTAAAATAAGATGCTAGCCCAAGCACAAAGTTCCTGTACTCGGGCTAAATATCATGTTCTATATAATACTTTTACCACATGCCAGCCAAATTTAGTTTTTACTAAATGCGGTGTTAGCACCTCACCTGAAAAACAAACTTTGTCGAACTGAGGCACCATTTGTCCACGACGAAACTCACCAAGATCACCACCGCGTTTTCCAGACGGGCAAGTCGAGTATTTCTTTGCCAGTGTCTGAAATTTAGCCCCTTTTTTAAGTTGCTTTATGATGTCTTCTGCTTGTTCTTTGTGTTTCACAAGAATATGCAATGCGGCTGCTGTATTTGCCATCTGTTTATCTCTCGCTGTTCTGTTAGCGCAAGTTTACCGAATACACCCAAGCACGCCAAACATTTCTCTCACCACGCCTACAGGGAAGCTCTATTTGTGTTTTGTTAACACGACCTGAGCGGAATTTAAGCATTCTCACATCTGCAAAGCTAATAGATTGAATGAAAACTTAACTTTTCGGTGTAGGGCTGTTGATGCCGCCGGTTTATCCGATTAGATTAGAGGTAATCATTTGGTATTTATAAGGTTATTTCATGGCAAAAGTCGTTAGCAAAGCGAATCAATCTCAGGGGATGTTAGTATTCAAGCTTACCCTGCAACAATACTTCGCGATAGGCACTCTTAAAGTCCGTGAAATTGTTCCGTACATGCCGACCACGAAGATCCCATACTCCCACCAGCACGTAATCGGCACAGTGACGATTCGCAACCTAACCGTGCCTGTGATTGATATGTCCGCAGCCATCGGGTTCCGGCCGATTCAGGAAGAAGAGTACCAAAGCTGTTACTTGATTGTGACCGACTGCCTGCGAACCGTTGTTGCCTTTATGGTTCGAAGTATTGAAAAAATCATTGATTGTGACTGGAAAACCATAGAGTCACCACCCGAGAGCGCTGGTCAAAATATTTTTGTCACGGGCATTACTCAGTATGAAAACAAAATGGTTCAAATGCTGGATGTCGAATTGCTATTGTCCAAGATCTATCCGCAATATGAGCATTCAAAAATTCCAATGCTGACTGACGTAGAACGTGAACGTTTAAAAGCTCTTAATATCTTACTCGTTGACGATTCTTCGATTGCACGTAAGCAACTTAGTGATGCACTAGACAGCATTAACATCCCGTACCAAATCAGTAAAAATGGCGCGGAAGCGTTGCAATTCATGAGAGATCAAGCGGCACTACATAGCCCAATTGATTTGTTAGTCAGCGACATTGAAATGCCGGGACTGGATGGTTACGAGCTGGCGTTCGAAGTGCAAAACGACTCGGCACTGAACCACTCGTACCGTATTTTGCACACTTCTCTTTCAAGTGAAATCTGTGTTGATCGCGCCCATCAAGTGGGTGCACACGAGGCTCTAGTAAAGTTTAACGCTGGTGAGTTAATTGAAGCCATGCTGAGAGGGGCGAAGGAGATTGAAGCTACAGCTATGGCTTCATAACGTCGCTGACAGAGAGGGGGAGATCGAGAAACGCCTCCCCCAAATGGTTTGACTGTGCCCAGTAAGTCTCTAAATTTTTTGATGTCCTTTCTCTAAGTGGATAAAGTCCACAAGATCATCGCCAGAAACCTCATACGCCTGGCCGAAGCCTTTCACAAACAAGCCTTTTTCTGCTTTTAAGTTGAACAAAACGAAGTCTTCCAGATTGCTCAAACCATCAATAATATCTCCGAAACGTGCTTTCATCTGAGCAACAATTTGTTGCCAAAGCTCGGTGTCACGTTCCACAACGATTGCTACCGCATCAAACGTCAGGCGCTTACGGGCAAAAATTTGACTAGCAGAGCCTTCATCTTCGATCATCATTAGGGAGACGTTAGGATTTTCTAGTAAGTTGCGTGCATGGCGAGCAAGCTGTGAAATAAGAACAAAGTAACCTTGCTGGTTTTGTACAAACGGGGCGTAACTGACGTTAGGTCGGCCTTCAGCATCTACCGTAGCTAGCTGTAGTGTTTGGCGCTCCTGACGAAACGCTTTGATCTCCGGCCCCAGACGACCTTGCAGGCGATCTTGTTTCACTTGTTGATTCATTTTAATTCCTGAGGTTCTCTACCACTGTGATTGGTATTATAGCCTCGCATTACTGGCTCTGTGGCTAGGGCTTCTTAATACAAAGGCGTTTGGGCCAAAACATAAAGCCCCACTAGTTACTAGCAGGGCTTTGTTAATTCTGTATCGGTTATTTGCTCATTTGAATCAGAGAACGACCAATCAACCATTCAAGTTCTTTGTCACTGCCATCCCCAAATTGGCTACCGACCATTTTATACAAGCGATCAATACCGTTTGTTGCAAACTCATGGGCGTTTTCTGTGGCTACGATGTGATGGAACAGGAGTTTTAAAATAGCCACAAATTCAGCATTTTCCAGTGCGGTCATCCAGCTATCCGAAAACGTAGCCAACCCTTTATCAAACCTTAAGTGCTCGACAAACATTTTAAAGATGCGAGCATCAAGTGCTGCAGTAAAATCCGTTTTTTTAGGGAAGTGATGGCTAATACCTGTACGTGATACACCCGTCTGCTGACTCAGCGTTGTGTACGACATTCTGTCGTAACCAAGTCTAAGCAATTGGTCAACGACGGCATCCATGATCTTCTGGATAGTTATTTCAGTATCTTCTTTACTACGCTTTGGCATATTTTAAGCTCTTCTTTATTAAATCCATCTAACTCACAACTCAACGAGGCCAGAGTGAAATCATCCTCAGTTTTATTACTGTGCTTCCTAATCTAAACGCGGATCTCTGTCATAGCGATAAAGTACTGCGCAATCATCAACATGCCAGGGAATGCTCATCAATGTTTACCATACGCACCCTAGATGAAAAGATAACGACATCAAGGTGTTGCACGAGACTATCCATCAAAGCCACTCAGGAGTTAAGAATGATAATCATGTAGAATTATTCACTCAATAAATACTCTTATAAATTGTTCTTCAGTTCAACTGACCAAACATAAAACTCGTTCGTAGCTAGTGTAATTACTCTTAAATATTGATATATATCACATTAGGCATACCCTTCCTCCGTCTTATCGAGCGTTATTCCCTTTAATCTGTGTGCTTTTTTATGCAGATTCATTCATTTTTGTAGATAGAGATCAAATACCTGCTAGAATACCCTTAGTTTTTACAAGAGGATTCGTTATGAGCATCGAATTAGAAGGAAACCAAGTCTGCGAAGCATGTGGCTGTGCGGGTGAAATTGGCTTTGTCATTAAAGAAGGCGACGAAGTTGCCGACGTAACGATTTTCGCAGAGTCTAAAGCGGCATTAGAGTCTGAAATAGCTGCCTACATTGAACTAGCTAAATCAGTATGTGCTAACGTTGAATATAATGTCAGTGAAATCACAGAAGAGTCTAAAGAAGCATCAGCCCGCTTCAAGTTCGAAGTCAGTGCAGAAAAGCTGATCTTTGAATTAAAAACTCGTTCATTAGCGCGTTAATCCTATTCCAAAGCGAGCACTCTGCTCGCTTTCTACTTACTTCCATTTAAGTGTTACTTTCCTTCAAGTGTTAACACTTGGAATAGCCGTATTTAGCGCTTTGAGATATGCTTGGCGGGTTTTATATCCAGCAAAGTCATCAGCCATGCGTTTCATCCTACTTATTATTGCACTGGTAACATTCAACACTCCTTCAGTGGCGTACGAACTGGATTACTACACCAAGCTCGCTTACCTAGACAACTATGGCAACCTAGATCTACGTAACAAACCCTTTACTCAATTACCATCTGATTTGTCGATTAAAGGCAACCTGAACATTTCCCAAACGTCTATCACGCGGCTACCGAATGGTCTCAATGTCGGTGGCAGTTTAGAAGCAACAAACAGCGCACTTAAAACCGTCAGGCCTGGTACCAGCATAAAAGGCTATGCCAATTTATTAGGTAGCCAAGTTGAAAACTGGCCAAAAGGCGTAAAACTCGGCGGATATTTAAACCTTACTGACACTCCACTAAAAAAGCTTCCTGCAAGACTTCGTGTCTATGGTGATTTAAGTGTAATCCGCACACCATTAACGGCTTTGCCTGATGGCTTAATCATCGATGGAAATCTTTACATTGGTGGCTCGGCACTCAAAGCCTTTCCTGACACTATGACTGTAAAAGGAAATATCTTTCTGGGTGGGAATCAAATCACTAAATGGCCAAGTAACCTGACCTTAGGCGGAGCTGTCGCACCTTAGCAACAGATATAAAAAACCCCGGAACAGAGCCCGAGGTATTTTGATTCAGAAATAAACCAACCAATCTACTCTTGATTGTTTACCGGGTTGGCATAACTCGCAACAAGGAAAGGACGCGCGCCTTCTGGCAACTCTTCAAGCTTTTCCGCCAACTGACGTTTTACCTTTTCAGGCACCTCTGAATCATCACGACCAGCAGCGAGCAAATTCATTGGATAGAGTCGGTAGTTGTTGTGAATTTGACGGTCGATTTCAGCAGCAAGAGACTCTGGTGTTTCAAATTCTTGCTCAATCACATCGCCGAAAGCCACATGAATGCGACCTTTGTAACCGATAATACCTTGAATGATACTTTCAATATCTTCAAATTCACCTTTCTCATAACGGCCACTTTCTGCTTTAGCAAATAACTCTTTCGCCTTCGCAAGGTCACAAGGGTCGTTCTCGTAAGAGATAGAAACAGGCACGATTTTCAAAGAGCGAGTGTACTCTCCAAAGCTGACCTTTTGCTTACGACCTTCAACATGAAACATTTTAAGAATAGCTGGATCAGTGAAGTCGTTGCCGTCTTTTGCTCGGCCTTCCTTCTGCGCGATCCAAATAGAGTTGCCCGTGTCGAGAGAATGCTTGATGTAGCTCGACAGCTGTCCTAACGCTTTCATCATTTCGCGCGGTGCTTTTGCTGAACGCTTAACAATAAAGCTCTTGTTCAAGCGCATCAGTTCCGTCGTACACGGCTTCTTGAGGAGGTTATCACCAATAGCAATGCGGACAGTGCGATGGTCAGTTTGGTGTAAGCCGTAGTTGACTAACGCAGGGTCCATCGCGATATCACGGTGGTTAGAAATGAATAGATAAGAGGTATTTTTGTCCAGTTTATCTAAACCAGAGAAAGTGACGCCATCCGTTGTCTTATCAAGCATATCTTCAAGATACTTTTTCACTTCGATCTGGATCGCTTCTACGGAGTCAAGCTTACTCCACTTTGCTTTTAGGTAAAGGCGAACAATCGGACTCATAAGAGTTTTAAACCATCCTGCTTTATTGGCAAAACGGTGATCAAGAATCGCGGTGATAAATTCATCATCTTGGATTAGACGATCCAGCGCTGCTGGAATTTCTTCGTCATTATAAGGACGAATTTCAATATAAGGGTCGGTATTGGCAGTCATTATTCATTACATATCTAAAAAAGCTGGCACATTTTACGCATAGTTTTACTGTATAGCAGCATTTCAGCTCATACTTTTCTCATGGTCATACCAGTTCACCTAACAAAAGTATGGCTAAAAAATTTTTTTAACCGGTTGGAATCCTATAGGTTTAGCGTTACGCTTAGCGCCCAAAAATCACTGGTAATAATAATGAACTACGCAATTGAATTTCACGACGCTAATTACCCTTTTCTTAATGTTACTGCACGCAAAAAAGCGCTAAAGCACAGTTTATTATCTGTGATTGAAGGATTAGTGATCATTAAATTGGGTAAGCAGGAGTATGCCATTGAACCGGGTCAGATTTTTTGGATTCCTCAGGGATGTTTGAGCTCCCTCACCTTTTTACCTAACACTCGTGTGCATCGTTGTGATTTTTCTGTGCGGTTGAGTGATGATTTTCCTCAGCAAGCGGGCTTCATTACACCATCAGTTCTACTCAAAGCATTACTCGACAAACTGTCGACCGTAGAGTCCCGTTCGGATATCGAGCTAGATTTACTTGCAGTAGTAAAACACGAAGTGGTTACGATTTCTCCCGCCCTTTCTAGCTCAGCTTTAAGCAAAGTCATCAATCAGTGGAAGCCAGGGGGTGACGTACGTATCTCAAGAGAGCTATGTCTGGTGCTCACGCTGAGAGAAGCAAGAAAGATGAAATTATCAGGGAAAAAAGATGCTGATATTGTTGAAGCACTTTTTGCAGGAAATAGCGAAGAGTATGAGCAACTTTGTTTCTTGGTCTTTGGCGAGCCTTTATAACTGCTAACGAAAGTAGCTAATTACTAAAATAGCCCCCACACTAAGCAACCCTGTGCTCAAAAAACCAAAAAAGCGTACATCATTTGATGTACGCTTTTTTTAATTATTCAGAATGGCAATTCAATTTGCATCATCCAGTCAGCGTCATAGTATTCGTGCCAACGATAATCCAAACGCATTCTGGGCTCACCATCGCCCTTATCACCAAAACCGATACTAAACATCAGACCGTGATTGCGAATCCACTCTTCCGTCGTCATGTCACTTTCTTCGTCTAGAAGATCTTCAGGCATCCAGATACCAAGACCAAAGTAGTTCTTCTCTAGGTTTTGAGTAAGGATAGGTGTCTCATTCGGCGTAAACGCCCACTCTTCCCAATAATTTTTCGTGGGTCCATCCAGTTCGATTTCTGGTGCATACCAATTCAACGAGTCAGTACTTAACACGCCTACGCTATCAAAAAGTTCTTCACAAATAGGCATGGTATTGTCAGCAAAAACGACCGATCGATCAGAAAAATAGTTACATGCTACACTTGCTTGCGAATATACAAGCAGCGCGCACGTACTAAATACGGCTAATCTGACCATGAACATTTAACCTCTCAGTTACCAGATAAAGTTTCTCTATATAAACCTTCGTTGAGCAATAGTTCACTGACTGTTAACGTAGTAAAGGCACTGATGTCTTTTCCTTCCATCAGCGCTTTTCGAATATCTGTGCTTCTAATTTTTATTTTTTCAGGACACGCCATAACGGTCCAGCGCTCAGTAATTTCCTGTGCTTTATAAAATTTAGCAAATTTAAAGAAATTGTCAGGCCCAATGACAAAAGTTAGATCGTCCGTCGAATGAATTTCTTGAATTTTGTTTAATAACGCATAGGTCGTCACACTTTGTCCAGGCTGGTATAAAGCTTGCTCTACGTTCGAGCGCTGAACATTAGAAAGCCCGAGATCTTTGATAAACGCATCGACCAACTTGCACCGGGTTGGGTAATCCAACATTTCCTTGCCCCATGCGTGTGCGATGCTGGGTTCAAGAAGCACAAGATCAAAGTGCCCCAAAGACTCGATAACACTTTTGTGGCCTAAGCTAGGTGGATTAAATGCGCTACCAAAAATGGCAATTTTTTTCATATCCGGCGATTACCTGGTTTAAGAGAGTTTTCTAATTTGATGATTTCGGTATGATACTACTAATCTTTATAGCTTTTTGACACCAAAGTGATGTTTGTGAGCCTCAATTGGATGGTTTGTCACCATTTATTGAATATTCACCTCACCACTCTTACTGGTTTTGGTACCTACCAACGCTGTTGGTGTCTGACATATTTGCAGGAAAAGGAACCCTAAATGGAACAATCCATCCGTGATGAAATGCGCGTTCTACCTTCTATTGATCCGCATTTCGAAATTGAACGCCGTGTTGCTTTCATAAAGCGTAAGCTACAAGAAGCAGGTTGTAAGTCACTCGTGCTTGGCATCAGTGGCGGTGTTGACTCAACCACGTGTGGTCGCCTTGCCCAACTTGCGGTTAATGAACTCAATGAAGCGAGTGGTAGTAACGACTACCAGTTCATCGCGGTTCGTCTGCCTTACGGTGAGCAAAAAGATGAAGACGAAGCACAACTTGCCTTATCTTTCATTGAACCGACACACTCTGTGTCAGTAAACATCAAACAAGGTGTAGACGGTATGCATGCTGCTTCTAGCTTTGCACTAGAGGGAACTGGCCTTCTGCCGACCGACGCGGCAAAAGTAGACTTTGTGAAAGGTAATGTAAAAGCGCGTGCCCGTATGGTCGCACAATACGAAATTGCTGGCTACGTTGGCGGTTTAGTGCTGGGAACCGATCACTCGGCAGAAAACATTACAGGCTTCTACACGAAGTTTGGTGATGGTGCTTGTGACCTTGCGCCTTTATTTGGTTTGAGCAAACGTCAAGTACGTGAGGTAGCGGCAACATTAGGCGCACCAGAACTACTCGTGAAAAAGACACCAACGGCAGATTTGGAAGAACTTGCTCCACAAAAAGCGGACGAGGATGCGTTGAACCTAAGTTACGAACAAATTGATGACTTCTTGGAAGGCAAACCAGTGTCACAACAAGTGAGTGACCGTCTGGTAACTATTTACAAGGCTACGCAGCACAAACGTCAGCCAATCCCAACAATTTACGACTAAGCAACATTTTAAACGCAATGTTTGCTATAAAAAACGCTGCTCAAGGGTAGCGTTTTTCTTAAGTATTGTAACCTGATTAGTCAGTCACTGTGACATCGGTTTCCGGAACGGCACAACACGCTAATACCGTCCCCATAGCACGCTCTTCAACACTCAAAGCGGGTACGTCTGGATGGTGAACTTGCCCCGATTTCAATTGTACTTTACAAGCGCCACATAACCCTGCGCGGCAGCTGTTGCTGATGTCCTTTCCGGCATCTTCAAGTTGGTCTAGAAGTGTTTTCTGATTAGTGCCCGTAATCTTAGCGCCGTTGAACTCGATTTCGATACTTTTCTCTGGCTGTGCTGTTACCGCAGAGACACCAAACGCTTCCTGATGGTAGTTCTCTTCAGGCAGCCCCTTTTTCATTAGCAAGTTTTTCGCTTTTTGCATAAAGCCATCAGGGCCACAAACAAACACCTGACGCTGCTCCGCATCTTTAATTTGTTTGATGTGCGAAAGGCTGAGTCGACCTTTCAATCCAAACCAATCGATCGCTGGCTGAGTCAGGCAGAATTTTACCTCTAGTCCCGGATGCTCTCGCTTCAGTTGTTCCAGTTCAGCTCTACAAGGAATGTCTTTTTCAGTGCGGCACTGATGGTAGAACACGACGTCATCTAATTGATTGTGATCGGCTAGGTAACGCACCATCGACAGCATTGGAGTAACGCCACTGCCTGCTGAAAGCAACAATAGACGCTGAGTGTGATGCGGCTTAAGATGAAACTCCCCATCTGGGTTTTCCGCTTCTAATACGTCGCCAACCTGCAGATTATCCAATAGCGAATTCGACACACGGCCACCAGAAATTCGCTTAACTGAAACAGCATATCGCCCCGGACGAGAAGGACTCGAAGAAAGAGTATAACG
The DNA here is from genome assembly GCF_000241385.1 of Vibrio sp. EJY3. Lineage (NCBI taxonomy): Bacteria > Pseudomonadati > Pseudomonadota > Gammaproteobacteria > Vibrionales > Vibrionaceae > Vibrio > Vibrio sp. EJY3. The sequence continues at coordinate 1,497,314 of NC_016614.1, forward strand.
TCTGCCTATTTTTTTACCTTCTACTTCAACATCGATTGGTAAATGTTGTCCCGGCAGATAATTAGGTAACTTGCCTTTGCTTGGTTCCAGCCAAAATGTCACAAAATCTTGTGCTATTTCTTCACGTTCGACGCAAGTTAACGTTAAACGCGCTGGAGAGTTATCCTCATAAAACTCCGGTTCCTTATATTCAAGCACTTCAACTTTGTCACCTTGGCGGATAATGCCCTCGTTACGCGCTACAAGGTTTTGCCCAAAAAAGACCCCGCCTCGCTCATTCGCGCGGAACTGTTGTAGTGTTTTCAGCGGCTCTTTACTCTCGCGGAACGTGCCTCTTTGCGTATTGACCGTCGTAAGAATGCAACGCTCACAAGGCTTAAGTGACTCGAATTCCACCTCGCCTATGCGAATTCGTTTCCAAGAATCCTCTTCAAACGGCGTCGTGTCTGCCACTACCAGATTAGTGCGAAACTGATCCATTGAGTGCTGCTCAGAGCTTCGCTTGTTCAACTCATCGAGAGAAGCCTGACTGATGACCAATACCGGATAACCGTCAGCAAAGCTCACATTATGACCAAACTTATCTCGTACTCGATTCGATTGCTCACCACAGAAAAGCAGTTCGACTCGTTGCCCTAAAACACGGGTAAACCAGTCGTCGGCTTCGTCCGTTGTGGTATAGGCGGTAAACGTGTCACTCCAAACCGTTGCCGACGTTTCCTGCATTTTGAAATCTTGATAACGGATTTTAAGCGGCTCCATACCTAAGGAGCTAAACACAACACCATCGGCGAGTATCGCAGATTTCACGGTGACCATTTGTGGGTACTTCCTTGCGGTGATCATCGAGCCATCTGCTTTGGCAATCATAAAACGGCGGTCAAAGCTCAAGCCTTGCTTTTCTACCCACGCAGACGAGAGAGCAACCCCTCCGACTGATTTAACCGGAAAGACATTTATTTGGGATAAGATGGGTTGTGACATGGCTTTCTTCCTGCAGTGCTTTTATTTGTTGCACTATTGTAAGGAGAAGTCTTAACTAATGTAAGGCATTGACTTAACTAAATCTAACCGTTGCGTTTTTTACAACACGCTGACCAAACGCTGATTGATAAAATGTGATACAAGACACATAATTCGCCACTCTTTTGACAACAACGACAAATTGACTAGAGGCTTATCATGGATACTAGAAAACTCGTTCTCATTTTACTGTGTATCTTTCTTCCACCTGTCGCGGTGTTCATGGAAAGAGGTTTCAATAAAGATTTCTTCATCAACTTAATTCTGACCTTTTTCTTCTTCCTGCCAGGTACGATTCATGCACTTTGGTTGACGATGAAATAACTTATCGCGCTTCCACAATCGTAGAAAAGTGAAAAATGGGATGAAATGTGAAGTCAATTCCTCTATCATCCTGTCGCCTAAGCGCAAGCGTTTGCTAACAATGCCAGTGCTTCGTTTAGGCTCCAATCAGACAACTTTTTCAATGGTGGGAGCAATTAATGACAACACTGACTATTACTCGTCCTGACGACTGGCACGTTCACTTACGCGATGGGGATGTTCTTAAAGACACCGTTCGCGATATCAGCCGCTACAACGGTCGCGCACTGATCATGCCAAACACCGTCCCACCTGTTACCAACACTGAAATGGCGTTAGCCTACCGCGATAGAATCCTTAAAGAACAGCACGGCGAGCAATTTGAACCTTTGATGTCGCTGTACCTAACCGATAACACCACTCCAGACGAAATTCGTGCCGCAAAAGCAACTGGCAAAATTGTTGCTGCAAAACTTTACCCAGCAGGCGCAACCACCAACTCAGACTCTGGCGTGACCAATGCAAAGAACATCTACCACGTTCTGGAAGCGATGGAAGAAGTCGGCATGCTACTGTTGGTTCATGGCGAAGTCACACATCACGACGTTGACATCTTCGACCGTGAAAAAGAGTTCCTTGATACGGTTCTTGCTCCTATCGTTAATGATTTTCCAAATCTAAAAATTGTTCTGGAACACATCACCACCGCTGACGCAGCTAACTTCGTTAAAAACGCGTCTGATAACGTTGCGGCGACAATCACTGCTCACCACCTACTTTTCAACCGCAACCACATGCTTGTCGGTGGCATTAAGCCACATTTCTACTGTCTGCCAATCCTAAAGCGTAATACCCACCAGCAAGCGCTGATTGAAGCGGCAACAAGCGGCAGTAAGAAGTTCTTCCTAGGTACAGATTCAGCGCCACATGCAAAAGGTGCAAAAGAATCAGCGTGTGGCTGTGCGGGTTCATACACCGCACACGCAGCCGTTGAGCTTTATGCTGAGGTATTCGACAAAGAAGGTAAACTGGAAAACCTGGAAGCATTTGCAAGCTTCAATGGCCCAGACTTCTACGGTATTGCTCGTAACACCGACACAATTACCTTAGAAAAAGCCGCTTGGGATGTGCCAGAAACAATGCCGTTTGGCAATGACATCGTTGTGCCTATCCGCGCGAACGAACAGATTGAATGGCAAGTTAAATAAGTACTTCACTTAAATAACTCAAATAAAAAAGGGTCATGACTTTCTATCAATAAAAGAAGTCATGACCCTTGTTGTTTTTTTGGTGATCTTAATTCCCACGCACCTTTTCTATCACTGTCCAGGCACCAACGACAAGCAAACCGGCAACAAACCCAATAAGACCGTTGAGTAAAATCGGTAACACTGCGGTGGCAAAAGAGTGACCACTAAAGTCCATCAGAATTGGCTCTACAAAGTGATGAATAGCTGGCACATTGTGCACAATGATGCCCCCACCAACCAAAAACATCGCTGCCGTACCCACTATGGTTAGCAATCTCATCAACTTCGGCGCAAAGGTTACCAGTGCGTTACCGACTTTTGCCATGAAGCCTTTTCCTTTCGCGCGCACCTCAAGGTACAAACCCAAGTCATCCAGCTTAACTATCCCAGCAACTAAGCCATAAACACCAATGGTCATCACTATCGCAATCAGGCTGACCACAATAACCTGAGTGACAAAACTGGCTTCTGAAACCGTACCTAAAGCTATCACGATGATTTCAGCAGAGAGAATAAAGTCGGTACGAATCGCCCCATTGACTTTCCGTTTCTCGAACTCTTCTACTGACTCTCCTTTATCCAACATCTCTTCTTTGTCTTCATGTGAGTGAGCATGGGGGAAGAGTTTCTCTAGTACTTTCTCTGTGCCTTCAAAGCAGAGGAAGAGACCACCAAGCAGAAGCAATGGCATGATCAACCACGGAATAATGGCGCTAATGAGTAGTGCAGAGGGCACCAAAATCAATTTATTCTTAAACGATCCCTTGGCAACTGCCCACACCACTGGTATTTCACGTTCAGAGGCAACACCTTGTACCTGCTGGGCGTTCAATGCTAAATCATCTCCTAACACACCTGCTGTCTTTTTTGCCGCCACTTTTGACATCACCGCGATGTCATCGAGTACCGTGGCAATGTCATCTAACAGTGTGAGTAAACTTGCTCCAGCCATTTTTTATCTCTTTAAATGCAATTAGTTACATTAAATCTAGTAAAAATTAAAATGTATCACCACAAATATGCTCAGCAAAGTGATTATCTGGCAAAGATTATGATAACGGACGGTATTTTATATTGCTGTCGAGATAAGACACGTCTAGTCTTGTCTTACCTTTGAGTAAACAAAAGAAAAAGTATAGATGAAAAGCGGATACACTTACCCAATTGGTACCCCAGGTCAACCTTGGGGCGCAGCTGAACGTAAAGCCTGGTTAGCAGAACGCGATGTAAAACGCAGCTATCAGGAAGAAGTCGTCAGTAAAATCGACGCACTTCGCGACCGTTTTGATGTCGAGCAATACGGCGCGCTCTCATATGACGAAGATCGTTTCCCACTATTTTGCATCAAAACACGCAACTGGGATTCAGTAAAACCTGTTGTTCTTGTCACCGGTGGCGTGCACGGCTACGAAACCAGTGGTGTACATGGAGCATTAAAATTCGTGGACACAGAAGCGGAGCGTTACGCAGAGCACTTCAATATCGTTGTTGCGCCATGCGTGAGCCCTTGGGGTTATGAGGTGATTAACCGTTGGAACCCAAACGCGATAGACCCGAACCGCTCTTTCTACGCAAACAGCCCTGCGGAAGAGTCCGCGAACCTTATCCAGCTGGTTGCGACACTGGGTGATGTATTGATGCACATTGATCTTCACGAGACAACTGACTCGGATGAAACAGAATTCCGCCCAGCTTTAGCCGCTCGCGATGGTATTGAATACATCGAAGGTTTGATTCCAGACGGCTTTTACACCGTCGGAGACACTGAGAATCCGCAACCAGAGTTCCAAAAAGCAGTGATTGAATCGGTAGCAAAAGTGACGCACATTGCCCCTGCGGACGATCAAGGCGAAATCATCGGATCACCTGTTGTTCAGTTTGGCGTGATCAACTACCCGATGGTGAAACTGGGATTATGTGGCGGTGTGACTAACTGCCAATATGGTACGACAACTGAAGTCTACCCAGACAGCCCAAAAGTCACTGACGAAGAATGTAATGACGCTCAGGTTGCAGCGATTGTTGGCGGACTGGATTACGTTCTGTCACAACTCAAGCCCGCTGTGTAAGCCGCTCATATCTTAATTTCATTCCAATAAGTTACCGCTTTCACTTTCATACAGTGCCCTACTATGAAAGTGGAAGCTTTCCTTTTATCAGTCTAAGACTACAACGCATTATTCAATGCCAGAAAGACACCCAGCGTACGTTCATCGCAGTGCATCGCCTTTATTTTTCTAGCGCTTTCTAGGATACTCTGCACATTATTTTTTAGTTGGAAAACTTCATGCCTCAAGCAAATTCCGTGGTTGTGCTCGACTTTGAAACCACTGGCCTCTCTCCTAACCTGGGTGACCGCGCAATTGAAATTGGAGCAGTAAAATTAGTTGATGGTGAGGTTGTCGATAGTTTTCAGCAGCTCATGAATCCGGGCTTCAGAGTAAGCTCATTCATTGAAAGTTATACTGGCATCACCAATAACATGTTACGCACCGCACCAAGCTGCGATGAGGTGATGGCATCGTTTAGTGAATTTATTGCCAATGAAAACCTCATCGCTCACAACGCCTCATTCGATAAACGATTTCTAGACGCGGAGCTTGAGAGAGTCAACAAAGGCTATTCAGGTGAGTTCGCTTGTTCGTTACTGGTGGCAAGACGACTGATTCAAGATGCGCCGTCACACAAACTTGGTGAGCTCGTTCGCTACAAAAACATCGAAAACGACGGTGTTTTTCACCGTGCGTTAGCAGATGCACAAATGACAGCTAAACTTTGGCTTCAAATGGTCGCGGAGTTAGAGCAATCAGGAATCAACAAGCCAAGCTTTCAGTTTATGCAAACCGTTAGTAAGACAGCAAAAGGCAAAGTGGATCTGCTACTCGCTAAAAGTCGTATTTAACGCGTCTAATTGAATGCATTTTTGGACAACGAAGAGAGTGACATTCGTTCTAAGTAGCCATTGCTTGTCAAATGAGAAAAGGCATAGGCGGTGACCACCTATGCCTTTAGAGCGAGGTTCAATTAACCGATCAGAGCGGGAATACCCGGAAGCTGACCAACTACAGCAAGGGAGCCGGCACAAACGACAAAGGCAACACCAGGAATCAGGTATTTATCTTTGCCCGATAGCTCGTTGGCGCGCTCATGGTCGCCGATAAGTCCGAGGTTATCCAGCAGCATAGTTATTGCCCAACCAAAGACTGGGTTAACGAATGCACAGGCAAAAATACAGATACCTGCACTGAGTGAATCTTTATGCTTATGTATCATCTGCATACCCGCTTCAAGAAGTGGTAAGAATACACCGACAATCAGCGCTACGCGCAGAACAGGCTCCCACATTGCTAGATCCATCGGGTACCCAATTACTGCTGCGGCAATACACATTAAACCCGTTAACAGCGCGCCTCCTGGAATAGGACGTTTGGCAATTGCCGCCGGAATCATGTACGTACCCCAAGAAGACGCTAGATTACCGCCACCTAATAGTGAGCCAACGCCCTGACGAATAGACGCTCCGACCATAGTGTCGTCGACATCCATTAGTACGCCTTTTGCTTCTTTTGGATAGTTAAGTTCTTGAAAAACACGATGACCAAGATAGTCAGGAGACCACATAGCGACGGCTAGTAGAGCAAATGGCGTAACGGCAATAAAGTGCTCCAGGGTTGGCCAGCCTAGTTGCCAGCCGGTATCTTCACCCCACCAGTAGAATGGACTGAAATTAGGCAGGCCCGGCTCCGTGGTAAAAGCAAACTCGGCGCCCATTGCATAAGCGACAATGCCCGCTAGTGCAGAACACAACGGGATGGCCAGCCAACGTTTGTTGATCTTGGCTAAGTAGGCATAAACCAACACCGTTAGACCAATGACCACAAACGAAATGTAACTTTGGTCCGTACTCGCAGCCCACACTTCAGTCTTATTAATCTGTCCGATCAACCCAACTGCGCCGAGGTAAATCAGCAACCCACCTCGAACCCCAATGCCAGTGAGGGTCATGAGTTTAGAACCACCCTTGGTAAAAGCGAGAATTAAACCAAAAGCACATACCATCAAGCCGAGAGCCAGTGGATGGCCCCCTGCTGCTGCAATCATTGGAATCAGCGGTATCATGGGGCCGTGAGTACCGGCTAAGTTTGCGTTCGGGTTTAGGATGGCAGAAAACAGGATAACGAACAGAGCGCCCGCGATAAGCAGTTCGTAACGCACGTTTTCTGCGACAAACTCAGGAGATAAACCGAACTGAGCAGCAAAGGCGGCAACCATAGCGGTTACCATAACCACTTTACCAATGGTTGCGGCTAATGCAGGTACCCAGTCTTCGATTTCAATACTGTAATCACGAGATGGTAAATGAATACCCCAGCGGCGAAAGCTCATGATGGTTAAATCATGGTTTAGAAAGTCTTCTCGATTTTCAAATTCATGCGGTTTTTTGCGCACATCCCTGTAAAAAGTCTTACTTGTGTCAGACATTTAGTTATCCTTTGTTATGTTTCGAAGTTGAACTATGTCAACCAGAGTTTCGCTTGGTATACAGACCTTCGACCAATACGAGACAACACCCTAAGTGCTACCGAGCACATTTATTGATTTCATAAACGAAGAAAACATGGATTTACTTCGCTAGTGAAAACAAGAAAACTGAAAAGTATCTTGCCAAACATTCACATCAAACATCGACGCCACACTAAGAAAGAGGTTTGGAGCCAATTTTTGAACTGAGCTTATTAAGCATGTATTGCTATCGGTAGGAATATTAGACATTAGTAAAAGAACAACAAAAATCTCACTTATTGCACAAAGATTTAACATCTCATTAGGACGTGCTGATCTTTCGTGAGTGATTTTTAAACAAAAAGCCAAGGGGGAACGCTCCAAGAGAAGCTATCTAGTGTCTACTGACGCGGAGGCTATTCAGTGTATTTTATTTCAGCCGTCTTGGAATAAACCGCAGGATGACTAAGCCAATGAAAACAAGCAGGATCAGAATGGCAATACGCCAGAAGATATGGTCCAGCACGTTGGTAGATAACCTTTCCAATTCATTGATATCGCGTTGTAGATGCGAGATTAGCTGCTGTAACTGATTGGCAAGATCGCTGGACGCCTGAATTAGCTCCAGTGGGTTGACTGGAGGTCCTCCTGCTAAATCAGTTGAACTCTCATCAAAGCGCGCTAATAAACGGTCAATATTGATACTCGCTTGGTTGGTTTTGTCAGCCAAATCCGAAGACGCCTTAACTAACTCTAGTGTCGCAGGCAACATCTGTTCTGCTTTGTTGCTACTGTTTGAAACTGACTCAAAGATCTGTTCCCGTTCATAGGCAATGTGTTCAAAAAGTTGGTTGAGCGCGAGCTCACGCTCTTTCTGGATGTCTTCAACAAGCTTATTTTCTAGTTCAGCGAGTGAGGTCGGATACGAAGCCAATGTCGATTGGAGTTCTTCAAACCTCTCTTTCGCTTCATCGTATCGAGCTAGCATCTCCTGAATCTCGGGAGAAGCAAGTATACGGTAAGCCGATAGTTCTACCTGCTCGCCTGCAATATAAGTCAAGCGACTGGAATACCACATTGCACGTTCGCCAAACAGCAATGCTCTATCAACGGTGCTCACAGCAGAATCGATCTCTTCGAGTAAACCTTTGGCTTCTTGTCGGTGCCGATGCTGAGGTATCCAACGAGCATCTGTGAAGGAGTCAAATCGGGTTAGCTCAACGACTAGCCTATCCGGATTTTCTTCGAGCCAAACATCTATCAAGTCACGAAGTACCTGTTGCTGCGAAGGTGTCAACAGCCGAGAGGAGCGCTGCCAAAGGCGATCTTCTGTTTTCTTCAATTGATTTAAAGCATCCTGAGCTCTTTCGACTCCCCATATTTTGGGTATCCAATAATTCTCGAAAGTTGAGCGTTGTAATGTTGATAACACAAGGAGATCGAGTAACGCGATATCGGGGCTTCGTCCTGCAGCTATTTCTGTTGCAGCCCCTAAACTGTTACGCATAAAGGACTGAACTAACACTCGTTCGTGACTATTTTCAGTTTTTGGTCGTAAGTGCAGGAAGGCAACTTCAGAAACAGAAGCGATGTAATCATCGGCCATCGACATGATTAACGATTGTAGTGCTAATTCATCCATTGCCAGTTGATTGGTGGCTTCAGCCTTTGTGAGATGCATTCCTGGGCTCGACATAACTAAGTCTTCAGGGATAATCGCACAGCTTGTTAATAGGAATAGTATGGATGAACTTGATAACAGTTTTAAGGACATGAATTGTCTTAGTAACATCCGCTGTCTCGTTTTATAGAGTTGAACATTTATCTAAGTACATTTACCTACAGCAGATGCTTATTAATTCTACTCAGCTATTAGAGTAAACATCATTTGGCAAAGAACATAAGGTTAACTTAAGTATTAGTTTCAACTGTTTTGAAAAGCCAGAAATTAGCGCTGTCTGTACAATCTCATCAGATTAGTCCGTTAGGAAACATGGTCGTTTTAGCGGTGAAAGTAGCTCAGACTCTTTTAAGAAGAAAAGATCGCTTATACACATTTACCACCCACTTTTTGTATAACCAGTTTATCTTTTCGTTTTTATAGTAATACCCTTCATCGTTCCTCAAAAGTAAACGCTACTGGTTTCACCAGACTAAGTGACTTACTATTCCAAATACTATTAAAGGTTTGTGGACCACTCATGAGCAGTAAAAATAACAAAAACCTCAGCATTCTTCTTAAGCTAAACACCTTTGTTTCTCCTTATAAGTGGCGAGTTACCGCAGCCTTGATCGCACTAGTCGCGACCGCAAGCCTGACGCTATCGGTGGGCTACGGAGTGCGCATGCTGATCGACCAAGGATTTGCTCAGCAGTCATTGCAAGAACTAACGAGTGCGATTCAGTTTATTGTCGGTGTCACTCTGTGTATTGCTATCGGTACTTTCTTTCGTTTCTATCTTGTTTCATCAGTAGGTGAACGCGTTAGCGCTGATATTCGCCTCGCGGTGTTTAACCATGTTATTTCTCTGCACCCGAGTTATTTTGAGACCAACAGCAGTGGCGATATTATGTCGCGTCTCACCACTGACACGACTTTGCTGCAGAGCATTATCGGCTCCTCATTTTCGATGGCCATGCGCAGTGCGTTAATGTGTATTGGCGCGATCATTATGTTGTTTGCGACCAACTTTAAACTCACGCTGATTGTACTGGCTTCTGTGCCATTCGTTTTGGTGCCTATTTTGGTCTATGGTCGACGAGTGCGTGCACTATCCCGCCAAAGCCAAGACTCCATGGCAGATGTGGGCAGCTATGCAGGAGAAGCGATAGAGCATATTAAAACAGTACAAAGCTTTAGCTCAGAACAACATGAGAAAGCCGCCTTTGCCGTGGAGGTAGAAAAAGCATTTGAGGTCGGTAGACAGCGAGTGAAGCAACGCGCGATTTTAATATCAGGTGTCATTGTTATCGTTTTTAGCGCGATTGCCGGCATGCTTTGGGTAGGTGGCAGCGATGTCATCCACGGTAAAATGTCCGCCGGCGACCTAGCAGCATTTGTGTTTTATGCCATTATGGTCGCCTCCTCCACAGCAACCATTTCTGAAGTACTTGGCGAGCTACAAAGGGCCGCTGGTGCCACTGAAAGGTTGATTGAGATTCTCCAAGTTGAAAGCGATATTAGTGCGCCGGACCATGCTTTACCGATAAGCACAACCATCTCAGCAGAGGTGGCATTTAGCTCAGTTAATTTCAACTATCCTTCTCGTCCCGACCAACCGGCCATTAAGGAATTAAATCTCACCGCTGAGCAAGGTAAAGTATTGGCGTTGGTTGGTCCGTCTGGTGCTGGTAAAACGACACTCTTCGAACTACTACAACGTTTTTACGACCCACAACAAGGTCAGGTTCTGTTTGGAGGCGTGGACATTCGCCAGTTTGACCCGAAAGAGCTTCGTCAGCAAATGGCACTCGTTCCTCAGCAACCCGCTTTATTTAGCCACGACGTATTCCACAATATTCGCTACGGCAACCCAGAGGCAACGGACGAACAAGTTATCGAAGCGGCGAAAAAAGCCCATGCACATGAGTTTATTGAAAAGCTGCCTGAAGGCTATCGCAGCTTTTTAGGCGAGCGCGGCGTAAGGCTATCAGGAGGACAAAAACAGCGAATTGCGATTGCGCGTGCCATTCTTAAAGATCCCAAAATCCTACTGCTTGATGAGGCCACCAGCGCCCTCGATAGCGAAAGTGAACATCATGTTCAGCAAGCGCTTGAGGCGCTAATGAAAGGCCGTACCACACTGATCATTGCTCATCGTTTATCGACCATCCAACATGCAGATAAGATAGCGGTTTTAGACAATGGCGCACTGGTTGATATTGGTAACCACCAATCATTGATGCAAAGCTGTGAGCTCTATCAGCGACTGGTGGCGTTGCAGTTTAAGCACTTAGGATAACGCTTACTTAAGCTCGTTATAAATCGTTGCCTGAGTGGGTATGAAATTGATTTCGACAGCTTCTACTTTCAGTGGAGACATGCGAAACCGTATGGATCCAGCTGTGGCTAGGACCATAAGGTGACACCCTTACCTTTTAAAAGTCAGAGCCTTACATGATTATAAGAACCATATAGTGACATTTATGGTTACCATAAAGTGTCATTTACTAAAAATCGGCAACGCCTTAGCAATTTGAATGTAAGAAACATTCTTACAGCTTTGCATGTCTATCATGCTTCAAAATAAGTGATCAGATAATCATGACAATACTAAACTGCTGCTGGGTTAAAAGTGCAGCAGTTTAGTATTAACTTGACTATTTGTTGTTCTCATCAGTTCAAACCAATTCAGCCCCGACACTCTCCCTTGATAGCGATTGCAATGACAAAGTCGCTTGGTAATTAAGGTAAGACAGAATCGCTTGGTGATCACAATACTGCTGTGAAGTATCGTAACTCAGAATTGGACAATTCCGTGTTACGAACAAGATCAATATGTATTCTAATCGGATGAGAAAATATATTGAAAACCTCTATACCCGTAACCAATTCTAATGAACACTACAGACATTCTTATAAAGAATACAGGCATTGCGATTAAGGGATACCTTGTTGACGACCAAAATGCAAATGAACCTCATTTAATTACGAAGTGCTGTATCAAGATGACCAGCTCGTTCGCATTACGCTTGAACATGCGTAATGAACCAAATTCCCTCTTTCAGCACGCTCTTAACAACTATTGGACTCATTTTTTCATTGAAATAGTTCTGCGCAGCATCACATTTCCTCTATCCCTTTGGGGATATGTTAAAACTCTATCAAAAAATAAACAATTCCATAACAAGTTATTGGAAAGGAATCTATTATGGAAGATACAATGCCACGAGTGTTCTTTCGCACGACGCAAATGCCGTGGTTAATTACGCTCTTATGTATGTCTTTAGTTGCGATAGCCAGTCATTACTTTTTTTCGGGCGGAGATGACTTTGGTGCTGCCTCGCTGTTACCCAGCACAATCGTTATTTGTCTTGCTCTAGTCACAAAAAGAACCCTTGAGCCTTTGATCGCAGGTTCGATTGCTGGCTTTCTGATTATCTCTCCTACTTCTGCTATACAAGACTTTACCGGTGCGGCACTTGAAGTTATGCAAGGGCCTGTGATGGGGTGGATACTCTTGCTGACAGGTCTTTTCGGCGGGTTAATCGCTCTGCTTCACCTGTCTGGTGGCACACTGGCGTTCAGTGAGCAGTTGCAGAAACATATCCACTCGCGTCGTCAAGCCTTATTCGCAAGTTGGATACTCGGCCTACTCATTTTTATTGATGACTATCTAAATGCCTTGACGGTCAGTGCTGCGATGAAAAATGTCACCGACAAGCTAAAAATCTCCAGAGAAATGCTAGCCTATATTGTCGACTCAACATCAGCGCCCGTATGCCTGCTTGTGCCGTTCTCTACTTGGGTGATTTACATCTCTGGATTATTAGAAGCAAACAATGTCACTGGAGCTGGCGATGGAATAACTTATTATTTTAGTCTAATCCCCTACTTAATTTACCCATGGATCGCGGTTGCCATTATTCCGATCGTGGCAATGGGGATAATCCCACCGCTTGGTGCGATGAAAAAAGCGGAAGCCAATCAAGTAACACCAAAAGAAGAAGTACAAAAGGACGCCCCAAGCAATCCTAAGGTAATGAATTTTATTCTGCCTATCGTAATCTTAATTACTGCAACCTGGTACTTTGATATCGATGCGTTAATCGGTGTAGGTTGCGCATTAGCAGCTTGCTTTCTGCTCTACACATTACAAGGAATTGCGACATTCAGCCGTCTATTTGATGAGATGATGCGTGGATTACAAAACATGTTGGTTCCCATTGGCATTGTATTCACAGCTTTTATCCTACAAATCGTCAACGAAAAACTAGGACTCACTTCTTTTATCATCAGCACAGTCACACCATATATGACCGCAAGCTGGTTGCCCGCGATCACCTTCGTCGTGTTATCGATCCTCACGTTTTCAACTGGTTCATTTTGGGGGATCTACGCGGTTTCATTTCCAATCATTGTTCCACTCGCCACTGCTCTAGATGCAAATTTACCACTCACTCTAGGGGCACTGATTTCGGCGGGCGCATTTGGCAGTCACGCCTGCTTCTTTGGGGATTCAACCGTAATAGCTGCGAAAGGATGTGGTATTTCCCCAGTACAACACGCCATAACTCAATTGCCATACACCCTCATTGCTGCAGCTGCCAGCTCAGCGCTTTTCGTAATACTTGCGTAAGGATTATATTCTATGAACAAGACTGGTTTTGCTTTTCACGAACACTGTATGTGGCATGATGCTGGCCCGTGTACTGTATTTGATGCTCCGGGAGGGTTCATTCAACCTGGACTCGCGGCCGAAAACCCAGAAACAAAACGCCGCTTCAAAAACCTAATCGAGGTCAGTGGACTTCATGAGGAACTAACTCCCATAACCGGGGAATTAGCAACACACGAAGATTTAAGTCGATTTCATACCCAGACGTATTTGCAAGAGCTGGAAGCAAAAAGTGATCAGCAGTTTGGTGATGCTGGTGTCTGCGCTCCTTTCCGACAGGATGCCTTTTATATAGCGAAACGTTCTACCGGGCTTGCCATCGCCACAATAGAGAGGGTTTTGACAGGCGATGTTGATAACGCTTACTGTCTTACTCGTCCTCCCGGTCATCATGCACAAAGCCACCAAGGGAATGGATTTTGTTTACTCGGCAATATTCCTATCGCGATTAAGGCCGCTCAGGCGAAAGGTTTGGTGAAAAAAGTGGCGGTCATCGATTGGGATGTCCACCATGGAAATGGAACGCAGGAAGCCTTTTATTCCAACCCGAATGTGTTGACGATGTCTATTCATCATGAAAATAACTACCCTGTAAATTCTGGCGCAATAGCAGAACGTGGCGACGGTGACGGTTTCGGATACAACCTAAATATTCCGCTCCCAGCAGGCTCAGGCATTGGGACATATAAGGCAACGATTGAGCAGATTATCGAACCTGCAATACGTCGTTTTAAACCAGAATTGATCGTCATTGCCTGCGGCTTTGATGCAAGTGCAATGGACCCTCTTGGCTGTATGATCTTAAATGCTGAAACGTATGGATGGATGACAAAGCGTATTATGAAACTTGCTGATAGTGTTTGCGACGGAAAGTTAGCGATGATTCACGAGGGCGGGTATTCTGAAGGGTATGTGCCATTTTGTGGCCATGCGGTAATCGAGGCTTTGAGCGGGAGTCAAATCCATGTTCCAGATCCGCTGGGAGCCGATATTGCCAACTGGGGGCAGCAATCTTTGCAGCCACATCAACAGGTGTTACTATCAGAGATCTTTCCGTTGCTGAATGACATCCACTAAGTAGAGAAATCGCCTTAATGTCAGTTTATCCATCCAGTTTGCAGCCGCTCGCCGAACTTGCATCGAAAGTAAGAACGCCTGATTTTTTACCTGCGTTTGGTCGGATGTTGGATGATTACTTCCCGGGGATTAATCTTGCCGTTTTCTTTTATCAGCAAGATCAACGCCCGGTAACTCTTGTTCATAACCTCTCTTATGAGCAGGAAGTGAAGGCGATTATCGCTCTGGATAATCATTATCAGAATGACCCATTTTATTTATATTGGCTCGAACATCGTACCCCAACTCTGAAGACATTAGACGAAGTCGTTTCTGATAGCTTCTATCAAAGCGATTTCTATCTTCAATACTACGCAAGGCTTGGGCTATATGATGAAGCTATGGCCTATTTTTCACTCTCAGAGAACCAGTGCATCTGTGTCTCGTTTGGATTTTACAATCACAGGAAACGGTATAAACGGGACGAAGCGATCTCTCTGATTCTCTACTTATTTCCCGTCCTTCAGGCATTGTTTGAACAGTACTGGCTCAGCAGTTTCCTACATGACAATATGTCGATAAATAACCAGTTATATGTTTCTGATCAATTTGCCGCTGACCTTCTGACTGAACGGGAAAGGCAAGTCGTTCAACTCATTCTTCAGGGGCTATCCAGTAAACAAATTGCGACTCAGTTAGGCATAGTACTGGGGACCGTAAAAAATCACCGCAAGAATATTTATAAGAAATTAAAGATCAACGGTCAGCAGGAGCTTTATCATCTTTTCTGGTTACATCAAAACCAAGAGCAACATAATATGCTCGCCAACGCGTCACCCTAACGTCCCTGCGTAACAGCAAAACCTTTGCACTACTCTATACTGATACAACTTCAACACTAATCAAGCCTGCCTATTTTAGATCTAACTTCACCATCACTTTCGCATCTACCTTATCGCAAATGCACTCTCCGATTGGCATCGCTGAGGTTGCTGCTGGTTATGGAGCATTGCACACATGCAGACTTCTGGCTGTTTCCGCAAACAAAAAATCGTGCACTAATGTGCCATCAGATAGCCGAACGGGCAGTCACAGGGTGCTCACCCGATGTCGTAGCTCAAATCTGGACAAAAATGAGCCAGCAAAGATGCTGGCTTTTAAAAAAACTAGGTAACGTTACGCAAACACTCGCAAGCGGTGTCCATCTGGGTCTAATGCAACAAAGTTAACGCCATATACAGACTCTTCACGTTCCTGAACAAATTCCACATCTAGTTGTTTCCACTGCTCGAACAAGTTATCTAGATCGGCGCGGCTCGTTGCAGGGATAGAAAGCTCTGTGCCGCCTCCTCTAACTAGGCTACTTGGCGTTAGTGCATCAGCTTCTTTCAGAGTAATCTTCACGTTTTCAGCAAACTCTACTACTGCAAAAGTTGGCGATAAAAGCTTTGGTTGACATTCAAATGCTTTCTCATAAAAAGCCATGCTAAGTTGGATGTTTTCTACATAAAGAACTATAGAATCAATAGCTAACATATTAATAAACCTTCATTTCTTGAATTACTAAATTAAGTATAAACAAAGGTACTGACAGTTTTTGTCAGTAGAAATTACGCTTATGTTCGATTTCCTCTAAAGCTTCCCACTCAGTTAGCAATACATGGCGAGAACGTTCGTATCTAGTCTTGAGTTGAGAAAAAGAGTGAATTCTATCCAGCCGGAAGTTACGGTAATCGCTTCGTATTTCGCACCATGCAACCAAAATATTGTGTTGATCAAACATACCTATAAGTATTGGCCACACAACCCTTTTTCTGATAACTCCTTTGGCATCTTCGTAAACAATTTCAGTTTTATTCTCTTTCTGGATCGTTGCTTTCAACTCTGTTAGCGAGACCATTAGCTTCGGAACTTTGAGAGCTGAAGCAACTCTAATGACACTCTCAGTATGCTTAGCTTCGTGCTCAGAGGGCAACACTGCTGAGATTTTAGCAATTGCGTCAATGGCAGCCTCGCTAAATTCTCCGTTAGCTTGCTTTGCCACCCATTCCGCTCCCAATCTGAGGGCTTCAAGCTCTTCTGAGCTAAACATCATTGGTGGTAAATCAAAGCTCGGCTTTAAGATATAACCCAGCCCAGCTTCTCCTTGGATATCTGCTCCTTGAGCTTGTAAAGTAGCAATATCACGATAGATAGTTCTTACACTTACGTTAAGCTGACTAGCCAGTTTCTCAGCTGAGATTGGGTATTTATAGCGTCGTAGTAGTTGAAGAAGATCTAGAAGGCGTTGACTTCGGGACATTGCAAAAACCCATAAAATAAAGAATATGCCTAATGTACTAAAAGAGAATCAACTGATCATTCAATTAAAAGATGTGTGAGCGACTTAATAATTAAATCGTCCACTGCCTTAACTCCTGAAACACGGAATGGGGCAAAGGTGAATCAGTGCAGACCTGGCTTCACCTGATTTGAAAAGGCAGCGACGACCGCTAAGTTACCTTGTGCATAATGATTCTCTATTCCATCAGATAACGTTTTTAAACATCGCAATATTAATCCCGAACTGCTTTCGCTTTGCCGTCCATCGCTGAAACTGTACTAAGTCACCCCTAACCCTTCTTCTACGTTAATCGGAAACACAGCATTCAATCCACCAGCCAATTACGAACGCACTTTTTGCCCCAACATAAGTATACAAAAGACATGCATTGCACACCTTTAGTGCGCAAAGAACACGCAAATAACCATAAGATAATGATTAATAATCATAATTTATAATGGCATTCAAATTGCTTTTGTATACAAGATACTAACCACGGATAGGTATGAGGAATCTCATGAATAACACATTCAAATTTATGTTCAGCACACTGGCTCTTTCGTTATCTGCAATGAGCATGAATGCTTACTCATCGACGCTGATCAAAGTACACAGCGATATGACTGAAGACAGCGCACAACAAGAAGGAATAGAGCGCTTTAAGGAGTTGGTAGAAACACGCTCCAATGGCGATTATGAAGTAAAAATCTACGCTAACAATGCGCTTGGCAATGACGTTGAAGTAGCACAGCAAATGCAGTTTGGTGCGGTACAGGCTGCGCCTATCCCAACCGCGAAGCTGAGTGGGTTTGATAAAGACCTACAGCTGATCGACATGCCTTTCCTATTCCCAAACCGTGAGGTTGCGTACGAGTTTCTTGATGGTGAGATTGGTAAAGAAGTACTGTCCGGTCTGCGTGCTTCCGGTTTCGAACCCGCAATGTTTTGGGAAAGCGGTTTTAAGCAGATGACTTGTAATGATCCAGTGACCACTCCAGAGGACATGAAAGACCGAAAAGTGCGTGTTATGGAGAGCCCACTTCTGATTTCTCAGTACAAAGCACTAGGCTCAAACCCAGTCCCAATCGCGTTCAGCGAAACCTACACCGCACTGCAGCAAGGCGTTGTCGAATGTCAGGAAAACCCTCTGGTATCTATCTCACAGATGAAGTTTTATGAAGTGCAGAAAGATCTGATGCTGACCAATCATGGCTACCTCGGCACTGCCTTCATATTCAGTAAAATTTGGTTTGACAGCCAGTCTGCCGACAACCAGAAATTACTAATCACTGCCGCTCAAGAAGCAGGTCAATACCAGCGTGAACGTTCAATTGCCCGTGAAGAAATCTACCTTAACGGTATTAAGCAGGCTGGCAGCACTCAGGTCACGTCACTAACGCCAGAACAATTAGGTGAGTTCCGCGACGCTATGACACCTGTATATAAAGAGTTTGGCGCGAAGCTGAGCGAGGGACTTTTGGAACGTGCTCAGAACGAACTCTCTGAATTGTCGGAACTGTAAGTTATCAATCGATAAACCTGCAATCAGTTATCCGTCTTTCAACCGACAACAAGGATCTCGGAAGAACGCTTATGTGGAATAGACTCAGTCGCTTACTGGCATTATTCGAAAACACCACAGTAGGTGTACTCATCATTTACTCTTCAGTGATGTTGTTCACCCAAATCATGGCCCGTGCTGTCTTTAATACATCATTCAGCTGGGCCGAGGAAAGCGTGCGGTACGCCATTATTTGGATGGTCTTTATGGCCAGCAGTATCGCCTTTCGAAACAATGCTCACATCAGTATTGATGTTATTAAGCAGATCATTCCAAAAGCACTACAAAAGCCCTTTCAGGTTTTTATTTGTTTGATCTGTCTGACGACGACCTTTCTGCTCGCCTGGTTCGGCTGGCAACTGACTTCTCGCATGATGATGTTTGGTCAACTCTCGTCAGCGATGGAGCTTCCAATGTACTGGTTTTATCTCGCCATTCCAGTGAGCTCTGCCTGTATGTTTATCCGAATCAGTGAATCCTTACTGGCACTGTTTATAAAACCAAAAACAGAGACCGACAACGTCTACGTAGGAGCATAATCATGGGCTACAGTTTTTTTGCATTAACCTCCGGCCTACTGGTTTTAGGGTTACCTATCTTTGTAGCTCTGATCCTTGCGGTCTTTGTCGGCCTTCACCTGAGCGGCAGTACACCATTAATGCTGATTATCCAACGGATGTTCTCCGGCCTGGACAGCTTTCCGCTAATGGCGATTCCGCTATTTATCTTGGCCGGTAACCTGATGAGCACCAGTGGCCTTTCTGCCAGAATACTGAAAGTTGCTCAACTGCTGGTCGGCCCGTTCCGTGGCGGGTTGGCAATGACCACGGTTACCGGTTCGATGTTTTTTGGCGCGATTTCCGGCTCCAGCCCGGCGACAGTGGTTTCGGTCGGCCGCTTAATCCTGCCATCAATGATCCAAGAAGGTTACGATCGTCAGTTCAGTGTAGGTCTGCTAATGGCGACTGGCGCCCTTGGCATCATCATTCCTCCGAGCATTTTCATGATCGTGTACGGTGCAATGGCGGGCGTTTCGATTGGTGCATTATTCATGGCGGGAATCGGGGCTGGTGCAGTTTACGGGATAGTTTTCCTTGCTTACTGCTACTACCGAGCACATCGCGCAGGTATGCAACCACAGCCATTTCCAAAACGCTCAGAACTATTGGCGGCCCTGAGAGAGGCAATCTGGGGGCTGGCAATACCAGTTATCATTTTAGGTGGCATTTACAGTGGTCTGTTTACCCCAACAGAAGCTGCTGCTGTTGCAGTGATCTATTCAGCCGCCGTTGGTTTATTTGTCTATCGCGATCTCACACCAAAAGATATTTGGAAAGTCTGTATTGATAGTGGCGTCGTCACCACTCAGGTCATGATCATTGTCTCTGCCGCCGCGGCATTTTCCTGGTATTTGACGACGTCAAGCCTGACCGACTCACTGTCAGCCTCACTATCTCAGTTGAGCGATAACCCACTAATGCTACTGCTGATCATTAACTGCATTGTACTCGTTGCAGGTATGTTCCTTGACCCGAACTCTATCGTAATCATTCTGGTGCCTTTAATCATTTCGGTCGCTCAATCAGCAGGTATCGACCTGGTGCATCTCGGGGTTATTCTGTGTGTGAACTGTGCGATCGGTATGTTCACCCCACCATTTGGTATGAACCTGTTTGTCGCCAGCAGTCTCGATAACGTCAGTTACGGTGAAGCTGTACGTGGCTCACTGCCGTTAGTCTGGCTTGCCCTGATTGTTCTCGTTCTCATCAATGCTTTTCCAGCTATCAGTTTATGGCTGCCAAGTGTTGTGATGCCTGGTATCTCGGGCTAACTACCAGCAGGAGTCAAAAGAGCAAAACTATGTCAGAACACCCAACCACTGAATCATTGCTGACCGAAAATGAGCAGCCGCTGGCGGACAGTATTCGAGTAACCTTATCCGATGACATCCTAGCCGGAGTTATCGCTGCAGGTACTCGTTTGGATGAGACTATGCTCGCCAGCCGCTTTCAGGTCTCGCGAACACCGATTCGTGAAGCCCTAAAACAACTCACCGCCAGCGGACTGGCAGAGCACCATCACAGACGCGGGGTATTTGTCAGCGAAGTCCCCGTTTCTCGATTGGCGGAAATGTTCGAATATGTGGCGGAAATGGAAGCATTGTGCGTTCGGCTTGCAACGATCAATATGACCCAGCAAGAACGTGAAAGCCTACTCGCCATTCATCTTGACAGCCACAAGCATGTGACCTCAGGGGATATCGACGCTTACGACAAGGCGAATATCAAGCTGCATGAGTCCTTGTTTCACGGCTGCCATAATCAATATGTGGAAGAAGCGGTCCTAAGCGCGAGAGCTAAAGTCGCTCCTTACCGTCGGGCGCAATTTAAGCTCCCTGACAGAGCGAAGTCTTCTTATTTCGAACATGGTGAGATCGTTAAAGCGGTGATAAAAGGGATGATTCACGAAGCCTCAGATTTAATGATCGCACACATTAATCAATCGTATCTTGCGTCCTCACGCTATGTCAGTCAGGAGGAAACGTACACGACGGTTAAGTAAACTATGAACAAAATCTCCACGTCGTGCGGCTGGTATCGTGCTGGTTCAGATATCGTGATAGGTCGCCAACCGTGATCACACTTGCTTCGTTCACACGCTAAAATCACTTTTGGACAAAAGCGTGTTACGAATGTTCTCGCCGACACACTTTTGGACAAAAGTGTGTTTCGGAAAATCTAATATTAGCAATTCTTGAATAACTACAGGTATGGCAAAATGAGTTGAGCAGAGCTAGTGCGATGAGTAAAATCGCACTAGTAAAAAGGTTATGTTTAGTCCAGGTGCGGATTAAGTATCCTTTACGTTAAATACAAAATTAGCAGCGGTGAGTTGCCGTTCGTTCAGCGAGCACCTCTTTGAACGTAAACATCCCATTCAGCGCAGCAGGAAAGCCAGCGTAAACAGACATCTGAATGATCACCTCTTTGAGCTCTTCTTCATTGCAACCCACATTAAGCGCGGCATTCAGATGCACTTTAAGTTGTGGGGCGCAGCTGCCTAATGCCGTTAACGCTGCCACCGTCGCAATTTCACGCGATTTCAAATCCAAGCCTTTGCGCGCATAGATATCTCCGAAAGGATACTCAATGGTGTATTTAGCCAAATCAGGACTGATATCTTGCAAGCTATCGATAACATTTTTCCCTGCTTCACCATCAATCTGTTCAAGTAGTTCAAATCCTTTTTCAAAGCGTGACGCTTCCATTGTATTACTCCTATGTGTTCAATAGGATCGCAGCATACAAGTTAGAGCTCACTCTAAATCAACACACTTTTCCATCTTTATACAGATTAATTTTGTCTTCCAAAGCCGAAAGATGGGATTGTTGTTGCTCAATAGTACCTATACGCACTCCCAAGGCTTTTTGGGAGTGCTTTGCTTTTTTACGCGCTTCTTTGAGGCGCACTGGGATTGGGCTAGTGAAAACCGAGTCTATGTTTTTGATGAGCCGAATTGGCAAGAAAAAAGCGGCCATCTGCATCGGCCGCTTTTGTTTCGTATTTACCAGTATGGCTGAGGTTTAAGATTCCTTAATCGGTAAAAGCTGCTTCACACACTGATCGTATAATGCCTGTCCTTGTTGTTATTCAAACGCTGTTATGACGCGGGTGGAGCATAATAAATATTCGAGAACGCTTCTAATAGTGTTCCTTCGCAATCAAACTCAAATCTAAATCTAATGTAAGGGACGCTACCAAATCTCGTAAATAGCAATGCTATATTAAAATCGTTGCCTTCAGTGAGCCCGTCTCGCTCTTGAATTTCTACGGTTGTCGATAGCTCATCCATTGGTTTCAGAGTATTACTTTCTACATCTAGATAATTGTCTTGATCAATAAATAACTTACAAACGGTATCTCGTCGAATCTTGGTATCATCTTGAGATATAACTTCATATAGACTTATTTGTAAAGGATCAAAGCGCTCCATCTCTGTAATGCCACTCCCTAAAGGAATATCTTGAAAATAAAGAGGGTTATCTTCAGCAATAGACTTACTATTCACCTGAACTATTTTACGAGTCCCTATAACCGTCAATGTAGAGGTATCGCTCAACTCATTGCCATCAATGGTACCCGTTGCTGTGATCGTCACTTCCCCTACAGCTACTCCTGTTGCGATACCATTCGCATCAATCGTCGCGATATCGGTATTGCTGCTTGTCCAACTTAGCACAGCTTCGGTGGTCACATCTTGCGTCGCACCCGTTGACAAAATCGCTGTGGCTTTAAACGGTTTCGTTAAACCCACTGGCGTAGTATCAAGTTCTGGTGTAACAACAAGATTAACAACCTCTGCATTGGTTACCGTCAATGTCGCGGTATCGCTAAATTCATTACCATTAACGGTACCCCTCGCTGTGATCGTCACTTCCCCTTCAGCTACGCCTGTTGCAATACCATTCGCATCAATCGTCGCGATATCGGTATTGCTGCTTGTCCAACTTAGCGCAGTCCTCGGTGGTCACATCTTGCGTCTCACCCGTTGACAAAATTGCTGTGGCTTTAAACGGTTTCGTTAAACCAACGAGAGTTGTATCAAGCTCCGGTGTAACAAGCAGATTAACCACCTCTGCATTGGTTACCGTAACTGTCGCTGTGTCTTTCACGGTCGAACCGTCGTTGTTTACCCCTTCTGCAGTAATCGTGACTGAGCCAGCAACCACACCGGTCACTAAACCGTCGGCGTCAATGGTCGCAATACTTGGGTCCGAAGAACGCCAAGTTAATGCTTCGTTCGTGGTGACATCCACCACTTTACTATTGGCTAGAACAGCATCGGCACGCATTTGTTGGGTCAACCCCACTGGCACTGACGAATTTTTCGGCGTCACTACCAGTGATTCTGCATTGTGAGACCACCCTGAAGGGATGTCTAATAACCCATCATCGCCGTTATTACAGCCCGCTAACAGCAAGCTCAACAACGTGATGGTATAAAACCATAGTTTTTTCATCATTATTATTCCATTCTCGTTATTCTGCCACTGACGACTCGTTCACTGCTTTCGTCTCTTCTACCGTGGTATCAAAGACCACCTCAACTCGGCGGTTTTGAGCACGGCCTTCTGCCGTTTCATTACTCGCGACTGGGCTTGATTCACCTGCTCCGCTAACCGTTAAGCGGGTACGGTCAACCCCTTGCTGCTCGAGATAATTTGCTACTGATTGAGCACGACGCTCTGATAAACGCTGGTTGTACGCTTCAGGTCCTGCACTGTCAGTGTGACCCACAATTCGCACCTTATCTTCTGGGTATTGCGTCAACTGCTCTGCTAACGATGCTAACTCGGCGTTGGCCGTCAGCTCAGACGAATCAAAATCAAATAGTGATCCGGCACTTAAAGATACTGTCGTGGTCGTCGTGACATATTGTGGCTCAGGCTCAACCACTGGGACGGGTTCTACTGGTACTACTTCTGGCTCTGACTGACCAAAGTGGTACGTCAAGCCAATCGAGGTGAAGTGTAAATCAGCCTGACCGATGTCATTATCTTCACCAATACCATCAATAAATTGGTATTCCCCGCGTACAGACCAGCGCTGAGATAAGCGATAGCTCATACCCAGTGACGCCAAGGTATTCCACTCGTGGCTATTCATCGAGTCTGTCGTCATGGACGCACTCTTATCAATGGACTGGTAAGCGCCGCCTAAGCGGGTGAATACATCAACACGCTCAGTCAGTGGGTAGCTCAACTTTACGGCCACTTCACCACCAGTCACCTCAGCAGCCAAGTCACCTTCCGGATAAGACGCATCCGGCTCACCATAAGCGGTGACGCCACCTTCTAATGCCAACCAATGGTTAAACTGGTAACCACCATACGCACCATAACCAAAGGTATCATCATTGCAGTCGTTCGCACTTGAGCCACAGGCGTCTTGATAAGCCGCCCAGCCCATTCGAGCACCAAGGTAAAAATGACCATTCTGATAAGCTGGGAAAGCACTGGATGCCATAACTGACGCGTCAGTCATCTCTTCAGCAGAAGACGGGGCTTCTGCAGCATAGGCAACGGAGCCCATCGCCACTTTGACCGCAACCAGCAAATAAGGAAGCGTTAATTTCATAAACAGTTACCACTCACAATTGATTGTTTAATGACAACAGGGGCCTTATCCGATGTTTTGCTTCTACGAAGCAAGAGCGGAGCGCCCTATTGTGTTTATCTGCGAGTAACGTTTGCAACTCCAAAGGCTAAGACCATGCCATATGCAAACCAGTTACCACTGCGCATTATTCAGTGTAGAAAAAAAAACGAATACTGGTTGAGTATTCGTTGATTTTTAACAATAAAAATTTTGTGTAGATGATACACAACCAGAACGGGCGCAAACACAAACCTCATCTATTTCACACATAAACCAGATTTATCATTTGTTTTTTTTATTCTCTTATTCAGGTTGTTATTGCCTCTTGCCAATGGATTGATTAACTCTCAGAATCGACTGGTCCTATCTATAGTTTCAACTACAGTAAAAGTCCCTTACATCTACACCCTACATCTATCGTTCATTCGCAGGCATATCTAATATTTCTATTTTTTATTCGGACGTACTTTGTTATCAAAATCCTCGAACAGGTTGATAAACCTCAATATACTTAATACTTAATACTTAATACTTAATACTTCTTGAGTCACGTTACTTCGTAGTACAAGTACCAATTGGCTGTAACATAAATAGTGGTAGTTCCCGACGAGTTTCAGATGGGGAATTGAGTCAAGTTATTCGAATTCTGTCGAACAAAGCTGTTTGTGCTCAATTGGTTTTATCGGATTTAACAACGCCATGAGTAACGGTTCACCAAGATCATCTTGCAAAAGGAGCTCCGGAATCACATCCAATACATGAAAAGAAACACCATTTTTCGCTGTCCAAATAACTTCATCGCCAGATTTGATTTCGACCAATATTTGTTTCATTGCTTATCGTTGCTGTGACCTACTTCAGACATGGCATTCATTGAATCTTCATTCTCATGTTATCTGTCTGAGTATTAAAAGTATTAACATTCGCGCGCATTATACATAGGCGGCAAGTATTAATTCATAAATCACACTTTCTTTTAGTATTTGTCAAATTTATAAATCAATGGGGGCACACCATAAACTCTGTAGTTCAAGAATCTATACCCATAACCATTGAAGATGCTTGATTTAAGATGAAATCAGGATATATGCAGACCCCAAGCCAAGCACATCGAACATATCGTTCACGGTAGACCTCATAACCATCGAAGCCAACCTTAATGTATTCAAGCCTTTAAAATGCATAAGAGGTTCTGTGCAAAAGGTGATAATCGAAAAATCATTGCCATTATCTGTGGCAATGTGAAGACAAAATTTGAAGTAGCCTTCCACAGTTCAGACGAGTTAACAAATTGTCGGATATGATTCGCACCACCAATTTTGGCCACCAAGTTTAGTGAGTCTAAAGCGCTTTAACATCCCTATTAGACCCAGCACCCTGATCTAAAAACTCATTTTTAATGCTTAAATATTTACTACACCACATGAGATATATTTGGGCAGATCACGACTGACTGAAAACCCGAATTTGTTCGACGAAACTGAAAATGGGGCATAAATGAGCTAGCTCGTTGGAATTTCTTCTGTGAAATGTCTTCGCCTTGCCTGCTTCGGATAACCTGAGTTTAGTTCAATCAAAGCTGGCGACTTTAATAAAATGCGATTTTAGATTGTGGGCCAAACCACGTCAGTCATGATTGTTGTAGCTATTATCAATTCAAATAATCAACTTGACCAGCTCCCAACTTTCACATCCAACAAGAGGCCAGTGAGTCCTTACAATACTAAGATGACTTTGCAGACATCAGAAAATGTAAGTCAAATTACGTTCGAGCACGATTAGACTGCACCGTAATTACCAGCAATCCTCTTTAGCGGAAAATTCCAAGACTTCGTAGGTTGATATGCAGACTGCCGTTCAGTTAATTAGAATCAGTTTAATTAATCGACAAGGATAAACTAAACAACAGAAATGGAGGCCATATAAATGAAATTGCTACTCCGTACCACTACAGGCCTTGATATTTGCTAATTCATTCCATTTTAACAAATGGGTCATTACAACAAAGGCATAACGCATCTAAAGAAACGGAAGGCTAAATAGCCTCCCGTTATAACTATAAACTTTTCGTCAACAGTACTTTGAAAAGACTAAGCTTCTACTGAAATACTTTCAACGCGTCCATTTGAGTGAGGCTCTTCTTTAATAAAGCCTTCGTGTAAGCGGTAGTAACGTCGGTAAATAATACCGCTGATGATCATCATGATTGCAGGCAAACCAATCATCATAAATTCAAGCCCCATAATCGTGCTTTCTGATTGTTCAACGTTTGGTACATAGCCAACAATCGCTAGACCGACACCAACAATGAAACCACCAGCTGCACCCGCGAATTTCACCAGCATGGTTTGTACTGAGAAAATAACACTTTCACTACGACGGCCTGTTTTGTGCTCACCATAGTCAACGACGTCAGCCAGCATTACCGTTTGCAGTGCGTTTGCAATACCCACACCAAACTTAATCGCAGCCCCAGCCATACCAATCATGAGCGCATTCGCTGGAGCAACAAACCCCATAACGAGCAGTAGTACACAAGAAACAACAGGAAAACCACATGCGATGAGCCATAAGTTTTTACGTGGAAGAGCCGCTGCGATACGAGGAAATAAGAATACACCAGCAACTTCAGCCACACCTGCTACCATCATGTACACGGGGAACAATTCAGCATCACCCAACGCGTAAGAGAAGTAGTAAATTGCAAAGCCACCAACCAAAAGGTTTGCGATTTGGAATGAAAGAACCGTACCGATCAAAGCTTTTAACTGGTCGTTTTTACCAATAATGGCCAGCACATCTTTGAAGTTAAATTTTTCTGCAGTTTTTGCGTTTGTAGGTGCAGCCTTTTCTTTTACGTTACGCGCAATCAGGAATGCACTCATAACAAACAGTACCGCAATCAGCATTGCCACGTTAAAGAAACCATCACCTTGGTTGCCGTTACCTAACTTACCCACAATATGTAAGCCATAAGTACCAGTGATGAACCAAGCAAGACTAGCGAATAAACGCGGCCAAACGACTAACTTTTCTCGTTCCTCGCGAGAGCTAGATAGCGCTGGAATCATTGACCAATAAGGGATGTCCATGATGGTGTAGGTTAGACCCCACAAGATGTAAGCCGCCGCGGCATAGATATACAGTGCCGTACCTTCAAACATGTGAGTACTGAAAAGACCAACCAACACAACTGCGTTTAATAACGTGCCGATCACAATCCATGGGCGGAATTTACCGAATCGAGAGCGGGTGTTATCAACGATCACGCCCATCATCGGGTCGGTGACTGCATCTACGATACGAGCCGCCAGAAAGATAGTACCAACAAATGCTGCGGACAACCCTGCCACATCAGTAAAGTAAAACATTAAGAAGATATAGATAGGAGCACAGGCAAAGTCTTTACCAAGTGCACCAAGACCGTATGAAGCCTTGGTCTGTAGAGTTATTTTATCAGACATAATCGTTCCTTAGTGCCGTACTGCCATGTATTCCCCTAACTAGAATCCATAACGTCGACGTATTGTATTTATATTTCGATGATAATGTTACTCACACACATAATGCCTTACTGTGATCCATAACCACTTCATGGAAACGTTTACAGTTAAGTTTTCAAAATGAGACATAGAGCAATAATTTTGTCTTTTCATTTAGGTGACTATTTAATTAATCATATATTAATCAATAATTTATAAATACAAACAATAAAGAAACCTCATGGATACGTTTTTAAGAGAACGCAAAAAGCCGCACAAACTTTAAGTCTGTACGGCATGAATTAATAAAATTTAAAAAAATAAAGATCTGGCGGTGCTGTGTTATTCGTTTACGCGTTCAAACTTCACCAACATCGCCGTTTCAGCATCTAAAATAGGCATGGTTAATCCCACTTCGGCACACCAATCACCGGAGAGTTCCCAATCAGACTCTGTCCATGGAGGCTGATAATTAACGATATCATCGTAATTCGAAGGCTTATCTAACACAGAGACGCGATATATCCCCTCAGGATCCAACCCAGGAACTCGTAAATGGCCACTGAGTGAATTGGTCGGCATAGCAAGCTGAGCGATCATTACCACGGCCTCGGATTGATCCTCTGAAACAACCGCATGGATTTGATGTGCTTTATCATCCGTTGGTACTCGCCATGTTCTGCCACTGTGTAGCAACGGACGCAATACTTTGTGTAGCCTGATGTAACGCTCAAACCCCTGCTTTTCTTGTAGTTCTTCTTTCACTGGATCGAGCTCGATGCCCATGTGACCAAACAGAGCGGTTAGCCCGCGAAATTCAATACTGTGACGACGACGCGTACTGTGACAATGACTGGCTCCGATATGGCTTCCCATCACTTCAGGTGGGAAGAAGTAGCTCATACCCCGTTGAATGGTTTGACGTTCAAGCGCGTCATTGTTGTCTGAAGCCCAGAACCGATGGGTACGCTTTAGTACTTCATAATCAATACGGCCGCCACCAGCCGCACAAGATTCGATCTCAACTTGTGGATGTTTTTCACGTACTTTATCCACTAACTCATAGTAGCGTCGAGTTTGATTGTGCGCTGCCGCTCGACCAAGGTGACCAGGCTGAACAACTTCACGGTTCATATCCCACTTGATATAAGCAATGTTGTAAGTTGACAGGAAGTGATCCAATCTTTCGAACAAGAAGTTAAAGGCATCATCATTTTGCAGGTTAATCACATACTGGTTGCGACCTGTCGGCTGATCGTATCCATCTACTGCAAGTAACCAGTCTGGATGCGTGCGGTACAAGTCAGAATCTTTGTTGATCATTTCTGGCTCGAACCACAAACCAAATTCCATACCCAGTACATTTACGTGGTCAACAATTGGTTTCAAACCATGTGGATATTTGGATTCACATAAGAACCAATCCCCTAACCCTGCTTTGTCGCCATTGCGGCCTTTGAACCAGCCATCGTCAATAATGAATCGCTCTACCCCCATTTCTGCCGATTGAGTGGCCATCGACATGATGTATTGCGGATCATGATCGAAGTAAATGCCTTCCCAGGTATTCAAGTGAATCGGACGCGGTTTGTCGCTAAAGTTGCGAGGCAAAATTGCATCGCGGACATGAGAATGGAAGTGATGGCTCATGCCATTCAAACCTGCACTACTGTGGCTTGCGTACAACCAAGGCGTAGTCACATTTTCACCTTCTTCTAGCGCGACTTCACCCGGTAGATAAATCACTTCTGCCTGCATGTAGCGGCGTCCATCCGCTTTCACATCCGCGCGCAATCTGTGGTTTCCACTCCAGGCAAGGTGGAATCCCCATACGTCACCATTCATTTCATCAAAGTGAGCCGTACCAGCAACAAATGCAGGGTAATGCTCATGAGAGGTACGACCGCGGCGATTTTCTTGTTGGTAACCACCCTGAGTTAAAGGTTGACGGACAGTCTGGAACTCATGTACCCAACGCCCGTAATACGTTAACAACTCATTTGCTCTTGCTGGCAACGGAAGTGTATTAGCAAGACGATTGACATGATACGTCCCCGCTTTGATGTTGGTTAGCGTGTGACGGGTCTTGACCACATCATGCTCATCCATCTGCAAAATGGTATTTAAGCGCAGGCCAGCAATAGTGTCTTCACTCTCGATAGCAATGCAGTTTTTACTCTGTTCGATTCGAGTAATAACAAATACGGGTGCCCAATCCTGCCCATCGCGATGGCCTTCCACTCCAGGGCTACTGAACACTCCGCGACCAAGCTCAGGATTCAGAGTCATGGATACGTCTTTGTCTAAACGCCCATAAGGGACCGGACGTTGTAAAGTGACACGATAACCTTCTAGGTCACCATTTACTTTCTGTCCCCAATGCAGGATCTCCGCATACTCACCCAACTCTACGATCAGTTGAGTCTCTTTACCTGCTAGCTCAATCAGCGTTTTGTCCGTCATCTTTTCTTACCTTGAAACTGAAATTTACGTCGCATCATAATGAAACGAACAAAATAATCTGTGAGCCAACCCCAAATCATGGAAACGTTTACAGATAAATTTTTCATACTGAGGCGAGCGTCATTTGGCCTAATACCCTCTTATATTTAACTCAAATCAGAAAGAGAATATAAGATTTTATTGTTGTAAAATCGGACAGAAAAACACAATAACCAATTGTAATTAAAGTAAAAAATCCCATGAAACTTACAAGCAAATAAGCCTAAAGACCACGCAGTTAAACCTTCAAACTCTTGCAGTGATCAAGCGACACTCGTATTCTTAATGCTTCGAGATTCATAATGAAGTGTCTCTCTTGGGTCCTAACTTTATATCCCAGCTTGACGATTCAGCATGTAACTGCGTGCATTGTGCCCGCGAACGCTTGTTGTTTATACTTCCTTGTCTCACATGCCCAATTGAGTTCAGTTGGGCTCTCTTTCATCCTATTGCACTCACCAAAACCCTCCCTGATAATTCTCCTTCCTGACAACCCAAGTAACATACGCCCTCACCCCGTAAACGCTTTCACGAAAAATACGGCAAAACCCCATTAAACAAAGCTAATAAGGCGATCTGAATCACACAAAATAACAAACAACCCCAGTTCAGAACAAAAATGCCAACCTCATCATGAAAACGTTTCCAGAGTTTATTTACACTGCACGGCGAGTTAGGACTCAAATAAAAATAAATCCATAAATAAAAATAGAATGGAGACACTTCATGAAACAAAAGACGCTTGTAAGAGCGCTTGGGTTAACCCTTGCCTTAGCACCGCTTGCTAGTATGGCTGCAGTGGAAAATGTGACTTACTTTGGCTACGCCAAATGGGGCAATATCTACACCGATAACGACGAACACAACGATGGTAAAGGCGAACGTAACGACGTGATTCGTGCTGGCCAAGGTTATGGTAACTACCGTTTGGGTAATGAGCTGAACTGGTGGGAAGCGGGTGTAAAAGCTGACGTATGGCAGCAAGGCGATGCGTACTTTGATACCACCCTTTACCTGGGCAGTGGCGAAAGCTGGGGTGACGTGAGTGTGATCCAAATGTGGTCAGCGGGTTACGGACTGTTTGACGGCCAAGCTGACGCTTCAATCTGGGCGGGTGAACGTTTCTACCGCCGTCATGAAGTGCACATGATCGACATTAAATACTGGGATACCTCAAGCACTGGTATCGGTATTGAAAACTGGGATCTCGGTTTTGCCAAAGGCCATTTTGCCTGGATGGCACCAAATTCGAGTGCAGATGGACGTAGCTTACACAATCTGGATGCACGCTTGAGCGGTATCGAACTAAGCGACAGCGCAGATCTTACTGTCGGTCTGAACTATGTTTTCACCCAAAATTCAAGCTACGACGAGAGTGACATCACCACTTCTGGCGCCATGTTTTCTGCACTATATCGTCAAGCCTGGAACTATGGTTCAAACACGTTTGCATTCCAATACGGCACTGATGCGCTTGCGGGTGGTTTAATGAGTGCAGAAGGCGGTTCTAATCGTAAATACAGCACCGGAGTAGAACACGATGGTTACAGCTGGCGAATTTTTAATTCCGGCGATCTGAACGTTAACGAAGATTTCCAAGTGATGTACTCCATTGCCTACCAAGACAATAACCTGGATAACAACGAAGGCGAAAAGTGGTTCAGCGTGGGTGCCCGGCCTCAATACAGCTGGACAGAATATATGGCGACCGCACTGGAAGTGGGTTACGAGTCAGTAGAAGCACAAAACGGTGCCGGCACAAACGATATGTACAAAGTCACGCT
Source organism: Vibrio sp. EJY3 (assembly GCF_000241385.1). Taxonomy (NCBI): domain Bacteria; kingdom Pseudomonadati; phylum Pseudomonadota; class Gammaproteobacteria; order Vibrionales; family Vibrionaceae; genus Vibrio; species Vibrio sp. EJY3. The sequence goes on from NC_016614.1 coordinate 1,529,598, forward strand.
GGCGCAGATGTTCCAGGCTGGCAAAGGGGTTTGGGCTCGTCCATCTCTACGTTTATTCGCAACATACTCAGAAAAAACCGATGAATGGAACCGCGGCGGTGACGTTTATGGCGACTCACAAAGCATCAGCAAGAGCGACGTAGATGAAGTGACATTCGGCTTTAACGTCGAAACATGGTGGTAATGCACCAAAGCTACTATTTTGAACGCAATGGGGTGAGAGATTTGCTCACCCCGTAAAAGGACAAAACCGATGAAACTAAAACCGTTGGCAACTCTACTCATGGCAATGTCTCTTGGCGCATGCAGTAGCTTACCAGAACAAGCTTTTAATACTGATTTGAACACGCAGGCGTGCTGCTCAACATTAGACGCGTTACGTCTGACGACATTATCGACGCCTTTCCACCAGCAAGTGGTTATGGACGCCAATTTGCCAACACTGAGTAACGCGGTTTTATCGGGTTCAGAAACCGCTTCTTCACAAGCACTTCCTGTAACAAGCTACCGAATTACAGCAGATATGCCTTTCTCGCTATTAGTTCGTTCTTATATCGATAATAACGCGCTATTTGCTGCGAACATTCGTATTTATGATGGCAATTGGCAGCTAATTTCCAGCTACTCAGCAGAAACTTTCGACTATCAAACGACAGGAATGCGTGGATTAGAACGTATTGAGAGAGTCGTCACTATCAATCCACAACTTAATGGTGCGAAATACATTGTTATCGCGTCAGATAGTGCCCTGCTTGGTAAAGAGTTAACCCGAATTCATCCCGAACAAGTCTACGCAGATTCACAAAATATCATAGGCAACAAGCAATTACCTCTTACGGCGGAATACCAACCGTTTGGCGTGATTGACGTAACCACCAGTGCGTCAGACAACAATGCGGTACTGACACTCTTGGCTGAACTCGGCAAGAAGAATCCTGATACCCAACCACAAATGTCAGTACCACAAGCGACATCAACAGAGTCACCACAGGTATGGTCGCACTACCGGGAACAAATTGATGCGGCTCTTAAAGAGAGCAACGTAAAACAAGCAGCAGAAATCGCCAATAAAGCCGAAGAGCAAGGCATGACCCAAGCAAAAGACTATCTCGTGCAGCACTTAGCTAAATAGCGAGACAAATACAGAGATTTATCATTACGCGCGTGATGGACGTAGTGAAACAAGATTAGTTATAAAAAATTAAGTAGGAAACATGATGGCATTTTCAGATATTATTCAACGACGCGATTGGGAAAACCCACAATCAGTGAACATTCACTGCATGAAAGCACATAGTCCGCTTTCTAGCTATCGCAATATTGACCATGCCCGTGACGATATTCAAGCTCAGCGACAATCTCTCAATGGTCAGTGGAAGTTTAAGCTGTTCGAAGCGCCAGAGCAGGTCGACGGAGAGTTTATTGAAGCGCACTTCAATGATACCCACTGGGATGAAATTACTGTTCCTTCAAACTGGCAGATGCAAGGTTACGACAAGCCTATTTATGCCAACGTCAAATATCCATTTGAGGTGAACCCTCCGTTTGTACCAGCAGACAACCCAACCGGATGTTACCGCACAACGATTTCTGTTACTGAAGAAGAACTTACAAATACACAACGCATCATTTTTGACGGCGTTAACTCAGCTTTCCATTTATGGTGTAACGGTAAATGGGTTGGCTACAGCCAAGATAGCCGCCTTCCAGCTGAATTCGACCTAACACCTCATTTGGTCGCAGGAGAGAATGCTCTCGCAGTCATGGTGATCCGCTGGAGTGATGGCAGTTACTTAGAAGATCAGGATATGTGGTGGTTAAGCGGTATTTTCCGCGATGTGACTTTATTATCTAAACCACAACACTGTATTGAAGATGTGTTCATCACTCCGGATCTGGACGCCTGCTATCGCGACGGTTCTTTGTCTGTCGTGACCCATATTTCAGCGCCAGACACATACCAAGTTCAGGTTCAGTTATTTGATGGCGAGCAAGCCGTCACGAAACCTCGTATCGACACGCCAAATAATCGCCGGATTGACGAGCGCGGTTCATGGAATGACGTTGTGTTTCAAACCCTGCACGTTAATGATCCGCAAAAGTGGACAGCAGAAACACCAAACCTATATCGCCTTGTTGTCTCTCTACTGGACGAAAACGGTACACATCAGGAAAGCGAAGCCTATCAGGTAGGTTTCCGTAAAGTTGAGATCACCGATGGGCAACTGAAGTTAAATGGTCAACCACTGTTGATTCGCGGCGTGAACCGCCATGAACATCACCCAGAGCTCGGACATGTGATGACCGAGGAAGACATGGTTCGCGACATCTGTTTAATGAAACAGCATAACTTTAATGCGGTACGTACTTCCCACTACCCGAACCACCCTCGTTGGTACGAGTTGTGTGACCAATACGGCTTATATGTATGTGATGAAGCAAACATTGAGACTCATGGCATGCAGCCGATGAACCGTCTGTCGAGCGATCCTCAGTGGGCAAACGCCTACATGAGCCGCTACACGCAAATGGTCATGCGCGATAAGAACCACGCATCTATCATTATCTGGTCTTTGGGTAATGAATCTGGTCATGGCAGCAACCATAACGCCATATACGCTTGGTCTAAGCACTACGACCCATCACGTCCTATCCAGTACGAAGGTGGCGGCTCAAATACTACGGCTACCGACATCATTGCGCCAATGTATGCACGTGTTAATACGGTAATCGAAGACGAAGCGGTACCTAAGTGGCCGATCAAAAAATGGATTTCATTACCAAATGAAACACGTCCTCTTATCTTGTGTGAATACGCTCATGCGATGGGCAACAGTTTAGGTAGCTTTAACGAATACTGGGATGCTTTCCGCGAGTTTCCTCGCCTACAAGGCGGCTTCATCTGGGATTGGGTAGACCAAGGCTTGAGTCAATGGGATGAAAATGGCAAGCACTTCTGGGCATACGGCGGTGACTTCGGCGATGAAATAAATGACCGCCAGTTTTGTATTAACGGGCTGATATTCCCTGATCGCACCGTGCATCCAACATTAGAAGAAGCAAAATATTGCCAGCGCATGATCACAGTATCTCTCCAAGAGCAAACAAAAGAGCGTTGTAATCTGCTAGTCAACAATGAAAACCTTTTCCGCTCCACAGATAATGAACAGCTGAACTGGTCACTATTGGAAGACGGCAAAGTGATTAAGTCTGGCTCAGCACAGCTTGATATCGAAGCCAATAGCCAAGCCCTGTTGGAAATCGAACTAAGCTTCGAACCAAAAGCAGGCGCTGTGTATCACTTAAACACGGACATTACCTTAATCAAAGAGACACCATGGTCTCCTGCGGGTCATGTTTGCGCGACAGAACAATTTTCTGTGCGTAACTACGCGGGTCTGGTGATACCTAAACTGGAACCCAAACTAATTCCGTCTTTGATTCAACAAGATAACGCAATTTTGGTGGTTAGCTTAGACGAGAAGTATCAATGGCGCTGGGATCTCCACACTGGCTTACTGGTTGATTGGCAAGTAGAAGGCAAAGCGCAGATGCTGGCAGCGCCGCAAGACAACTTCTTCCGTGCGCCGCTGGATAACGACATTGGCGTCAGTGAAGTTGACAACGTCGATCCTGACGCTTGGATATGCCGATGGGACATGGCTGGTATTGGTCAGTGGGAACGTGAATGTGTCTCCTGCCAAAGCGAGACACTTGAGCAGGCCGTACAAGTGACCTCTATCTATGCCTACCACTTCAATGGAGACGTGCAGGCTATCACAACCTGGGTTCATACCCTAAACAATGATGGCAAAATGCAACTGGACGTGGAGGTTAAACTAGCGGATAACTTACCGCCTATGCCACGTATTGGTTTGGAAATGCAATTGCCACTACAAGAGCAAAATACCACGGTAACGTGGCAAGGTTTAGGTCCGTTTGAGAACTATCCGGATCGTTTAGCTGCTGCGCGATTCGGTCTTCATACTCAAACATTGGACCAAATGCACACACCTTATATTTTTCCTACCGACAGTGGCTTGCGCTGTGGTACCCGGAATTTAGAAATTAACGAGCTGATCATTTCTGGTGATTTTCAGTTTAGCGTTAGCCAATATGCACAGCACGCTTTGGCAGAAGCGAAGCACACCAATGAAATAGACAAAGAAGAACAGGTTTATCTGCGCCTGGATCATAAACATATGGGTGTAGGTGGTGATGACTCTTGGAGCCCGAGTGTACATAAGGAGTTCCAGCTTACAGACAATCACTATGCATACCGAGTATCGTTTCAGCCCGCTTAATAAGCCGATCTAGACCCTTTATCGTGTCAATCCCCAAACTCTGGTTTGGGGATTTTTTATTCAAATCACCCCGTAATCAGTACAAAACCTTTAAACACCGTCACTATTCTTATCTCACTAATTGAGTTCCTACTGCCTTCATAGTTAAATAGCTGAAATTAAAGATTCTGAGTTCCCTATGGCTACCATTAAAGACGTCGCAAAAGAAGCTGGTGTTTCGATTGCGACCGCATCACGCGTTATAAATAACGCCCCTCACACCAGTGAAGCTGCCATTGTTGCAGTGAAAGAAGCAATGGAAAAACTGGGTTATCGTCCGAATGCCAATGCTCGAGCTTTGGTCAGTAAATCTTCGAATGCGATTGGTGTGTTAGTCAACGACGTTTCCGCCCCTTTCTTTGGCACGATGGTTAAAGCCATCGATACCATCGCTAGTGAACAAGAAAAACAACTTCTCATCGGCAGTGGCTATCACGATGCGACCAAAGAGCGGAACGCAATAAACTTGCTGATTAACAGCCAATGTGAGTCTTTAGTCGTTCACAGTAAAGGGATGAGCGACTCAGAGCTCTGCAAGTTAGCAAAGGAAATTCCGGGTATGGTGTTAATCAACCGTATTGTTCCGGAGATTGCCTCTCGCTGTATTGCATTAGATAACCGTAAAGGCTCTTACATCGCTACCGAGCATTTGATTCGTAATGGTCACAGGCATATCGGCTACATTTGCTCCAGTCACGATATTGAAGATGCTCGCGACAGACGAGAAGGTTATCTGGACGCTCTGCGTGACAATGGCCTCGAAATCCGTGAAGAATATATTGAATATGGTGAACCCGATGAAACCGGTGGTGAACAAGCCATGGTGAATCTAGTGGCGAAGAACCTTCCAATCACTGCCGTCGCTACCTACAACGATTACATGGCTGCAGGCTGTATGACTCTGCTACAAGAGAATGGCATTCGCATCCCCGAAGATATGTCTGTAATTGGTTTCGATGATGGTCACATCGCCCGTTACATATACCCTCGCCTTACGACTATCCGTTACCCGATTCAGGTTATGGCAAACGAAGCTGTAAAGCTTTCGCTGAAGTTAATCAACAAGGAATCCATAGAAAGTACAGAATTTAAACTGTTTATACCAATATTAGTGAAGCGCTCTTCTGTAAGCTGTATAGAGAGCTAATATCACCGAGCAATTTCATCAATGTTGATCACTGTTTTTCGTACTTATCTCTACCTAACATGACCTCATATACCTGAAAAGTGATCAAGATTTATTTTTCACCGACACTATAATGTAAACGCTACCACAACATTAGCTATTTAAAATATAAGTGATAAAATCCAAAGCTTACAACCCAAACCTACTGGTTAATTTAAGTTGTTACATAACGGGGTTTCATACTTCCAGTTAAAATTTTTAACCACTAAAGGTTCTATATGGCAACGATTAAGGATGTGGCGAAAGAAGCACGAGTTTCGGTCGCAACCGTTTCACGTGTGTTAAACAAGTCACCTAAAGCAAGTCAATCATCAATCGATGCAGTGACCAAAGCGATGGGCAAGTTAGGCTACCGACCCAATGCAGCAGCCCGTGCACTGGTAAGCCAAAGCACTGATACGATGGGTGTGTTAGTCAGTGATGTGTCCGACCCATTCTTCGGCACACTGGTCAAATCAGTCGATAACGTCGCGCGTGAAAATGGCAAACATATCCTTATTGGTAACGGTTACCACAATCCTGAAGATGAGCGCCAAGCCCTGGAATTGCTAATCAATAGTCGTTGTGATGCAATCGTCATCCACTCCAAAGGACTGTCTGATAAAGAACTGATTGGTTACGCCAAAGAGGTAAAAGGCATGGTGCTGATCAATCGGCATATTCCCGAGTTAGCCAGTCGTTGTATTTCCCTTGATAACCGCAAAGGCGCATTCTTAGCAACGGAATATTTGATTCGTCACGGGCATCGAAAAATAGCTTGTATCACCTCTGCTCAGGATATTGAAGATACCGATGAACGCCTGCAAGGTTATCTGGATGCACTAAAAGAACATGGCATTGAGCTATCAAAAAATTATATCGAGTACGGTGAGCCAAACAGTGATGGCGGTGAAGTTGCGATGACGAATCTGTTAACCAAATCTTTGGAGATGACTGGCGTTGTCGCCTACAACGACTATATGGCAGCGGGTGCGTTGTCAGCATTAGATCAAAACGGCATTGAAGTACCCAGTAAGATATCGATGGTGGGGTTTGATGATGGCTTAATTGCACGCTTTGTTCATCCTCGCCTCACAACAGTTCGTTATCCAATCGAGATGATGGCTGAACGTGCTGCCCGCTTAGCTTTAGCACTGTCACGTGATGAACAGGTTGAAGATGAAACTATTATTTTCAGCCCAACATTAGTGCGCAGAAATTCTGTTGAGCGTTGTTGATTGTCTATATCTAATTGGCTACGAATCAAAAAAAGGTGGGCATAAAGCCCACCAAAAATGCTATCTAAAATTCAAACTGATACACGGTTCGATGCTGATAGCAATCCCCTGAGCTCAACGTCCCCTTGTTGAGTCCCCATTCTGGTTTATTTGGTCCATCAGGAAAGTATTGCGTTTCCAAGGCAAGGCCGTCATAAAGCGCGTAAGTTTTGCTTGCGCCCGGCACACCTGCTAAAAAGTTTCCAGAATAGAACTGTATGGCTGGTTTAGTGGTTTTGACCTTCATCACCACATCTTCTTTGGGTGCAATAAGAACCGCGGCAACAGACACACAATCGGTCACTTTAGGCTTGAACACAAAGGCGTGATCGTAGCCACCAGCGTTTTTCTGATCCTGCTCGCTAAGAAATGCCTGGCCAATAAGTTTTGGCTCAGTGAAATCAAAACTGGTACCAGAGACAGGTTTTTGTTCACCCGTAGGAATTAAACCCGCATCCGTTGGCAAGTAATGCTCTGCACTAAGCTGCAACGTATGGTCCAAACTTTTCGCGTTGCTCGCCTCGCCCGCCAAGTTAAAGTAAGCGTGGTTAGTTAAATTCACCGGAGAGGTTTTATCGGTATTCGCTTCATAGGCAATAACGAGTTCATTCTCGTCGGTTAACGTGTATGTGACTTTGACATCGAGATTGCCAGGATAACCTTGGTCACCATCAGGCGATCGAAGCGTAAAAACAACTTGTCGATCACTTTGTTCGGCAATCTTCCAGCGGCGTTTATCGAACCCATCTAAGCCACCGTGGAGCGAGTTTTCACCATTGTTAACACCAAGTTGATAATGCTCTCCATCGATCGCAAATTGACCGTTTGCAATACGGTTGGCAAAACGACCGACGATGGCACCAAAATAGGCGTCTTGCTTCATGTGTTCTGCCATATTTGGCGAGCGCAATAGCACTTCACGGTGTTCACCATCTAACGGCAGCGTGCAACTCAACCAAGTCGCACCAATATCCATAAACGATGCCGTCATACCATTTGCATTAGTAAGCTGGAGCAGATTCGCCGCTTGACCGTCAAACGATGGCGTTTGCATCATCGCTTGTTCTAATTGTTCAAAATATTCTTTCATCGCCTGCCCTTACAACGCTTCGATCAGACCTGCGCCATCCTGGGCTTTACAAACATAAATCGACGCTGTTAAACCTGTCGCAGCTTCATATTTAGCTTCTACCGTCGATTTCACTTCATCCACTAATGCAGGTGGAACCAACGTCACAATACAACCACCGAAGCCACCGCCGGTCATGCGCACACCTCCTTCTTCGCCAATCACCTCTTTCACCATCTCAACTAGGAGGTCGATTTCTTTGACGGTAATTTCGAAATCATCACGCATTGATGCATGAGACTGAGCCATCAGTTCACTCATTCGTTTAATATCATGCGAACGGAGCGCTTTTGCCGCTTCGACTGTGCGATCGTTTTCAGTGATCACGTGACGCGCACGTTTTGCCACCAATTCATCCAACTCAGAAACTTTCTCGTTGAACTGCTCAATGGTGACATCGCGTAGAGCTTTAACACCAAAGATTCGTGCCGCTTCTTCACACTGTTCACGACGAGTGTTGTATTCGCTGTCAACCAGACCACGTTTTTTATTCGAGTTAATGATCACGACTGCCATGTCCTCAGGCATAGAAACCGCTTGTGTTTCCAGGCTGCGGCAGTCCAATAACATGGCGTGGTTTTCACGGCCTTCTGCCGAAATCATTTGATCCATGATGCCGCAGTTACAACCAACAAATTCGTTCTCGGCTTGCTGACCATTTAATGCGATTTCCGACTGGCTTATTTCCAGGTTGAAGAGCACTTTGAACGTCTGACCAATCACGACTTCCAGTGCCGCTGATGAGCTCAACCCCGCACCTTGAGGAACATTGCCGCTGACAGAGATATCAGCACCGGTAAACTGGTAGCCACGAGCCAACAGACACTTCACGACACCGCGAATGTAGTTTGCCCACATTTTGTCTTCTTGGAATGTGATTTCTTGAGTGATATCGAATTCATCAATCGCGTTGGCGTAATCAACCGATATTACGCGTACTAGGTTGTCGTCACGCTTTGCCGCTGCAACAACCGTTTGGTAGTTGATCGCACATGGCAGTACAAAACCATCGTTGTAGTCGGTGTGTTCACCAATCAGGTTTACACGACCAGGTGCTTGGATAATGTGGCTTGGCGCATAGCCCAACACGTTCTCAAAAGACGCTTTCACATTTTGGATTAAATCAGACATAGGACGTACTCTTAAAACTTAAAGTTAATGTTGGGATAACGCGCTGAACCTAACTTTTTATCTATATCGTCGCGCCATCCCGTTGTTCGTTATCAGCCTAAATTTGAGGGCTTATTGTTCTTTGTAGTGCAAGTCACTGAGATCACGCAGACGCTGTGCCGCTTGCTCTGCGGTTAAGTCGCGTTGACTTTCGGCCAGCATTTCGTAACCCACCATAAACTTACGAACTGTCGCGCTGCGTAAAAGTGGCGGGTAGAACAATGCGTGAAGCTGCCAATGGTCGATGTCTGTGCCCTGTTCGAAGAAAGGGGCGTAGTGCCAGCCCATTGAGTAAGGGAAAGAACATTGGAATAGATTGTCATAACGGCTGGTCAGCTTTTTGATAGCAACAGCAAGATCGTCACGCTGCTCATTACTTAACTCGCTCATACGGCGAATGTGTGTTTTCGGTAGCAGCATGGTTTCGAATGGCCACGCCGCCCAGTACGGGACAACCGCAACCCAATGTTCGGTTTCAACGACGATACGGGAGCCATCTTTTAGCTCAGCTTGAACGTAATCCACCAGCAGGTTGCTACCGTGTTCCTGGTAGTAAGCCTTTAGGTTTTGCTCTTTACGTTCAATCTCGTTTGGTAAGAAGCTGTTCGCCCAGATTTGACCATGTGGGTGAGGCTGAGAACAGCCCATGGTTTCACCCTTATTCTCAAACGCTTGGACCCAAACATACTCTTTACCTAGCTCTTCAATTTGCTCATTCCACGTATCAATCACGCCACGGATTTTGTCTACCGGTAGTTCAGGTAAGGTTTTGCTGTGGTCAGGAGAGAAACAAATCACTCGGCTCAAACCGCGTACACCTTGGGTTTTGAATAGTGGGTTGTCTGATTCTGGCGCATCTGGTGAATCCACCATCAGAGCAGCGAAGTCGTTATTAAACACGTACGTGCCCTGATAATCTGGGTTAGCATCGCCAGAGATACGCTCATTTGTCGGACACAGGAAACACTTCTCATCGTAGCTTGGTAACTCATCAATCGCCGCTTTCTCATCCGCCCCACTCCAAGGACGTTTTGCACGGTGTGGTGAAACTAAAATCCATTGACCCGTTAGTGGGTTGTAACGGCGGTGTGGGTGATCCACTGGGTTAAATTCAACGTTCGACATTTTACTTACTCAACTTATTCTTCTTACTAGTCCGGCGCACTGCACCGGATGAAAATTAGTAACCTTGTGGGTTGTTAGATTGCCAATTCCAAGTATCGGCCGTCATTTCAGCAACGCTGCGTGTTGCTTTCCAACCAAGCTCGCGCTCTGCCTTGTCCGTGCTCGCCCAACATTCGGCGATATCACCCGGACGACGCGGGCACAATTCGTAAGGCACAGGTTTACCGCAGGCGGCACCGAAAGCTTCCACCATTTCAAGTACGCTAGAACCTTTACCTGTCCCTAGGTTGTATATGTGCAAGCCCGCTTTCTGCCCCACAGCTTTCAGTGCCGCAATGTGGCCATCAGCCAGGTCCATTACATGGACGTAATCACGCACACCTGTACCGTCCGGCGTTGGGTAGTCGTTACCAAATACGGAGAGCTTTTCACGACGACCAACCGCGACTTGTGCAATAAACGGCATCAAGTTGTTTGGAATGCCTTGCGGGTCTTCGCCCATGGTGCCTGATGGATGCGCACCAACAGGATTAAAGTAGCGCAGCAAAGTGATGCTCCAATCGCTTTCAGCATTGAACAAATCACTCAAACACGCTTCCACCATGTGTTTACTACTACCGTATGGGTTAGTGGTTGCACCTGTTGGTGAGTCTTCTGTAATCGGAACGATTTCTGGATCGCCGTAGACGGTTGCTGAGGAACTAAATACGATGCTCTTCACACCCGCTTTACGCATACTACGCGCCAACACCAATGAGCCATTGACATTGTTATCGTAATATTCCAATGGCTTGACAACTGACTCACCTACCGCTTTCAGACCTGCAAAGTGAATGACCGCTTGGATATCATGCTCAGCGAATACCGAATCCAAAAACGCTTCATCACGAATATCGCCTTGATAAAAAGTTGGCTGTTTGCCAGTTAGCGCTTCAATACGGCTCAATACTTCTGTTTTGGCGTTACACAAGTTATCGACAATGATGGGCTCCATGCCCGCCTCAATCATCTGAACGCATGTGTGACTGCCGATGTAACCCATACCACCTGTGACAAGTACTCTCACTTTTGCTTCTCCGCTGTTGCTGCTTCCTGCTCGTTACCGGACCTGATGCTCACTGAGCCAGCGTTATTCACACCAAGTCGATACGCCCAATTCTTCAATGGTTAAAAGTCTATCAACCAACACCGATTCAGTTCCGTGATCAAACTCAAATTAGTGTAAACGTTTCCATTAAATAAAAAGAAACATTTTAAGTTTTTTGTAGAAAAAGCGGGCGCAATCTGGCTAATTCACGAAAATCTAACAGTAATCACACGCAAATGACAAAATATAACTTACATAGCATCCAAAAGTCGCCACGAATATTGTAATCGTTACCACTAAGATTAACTGTCTGAAACTGCCAAGTGTCGTTTGAAGCAACTACTCGGAGCACCGCTGACTCTTCGTAGTTACAACGCACAAGTTGTGGGGACGTCACGATTAACGTGTTAAAAAGCTTACAAGGCTAGGTATGCTCGAAACTCAGTATATTGCTTAGAAACAGGCTATTTAGATACCATTACTCTTAAACTAAATTCGGCAACGAAGTCAGTAGCCTATGAGGCAGCTGTAATCGGCGGCCTCTTTCCACTTCTTGCGAGATCCATATTGTTTCTGGTGATCCAAGGCAATTTCTACCACTTCCATTCAGGAACAGACCAACAACGTTTGTCGGAGGACAATAAACTTTGATCGGAAACGTGCCTTTTCAAGCGATTCGTAGGCTATAAAAAGCTAAAGTTTGATCATTTTTAAGGAGCATTGCTACCAGAATCACTGTGGAAATGACAATAAAGTCTGATCAATCTCTAGCAAGCTTCTGGACAGTTCCGAGTTACGACCGATAGAGCATTCTGACTTTTCGGATTACTTCTAGTAGTACAACCATACAACCAGCCTACATGAGGCTTGTCAAAAAGGAGATAAGGCAGGCATGATAGTGCCACCACGGTAACTCCAACGCCTCTACTCTAATTTTATTCCATTATTGATATTTTCATTAAACTTATGGTTTTTGGCACCCAACGCTCTGAACCGGTTAAAGCTCAGGCAGACGTTGAATATATAATTTCCTGCAACTACCTATAATCAACTTCGAGGCAGCCTTCATAGCAAAAAAACCGTACAAAACAATATCTTGCTGTTTTGAATCTTGTATTAAAAGATATTTAGTTGCATAATTAAATTATATAACCTTCTGATTTTTTTATAAAAAACAATGACAAAAAACACTAATCGAAAACACCCAATCGCAAAACTTATCAATTTGATTATTTTACTGTTTGTCGTAGTTGCTATGACATTTGCAACTATTGAGTTCTTTGCTAGAGGTTGGTGTCAAAAGGCTCACGGCACTCCTGTTGATAAAAATTCAATCTGGGAATTAAGAACTTGCGCTAAGTACTATTGGGATATGGACTTAGAGAACCCTAACGGTTGGTAAATCAACTCTAAAAAAACGATTTCAAGCAACGTTCAAACTGGCTTGAGAGAAAAATAACCGGAGATACCCATGTCAGACGATTACGAGTACATTTCAATAAAAGACCGAATGAAAAGCTTTGCGGTTGGTCTAGGCGTCACGATGGTCATTGCCTTCTTACTTCTGAAGGGTTTTGACTTGCTCGGATACCTCGCAGTTCGCTACAACTGGTAAGAAAAAGAAGAACAACGAGCCTCCATTAATATGGGGGCTTTTTTATGGGGAGGCGATTTAAACATACACGGAACGCTTACGCAGCGATATTGCAGAATTATCTTTAGTCAAGTATTCCTATATACAGCTACGATACAGTCCCCCAGAATAATTATGACTTTTGCTCGTTAATCTGGGAGCCCCCCTCCTAAGCAACATTTCGGATAACTAAAAGTAATTTAATGGCAATCTTAAACCAAATCGTTTTGGGGCGTGCGACGTGAAGTCGTATGAAGCGCTGTTCACCGCTAAACGAGTGAACCATCTGTATCACCAGATGAACCTAGGAGCCTGAATAAAGTAGCGGCTCTGACAATGTAACGAAGGTTGGTATTTGCCAATCGGGATCGAAATCGCGAGAAGACGACCCTCCTGATAACCACAATCGGGTGAGTGCTAGGTAGTCAGCATGATGAACATAAGTGAATCCGCATAAGGTGCGTTATATGATGAATCAGCGGAAGTGGTTTAATACGCTGTGGCCAAAAGGCATGAGAGTCGGAAAGAGATTGCCCCATGCTCTTTCGTGATCATTGAACTCTCCGCACTATAGCGGGCATCTACACTGACATTGCGCGACATACGGAACACGGTAAACCTGTATCACTCCCTCTGGGAAAGTCTCTGCGACCGATAGTGATGCAGGCAGAGGATGTTGGAAAAAGCGAAGGCTGCATTGTAACGATGCAGATACAGATTCATATCTGATCACGAAAGTGAGCTGACTTCCGACTGGTCTTCCGTTGCAAGATAATTTGAAGAACTTTATTCAAGGAGAAACGCAAATGTTGATTTCAAAAGAGATTAGTGCCTCTCCTGACAGTGCTCAATGGCAATCCATCAATTGGAAAGCCGTTGAATCCCATGTTTTAAAGCTTCAGATGCGTATTGCAAAGGCAACACGAGAAGGTAAACACGGCAAAGCGAAAGCGTTGCAGTGGATACTGACTCACTCGCGTTCGGCAAAACTTCTTGCTGTTAAGCGGGTATCACAAAACAAAGGCAGTAAAACGCCTGGAATCGACGGCGTTATCTGGAACACAGATACGCGCCGCATGAAAGCAGTCAATCAATTGAGCAGAAAAGCTTATCAAGCCAAGCCGCTCAAACGTATCTACATCCCAAAGAAAAACGGCAAGCTCAGACCACTGGGTATCCCCTGCATGGTCGATAGAGCGCAACAAGCGCTTCATCTTCTTGCTCTGGAGCCAGTATCAGAAACATTTGCCGACCCTAACAGCTATGGTTTTAGGCCAAACCGCAGTACTGCCGATGCTATAGCGCAGTGCTTCAAGTGCTTGGCTATGAAACGATCTGCTCAATGGGTTCTTGAGGGTGACATCAAAGCCTGTTTCGATAAGATCGGACATCAATGGCTAATGGATAACATTGCCATCGATAAACGTATGTTGGAACAATGGTTAAAGTCTGGTTTTATGGACAAAGGGCTGTTCTATCGCACTGACGAGGGAACACCACAAGGCGGGGTCATATCCCCAACCTTGATGCTCATGACGCTTGCAGGACTTGAGCAGCGCATAAAGTCGACTGCACTCAAAAAGGGTGCTAGAGCCAACTTTATTGGATACGCCGACGATTTCGTCGTCACCTGTGCTTCAAAGGAAGTGCTGGAGAACGATATCAAACCGTTGATTGCTGATTTCTTAGCAGAAAGAGGCTTAACACTATCCGAAGAGAAAACGCATATTACTCATATCAGTAATGGTTTTGACTTCCTAGGTTTTAACCATAGAAAGTACAAAGGGAAATTGCTCATTAAACCGAGCAAATCCAACACACTACTGTTCTTGAGCAACTTGCGCGAACTCATCAAAAAGCACGCAACCATCCCTGTTAACGATTTAATCAAGTTGATAAATCCGAAACTCAGGGGCTGGTCGAATTACTATCGACACTGCGTGGCTAAACAGGTATTCGGATATGTAGGTCACAAGCTATTCCATACGTTATGGCATTGGGCTAAAAGGCGTCATCCAACAAAATCAAGAACTTGGATCGCGCTTAAATACTTCATCAACCGTCAAGGTCAATGGCAATTTCACGGTTGGCAGAAGATCATGAATATGGATTGTCAGTTCAATCTGTTTCAAATAGCTAAGGTGCCAATAGAGAGACATGTCAAAATCAGGAGTGCCGCTACGCCTTTTGATCCTCAATACCAAGAATACTTGGCAAAGAGAAAATCAAAGAAGCAATGCCGTAACTCTTGGCATGAACCTGCTCTCACTGCTTTATAAGTTGCTGGGTGCCAATCGGTGCCTTCGTGAAGGCTTGAGCCTAGTGCGGTGAAAGTTGCACGCTGGGTTCTTAGAGGGACGACACTTGGTAACAGGTGTCGTCTACTCGACAAAAGCAAGTTTAAGACAAGAAATTCACACTACCCTGCTGTCTCAAGTTGACGATAATGAGCCTCACGATCGCAGCTTCCGTTAAAACGATAATAATTTTGTTTGAAAATAAAATCACTTAGATACATTAAACTCTCTAGCTATGTGCAAAACGCAAGTTTTCTATGTTACGTATCCCCCCTTATATGCACATCAATTTGGGGATAAGCGATTTCAACATTATTCTCTTTGAACAGTTGATTGATTTTTTTGTTTACCAAGTGAAGAGTCGGCAAACGATCATCAATTGAGTTGATATGGAGCCGAAGTTCGAACTCCAGACTGCTGTCGCCAAAGGTCAGGAAATAAACTTGTGGTGCCGGAATGCTTAAGACAAGTGGAGTGTCTTCGACAGCCCGATACAGTAAGTCTTCAACGAGGTCTATATCTGAGTCATAGGCTACGCCAACAGGAATTACCACCCTTGTGACTGAATCAGTTAAGGACCAGTTGATAAGCTTATCGGTGATAAACACTTTGTTAGGAACGACAATCTCTTTATTGTCCCAGTCGATTATGGTTGTTGAACGGGTTTGAATTTTGCTGACGGTTCCCGAAAGCTCATTAATCGTAACTGTGTCCCCTATCCTTATTGGTCTCTCAAAGAGAAGTATTAAACCAGATATAAAGTTGGCGAAAATCTCCTGCAGACCAAAGCCTAAACCAACACCTATCGCTGCGACTAACCATTGCAATCGATCCCACTCAATACCGATAGTCGTAAACGAAATAACAATACCAAGCACCAAAATTATGTATCGTAGTAATGTGGTAATTGTATAGCCAGTACCAGGTGATAAGTTCATCCTACGTAAAATCAACAACTCTAACAGGCCTGGAATATTACGAATACTCACAAAGGAAATGACTAAAGTGAGTAGCGCATACATAAGAGATTTCAACGTGATATCAACCGCTTCTGCACCGCTACTTGCAGACGAAGTCGCTTGCCACAAGAGAATATTATCCATCCAGTTAGTTAGCTCCAACTGATTTGACCATATTGCAGAGAGCGTAATTACTAACAAGACCAAACAAAGTCCTTTCAATAGTGTCATTGACTGCTCGCTGATGGACTCCTTGTCTAAACCCTGCTCTTCCACATCAAATGCTGGCGCCTCTTCCGATAGCCCTTCATTTTCGCGCGCGATCTTTTCTTCTCGCTTTGCAAGAAAGCGTTGATAGCTCAGCTGCCTCTGCTCAAGTATCAACCAACGTTCACCGAGCTGATAAATCAAGAATATGCCGATTAGCGCGAATATATTCAGTTGTTGAAGTACGAGTATTTTCCATGATGCGACATACAACCCCAACATAGCCGTCATTATGACGACAAAAAAAGACCCGAGTACTGAATAATAAATAACAAAGAATCCGACACCGGATTGGAAATACGAGGGCAGATGAGCATTTACTTCCTCTATATTTAACGCACTTCGGTAAAGGATAAAAAGAAAAATGACCATCGTAAGATAGAGGATACGTAGGATTTCGGCATCCCCTTCCTGAGCGAATAAACGGCAAAAATGGAAGAAAACCAGGATCACAAGTAAAGGAAACATTATCACTCTTATTCGATGATGAATCGTATGGCACATTGCCTTTGACCATCGGAAATGCAACTCAAGCATTCCTTTCTTTCGGCTCAAATGATAGAGAAAACCCACACTCCACAAGAGGGCGAAACTCGCAATCATGGCTTCATCAAACAAAATCGATGGATGACGAGCCCAATTGAAATCGAGAAACCAAACACAAGTGAAGAAAAAGGCTGGAAGAATTGAAGACGCGACGAATGTAATCGTTAAGACTATGATGCTGTTAGAAAAGCTGTCTTTTAACGGGTGGCCAAATACCTTTTCTTGACGTAATGAGACAAGATCAAGTTTTAACCTCGACCACCAATTTAAAAAGAGCAATATCAGTGAGAGCGCACCGAAATACACTGATGAAAGTCGAACCTTCGCTAAGTCTAGATTTTGTGAAATTGAACTGACCAAGGATGTCACACCAAATAACTTTTTGGTGTCGAGGTTAAAAATGTTTTCCCAAATCGGCGAGTTACTGTAGGTCCAGACTTGGCGCTCTTTGAGAAAAACCCTGGCCTCCTCTAGCGCAACAGAATAATCACCAGAAACAGAAATTAACGTGTTTATCTGAGTTAAGAGTGCCTTATATAAAGACATTAACTCCTCAAGTTTCTCTAAGTCCACTTTTTCCAATGAGGTCGAATTATCAGGGTTAAGTATACTCTCCGCCCTTTCGGCCTTGGCAATCTCGTAAATTCGAATGTTTACCTGTGAGCGATAGTCCTGAAGACTTTCAATGTTTATTCTTTGAGGTAACGCTTGCAACATTTCCCTCGTATACGAACTGAATGCCGTCGTTTTACTCAGCCAATCTAGGTTGCTTTTTATCACCTCCATTTCATCCACAAGTTGGGCGTAATCTAGACTCTGCCTCTCCAAATCCGATGACATTTTGACGATTTCTCGTTTTACATTATCAATTTCTAATCCAAGTTTATGAGCGTTTGAAAAGTTCTTTTGGTTATATACGATTTCCTTCTCTATAAAGCTGTTACTACTGAACACTCTGGAATATGCCGTGTCATCCTCGCTGGTGAGTAAATAGACGGTAATCGACGTGACGATCATTACCATAAATGCAATGATATACGAGTAGATTTCCTTTTTTCTAATCACAAACACCTCTCACCAGTACGCAGACTCAGAAGACTCCATCTATTACAAATAGATTTACATTCCTCTGTTTTATCCCTGACTGAGCTCCTCAGCCAACTCTTCAAAAATTTCGGTCAGCGCGACGCCCAATCCCTTAGCCAGCGCTTCAGGTGTTTTTTCTGATAACTCAACTTTGCTTAATATTTTCTTATCAAAGATGATGCTTGGCCGAACACTAGTACTGTCCACTAAAATAAATTGTATTTCCATGATGGCTGTGGGTGCCTGCTCTTTTCTGAAGTCGCCAAATAATTTGGTCACCACAGTTTTGAGGACAAAATTGCTTGCGACTCCAGCGCTGTAGGGAACGGTATTCCCAACCACGCCAGAGCGAGTAAGCGCGGTTGGTATTTGATTTTCAATGATAGCACTCGGCTCAGTGATATAGCGGTTGTAATAGTCGCTTTCGAAACTAACGTCAGACAGCCGGAATACCATTTGAGTATCATTAAAAGGGCTATCAATACGCACGGCATCGATGAGTAACGTTTCGTATTTTTTCGAATAAGTCTTAGCTGTAAAATCAGCTACAATGGCGTAGTTCTTTGGGGCTTCTACAGGCTGACTCATGCTACAGCCAAATAATACAAGAAGACTAAAAATCAGTAGAAGGTATTTATTTTTATTCATATCTGACCACACTTGAATTGGATTAGTGATATTCATTGCCTTAATTAATTTTTAACTTCTCAGGCTCAGAACTGAATATGATACTGGATGGTTGATTCTTCAGAGTCTCAGAAAAGCTTTTTAAGTTCTCGACAGTGACCCTCAAGTCTTTAATGACATAATTAACATCTGACTGGTTGTCCGCCATAATCACATCTAACCTCACAGCCGCTCGATCCAAGTCTTTTATTAACCTATTGATATCGCCTTCATCATTGAGTGACGTATTCAGGTTTTTAGTGATTTGTGCAACGGAAGAGATGATCGCTTTCACTTCAGGATCCGAGACGACACCATTCACGTTCTTAACCATCTGATTAGTGTTAATCAACAGCTCTATCAATTGCATATTTAGACTTTCAGCGTCGACCTGCTCTATCTTGCTGTTAAGAGTGCCAATAAGTGTATTGATGTTACTTACGAGTGTATTGATATCAGCCTCATCCAGACGGTCAATTAAGTCCTGTATCCCTGAAACGATTTTGCCTGTAGAGCTTTTTGTTGATGGCACATATGGGTATTCAGGGACCCAGTCGAAGCTTAATCCTTCATCTGCGGTTGTGTAGTCAAAGGATAAGTACTGTTGCCCTGTAATACCGGCTAACTGTGTTGTCGCTCTAAGTCCTCGGTCAACCGAGATTTCAATACTTTTGTTCCACTCTTCGAGCGTCCTCTTTGACCCTGTAATCTCACTACGAACGACAACATAGGACTTCCTGTTTTCTCTTGGTACAGAGGATTCGTAAAAGACATCTGACAATTCTATTGAAACCACTTCACCAGCAGTGATTCCGCGATAGCGAACAGGAGCGCCAACCTCAAGACCGGACACTGACGCATCAAAATAGGTCTCAACGATCATCTTGGGTTCAAACAACGATCGCCCTCCCAAAATGAACAGAACGACAAATAATGAGACCAACGCTGAGACTACAAACAGCCCCAATTTATAACTGCTTTTTGAATCATCCATTACTTAGCTCACTCTCTTCTTTTAATGCATCTGGCTGCCGGTTGAAAAACTGGCGAACTCTCATGTCTCTACTTTCATCTCGTAAATCTTTAGGGCGTCCCTCTGCAATAATACTTTTAGATACCGGATCTAGCATGATTGCCCTATCGGCTATGGAGAAAATACTTTGTAACTCATGCGTCACTATGATGAATGTGTATCCCAGACTCTCTCTTAAATTTAATATGGTTTGGTCCAAGTTGGCGGCCGTGATCGGATCCAACCCGGCAGAAGGCTCATCCAACATCAAAATATTTGCGCCTATAGCCATAGCTCTGGCAATGCCCGCTCGCTTTAACATGCCTCCAGATAACTGGCTCGGCATAAGCTCCGCTGAATGCCCCATCTCCAGAAGTTCCAATAATGTTCGGGAAATTTTATTTTTTTCTTCAAGGCCGAGATTCGTAAACTCATCCAATGGGAAACGAACATTTTCCAGTATGTTTAACGATCCAAACAAAGCGCCACTTTGATACATGACCCCTAGCTCGCGTTGTATTGATGCCTTCTCGGATTCTCCTGCATGAACAATGCTCCTACCGTTAATTGAGATATCCCCGGAAATGGGCTCATAGAGACCGATAATGTGTTTCATCAAGCTGGATTTACCGCAACCTGAGCCACCTAAGATAACGAGGATTTCACCTCTGTTGACTCTAAAGGATGCGTTCTCTAACAGGATATTTTCGCCATATCCCATTTTTAAGTCCGCCACTACTACCGCATCACCTTTTTGTTGGTTATTTAATTTCGAGTTCATCAAGCTTCCTTAAGTTAGCAACACGGTAAAAAAACCATCAATAACCACTATCCAAATGATGCTACTCACTACTGCGCTTGTTGCCGCTAAGCCTACCGAAGTAGAACCTTGTCCAGTGGCCAGCCCTCTTTCACAGCCTATGACGGCGACAATGAACCCAAAAGTGGTGGCCTTAATCAAACCGAAAGCCAAATCCCAAACAGAAAGTGAGTTTAATAGTTGGTGATAATACTGAACAAAACTGATATCGAACTTCAGCAAGACAAGAGCGCCTCCCAGAACACCGATAATATTGGCAAGTACCGTCAATAGTGGCAGGACAAGAACAGAAGCATAAATCCGGGGTATAACCAGAAACTCGACGGGACTGATCCCGAAGGTACGCAACGCGTTTATCTCTTCATTCACTTTTTGAGTGCCTATTTCAGCGGCAAACGCAGCGCCAGTTCGACCTGCAAAGACGATTGCTGTCATAAGTGGGCCGAGTTCCCTAAACATAGAGATACCTATCCCATCAGCCACAAACAGAACGGCTCCAAATTGTTGAGCAACTAAGCCAATTTCAAATGCGATAATGACGCCCATTAGGAAACCAATTAACAAAATGATTGGGACTGCATCCGCCCCTGCCCTTGTCGCTATATTCGTGACCGTCGCCCAGTTAATATTTTTCCTTCGGTTGATTCCTAATTTAAAAACCAGGACACACTCTTTGATAAACCGAGCCACAGAACCAACATAAACAAGCATTTCCTTTGTTGTGTGTCCCACACGCTCGAAAAAGCTGATTTCTCTGCCCATATTATTAGGCGCGGTCTCTACTGGTGCTGGCGGTATAAGTTCGGCCAAACTGGGCTTAAGACCAATGATTGTAATTTCAGCACCAGGAGTTCTAAATCGGGTTTGTAAATCTGATAAAAACGCGACGCCCGATATATCTATAAAGGTTAAGTTGCTTGCATTCACCACAATGGGAGAATCTGGGTAAGTTTCCAATATCTTGTTCGCTTTATCCCACAAGTCGCCAACAATCGCAGAAGTAATGCTTTCAGCTAACTCAATTTCCAAATTGCTTTGATCCATAGACTTCCACTCGCCACCAAATAAAATCTTACATACTCAAAGATTCAGAACCTTTTAAGGACAGTATCCCCATAGTCACCTCGATTAAGCTTAGTCAAAATTTAAAGTTTTCAAGCGTGAATATGAGGCTAATTTGTTAATTAATGTGGATAAATCATTATCTGTTGCTCTGTATCAACTTTATCCACTTTGACATCACCACTCACCCAAACAAGCGTGTATAGTTCACTCCCTTCAGAAACCTGATATGGTTTACCGGAAGAGAATACGGGAAGATGCCCGGCACAATTGGGGCCGACTCATCAATTGCAAACACTATTTTGTCGTAGCGTGTCTCAATTAAATCTGCCGCATGTTTTGCACCTTATGGACCACCTACTTATTTATCGTGACCAAAGCCAAATAGATTGGTGCGCTCTGGCTGAAAACCCTCTTTGATTTTCATTTCCGCCGCTTCAAGAATTGCATGGATTTGGTCATCATTATCGAAAAACGCTCCCTCGACCAATCGCTTATGTAGGACGCGCTCCTACAAAATGTTTCGTCGAATAGGGACAAGTCTGCCCAAAATAAAAGACTCGCTTGCAGTGACAGTGACTCCTACGTTTTCTATGGCTTCACTTCATCTTTAAACGCTGGAGAATGGATAATACTTTTGGCAAAGATTCACGTCATTGTTGAATGTACTCAATTAATTAATATCCAAGGCTGCTCAATATCAACCTTTCTGACTGGGAAATATCCATGCACCATGGTATCTTGAAAATCTCACATTTCTCTGGTGTCTATCTTTATGAACTTTAGCTTAGAACAATTATTGGCTTTTATTGCTGTTTACAATGAGCTTTCATTCAGTAAAGCAGCAGTTAAACTCAATAAGCACAGAACAACGGTCGGTCAGGTAATTACAAATTTGGAAGACCAGTTAGCGGTGACGCTTTTTGAACGTGTTGGACGCTCTGTTAAGCCAACAGAAGAAGGCCAGTTGTTATACCACTATGCAAAGCAGACTGTTGAGCAAGCTCGGATCCTCGATAAGGTAGCACTTAGCCTTTCGTATGGAGGCCTAGAAAACATCACTATCGCGTACCCAAGTTTTATTCCACATAAAGTGTTGTCCGATCTCCGTGCCGAGCTAGCACAAGATTTTCCCTTGATGAGAGTGAACTTTATTGTTCGTAATAAGAATGAAATTAAGGATGGTATTGTTAGTGGAAGCATTCATTTCGGTATTGTCAATATTCACGAAAGCCAAGCAATTCATAGTTTAGATGCAACATTCCTAGGACATGTGGAGTTTGTCCCTTTTGTTAAAAAAGGAGGGAGGTTATCTAAAGTTAGCTCTCAAGAGGCTTATTCAGTATTAGCTAGGGAGCGTCAGTTTATATTACGGACTTTTGTTGAAGAAAACTTAAAAGAAAAAATTGTATTCAGTTCAGAGCACGAAGAAATAGACCAACTAGCACTCGCCATTAAGTTGGTTGGCGAAGATCTTGGCTGGGCTCTACTACCTAAAATTCTTTCTGAATCAGAGTATGCTACCGACCGTATAGAAGAACTCAAAATAGATCAAATATTAGAAGGACTCAAGTTTGGTGTTGCGTTGTGGTCCCCTCACTCTAAACAGGTCATGGACGTTAGGAAGTCAATTCTCACTGTACTAAATCGCTATGTGAATAAAATTAAAAATCAGTATAAGTGACTTATCAAATTGCGAGCCTGAATAAAGACCAAAGGCTCGCATAAAACCCTACTTTTAATTAAATTTCAACGCGTTAACCTATATGCTCAAACATCAAACATCAAACACATGAGTTATACACTACCTTGCCCGTGTTAGGTTCTCTGTTGATTCAAAAAATTTCTATTGAGTGATATTAAAAATTGCACTGGTCTAACTTAATGATGTCTTCAAACTAAATGATTTTCATCACCTTAGTAGAAGTTAAATGACTATGCATATCAAACGCCATTTATATGAAAATATCTTTTAATCAATCACTTAAGGAATTAAACCTACACTTAAAATCATTATCTAACTCTCCATTACACTCTTGGTGAGGATTTGATCATACATATGCGATTGTTCGTTAGTCGCATATTTAAATATTATGCCTTCAGACAACAAAAACACTCTCCCATTAACGGGGAATAGTATTTCTTTTTGGAGACATAATATGAAAAAATTCGCAGCAGCTTCAGCTATCATTCTTGCAACAATGGCCGCATCACCTGTATTCGCCGCTGACACCGACTGGTTCGCAGGTGTGGGTGTGGGTTACCAAAATGATCACCTATCTCATGACCAAAATGGTGAAGACGTAACGACTCAACTTCGTGGTGGTGCAATCATCAATGACCATCATCGTGTGATGGGGACTTATGGCTACATGGATAAATCTGAACAGCACTCTTTTCTAGCTTCTTATGACTACATGGTTCCAGTATACAAAGACATCAGTGTTTTTGTGGGTGCGTCAGCCGGCGTAGCGAAGAACGATATTAACGACCATAGCTCAACAGATTTTGTTTATGGTGGACAAGTAGGTGCTACTTATAAAATCAATGAAAACTGGTCAACAGATTTAACTTATCGCTACCTAGAGCAAGACTACGACGAAAAAAATACAAAAGTGGATAACTCTCAACAAGTATTCCTAACAGTTGATTACCATTTTTAATTTACTGAATTACTCTGATATTAAGCCACCATTTAGGTGGCTTTTTTATTGCCTGCTATAAACCTTAAGTGAGCAGCTTGTGTAGTGGTCAACAAATTCCGGACACAGATTTAAGCCGATTTTCGGCATTGACTGGAGACAGCCCATCATTGGCTTGATGAGGCCGTTGCCGATTGTAGTAGTCCATCAAATAGTAGCTGATATCTTTCTTCGCTTGAGTTTGGGTCAAGTAACCCGTTGCTGGTACCCATTCAGTTTTCAGGCTTCTAAATAGCCTCTCCATTGGAGCGTTGTCCCAACAGTTACCTCGACGACTCATGCTTTGGGTTATGCGATATCGCCAAAGTCTTTGACGAAATTTACGACTGCTGTACTGGCATCCCTGGTCTGAATGGAACATCACGTTTTGAGGCCGACCTCTTTGCTCCCAGGCCATATCTAGGGCTTTAGATGCTAATTCGGCATCAGGCTTATCCGATAGAGACCACCCCACAACGCGTCGGCTAAAGAGGTCAAGTACCACGGCGAGATAACTCCACTTCGAACCTGACCAGATATAAGTAATATCGCCGCACCACACTCGATTTGGAGCAACCACAGAGAATTCACGCTTCAGCAGATTCGGGATATCCAGCCGCTCTGATTTGGCCTGCTTATATCGATGCGAGCCTGGCTGTTTGCTCATCAGACCGGCTTCTTGCATTATCTTCCGCACCTTAAATCGCCCGATGTCGATGTTTTCTGAACGTAACATGGATACAAGGGCACGACTGCCAGCAGCACCTCGGCTCATGTTGAAGAGCTCTTTAATTCGGCTTGATAGCCGAATACGATTAGCATCCGGCTTTCTCTGTTTAAACTCGTAGTAACAGGAAGAAGCCACATTGAACAGTTCGCAAAGCATCTTGACCGGCTCATGCTCCCTTAACTGATCAATTAACGAGAACGTTCGAGTTCGTCCGACATTAAGAGAGCGGTGGCCTTTTTTAGTATGGCTTTCTCTCTTTCTAACCGACTAATTCTGGCTTCTAATTCCTGGATTTTTTGTTGTTCAGGCGTAAGGGCCTTGGCCGTCGGAGTTGTACCACCACGCTCAATCTTGAGTTGGTCGACCCACCGTCGTAAAGCTGTTTCACCCACATTCATGGAGCGTGCTGCTTCAGGTACTGAATATCCTTGGTCAAGAACCAAACTTGCAGCATCCATTTTGAATTCAGCAGAAAATGTACGTCGTTGTCGTTTTGTCATGGAACACCTCATTTATGGTGGAGACTTTACCACCTAATTTGGTGTCCGGGATCATTAAACCACTACATTGCCTAGCACAAAAGGTTTTTATAATAAGGTGTTTATAAAATAGATATAAATACCACATTCTATCGTTGTATTTAATAAATCTCGCTTTCAAAACATATCGGTTAAAGAGGCACCAATACCTATTATTTTCTGACTATGATTATAATAAATTAAGATCTCACTATAACCATTTTAGTATTTGCATAGCCTTGCAGAAGTGACAAAAATGGCACTGTAATTCTAGTATACACATAGCCATAAGGATCAATTCCCTAACTCCCTCGCGACATAACAATGAAATAAGGGCTAAAATTGCCCGTAGAGTTTTCTGTGATGAGATTATCGGACTCTGTAATAATGGTAAGGAAAGAATTTATACGCTTGATAGTCTAGATACGCACGAAGTTCAGCGAAAGGAGCCAGTTACGCAATCGTTCTATATTTAGAGAGTGTGAAGTTACTGCGGATATTAATGTCAGAGCATTACTAGGTATGAAAGGAAGAAATACGTCGGCGAACCGCTATTTTTGAGCTTTTGATTATGTGCATTCCAGTTGGTGATTTTTACTTCTGATGTACCCATCTGCTTTAGCCTATACTCTGCTCTCAAAGTAGCAGAGTAAGGGCTATTAGGAGCTTCCATCAATTGAGTCAACACCACCCTATGTATTACTTATATTCTATAACTCTCGCTAAATAGTTAAATTGACCTGAGTTACCGTGATAATTTCTATAAACGTCAACACTAAAGTAGTTAGGCAACGTCACATCTAAGTGTTCGAGAATCCCCTCTTCTAATGAGTCAAGAGTATCTCCAGTATGCGAATAAACGAATTGTTTATTTACCACTTCTAAGTTCAGTACCTTTGATTCCTTACGTGATACGTAGTTGTTTCTATCAACCCAAATCCCAAAAAATTCAACTATTTCATACCTTGAATCTTTATCTATCATAATAAAGGTTGCACCTTTTTCATATATATGATGCAGTTGTCTCATATCACTATCTATTTTCTGTTGGTCAAGAGATACACCATTTTGCGCCATTACACCGGCAGAAGCAGTTAACAAGACTAGTGATAATAAATTCTTATTCATTTATTTACCTACTTAAATTTATTTCGGGACTACTAAATCGATAGTAATAAATATTCTCACAGATGTTTCTATTCTACGAAACTCTCTGAACTAATCGAACTGCCAATATAATGGTTGCTCGAGAAATAGCATTACATATCAGATAGTATCTTAACTATAATATTTTCATTTCTATATGAAATTCTCAAAGCACTACATATCCAAAACTTAACTCACAATTTAATTAAAAATTTAAGAGTTTTATTTATTAGTGCAAAAGATGCAAGTGTTGCTCATAACCTAAATATATGGAAGTACTCTACTATCAAATATATTTAGGTATAAAAATGTTAAGCGATTTTGATCACGTTAAACTCATGCGTTGGCTCAACAAACTCGTATTGAGCACTGATTGTCTGAAGTTCCCATGTGTCGCAATCTTTAGTGACCTCTAAGACACCATAAACTGCGTTGTTTGTATGTTGAAATGCGGCTACTGGGGACATTCCTTTCATCAAGCACGCGGTGAAAACGGCTGAGATAAGATCTCCAACTCCGACAGGTTGCTTCGTGAACTCGATATTCGGCCTTTGCGTTAAATAACAAGCCTTCGGCGTCGCAAGTATCATTTGGAATTCATCAGATGCCGGTGTATGAAGGTGCTTAACTAAAACGGCTTTTGGCCCCATTTCCAACGCTTTTTTGCATGCGGTCACCGCATCATACAGTGTATTTATTTCCACGCCGGTTATCGCTGTGAGCTCGTACTGGTTTGGAACAATCACATCAGCGACAGGCACCAAAGAGCGGATGATTTCCTCTTGAACACCAGCTTCAACAATACAGCCTTTATCAGGGTCCCCCATGACAGGGTCACAAACATAAATAGCATTGTGGTTACGCTCTTTGATCAACGTCACTGCATCCACGACGGCTTTGCACTGATTAGCACTGCTTTGATAACCAGAAAGAACCGCATTACACTCTTCTAACTTTCCAATGTTATCTATACCTTTAATAAGCGTGCGAATATCATCTGAGCTTAACTTTTGTCCAGTCCATCCCTGTTCGTATTGAGTGTGATTAGAAAATTGTACTGTATTAATGGGCCATACCTCTAACCCCATACGTTGGATTGGAAATACAGCAGAACTGTTACCTGCATGCCCATAAACAACATGACTTTGAATTGAAATAATACCGCTCATAATTACTTTTTGACCTACGTAAATCTAGTTAGGCCTATATTAATTTTAATTTCAGAGTAACTGTTAATCGCATATGTAGGATCAAACTCTCTTTAAAGAACGTGTTCGAATTTGGGCAACTTACGTTAGTTCATGTCCTAATTGAGCTAAGTGTTATAACTAACTAAAAGTGAGTGAAATACGCCCCAAAAGCTGGCTTTCAGCGATTGGGGCGTTGTAAAAGGACTATAATGGACTATTTCAAACACAGCACACAGTATGTGCCATTTTCTATTTCAGCCCCTTCTACTTCATGCTCAAAGCCAGGGAATCGACTGTCCCACTCGCCCAGTTTAACTAGGTAGTCAATCTGAGGGCTGTTTTGTACATCAAACTTCTCACCTGACATCATCATTGGAATGCCCGGTGGGTATGGCATTACCGCATTCGCCGCAATACGGCCATGTAGTTGATCCGCTGGTACAAGCTCTACCTCATCTTTTACAAGACGCTGGAACGTCTCGCGAGGCGTGAATACT
The DNA here is from genome assembly GCF_000241385.1 of Vibrio sp. EJY3. Taxonomy (NCBI): domain Bacteria; kingdom Pseudomonadati; phylum Pseudomonadota; class Gammaproteobacteria; order Vibrionales; family Vibrionaceae; genus Vibrio; species Vibrio sp. EJY3. The sequence goes on from NC_016614.1 coordinate 1,558,004, forward strand.
GGCTCAGGGAGTGATGAGTACGCACGGTTTAGTGAAGTACCTGGATCTTCATTCTTGATAAAATCAAACATTTGGTCACCCAAGTCTTTCAAGCCGAGACCTGCGTATCGCTCTGGGTTTGCTTTCACCAATTTTGGAATGGCTTGCTCTAACGGCGTGTTCTCATCGTACATGCGTTTGAAATCCAGCATAGTGTTCACCAATGTCGCCCATTTACCACGCGTGACACCAATACTGAACAGGAACATCACCTGGAAGTCTGTGGTACGTGTTGGAACAATGCCAAACTGACCTGCATAAGCAGTAAACAGTTCAGCAGGAACCCCTGACTCTTGCAAGTTTCCATCTTCATCCATCCCTGGAGTTAGTAGGCTGACTTTAACCGGATCAAGCATCACCCAGTTATCTTCTAACTCTGTAAAGCCGTGCCACTTGTCTTCAGGGTTTAAACGCCAGCAACCCTGCTCTGTTGACAAGAGTTCGAGCGGCGCTTCTTCAAAGTTGAAGGTTTCACCGGTCGCAGGATCAGTCACTACCTCGGCGTTCCATGGTTTAAAGAACCAGTCGCCTTCAGCAGCATGCTTCTTATGCACACGACCAATCGCTTGACGGAAACCAATCGCTTCTTCAATCGCTTCATTGGTCAGTAACTTACCACCATTGCCGTCCATCATTGCTGAGGCAATGTCATTTGACGCAACAATCGAGTACAGCGGAGACGTCGTCGCATGCATCATGTATGACTGGTTGAAACGATCGTGTGGGATAGAATCACGACCTTCACGCATGTGGATGTATGATGCTTGCGATAGTGCCGCTAACAACTTGTGCGTTGAGTGGGTCGCAAATACGGTTGGCGCATTTTCATCACTTTTTGCATCGTCACGCATCGCAAAGTGCTTATCGTAAATCGGGTTGAAACGCGCATAGCCGTACCATGCCTCATCCATGTGTACACGTGGCGAGCTTTGACCAAGTAGGTGCTCTGCTTTTTCTGCGTTATAGCACAGGCCGTCGTAAGTACAGCTCGTTAATACAGAATAAACCGCGTCTTTGTTATCTAAGTCTTTGGTTAATGGGCTTGTATTGACTTTATGTTGAATACTTTCTGCCGACATATCGCTGGCCGGTACTGGGCCGATAATGCCGTACTGGTTACGGGTCGGGACTAGGTATACTGGGCGAGCACCTGTTAGCATAAGTCCTTGTTCAACCGATTTATGACAGTTTCGGTCACAGATCGCAACTTCATCTTCAACCATACACGCTTGCATAATGGTACGGTTTGATTCAGATGTACCACCTACCACGTTGTAAGACCGATCAGCGCCAAAGACTTTAGCTGCGTATTTTTCGCTCTCCGCGATAGGACCAGAGTGATCAAGCAGTGAACCCAATTCACCACGCTCGATCCCCATATCGGTACGGAACAGGTTTTCACCATAAAAATCAAAGAACGCACGACCAACCGGTAGCTTAGTGAAAGCGATACCACCTTGGTGACCAGGTGCAGACCAAGAGTGCTCTTTACGCTGTGAGTACTTCGCCAATGCAGCTGCAAATGGAGGAAGTAGCTGATCACGGTAACGTGTTACCGCTGCAATCATACGGCCAGCGATAAAATCAGCAGTGTCTTGTAACATCCAAACGAACTCTGTGGTTTTCTTCATCACATCTTCGTTGATCGTTTTCACTTTATCGCTGTGTGTTGCCATTAGGAACACGGGAATATTGGCATGACGATTAGACAGTTCATCTAGAATGAGCTTCGCCGCAGCGTGGTCATCAGCGCCATTTTGCAGTTCCCAGTTCAAAAAGACACCGTGGATAGAAGCATCTGAAGAAGCCGTAGCGATACCATCATCAAAAGACGTGGCATGTGTAACGATCACATCGCGCATGTTTAGCTCTTCAATCAGTGCAGAAACGTTACGAAACATACTTGTGTTGAAAGCACTATCATCAATCACTAGCACTTTACTTTTTACTGGCTTATAACCTGTAGAAATCATGTTTTTTCCTCTATGCGCTCCTAGATTATGGAGCGAATTAAAAATTTATATCGTTTAAGTACGGTGAGGCCGAAAGCCCCACCATCGAACTCTTATTTCAAACAGTACAGGCTGTAATAAGCCTCACCCTGCTCGTTAGTTTCAATTTCAACGCCGTGAGTATCATGCTCAAAGCCCGGGAATAAGGCGTCGAAGTCTTGCAGAGCGAGCAAATAATCGATGACTGCGGTATTACCCGCTTCAACTTTTTCACCAGGCATCATCAACGGTATACCTGGCGGGTAAGGAACAACCTGCACGGCCACGACACGACCAACCATTTCTTCTACAGGCACGCGCTCTACATTCCCTTTAACCAACTGTCCGTAAGTTTCACGAGGGCTTTTAACGACATCTGGAAGTTGCGTAAATGCACTGTCCATATGCGTTAACATACCTGTGCCCGATATAGCGTTATGCATTTGCTGAGCAAGGTCTTTAATCCCCATATCCGCATAGCGCTGTGGATGTTCTTCAACCAAGTTTGGCAATACGATACTGAGTGGTGTGTTGGCATCGTAGTGACGCTTGAACTCCACTAAACCAGAGATCAACGAGCCCCACTTTCCTTTGGTTGCACCAATAGAAAATAAAACTAAGAATGAATAAGGCTCGGTTTTCTCAACCACAATACCTCTGCTAGACAGGAACGATGACACTAACGTCGCCGGGATACCGGTCTCCTCTAGTTCACCGCCAATATTCATGCCAGGAGTCAGTACGGTGGCTTTAATCGGATCAAGCATGCAGTAATCATCGCCTAGGTCGTCAAAGCCATGCCATTGTTCGTTCGGCTTTAGATACCAACAGCTTGCATCTGTTTTTAACTTCTTATCATCCACTTGAACGAACGGGACACCTTCAACCGCATCGGGTTGCCACATGTCAAACCACCAGTCGCTCTCATCACGCTCAAGGATTTGATCTTTGATACTGACGATGGCTTTACGAAACGCGATGGCTTCGCTGATGCACTCATCTGTAAGATATTCACCGGAATCGTCCATCATTTTGGCCGACACATCGGTCGACGCGATAATGCTGTATTGTGGCGAGGTCGACGTGTGCATCATAAACGCTTCATTAAACAGCGCAGGATCTACAGGAACCTTGCCTGAACGTAAGTGGATCATTGAAGCCTGTGAGAGAGCCGCGAGCAACTTGTGTGTTGAATGCGTCACGGAGATCGTAGCGTCATCTGGATGACGTTCGCCGCGGTGCATACCATAACGGCCTTCATAAAGCTCATTAAAGCGAGCATACGCATACCATGCCTCATCGTAGTGGATACGAGGTACTGACTCGCTTAATAGGCGCGTTGTGGTTTCAACGTTGTAGCACAAACCGTCATAGGTCGAGTTGGTTAATGCAGCAAGTACTGGCAGTGTCTCTTTGTCTGTGACAATTGGGCTTTCATCCATTTTCTGTTTGATAGCATCTTGTGTCATTTGATTGGAAGGTACCGGGCCAATCACACCACGAGCATTACGCTTAGGCACCATATAAATTGGCATTGCCCCGGACATATTTAATGCATAGTTCAATGACTTATGGCAGTTTCGGTCAACCAAAACCGTATCGCCATCTGTGACAGCGGAATGTAGGATAATTTCATTACTTGATGAACTCCCACCCACAGAAAAGTATGTATGGTCTGCGCCAAATACTCGAGCCGCATTTTTCTCCGCTTCTCCAACAGGACCGTTATGATCATTAAGGGAACCAAGCTCGCCGACCGATATAGAGAGGTCTGAACGCAGCATTTGCTCACCATAGAAATCAACAAAGGCTTTACCGACAGGCGTTTTCATGAAAGCCGTGCCACCTGTGTGGCCAGGGGTATGCCAAGAGTATTCATGCGAATCGTCAAAATTCACCATGGCACCAAAAAAAGGCGGTAGGATAGTGTCGAGATAACGCTTAGCGGCCGCCTTAATTCGTCCTGCTATAAACTTAGGGCTATCTTCAGGGACGTAGATAACACCATCCATAGCTTCAACAAATCTAAGTGGGATCGAAGATGAATGGTGTTTAGACATTCCAAGCAAAATGGGAATCCCCGAGCAACGCAAACGGATATTTTCAATGACTTGTAATGCTATCTCTTGATTTGACTGACATAGGTGCCAACTAATAATCACCGCGCTGTATGCAGGATTTGAAGAAGCATAAGTTGCAAAATCATCTAATGTTTTGCACACCTCTATATTAATATTATCTTGTTTTAGATAATTAGTAATTGATTCGACACTTTTTGCATTTGCATTGTTGTCACTTAAATCAGCGACTAACAATACAGGAAACTGATTTGCCAAACGCTCTGGTAGGTTGTGGGAATTCTTATTCACAGTTCCTCCTTAATAAGGATTAATTTAAGATTGTTGTTTCACATCAGGACGCCATTATGTTCTCTAACGCAAGGATATTTAAATCGCTTATGACGGATCAGATCATTCAAATAATCAATAAATAATCAATAAATAAAAACACTCATTAGATAATTGAACTTTTGTTTATCCTCTCATTAATTCCTAAGCATCCAATTTAGTACCCCTCACTCCAAAAAAAATTAAATCATTGATATTAATATAATAAAAACTCAACCTGTGTCCACCCCCCCCCTTCCAAAACCGACTAAGCTTCAGGTTTTGACGGACGCAATCATCCAAATGCGATTATGATAGCCGTCTAATTACTACTAATATCCCCACTCGATTTAAATCAACGTCGTAGTTTTCATACTGTTTAATTTTTAATATCAGTAATCAATAAAACTAGTCGAAATTTTAATTTGTATTGATTTAATCATTTTTAATCTATAACCATTTTCAATTTTTTGTGAGTTAAAAATAGAAATACGTGTAAATAAAAACACGTAAATTTCCATTTACACACAGAAAATAAATCTTTCAAAATTAAAACTTAACTCTAGGAGTTTAAAATGGCCGATTCTAATAACAAAAAGATGACGCTTACCGGGCTAACGACGTTAGTTGCGGTAAATATGATGGGCTCTGGCATTATCATGCTTCCATCATCTATGGCACAAATAGGAGCAATTTCACTCCTTTCGTGGATTGTTACCGCAATTGGCTCCATGGCAATCGCTTACTCATTTGCGCAACTTGGTGTGTTTTGTAACCGCTCAGGTGGCATGTCTGCCTACTCTGAGGAAGCGCATGGGAAATCCAGCTTTTTCATGGCGTCATTTCTTTATTACCTTTCTCTAGCAATTGGTAACGTTGCTATTGCTATTTCAGCGGTGGGATACTTGACACCATTTTTCCCCTGGCTGGGTACCGGAGCAACGCCACTGTTTGTCGGCGTAGTAGGTTTAATTTGGCTGACCATTGTTGCTAACTTTGGCGGGGCACGTTTAACCGGTAAAATTGGTGCAATTACAGTTTGGGGCGTCATCATCCCTGTTGCTGGTTTGGGTATTATCGGTTGGTTCTGGTTCTCGGCAGATACTTTTGCTCAAGCGTGGAACCCACAAAACCTGAAAATGTCAGATGCAATCGCGCAAAGTATTCCACTAACACTATGGGCATTCCTCGGTATGGAGTCTGCTGCGCAAAACTCCGACGCAGTCGAAAACCCTAAGAAAAATGTACCACTTGCGTGTCTGTTAGGTACGCTGGGCGCTGCAGTTATCTATGTTCTATCTACTGCCGTCATTCAAGGTATTGTTCCTAATGCTGAGTTAGCTAACTCTAGTGCGCCTTTTGCTTACGTTTACGCTCAAATGTTTAACCCATTCGTGGGTAATATCATCATGGCTCTAGCGGTAATTGCGTGTGTAGGCTCTCTGCTTGGCTGGCAGTTCACGCTGGCAGAAACAGCGAAATTTACGGCTGATTTCCGTATGTTCCCTAAAGTGTTTGCAAAACTAAACAAAGCTGGCGCGCCTGTAATTGGTATGGTGATTGCTGGTGTGATTCAAACACTGTTCGCGGTAACCACTATGTCTCCTGACGCAGCGGCGCAGTTTGGTAAATTGGTTGACCTTGCAGCCGTAACAAACATTGTTCCTTACATCACCGCAATCTCTGCACTGGTTATTGTCATGAAGAAAGCAAACGTAACGGGTAAAGCATTTACGCTGAACATCATTTGCATGCTGGTTGCGATTCTTTACAGCGCTTACGCACTTTACGCTTCAGGAATGGAAGCGGTATTTGGCGGCATGGTCGTGATGATGCTTTCTTATCTTCTTTACGGCTTCATTGCTTACCGTTTTGATAAAAAAGACACAACTCAAGCATCAGCCGAATCAAATAACTAATCAGTGGCAACACACCACTCATATTGATTAAAGAATTAGGAACATAGATATGTTAAATAAAAAATCATTGGTACAGAGTGCATTAGCACTATCCGTACTACTTCCTGTGACAATGAACGTTGCCTTTGCCAACGAAAACAGCCTAACGTTTGGCTACCTTGCTGATGAAGCACCGTTCTCATCTTTAAGCCAGGTAACCGGCCAACCAGAGGGCTACGCGATTGATCTTTGTAAAGCGGTTGCCAATTCGATGGACGTAGAGAGCAATAGTATTCAGTTTGTCCCTGTTACTCTAGACTCTGGACTACAAAAGCTTTCTAACAGCGAAATCGACATCTTATGTAGCGCGATCACACCAACGGCAGAGCGTCGTCAGCTGGCGAGCTTCTCGCTTCCCATCTTCCAAGGTGGCGTTAGCGCAGTGTTGAATCAAGATGCACAGCAAGACTTAAAACGTGTACTCGAAGGTAAACCTGCACACGAAGGTCCTAAATGGCGTGCCACTGTCAACCGTGGCCTTGCGAATCACACTTACGTCGTCCACAAGCAAACGGTGACAGAAGCCTGGGTTAAAGAGCAAGTTAAACGCCTTGGTGTTATTGCTAAGGTTGTCAGTGTTGATACTCACGAGCAAGGACTCGACATGGTTAACTCTGGTAAAGCAGACGCTTACTTCGCTGAAGTAGACTCTTTAAGCAGTGAAATGGCGAAAGGCGGTTTTGACAACCTAGAACTTTCAGGCCGTGTCTATGAGACAGCACTTCAATCACTAGCGGTTCCACGTAACAACGATGATTTTAGACTAAGCGTGGATAAGGCATTAAGTGCCGCATACCAAACTAACGAGTTCTCTGAACTGTTCCAACGTTACTTTGGTCAACAGCAAAGTCAGGACGTAATTCAATCTTACTCATTGAAGTAACTGACTCTGAACAATAAGCCCACTGTTGGAGATAACTTCCGGTGGGCTTGTTTACTCCCCTCAAATATTTGTTGAATTGACACACCAATGAAGGTTTATGATGACTGATAACACACCCGCCAAAACAAAGTCTTTAGGGTTTTGGACCTGTACGGCTTTGATCATTGGTAATATGATTGGCTCCGGTTTCTTCATAGCTCCTGCCGCACTCGCCCCTTACGGATCGGTTGCGATTATTGGTTGGGGCCTAATGGCAATGGCTGCGGTTTGTCTTGGCATTGTATTTGCCCGACTAGCACGAATTTCCCCATCAACAGGTGGACCCTATGCCTACACACGACTAGGTTTTGGCCGATTTACTGGCTTTTTAGTGGCCTGGGGTTACTGGATTTCCATTTGGGCCTCTTTACCCGCCATGGCTGCTGGTTTGGTTGGATATCTCAATAATCTTTTCCCTTTCCTTCATGAGTTGCGTGGCGTTAACGTTCTAATTGGCCTCGGCGCTATATGGTTAATTGCTGCGATTAATATCAAGGGTGTCAAAGAAGCCGGTATGTTTCAGGCGGTCACCGTCTACACCAAGCTGATCCCGTTTATTGGTATTAGTATCTTTGGGTTATTCTGGGTGGACTGGAGTCACTTTGCCGTATTAAACCCAAGTGACAAGCCGTTCTTTAGCGCTCTAGCGGCAACCGCTCCGTTGACGATGTTTGCTTTCTTGGGTATTGAATCAGCGACCGTGCCTGCTGGCGATGTAGAAAATGCCGATAAAACCATTCCACGCGCCACCATTGTCGGTACCTTGGTGTCTTCTCTAATTTATATTTTGGGGACAACCGTAGTACTGGGGGTACTGCCAAGAGAGTTTCTGATTCATTCCACTGCGCCGTTTGCCGATGCTGCTCACGTCATGTGGGGACCAACGGCGGCTACCATTATATCGATTGCCGCAGTTATTTCTTCCTTAGGTGCCATCAATGGCTGGACGTTACTCATGGGTCAGGTTCCTATGGCGGCAGCACGAGACGGTGCCATGCCCAAAGTGTTTGCGAAAGTGAACCGTGCTGGTTCTCCTAAGTACGGCATTTTAATTTCAGCTACCCTATCGAGCTTGCTGTTAATCGTCGATGTGTCAGGCGGCCAGGCAATGGCCACGTTTTACAATCTCATTGTCGACCTGTCGACTGATGCGGCCATGATCCCTTATGTATTCTGTTGTGTGGTAGAAGGCATTTTGTTTGTCAAAAAAGATAAGCTTTCTCGTGTGCTAAATATAAACGCTTATATTCCGATTGGCGCCATCGCATTCGTATTTTCTGTTGCGACTATTTACGGAAGTGGTCCTACTGCGGGGATGTGGAGCTTACTACTTCTGATGTGTGCAGTTCCGGTTTGGTTGATCATAGAAAAAGAAACACAAGATTCAAATAATGAGTAGTAACAGTACAAATGACAAAAAACTTATCCAATTTTCCATAACGATGGGTTGTCTCTATACGACGGCAGGAGTGGTATGGGGACTCCTCATACAATCGGGGATCATTCTTTTCGATGCGATATATTCTGGCGTGTCGATATTGCTCTCGATGATGACGATGTACGCACTGGTTATGATAAGTAAAGACAATAGCTTTGACTCAAACCAATTCCATCAGAGCAGTTTTCATATGGGTAGAACCGCTGTTGAACCGTTAGTGAACCTGGTTAAATCGTTCGTCATTATTTCTATCTGCCTCTATGGGTTTGTGAGCGCCGTATTGGTTTTGCATAACGGAGGCGCAGAAAATAATGAAAGCTTCTCGGGCATTGCTTATGGTCTCATCACCGCATTAATTTGTTTAAGCAGTTGGGGCTACTTAAAGTACTGCAGTCAGGAGCAGAACGACCTCATACAAGCCGAGTGTGAACAATGGTTAGTCGATGCGATATTCAGTCTTCTGGTGGTCGTTTCTTTTGTCATTAGCCACCTGATGATGACAACTGATTCTCTGAAGCACCTTGCTTCTTACGTCGACCCAATATCCGTGATTCTTGCTACGCTCTATTTTATTAAGGTTCCTATCACAAGATTGGTTAAGAGCATCAAAGAACTACTTGTCATGGCACCCGATGAGTCGGTTCAACAGGAAATCGAGGACATATTGCGCCCACTTTCGTCACGCTATTCATTTGACGATCATGTCGCGCGTATCACAAAAACCGGTCGACAGCTCTTCGTCGATATTACCTTTATCGATACCACCCCTTCTCGAATGTTTGAGATACAGGAACTGGACAAAATCCGTGTTGATGTCGAGTCGTGCCTAAAGCCACTGAGTAACCATCTTTGGCTCACTATCTCGTTTACTCATGATCGCTATTGGGCTTAGTCCGCCTTTTCTACACATCACGTAGAGGTTATAAAATGCAGAACAAAAAGATAGGTACTCTCTATGCCCTTTGTGGTGTGTTTATATTGAGTTTCGACAGTCTTCTGGTTAGGTTAGTCGACAGTTCACCGTGGAATCTGGTCTTCTGGAGAGGACTTTTCTTATCGGCAACCATTATCACACTCAAATATTTTGCATCGAGTAAGCATACATACGATGCTAAGCGATCACTTTCCATTGTGGACCTTATCGGTGGGTCTTCGTTTGCGATAGCAACCATCTTCTTTGTTCTGGCGATGAACAACACAGACGCGACAAGCACTTTAGCGATATTTAATACTGCCCCGCTGTTTGCCTCTTTCATCGCCTTCATCGTACTCCATGAAAAACTATCAACAGCTTTACTGGTTGCCATGATGGTTTCCATGTTGGGAATAGGAATAATTTTTCAACATGGTTTAGGTGTAGGTCAAGCCAAAGGGGATTATTACGCGCTCATTGCCGCTGTGGGATCGGCTTCTTATCTCGTAGCATTGAGAAAAAATCGTGGTGTAAACGGTCTCAGAATGCTCGTGATTGGAGGTTTAGTTATGTCCGCTGTCGCAATGATGAATGGTGCGGTGCCTGGCTCTCTAGGCGCTTTACAATTTATTTATATGGCTCTACTTGGCTGTGTAGTAGTTCCACTGTCTGGCTTTTTGATCTCTAAGTCATCCAATTATTTACCAGCAGGACAAACGTCCTTAGTGCTCTTGCTAGAGCTATTACTTGGTCCTCTTTGGCTGTTTTTAGTTCTCAACGAGCGCCCCGTCAAAGAGAACTTAATCGGAGGGAGCATTGTTTTGATAACGCTTATAGCTCATCGCCGTTGGGAACGACGCATTGAAAATACGCGCAGCAACAATGCCTTACCCATCATAAAATAGACACATATCTATAAATTTTGGCTTTTGATGGATACTGTCATACAAAAGCGATTACCTCTTCTATTCTGATTGCCTTATCTTTTCATTCATCAAGAAAACAGAGATAAACGCAATGAGCATAATGCCACATGAACTTGTCTGGGGAGAGGTCTATTTCCCTCCGCTACTACTGGTTATCGCATTGGCTTACATACTAACGCTGTTAGTGGGATCGATAGCAACCAAACTGGGGCTTCATAAGTACATTGCCTTCCCAGCGTTAGCCGAGATAAGTCTGATAGTTATTTTTACAGGCCTCGTTGGTCAGTTCATCACCATATTTTAAGGCGATCCCCGTGATTAAACGTTATTTCATCACTCTACTATTACTTTGTACCGCTGGTACTGTGTTTTACAGCTACTACCAAACATACGAAAATAACCCTTGGACCCGAGATGGCCAAGTTAGTGCTTATATTGTCTCAATAACGCCTCGCGTAACCGGACAAGTCACCGATATTTACGTGACTGACAACTCAAAGGTTAAAAAAGGCGATCTATTGTTTGAGATTGATCCGAGTATTTATCAAGCGACCTACAACAAAGCGTTAGCAAGTCAGAAACAAGCAGTCGCACTGTTATCTAAAGCGAAAAATGAAGAGCAACGTGCCTTAAAACTACAAAAGCGTACTCCCGGCGCAGTGCCAGTGCTGACTCTGAATAATTTAAGTAATGCGGTCGAAACGGCGATGGCGAATGTGGAGCTAGCAAAAGCCACTGTAGAAGAAGCGCATCTAAATCTCGATTTTACCAAAGTTTATGCACCTACCGATGGCTATATTACCAATCTAAACCTGCGCGTTGGTTCACAAGTAGTAGCTAACTCACCAGTGGTCGCTTTGATTGATGAAAATAGCTTTTGGATAGAGGGTTACTTCAAAGAGACTGATTTAGTTGGTGTCGACCCACAAGACAAAGCGTACGTCACCTTGCTCATGCACGATGACGTGGTATTAAAGGGTAAAATCAAGAGTATTGGATACGGCATCGCTAAGCAAGATGGCAGTACAGGTAACGATCTACTGCCTAACGTAAACCCTAATTTTCAATGGATACGTTTAGCTCAGCGCATTCCGATCAAAGTGACGCTAGACAAAATCCCCGAAAATCTACAGTTACGCGTGGGTATGACGGCTTCCGTTAAAATCATCAAAAACTAATTAGGTAGATTGCTATGTTTAATGCCTCGACGAAAGAAGCGATAAAAGCAGCACTCTCTATTGTTATCGCCATTTGCCTCGCCCTGTGGTTTCAATGGGAAAAACCATACTGGGCGGCGATTGCGGTTGCCGTCATGGCATTAAACGAGAGCTTCGCGCATTCACTGAACAAAGGCTACAACCGATTACTTGGGACTGTCGTAGGTATCGGATACGCTTTTTTTCTCATTGCTATGTTCTCTCAAGATCAGTTTTTGTTCTTAACCTTTTTTACCCTATTTCTTGGGGTATGTATTTTCATGTCAAGTGATGCCAAATATGGTTATGTATTTACGATGGGGTTTTCTGTCTGCTCCATCATCGCTTGTATGGGTGGGTTTGATAACCAAGCAACATTCCATTTTGCGTTGTTACGGGTACAAGAAACCATATTAGGCGTGATTACTTTTTCTGTGGTTTATCGACTCGTATGGCCAGTTAATACTGAACAACACTTCCTCAAATGTTTTGAGGCCGTTCGCTCTACATTACTCGAATCGGTCACAAATCCAGGCTCAGTCTTCACTGAATCTTTGGAGTCGAATACAGCAAACATTGAAAAGCTGTACCAACTCTTAAATCTACCACTTACAGGCAGTTATCGTTTAAAACAACATAGGAAAGTTTGGCGCAATCGAGTAGATGAACTCGCTCATATTCAAGCAACCTTGGTTGAATGTTCCGAGTCCAATACAAAACATAACCTCGACGACGAAAAGCTGATAGAACGACTAAAGAACTTTGATGCAAACAAGCCACAATACTCACTAGTTGATAACCAGAACGATCTTGTGATTCAACACGTTCAGACATCTTGGGAGCAAGAAAAACGCAGTTTTCTCCAGCACCTTAATGAAGATGGTCGTAAAGTTCTCCAAGGTGTGATCATGTTTGTCACATCTACATTAATTTGGATATATCTACCGATACCTGGAGGCTTTATATTCCCGTTGCTAGCTGGGGTATTCTCGTGTGTTTTACCCACAATGCCCCCTAGCGTTCTCAAAGACGGTTTTTTGGGCGTAATTGGGACCGGAACGGTCATTTTACTTCAATACGTATTTTTAATGCCATTATTGACCGAGTTGTGGCAACTGGCATTATTCTATTTCATTAACGTCATCGTTATCTGGAACATCTTTTCAACGCCAAAACTGATGATACATCGAGTTCTGGGTATTAACTTGTTAGTCGTACTTACGTCTGGAGCTTTAAACCTAACGCCGGTATATAAAATAGAAACACCGCTTCTTATGCTGACAAATATCTTGCTCACTCTGATGATAGCCAAAGTATTCAGCGACTTATTCAGAGTGCCTAGCAAAGCGTAAACACCCGAAATATCTGCCTCGTTAAATGCAATGTTTAATGAGGTTTTTATTTATTACAACGCTCCTTTCTATAGCCAATATTTCTCTAGCTTTCATCAGCAAACAACACCCTCACAGTTCACTCACACTCGCTGTATTGTCAATAAAAACCCGCTTAAAACTCTCAGGCTCATATATTCACACATCTCTTTAGAAAACAAGTTAAACAGGAGAACATTGAACGCTAAACCTTCATCAATCTAGTATCCTTTTAAGAATAAGAAATTGTTAAAATAGTATTTTACACACTAAAAATGAAAACTTTAAAAAATCATCAACGATATTTTACTATAGATTTTGTCTATTTCGTCAAATTAAGACCAGTGTGAATTTCATAAGTCAATGATTTATAGTGATTTAAGTGTAATGAGCAAATCAGGTTATTTACTTCCAATTACCACAGAGGATTGGATCATACATATGCGATTGTTCATTAGTCACATATTTAAATATTATGACCTCAGACAGCAAAAATAGCCTCCCGTTAGCGGGACAAAATATTCTTTTTGGAGACATAATATGAAAAAATTCGCAGCAGCTTCAGCTATCATTCTTGCAACAATGGCCGCATCACCTGTATTCGCCGCTGACACCGACTGGTTCGCAGGTGTGGGTGTGGGTTACCAAAATGATCACCTATCTCATGACCAAAATGGTGAAGACGTAACGACTCAACTTCGTGGTGGTGCAATCATCAATGACCATCATCGTGTAATGGGGACTTATGGCTACATGGATAAATCTGAACAGCACTCTTTTCTAGCTTCTTATGACTACATGGTTCCAGTATACAAAGACATCAGTGTTTTTGTGGGTGCGTCAGCCGGCGTAGCGAAGAACGATATTAACGACCATAGCTCAACAGATTTTGTTTATGGTGGACAAGTAGGTGCTACCTATAAAATCAATGAAAACTGGTCAACAGATTTAACTTATCGCTACCTAGAGCAAGACTACGACGAAAAAAATACAAAAGTGGATAACTCTCAACAAGTATTCCTAACAGTTGATTACCATTTTTAATTCGATTAGTTACTAAGAGTTAAGCCACCTTGGGGTGGCTTTTATTTAAAGTTAGAGAATTAAAAGTGGTCAACATAATGTCGACAAACAAGCTCTAGTTCTTTTGCCACTGAAATCTCCAATTTCTGAAAGTGCGAAGAGTATTTTTTACTGGACATTTTTTGTATAAGTTTGTAGAAAATGCCGAGTTAATGTATGTATCACTTTGTTTTATTTGGTAAGAATAAATGAAAATCCAAATTACAAATAGTTTTACACAACAGCCTGTGGCTCAAGACCTTCGCACACAAAGATATTAGAAAAGGTAGGTCAAAAGATGCTTTTGGCACGAAGGTAATAGTTTTGTTGAAACTCATCTTGGGGCACGAACGTGCCAGAACAGATCGACCTGATATGCTTTTGATGAATTTTTCACCAAATCATTAATTTGTGGTAAGTTGTGGTAATTCGTTTACCACAACTTACCAAAAGCCATTTTGGAGCAAAGGCTTTTGAGCGGTTGAATAGCCACCAACTTGATAGACACCTTTTAGTTAGACATTGGACCGCCACCGATCTCCTAGACAAATTTCGCCTATTCTTTATAGTGCCACTAAATAGTAGTTTTCCTCTCAATCAGCTTTACAGGCACCATCATTTTTACCAAGCTACTATTTTTATTGTTGATTTGATCGACAATGATCTTTACACACTCACGAGCCAATCGGCGGAAATCTTGGCGGAAGGTCGTTAACTGATAACTCAACCATTCAGTTTGTGGAATATTGTCGAAGCCAATGACTTTCAGATCTTGTGGAATACAAATGCCACATTCAATTCGAGCAATATCCATTACAGCCATCGCTAAGTTATCCGTCGCGCAAAATACTGCCTCTGGACGCTTATTATCTGTCAGCATTTCACGAATCTTATCCAGCGAACTTGAATAGTCGTAACTTGCTTCAATGATACGTGGCGTTTTACCAGTTAAATCTTCAAACTCAGAAACAAACCCGCTTTGGCGCTCATCATTAGTGAAGGTCGGCACTTCGCCAGTTAGATATACTACATTCTTCACGCCACTTGCATGAAGCAATTGAGCCGCTTGTTGCCCTGCTTCGTAATTATCACTGATAACATAACTACTTTTAGTACCTTCCACGACACGTGCATACTGAACGATAGGGATATTGAACTCTTCGCATTCTTCATAGAGTGACTTGTTAAACGTTGCCGAAGCAGCAATTACTCCATCCACGCGGTACTGGAAGATATTAGGGATCGAGTGATTATCTTTGTCGTCCACTTGCCAAGGAATCAACACTGCAGAGTATCCCTGCTTCTGCAATTCTGTTGAAATCAGTTGCAGTGTTTTCATGTGGATCGGGTAGTCCGCATCTGGAAATACCAAGCCAATCAACTTAGATTCGTTGGTGGTCAAGCTACGTGCAAAAGCATTGGGACGATAGTTTAGGGCTTTTGCGGCCTCGAATACCTTTTTCTTGGTCTTTTCTGACACAGAGCTACCCGGAACAAATACTCGTGATACGGTAGATTGTGAAACGCCAGCCAGTTTAGCGACGTCCTTCGATGTGACAGTTTGCTTTTCAGGATTCATTTAAGCTAATTCATAAGTCAGTTTAACTTTAATCAGGTTAACACATATAGTTACGTAGTCATAAAACGAATTAACTAGATATAAGAAAATAAAGGAGTAAGGTTTCCTTAAGAGCGTAAATTGGGTTGTACCCAAGCAGTGTATCACTTTCGGATGCGAAAAAGCCTTACCAAAAAAGGTAAGGCTGACTTATCGTTGCCATGCTCAATAATCCAGATGGGTTACATAACCGAAATCACTTGTCGAACAATGCTCAGAAGTAGTAGCGAATACCCGCCGCGAATTGATCGTCTCGGTTTTCAAATTTATTGCCATCGTATTGATCATTGCCTAAATCAAATTGGTACTCAGTCCAAACTAGGAATTTGTTTTTCTTGAAGTGATATTCGACACCAGGAATCAACAGGTTACGCTCGAAACCATTCGTTTCGTCACCACGATCTTTCAAGTAGTTATAGTTGATAGTCGGACGAAAGCCATTTACGAAATGGTAATAGGCAAAGAACTCACCGCCAAGTGTATCGAACAGGACATCACTTGACCCTTGACTAGCCGCTTCCCAGTTTTCGCCTATGTGGATAGTAAAACCAGTGTAGAACCCTTCATTACTGTAGTTGGTACCAACTAACAAAACACGCATGTGATCGCCGTCTTTCACCCCTACGGTAGCAGCGCTAAGGTCATCTAGTTCATTTTGGTGATAAGCAGCACCAAGTGTCAGGCCATCAACGGGCTTGTAGATGATTGACGCGCCAAGACCGTTTTTCAAAGAAGCAGTTGAGTTGCTGGCTAATGCAACATTTTCACGTGTAGTTTGGTAAGTAAAGCCGTAACTAATTCTCTCGTTAATTGAATTCCGGTAGGTGATGGAGTTTTCCGCTCGACCTGTACCAGATGAGATCCCCCAATCTGCGAGGTTATATACGCCTGAACCTCGTGAACCAAAGATACGGCCCATATCCGTAAACCATGCAATGTCATAAAAGGTTGACCATTGCTTAGTGCCCGCTGCTATTTTGCCGTATTTTTCATGCTGTACACCTGCATACAATAAGCGGTCATAAATATTGTCACCATTTGCGCCAGAGTTGTATCCCCACTCCGCGTGACCAAAGCCTACCCAGTCATTATCTAAACCCATTTGGCCTTTCAAACCAAAACGCGAGCTGCCGCTGTTCCACTCACCTTCATCATTGCCACCACGATCTTGGTAACGAGCTTCAAAACGACCGTCGAGGGTTAAACTGTCACCCGCGTCATTAGTAAAAGTGTGTGCAGCAAAGGTATTGCCAGAAGTCAGTGTGGTTAGGATCAGCGCAGAAAGAGCAGTTTTCTTCATCGTAATCTCCATATTTAGGTACTAGAAAGCCTCCAAGAGGCTTTATTCTCGGTAATAGTTTTATGTAAATAGGATGTACCCCATCCCTGAGGTACTAGTTGGGAGCATATCCCCTAAAGCGAGAAGACATTCAGGGGATACATCAGGGCAGATGACCGCCCTAAATACTTCTTAAAGAGAAGGGTTTAAGATTTTCTGAGTACGTTCGAATACGTCTAGCCCCTGCTGCTTTAACCAGTAAGGCAGGTCGATCAGAACCCAGTTTTCAGATAACTTGTCACCGTCGCGGTAGTAAACATCGACTACTTGCATATCTGCACGTACTTCACCACCTGTCATACCTAAGAAACCACCAATAGGCGTATTAGATAGGTTTGGCCAACCAAAGAAACAAGAGAAATTACCTTCTGCAAAACGACAAACGTGGCCGTTAAACTTCTTGTCTTTTAGGTTGTTACGGAACGGTAGCTGGTGCTGTTGTTGGTAGCGAGGGATCGTGTAAGAAGCACCGATACCACATGGGCCGTACCAGATCATATCTTTAGACCAACTCTTTTCTAATACTTCTGGTGGGCAACCCATTGCGCCACTATCATTAAGCGCAGATAAGTCATCAACCATCTTGTTGACTAAGGCCAGTGTTGCTACGCCTTCTTTTGGATCCGCATCTTCAAAAAGTAGACCATCGTGATTACGAGGACCCGGGTAAACGAAATGCTTACCGGTAGACGGTGGAAGTGGGTAACAACCTGCTTGGTCCATTGCACCTAAAAGGTCAAGGAAAAGACCCGTTTTAGTGATCTTGCCGTTTTCGACACAATTGAACTCTGCGTAACGGATGTTCATGATCTTGCCAGTTGGACGCATTCCTAAGTACTCGGCGTCGAATAGCCCCATGAAGTGTCCCATACTCATTACCCAGATTTCTCCAGCCGTTACTTCGTTCTCACCTCCGATAAAGATATCTTGACGACGCTGCATGCGAGTCATTGATTTCATTAAAGGAACCCAGAAAACATCAGCGGCTGCTTTAGCACCTTGTTGCTCTCGAAATGGATAAACGCCTCGCCATAGGTAGTTTTCTGAAGTGTGCGCTTTTAGTACTTCAGCAACGTTTTCATGAGTTGCATTTTCCATAGCGTCGAAGTATTGACGAACAACTCGTTTTGCTTCTTGGTATTTAGACATAATAAATCTCTCTTTATGCTGTCGAGTCAGCGTTGGGAACAGGACTCAAGTTTATTTTTTCATCCGGCTGGGCTGCCAGCCGGATATATATAATTTGATTAAGCGTTTGCTGATTCGGATGTTTTGTTCTTATCGAACAATCCGCCTTTTAGAGTCTCTGGCAATGAGAGCCATAGAAGAGCAGCAACAATCCATACGATTGGTGATCCCCACATCGCAGTTTGAAGATCGGTACGCTCTTGAATAAATATAAGCACCATAGGAGCGAACATGCCGATGATACGGCCACCGTGGAATAAAGCGGCGCCGAAACTGCGTAGATGCGATGGAAATAATTCTGAGAAATATCCCCCCCATACCGCAGAAGCTGAAAGGCCAAAGTTATAAATAAGGCCTAGTAGCGCTAACATGTTCAAGCTGCCAATCATCACATCACTTGGTGCAACAAAGAAAATAGACACCATAGTACCCGCGAGAATGAAGCCGAACGCGTTCACCTTACGACCAAATTTGTCCGCGATCGCCCCCCAAACCCATGCACCAAATAGCGAACCGAATGCAGAGATAGAAAAGATAAGGCCGATCGTTGCTCCATCAAACTGACGCACTTCTTTGAGGTATGTGGTGACAAAGCCTGAGAAAAATTGGTAACCATAAAAGTTAAGACCAGCGAGTAATAAACAGGTGATAGTAATCTTGCGGTAAGGTTGACTTAACATCTCACCCCACGACCCTTTTTTTACACTTGCTCCAGACGCTTCGTTGGCTGACTCTTCTTCACCATAAGCAATGGTCTTTTTGTCACTTGGTAAAATAAAAACCATGACAATAGCCGCCACTAGAGGAGGTACGCCACCAACCCACATTAGGCTCTGCCAAGGCGCATCAATGCTTGAAATAAACGCGGCATACGCACCCATGACCATCAAAGCAACGGAAAACATAGAAGA
This sequence comes from Vibrio sp. EJY3, assembly GCF_000241385.1. NCBI lineage: Bacteria > Pseudomonadati > Pseudomonadota > Gammaproteobacteria > Vibrionales > Vibrionaceae > Vibrio > Vibrio sp. EJY3. Next base: position 1,577,262 of record NC_016614.1, read on the forward strand.
AGCAAAAGCGGTTAATTTTCCGCGTACTGTTGGCTGGAAAAGACCAATCATCATACTTACAGCGACTGTAAAGTAACCACCTAGAGAGATACCAACGATGAATCGCATTGCTGCCCATGTCGCGTAATCACTAAACATCATGTTCATAATCGTTGCGCCACCATTGAGCACGGTGATGACAATTAGCGTATTCTTTTTACCAAAGTTGGTTGCAAACCAAGCACATGACAATGCACCGATGAGCGCTCCTAGTGATTGCCAAGTATAAAACTGGGCAGTATCCGATAAACTAATGCCTTCATAAGCCTCTACAATGTATGGGCGTACGTAGTCAATAATTACAAAGTTGTAACAATAAAAAAAGTAACCAACCAATATCGCAAGATAAGCTGCCACCCTTTGAATCATAGGAACTTCGCTCATGTGTTTTTTAGCATTCATGACCGATAAACCTCTATTTATATTAATATATTTTCTATTTAAGTTAAATTTACACGATCGTTTTGTTGGATGTCTCCGAATTCGTGTCGTGGCTAATCATAAGGTTATCCATCACATTTGATCTGTGATCAAAGTCAATTTAAAAATGAATACGCACCCATTTGTTGATTTTTAGTGACATAGATCTCGTAAAATAGACTGCCTTGATAAATTTCAGACCATGTAAGTGATAAACATCACAGTTATCACGCGGTGATATCATAAAAAGTCTATTTTAAAGTAGTATCTCAGGATAATAACTAATCAACCAAAGCAGGAAAACCTCAAAATGGTTACGTACTCAAGCCTTGCGGTAATTATGTTATACATAGTAACTACCCTATTAATCAGCTACTTAGTAAATAAGCGTTACAGTATAGGTGGCGACTTTTCTACGGGGGGGAAGCAATTTGGCTGGTTTACTGCCGGGGTATCAATACTCGCGACTTACATTAGTGCAATGACTTTCGTAGGGATGCCTGGATGGGTTTACAGCTCTGGCATGGAAGCGATGAGTATTCACTTAAATTATCCTATCGTGATCTTTTTTACCGTTATTTTCTTTGTACCCGTTTTCTACAGATTGAAGTTAACCTCCATCTATGAGTACCTTGAGCACCGCTTTGGCGTTATCGCAAGAACCATCAATTCGACGGTGTTTCTTGTAGTCCAATGCATTTCGGCGGGCGTAATTCTATATGCTGTCGCACTGATTATTGTTCAGGTCCTGCCGATCAGTATTTCAGAAGCAATTATCTACATTAGTATTTTTACCGCTTGCTACACCTATTCAGGTGGTATCTCAACGGTGATTTGGACCGATATGTTGCAATCAGCGGTTTTAGTAGCCGCCAGTATTGCGATTTTTGCTACTTTGCTGACAGAGATAAATGCTTCAAGTCACCTATCGCAAGAGCATTTAAATATTATTAATTTCAACTTTGATTTAGGCGTCGATACTACCTTTTGGGCAGGGATTGTAGCGGTTAGTTTTCTTCACTTAAGTGTATATGGTACCAATCAACTGATTATCCAACGCACGCTGGCAACAAAATGTGAGAAGACGGCACAGAAGTCGATGTTGCTTTGTGGGTACGGTGCTTTTTTTATTTATCTGTTCTTTGCAGTCCTTGGGGTTTTACTCAGCGTTTTCTATCAGGATCAATCGATTGAAAATAGTAACGAAGTGATTTTGGATTTCGTATTCAATCATACCAATCCACTTGTCGTTGGGTTGGTCATCTCTGGTTTAAGTGCTGCCGCGATGTCAACCCTTGATTCAACTTATAACTCCATGGCGACGGTAGCAACGTTCGATATCTACAAACGTTTTATCCGCAAAGGAGCTAATGATGAACACTATGAAAAAGTAGCGAGGAAATTCAGCCTACTTGCCGCAGGGATAGTTGTTGTGCCAGCACTACTTGCGGTCTCAAATGAGTCTGTCCTCAAAACTATTGCCAGCTTGACCTCTATCTTTGTCGGAATTCGTTTGGGGTCATTCGTACTTGGATTGTTCTCGAGCAAAGCAAATGAGAAGGGTGTAATTATTGGTAGCCTCATGAGTATCATTGTGGTGTTTTCTGCAAGATACTTTGATATAGCGTGGCCTTGGTTTGCACCTATCGGTACATTTGTTTTCCTTTTGTTTGGTGTGTTGGTAAGTCTTCGTTGGGGCTCAGTCACGACCGAGCAACAAACCTTTATTAATCATCAAAAACATCTTTTTGCAAAGCCAACCACAAGCCATTATGGATTGCTGGTGTTTGCGGTAGCGACCATCATTGTTTGTATGGTCCTCCCCGACTGGCTCTATGCTGCATTGTCATAGCGAGTAAATTTATGCTGTCCATCTTTGATATATACAAAATTGGTGTAGGCCCTTCCAGCTCTCATACTAATGGTCCTATGATCGCGGGTTACCACTTTACACGTTTGATAGAATCAAACTTGGCAAAAGTGAAGCGTATTCAAGTTGATTTGTACGGATCACTTTCGTTAACAGGGATTGGCCACCATACAGACCGAGCCACCATATTAGGGCTATTGGGTAACAAACCTGACACTATTAATATTGCGTCTGCCAACAGCGCGATGCGCAAGGCGATTGACGAAGGCATGTTATCTGTCGATGGTCGCCATGACATCGAATTCAACTATAAAACCGATATGCTATTTCATGAGGAGAATCTTCCTCTACACGAAAATGGCATGACGATTACCGCATTCGATGAGCTAGGTAATCATGTTAGTTTTGAAACGTACTATTCAATTGGTGGTGGTTTTATTGTGACTGCCGACGAGTTGAATAATGGCAGTACAACCACATCTGTGAAAGTTGAGTTTCCATTCTCAACGGCTGATGAAATGCTAGCACAAGCTGACAAATATGGTATGAGCCTAGGTGGCATGATTCTGAAAAATGAACAAGCGTTTCAGGATATAGAGGCCATTAATCGTCGCGCCGATCAGATATGGGATGTAATGACAGGTTGTATGGAACGTGGCTTTGAGACAGAAGGCATTTTGGAGGGCGGTTTGAATGTTACCCGCCGAGCTCCAAACTTATTGAAAAAGCTCGAAGCGAACGCTGCCATAGAAAACGATCCTATGGAAATCATGGATTGGATAAACCTCTTCGCCTTTGCGGTCAGTGAAGAAAATGCAGCAGGAGGACAGGTTGTAACATCTCCAACTAATGGTGCGGCAGGCGTGATCCCAGCAGTATTGATGTACTATCACCGCTTTATCAACAAGCTAGATACTAAACAATTAATCGATTTCCTGGCCGTCTCTGGCGCAATTGGCATTTTGTACAAAACAAATGCCTCGATATCTGGTGCAGAAGTAGGTTGTCAGGGCGAAGTCGGAGTGTCTTCTTCAATGGCAGCAGCAGGCTTGACGGCGCTTCGCGGTGGAAGTAATGAGCAAATCTGTATTGCCGCTGAAATCGCAATGGAGCATTCACTAGGCATGACCTGTGATCCTATTGGTGGCTTGGTGCAAGTTCCTTGCATTGAACGCAATGCGATGGGGGCAATGAAGGCGATCAATGCATCACGGATGGCGCTCAAGCGTAATAGTAAATGCTTGATCTCGTTGGATAAGGTTATCGCAACCATGTACCAAACCGGTAAAGATATGAATAAGAAGTACCGTGAAACATCACTGGGTGGATTAGCTTTGATTCACTTAGCCCCACCTTGTGAATGATCCCTGCTTGTAAAATGCTAGCGTTGATAACGCTAGCATTTTACGAGGCAATCTATCCCTGAGATATAAGTATCTGTTTATGTATCGCCACTTCATCAATCAGAGTGAATTCCCTTCTTATTCCCCTAGGTCCAAACTCTACATGAGATATTCCCATAATATAGACTCGCTGCTGAGTAGGTTTACCCAACATACCATACCCCGAATGTGTGCCATTCAACGACCACCGGATTGCGGCTCTTGGCGACATCATAGGATCATTATTCCCCATCACATGTTCAATTTTAAACTCCGCATCAGGAACTGACGCGCGTAAGCTCATCCAAAACTGATCAATTTCTTTATGTGATAAGGCTCCTTGATTACCCGAATATTCGCCAATACAGGCTCGATCATAATTGCTAGGAATCACTGAAAATTCAGAATTCATAATGCGGTTCAGAATATCGCGGTACTTTTCTCCCCACTCAGTTTGATTACCAATACCGCGATACGGGCCTTGAATATCATTTTCGGGGAGAAACGGTTTAACGCAATGCGCTATTCCACCTTCTAACTCAATCAACTCTCTTGCATACTCTCTGGGTGTTTTTCCTAGTTGCATTGCAATGGCCGCTTGGTCTCTTACGAGCCACTCGTCATTAATTTGATCATTGACTGCATGGCAATCGGCCAAGATCCGATATTTTATTTGTTTTCCTGTCGGCTCACCATAAGCACCGTAGTGGCTATGTGTTGCAGTACAAATAAGACGATGCGAAGAAAGCATTCCTTGTTCAGGAGTTCCGGTCCAAATTACGTCTTCAGCATAAAGTTGACGATCCGGCAACTCCGCAAGTGTTGACATCGTGGCAGCTATCACTCCCTCATTACCTTTTACTATTGAAGCCGGCGAACGCACAATAATATCGGGGGCGTAATAGTGATTGAGCGTATGTACCCCTCTATCTTCCCAGATCGCTTTGGTGACACCGATGATATAGTCTGGGAAATCTTTCCATTTAGCGTTAAAACCTTTCATCATATCCTTGATATCCATCGTTAAAGACAAGTACTAGCCTTTTACTGCACCAGCGGTAAGACCGGATACAATTTGTTTTTGGAACACGATGACCAGCAAGAAGAGCGGCGCGGTAATTGATACGGCAGCGGCAACGGCTTCGACCTGATCTGTCATCGTGGTTTCTCTATTAAAATATTGAGTGATCGCAGGAACCATCGTTTGTGACTGCGCATCCAACAACAGTGAGGTAACTAAAAAGTCGTTGTACCCCAACAAGAATGAGAACAATCCGGCCGTAATGATACCTGGCCACGCCACCGGTAATACGGCACGTCGAAACGCTTCGAAACGAGTACAGCCATCCACCATTGCCGCTTCATCAAGATCTTGAGGGATATTTTGAAAGAATGAGCGGAGCATCCAAATTGTAAACGGTTGGTTTATGGCAACTAACACAATGATGATTGCCATTGGTTTGCCATATAGTGTTGGCGCTACCTCACTAAATAGACTAAAGAACCACCCAGTCCAAGCGCTTTCCCACAGTGGGGCAAGAATTTCGCTGGAATTAACAAACGCAGGTAGATAGCCAGCCACAAGCACAGAGTGCGGTAGTGCTCTTAATATCAACGCGATGATTAACAACCAAAATGCAAGACTAGAGTTGGTTCTTGACAGCGCGTAACCAGCTAAGGTTCCAATAGAGAGCGATATACAGACCACGCCCGCGGTCACCACCATCGAGTTGGTAAATTGGTTGTAGAAACCGTTTTCAATCCATACGGCCTGATAGTGCTGCCAAGTAAACCCTATCACTGGCTCAACTACTCCACCCAATAGTGGGATCTCCACCAATAAAAACGTCACTAGCTGGTTCACCGCTGGTACGACAATAAACGCGCATCCAACAATAGCCAAAGCATAAACTCCGACGGCAAAGAGCTTACTTACAGCCTCCGTTCTATGTTTGGAAAAATAGTGAACGACATCACTTCCGTATCGAGTAGGAGCCCTAAATACCAAATAACCAAAGGTAGCCCAGAGCATAAATTCAAATGTCGAGATGCCTCCAACCGATTCCAACGTTTCAAAACCCATCAAAACCTGCAGTGGATTAGTCGCAAAAGAGTCCATTGGCAATTTAAATGACATTACCGCAATCCAGACTAATGGAAATGAAGCAATTAGTACCCAGACCGCAAGCAGAATATTGGTGGTCAATTTAAGGCTTATCGGCTGGCGAAATGCCCTAGGGACGTCTGAAGTAATCATGATTTTATTCCTTAAATTTCTCAATTAGCTTCGTTTGTGATCACGCCAGGTACGACGCAAGACGGGTATCAAAAGGATAATAATCCCGACAAGAGTGAGCATGGACGAAGCAGATGCTCTTGAAATAGAGCGATTCCCCGTATTATCTGGAGTGAGCAGATCAAACGTGAGCCACTGCAGTGATATAACATGCGCTTCACTACTAAAACCGATAACTTCTTCAAACACTCGATACGCATCCATTAGATGCACCATTGAAACAAAAATGATGAGTGGCATTAGATGTGGGATGATCACTGAACGCGTTCTCTCCCAACGTGAGGCACCATCAACAATTGCCGCGTCTAACGTATCCTGGTTTACTGATTGCAGACCCGCATAAAAAATAATGAAAGCAAAAGGGGCGACGTGCCAAACACGATAAAACATCATCAATGTTTCGATTGTCCAAGACTGAGCAAACATCGAAAACTCGTAGCCTAGTAGATTCGATAAACCTGCACTAAGAATACCGTTACTTTCAAACAACCAACGGATTGATAACGCACCAATAACTGGCGTGATAATAAAAGGGAGTAGAGAGACAAATATTATAGGGCCTCTTAGTGACTTGACGGTATTGTGTACAGCAATCGCAAGCGCAAGGCCTAAGCCTAAGACCAAAGGTAAAGTTATCAAAGTGAAAGTTAAGGTGAAACGAAGCGCTTTATAGAAATCTATCGACAAAATACTTGATAAACTTTCACCGTCTCCCGTCAGCGCAGATATCACTCGAGACGGTTGTAGCATTTCCCAATAGCTACCCAAACCAACAAACTCTGTCACTTCAATCGCATTACCTTGGCTATCAAACGTAGGGCGACTGGTCACTTCCGTTGTACAAGTCTGGACTAAAAAACCGGGAGAACATTGTTCTATTTTAACTTCTTCATAAACAGGTTTCGTTACATGCAAGCTTTGCCAGAAAACACTTATCAAAGGGGCTGCAATAAAAAAAACCATCATAAAAATTGAGGGGGCAATAAATGCCAAAAAGGTACTGCGGCGCATTACTTTCTCCTAAATTAATGTATTCACACTATGTACCCACCACCTATCAGTAGATATGACCGTCCAAAGCGGGAAAGCTCGTGCTATAAATTCGCGATCATTAGAATTCAAGTGATGAGGTTTTTGTCTCCCCCATATTTACAATGATGAGGAAGACAACGTCATAGTGATTTACAGCAACCCTGACTCTTTTGCCGATGTAAGATATTTGGATTCAATTTCCTGCAGTGTGGCTTCCAGAGACAGATCTCCAATTAGGTAGCCTGATACTGTAGTCCCAAGCGCAGATTGCATCAGCCCCATAGGTGTGGAGGCCGGGTATGCAGGTGTTCCCGCTTGCGCATTCGCGATGGAACCCATCGAGTATTTACTTGGTTCAAAGCCTTTGATTAACCAAGTCGCAACCTCTTTGTTTTTATTCGCCATCTCTGGTGTTAGTGAAGATATGGCGGTACGAAATGCTGCTTCGGCTTCTTGGTCGGTAATATTGGCGGCAATCGTCACCCCATCCCACCACAGTGTTGACGCAGGTTTACCATTTGGCACAGCGGAAGGCGCCGCCGCAAACCCAACTTTTCCTGCGACTAAAGATTCGGTTTCATCATCAACCGCACTTGCTCTCGATGCCCATAAGTTTGCGATCGCCGCTTTATTCTGTTGAAGATTTTTCTGTACTATTGTTGAGTCTGCAATTAAGAACTCAGGATCCATATATTCGGAAAGTGCTTTCAGCATTTTAAGTGTTTTTTTGCCAGCTTCGCTGTTCACCATAGGCTGATTTGATTGGTCAAAAAACGCTCCACCGTAGCTAAGATATAGATTGCTAAACTCCATACCTAGATTCCAGCCCGTTTTATAAGTGCCAGTTAACGGATAGCGCATAATGCCAGCATCACGAATTTTTTGTGCAGCCTCTAATACTTCATCATAATTTTTTGGTGTGGAGATATTGAGTTGCTCCAGGATATCTTGGCGATAAACTAAATGTTGGGTGTTGATCATCATTGCAATCGCCATGATTTTACCATCGACTTTTATCAGCTGATTAGGCGATAAGTTTTGACCATATTTTGCGACTAACTCATCTAAAGGACGAATCGTTTTCTCATTAAGTAATGGTAACAGTGTTTCGTTTGACACCCCTGCAATATGGTAGAGTGCGGGGTTCGTAGCGAGAGCGGCAGGTTGTTTAACCTTAAATTCATTGTCGAGTTCTGCATGGAACTTTCCACATTTACTCATCTCGGTAGTCACCACTTTCCATGCTTGAAAACTGGCTGATAACGACTTAATTTCCGATTGATTCGAAAAATTGCAATCAGCGAATACGGAAGTTGTAACTAAGCTGGAGCTTAATACTACTAAACTAGCTATCTTTCTGAACATAATAAAATCCCTTTTACTTATCTACATCGGTTAAATACGTTGGCCTGTTTCTTTGTCAAACAGGTGGCAATGAGAAACATCGAGCTGGAAACTGACTGGCTGGGCAATATCTATACGAAAATGCTTATCGGCTTTCGCTGCAAATAAAGAACCTCCGGCTTTCACCGTAACCATAGTGGCATCACCGAGCAATTCCATGCTGTAAACCGGTGCGCTCACCGCAACTTGAGGTTCAATTTCTTGTCGTTTACGAGCCGCCGTTCCAAGTTCACTGTATGTGTTATAAATAGGAACAGAACTTAATGATTGATACTCCGTGACCACAGCATCCTCGGCCCGGTAACCTAGAATAACGTCGCCCTTAATATCGGGATTAAAACCGCCCAGGCGAATATTATCTGATTCGAATACGCCATCTTTGATTTTCCCTTCAATCAAGTTCATCGCGGGTGAGCCAATAAAACTCGCAACAAAAATATTGGCTGGATTGTTGTAGATTTCCGTCGGCGTTCCGACTTGCTGAATCTCTCCGCCGTTCATGACCACGACACGATCAGCAAGCGTCATTGCTTCTATCTGATCATGAGTAACGTAAATTGTGGTGACTTTAAGTTCATGCTGTAAGTGTTTGAGCTGAGCACGAGTGGATACGCGAAGTTTGGCGTCCAAGTTTGATAGTGGTTCATCCATGAGGAAAACGGTGGGTTCGCGTACGACCGCACGTGCTAAAGCAACGCGTTGGCGCTGGCCACCAGACAACTCCCTCGGATAGCGTTCGAGTAGATCACCTAGCTCAACCATGTCAGCGGCACGCTTAATCCTTTCATCATGAGTTTTAGGATCAACTTTTCTTACTTTGAGTGGAAAACGAATATTTTCATAGATGGTTAGATTTGGGTATAAGCCATAACTTTGAAACACCATAGCGACATCTCTGTCTTTTGGGTCAAGTTCATTTACCACTCGATCACCAATGTAAATTTCGCCACTTGAGGGATCCTCCAAACCCGCAATCATTCGCATTGTAGTTGTTTTCCCGCAACCTGAGGGACCAAGGAACACAACAAACTCTTGGTCTTTTATATCAAGGTTAACATTATTTACACCATAGACTTTCCCCCACTTTTTAGTCAGGGATTTCAGTTGAATTCTCGCCACACTTCCTCCGGAGTAACATTTTAGTAACATTCAAACAAACATTTCACACAATGCATACGAATGCAAAGAGTCTTGGAAATAAATTGTGAACAATGAGACATCCGACAAAAAACAAACAATAGATTAAATAACTATATACTGGCAATTATTACAAATAAAAAACCAACTTTAGATTGATTGACAAATTAGAATCACAAAAATTAACCTTAATTTAATCAAAAATACTTTTTACATGTAATTAAAAACTCCAATAAAATATGAAAAGTTCTTTTAAAACTCTTAAATATTGACTAGTTTTCGCTTATTAAATGATTGGATATGTATGCAAAAGACCGGTTTGAACAAATTAAGCTTGCCATACCCATGGAAGTTACAATGCCACTTTGTCGACCAGAAGCGTCTTGAAAACCAGCGATATAACTCGATAGCATTGGAATATGAAGAGCCCGCTCTTAACCTCTCCTGCCGTTTAATATGGAGCGTTCAACAAACAAGTTGTTAACAATCAAACCACCTTATTTTTATGGAGTATGAAATGACCTCGCATGTGTCAAATAAAGAACTGATCAATACACTTAACCAAGCTCTATATAATCATGAACCTGAACAGTTTGTTCACTTGTTAAACGAAACAATCTCACCGGATGCGCAGATCAACATGTGCTTCCCATTTGAAACCATTCATGGTCCTAAAGAGTACTACAACAAAGTATTCACGCCGCTTATTCAAGCAATTCCAGATCTCGAAAAGCGTGCTTATATCTTAATGGCCAATGAAGCAAATGGCGCTGAATGGGTCGGTGCTGGGGGTTACTACACCGGGACATTTGAACAATCCTGGCTAGGTATTCCACCAACAGGGAAACAAGTGTCCATGCGTTTTCATGAATTTTATCGCATACAAGAAGGAAAAGTTGTTGAAATACAGGCACTTTTGGACATTCCAGAACTAATGATACAAGCCGAATCCTGGCCAATGTCTCCTAGCCTTGGTCGAGAGTGGCATGTTCCATCCCCAGCAACACATGATGGTGTCATGCTAGGTCAAGCGGATAAGGGATTAACACAAGAAGCATTTGATGTGGTTAACAATATGCTACATGGTTTACTCAAACACGCTGAAGGTGGTGCAAAGGCAATGGGATTAGAGTCATACTGGCACCCTCGTTGCAGCTGGTATGGCCCCTCAACCATAGGCACTGCCAGAGGTATCCAAGGCTTTCGAAAGCATCATCAAATCCCTTTCTTAAACGCAATGCCAGATAGAACGACAATCTGGGAAAATGGCGTACTATTTGCCGAAAACAATTACGTGGCATTTACTGCTTGGCCTGGTATGAGTATGTCTCTCTCTGGCGATGGCTGGCTAGGCATCGCGCCGAGTGGAAAAGAAATCACAATGCGAAGTCTCGATTTTTGGCGCTGTGAAGGTTCACTTATTCGTGAAAACTGGGTACTGGTTGATATCCTAGATGCCTACAACCAATTGGGCGTAGATGTGTTTGCTCGTATGCGTGAATTAAATCAATCTCGTTTCCCACATTTATACCATTAAGCACAGTAAATAAATCTTAGTGAGAAGCTACTACAAATATATCACTCCTGAGGTATTTTTAACCAAGCAATGGCCGCGGTCTCTTAGGTTGAGTATTCTTCAATTATCTTTTTAATACAAAAAATTGGTGAGGCGTAAAGAGCCTCACCAATGAGCCTACTTTCAGGAACATGATTGGGGGTTATGCTTTTATAAGTTGACTCATATCTTCACGTACTTGTGGCACCGTCAGGCCTACAATAATCTGGAAACTCTCTTTATTGCGCACAACATTTACCGCTCCATACTGAGTAAAGAAGGCATTATCTTTGACCAAAGAAGTATCTTTAACTTTTACACGTAAACGTGTTGCACAATTGGTCAGTAGATCAATGTTGTCCTTACCTCCCAACCCTTCAACAAACGCAGACGCTTGAGATTTATCTTCTGACTCATTCGTTACTTCCTTAGCGTCTTTATAATCCGCTTTTGAGTAAAGCTTATTTTCAGCGCCATCTCGTCCAGGAGTAAGAATATTAAACTTCAAAATTAGCGTACGGAAAGTGACAAAATAAATTGCGGTAAATGTTAAACCCACCAAAATTTGAAGTGTATAAGTCATGGCATGATTTCCTGCCAAAGGTAGCCAGTTTTGGAAAACGAAATCTATCAAGCCAGTTTGGAAGTTACCTGAAACACCAAGCATAAAAGCAATAGTCGCCATTGTTGCGGACAACACTGCATGCAGAGCAAAAAGAGCAGGTGCAATAAACAAGAACGTAAATTCAATCGGCTCTGTGATACCTGTCAAGATGGCTGTAATCGCGGCACCTAGTACCAAACCCATCACCATTTTCTTATTTTCCTTCTTGGCCACAGAATACAGAGCTAACGCAATACCAGTACAACCAAATACCTTACCCATACCCGTTAGCATTAAGCCGCCTTGTGGGAACTGACTGGTTAAACTTTCTGGGTTTTGAGCAAACGTTTGCATATTTTCTATCCAATACGCCACTGTGCCACCATCCACAGCGACTGGACCATAGAACACGGGACCATAAACAAAGTGGTGTAACCCTGTCGGGATCATGATCCGCTCAAGGAATGTAAACAACCAAACACCTAACGAGCCCGCATCCACCAAGTACGCCTGTAAGTTATTGATACCATGTTGGATACTAGGCCAAGTGAAGCAAGTCACAACCGCCATTGCCACCATTAAAGGGAAACTGATGATAACAACCAAAGGCGTTCCACCAAATACCGCAGCCCAATCAGCCAGTTTTTTATCAAAAAAGCGATTGTGAACCCAAACCGAAATACTGGCGATGAGAATCGCCCCCAATAAATTGGTATCTAGGGTAAGGATACCACCAACTTCTGTTAGTCCACGCTCTCCTGCAACGTAATTCACGCCTAAGTCAGTTCCCCAAAACTGCAAAATGCCTCCGATGACATAGTTAAAGGTAATATAGGATACTAACGTTGCGAGAACTGCACGTCCTGAAGCTTTCTTTGCCAGTGCAATAGGAAGACCTACGGCAAAAATCAACGCCATATTCTTGAATACGGCTAGCGATGCCTGAAGAATGATCGTGGAGATTTTCGTCCAGGTACTGCCTTCTTGTGCCCAAGGAAAAACATCTTGGTTTAGTAGTACTACCGAAAATCCAAGTAGCATACCCGCGGCAGGGAAGAGTAAGACGGGGACAAACATCGCTGCCCCAAAACGTTGGATAATGTCTTTCATGTCAACCTCTTGTTATAGTCAAGAGCCTACAATTAGGCTCCCGTCATCCATTCGTTACTGAAAAAATTGTGGTAGATAAACTTTATTTTCTTCTAATAGTTGTTCGGTGATCGCTTTCGCTTTAGGGACGTTGATCACCGTACGGTTAAGCGTTAGTGCGTTGATAAGTTTTTGCTTACTACCTTCGTACCACGCATCGACCACCAGCTTCTCGTATCCCAATTGGCTTTCGATCATCGCTTTTTGGAAAGTTGGAATCGTCCCAACAGAGAACGCTTTTGGGCCATCGCAAGTCAATGCGGCAGGTACTTCCACCATCGCATCATCTTGCAGGTTAGAAATAGCACCATTGTTAGGTACAATAACTAGGTACACGTCACTCAAGTTGTAAGCCAGTGAAGCAGCAACGCGCACCATATACCTACCATGAATATCAGCATGTAAAGTTTCATACCTTGTTGTACCTGCTTCAATGATGCGATTGTTTAGGTCAAAGACGCGTTTTTCTCGGCCGTTGATAACTTGTCTTGCTCGCGTATTATTGATGTCTTCTTTAGCCACCATTTTTTCAGGATAAAGGTAATACTGAAGATAAGTATTTGGCAGGTACTCTGGGTTATCCTCAAGCATGACTTGCATATTCTTAAAGGTCGCCTGCCATGAAGGATCATCTGCAATCTCTGCATCAACGGCACTGATCCCTTCCTCTAATATGATTTCCTTAATACGCCCGGTAAGATCTTCGCCTTGCTTGTTGCGAATTTTTGTAAACCAACCGTAATGATTTAGTCCGAAGTACTCTGGAACAAAGTCCCAAATTTCACAGCCAAGAAGTTGAGCATAACTGACCATGATCGCCGCTGGCATATCACAAATATTGAGGATCTTTTTATCGTTAGGGAACTCACGATTGAGCGCCTCTGCGACGATAGCAGCAGGGTTGGTGTAGTTTAAAATCCACGCATCAGGGCAAGATTGACGAATATCATTGACCAGCTTAATCATATCGCCGATAGAACGCAGACCGTAAGCCATGCCACCTGCACCACACGTTTCCTGGCCTACACATGAGTTTGACAGCGGTATTTGCTCATCACGCTCACGCATGGCTAAGCCTCCGGTACGGATTTGGATAAAGAAAAAATCTGAATCTGCAAACGCTACTGACTTTTCAGTGGTGTAAACGAACTCTTCCACCTCAGGGTAATGCTCACGAAGTAAAATTTCTGTCGCTAAAGCATTAGACTGCTGGCGCTCTTCATCAATGTCATAGAACACTACTTTCTTAAGTGGAAAGTTTTCTTTTTCAGCAATTAAGCTGTTCATCATACCGAGTGTATAGGTGCTACCCGCACCAACGATAGTAAGATTTTGGCGTTTCATTAAATGCCCCTCTTATGCAATGCTTCAGTTAATAGGTCTGAGTTAAGTATTAATACTTTTAAGATACTTTTAAACTCAAAAAGTGTACAAAGAGATCTTGAATCACAAAATTAGTCTTACTAAAGATCTAAATACCTCTTCAGATCACATAATTTTGTTATCATGAATAGGTCAACCTGAGAGGGATTATGAAACCAAAGTATATTGAGATTGCCGAGTATTTAGAGCAGCAGATCAAAGAAGGTGTACTCGAGCCAAAATCCATGCTGCCCAAAGAGAGTGTTTTACAGGAGCAGTTTTCTGTCAGTAGAGTAACGATTAGAAAAAGCCTCAAAATACTGGTTGATAATGGACTGATATCACGTTCACGAGGCAGTGGCACCTATATCAATGATCCAAAAGCTCAGCATGATGCCTTGCATCTATTAGGATTTATTGAGGAAGTAAGCCGTCAAGGTAAATCTCCCAGCTCACAAGTGGTCAAGTTTGAACTTAAAAAGCCCTCACCACGTATTGCAGAAAAGCTCGGAGTCGATTTACGTGATGATACATATGAGATACATAGATTACGTTGTATCAACGATGAGCCCGAAATCTACGAAATAACTCATATGCCAGCGGATCTATTTCCAGATTTAAGTGTCGCAATTATGAGTGGGTCGAAGTATGAGTATATAGAAAAAGAAAAGGGTCTAACGATCACCAAAAGTCGACAATCGGTTAAACCCTATATTTTAGATGAAACTCTCGCAAAGCAGCTCAATGAAAAAGCTGAATCGGCAATTTTACAAGTTGAGTCCACAGGCTATTTAAGTTGTGGAAGACCCTTTGAGTATACCGTCAACTTTTTTAGACTACATCAATATAGCTTTGATTTTACGTCTACGCGTTCAAGCTGAACTAATGATTACTAGCGACAGACCGAGTAGAATTCGAGATTATTGAGCGCTTTCGTTGGAAGGAAGTATCCTTAAATGCGAGCCCTTTGTGAGCTCATTCATCAATTGTAATGGACTGAAAGCCAGTCTGATATATGAACGCCAACTCGCTTTGGATGCTCCATGGAAGATAGATGACCACACTCTGGTATGACATGGAGTGTCACGTCTGGAATATGCTCCGCCATAAGCAGATGATTTTCTATGGGGCACAGTAAGTCTTGCTTGCCCGTGATCACCAAAGTTGGCACAGTAATATCCGACAACAGTGGTCTAGAGTCTGGACGAGTTGCTAATGCATTAGCGTGCGCCTTAAATGCCTCAATACCAACTTTGAGAGCCATCCGTTCAATTCGTTCCGTTAACTCCTGTTGTGCGAGACGAGTTGGATGTATCAAAACTGGCATTAATACTTCTGGGGTAATTTGGTCAAACTCTCCTTCAACAGCACGTTTAACCAAAGCATCTCGCTTATCCGTTACCGCTTGTTTTTCATCTGCCGCATTTGTGTCCATCAAAATCAAACCTTTCACTCGCTCTGGCGCTTGCCGGTAAACTTCGAAAGCGAGTATTCCTCCCATTGATAGTCCACCCAACACAAACTCACTCGGCGCTTTTTGCAACATATCCTGGGCTAATTCTGACATGGTAGGTAGTGGCGCTAGTTCAATAGTAGAAGGAGCTACCCAATCGGGCAGCTCCTTATTTACCTCTTCAAACAGCGCATCATCACACAACAACCCAGGTAGCCAGATTAATGGTAAAGCTTGCGTCATGTTACACCCCTTATAACTTCTTAGGCTGATCCGAACCGAGGATACTGTATGTCAAACTGTTCCCACGCAGGTTTTTCAGTGAGTAAGATGTTCCTTTTGGTACATTCAGCACATCACCTCGTGTTAAAACCACTCTCGCTTGCTCACTTTCATGAGTGAGCTCAACTTCGGTGTCGCCATCAAAATTGATCAACACTTGCTTTTCTTCACGGTGATGCTGAGGAATTGAGCCACCCTCACACAATTCATAAGCCATGATGCTCACTTTATCTTCACTTTTCACTTGGAAGTCGTAATCTGCTAACGGGTGTCCTGTCAAAGCGTATTGCTTAACATTTTTAGAACCAAATTCGCTTGTGATCTCACGATAGTCTTTACGCAGCGCGACGAACGGCATCATTTCTTCAGCCGTGTAAGTATCAAATGTCGCCAACTCTTCGTTAGTTAGCAGTGGCATTAACTCGGAATCTTCTGGAACAGCATCACCATCAATCGTATCTACTAGTGTGCCATCGGCTTTAAGATATAAACCGTAACCTTGACTGTCCTTGATAACATTCGGGTGCCAAATTACGCCGCCGCCCGAATCATCACCACCTAATACCGAGAACATAAAACCGTAATCACGTCCGACGACTTCAAAACCTCGGAATAAATTGGTTGGAATAGAAATGACATCACCATGAGAAAGCACTGCTTCGTGCTCACCATCGTTGCCCCAGTAAAAGCGGAACTGACCTCTAAAAACGATAAACAATTCAGCTGTACGATGAGAATGCAGTGAATTTTTAATACCCGGAGGTTGACCCGCCGCACCGATGTTAAAACCTGCGGTTTCACGGATGTGTACGTGCTGGCGGCTACTTTCAGCCACACCGGCACCAATAATACAGAAGTTATCTTTCAGATCGCTTCCCGGAGTTCGGGCATCAATAAACGCACTTGTTCCTGGGATCAGCTCCATATAACGAACTAGGTTTTCATTTACTCTTTGTTGTAGAGACATCGTATTTGTCCTTTAAATCTTTCTAAACTGCCTAGCCAAAGGCTCTCCTAGCTTTTTATAAGCTCA
Source organism: Vibrio sp. EJY3 (assembly GCF_000241385.1). Classification (NCBI taxonomy): domain Bacteria; kingdom Pseudomonadati; phylum Pseudomonadota; class Gammaproteobacteria; order Vibrionales; family Vibrionaceae; genus Vibrio; species Vibrio sp. EJY3. The sequence continues at coordinate 1,594,280 of NC_016614.1, forward strand.
GTGGGCGTCCACCATCGACTGCAATGGTATTGCCAGTTGAAAAGGTAAGTACATCGGCAGCAGCGTAAACCGCATTGGCGACTTCTTCATCATTGGCTAAACGTTTAAGTGGTGTTGATTGTTCTTGTTGGTTACGCCAATCATCATCCAAACCTTTCACAAACTCAGTATCTACCAGCCCAGGAGCGACCGCCAAAACACGAATATCTGGTGACAATGCACGAGCAAGCGAGCGGGTCATGTTCTCTGCGGCCGACTTACTAGCGCAGTAGGCAACATTACTGCCCATTGCGGTTTGCGCTGCAATAGAAGTAATATTCACAACGCAGCCTTTGGCTAGGCGCAGCGGTTTTTCAAACGCTCGGACCATAGCGAAAGGCGCTCGAACATTCACTTGGAAGATTTTATCAAACAGTGCGTCATCCAAGCCGTTTAGGTCTGAGTGAGCAACGAACTTTGTCATACCTGCGCAGTTGACCAACAAATCAAGCTTGTTACTGATTTCGCTGATTTGATTGGCAAATGAACTAATCGCTTGAGAGTTCGCAACATTAAGTTGGTAAGCATAATGGCCTCCCCCTTCCAGTTGATTGAGCACTTGCTCCGCGGCATCAGCATTGCTGTTGTAAGTAAGCACAACTTGATAGCCACTTTCTGCAAGTTTTTTACAGATGGCGGCCCCTAAACCGCCACTGCCGCCCGTAACTAAGGCGAGTTTTGTCATATTATGCCTCTTCTACTTTACCTTTGTATCGACGTACTCGAATGTCCGCTTGCTCTTTGTGGCCAGCAAAACCTTCAAGTGCACAGAGACGTGAGCAATACTCACCTACTTTCAACGATGCAGCCTCTGTAACGCGCTGATAAGTACAGGTTTTAATGAATTTACCAACCCATAAGCCACCTGTGTAACGCGCCGCTTTTTTAGTCGGTAGAGTGTGGTTAGTACCGATACACTTATCACCGTATGAAACGTTGGTTTCGCGCCCCAGGAATAGCGCACCGTAATTGGTCATATTCTCTAGGAAGTAGTTAGGATCTTGTGTCATCACCTGAACATGCTCAGAAGCGATATCATCTGCCACTTCGACCATCTCTTCATAAGAGTCACACACAATCACTTGACCATAATCTGCCCAAGCTTTACCTGCTACCTCCGCAGTCGGAAGAATCGTAAGCTGACGCTCTACTTCTTTAATAGTTTCATGCGCGAACTGCTCACTATTGGTTAGTAGCACAGCTGGAGAGTTGTAGCCATGCTCTGCCTGACCTAGCAAGTCTGCTGCCGCAAGTTCTGGATCACACCCTTTTTCGTCTGCAATAACCAGTGTCTCTGTAGGTCCTGCAAACAAATCAATACCGACACGACCAAATAGCTGGCGTTTTGCTTCAGCAACAAAGGCGTTACCTGGACCAACAATCATATCGACAGGTGCAATGGTTTCTGTCCCTAGCGCCATTGCGCCAACCGCTTGAACACCACCAAAACAGTAGATTTCATCGGCTCCTGCTAGCGCCATTGCAGCCACAATAGCAACGTTAGGTTGACCATTAAATGGTGGTGCACAAGCAATAACACGCTTCACCCCAGCCACTTTCGCCGTAAGAACACTCATATGTGCAGAAGCCACCAGTGGGTACTTGCCGCCAGGAATGTAACAACCAACGCTGTTAACCGGAATATTTTTGTGACCCAGAATCACACCAGGCATGGTTTCAACTTCGACATCTTTCATTGAGTCACGCTGGATTTGCGCGAAGTTACGTACTTGTGTTTGCGCAAATTCAATATCGTGACGAGTTGATTCGTCCAATGCATCGACACAAGCTTGGATTTGTTCATCGGTAAGACGGAATTGATCTGGAGACCAGTTATCAAATTTTTCTGATAATTCGCGAACAGCCTGATCACCTTTCGATTCAATACTCGCTAAAATATCCTCTACGATTTGACGTACTTTTGCATCATTCGATGCCGATAATTCTTCTGTAATTCCGTTTTTGATAAAGCGTGCCATGTGTGCTTCTCCTAGATAGTTTGATACTTACTTCGTTTTCCCATGCTTTTGGATACGAATGCAAAATCAGACTAAACACTATTTTAACATTTGACAAGTCATATCAACACAATGAGAATAACCACCTAAGGCACTGTAAAAAATGAATAAAAATAAAAATAAACGAAAAATATCATCGTTTTTATTTCACTTTTTAATCAAAAATGAGTTTTAGATCACATCAGTTTTACTCTTATTTTACATTTTGACGTGTTAGCTTTTGCATACCTTTGCAATGGAGCCATATATGACTACTTTCAAACAATCTCTGAATAAAGAAATTCTATTAGGTACATTTGTCAAAACGCCTCACCCGCACATTATTGAGGTACTCGCTCTGGCAGACTTATCATTTATCGTGTTGGATGCAGAACATGCGCCTTTCGATAGATCGTCGTTAGATACCTGCATCATGGCGGCAAGAGCAGATGAATTGGCTTGTATTGTCAGAGTTCAAGACACCGCACCTTCGACCATTCTGAATGCGTTAGATTGTGGAGCCACGGGTGTACAGATCCCTCATGTTTGTACTGCAGAACAAGCCGAGCAACTCGCCAGGATTTGCCATTATGGTGAGGGTGGTCGTGGCTACGCAGGATCAAGCCGCGCGGCAAAGTACGCGACTAAACCAATGGCACAGCACTTAAAAGACAGCCGTGCTAACACGGTCGTCATCGCACAAATAGAAGACCCTCAAGGCGTTGATAATGTTGAAGAGATTGCCTCCGTAGACGGCATTGACGCGCTGTTTATAGGTCAAGTCGATCTTACTGTTGCCTACGGTGCGAAAAGTGTCAACGAGGACATAGTCCGTGACGCGAGTATCAAGGTGATTCGAGCTGCAAAACTCGCCAATAAACCCGTTGGGATGTTTCTATCGACAGCAGAGCAAATAAAGGACTGGAAAGAGTTAGGGGTGAATTTTTTCTGCGTAGGTTCTGAGCATAAAATGATCATTGATGGTTTCAAACATGAAAGAAATGTGATGAATTCTTAAGTTTTCCCCGATAGTTAAATCATATTAATGATCTGGGCTAGACACGTAAATCGTCTAGCCCATAAACTCCTCTTGCATAAGGTTCTCATACCGATTTTTAAGGAGTATCACTATTAAAGCGAAAGTCACTTCGATTGACGTAGCAAAAATGCTTGGCGTCTCTCAATCGACAGTATCAAGAGCGTTTAGTCCTACAGCCAGCATCAGTGAAAAGAAACGCAAGATGGTTATGGATGCAGCAGCTAAACTTGGCTATACACCTAACGCTATTGCTCGCAGTTTGATTTCTAATCGCTCAGGGCTGATTGCTATTGCTCTGGATAGTGAACCCAACCCAATGTATGACATGCAATCGCGAGCGCTAGCCATGGAGATTCAGCGTCGTGGCGGCCAAGTCGTACTTTGCCCAATCGATAAAGGGGATTTGGATCTTGCTATATCCAGAGCAATCGAGTACCAGGTCGATGGTTTGATCATCGCCACCAGCCGCCTCACTTCGAGAGCCTTCGCTCAATGCGAAAAATTTGGCGTTCATTTAAGCCTGATTAACCGGTATGCCGAAGGTACCAATGCCAATAGTGCGGGCATCGACAACCGACTGGCTGGCATTCAAGCTGCACAATACCTATTTGACAAAGGCGTAAAGCAATGTGCCTATGTTAGTGGGGATGCCGGTACAATGACTAGTGAAGAGCGTTGGCTAGGTTTTTCTTCACAGCTTCAAGCACTAGGTGCCGCTTCACCAATCTTCATTCAAGCGAAATACAGCTTTGAGGCAGGCTTAGAAGCAGCAAAACTAATCTTAGGTCACTCCACCAAAGCGGAAGCCATTTTTTGTGCCAACGATATCCTCGCTATGGGAGTAATGGATGGTCTGCGCCAGGCTGGAGCTAGAATCCCACAAGATTACGCAATAATTGGTGTCGATAATATTCCTATGTCGGCATGGCCAAGTTATAGCTTAACTACCATTGCTCAGCCCGTGGATAAAATCGTCCAACGCGCAGTAGAAGATCTGATGAATCGTATCAACGGCAATAAAGACGCGACAGGCGAATATCTTCTGGAGCAAGGCACCTTGATTGAGCGCAGCAGTACTTCGTTGTAGATTGTAGTCCTATCCGAACTCAAAGACGAAAGTGCCCCTTAATCAAATAGGGCATTTTCTGTTTCAGCCACCCTACTCTTTAAGTAGCATTTACCTTCATAACCCTATAGTTACGCTCAAACCTGCCTGTGGCTATCCACATCCTTTGTCCTAAATGTATCTCATACCGTAACGGTAGCAACTAGGTAACGCTTTGCTAATGGCTTTCATTATTCTAACAGATCCATCCATCAAAGCACCAAAACGCATTCGTATGCAAAGAGGTGGTGATACTCACTACATTTTATACGCTCTTGGTGATTCTACCGAGCAAATATCCTTCATAACATAAGTTAACCTTAACTAGTGATGCTGCCTTCAATAGACGATTCATCCTGACAATTAAGCGGCTCCCATATACTTCCTATCTAGGTTTATTAATCGCAAAATTGTTAAAAACCTGATCCGCACCACGATCTTTGCACACAACGAGAACAATTCATTGACACAATCGCAACAAAACACGATTTTGGATACGTAATCAAAAACAATTCAACACAACATCATTTTACGCAGGAGGTGATTTATGGCCATGGTTGGCTTTGATGATAAGTGGCAAGACTTTCCCGATTACATTTTAGGTATTACCAAAGAAATTTGGGAAGATAGAGGGCTGCATACACTACACCATTATTATGCCCCTGACATTATTGTCCGTACACCACTTTCCATTGTAGAGGGGAACAAAAACGTCATCAGCGCAACGATGGGAACACTAGCTGAATTCCCTAACCGCACATTACTAGGTGAAGACGTAATTTGGTCGGGTACTCCAGAGCAAGGTATGCTCTCGTCGCACCGAATTATCTCGACTGCAACCCATGCTAGAGATGGCGTTTTTGGTAAGGCTACCAACAAAGAGCTTAAATTCCGTATCATCGCAGATTGTCACGCTATCAATAATCAAATCAACGATGAATGGATGATCCGCGACGTTGCAGCCATTGCAAACCAGTTGGGTATGACATCAGAACAGTTTGCTCGTAAACAAATTGAAGCAGAAGGTGGAATCGAGCTAAGCCCATTCCCTTTCACTCCTAAAGTGGACATTCAAGGCCCCTACCATGGTGTTGGCAATGACAATGAACACGGCTACCGCTATGAAGATATTCTTCGCAGCATCATGAACGCGGAATTCTCAGTGATCCCAACCGAGTATGACAGAGCGTGTGTTGGCGAATATACTGGCGGTCAAACGGCACTTTCTCACCATCAAATTGATCAGTTCTGGATGTCTCTACGCTCTTCATTTCCTAATGCCGAATTTAAAATTCATCACCGTATAGGCCGCAATGACGAGATGATGTCACCACGTGCGGCTATTCGCTGGTCGTTACAAGGTAAGCATGAAGGTTACGGCATGTTTGGAAAACCGACTGGAAAAGAAGTTTACATCATGGGTATCAGCCATGCAGAGTTTGGCCCATGGGGGCTACGTAGAGAGTTCACCCTACTTGATGAAAGCGCGATCTGGAAACAGATTTTGTTACAAGTTGGTTAAACTTGAAGGAAACAGCATGTCTCTGAACTTAATAGAGGATTTCTATAAACGTTACTTTAGTGCTAACTCACAACAGCGCACTAGAGTGGCGCATGAAATGCTAAATACTAAAGTGAAGTGGTGCGTCGCCCACCCGATTAATGATGTCGCTGGTATAGAAGCAACGAAACAAGCATTTCTCGAACCACTTTTAGCGTCAATGCCTGACGTAGAGCGTCGTCCAGCGATCATTATACATGGCAAATATCAAGGCCGTTCTTGGATTAACTCAACCGGATACTTTGTTGGTACGTTTTCAAAACCACTGTTTGGCATCCCATCGACAGGGAAGACGCTTTATCTACGTTACACTGAAATGGTGTGCGTAGAAGATAATCAAATCACCGAATCCTATATGATTCCGGATTTTATTGACGTAATGAACCAGGTGGGTGTTAACCCGTTAAGAAAAAGCCTTGGGCATGATGGATTGGTTCCAGCGCCAGCTACTCAAGACGGATTACTTCTCGCACAAGCTTCAGAGGAAGAAAGCAATAAAAGCCAACAGCTGGTACTCGATATGCTGGATTGCTTGGGCGGTTTTGATGGAAAAAATTTGAGTTCGATGGACTTAGAAAATTACTGGCACCCTGACTTCATGTGGTATGGTCCCGCAGGAATTGGCACCACGCGAGGTATCCAAGGATTTCGTGACCACCACCAAGGGCCATTTGTCTTTGCTTTCCCAGACAGGATTGTAGACAGCAAGCTAAATATTTTAGCCAAAAATGACTACGTATCCACTGGTGGTTGGCCACATATGCATGGAACCCATTCTGGAGATAGTGGCTGGTTGGGGCTTACACCCACAGGTAAGCACATTGAACTTCGCGTAATCGATATCTGGCGACGCGAAGGCGAATTACTCAAAGAGAATTGGGTAGCTATCGACATCGCGCATATTTTACTACAGCTCGGCTACGATCTATTTGGTCAGATGAAGGAACAATTAAAAGGACTTAACTATGTATGAGTTTGGAGCATTAAACTGGACAATTTTAGGAACTTATATTGTCCTAACGCTTGTCATGGGGGCATTAATCGGTAAACGAGTCACCTCCGCTAATCAATTTGCCCTAGGCGATAAAAGCATCCCTTGGTGGGCAATCGGTATTTCCGTTGTCTGTACTTATGTTAGCGCTATGTCTTTCTTAGGTGGACCGGCTTGGTCGTACAAAGAAGGTCTTTCCGTTATTGCAATACATCTAAACTATCCGCTGGTTATCTTCTTGATCGTCGCAGTGTTTATGCCATTTTTCTATAACAGCGGCTTAACCTCGATTTACGAGTATCAGGAGCGACGCTTCGGCAAAGCCTCTCGTATTACTTTGTCGTTTATCTTCTTGATTAAACAGGCTGTAAGTTCGGCTGCGGTATTGTATGCCACAGCGCTAATATTAGAGTTCATTACTGGTATAGATGTAATGTATTGCATCATGATTGTCACAGCAATCGCTCTAATTTATACGGTAATGGGCGGGATTGCGGCCGTTATCTGGACGGATGTTATTCAAGCCGTGATCTTATTCGTTGGGGCGTTCATTATCATTGAAGCAGTATGGAACGGCATGCCTCAGCCAATGACAGAAGTAATGGCTGAACTCAAATCAAAAGGCATGACTGATGCACTTCAAACGAGCTTTGATTTAAGCCAAGTAACGACTGTTTGGGCTGGTGTTATTGCGATGACGATGTTCCATACTACGGTGTATGGCGGCAACCAAATGATGGTGCAACGCTGTATGGCAGCGAAAAGCATGGGAGACGCGAAGAAATCCATGTTAATGATGGGTTATGTCGCTTTCTTTATCTACTTTGTATTTATTCTACTCGGCGTGCTGTTTAACGCTTATTACGATGGTAAAGAATTTGAAAACGGCAATACCATCATTCTGCATTATGCCAGTGAATATGGTATGCCAGGGCTAATGGGGATTATTGCAGCGGCTATTCTTGCTGCGAGTATGTCGAGCCTCGACTCTGCATTTAATTCAATGGCAACCGTTTCGGTAGCAGATTTTTATAAACGCTTCTTTAAGCCGAATGAGTCCGAAGAACATTACCTGAAAGCATCGCGCTTCTTCACCGTTATGTGGGCAATCTTAATCATCATTCCGGCATTCATGTTTGCTACCAGCACTGGTTCAGTTTTAGAGGTGCTAAGTAAAGCGGGTTCTTACTTTGTTGGTGCAAGCTTTTGTATGTTTGTTCTTGGCTTCTACTCTAAACATATTACTGAAAAAGGCCTTCTGATTGGTGTTGCTGCTAGCTTCCTGGCAATTTGGTATGTTGCTGTTGCCACTGACGTTTCATGGCCTTGGTACTGCGTGATCGGGGTTATCGTAAACGCAGTAGTCGCGTATGTTGCAAGCCTAGTATTAACGGGTAAACAACGCGAAATGCACCTATACACAATCAAAGGGCAACAAGCTGAATATGCTCGTCTAAACAAACCAATTAAAGAAGATGGTTGGTATGTGGTACCGGGTAAAATTGACGCGCCTTGCTACGGATTACTGGTCATGTTTGTTTTCTCACTGGTTCTGCTTTGGGGAATCAATGAATTTATCGACAACGCTCCGGTGCTGATTAACTTTATCCGAGTTTGCTCTGTGATCGTTGCTGGTAGTGTTGTTGGGTATGCAATCTATTCTTTCAAGCGACCAAACACGTCAAAAAAGACTGAGCAAATAAATTAAGTACTCTCTATAAAATGCGAACCAGAAAAGCTGAGTCCACTCAGCTTTTCTGGTTTAATAGTTAGCACCCAGCTAGTTAGATAGAGTGAATATTTTAAACCGCGATATACGTACTAAATGAGAGTTTTTTCAAATCAGTCTACCTACAGTAATTAGTACACTAAGGCTGCTGCTACCTCATTTAAGATAGTTTGATCAGAACCGTAGTCAGTTCTACTTCGAAAAAGCAGCGTAAAACGGTGAAGACACGACAGAATCGCTTGGTGATCACACAAACGAAAGTGCATCTGTAACTCGTTTTTGGACAAAAGTTGGTTAGGCAATTTAGACTATTAGGTATTAGGAAAAGTATAGGTGTTGCACCATGTATTTTGTTTATTCCCCCCCCCCTCAAGGCATGCTCAATATTTGCCCATAGAAAGACCGTGCTCTTCAATAGATAATCTCTAAGTATCATTAGCACCCACGACATGTCTGGGAGGGACATCATAGCAAGAGCGGCGTTAAGTTGCTTAAACAATGGTGGGCGATGACAAATGTCAGTCATAGTGCGCGTTGGTTTGTGGATTTGGAGCGTACAGCGAGAGCCGAACCCGCATCATCATATTGTAAGGATGAGAAGTAGGCTTTGCGTTCATATTTCTTGATAATCAGTGAGTTGACTAGTCAATTTTAATCAAGAAGGCTAAGTCAGTTAGAACGCTATAGCATGAAAAAGTGCTATATTGAAAGCATCACATCTTCACGCCCCCACAGAAGGAATAATACTATGCCGACCTACCAGGTCACTTACTTCAACGTGAGACACGCTGTGATGGATAGCGAAGCTATCTTCATGAAAAACCTAACCAACGCTAAGCGCTCAGCAGAGCATCATGCGCCAGAGGGTACTGACCAAATTGAAATCAAAGATTTAATGGATCAAGTGCTGACTCGATTGACGCCTGAGCAAGGCTGGGTTGATAGCATCGAACAGTGATATTGCCTAGCAATCACGGTTCGTTTGGAGTGTCATCAATAAATACACAGGCTTGATTAGTTTTTCGTATTAGCCTTTGACACAGTTTAATTTGTTTGTCTGTCAAAGCCTGTTCACAATAGAGTTGATCGAGTAAACCAGCAAGCATGTCTCTTTCCAAGTTACTCAGTTTTTCAGAATGCATGAGGAGTGTCGTATTGATAAGTTCAGAGAGGTTTCTTGAACTCACAATCCCCATTCCTTATCCCACGTCTTTTGTTCCTCAATATATTCTATTCGTTTGTGGACATCCTTTCTCTTCAACTCTTCTGGTATCCGCTTAATCCTTTTTCCTTTCGGATTAAGACCAAGTTGTTTCTGCTTTTGTGTCGGTTTAGGTAACTTGCCCACATATAATCCTATTTTGATGGTTAACTGCATTTCGTACCGCATCCACATTGGCTATGAAAGAAACAATGATACTACACAAGTCAGCATAAAATAGACAAAAGTGAGTAACAGCACTAGTTAAATTAGCAAATTGTTAATTATTGTAAGTGTCGCAAATACCAGCTTGTTGCAACTTCGGCTATTTGCTCTCAGTCGGCATAAAGTCATTTTTTGTTAGCTAACGCATTAGAAACTTACTGATATTTTTAAAATCATAACCTTACAACCAAATTAAAATATGACCGAAGACTAAACTAACTATTTTCAATTTAAGGCTTATACTTAAAGTAGCTCCGCGAATTTGAGTTATTTTTTCATTATAAAACAAGTTTCCTTTCACAGTTATTTTCGAAATTTTTCGTTTAACTTCTGCGACAGCCCTCTTGAGTGACTATGAAATGGCTCGAGTTATCAGAGCCTTAACCTATAGGATTAGTCGAGGTATATATGTCTGACAGAGAAACTGGATCAGTAAAATGGTTTAACGAGAATAAAGGCTTTGGATTTATCACCAAAGATAGTGATGGCAAGGATATTTTTGTCCATTTCCGTTCGATTTCGTCTGATGGGTTTAAGACCCTTTTGGAAGGACAAAAAGTAAGTTTTGAAGTTGAACCAGGTGAGAAAGGACCGCACGCAACAAACGTGGCTCTCATCTAGATACGGCTGAAGGCATAACAATCAAAAGCTTTGCCTTCATTTTTTGTCTAGTTATTGTTTGATGGTAAAAGTCCATTCCAACTTCTTCCTTCTTTTCGAAATTCAACTCTGATCCTTTCAGGTTATAGATTTTCAGCTGATCAAAGCTATTTGGATATGGGAAATATAAAAATGTCCCAGAAAACAGTCTATGACAAGGAGGTGCCTTTTATAAAGGTCAACCATCATTGAAAGGAGACAAATCATGATACCCACTAACGAGAAAACATGGCGCCAAACATATCTAAGGTCACTGAATTTAAAAGGTACAGAATATAGATACTGGTCATTAAAAAAACTTGCCCAAGATTATCAAGTAAACCTGTCCAAAATTCCCGTAACTAAACGTCTGCTTATTGAAAATGTAATGCGACAAACCTCTGATTTAAAAGAGTCATCTCGAATTATTGAAGCATTGCTCTTTAAAAATAAGGCTCTCGACTCAGAGAACAACGGTCATTCATCAGAATTGAGCTTCTATCCTAGTAGAGTACTGATGCAGGACTATACTGGGATACCTGCTTTAGTCGATTTAGCCGCAATAAGAGATGCAGTAGCTCAAGAAGGCGGAGATCCGAGTTATGTAACACCTAAATGTCCGGTTGATCTTGTCATTGACCATTCGTTAATTGTTTATCAATCAGGTTCAGAATCTTCGATACAAACAAATCGTGCACATGAAATGGCACGAAATAGAGAGCGTTATACATTTCTAAAGTGGGCACAAAACAACTTCCGTAACTTGACAGTGATCCCTCCCGGTAAGGGGATATGCCATCAAGTTAATCTGGAATATCTATCTCAAGTTGTGCGCGAAGACGAAAAAAGAGTGTTAACACCAGACACGGTAATAGGAACCGATAGCCACACCACTATGATAAACGGGTTAGGCGTGTTGGGTTGGGGAGTGGGAGGCATAGAAGCCGAAGCTGCAATGCTTGGTCAGCCACTAAATATCGCTATCCCACGAGTTGTCGGAGTACGTCTTGATGGGCAATTGCGTCCCGGTGTGACTGCGACCGATTTGGTTTTGACGATCACAGAAAGGTTAAGGTCTCATGGCGTGGTCGGTAAGTTCGTTGAGTACTATGGTGACGGCTTAGCCACTCTATCGGTGGCAGACCGAGCAACGCTTGCCAATATGGCACCAGAGTATGGAGCCACTTGCGGATTTTTCCCAATTGATGAAAATACTATCGCCTATTTAACCCTAACAAACCGCCCTTCTTCACTGATTGATAGAGTGCGGGCGTACGCTCTAGAGCAAGAGCTATGGTGGGATACAAACTGCCCTTCACCAGAGTATGACGAAAATGTTGTAGTCGATTTATCTGCCATCGGTACCTCAATAGCAGGGCCCAAACGACCTCAAGACAGACTTAATATCAGCGCCATTAAGCAAGCGACTCTTGACCAATGTGCTATTGAAGGTGCCGTAAACTCAAACCAGCCAGGCTCATCCAGACCCTTACATCATGGTGATGTCGTCATTGCAGCTATCACCTCGTGCACTAACACGTCAAACCCCGCTGTTATGCTGACTGCGGGTTTGGTGGCTAAGGCAGCAGTTAAAAAAGGGTTAACCGTTCCTAGCTACGTCAAAACTTCTCTCGCCCCCGGTTCATTAGCTGTCGCTCGATATCTCAATGATACGGGTTTGCAAGACTACCTCGACCTATTGGGATTTCATCGAGTTGGATACGGTTGCACAACATGCATTGGTAACTCTGGCCCATTAAAAAACAATCTTGAAACTGAGATCTCGGAAAACAGCCTGAATGTATCGTCGGTATTATCAGGTAATCGCAACTTTGAAGGTAGAGTACACCCCTCTGTTAGCCTAAACTGGCTTGCCTCGCCACCTTTAGTCGTCGCATTTGCGTTAGCGGGTACGACCTGTATTGACTTAGAAAAAGACCCAATTGCGCTCAATAGTAACAACGAGCCCGTCTATCTAAAAGATCTGTGGCCAAGCCAAGCCATGCTGGATGAAATGCTAAATCAAGTCCATGAGAGCCACTTTAGATTGAGCTACAGCGACATTACTGAAGGTGATGAAGAGTGGGAACAATTGTCAATGAAAGATAGCCCCTGCTACCCTTGGGACGAAGGCTCTACTTACATACAACGCCCTCCTTTTTTGGAAATACCACCGCCGACTTTTCCTGTTGAATCAGCGCGTGTATTAGCCATTTTGGGGGATTCAATTACAACCGACCATATTTCACCAGCAGGCCGCATTTCAGAACATAGTCCGGCGGGTCAATATCTACTTTCAAAAAACATCACACCCGAAGAGTTTAATAGCTATGGTTCACGCCGAGGAAATCATCACATCATGGTTCGTGGGACTTTTTCAAATGTACGTTTGGAAAACAAAATCGCCTCCCCGACGATAGGCGGTGTCACGCGATGTTACGGCGATACCAAACTGGATGACTGTAACATGTCAACCACTGAGAAAGCGCCTCCCATCATTCCTATTTACGACGCCAGCAGGAGGTCAATCGAACTTAACGTTCCGTTGGTAATATTTGCAGGCAAAGACTATGGTTCAGGCTCTAGTCGTGACTGGGCGGCAAAAGGTTGTTTGTTATTGAATGTGAAAGCGGTCATCGCGGAATCGTTTGAGCGAATTCATCGTAGTAATTTAGTCGGTATGGGCATACTGCCTCTTCAACTGATGCGACCAGATGAATTAAATTCACTGACTTTAGAGGGTAATGAGACTGTTTTTATTGCCCCCCATGAACCTATAAAGCCGTTATTGGAGCTCAATATTATCGTAGTAACAGCGCAAGGTGCTGAACTCACCATACCTGTTACTGCTCGTATAGATAACCCTAAGGAACTGGAGTATTTTAACTCGGGGGGTATTCTTCAATATGTTCTGAAGCAACTGACAGCTAATATTCCTAAAATGTCATAGTGAAGTCTCGCGTCTTAGATTACGGGGTAGCAGTCTGCGGTAGTTTTTCACCGCAGACTGTCTACACATTTCAGATTCAGATGTTGTTCTGTTTTGTTCTCACAGAGAAATAACGTAAAAAAGTGAGACCGAGTAAAGCTGAACAGATGGAAGCTGAGAAAATTCCAAGTTTTGCAGCATTAATTTGGTCAGGACTATAAGCCAACTCCGATATGAACAATGCCATCGTAAAACCAATACCAGCCAACATCCCGCTCCCCAAGAGCATTCCCCAATTGAGATTTTCTGGCAGTATCGCTAAACCGAGTCTTAATGAAATCCAACTGAACAACACAATACCTATCGGCTTTCCAAAAACAAAACCCAAAAATACGGCAAGAGAAATTGGAGACGTTAGATTTGCCCCTGTTAACGAAACCCCCGCATTGGCTAAGGCAAACAGCGGCAGGATGATAAACCCGACCCAAGGATGAAGTAACATTTCTAAACGCTCAACCGGTGAGAGTGTTTCACGAGCTGCAGCTGCTGCAGTCCGCAAAGCGACTCCCTCTGCGGTATCGCCACTCCACTGCATCTTAGTAGACGATTTCATCACGGTATCAATAATAATGGAAAGATGTTGTTTGCTCACCCATTTACTCGTTGGTGTTAATAGTCCAATAATGACACCAGTAATCGTCGGATGTATGCCAGACATATCAACAGCTAGCCAGGTCATTCCCCCCACAACAGAAAAAAGGACAAGACTACGAATCCCTAAAAAACCCATGATTCGAATAACAACAAAGCCTATCAATGCACAAGTGATAGATAACCAATCAATCTCACTACCGTAACCAATGGCAACAACAACGATAGCACCGATATCATCCACCACAGCCATTGATAACATGAATATGCGTAAGCTATTTGGAATCCTTTGTCCTAACAGAGCTAAACATCCGATCACAAATGCGGTGTCCGTTGCCATGACCGTGCCCCAACCACGCTGCCCGGGCTCACCAAATTGTAAAAGCAAATAGAAAAAAGAGGGAATCAGCATACCGCCTAGGGCGGCAGCAATAGAAAGGACGGCTAATTTAGGATTACGGAGTTCACCTAACATCAACTCGCGCTTGAGTTCCAATGCAATGAGAAAGAAGAACAAGGTCATTCCTGCATCATTGATCCATGTGTGTATTGAACGCTCAAACAATAAATCCCCGACAGTAATTCCCAACTGAATCTGCCAGAATTGAGAAAACGCCTCACCTAAACTCGAGTTGGCGAGCACAACAGCAAGCAACGTGGAAATAAACAGCACAACACCCGAAGCAGATTCAATATGTGTAAAACGGGTTACAGGCTGAGACAGCCAATCAATATATTCTCTCGGTAGTTGAATCCGATTGATAGTTGTTTTTTCTCGTTTACTCATTGCTTGTCGACTGTGGTATTTAAGTTTCCTTCGATGTTATTCAAAAACTTGAATAAATCGCTATGCGTAGATAAAACAAGCGTGGTGTTTTCTGAAATGACGGTCGAGTAAGCCTGCATCGTTCGTGTAAACTCATAAAGATGTCTCGCTTCAGAGCTTTTATTGTAGGCTAGCGAGTAAA
This sequence comes from Vibrio sp. EJY3, assembly GCF_000241385.1. Taxonomy (NCBI): domain Bacteria; kingdom Pseudomonadati; phylum Pseudomonadota; class Gammaproteobacteria; order Vibrionales; family Vibrionaceae; genus Vibrio; species Vibrio sp. EJY3. Next base: position 1,609,354 of record NC_016614.1, read on the forward strand.
CCTCGGCAGCTTGGGCATCGGCTTGCCCGCGAATCTCTTCAACTTTACGATAGGCCTCGGACTGAATTTTATTTAAATCTCTAATTCGGTCACCACGAACCCTCGCAGCCTCACCATTCCCTTCAGATAAAAAACGTTCCGCAATTTGCCGACGTTCACTAATCATTCGCTCGTAAATTTTAGGGCGGACACTTTCATTATAATTAATACGTTTAAATCGAATATCGAGTAATTCAATACCAAAGATTTTTATTTTTTCTGATGCTGCAGAGAATATTTCTTGCTCGACTAATTGACGACCTTTTTGAATAGGCACTAGGGCGCCAATTTTCAATTCGCCTTCAACATCACTCAATAAGGGATCTCGTAACGGTTTTCGATTTTTATTTGTACGAATTATTTCGATCAATTCATGTTTTGCCACAGCATTTCGCGTCTCACTCCCTAAAATATCATCAAGCCTAGATTGAGCACTACGTTCATCTTTAAGACGTAAAAAGTATTGAAGTGGATCGGTAATTCGCCACCGAGCAAATAAATCAACAGAAATATACAGCTTATCTTTTGTTGGCATGTCGGAAGGGTTGCCATCCCACTCCAACACTCGCTTATCTATTGTGTTAGTTTCCTGAATGAACGGTATTTTTATCTTCAACCCGGCATCCACCACAGGTTCGCCTATCGGTTTCCCAAACTGTGTAATAATGACCTGTTGTACTTCACTCACCGTATAAAGTGCGCTGTATAGGCTAAGAGAGACACCTAAGGCTAATGCGATTATGACTCCTAATTTAATCGGTCTCATTGTGCATCTCCTTGCGTATCGTTGAGATTGAGCAAAGGCAAAATATTGTTTGTTCGCTCATCAATGATAATTTTGGCACGAATATTCGGTAATACAGCTTGCATTGTTTCTAGATAGATTCTTCGCTTAGTCACTTCCGGTGCTTTAACGTATTCGAACAATAATGCATTGAAGCGAGCTGTATCCCCTTCAGCCTCATTAATTCGTTTTAAACGATAACCATCAGCCTCTCTGATCCGTTGATCTTTTTCTCCTAAAGCTAAAGGGATCACTTTGTTGTAATCTCGGCGAGCTTCATTAATAAGCTTTTCTTTTTCCTGTTGGGCTTGGTTCACTTCGTTAAATGATGCCTGGACAGGTTGAGGAGGGTTGATGTTTTTCAATTGCACTTGGTCAATACTTATTCCTAAGGCATATTTCGTTGAGAGCGCCTGCATTTTTGAAAGCGCTTCATATTCAATTTCTTGTCGACCTATTGTGAACACTTCATCCACAGTTCTATCCCCGACAACTTCACGCATTACGGATTCAGAAACATATCGAAGTGTTTCACTAGGTTTCCGGACTTCGAACAAAAACTTAATGGGTTCAGAAATTCGATATTGAACTACCCACTCCACAAGGGCAGCATTTAAATCACCAGTGACCATTTGTGTCTCTTGGCGACGATCGTTCACTCTTGGACTTTGGTGAGGATCATTAGCTTCTGGCGTCGTAAAACCAAACTCTTGTTTTAGCTGCCGTTTAACTGGAACTATTTTTACCGTATCAATACCAAGTGGAACCTTGATGTGGAGCCCCGCAGGAACATTATTTACATACTTACCAAAGCGTTGTATGACAGCGACAGAATCACTTGGAACGGTATAAAATGTTGACCATAAAATGAGAGCTAAAAATATAATAATAAATGGAGAAAAAAATCTCGACGGTCCGCCACCGATAAGAATTTTCTTGAAGTGCTGAAGAATCGTATGAAAAGCTTTTTTCAAATGTGGAGGATCTTGCTGTCCTCCGCCCCAGGGGTTTCCTGAAGAATTGTTACTTGGGAGCATGAGCATGCCCTCCGATATAGGCAAGAATTTTTGACCTATATAAATTGAATGAGGTAGGAATCACTCAATCAACTCGAGGCAATTGTGCAGAATTTACCATTAATTATTGAGCGTTACCTTAAGGTGGGAAGTCTATCTCAACTTCTCATAAAATAGAATTCAACAACACGCATAACTCCTTTCTGTAGTATCTACAGTAGACCTTGAATAAGCTCTTTGTGTTACAAATACAACACGACGCATCATTATATGAAATTATACAAGTTCACCTATTTATTATAGGTTATATAGTCCCGTATGAAGGCAATTTTATTAGTTTTTCCATACTGCTATAACTTATACGCTGGAAAGAACGCTTTGAAAGGTTTAGAGGTATGAGCTTACCTGTTGAAAAAAGCTGAATAGCCACCAGTGTCGTAGTCGTAGCCACTTTTACAGTACACATTAGATCATAAGTAAGGAAAGCTTTGTATCTGCCCTAAGCAACGATACTAATCTACCTGAAGAATTGGAACCTTGTCATAGTTGAATCAATTCCAAAAATGACACTTCGTTATTCAATCATCTGATCACCATCACTCCAACCATGCCAAGCACAAAACCTAGCACCGCGCCCATCGGGGGCAACCAATGTTTTGCGAGTTTTACTCTTGGAGCGATATCTTGAAACACGGAATATAAAATACCTCCTGAAGCCACAAGCACAATCACAGCAATGGCAATAGCTTGGTTTTGCATCCACAAATAGCTGGACACCCCGCAAACAGGACCGAGAAATGCCATTAAAAAGAAAATGGCCATGATTTTTTTCGGACCAAAATGATAAGAGTTGTTTAACTCACGATATGCGTTAAAACCCTCTGGGATATTTTGCAATGTGATTAGCGCCGCAAGCAACACCGCATCTGTACTTCCGATTGCAAATGCAGTTCCAAGCGCCATGGATTCAGGGATGAAATCAAGGAGCATCGCAACGAGTTGACTAGCAGGTGTCTCAAATTTTAGAAGATACACGTCAAGCATCATGAAAATGACCCCACCAACCAGGAGGCAAGTCGATGCTATCAACGGGTCAAGCTTGGCAATACCATAAGGAACTAATACGAGAGCTACAGCAGACAATAGAGCACCACCACCAAATGCTGTGATGCTGTGACTGAACTCGGCCTCGAACAATCGTGACTTAAATTTTCCGATGCTGGCCAGAAGCGCGCCGAAAGGCATAGCTAGTCCCGCTGCCAATGTGAGCCCAACAAGAATTACGAGGTTATTCACGTGATGTACCGCATAGACATAATGCTTCCCTACACTGCGTAAGCTTCCTGGACAAGTCGTGGTGTAGACGGTTAGGGAAAGCCATTAAATGCATAATATGTAAATTAGACAAATACCCTAGTATGTCTGAAGCAAATGTTATGGGGTATCCCACATTACGTCACATTGAGCATCTATCGCAGACTTTAATAGTTCTATTAATGGAACAGCGCGGAGATTGAGGCTTACTACCTGTTCAGATAGAGCTTCCTCTTCATCATCTCCAGTGGCAGAGGTGTTTTTTTGAGCCGCTGTACTTTCTGCAGCGAGTGAAAACGTTAATTTAGAAAGTGCTTCAGGGATATCTGGGGAAAGAATAGCACCGGGTACTGTACCACTATGACCCATCATCTTTATCAGTTGCAGCCCAATGCCACCGAACATTGTGACGTTAGCATGGCTTTTGCAGCGAAATGTAATAAGCATGTACAGCTCCTGTTTTTACTTGATTCTTTTGAAAAGAATTACGCTCTTATCCTAGGTAAAGTCAACGGTGACGACTGATCCTGCTCTATCCAAAGTAGAGTCGCGAAGTAGTATCGAAGGTAAAACCTAAATCATCGTCGGTTTATTCATTCTCTATTATCGGCTTTCCACCCGAAATGATGAATCTTAGATAGTACTTTTGTAAAGGGGTAGGTAGTATTCCCGCTATCCGCTTTTTCTAGCACTTTTTAAGTGATTGATTATCAATGATGAACAACCACCTACCAATAAATGGCGTCATGTAGATGGCATTTGTTACCAGTGATTGCGTTTTCTTACGTTGACCCAAACAGTATAGTCGGACTCAGTATTTAAAAATGCTTTTCTCGCTTGCATTGATGTTCTTCCGACTAGTGGTGCTTTTAAGTAGTTCATTGCTCCAGTTTGCGCCTCCGTTCATAGGAATGAGAAATGCAAGTCAAATCATCAAAGTTACTGGGTGTTGTTACATTTTTAACATTTAATCTAGAAGATTAAAATGAATCGTAACTTATTTGGCAGACACATTTGAATAAGATAATTTTTGCATACGATGGGATTCACGAGCAGCTTGTTTGTTAGCTCTATCTATTGCTTTAACAACCTTTATTGCCGTTCGTAAACCACTACCTCGTCTAGCCAATGATTTCTCCTTTAATGTGTTGTAATGCATGACTTTTTGGATGCTAGCACAATCGAATATGTGCAACTGATGCACATATCAAATAGATGGCATATTTTTAGGGTTTATAGGGTGTAAAAGGGATTACTTTTAGTAGGTCAAACACATGGAGCATCAGTCGTATAGAGTACTGGCTCTAAACGATTTTGGGGCATAAGTTTGCTAGCCTGAAATTCTGTGTGGTGTGATCACCAAGCGATTCTGTCGTACCTTAACTACCAACCGATTTTGTCGGTGAACTAATTACCAAGGGAAAATGACGGATCCATTTCTATACCTAACCCTTTGAATAGGTCAACTCACCATTCAGGGGTTAGTAAGGATGATCATCATGGACTCTCGCTCCCAGCTTACTGTTGATGTGATCGCTAAAGTCACTCAAGGTAAGATCAGCTTTAACAGTGCTTTCAAGTTCAGGCGTACGAAATGAGTGTTCTCAATCACCGAAATACGCACTTGGTTAGTTATCCATTCAAATGAACGTTTTATAATTTACATGCATTCTGATACGCTGAAAATACTGATTTGGTTGTAACCGTTAACGGTTTAGCTGTTTGAGATCCGAGAAACAAAAAAGGCAGAACCACTATATCTGCCTTATAAATGGTAAAATTCAAACTACCTATTCGGCAGGGTTTTACCTGAGTATTTTTTTAACATTTTCTTAGCTGCCTACTCGGCAGGTCACATCCTATTACTAAGCGGGTAAGAAAACACCGATTTCTTAGCTGCCTACTCGGCAGGTCACTATAAATTCTAGACTATAAGTTAATGATTTTCCTATTAGAACAAACAACAATTCGTATATTACCCTTTTCTTGCCTCTTATTGTAACCCACTGTTTTATCTTAAAATAAATGGGAACTTCAAAAAGATGGTCAAATATACAGCGCAGGGACCGTCCCTCTTTTTTCTTGCTTTGTCGCTAAGCCATAGCTACTAAAATCTTGCTGCCCTCTTGATTCGACGCGTTCTTTTTGAATATGTAATATATAATCCTGGCCAGATGAGCCACTAGAAATTGGAATGCGGTGATAATGTTCCACAACACGTTCCTCAACAGCAACCGGGGTATGCTCAAAATCCAATAATTCAGCTCTCGTCATGCTTCGTTTTATCCTTCGTTTTTTAGAAGCAATAAAACTCTTGCCAATCGCTTGATTTCTTACAAACCTCACTTCAGAAGACGATTTTGGAACCTCATCAACTTTCGAAAGTTCAAATACGCCTTCTTTTGTCATCCTGGAAAAGTAAGGTTGGAAAGCTAGCCCCAATAGCGCTTCTTTATCTTCCATAACAAAGGCGATCATGTCACCAACATCCTTCGAATTCCAGCGAGGAAAACAAACTCCCACTTTATTTTTCACCTCAGGATTGTTAACTGAAAACAAGTGCATCTGGTATATACAGCGACCAGCCAAGAGTCCAAAATCCGCATATGATGGAACATAGCGAATCGAAAAGTAATATCTTCTTTCCATCAGTATCCCCCTCATTTAGATTTAGATTTGGATTTAGATTTGGTTTTCGAGCAATTGAATAAACCACCTTTAATAAGCACCGACAAAATAAAATGAACATCATTAGGTATCGATTTAGATTTATCCATCTCTTCTATCCACTTTTCAGTACGACGAATCAACTGATAAAAATCGTTACCTAATAGTGAATGACGTCTTGCAATTACATATTCCCTGTCAGCCCCATACTCATTCACTCTTAACGGCTTATCTGCATTTTCATGCCACCAATCATCGATTGACTGTAATGCTGCACCAATTTTTTGAGCATGAAATGCAGCTGTCTCTTGTTCATAGTTCAAAGGCACCTTAGCTAACTGCCTTGTGGGAATTCCCTCTTGTTTAACATCTATAAACTCTTGGCTTGGATAGACCTCATCCCCTCGTCCGACTGACATTACAGCTTTCACGTCCATATAGAAGCATTGAGATCTGTCAGACAATGCTCTCGACAAATAGCTCGTTAATTGTTCTAGGCTTTGTGTTGATTGCTCATCCCAGTGACCATACCAAGAAAGCTTTGTTGCATCATAGACTTCAATGGATTCACCATCACTCGTCATCACTTGGATTGTAACTCCACGGCAATCTTTATTTCTCCATAACCAACTCCCGAGCAGTATATTTTTCGCATAACGATAAGCAAGTTCTTGATAACCGTTCAGCTCTTTATAAACTTTGGCAAGCGACATTAATTGCTCGCGCACTTTTTCATCACTACATACATCAGGATGTAACGAGTTAGCTCTGATTCGAAGTGAAAACTCACAGATGATTTCATTGGTCAATGGTGGAACATAGCATTCTTCAATAAATTGAGGATTGGAATAAGATAAGTCCTGAGGTGCAACATTTTTTTTGACAAATGAACTACCTTGATAAGCTTCCGCATACCCGCCTTTTGGTGCCCGTATGTGAGTTTTATCAATCGCTAAAGGGCACCTATCTCCATTCGAAGCCAAGTAGTAAAAATACGCTTTCCCTGGAGAGATAGACCGCAAATAATTGAGTTGACGACACAGTTCCATACCCTATTCCTTGTATTTTTTTACAAGAATAGTTGTTGAACTGCATTCTAGCGACCAAAAAGCCTCCTGAAAAAACTGTTTGCTTCCGGCAAAACGCATCTCTATAGGAATAACCTGTTTAGCTACAGTCAATGTATTTTCGGCATAAGTGTGTAACGCAGTGAGGGCATTATTTCGATGTATAGGAATCTCTAAAAAGTGGTATCCATTTGAGACTGGTAGACAGCCACTATTCTGATCCAAAGTCGATTCCAATTCATCAAAACTATCAGGTTGCAGCTCACAGGGGTATAACCACCGTCCATAAGCTGGTAAGCCCTTTAATGCATGAAACAAACTAGATTGACTATCGAACGTTCTCAGCCAGTCGATTTTTGATGAGATGAGAGGTTGGAACAAAGAGCCTCCGGCCAAAGAAAGCGGGAGTACAGACTTAAGTGCTGCGCGGTAATCCGATAATCTGCCATTGCTTTTTACGCATATAACTAAATCTATTTCTAAGTCAGCAAACCTATCAGTTCGAATCGTTGGACGCTTTGCATTTGAAAGGGTTCGGACTTTTTCTACTGAATTGGGCTCCGTCAACTTCGCGCCCACAGTAATGCTTTGACTTCGCACATATATCGAAAAGCCGGCAAACTCATAAAACACATCACTGTTAATCGATCTATTGAACTCTCTTTGATAGTGATGAACAAAGCCCCAAATAGCCGTTAGTGATGGAACACCACATAAGTATGGACAACTCATCGCCAGGGAGTCTTGCACCCGCAGTGAAGAAAGGTAGATATACTGTTCACCCTGGCCACTAACTTCATCTTCCTGAGGCTTGCTCAGTTTGTTAAGAACCCAAACTATCTGAGATTTAACAACTTGTAGCAGTTTAGGATGATAAGCAAATTTTCTGGTAAATTTATTCTCTTGAAATACATAATGTAAGCGCTGATTGAACTGGCTTACCAGCACGGGTAGATCTGATTCAGATAGCGTTAGAAAGTCTTGAACCAAGCTTTCATGCTCCTCAATAACGCCCTCTCGTTCATCGCTATCGAAACGATCGCGCAGTTCAATTAACGGTAGCATCCACAAGGCAACCTGCTTTCTCAAAATTCTACTTTGATCTTTTCGCGATTTAATTCTTCGTTTGTGTGTTGTAGATGTTTCTGTTCCAGTCAAACGACTTAGAACTTTACATATTCTTTCATTCGTTAGCTGGAAATCATCAAAATACCGACCACTCGCTAACCTGCTGTCGGCTAGTGTTTTTCTTAATGTTGACCTATTTGTCGATGACGGCACATCTAATGGGTAATTCAGTACTTGCATGTTACCACCCACACTACCACATAAATTCCCGATACTTGCTGAGTTAGGGAATGACAAAGTCACAAACTTGAGATGACTCTCTGCGTTTCTATAACGATGTTCCAATTCCCGTTGCATCGCATGGCTCACAACGGGAGTAACCGATAAATAATCTCCGTTCCAAGGGAAACGCAGCTGCTTAGAGTACGAATCAACATAGCGAGGAAACGATTGTGAGGAAAGCTGCAACTCAATTTCGGTTCTAAGGAGTTCAAGCGACTTTTCGCGCAAACCAAAGGCCCTCAGCAAGTCTAGCCAAATTGGGTTTTGTTGCTCTATTAAGGTAAGAATATTGGTGGGTTGAGACTGCCAAATAAAAGAATTCAGCAACCAAATCGTGTAGCGATAAGCAGCCGAATTATGCGCCCAGCCTAAGATTGGCTTCAACGTAGCACTTGAAATGAAAACGTCATCTGCAGGAAGAGGTTCACCAATAATCTTCTGCTTACTTACTCGGCAATCTGGGTATTTTAGGTTATGGGTGTGGAACCATTGTACCTCTGCCAGCGAGGCTGTTAGGTTGTCTTGCTCTGTGAGATAATCTAGCGCTCGTTCATCATCCAGCCAGTTAATATGCTTCGTTCCTTTGGGGTAGTAACTTAAGTTAAGCAGTATGATTAAAGCTTCTTTTTCACAGCCATCAATTTCGATATCTTCACTATAAGGCATGAATACTTTTTTGAACGTCGTCTGCTTGAGCACTTCATCTTCAATTCGCAATACATCACTTAGCTTCATCGTTATTACTTTCCTGAATTACCAGTTCGAGAGATAGACACTAAGGCCATCACTCTCGGAACACATACGAACCAACTTTGTCTCTATCATTCCTCTCAAAGTAAATACTGGTTCGTGGCGAGCTAGTTTAGTGTGTATTTTCGGTCGAAATGCTGCTTGAATCTCACCGAAATTATACAAACGATATACTTCATCTGTACTACATGAAAGCAACGTAGACGCTTCAAACGGGCTCAACAAAACATCTGCGATATTTCCTTTAGGCGACGAGGAACTGTCGGCAACTAAACGAGTGAGATAATGTAAAATCTCAACTAACACAATATTCTTACTTAACTGGCGACTTGGGAGTTCGCGGCACTCTTTCAACAATTCCCCAAACACTTCTCTGAAAAATACCTTTCTCCATTGCTTCACTCGAATTACATCAGCTTTATCTACCAGCTTATCCAGTTCGTGGTGTAATGGTTTTGGCCACTCTGCACAATATTTTACAAAGGCATGAAAGCTGATATCTTCTAGATCGCCATAGCGGTTCACGTACCAAAGCAAAAAACCATAGCGCTCTGAGGTTGTCATATCTTTGCTCATGACGCCCTCTTCCATAGGTGACTTTCCGGCTAGCCAGCGAGCTACCATCAACTCGCTTTCAAACGATACTTTTGCCTCAGCTTCGGCAAGGTTAGAACCACATTCACAATATTGAATGCGCTCTGAATTCTGATACTCAAGTCGGCAACCGCATTCTGGGCATTGATGGAGCAACTTGCAGCCGTGCTCCGCACATGATTGAACAGGTATAAACTGCCAATTCTGTCGTATATACGGCGCATCACCCAAACACATAGGACAAATTGGTGTAAATCTCTTTCTCAGAAAGGAAAAGGGATAATCCATACCGAAACGATGCACAGCTTTGAATTTTGGTGAAAAATTGGCTTTTGAGTGCATTAAGGCCAAACGTAAAACACCAAAGTCGTTGAGTTTAATTCGGCGTTCTAGGTCAATGAGGACACGCGCTCTCATTTCGCTGGTTGTATGCCCGTGATAAATGTTGATGCAATTAAGCTCTAGTGGGAAAGCACCTGACATCGCCTCATTTTCATTAAGTGTTTGATACCAGATGTCTTCTGCAAAATGGGAAAATCGCTCGTACCCTTGCTCTTGCGATAGTCGCAACAGAAAGCTTTCGAGCGATTCATCAGGGTATAGTTGAATATTTGTAATCACAAGCCACCACTAAAACTTAGAATAACTAAGTTTTAGTATTGCTGATGAGGTGTATAAATCAAGGTGAATAATATTTTTCTTGATTACATAAAGGCAGCAAGAACTCTTTGTTTAAAATCACCTAAATGCAGTTCATCGTAACCCACGACTGGAAGGGTGGCCGTATTAGAAAAAGGGCTAATCCTGGACCAATTGATACTGGATATAGCCTCCTTAGGCTCCAAGGTCTTATCGACTAAACGCTCTGTAGAAATAGCGTTCATTTCTTGTTTATTATATTCCTCACTGCACTTGTTAAGTTTGATTAACTGGCATGACTCTGGAATGTCTTGTTCAATCCTTTCAGCAAACCCAATTAAGCTCTCCTCGGCAAAGGTATAAAGCCAGGCTTCTTGGTTCGGCGAGTCATTGATTCTAAGTATTCGTCCTAATACCTGTCTAAAATAGAGCTCTGTTTTAACCGCACTCATATGACAACATACTTGTAATCTAGGGATATCGGTTCCTTCACTTATCATCCCCACACTGACTATCCACTGTGTATCTGAATGCCGAAATGATTCAATTTCCTGTAGCGGGTTGTTAAGGTGATAAGTAACAACGCAGGCTGATTGATTGAAGCGTTCAATAAGTCTCTGCTGAATATCTTTCGCATGTCTAACCGAAGCAGCAACAACTAACCCACCTGCATTTGGTGATTCTTTTCTTACCTGTGCTAACTTTTTGCAGCCACTCTCCAAAATATAGTTCATGGCATCTTCATTGTGGATGACACTCTGGTAAGAAACATCTGATTGTTTAAGGCAATCCAAAATGGAGGTAAAGTGCTGATTTGTACTCCCCTTAGAAATACTCAGATGCTCATTGTCTATTAATACAATTTGAGGACGACGACATACCCTGTCCTCAACAGCCTGTTTTAATCCATACTGATAATCACAAATAACCATTCCATCTGGGTCAGAATACTCAGCCATTACAATGGGTGACTGATCTGATCGCCAGGGTGTTCCAGATAACGCCAGTGTATATTGTGCAAGCCCTTGGAGTTTACTTATAATTTCTAACCCCCACGAATTAGAACGACCGTCTTCATCAAATGAACAATGATGAATCTCGTCAAATACGACTAGCACTCGATATTTTCTGACCGTTTTCCAAAAACTTTCACCCAAAAATCGGATGGATTGGTACGTATAAGATCCCCCCAAAGAGCCCAACCCTCCGTTGAAAGAACATTCTAACTTCCAAGAAAATGTACTTCTCATTCCTTGAGCAACTGAGAGGGATGGCGAAAAACAAAGAACCAAATCGATCATGTCATTTTCAAATAAGCACTTTGCAACCTCTGCGGCCATAACTGTTTTGCCAGCTCCAGGAGTCGCTTGACAGAAGAAATGGGAATGGCTGGCTGACGTAAACTTTTTCAGAACTTGAGTTACACACTCGCTTTGCCAAACCCTTAGCATTTTTGCGCCTTATCTTTTGCTATATGAACATAATTGTTCAATGCATTGATTTTACCCAATAGTTTCGCTGAGTGTTCTTTTGCAGCGTCATAGAGTGGTTGCAGATCTTTCTTGTTACTTGGAAACCGAGACAACAACGATTGATATTCTTCAATCTCGCCCAAAGTAATCGCTAACTCTCCTTTATACAGCTTCTTCTCTTTCACCAACGTATTTAGAGCAGATTCCGTTAGATTAGCCTTTGAATCCACTCTCCCATTTTTATCGCTGAGGGTTCGAGGCTCTACTGCTAACGCTTTAAATTCCGCAGTAAGGTGGTAACGTTTATCTCGGCGCAGCCCATCTGCTAGTAGCCATCCTTTGTTCTCAAATGATAGAAGTTGCCTATACACATACTTTCGAGCATCCTCTTTGCTTGGTAACAATACACCGCTTTCAAGTAACGCATCCCTAGCTTCTGTTACAGAGAAATCATCCATTCCTCTTTCAATCAATAAGTTAAACATGTGTGGGTTAATTTTGGTAATTCTGTTCATGTGGCTATAACAATCAATAAAAAACTTAGGATTGCTAAGTATACAAAAATCAGTAAAACTTAGACAATCTAAGTTATCGATAGGTTTGTTAGAAATGAGCAAGTGCAAAACCACAACCCAATCCCAGAGAGGCTCAAAGCTGCACGTAAAAAAGCCAAAATCACCCAAAAAGATCTAGGGGTGAGAATAGGCATGGAAGAAAGCTCGGCAAGTGGTCGCATGAACCACTATGAAAAAGGTCGTCATGTTCCCGATATAGGAACGTTAACCCGTATGGCTGAAGAGTTGGACGTACCGTTGAATTACTTTTTCTGTCGTAACGAATTAAGTGCAGAGCTGGCATGCTTAGTAGATAAACTAAGTGATGAGGATAAAGCGGCATTGATTGCGAAATTGGGGGGAAGTAGCGAGAGCTAGCGTTTACTGAGTAACTTATTGATAGGAATTTGCTGCAATGCTGTAAAAGCACGATCAAACCTCTCTCTTCTGCCAGTTTTATCATCTAGCTCAAAACGTGTGTACTGCTGAATCGTCTGAATTTGAATCATATTGACTTTTTCATCGAATGGATTTTCGCCTTCGACAGAAAACTTGGCAGCCTCTTGTAAATGATATCTCGTTAGTTCCTTTGCGCCTTCGTTAAGAGCTATTTCGAGAGCATCGGATAAAATATCTTTCAGTGCTCGCATTTCTCCCCTCGAGTAAGCCAGAAGTGGGAAACTGAACTCAGGAAGCTCTAATTGGGGTTGTTTATCTAATGGCATCAACTTTGATATCTCCATTAAACTCAGAGCAAATCGCTTCATCTCTTTTTTGTTATTACTACCATTCTCATTGATCACTTTGAAGTAAGGGATTTCTCGAACTAAACGTATTCTGGACTCCCACTGACTATCTCTGGTGATTTCTTTTGACCAAGGCATACCAACAAATATCATTGAGACAGAAGCTTCTTCGCTGATCATTTTCAATCGAATACTTATTTCTTTTTTGTCATCATTCGAACGAATTTCTACAAACTCTTGGCATTCATCAATAATCATAATGCCTATGTTTGCTTGTTTAAGTTCGCGGATAAGCATGTCGGTTAAGCCAATTTCAGATGCATTTTTTACAAATCGATTATTTCTCCGGAGAGGATTTAGAACATGAAGTGTCCAGCTAAGAGTCTCTTGCAGTGAAGGCCTCACTCTTGTTCTCAGTACCTTACGGCCTGTTTTGGATTTGCTCTCCTTAGTGAAATGCTCAAGTAATGCAGACTTACCTGCACCTGTATCTCCATAGATCAACATCGATGGTTTAAACCCTTCTCTTGCACTTTTGTTTCGTAGTTTTTCCAGATCACTAAGAATTGCATCGAATGGAGGAAACAGAGCAAAAGACTGATTAAAGTTGGAAACAAGACGTTGAACGTTCTCAGAGTTGCTAGTCATCACTTAAATCTCCGAGTATCGCCTCCCAATCATCCAAAAAATTGGCAATATCCTTTGGTTCTTCGGCGTTGCTTTTTCTCGATGACATTTTATCCAAAGCTGGTGACTTCGATTCAATAGCTGCACTGCTTAGTCCCGAATACTCAGCCATCTTTTTAATGTTTTTCGGCGGCTTACGCTTTCTCTTGAAAGAACGCAACTCTTCTGTTTCTTCTTCCATTCTCGCTGCCAAAGCTAGACGTGCTTTCGCAAGCGACAAGGTATCAACGTGCCCTTTGATATACTGTTTATGGGCTCGTTTGATAATAATGTGTTCATGAAGTGAAAGATGTTTTGTGTATCCTTCGGGGTCATCACAGGGAACTTTGATATAACCATTAAGTTCCTCCAAAAAGATAAAAATTCTCGACAGATCATCGGGGTCTACTTTGATGGTTTTTATCGCTGATTCTTTCGTCTGTGGGAACCTTGCTCGGTAATCGGCAAGGGCTTGACTACGATAAAATAAGTCTTCGTATTGAATACCTTTCTCCGTGAGTTTTCGCTTCACCAATATACCCATAATAATAGACAGTTGTTCGCTGTCTTTAATTGGGAGTCTAGCTGGAGGAAGTGTTTTGACGCCTTGGCTCCAATATAAGTTAGGCAAGCGATTGTTTCTCGAGTCAGGTTTGGCATTATGTACATCGATGATCCAACGATGAAGTTCTTCAACAAACGTAGAGAACTTCATTACAGCTTTATTGGCTGCATCATAGTCCCCCTTTTCAAGAACATTTGAAAACGTCTTTCCCGGAATAGTGGAGAGTAACGTTTTGTTTAGAATACCGAATGACCTTTCAATAAAGGGTTTTAACCAAGGCTTTTTGACTGGATTGTATTGAACAGCAATGTTGAGTTCTTTACAGGCATCGTCAATACTTTTCGACCAGAACTCAGCCCCATTGTCCATGACCAATTTTTCAATTTTTCCTTCACAAATCCATTCATTATTTAACTCTATAGGTAAATCTTTTACGTAATCTTTAGGCTTCATCGCATTTAACAATGCCTTTGCTACCGTTGCATAACCCGGTGCATGAAAACCAAGATGAAAGCCAATGATACAACCGCTAAATACATCGATAAGCATCGTCAAGCAGGGGCGTCCAATAGGAACAAGATACTCATCATGGAGTAACATCAAATCCAGTTGTGTATGATCAATTTCAACTCGCTCCAGAATACGTGTAGGCGGCTTGTGCTTAGCGTTGTGTCTGAACCAAAGATCAGCAAAATATTTTCCATGTCTTTGTAGAGCAACAGCATAGGGAGGGAGTTGTTTAAGTCGCCTTGAGAATGATTTGTAGCTAGCGCTAGGTATTTTACCCACAACAATTGATTCGTTAGCTACTTCAATTGAGTCACAGTAACGTTCATACGCACGGGTGATGTTCGGTCTTTCAGCCTCGAGCCAACTTTGCACGGCTAAATCAAAGTAATATTCATCACCTATGATCTTTGGTTTACGATTACCTTTAGCATAATTTCTAACAATAAGAGATTTTAAGTCGCCGTTACTCTTCTCATAACGTTCCCTCCAACGCTGAACCGTTCTTGGGCTAGGAGTTGGAATAGAAACGTCATTTTTGTACTTTTCAATTAACTTTTGTATCTGTTTAAATGGCCAAGGACCATCGAACTCTTTGCCAATAAGTGACAGAAGCTTAAATCGCTCTAAAGCTTCATTTTTAAGCTCTTCAGGAAAACTGTCTAAGTCTCGTTCGTAAACCGTTAAAGTATTTAGAGGGCGGTAACAAAGATCAGAAGAGTCTGTTGTAACATCACCAATATTTACATCTTGTACTAGACCACCTTCACCATTATTAGGCGGTTCACCTTTAGATTCGTCAACAAATGGACCACTCATACTTGTTCACTCACCCAAATTGCAGTTCTCTCATCGAACATGGATGTTTCAAAATGGGCAGAAACAAGGCCAAGGCTCATTAGCTCTAACAATTCTCTGTTCATAAAGCCTATGGACTTACCAAATATACCGGCGAGTTTTTCAGATGACGACAACCCTTGGTTTTGAATGACTTCTAAAAGTGATTGTTTGAAAGAACAAATGTGCTTTGAACCTGCATAACGGTGGATCAATTTAAGGTTATCTAAGATGAAGGCTTTGCGAATTTGTCTTTCTGTAACGAGATAAAGGGGAAATCCAATATCTTCACTACCTCTTTGCATTGCTTCGAAAACATGAAGATATTCAGGCGTAAGACATAACTTGGAATTTTTGACTTCTTGTAGGTATTTCTTACCATCATTCAGCGTTACAAGAAAGTCAGGAGTGTAGCTATGTGAACCATCTTCTAACTGGTATTCCAAGTAAAACGGCTGGCTCTCAAAAGATGCAACGTCAGGATGGTATTCAAGGTGAAAACAAGCATCAAATTCAAGTGATGATTCGCACATGATAATGGCTTTATTTTTCACACTAATGAACTTGAAGATATTTTTCTTAGCGTGTGGCTTATCTATGGTATGTGGGTACATGGCCTAGCCCTAAGTAGTAAATTTACAACCTAAAAGTAGACCATGACAACTTATCTGTCCAAAATGACAACTATTGTGTCTAAAATGTCATCTTATGGTTCCAGCCACACCAGCCACATCAGTTATAACAAACGATTCTTATATTGCTCCGGTGTCATGCCGGAGTATTTCTTAAACATTGCAATAAAAGGGCTCGCCTGATTGTAACCTAGGGTCAATGCGACTTCTTTTACCGTTTGTCCCTTGCGTAGCAGCTCCATAGAATGCAGGTAGCGGACACGTAATCGCCATTCTGTAAAACTCATCCCTAGTTCACTCTGGCAATGACGCGCTAGCGTTCTCTCGGTGGTGTGCACCTTTACGGCCCACTCTGCCAAACTGATTTCATCCGTGGGAGATTCTTCTACCGCTTTAAGGATAGGTTCCAGATACTTGTTATCGGTAGTCGGTAAGAAATGGTGCTCCACTTCTTGTTTTGCCAGTTGATCGAGAAGTACCTGCACTAGACGTTTGTCTTCATCACTATGCGCGACATTGATATCTCGTTGGCGAAAATCCTCAATAATCGCAGCTATGACTGGCGTAACCTTAATCAAACTGGTTTTGGTCGGGAAATGTGCCGTCAATTCCGGCGAAATATTTAGCGAGCAATACTCGATCGGTTTTCTGTTATAACTGGTATGACGAATTCCCGCAGGCACCCAGATAGCCAAGTGAGGTGGTGCTAAAAAGCGTGTGTCTTCTGCATCAATTTCTAAGATGCCGCCACTGATCAACTGTACCTGCCCCCAGGGATGGCTGTGAATTCGAGTCTCTGTATTCGACAAAAACGCTTCGAAATTCATAAATACATCGGATGGTGCCCTATCAATTGATAATGAAGGGTGGAGGTTTCGCGAACTCTTTTTCAAAATTGTCTTCCTATCGCTCACTATGTCTTTTAGGAGATACTTTTCATTATAAAGACCTGCCAGACTATCGTCATCAATTATTGTGCGATAGGATTTTTATGGTTTATTTACTTCCGTTTTTTACCGTCATGATTTGGGGTGGAAATGCTAACGTCAACAAAATGGCAGCCAGCGCAATTGAACCGAGTGCAATGAGTTTCTACCGCTGGTTTATCGCATTGCTGATACTGACACCGTTTTGTCTGCCAGCTGTGATTAAGCAGCGTCACGTTATTCGCCCTTATCTCAGCAAATTGGCTTGTCTTGCTCTGCTCGGTATGGTTTTAAACCAGTCACTTGGTTATTACGCTGGTTTAACGACCACGGCTTCTAACATGGCACTGATTACGTCATTGGTTCCGCTTATTAGCGTCTTTCTGAGTGTGCCTTTGTTAGGTAAGTCGATTTCTAAATTGAGTATCGTTGGCGGCTTAATTTCATTGTTAGGGTTAGCCTTTATGCTTGGCCACGGAGACATCACCTATTTCTTCCATCAGGACATGACTCAAGGTGACAGTTTGATGTTACTTGCCGCCTTGGTTTACGCAACTTACTGCGTGCTACTTAAACGCTGGAAGATGCCATTTAACAGCCTGACTTTGGTTTACATGCAAGGATTTTTCTCAGTGATCATGCTGGCACCATTGTGGTTGACCAGTGATCATCTTCTCCCTAGCCAAGAAGCGCTCCCGATGATTGCTTACGCAGGCATTGCAGCCTCAATTTTCGCTCCGCTAATGTGGGTGAAAGCGATAGATTTAATCGGTGCTGACTCCAGCGCCATGTTCATGAATTTAATGCCTGTGGTCGCAGTGGCGCTAGCATCGACATTACTAGGCGAACAAGTTCATCTCTACCATATTGTTGGCGGCTTATTTGTTATTTCCGGTGTTGTTCTCTCGCAGATCAAAGTGCGCCGTAAAAGCAGCAAACACACCCAAGAGTTATCTTCAGCGACCATTTCATAAACGAATTAGATTGTAGAGAAGTTCGTGCTGAACTGAGGGAGTAGCATTTAACCTTCGACGCGTAATAACAGAAGCGCCTAAAAGGGCTTTTTGATTCATCCTATCGCTAACATTGCAGCACAAACTTGAATGAATTGGACCATTATACACAGACTAATAAGAACGAGATTAGATAGCGCTCAACCACGGCTCTGGTGGGCGCTATGTTTGGGCACAAAAAGATGTGCTTTTCGGAAAACATAAACCTGATCGCAATCTAACAATATACTAAAAAACCTATTAAATTTACTAACATCTTTGTACTATGCCCCTACTGTCATAATCTATTTTTTAAAGTTTTAGAGGCTAGCGTTTGTCGCCACGAAATACGCCTAAATTTTCTCGGTTAACACCCCATAAATTAACCACCCGCTATGCTGCACTTGGCCTCTTTTTGGTCTCCTTATTCATTTTGCTCTTCGACAGCTATCACGAGCAGAAATCAACTATCCTTAACAACTATTCCACAACGTTTGAATCCAAAGTTCAGTCGAGTATTGGTGTATATCGCAAGTTTTCTCACTATGTCTTTAAACAAATCGAGAGAGATAAGGAAATCGTCCCTTTATTCGCGGCTGCAGCTTATTCTGGCGAAGAAGTTCGGGACAAAAACAGACAGAGGATCTACCAGTTGTTGAAAAAAGACTACGCCTTGTTAAAGGAGTACAATTTCAGGCAACTGCATTTTCACTTCAAAAATGGCGACAGTTTCTTAAGAGTTCATAAACCAGAAAAGTTTGGCGATAATCTATTCTCCATAAGAGAATCCGTCAGATTAGCGAATGTCGAAGAACGCTTTGTCGAAGGCTTCGAAGAAGGCCGGATATTTAATGGTTACCGATTCGTGTACCCAGTTGTCGATCACGATAAACAAGTTGGCACATTAGAAGTGTCTCTTTCCATGGGTAGCATCGTCGACTTACTGTTTGAATTGTACCCCGATGATGATTTCCATTTTATCATCAACAAATCGACCGTAGAGTCTAAGCTCTTCGACGACATGGCATACAATTATCTAAACAGCTTTTTATCCGATAACTACTATTTTGATAAAGCCGTATTCGAACAACATTTACCGAAAATAAAATACAGAGACTTGTTAGACAACGCGGACACGCTCAAAAAGTCTTTAAGCTCACTAACCCTATACGAACATAGCTTCTCCCACGATATTACTATCAGTGACAATACATACATACTGAGCTTTTTATCCATTAAAAATATCAAGGGTGAACATGTTGCGTACTTAATCTCTAGTACGCAAGACGCGAGGCTGAAAGAGCTTTGCAATAGCTATCTGATATACTTATTACTTATCTTGTTGGTTTCTGCCGTGACCGCTTGGAGCATATTCGCTAGCCACAGACATAATCAAAGACTCACTACTGCTTCGAATACCGACTTTCTTACTCAAGTATTCAACCGCAACAAGTTCACCGAGCACTTACAATATGAATTTGTACAGGGTAAAAACCTCACCTCTACTTTTAGCATCATCCTGTTTGATGTTGACCATTTCAAATCCATTAATGATCAGTTTGGGCATAATGTCGGTGATGTCTACCTCAAAGAATTGAGTGGGCTTGTGTCAAATCGAATAAGGCATAGTGATATTTTGGCACGATGGGGGGGCGAAGAGTTCATTATTCTACTGCCCAACACATCGGAAGATAACGGGGTGAAAGTGGCTGAGTCGATACGAAAAGAAACAGAGTCATTCCTATTCAGTCCGGGTCAACCACTTACAATCAGTCTGGGTGTGGCCGAATTACATCCAAGTGATAAGAACATAGATAGCATTGTAGACAGAGCAGATGAAGCGCTTTATACATCTAAAAGGCAGGGGCGAAATCAAACAACAAAATGGTCTGAGATTAAGTAGTAGGACGTTTTTTTGAGAGCTAAAAACCTCCCGCTGAATATTTGATATTTATCAAACAGAGCAGTAATTTTTCCTGAAAATTCGCACGCCCGAATTACACTTATAGTGATGTTAGGAAAGAGTGAATTAGGAGGTACTTATGAGCTTGGTTCCTCGTGATAGCTGGGCAGATTTCTCCCGGTTCATTGACAATTCATTTCCTGCATTGAGGACACGATTCGAAGAAGGGTCTTTTTCACCACGAGTTGATATCGTCGAGAAAGACCAAGCTTTCGAAGTCACTGCCGATTTGCCGGGAGTGAAAAAAGAAGATATCAAACTTAGCTGCCAGCAAGGTGTGTTATCCATCGAAGCCAGTATCGAAACTAAAAAAGAGACAGAAAAAGAAGGTAAAGTAGTCCACAGTGAACGCTACAGTGGCAAAATGTCTCGAAGTTTTACGCTCGGTAACAACATTAATGTCGAAGAAATTAGCGCTGATTTTTCCGACGGTGTTTTGACTGTCGTGGTACCTAAACTAGCCGGACACAGCGAAGAAGAACACAAGATTCCAATTCGCTAGCTAAGAGTAAACAAAATGCCCTCCTATAACAGGAGGGCATTTTTCAAACATGCAGTTCAATGTACAAACGCTGTATTTACGCGGCGATATGTATTTGTTCATCAAGCCAGTCAAAGATCACCGATGTAACGTGGGGTAAATTGCTTCCCCCTATTGTCCAGTGACATACCTCTGGTAATTCGACCAGAGTAGCCTGTTGCCCATACTTTTTCGCGATCTCGCGTTGCACCTTGATAGGCGTAATACGATCTGCGGTTCCGCCCAGTACCAGTATTGGGCACGTCACCTGCTTTGCATCAACCCGTGAAAAACCACTTTTGAAAAAGCCACCAACGCCAATCTGAAACGTTGCCATGCCCGACTCAAAGGTCATATTGTCTAGGATTTGCTCTTGAACAGAGTCACTTTGAGAGTTAGCAATGCCATAGCGGACATTACTCTCGCCAACTTCCGTGACTTTACGCCAAAGTGGAAATACCAATAAGTTGAGCCCAAATGTACGAATAACCGAGCAACTCCAACCATTAATGCCACCAGGAGAGGCAGATGAGAGCAGCACTAATTTACTGACTGGCACCCTAACCGCCACTAATTGTGCTAACAATCCTCCCATTGAATGCCCAACCAAAATAGGGGCAAGATCGTGCGACTTAACTCTGGCAACGATGAAATCCACGTAGTCTTGTAATGTAGTCGTAGCAAGTCGGCTTTTATCCGCTTGACTGTATTCGAGCTTGTTCTTGTGCTCAGGAAGACAAAGAGAATCCACCTCATAACCTTGCGCTTCAAAAGCCTGCTGTACTTCTGATAAGGTTTCTCCCGTACTCCACATTCCGGGAATAAGTACCACCGGCGGCTTAGTGCTATCAGGTATTTTCATATTCAAGTCCTTCACTTAAGGTAAGTCGTCTTATGCTGTCGCTTCAACTTCCTGAACCATTGCTTTATCTTGATTTACAGCAGGAGAAAACTGTAAAACGCCATCTTCGATAGGATCCTCAGTCAACGCTTTTTTGTCTTTTCCATAGTGCATAGTGACAACCCAAGGACCTTCTTTTCCTTGTCTCGGCATTCTTTCTTTGGCCCGCTCCATATAACCCGGCGCAAAGCCATCTAGCATGCTGACACCCGTGTTGGCATTATCGTTGTCCACTGGTCGAACAGCGGCAAAACCATGTTGTTCCATATGACTAAACAAGTGACACAAATAACGTCCGCCGATATCCGCTTTTAACGTCCATGGCGCATTAGTATAGCCAAATATCCAACCATAATTCGGCACCCCTTCAATCATGATCCCTTTATATATCATGCGATTCGGAACGTTGATTGGCTCGCCATTTAGCAAAAACTCCATGCCCCCCATTAACTGGATATCCAAACCTGTTGCGGTCACAATCACATCAGCCTCTAGGTACTGTCCAGATTTCAGCTTAATGCCTTTTTCCGTAAAGTGTTCGATATGATCAGTGACGATATTCGCCTTACCTGAACGCAAGGTTTTGAAAAAATCACCGTCTGGCGCTGCACACAAGCGCTGCTCCCATGGGTTGTAATTCGGCGTGAAGTGACTCATATCAAATTCGGGACCAACTTGCTTACGAACATGCGATAGCAACACTTTACGCATTCTTTCTGGCCATTTTCTACACGCCAGATACATACCTCGTTGCATGAGAATGTTGCGTTTTCTGATCAGATTGAATACCCACTTTTTCGGTAAAAAACGATTAAGGAAAACAGAAATATTATCCGTATTCGGAACCGCCATAATGTAGCTTGGCGAGCGCTGGAGCATAGTCACACCCGCAGCTTTTTCCGCCATACTTGGCAAAAGTGTTATGGCTGTTGCACCACTACCAATTACGACCACTTTCTTGTTCGAATAATCAAAATCCTCTGGCCAAAACTGAGGATGAACAATATCGCCCTTAAACGACTCCTCTCCTTCGAAATGTGGTCGATGCCCTTTATCAAAATTGTAGTAGCCAGCGCAGTTGATCAAAAACGAGCAAGTAAATGTTCTTTCCTCACCTGACGACTCGTGCGTAGCGGTCACAGTCCATCGCTGTTTAGCGTCAGACCAGTCTGCACAAGTGATTGCCAAACCGTATTGCACCTTGTCGTCAAAGCCAAACTCTTCAGCCGTTTCCGCAACATACTCCCGGATGCTTGTTCCTTCTGCCAGAACTTTATCGGAATACCAAGGTTTAAAGTCAAACCCGAAACTCGCCATATCTGAATCAGAACGAATTCCTGGGTAGCGAAATAAATCCCAGGTACCTCCCATTCGTTCCCTTCTTTCTAAAATCGCCAATGTTTTATCAGGGTGCTCAGAGGCTAGGTGGCAAGCGGTTCCAATCCCTGAAAGTCCGGCTCCGATGATGATAGTGTCGTAGTGCGCAGCGGTCATAACGTTTTCCTTTTGTCGTTATTATTGACTAAACATTGCTCAATATTTCAGAAAGTAAGGCAAACAATATTGATGAATGACGACTATTTTTTGATAAAACACGACAATGTTACTAAAATGTTAATTCCACATTTTTGACTGAACTGTATCAGCGATAGAATGGAAATATAGAGACAAGGGAGTCATGGTGCATATTCTAATTAGAGCGACAAACCTTCGCGGATACGACAATCTCACGCAATCTTTGGGTGGAGATCCTCTCTATCTGCTGTCGAAATATCACATCCCTAGTGCAGACAAACGGGATGAGGATTCCTTCCTCATCTTTCGTAATATGATTGCTTTGCTGGAAGACACGGTAACCGCTCTCAATTGCCCGGACTTCGGCCTGAGACTCGCTGAATATCAGGGTATGGGCATTCTTGGCCCGATTTCGGTGATTGCACGCAGTTCGGCGACGGTTGGTGATGCACTGGAAAATATTTCCAATTATTTACACCTGCATTGTTCAGCATTAACGACAAAACACATCGTTCAAACAAAGGGACAAGCCAGAACAATAAAGTTGGAATACTGCGTGCAGGGTCGTGGCATTGACTACTCTGTACAGTGCTATGAGCTGGGATTGGCGAATGCGATGCAGGTGATTAAGTTATTATGCGGAAACGACTTTAAACCCATCTCTGCGCACTTTATGCACTCTCGGCTGGGAGATGAGGCGTCGTATCAAAACGTATTTGGCTGTCCGGTCGAGTTTAATCAGAACTGGTGCGGATTTATTCTCCCAGAGTCGGCGTTCGCGACTCCACTATCCAGCGAAGATGAGCAAACCTGTAAACTGGCAAGGCACTACCTGGAATCACAACCCATTCCCTTTGCCAGTTCCGTTTCTGATGATGTAAGAAGACTCATTAGAGGTCTTCTTCCCACAGGCCAATGTAGCAGTGAAAACATCGCTTCTCACCTTTCTATGCACAAGCGAACACTGCAACGAAAACTCGCCCAAGAGAGTACTACCTACGAGCAAATATTAGTGAGTGAGCGGCAAGTTATCGTGACCAAGTATTTGAAAGATCCGAACCTTAAATTAAGTCAAATTAGCGGTCTACTAGGCTACTCAGAACAAGCCACATTTAACCGCGCCTGTCGGGTTTGGTTTGGAGTCACTCCGCGAGCTTACCGAGCCCAGCTTCTGGAAGAGCTTGATTTTAAATAGCTATCCGAACATAAAAGAAAAGTCATCCAACACATGCGTTGGATGACTTGGTATTTGTTTTGGCTAAACTAAATCTCTAATTAGTCTCAGCCTCTGCACTTGCAGTCGCACTGGCCGAAGCTTGAGAACAGTCTAAAGCAAGGCTACCACCTCCCACGACTTCCAATAAATCTTCGGTGCCAGGTAAATTCTCATAATGAACCATCATATTCATGTTAACGGAAGAACCACCTAAAGCGCTTGCAGAAGAGGTAGCGGCAGCTTGCGCATACGAAATGATCTCTTGAGTGGCATCTGCTATTCGTTGCGCGACATCAGCCGCAGAGTCAAAAGCGGTTACAATGGGTAACGAACCTGTCCCTAAAACAGGTAAGTCCCATTCAAAAGTAAGCTTGCCAGCGGCCTGTGCTTGAGCTGATGCTTCTGCCATGGCGTAAACGAATGATGTTGCCATCGCGTCAGCGTATACTTGCGCAAGAGCTGAAGTCTGAACATTGAATACAGTACCGCTTGCAACACCCAGTTGTGTTGTAAACTCTTCGATATTGGCTCCTTGTACGTAGAATGAAGATCCACTCGACGATATACCTCCGCCAGTTGCACTTGCAGAAGCAGAACTATCGCCATCCGCACTAGCTTCAGACTCTGCGACTGCTTCGCTCTCTGCTGAGCCTTCAACTCCGGCAACAGCTGATGCTGTCGCTTCGGTACCAATCTTAATGGTGATCTCTGTTACTACGAGATCAATATCCTCATTAATACCTTGGAATACACTCATGTAAGCTTGTGCAATCATCGTAGCTGCGGCTTCCGCTTCTGCACTAGTATAAGCAGAGGCCTCTGAATCCCCTTCTGTGTCGGACTCAGCCACTTGGGCAAAAAGAGTACCACTTCCCATACTCGCGTTTAACTCGACCTGGTGTACAGCGCCATTGTTTCCGTGCCTTGTTAAGTCTAGAGTCACGCCCCCAGAATAACTGATGTCGATATATGAAGAAGCCTCGGACATCGCGTAAGCTAAAGCATCAGCTGATACATCGCTATCAGAATCATTTGCCATGGCAGAAGTTGGATTTATGCATGTATCCGCTCCTAGAATACTCTCAGATACCGAAATCGTTGTACTACCATGCGTATTTTCTCCCGGCGGACCAGCCCATGCGCCAGTGCTCAACAGTGAACTTATTAAAACAAAAAGCATTGTCTTGTTCATAGCTGCTCTTCCTTGTTTTGTGGTGACTAAAATGGCTCGACATTGAACCATTTAATTTGTTAAGCATTTGTAAAAGTGTAGTGACCTATATGCATATGCATCAGATCAAATAGTAATAACAAGATGAAACTTACCGTCTCGTAAACGGTTAAATGTAAACATACGATGTGCTAGTCAGGAGAAGCGCTTCAATTCTCATAAAACAAAGAACACGATAGGATGGCATGCAAAAGTTTCAAGCCAAAGTAGCCGTTGGAGCAAACGAGGGTGGCTAATTGGTCAGATTCACCTTTAGCTGCAAAAGGTTAGTGAGATATTCATTAAAGTATGCCCCGAGTAGACGGCGATAAACCGGACCTAAAAGAGATAGATTTTTAACGATATGAGAAGGGTTTTGAACTCCAAAATTTTAGACTTTAAACTAATAGTAATTATTCTTTTTGGCTATATAGATGCTGATAGATTTATTAATATTACTTCATAAGCCCGAGATAACTATCTGAATTGTTTTCAGGCAAGGGTATCAGGGGATAATATACACTTCGCTAACAGCATAAAAAAACACCCAAGCAACTTAAGAGTACTTGGGTGTATATTCTTAATCTAATGTCTTATTAAACAGCAGCAAATGCTTCAGCAACTCGTGCAACATTTTGCTCGTTCAGACCCGCTAGACACATACGGCCACTGTTGATCAGATAGATACCGTGCTCTTCACGAAGCTTTTCAACGGTCGCTTGCGAGAAACCCGTGTAGCTGAACATGCCTTTTTGTTTGATTAGAAAGCTGAAGTCTTTTTCAGGACGTAACGCTTTTAGCTGTTCGTGCAAGGTTTCACGCATCGTCAGAATACGGCTACGCATGCCTTCTACTTCGCCAAACCACTGAGTTTTTAGTTCTTCCGTATTGAGCACGTTAGAAACCACAACCGCACCGTGTTTTGCCGGGCTTGAGTAATTACGGCGAACCGTCGCTTTTAACTGCCCAAGCACGCGGGATGCTTCTTCATCGTTACCACATACGACAGACAGGCCACCAACTCGCTCACCGTAAAGTGAGAAAGTTTTAGAAAATGAGTTACTTACAAAGCTCACTACGTCTTTTTCCAGAGAAATCTGACGAATAACGTAAGCGTCTTCAGCAATCCCTTCACCATATCCTTGATAAGCCATATCGAAAAATGGGATCAGCTTTTGTGCTTTAACCACTTCGAGCACTTTGTCCCATTGTTGATTAGTAAGATCAACGCCCGTAGGGTTATGACAACAAGGATGAAGCAGAACAATACTCTCTGCAGGTAGCGCTTCTAACTGAGAAACCATGCCATCGAAATCGAGCATTTTCGTTTCTGGGTTAAAGTACGGGTAAGTACCTACTTCGAATCCAGCACCTGCAAAAATGGCATTGTGGTTTTCCCATGTAGGATTGCTCACCCACACTTTCGAATTTGGGAAATAGTGATTAAGGAAATCCGCACCGATCATCAGCGCACCAGAACCACCGAGTGATTGAATCGTCGCTACTCGCTTTTCTTCCAACGCAGGGTGACTTTCACCAAAAACAAGAGCTTGAACCGCTTCACGATATGGTGCTAAGCCTTCCATTGGCAAGTAAATACAAGGCTGACTTTCTTCTGCGGCTAGCTGCTGCTGCGAAGTTGCAACAGATGGTAGCGTTGGAATTTTTCCATTTTCATCGTAGTACAGGCCGATACTTAAATTCACTTTTTCAGAACGTTCATCCGCCATAAATTGTTCCATCAGAGACAATATTGGGTCTCCGGCATAGGCTGTTACATGATTAAGCACTGAAATTCTCCTTGTTAATTATTAACTTGATAACGGTCTGCACGGTGATTTAAACCAATGATAAAGTTCAATATGACACCACAGAGTATTGATAGAGCCAGTTCGACATAACCGACAACGGATAGAGACACTAACATAATTGTCACATCTACGCCCATTAAGAACCAGCCTGCGCGTAAACCAATTTTGTCCTGAAGGTATAACGCTAGAATATTAAAGCCACCCAAGCTGGCTTTGTGACGAAATAAGATGATAAACCCAGTACCAAATAAAAACCCGCCAAAAATCGCCCCATATAGTGGGTGCACATTGCTGATTTCAACAAAGTTGGATTGTGTATTGGTGATAAATGAGACCAAACCGACTGCAGTAAAGGTTTTCAGGCAGAACAACCAACCCATACGACGGATAGCCAAATAGTAAAACGGTAGGTTTACCAAAAAGAAGATGGTGCCAAACTCTAATTGAAAGTTGTAGCTGAGGAACAGAGATAGTCCAGCAGTGCCGCCTGTCACCATTCCCACTTGTTTTAAAAACAACACGCCAAACGATACTAAGCTTGTTCCCATAAAAAGAGCGAACACGTCTTCAAACCACTTATGGCCTGTGTTCGTCATTGTCGCCTCTGACACCTTATTAATCCCTTAACTAACACTTACACCCCAGCAATCAATCTATTCCTTGATCACTGTCCTCGCACAACAACATGCGTAATTTGTGCATTATTAATAACACAACAAATATATCGTGCAAGTAAAAACACAAAAATGACAATTTCATGCATAGTTTGAAAATTAATTGCACCAAACCCGCAGGGGCGAGCTATTTTGGTGCAATCATTTATCAAGATTGGAGGGTGGTGCCGTACTCTTTTACACGCTCAAGCACGACTGAAGTCTTAATATGGGAAATAAGTTGAGTAGTGAAGATGCGGTTGATCAAATCGTTTAACGTGTTCAGGTCAGCGACCAAGCACTTTATCAGATAGTCCGCATCTCCCGTGGTTTTAAAGACTTCAACAATGCACGCTTCATTATCGATAAAGTTCAAGAAGTTATGAGTTTTCTCAGCTTCGTGATTAAGCAGTTTCACCTCTATCATCGCTATCACTTCCTGCTTTAGCGCTTTTGGTGATAAGCGAGCATGATAGCCAAGTATGAGGTTATTGTTTTCTAATGTGA
The DNA here is from genome assembly GCF_000241385.1 of Vibrio sp. EJY3. Taxonomy (NCBI): domain Bacteria; kingdom Pseudomonadati; phylum Pseudomonadota; class Gammaproteobacteria; order Vibrionales; family Vibrionaceae; genus Vibrio; species Vibrio sp. EJY3. The sequence goes on from NC_016614.1 coordinate 1,637,767, forward strand.
TGCGACGGCGGGAACATTGCGATGCTGACAACCCAACCAACTCACTAAGTTCTTGATTTGTCAGACGTCCATTATCTTGCAATAACTGCAGAATTTTTACGTCGTAGTCATCCAGGTCATTGGCCATGTAAAGCTTACTCCTTTTTAGCGGCTCGTGAGTGTAACAACTCCTCACAATCTCGACTACTTTTGGGTTCGTAATTGCTGGATTTGTGAATGGAAATGACTTAAACATAAAGAATTTAGAATGTGTGCACTTTCACCAAATCACCATTATTTTGGTTTCGTGGGCAATCCCTACATCAGCTAAAATAATTTTCATTACCTTTAGGACTATATGAAGAAAGTTAAGTAAAAGAGAGAACATCTTTTACTTAACTTTTAGATTGGTTACTTAGTTTACAAAGGCATCTGATGCCGCAGTAGCCTTATCTTGAATAACGTTGTCTTTCATATCTTTACCATAACGAGGATGATACTCACCAACAGGAAGAGATTGGGTAGTAATCTCATTTACTTGTCGAGCAATTGGAATGTAATCTGTTGCAGCTGTAGCTATTGCTGTAGCAATTAGATCTACAAGTAAGCTACCACTGCTCGTACTCGTGTCCACCACAAGGTTATTTTGATACGACCATACGATTTCCGAAGTTTCTGTAGAAACCATTACGTATTTCAAGCCAACTTCCACGTTACCAGCTACAACTAAATAGTTGGTATCCCAGTTTGAGATGGTTATAAATAGCACTACATCCGCACCGAACTGGTCTCTATAACGACTGAATGGAACACCTTGAAGCTCTTTCCCATCAACAATACCTATATCTTTAAAAATGTCTGCGGTAATCGGTACAGGCAAGACATAATAGCCTTTGTTTACAAATGGCTCCGCCAGCGTTGAATTTAGGTATTCGGCAGCTTCAGCCGAAGTCGTTTCATTAATTATTGGAGCAATTAAAATCTTTTGGTGGTTGCGCTCAGCTTCGTACATTTTAGGAAAAAGTTCCTGCTTTGATTGAGTAGTGACACAGCCTGAAACCATAAAAACGAGCACCAATGCAGAACAAATGTTTACTAACTTAGTTTTCACTACTAATTTCCTTTTACAAATAGCTTTTCAACGAATGTCTTAGATTCTGGGTAAAGTTGAAGCTCCTGATTGTAAAAGTCTTTTGCTTCTTGATTATTTCCCTGCTTTTGCTTGATGTAAGCCATTTCTGCGTAGATTCCTGGAGGGCACTTAAGACCTTTCTCATCAGAAACTTTTACAATATCGGTTAGTGATGAGAAATGTTGCTCTGCAGTTTCTTTAGACGGATTTTCTAGGTACGCATAATAAGTATCTGAGTAAGTGCCCCAGTAGTAGCCCGACTCTGAGACTTGATGAGCACATCCAGTAAGAGTAATAAAAAGCATCACAACAATGGATTTATACAACTTGTGCATTCTGAGTTGTCCTATAAGTTAATGGTTATCGATTGGCCAGCAGAGAGATATATTTTCTTTCTGTATATAACATCCCCATTTGGATTTTTTAGCTCTAACAGGTTTTCTCCTATTAACGCTTTTATTTGGATAACTTCTGACTTTTGAAAGTCTGAGTTCGCAGACGTCGCGACTTTCAAGCTATTACTCAATAGGTCGCTACGAGATATTTTATGATTATCTAAAGAACCTAATGAAACGGAATATCCTACAAGCTCGTCAGAAACTATATAAATAGATTGGTTTTCTACAATACCGCTTTGATGGTTCACTACAGGTGACCCACAGGCTGAAAGTAGTAAAGCAGACATCATCAAGAAAAAACTTTTGTACATAATTTCGACCTACTTTGCGCTCACGTAATATTTGGAAAGATCTGAAGAAATTTTACCGCTGGTTAAAGATGTGAAACTGATTTGATTCCACTCATCTTCACCGTAAGTCATGTCAACAGAGAGAGTTGCTACCTTTTTTCCTGGCAATTCTACGACACCACCTGTCTGAGGGTTTTTAACTTGTTTACCACGCTTAAAAACCATTAGGTCTAAACCTTGATGCAGGCCTTGTGATTCACCACCCGCAATCAAATATGAGCCATCTTCGACTGACAAAATATAAGACCGCCAAGGTTGAGCCGTCATTTGCTGTGTTAAATTGGTTATCAATTGAGAAATTGCTTCTGACAAAGCCTTGTCGGTGAGGGATTGGTCATAGCCTGCATCAGTACCAGAACCGAATGTCTTTTTCGTAGAAGTAGTTGCTTCTCCTGCACCTTCGACTGAGTCAACAATTCGACCTGTTGAAGTATCAATTAAACGAACGTTGACTTTGGCATAAGCTTTCTGAGTCTTAGCTCGCGAAAATAGACCAGTATCGCTCTCTGTAGAACGACCAAATTCGCTTACAGAGCCGACAATAAGGTAATCAACTGCAACCCCACTATCTTGAAGGCCTTTTAGTGCCGCTTCTGAATCTACGTAATTTTTATCTTGACGTTCGAACATCAAAAACTTGCCAGTTGACGTTAATCTAGCACTGAGGATATCTGCTGCTTGCTTACCAATTCGGTCATCATTCTCATCCAGCAAAAAACTGTTAGATGCACGTGTTTCATTGGTAAAACGAGCTATTGCGACCTTTTTTTTCAAACTCATTTCCTGCACATCGATATTTTCAACGGTAGGTTTAGTCGCATCTAAAGCGGCGTATGAAGGCATCCCCATCGCTGCCATCAATAAAGTGGGAAAAAATACACTTATTTTCATCTTGTAAGCCATAAAAATTGAAAAATCTAAAACAATAACCTGATACTTTACATGCATTTCAACAAAGAGCATATAAGATCTTTTGCACATGTATAAAAAATCAATTTAACTTCAAATAATTATTTAAATGATGTTTGTTTTTTCCTGATAAGGGTGTGAAGTTCCAATTAACTACGCGTGACTAAACGGAAAAGAGACGAGGCAATTTTAAGACTGTGGGAGTTGCGGTTAAAATGCTGTAATTATTCATACCTAGAATCAATCAAATAGAGAATAAAAGCGAGTCCCACGCTCGCTTTATTAAGAGGTCACAAACAACTTACAGCGCTTCTGCCTGCTCTTCTAATTGTTTCGTGGTCTTCTGGCTAACAAACTCTTTATAAAGAGACGCTTTATCGGTTGGATCGATAGATGACACTGTTAACGCACTATTAAACAGCTTTTCAGATTCAACTTCTGGCATGACAACCAAAGCACATACCTGCTTCGCACCGTCAATTTCAACCAGTGAGATCTGCTCTACTTCACTATGATGGATTGAAGTATTCGAGACCTGTTTCGCGATCTGCTCAAAAGAAGTGCCCGCAGATTGTCCGTCTACAGAGCTGCTGATCTTTTGATAGTTTTTCTCCAGCACACTCACTTTGATATCTAAGTTTTGTGCGAGTGTATTACGAGCTAAAGAAACCGCGTGATTACGCTCAGTTGAAAGGTTTCTTAACAACGAAAAGGGGCGTACCCTCGCGGATACGCCCCTTGCTTAATGGATGAATGTGCCCTTACTTTTGGGCTCTTGGCTCGTTCATTAACCCTAAAATCAGCGAGAATGTGGCAATTAATAAGACAATTGTGAATGGGAAACCTGTCGTCACTGCCATCGCTTGCGCAGCGGCTAGTCCCCCTCCCAGCAATAATGCAATCGCCACTAAGCCTTCAAACGTACACCAAAATACGCGCTGTGGTGTCGGTGCATCGACTTTACCACCAGCTGCAATAGTGTCGATAACCAACGAACCCGAGTCCGATGATGTAATGAAGAACACCACAACCAGAATGATACCAACAAAAGAGGTAATGCTTGATAAAGGCATCACTTCCAGCATCTCAAACAACTTCAACGGAAGCTCGGCATCTTTAACGGCTTCATAACCATCATTTACAAACTGGCTAATTGCTGTTCCACCAAAGGCCGTCATCCAGAAAACACAGACTGTTGAAGGGACAATGAGTACGCAGAAAATAAATTCACGAACGGTACGTCCGCGCGATACACGTGCGATAAACATACCAACAAATGGCGACCATGAAATCCACCAAGCCCAGTAGAATGAAGTCCAGCCTTGAGAGTAGTTAACGTCTTCGCGATTAAATGGCATCGACAATGCTGGGAAGTTTTCCATATACGACAAAATGTTGTCGAAAAAGCCAGTCAAGATAAACAAGGTTGGCCCAACAATAACAATAAAGAACAGCAATAATGCCGCCAATACCATGTTAATTTCGGAAAGTCGTTTAACACCACCGTCCAATCCCGCAAGTACGGATATCAACGCAAATGCGGTGATAACAATAATCAGGACAATTTGTGTCGTGTCTGTTAGCGGAACGCCAAACAGAAAATTCAAACCAGTTGCTGCTTGAGAAGCACCATAACCCAATGAAGTAGCAAGACCAAATACTGTCGCTACTACCGCAAGAATATCAATAATGTGCCCTGGCCAGCCCCAAATACGTTCACCGAAAACCGGGTAAAAAACCGAACGCATCGTCAGCGGTAGACCTTTGTTATACGAGAATATGGCGAGACCCAATGCCAGCAAGGCGTAAATGGCCCATGGATGCAAAGCCCAGTGATAAATCGTTGCGGCCATACCCAATGACTGAGCCGCTTCGATATCACCTAAAGCACCGCCGAGAGGTGCCCAATCTGTTCGGACTCCATTTTCCAGCACAGGCCCTGCGAGCGAAGAACTGAAGTGAGACATTGGCTCCGATACACCAAAGAATACCAGCCCGATACCCATACCTGCGGCAAACAGCATTGCCAACCAGCCAGCATAACTATAGTCAGGTAAAGCCTCCGTCCCGCCTATCCTAACTTTACCCAGTGGAGAGATGGCCAAACCAATACAAACTAAAACAAATATGTTACCGGAAAGGATGAAAAACCAATCAAGGCTGGAGGTTAGCCAGGATCGCATATGGACAAAAATCGGCTCTACTTGTTCCCTGAAAATTAAGGTAGCAAATACGAATATCACAATTGCTAACCCAGAGACCGCAAACACTCGGTTATGAATATCTAAACCAAAAGGTCCAACGGATAACACGACGTTGTCCTGACCGACTTGATAATCGGTATCTATAGGGTTGGCTTTTCCGCTGTGTTTAGGAATACCACCATTATCTTTACTCATTGAATGTTCCTTTATCTTTACACAACCTAAATAGGTGAAAGGTATGGATCAATTAACAACTACTTATTAGCCATAAGTATAAGTCTTAATAAATGAAAACATCTCGAATGCGTTCAAAACCAACTGAAAAAGTCGAAAATAAACGGCATGTGTTAGACACCTAAATGCAAGCACGCAAAGCAAAAATGTGACGTATTTCAGTAACAAAGTGCTTTAAGTAACGTGTCTAAACGAGAGTATAAAAGCTCTCTTTTATACATTTCAAATATGACGATTTATGAAGTCGATAATCTATTTACGACTTATCCACTGCAGTAATGTTAGAAAGCATATCCATTTTGACTAATGATGCACCCTGTCAATTTTGGAATGGAGATCACTATAAGTTGAAGGCCATCACTATATGTAACAAAGAGTTATGATACTTTAGGTGCAACTAATATAAAAAATAATAGTGCAAGATCATTAAGTGATTATTGACACAAATATTAAGCACTAATTGGCAATTTGCCGTATTGCTGCCAAAAGGAGAACGGATGTTCGATTTTTCTTCATCCAAGCCAACGGTGTTGGTTATCGACGATATCCCTGAGAACCTCACGTTGATGTACCAATTACTTAAAGATGATTACAAAGTAAAAGGTGCAAATAGCGGTGAGCGAGGACTAGCACTTGCAGAAACCGCTAACCCCGATTTGATCTTGCTCGACATTATGATGCCGGAAATAGACGGTTATCAGGTATGTGAGAAACTAAAATCAAACCCAGCAACCAGTGATATCCCAATCATATTCCTCACAGCGAAAGCTGAAAGAGTCGATGAGCATAAAGGACTAAAACTGGGTGCCGTTGACTACATAACCAAACCGATTAACCCAGAGATCGTGAAAGCACGTGTCCACACTCATGTGTCTCTCAAAGTGGCTTCCGATATTTTAAAAGACAAGAATCAAGTGCTAGAGCAAGAAGTCGAGAGACGAACCACTGAAGCTCTGCGCCAAAAAGAACAGCTTCACGCAATTCAGGATGTTGCCTTTTATGCAATGGTATCGTTGGCTGAAACCCGCGATAACGAAACGGGTAACCACATCAAACGTACCCAAGCCTACATAAAACGGTTAGCCGAACAATTGCGAAAAAGCACGCGATATGTATCAGAACTAAACGATGAATATATTGATTTATTATATAAATCAGCGCCGCTGCACGATATCGGAAAAATAGGTATTCCAGACATTATCTTGTTGAAAGAAGGCCCGCTAACACACGATGAGTTTCAGGTGATGAAAACTCACACCACCATCGGTTATGAAGCGATTAAAAACGCAGAGAAAGTAAGCGATCAGCCAATGAAATTTTTGACTGTCGCAAAAGAGATCGCCTACTCGCATCATGAGCGCTGGGATGGTAAAGGATACCCATTAGGTCTTGCTGGAGAGCAAATTCCGTTGTCAGCCAGACTCATGGCGATAGCCGACGTCTATGATGCGCTGATCAGCAAGCGAGTTTATAAGCCTGCTTTTACTCATTTAGATGCAGTAAACATCATTTTGTCGGGCAAAGGCACTCAATTTGACCCTGCTATCATCGATGCCTTCGCTGAAATTACAGATGAACTCGATGCCATTGCTCAAGCATACACGAACTAGATAAGACAAGTACTTATAGCCGTTTCTGGGAAAAACATGAAAGACAACAAAATCACCACACAATCGTGGGTGTGGCGTTCAATGGTCAAAACCGGAATCATTCCACTTATTCTGGTGGAATCGGTTCTTATTGCCGTTTACTTGATAAGTAACCACTTTATCAGTACCGACAACATGGAATACATTTACACACAAGTAAATGAAGAATTGAAAATTTCATCGGACAGAGAAGCGGCAATCATTCGAGAAAAATTGCTCTCAATAGAAAGTTTAACAACCGTATACAGAAACGAAACCGAACGTGTTTTATCAGAAGAACACACCATTGACCGCTCTGAAAAAGATAATCTTGCCGTTAGCAAAGATGGCGTCTTGTATTCTAAACAAGATTTAGGGGGCTCCGCTTCCTTCTACTCTGGTCTAACCGCGGAGAAAGATTGGGAGAAGGTGTATAGACTTGCTCACCTCGATCCACTTATGAAACAAATCGAAAATAACAGCGAATTAGTTGCGTCAATTTATTTTAATTCCTGGGATTCATACAACCGAATCTACCCATGGTTTTCTACCGTCGCTCAGTATCCTGTTAAAATGGATATCCCTAATTACAATTTTTACTATCTGGCAAACGCTGAGAACAATCCTGACAAAAAGACAGTTTGGACAGATGTTTACATTGATCCTGCGGGTCACGGCTGGATGGCATCGGCTATCGCTCCGGTCTACAACCAAGGTTTTCTCGAAGGGGTTGTCGGGCTTGATATCAAAGTCAGTGACATTATAGAGAGCATTCAAAATCTTGTCATTCCTTGGGGCGGCTACGCTATTTTAGCGAGTAGTAACGGCACAATTATGGCTTTGCCACCACAAGGCGAACACGATTTTGGCTTGAAAGAACTCACTGAGCACAGCTACCAGCAAGCAATCACGAAAGAGATTTTTAAGCCTGACGCGTTTAACCTGTATAAACGTGATGACACCGCTGACTTGAGCATGCGTTTACTCAAGAACACCAATGGATTTATGCAGCTCAAACTGAATGGTGAAAATAAACTGCTATCGTGGTCGACCATACCAGAAACCCAGTGGCGCTTACTGATGATTGTTGGTGAGAAGGAAATGTACGCGACTTCTCGTTCGCTAGAACAAAAGTACCAAAACATTGGTTACATTCTGATCTTCGGTTTAGTGGCATTCTACACCTTGTTCTTCATCCTCATCTGGCGTTCATCTAAGAAGATGAGCGAATTTATTGCTAAGCCATTAAATCAGATCCAGAGCATGGTCAATCGAGTCGGGCTGGGTGATTTTAACTTAGCTCATGAAGGCTTCCGCTTAAAAGAGCTCAATGAAACAGCAAACGCGATCATCAACATGGGTGGCAAGTTGGATAGGCTCACTTCCGAACTGACTGAGGCAAAATTAACGGCTGAACATGCTAACCTAGCCAAGAGCCAGTTTATTTCAAATGTCAGCCATGAAATCCGCACGCCGATGAATTCGATTCTCGGGTTATCTCACATACTGTTAAGTTCGGACCTCACGTCCGAGCAAAAAGATAACCTGTTGAAAATAGATAAGTCAGGCAAGCACTTGCTGACACTGATTAACGACATTCTAGACCTTTCTAAGCTTGAAGCAAATAAGGTTGATATTGAGAAGGTCCCATTCGACATCCGAGCGACAATTCAGGATGTGCACGACCTTGTTGAGCACAAATCCAGAAAAAACAATGTTCATCTTATGACTAAAGTTGATCAGTCCATTCCTCAGGTCGTTGGCGATCAACTTCGTATTAAGCAAATCCTCCTGAACTATGTGAGTAACGCCATCAAGTTTTCTAAAGGAGGAGATGTAACCATCGCAGTCAGTGTCGTACAAAGAAGTGAAAACCATATTGACCTGCTATTTAGTGTCATGGATACGGGGATTGGTTTATCTGAGCACGATCAGGCCGTCGTATTTGACAGCTACCAGCAGGCAGACGCCTCAACGACCAGAAAATACGGAGGTACTGGCCTTGGCCTTGCGATTTCTAAGCACTTCGCAGAGTTAATGGGCGGTCATGTTGGTGTCGACAGTGAGCTAGATAAAGGGAGCAATTTCTGGTTTACCATCAAACTCGATATTGACCACTCCGGTATATCAGTAATTCCTAAGTACACAGAGCTTCCAGAACCTGTGCTTGTTGATACCACGCATCTTCAACACGAGTGTGATATCAAATCAGTCGAGGAGTTTGAGTCTAAAGTGAACCACCTGACAGCGCTTCTTGAAGAGTGCGACTTAGAGTCTGAATTTTATTATTCCAAGCATAAGTCGTGTTTTGAAAAACTTAATCCGGAACTGAGCTACGCTCTGTCTGAAGCAGTATCAACCTATCATTTTGACGACGCTCTGAAGCTAATGGAGCAAGTCAAAGTCGAGTTAAGTCAATTCAAAGAGACCATGGTTCCAAGTGAATAAAGACGTTTGCCTAGCACTAAAAAGCAGGCACTGCGACCAAACTCAGGGCCTGCTTTTTTATGTGAATTGTAGGCTCTTGACTTGGTGTCTAAAACTAGTGGTGTCGATCATTTTTTCAAGGTATGGTTGTAACAACAAATTCACAAAGGAATAACAGATGAGCAGTGGTCAAAGAGATATTACCCTTCGCTTTTTAGCAGAACCTGGCGACGTAAATTTTGGTGGTAAAGTCCACGGCGGCGCAGTAATGAAATGGATAGACTTAGCTGCTTATGCCTGCTCTGCCGCCTGGAGTGGCAAATACTGTATTACCGCTTACGCGGGTGGGATTCGATTTGTTGCACCGATCCATGTGGGTAACCTAGTTGAAGTCAGTGCAAAAGTGATTTACACCGGTCGCACCTCGATGCACATCGCCATTGATGTACAGGCGAGCGATCCCAAAGAAATGAAAAACCGTTTAACCACTCACTGTATTGTGATCATGGTTGCGGTAGACGAAGACGGCAAGCCAACAGATATTCCTAAGTGGGTTCCTGAATCCGATGAGGACAAAGCGTTAGAGCGGTCTGCCATTGCGCTGATGAACATGCGTAAAGAAATCGGCGAAGAGATGGAAGCTCACGTTAAATACCTCAAGTAACCACCTACAACGAGCGTTCAAATCTGCAGCCCCAATTGTTGTGTGAAGCAATGTCATGCTTCTGCCATTTGTTTCACACACTCTCCTGCCTTGTCATAAATCTTTCATCTTGATTTGCTTAAATCCCTGCACTAATTTGGAAATGAATGAGTGTGGATCTTGGGAACTGTAAAAACCACCTTAAGTGAAGAAACGCTGACCAATTTAAAGGCAGTCGAATATCAATGGGTAAGAACCATGTATGTCGAGGGTTACAACGAGACTGAAATCAACCATTATATTCAAACGTGTTTTGGTGGAGACGTAACCTTTGCCAACCTTTTTCGTCGTGTCGCACTGCAGCAAGAGAGCTTATATACCTTGCTCCAGTATGTAGGATGTGCGCCTTCCAGCCGTGAGTTTTGACGGCTAACCCGCCTAGCTACCCCTCTCCCCCAGCGCTTTTGCGCGATATTTTTATGTGAAGTGCTACGCAGGCCATTTCCAAGGCTCTATGTAATCCATACAAAGCCGATAGTCTTGGGCTGCATCATCAATATCTATTTACTCATTATTGGCAATAAACATCATCACCGTATTCTACGATTGTTTAAATACGTAAAGATCTGATTTTACAGACATAAAAAAACCTGAGTCTGAACTCAGGTTATGGTTACAAGAACTGTTAGTGATTGTGTCGTAAGGAACTAAGCTAACAGCCAGCTATGCGTAACGCCAATAAAAGCAAGATATTACTGATCGGCGGCCAAACCAAAAGTGTAATATCAGTGCTAAGTATAAGGGCGACCATTTGGTCGCCCTTTTCTAGTTATTCTTGTCAATCTCAAAGACCAGTTGAGATTATCCTTTCACACCACCAGCGGTTAGGCCACCAACCAACCAGCGTTGAGCAAGTAAGAATACTGCAGTGATTGGCACTGCTGATAGTACTGCAGCAGCTGCGAAATCGCCCCACAAGTAGTTCTGTGGGTATAGGTATTGCTGCATACCTACTGCTAATGTGTAAGAGTTTACATCAGAAAGTAGGAGTGACGCTACAGGAACTTCACCGATTACCATGATGAACGACAGGATAAATACTACAGCCAGGATTGGCACTGACAGTGGAAGCAATACCAAACGGAACGCTTGCCATGGTGTCGCACCATCGAGTGCTGCCGCCTCTTCCAGAGATGAATCGATACTTTCAAAGTAACCTTTAATCGTCCAAACGTGCAGGGCGATACCACCCAAGTAAGCAAAGATCAAACCACCGTGAGTATTCAAACCCAGGAACGGAATGTACTGACCAAGCTTGTCGAACAGAGCGTATAGAGCAACCAGTGCCAACACTGCCGGGAACATTTGGAAGATCATCATCGCTTTTAGGATGGTGTTCTTACCTTTAAACTTCATACGAGCAAACGCGTAAGCAGAAGTCGTCGATAGCGCTACAATCAGAACCGCAGAGATACCACCTACTTTTACCGAGTTCCATAACCACGTCATTACCGGGAATGGAGGCGGTGTTACGGTGCCGTCGGCATTAGTCACAGAGAAACCTAAAGCCAGTTTCCAGTGATCCAATGTCGGGTTATCTGGGATCAAGCTACCCGTTGCAAAGTTACCTTCACGGAATGAGATCGCGATGATCATCAGCAAAGGGAAAATGATCAGTGCCAAGAACGCCCACATTGCAATATGAGTAGCCCAAACACGATACTTTAATGACTTACCTTGTACCATTGCCATTATAATGTCTCCTTAATCTTGAGCTACTTTAGTTACACGTAGGTTTAGTAGAGCCAACGCGCCAACCAACAGGAAGATAAGTGTTGCTACCGCACTTGCCAGACCGAAGTCTTGACCACCAGCACCTTCGAATGCGATACGGTAGGTGTAGCTAACCAATAGGTCTGTGTAACCTGCAGGCTCTGAAGTACCAATCATGTTTGGACCACCACCTGTTAACAACTGGATAAGCACGAAGTTGTTGAAGTTAAACGCAAAGCTTGCAATCAACAGCGGTGTCAGCGGTTTAAGCATCATTGGTAACGTAATGCGCGTAAAGTTAGACACGAAGTTCGCACCATCGATAGCAGAAGCCTCATAAAGGTCATCAGGAATCGCTTTAAGCAGACCCATACATAGAATCATCATGTAAGGGAAACCAAGCCAAGTGTTTACAATCAAGATCATGCTTTTCGCCATGAATGGGTCAGAGAACCAAGCAGGGCTAATACCAAACAGACCTTCAAGTAGCATGTTGATCTCACCAAAGCTTTGGTTAAACAAACCTTTAAAGATCAGGATAGAAATAAACGCTGGAACCGCATAAGGCAGAATAAGTAGAAGTCGGTAAACAGAGCGGCCTTTTAGCTCTTCCCACTGAACCACACTCGCCAAAACCAAACCGATGATTAGAGTAAATAGTACGGTTAGTGCAGAGAAAACAATCGTCCAGATAAAGATGCTAATAAATGGTTCTTTGATACCGTCATCTTTCCAAACTCGTTCAAAGTTATGGCTACCAATGCCAACCACAAAACCCGGTGATACGGTACTGCCGACAAACTGACCATTTTCATCAATCGGCTGGTAGTAACCCGTTTCCATGTTTGGCAGGAGGGTTTCTTGAGTACGGTTGTTAAATAGTGCCTCACCATCCTCTTGTAGCGTGTACAAAGGTACAACCGCTGCGAACTTACGCAGACCGCTCATACGGATGTCATCACCGCTTGGCAGATGAAGGTCAACACTACTTAGTGCGTCGCGATTACTCACGATGGTTTTGATTTGCTCTTTCTCACCAGTCACTTCTTGGATTGGTGCAAGATCTAAATCCGTTGCAGAGAAACCTTGTAGTTGGAAAGTCGGCGTAGCCAGTAACTCGCCATCTTTATCAATGACAATTTGATGGCCCTGTTCAGTTTTGTATAACGTGAACGGATAGCTATCACCACTTTGATACGTCCTGTCCAAAAGTACAGTTTGGGCTCGCTCGAAAGAGAGCTGGTTTTTCGCGCTGTAGTTAGTAAATGCCAGACCTACGGTATATGCCAATGGGAAAAGAATGAACAAAATCATCCCTGCAATACCAGGATAGATGTAACGGTGAGCGTAAGTCTTTTTACTACCAAAAATGTACAGTGCTAAAGCAGTAAGAATAATCGTAAGAAGTGCAAACGCAATCTCACCGCGCGAATACATAAGAATTGTTGCGTAACCATTAAGAATGCCGACTGTGCCTAAAAGCGCCCATTTAATAAACACTTTTTTGCTGCTCGGAAGGTTGGCTGCTGGTGCTGTCATAGCTTTTGTACCTTGAACTGACTGCATAGGGAACCTGCTAGCGAATATAGAATAAGTATAGAAAAGTAAGGAGGAGTTACCCCCTCCTTAAAAAGGTATTACAGAATTATTTAGTCATTTGTTTTTCTGCATCAGCAAGCGCTGCATCTACAGTTTGACGACCGTCAACAACGTTGATGATTGCGTTCTTAGCCGCACCCCAGAATGCATTCATTTGAGGGATGTTTGGCATGATTTCGCCGTTCATTGCGTTATCCATTGTTGCCGCGATTCGTGCATCAGAATCTAGCTCACGTTGGAATGAGTTAAGTGCTACCGCGCCCAATGGCTTGTCATCATTAACTTTACGCAGACCGTCGTTAGTTAGCAGGTAGTTTTCTAGGAATTCTACCGCTAGGTCTTTGTTTGGTGACGCAGTGCTGATACCTGCTGTTAGAACACCAACGAATGGCTTAGAAGACTGACCTTGGAATTTAGGTAGTGTAGTTACACCGTAGTTGATGCCAGACTTCTCGATGTTGCCCCAAGACCACGGACCGTTGATAGTCATCGCAGTTTCACCTTGGTTAAACGCAGACTCAGATACTGAGTAATCCATATCTGCAGAAATTACGCCTTTGTCTACAAGACCTTTAACGAAAGACATAGAATCTTTCACACCTTGCTTAGCGATACCCGCGTCTTTAACGTCGTAGCCTTCAGAAGTGTATTTGAACGCGTAACCGCCATCAGCAGCCATTAATGGCCAAGTGAAGTACGGTTCTTTTAGGTTCCACATGATTGCAGATTTGCCGTCTTTCTTAAGTTTCGCGTCAAGCTCTGCAACTTCTTCCCAGCTCTTAGGTGGGTTAGGAACAAGATCTTTGTTGTAAATTAGAGATAGAGACTCAACCGCTACAGGGTAGCCGATAAGTTTGCCGTCGTAACGCACTGCATCCCATGCGAAATCAACGATGCCTTCCTGAATTTCTTTAGAAGGTTTGATTTCTGCCAAAAGACCAGCTTCTGCGTAACCACCAAAACGGTCGTGAGCCCAGAATACGATATCAGGACCGTCACCAGTCGCTGCTGTTTGTGGGAATCTATCTTGAAGGCCATCAGGGTGAGCCACTGTTACTTTAATACCAGTGTCTTCTTCAAACTTCTTACCAACTTCAGCAAGGCCGTTGTAACCTTTGTCGCCATTGATCCAGATAGTTAGTTGTCCTTCTTCGATGGCAGCATGAGCACCAAATGACCCCAAAGCAACAAGAGTACCTAGTGCTACAGCGCTTAACTTTTTCATGTTCGTATCCTTTGTTATATTTTTGATGTAGGGCTAGTCCATTGAGGTTCAGCCGTATTTCGACATATATCATCTGAAATAATCCAGTATGTCTCATCCTCCTAATCCCTACGCCCTATCAATTATGGCGTATTTTCGTGATCTATATCGTCAAGCATAGGAGACCCAAATCACAAAAAGGGCTTTTGTCGTGATCCACTTCAACTTTAGGTGGTGTGATAATGTGATTTCCGCCCAACTCCTTCATTACTCCTCCTTTTTTACTCCTCCCCGTCTACTCCCCCCACAATTATTTCGATTAGGAGGATGTGACAAAAGGAACAATCTTAGAAACTGCACCCATCCAAGAGTGGATGGTAAGAACCCTTTCCCAGCTATACCTATTAGTTAGGTGAAAATAGGCTGGTTTTGCATTGCCATACGAGTGGAATGTCATTGATTGGTGTTGTTTGTGGTTATTTTTTCACGGGGGAGACAACGCTATTAATGTGGGGGAGAGAAACTCGTACTTGGCTGTGACGGGTAGCACTTCTTAGGACAATTTATTGAAGTGCTACCCTACTTTTCTTATCAACCACCTTTACTTACCGATTCCTACTGTTACTGCTCGCTAGATAATTCATATAATGATGAGTGGTGAAAAATAAAAATTTGATCGAGGACGAGCTAAATGGCGAGTGTCACGTTAAAAAATGTTTGTAAAGCGTATGGCGACGTATTGATTTCTAAAAACGTAGATCTGGAAATTAACGAAGGTGAATTCGTTGTTTTCGTAGGTCCATCAGGTTGTGGTAAATCTACCCTTCTACGTTGTATTGCCGGTCTAGAAGACATTACTTCAGGTGATTTATATATTGGTGACGAGCGCATGAATGACGTTGAACCATCCAAACGTGGTGTTGGTATGGTATTCCAGTCTTATGCTCTATACCCACACTTAAACCTTTATGACAACATGTCATTCGGTCTTAAGCTGGCTAAAGCAGACAAAGCTGAGATTGACAAACGTGTTGAACACGCAGCAGAAATCCTACAGCTAGGTCACCTGCTTGAACGTCAACCTAAAGCACTTTCAGGCGGTCAACGCCAACGTGTAGCGATTGGTCGAACTCTGGTTTCACAGCCAAACGTATTCCTGTTGGATGAGCCTCTGTCTAACCTTGACGCGGCACTGCGTGTAAACATGCGTTCTCAAATCACTAAACTACAGCGCCAGCTGGGTTGTACGATGATTTACGTAACGCACGACCAGGTAGAAGCGATGACAATGGCAGATAAGATCGTCGTTTTGGATGGTGGTTATGTTTCTCAGGTTGGTAAGCCACTGGAGCTATACCATTACCCACAAAACCGCTTCGTTGCAGGCTTTATCGGTTCTCCAAAAATGAACTTCATGAGTGTATTTATTGAAGAAGCCGAAGCAGAACGCGTAAAAGTTCAGCTATCTAACGGCGTATCATTCTGGATTCCTGTTGACGGCACAACTGTTAACCGCGGTGACCGTATGTCTTTGGGTATCCGTCCAGAGCACTTACTATCCGCTTCTGAAGCAGATGCAAGCATTCACGGTGAAGTGATGATTGTGGAGAAGCTAGGTAACGAAACTCAGGTATACCTAAACCTTGAAGGTGCAGATGCTGACGTTATTTTCCGTCAACCAGATACGCTAGCTGTCGACCTGGGTGATAAATTGGAAATTGGTATCCCGGCACACCGTTGTCACCTATTCCACAGCGATGGTCGCGCATGTCGTCGCCTATTTAAAGAGAATGGCGTAGACGTCGAATAATTAGTTCACCTCTAATTACTAAAAATCCCTCTCCTCAATCGAGAGGGATTTTTATATCCGGCCAATAAAGCAAAAATATTCATCAAAACCACTCATAGCAATACGTCTAATTAAAAATAACCACAACTAATCCATTATTTTTCTGCTCAAAAGCTAGTTCATTAGGCCACTAGCTATATAAACCTTAGTCTAAATTTTCAGTCTACTTTCATCATACTTTTACTCATCCCTTGCTTCTAAGTACCAGCTTTATCCTAAATAAGAAGCTGAGCACCAAGTTTAAATTTCATTCTTAATTCCACTTACCTTTGCGCAACGAATTTTTAAACTTACTACCGAATTTAAGTGTTTTCGCAGTACAAAAGTTCGTTGAAAAATCTGTTCACTAATTAAAACGTTTACGGCACAACCTCTGGACAATAACTCCATTGGCGGTAGCGTGTCAGAAGGGAATCTAGGTAATGAAATACAAAGGACTTATTCGTTCTCATGAAGCAGAGTTCGCTTTTTTATATCGCATCGCCGATCTTACCGTCATTGTCTTCTTTATGCTGTTTCTGGTATTCAGAGGAACGCATACCACAATGGACAAGGACTACGTCATACTCTCATTTGTCGCTGGCATCTCATTTTTGTTGATGGCTGAGAGCGGCAACCTTTATCGCTCGTGGCGTACCAGCTCATTTAAAGCACAAGCATTCATCACCTGTATGTCGTGGCTGATAACCATCACATTGCTGTTTGCGGTTATTTATTTTTCTGAAGTGTATCCATTGTTTGATCGCAGCATTTTAGGATTTTGGGTGATCATTACACCGCTTTTACTTTTAACGTGGAGACTGGCCTTCCGCACGGGCTTAGCGTATTTGCGAACAATGGGTTTAAACACTCGTACAGCCATCATTATCGGTCAAACCCCACACGGTATTACCCTAGCGAACGAAATACAATCTCATACCGAGCATGGTGTCTTGTTTGATGGTTTCTACGACGAACGCTCCAAAGACAGACTCCCTCACTCCCAATACCCAATAAAAGGTCCTGTTGACCAAGCACTAGAACGCGCTAAAAAGGGCGACGTTGATTATGTTTATATCGCGATGCCAATGCATGCGAATGAGCGTATCGCATCGCTTCTTAATCAGTTCTCCGACACCACCGCGAACACATACCTCATACCAGATTTCTTTACCTATAACTTGTTGCATTCTCGCTGGGATCAAATCGGGCAGGTTCAGACTCTCAGCGTTTTCGACACGCCTTTCGCTGGTGTTTCATCCTGGATAAAACGTCTTGAAGATATCATTTTCTCAAGTCTGATCTTGCTCTTAATCTCGCCAATACTCATTGCGATAGCTATCGGCATCAAAGCAACGTCCAAAGGACCAGTCATCTTTAAGCAGCACCGCTATGGTTTGGATGGTCGCAAAATTGCCGTTTGGAAATTCCGTTCCATGACCACCATGGATCAAGGTAGCCACATTAAACAGGCAACAAAAAACGACCCTCGAATTACCCCGTTTGGTGGGTTTCTACGCCGCACATCACTCGACGAGTTGCCGCAGTTTTTTAACGTATTGCAAGGCACCATGTCCATCGTAGGACCGCGTCCTCACGCCGTTGCCCACAACGAAGAGTATCGTCAAATTGTCGACCGTTACATGCTGCGACATAAAGTAAAACCCGGCATTACTGGCTGGGCTCAAATTAACGGTTACCGAGGCGAAACCGATACTCTCGATAAAATGGAAAAACGCGTCGAGTTTGATTTGGAATACATCCACCAATGGTCGGTATGGATGGATATAAAAATCATATTCCTGACCGTATTTAAAGGATTCACCGGCGCTAACGCTTACTAAGGTAGAGACGATGAAGACGGCAACTCCAATCATTTCGCTACTCTTTTTGCCAATGTTCACTTTGGCAGAACCAATGGCGTATACAACCAGCTCAGGTATTGAATTTATTCCGCAAGTGAAAGCCTTTTATGAAGGCGACGACAACGTGAATAAAGACGAAGAGAACGCGAAGTCCATTAATACTTGGGGAGTAGAGCCAAGCCTGCTTGCCCGAATCGAGCGAAATCAATATCGCGCTAACCTTATGTACAAATTGAAATCGGGCTTCTCATCGGATGACAGTAATGATTACGATGATCATACCTTTCAATTCACCAATTTCTTTGAATTTAACCACCGGAATCGTCTGGTCGTCGATTATCAATTCCGTGCCCAGCATGAATTGAGAGGTGAAAACATCACAGAAGGCAATGGTGACGCGGTTGACTCGCCAATTAGATTCCACCGTAACGATCTAAAAACCAATTACATTTTTGGTTCCGAGGGGGCCAAAGGACGTTTCGAGTTCGGTATCAACTTTAGCGACAAAACCTACCAAAACTATCGCGACGGCTTAACGTTCGCACCAAATGCGAAAACAAAATACAACGACTTTAGAGCACCCAGTGCTCACGCTGAGTTTTATTTGCGAGCAACGCCAAGAACTTACTG
The DNA here is from genome assembly GCF_000241385.1 of Vibrio sp. EJY3. Lineage (NCBI taxonomy): Bacteria > Pseudomonadati > Pseudomonadota > Gammaproteobacteria > Vibrionales > Vibrionaceae > Vibrio > Vibrio sp. EJY3. Next base: position 1,656,570 of record NC_016614.1, read on the forward strand.
GTTGATAGGCAGCAGACAAATTCAAACCGATTATCAGCACAGCAACCCAGCCATGGCACCCAGAGACAGTACAGCGGGCTTTTACTATACCGGGGCACAGTGGGAAGTAACCGGAAAAACACAGGGTATTGCTCGACTTGGCTACCAAATAAAAGACTTTGATAGCAATGAGCGAGAAACTTTTAAAGGCTTCAGTTGGGATATCGGCTTCGAGTGGTTACCTCAAGAGCAAACGCTGATTACGGTAAAAACAACTCAAGCTGCGGTGAATCCAGATCAAGATGGCGACTACAACCTGCAAACACGCTATCGAATTGATTTTAAGCATGACTGGAATAGCTACCTCGCCACAGAGTTAGGATTCCTATACCAAGAAGATGACTACACCGGGGAGCTTCCGGGAATGACTTCAAGAGATAGCGAACGTTACTCGCTGTCTGCCGGTATCGACTATCAAATCAAACGTTGGATTCTACTGCAGGCCAACTGGCAATACCAAGATAAAACGTCAGACCGAACAGGCTATAGCTTCCAACAGAATGTTTGGACACTAAGCACTCAATTTTCGCTGTAAAAAGGATTTTTAATGAACCCATTAACGACGCTTATTAGCCTGGTTTTATTGCTATTTAGCACGTTCGCCACGGCTACAACGAATGAACAAGACTACCTACTTGATACCGGGGATACCATTTCGATACAAGTTTATGGCGAAGAAGATTTGTCGATTTTGAACATACAGATCACGTCTGACGGCTACTTTGATTACCCTTATCTCGGCAGAATTAAAGCGATCCAGAAAACGCCAAAACAGATTAAAGATGAAATTGAAACCGGACTTAAAGGCGATTACCTGATAGATCCAAAAGTCATGGTTACGATCAATAACTTCCGCCTTTTCTACGTCAATGGCGAAGTACGTAAACCCGGTGGTTTTGAGTATCGTCCGGGGCTGACGATAGAAAAAGCGATCGCTCTCGCGGGTGGGCTCACTGACAGAGCATCACGCAAGGGAATTAACCTCACCAAACACAAAACCGGTAAAACGGTAGAAAATGTCGATATGCACCTGAATGTTGAGCCTGGTGACATTGTATTTATTGATCAAAGCTTCTTCTAAGTGACAGGTAATCAAATGAACGGAACTCACCCAAGCACCTTCCCGATGAACAAAGTAGAACTGATTCGTTTTGGTCATCACTATAATACGCTCAAAAAGAACTGGTTGAGTATTGCTGCTTTTACCTTAATTTTCTCTTTGGCCTGCACTTGGTATATCTACTCCAAAACTTCTATATACCAAGCAACAGCAACACTTTTGATTCAAGAAGAGCAAAAAAGCGCTTTGTCCATAGAAGAAGTCTATGGCGTGGATACGACCAAGAAAGAGTACTTCCAGACTCAAGTGGCGATTTTACAGTCGAACCACATCGCGGATAAGGTTATCCAAGGCCTTAACTTGACTCAGTATCCCGAGTTCACGAGTACAGGTGGGCTAAAACAAACCATTGATAACATAAAATCAATTCCACTGGTTCAAGACTTACTCAACGTTACGCCAAACCCAACAGAAACAGCGCAGTATTCCGATACCTATTATCGAGCACTGCAAACGTTTAAAGACAAGCTAGAAATAGAACCTGTCCGCAATACGCAAATGGTTAAAATCCGTTTTCGATCGGTGGATCCTAAACTAGCAACACAAGTCGCCAATGCGGTGGGTCAAGCCTACATCGACACAAACTTTGAAGCGAAATTAGTCGTCACACAAAATGCCGCAACCTGGCTGACCAACAACTCGCAAAAGTTAGAAGAGCGTTTGAGAGATTCAGAACAGGCTCTGCAAGACTTCTTATTGCAAGAGGGACTGATTGATATCAACGGTATCGATGAAATCTACGCTAATGAGCTGGAAGAGCTCAACCGAAAACTCAACACCGCTGTTAACAACCGTATTGAAGCGCAATCGTTGATTCAGCTTCTGAGACGCAAATCATCGCAAAGCTTAGATAGCCTGCTGTCGATAGATGAGTTCGCCAACCAAGTACAGATCCGTGATCTGAAACTCTCGGAGGCTCAGGCGGAGAAGAACTTGTCCGAACTGGCGCAGCGTTACGGACCTAAGCACGATCGTATGATTCAGGCGAAAGCCCAATTAGATTCGATCCAAACCAGAACCCAACAGCTAATTCGCGAAATTTCGTTCAGTAAACAGCAAGACTTACTGTCAGCAAAATCTCAGGAAGACATGCTGCGTGCTGAGTTGAATCGCAAGAAAACAGAGTTCCAATCATTGGGTTCACAAAAAGCGCGCTATGAACAACTCAAGCGAGAAGTTGAATCCAACAAAGCGCTTTACGAAGCGTTCTTAAACCGAGAGAAGGAAACCAGTGCGACCAGCGACTACAAAAATGTCACCGCTCGTTTCACAGATAAAGCCATTATTCCTCTGTTTCCCGTTGCGCCACAGAGAATGAAGCTGGTTCTTATTGCAACAGTATTCGGGTTTGCGATTGCCTGTGCGCTCGTCATCATTTTAGAAACATTGCGTGAGGTGATAAGAACCGCATCGGATGTTGAAGAAAAACTAGGCGTGACCTGCTTGGGCACTATCCCACTCGTCAAAAGCCGTCGCTTGCGTAAAAATGGACTCAGCTACACAGCTTACTTAGATAAGAATGAAAAACTGTTTAGTGAAGCGTGTCGCTCCGTCAGAACCTCTCTGTTACTCAGACTCACCAACGCAAAACAGAAAGTTCTGCCCTTTACTTCTGCTATCCCGGAAGAAGGGAAAACGTCCACCAGCATTAATATGGCCGTGTCTTTTTCTACCATGGAAAAGGTATTGATCATTGACTGTGACCTTCGCCAACCTTCATTGGCCAAAAGATTCGACATTGCCGAATCTCAACCGGGATTAACCAACATACTTACGATGGATACGTCCATTAAAGACTGCATTGTGAGAGTGGAAGAAGCAAAGCTGGATGTTTTGCCAGCAGGATTAATTCCGCCAAATCCGCAGGAACTGTTAGCCTCGGCACGATTTAAGAAGCTATTGGATTACCTTCAAGAAAAATACGACCGCATCATTATTGACACACCACCATTACTGTCAGTGAGCGATGCTCTGATTTTGGGTCAGTATGCGAATGGTCTGATTACCGTTATTCGTGCAGAGTCAACCAAAGCACAACTGGTTAACGTTGCGTTATCTAAACAATTACAACATTCCGTACCATCTCTTGGTGTGCTTATTACACAGGCAAAATCTAAGGAAGGGGAAGCGTTATATGTCCACAAATACGCCTACTAAACAAGTGTCTTGGTACCAAACGCTGAAGCGTCAGGAACAGCCCGTATTGATATACCAAATGGGAAAAGTGGGTTCGAGTGCACTAGAAAAGTCGATTGAGGGATCGATCCATCTGCATGACCTGATGTCCATTTCGGCGTCAAAACAGATCTCCCCTGTGCGAGCACAGTTATACAAACCAAAAACCAACTACGTCAAGCGGCTACTGAAACGGGCCATTATGATCAACATGCTAAAACGTAAACAGCATGTGCGTATTATCTCGCTGGTCAGAGAGCCTATTGGCAGAAACATATCCATGCTCTTTCAGTCACTCCCTTTTTGGGTCGCGGATAAATACCTCAAAGATGACAGTGCCGTCCGTTCAGAACGTCCTCAACTGCTTCATGAAGCGTTTGAGGAGCATGTGAATCATCACTATCCGCTTGAGTGGTTTGACAACGAAATCAAAGCACTCACAGGAATAGATGTTTTTATTCATCCGTTTGATCATGAGCTTGGTTATCAAACCTATCAAAAGGGCAATTTCTCTTTGATGGTGATTAGAACCGACAAACTGGACCAGTCACAGCAGGCGATCAGTGAATTCTTGCAGCAAGACATCCAAGTGACTCATGACAACCAATCGGAAAACAAGTGGTACTCGCCACTTGCCACTGAGTTCAAGAGCTCTTACCAACTCAAACCAGAGTTTGTTGAGGACATGCTTTCTTCAAAGCTTGCTATGCATTTCTTTACGAGCTCAGAAATTGACAACATCAAGAACAAATACACACAGAAACAGCATGGTAGATAAATGAAGATACTGCATATAATTAATGACTTATCTAACAACGGGGGAGCGCAACGCTTTCTGGTTGACCTTGTTGTTAAGCATAAGCCCCACTACGAAGTAAAGATACTGGTTCTGAATAAAGACAATGACTTCGAGACCCAGCTAAATGAAAACGGGGTCAGTTTCTATTACTGGCCTTCCCTGTCGATAAAAGAAAAGTGGAGGCTGTTGCGCTGGCCAAACCTGATCCACAGCCATTTATTTCCTTCGATATACGTCGCTTTACTGGCGATTGGTAAGAAACGGGTACAAACCGAACACAATACGACGAATAGACGCAGAGATTACCCTGCCTTGAAGTTTATGGAGTATCTGATGTACCAAAAACATCAGAAAACGATTTGTATCACCAATAAAGTAAGAGAAGAGTTAGTCAGGTTCTTGCCGATATACAAGGATCGCTACGACGTTATTTACAATGGCGTCGACTTAAATCGTTTCTCCAGAAAAGCCAAATCGTATAGCAGAATTCAACCAGACAGCCCAATCAATATCGGGATGGCAGGCAGACTTCATGGCTATAAAGATCACCCGACGCTCATAAAGGCCATCGCTAAATTACCGGAACACTACCACCTTCATTTAGCGGGTGACGGTGATAAAAAACAACAGCTGCAAGATTTAGCGCAACAATTAAATTGCGCTCACCGTGTGCACTGGCATGGTGTCATCTCAGATGTGCCGACTTTTTTATCCAATCTTGATGTGTATGTTCAATCTTCAATTATTGAAGGCTTTGGGCTGGCCGCCGTGGAAGCGATGGCTGAAGGGTTGCCCGTTTTAGGCTCGAATGTTCCGGGATTAGATGAAGTGATTGGTAACGACTCCTACTTATTTGAACTAGGAAACGAACAGGAATTAGCCGATAAGATTGAGATAATTTTCAGTAGCCAAGCCCATTATGAAATGGCTACCCAATTTTTTGTCGAACGTTGTAAATCTTTCACTCTGGAACAATTCAGAGAGAGCTATTACAGGGCTTATGATGAACTCTATGCCAGTAAGTAATCACATCCCTTTGCTGGCTGCGTTTACCCTAGCGCTCTTTTTTGTGCCGGTGAAAATTCAAGCTGGAAGTATTGCGCTAGCGCCGAGTGATATCGCAAGTCTTCTCTCTCTGGGATTAAGTGCGCTTGTTGTTATGGAAAGTAAAACACGCAAGCTGCTGCATCCGTGTATCGGATTTGTATTGCTGTTCACCGGTTATGTGTTTATTAACGGCCTGCTTAATCGTGTGCCCTTGATGCCTCTCATTACCGAAACCGTTCAGTGGGTAGCGATTCTTAGTCTGCTCGGATTACTGTTCGCCTATGGAGCTTTCGAAGATGAACGAGTCATGGTGTACTTTTCTTATATTCTCTTCGTTATTTGCTGTCTGGTTGCCGCTTGGCATTTTGCCCAAGGTTATCAAAGTGGATTCAAGCTTCTTGGGGTCAGTAAGTATGGTTTTGGCCTGCTCTGCTCGTTGCTCTATTTATATCGAGACAAAATTCGCGCCTTCCATATTTTAATGCTGATAGCACTGGTCTTACTGGTTTTATCGCAAGAGCGCAAAGCCCTGCTTGGCTTTTGTTTATTGTTTCTTTTGGATCAGCTTTTCATTAAAAGTTTGATGAGAAAAACCGTCAGTGAAACATATACCTGGACCATATTACTGACCCTGAGTTTCGCGGTGTTGGCTGCGGTGTCCATCACTTCATATGTGGGCTTCGACACGTTAGCCGATCAGCTAGAGTTCACCCAAGAAGACATCTTGTTTGCCAATCAGAGTGAAGCGAGGTGGGTATCCAATTTGCACCGAAAACTTTTACTCGCCAATGGTTTCGACATTCTCCAACAGCATCCCATCTTAGGTGTGGGAGCCAAAATGTTGCCTAGCTTCATGGTCAATTACTTTAACTATCAAGAGCTGGCGATTTACACCCATAACTTTGTTCTAGATACCGCCATCGAGTATGGGTTACTGGGTATTGCGCTGTTGTTCGGTGGATACTTTTTTTTCATCAAATTTTGCTTCTATAGCTTAAATGAGAACCGCAAAAGCCTGCTACTCGCAGCGTACGCGCTCATTATGGTCTGCTTCGTTGCGGTAAATACCACGATTATTTTAATCCTGTTACTACCGGTAATGCTCAGCATAAAACGCACGGATGAATCCAGCCGCATGCCTTCATGTTCGGGAATTAAAGCCACCAATTTTAATAATCAAGGACTTGATCAATGAAATATTCAATCGCTCGACAATTTGAAAAGAACCGAGAGCTTCGAGCTGACAACTTTGTCTTGGTTTACCAGATGGGCAAAGTCGGCTCATCTTCCATTGAACACACATTGGGAGAGCGTAATATTCCCAGTTACCACATCCATACCTTTGATGATCATGAGGAGTTCCACATGTATCACAACAAACGCGATGTGAAGAAATTCTTCGATTTCAAAAACCGTGCGATTTACCGTTTGGTCCTTAACCAAAGAAAACGAATTCTGCAAAAACGCGAACAGATAAAAATCGTCACTTTAGTGCGTGACCCTATCGCTACTGTATTGTCTCGCTTTTTCCAGGACCTTCATTTTCAGTTTATCGAAGGTAAAAAAAACGAAGCGATCCACAACGACATGGACGTGACCTATCAGCACTTGGAACACTGCTTCGACAACTACATTAACCTCAACTATTTTGCCGACTGGTTCGACAACGAACTGAAACGTAACTTCAACATCGACGTAATGGACCAGAAGGTTGATAACACCCAACCTTTCTTCACCTTTAGCAACAGTCAGGCAGAAGTACTGTTAATTAAGTGCGAAAAGCTCAGCTCGCTAGACCGAGAGATTGGCCTGTTTTTGAATGTCGACAATTTTGAGTTGAAGAATAGCAACGAAGCGAAAAACAAATGGTATTCAAACATCTATCAGTACTTTAAGCAGCAATACGATTTTTCTAAGTTGTTCTACATGTACGACTTGCCGCTTTATCAGCATGTTTACTCAGTTCAAGAGCGAGACGCATTTAAGTCCAAATGGCAGCAAACTCCGGGAACCAAGTCATCATGAAAAAAGTACTGCATATAACCGAATCTTTTGGTGGTGGTGTTCAAACGGCACTTTACAGTTACACGCACTCTTCCCGTCATGAACCTTATCAGCATTTTCTGGTTGCCAGAGCTCGCGAAAATGATTTAACCAATGACAGCGACCACAATGTATTTTCACGTGTTCAATGGGTAAAGGGTGGACTGCTGCAGTTCATCAAAGATGCGAATAAAACAATCGATGAAGTCAAACCAGATATTGTCCACCTACACTCGAGCAAAGCAGGCTTTTTGGGGCGTTTTTTGCGACTCAACAACGCACGATTAGTTTACACGCCCCACTGCTACGCATTTGAGCGGGAGGATATTTCAGGCTTTGCTCGACAACTCTATAAAACGTTAGAGCGCTTGCGGTTAGATAGAATCGATATCGTGGCGGGATGCAGCCAACGTGAATGTGACTTAGCCATCAGCATCGGCGCCAAGCAGGCTGAGTTACTTAATAACTACGTATCTTATCAAAGTGAAGAGCGCGAAAGCCGAGATAAAGCCGCCGCATTAAAACTGGTGGTACTTGGCCGGGTCGCACCTCAGAAAGACCCTCAGTTTCTGATTGATACTCTTTCCCACCTTGATGTTGCGACACTCAATCGTCAGTTTGAGATCACCTGGATTGGTGGTGGCGACCAAGAGCTTGAACAGCGTTTAATAGACCAAGGCGTACACGTGACTGGCATGCTTCCTCGTAGTGAAGTTATGAAGCAATTAAAAGCGTCGGATATTTATCTGCACACTGCCGCTTGGGAAGGCATGCCACTAACGATTCTCGAGGCCGCTAAGCTGCATCTCCCAATGGTGATTCGCAAGATTGGCGCGACAGAAGCTCTGAACTATCCATTTTTGGCGCAAACGCCGCAAGAAATGGCAAAACAGCTGACCCACTGTATCAACCACTATCACGATATTGATTTTGGCCAATACACGACTGAATTGAACGACACATTCAGTGAAGAAAAACAGCGTCTCGCTTTGAACAGCATCTACCGTTAGAGAGATTACATGTTTCACGCCTTTCATCAAAAAAGACTGTCTGCGCCCAGCGAACAAAAAAGCTTGTTCTCACTTGGCTTAAAAACCGCGCTTACCCGAGTGTTCAGCGCATTGTTTGCATTTTTGCTTGCAGTCATGGTGTCCCGAACCACAGATGCCTCGATAGCAGGTCAGTTTTTCTTCTTATTTAATCTAGTATCACTGACCGCGATTATTTCTCAGTTGGGCTTTGACGTGGCTTTGGTGAGATACAACGCCATAGCCTTTAACAGTCACAATGCTCAGCAACAAAGCGATAATTACAAAACAGCGTTATCCCGAAGCTTCGCATTTTGCGTCCCGGCCGGACTGGTCATTTTTGCCGGATTCTATCTATTCCCCGAGACAGTCAATCAGACCAATGCCCCTCTACCAGCCGTTGCACTCGCGTTACTCTGTGTTCCTTTCTTAGTACTTGGACAAACCAATAGCCGAGTCTTGCAAGCGAGCAAAAAAGTGGTCTCTTCGCTATTCGCTTTGCAATTGGGTGTGAGTATGCTGATGGTGTTTGCCATTGCTGCTTTAGCCATGTTTGGCCTGCAAAGTCTCAACTATCTCATGGCAGCTCTACTGCTAACATGCGTGATTGTTGCCACGACATCGACAACAAACTGGGTGAGATCGGGGCAATTTCGCAAACCAACGTCAACGCCTAATCTCCAACTGACGGCTTCAGCCAAACAAGTCTGGATTGGGAGCATATTTAACAACGTTCTTCAGTGGGGAAGTCTCGTCATCGCAGGGTTCTTCATTTCAGCTTCAGAGATTGGCTTGTTAGCCGCAGCCCAACGGACCTCACTATTGATCGGCTTTGTGTTAATCACTATTAACTTTGTCGTCGCTCCAATGTTTGCGTCACTTTACAAAGAAGGTGAGATGGACAAATTACGCAATTTGAGCCGGATGGCCTGTCGAATGAACATTGCAGCCGCATTAATTCCAGTGTTGATTTGTACACTGTACCCTGTATTTGTACTAAATTTTTTTGGCGAAGAGTTTGTCGCTGCCGCGCCTCTTCTTGTGGTGCTGTCCCTCGGTCAATTGGTCAACGTTGCCACTGGCTCGGTCGGGTTTCTGCTTTTAATGAGCGGACATGAAAAAACAATGAAATACATCACCATTGGCTCTGGAACCATCTCGATTTTGCTGCTGCTCGTCTTGTGCCACATTCACGGTGTTATTGGCGCAGCTTGGGCTATGGCAATCGGAATGGCGATACAGAACCTTGCCGCACTGTACTTTGTTAAACGTTATTTAGGCTTCTTTCCAGTGGGTTAATTATGTCATCGATAATTGCACGTATAACTTTAGGCTTGGTGTCTCTACTGACCGTTAGCCTTTCACTGTGGAAAAGTTCTGATTTGAGTCATGCGACTTATCTCAATATGGAGCACTATGTCGGCGGATCAACGACGCTCCACTTTACCTTCAGTCTGCTGATTAGCCTCTGTGCCGTATTTGCATTTCCCCGCCATGCCAGACCAAACAAAGCAGATACTTTTGGAATTCGCCTTTTGCTGTGTCTGCTGTTAATAATTTCACTCGAGGAGTTTAGTCAGCTTTTTATCCCCAACCGCACATTTAGCGTTGCGGATCTCAGTACCAACTGGAGCGGCATGTTACTTGGTTACTTTGCCGCTAAGGTATGGCTTAGCATACGAAATCACTAAGCTGTCGGTTTTAGCCAACTGAGGATTAATAAGCGACGTGCACTGAAATAAGCACCTCGAGGTTATTCAGGTATCGCTATATAATGCATTTACATAACCTTGAGAAGCGAGTGCTGCATGTCATCTCATCCAACAACCATCACCTTTTTTGAATTTCTGACCCCTTTGATCACATCGGGCAAAAAAACCATCACGATACGAGATAAGTCAGAAAGTCACTACATCCCAAATACCGAAGTGGAAGTCTTTACTTTAGAGACTAACCGCAAGGTCTGTGACATCAAGATCCTATCGGTAAATCCACTTAACTTTAATGAAATCAACGAGTTCCACGCAGAACAAGAAGCCATGGAGTTACCAAAGTTAAAGCAGCTGATTAGGGAGATTTACCCTGATACTGACACACTTTTCGTTATTGAATACGAGTTGATCAAAACAAACTAGACGACTGGTCTAATTTTAATTATAGTACGTCCCATGAACGCTAAGACTAACGACACACGCCAACATATTCTCGAGGTCGGATACGAGTTAATCGTAACCCGAGGCTTTACGAGCGTTGGACTTTCCGAGCTTCTAAAAACGGCAGCAGTGCCAAAGGGCTCGTTTTATCATTACTTTAAATCCAAAGAGCAGTTTGGTGAGGCTTTGATTGAGGCTTACTTCGATCGCTATTTCCACAAGTTAGATGAGCTCTTTACCAATACTGATCGCAACGGATACCAACGTCTGATGAGCTACTTTGAGGAATTGGCAAAAGTTGAACAAGATGTATGTAATGCGAACAAATGTCTGTTAGTCAAACTTAGCGCGGAAGTTTCTGACCTTTCCGAACCAATGCGACTTGCACTACGTCGCGGAGCCGACAAATCAATTCAAGCCATCGCGAACTGTATTGATGTTGGCATTCAAGACGGATCAATTGCAAATGGTGACAGTGCATTGTTAGCAAGGCAACTCTACTACCTTTGGAATGGTGCAAGCTTACTCAACAAGCTGTATCAAGATCAGACGGCACTGACGCAGAGTCTGACCTATACTCAAGATCTATTGCAGAATACACGCACTTTATCGTAAGTGGCTTCAACGCAGTAAGAGAACAACCCTATAAGTGTCTGTTTAAGGCTAGCCTTCTGCAGACACAAAATACTGTCCCGCTCTCAGAGCGGGATATTTTGCAACAAAAACTAGACGACCGGTCTAATTTAAGGTGAAAATAACATGACAGACGCACTTAACCGCAGAATCGTACTTGCATCACGTCCACACGGCGCACCAACAACTGAAAACTTTAGACTGGAAGAAGTGGCAAAGCCAGTACCAAAAGATGGTGAAATGTTGTTAAGAACCGTCTACCTATCACTAGACCCTTATATGCGTGGTCGCATGAGTGATGCAAAATCTTACGCAGAACCAGTTGCAATTGATGACGTAATGGTTGCAGGAACCGTGTGTCAGGTTGAAGTATCAAACCACCCAGATTACGAGGCGGGTGAATGGGTACTCGCTTACACTGTGGGTTGGCAAGACTACGCGATTTCAACCGGTGAAATGGTCATCAAGCTGGGTAAAAATCCACAAAACCCTTCGTATGCACTAGGCGTAGCAGGTATGCCTGGCTTTACGGCATACATGGGATTGCTTGATATCGGCCAGCCAAAACCAGGGGAAACTATCGTCGTTGCTTCGGCAACCGGCCCCGTTGGCTCAACGGTCGGTCAAATTGCAAAACTTAAAGGCTGTCGCGTAGTCGGTATTGCCGGTGGTGAAGAGAAATGTCGCTATGCAAAAGAAGAGTTGGGCTTCGATGAGTGTATTGATCATAAAGCCGACGATTTCGCGCAACAATTGAAAAATGCATGTGACAATGGCATCGATGTCTACTTCGAAAACGTAGGCGGCAAGGTATTCGATGCGGTACTTCCGCTGCTTAATACAAACGCCCGTATTCCTGTATGTGGTTTGATTTCTCAATACAATGCGACCGAGCTTCCACAAGGCACAGACCCCCTGCCACTACTGATGGTTAACATTCTGACAAAGAGAATCAAAGTTCAAGGATTCATCATTTTTGATGACTACGGACACCGTTACGATGAATTTGCGCAAGACATGAACCAGTGGTTGGCAGAAGGAAAGATCCAATACCGTGAACAACTCGTACAAGGCCTGGAAAATGCACCTGATGCGTTCATCGGTCTGCTCGAAGGAAAAAACTTCGGCAAAGTTGTTGTTCAGGTAAACAACCCTCTGTAAATATAGGATAAAGAATGATTAAACTTCACCATCTCAATCAGTCTCGCTCGAAACGCATTATCTGGTTACTCGAAGAGCTCAACGTGGACTATGAAGTCGTACCGTATACACGTGACAAAGTGACTTTTTTGGCTCCTCCAGAGCTTAAAAGTGTACATCCACTAGGCAAGTCACCAGTTCTGGAAGATGACGGTGAAATCATCATTGAATCAGGCGCAATTACAGAGTATCTGATCGAAAAATACGGCGACGGTCAACTTGCTCCAGAACGCGGAACGAAAGCTCATACGCAGTACTTGCAGTGGATGCACTTTGCTGAAAGCTCGGCGATTTTACCAATATTGCTGAAAGTCTTTGTAAGCAAAGAACCCTCTCAAACAGAGTTCTTATCAGGCTACGCAGATAAAGAAACCATGAGTGTTTTGAATTACTTCGAGCAAGCTTTGGAAGAGAAAACCTATCTGGTAGAGGAGCGCTTAACCGGAGCAGACATCATGATGTCTTTCATCGTGGAATTGGTACATAAGTTTGGCATGAGCAAACATTTCCCTAATATTGAAAGTTATGGAAACCAACTTGCCACTCACGAGGGGTTCTCGAAAGCAGAACAGCTCGAAGTCAAATACGCTTAACTTTGGCCTTTTGGTGTAAGCGACACACCTAACAGGCTCATAATCAATCATCACCGAGATGCTTGGTTCACAGAAACGCACTGCCTCACAAAAGCAACAGCTCTCTGAATCAAGCACTCGTTTTTAGCAACTGGCAATCTTTACGCTTCAACATCCATTTCGTTCTTAAATTCAAGCAGTTCAACGTAGTACTTTTCTGATTTCATCAAGTTCTGGAACATAGTCACCGACTATCGATTCAATAAGTACAATCCGCTTTCCACCAGAATCTATCCATAATAATCTTCCCTACAAGCCCTGAGTTAATACCAATAAAAAGAGGCGCATTACGCACCTCTAATTCGTAAGGAGATAAGTATGATTAGCTTCGACTTCTTTAAGCTCTTCGATACTCAAGAGTTGTTTATCTATTACTGATTCTTAGCCACGGCTTTGATAAGTACCGAGGTATCCATACGCCCAAGACCGTCAAGCTGTAGGTCAGCGTATTGTTGATCAACCATTTGGGTTAACGGAAGCTGCAAACCAACACGCTCAGCTTCTTTAAGGCAGAACCCAAGATCTTTGCGCATCCAGTCAATCGCAAAGCCAAAGTCGAATTTATCTTGCGCCATGGTCTTGGCACGGTTTTCCATTTGCCATGACCCAGCAGCACCATGTTTCAGTGTTTCGACAACTTGTTCAATATCTAAACCAGATTTTTGAGCCAGTAGCAGTGCTTCACTCAAGCCTTGCAGTACGCCGGCAATACAAATTTGATTGACCATTTTGCATCGTTGCCCCTGGCCATTCTCACCCAGCAACGTAATTTGTTTTGCGTAGACGTCCATCGCAGGCGCAACCTGTTCAAAGACATTCGAGTCACCACCACACATAATGGTTAGGACACCATTTTCAGCACCCGCCTGACCACCAGAAACTGGGGCATCGATAAAATGATTACCAACCTTAGTGCAAGCGTCCGCCAGTTCAACAGCCAAATCTGCGGAAGTCGTGGTGTGATCGACTAATACCGCGCCCGGCTTAAGACCAACCAGAAGCCCTTCTTCGCCATAAACAACACTACGAACGTCATCATCATTGCCTACGCAAGTAAATACGATGTCACATCCTTCTGCCGCTTGTGCAGGTGTTTCACAGGCAACACCGTTGTATTCTTCTGCCCACTGGTCAGCTTTTGCTTTTGTGCGGTTGTATACTTTGGTTTCGTAGCCAGCTTTACTTAAATAGCCTGCCATTGGGTAGCCCATTACACCCAAACCAATAAATGCTACACGTTGTTTTTCCATTGCCTGCTTCCCTAATCAACTGAATTTAAATCTTTTGTAACATGCTACTAAAGAATTCTGCTTTTTACTCGTAATTTATCTCTGATTTTCACAAAGGAAACTGCATGATTGAAGGACAGAATCAATGCTGTAAACACGCGACCAGTTTAAATTCGCGAGAAATAAAGTGTGACTTATGTCAGAATACCCCATCACTCAACAAACCGGCAAAGTAATGAATTATCACGCTGCTATTTTTGATATGGACGGTTTGCTTCTTGATACTGAGCGTGTCTGTATGCGCGTGTTCCAAGAAGCCTGCGAAGTACAACAACTTCCTTTTTACAAGGAAGTATACCTGTCAATCATTGGGCGTAATGCCGCAGGTATTGAAGCCATTTTCCGCAAAGCTTATGGAAATGATCTGGACCGCCTGCATCAAGAATGGCGAACCCGTTACAACGCTGTAGTCAAGCACCAGGCGATTCCTGTAAAGGAGGGCGTCGTAGAACTGCTAGAATGGCTGAAAGAGCAGAGTTTACCTATCGCCGTTGCGACATCGACAGCTAAGGATGTCGCTAAGATCAAACTTGAACTGGCAGGATTGAGCAAATATATCGACAACCTGACGACAGGCTGTGAAGTAAGCAATGGTAAACCTGACCCGGAAATCTACTTACTTGCTGCCAACAGACTGAATGTTGAACCGACTAAGTGCCTGGCGTTTGAAGATTCAAACAATGGTGTGCGTGCCGCTGTCGCCGCTAATATGTCGACTTATCAGATCCCAGATTTGGTAGAGCCATGTGACGAAGTACGCCAATTCGGTCATTCTATCGTCCCTTCGCTACACGATGTGCTGAAAGAATTGAAACAAACTCGATAACACACCTGCTCTTCACAATAAGCTCAGCCTAATGGTTGAGCTTTTTTCATTTTTCGCTTAATACCAAATCGCCTGCTATTTTTTATCTGTCTCTTATTTTGTGCAGTTTCCACTCGCAATGCGTCATGTGATCAATCATAGAGATGAATGAGTATAAGTTTGCAACAAAGTGTCAACGTACCGCTCACAGCACAGTTTTACGCTATTAACTCGTTGATAATGAGAACTATTGGTTCATATGAAACCAGTCAGCCAAAAATATAAAATGGAGAGTGTTATATGTCTTTACGTTTATTAGCAGCAACCTTTGCACTTGTTGGAGTAAGCTTTGGCGCACAAGCCAGTGCCGAGTGTGAAGTATCTCTGGATGCTAACGATATGATGCAGTTTTCTAGCAAAACTCTGAGTGTTCCGGCAACGTGTAGCGAAGTAACGTTGACTCTGAACCACACTGGTAAAATGCCAGCACAGTCAATGGGTCACAACGTTGTTATTGCAGATACAGCGAACATTCAAGCCGTCGGCACCGATGGTATGAACGCAGGTGCGGATAATAACTACGTGAAGCCTGATGACGAGCGTGTCTATGCTCACACCGAGGTCGTTGGTGGCGGCGAAAGTACAAGTATCACCTTCAGCACAGAAAAAATGACCGCGGGCGGTGACTACTCTTTCTTCTGTTCATTCCCTGGCCACTGGGCAGTCATGCAAGGCAAGTTTGAATTCAAATAAAATCTTGTGCCCTAGCGTGATGTAAAGATTTAAGGGAAGCTCAGGCTTCCCGTTTTAATCAAAACTCAATGTTAGTTCTCAGTTTAGCAGTCTAAGAACATGAAAAGTCATGCCTAAAAACCTCTGCTCGTGTTATTCGATACCGTGCAGTTCCTTCCAGTTTCCCGGGTGTACAACATAACCAAATAACGCGTGTCCGCCATAAACTAACTCGGTACCTTCAGGAATCCAAAGCATTTGTCCGGGGCGAACAAAATGGGTTTCTCCATTTGCGGTCAGTTCAAAACACCCTTCTATGACGAAAACCACTTCATCATAAAGTACTGTCCACGCAACTTCTGCGCCTTCCCACTTTGCAAATCCAACACCAATATTTGGTGAAATCTCAGGGCTGAGCGCTCTTGCTACATAAGCCATGCCAGGAGTATCACCGCGCACGTTGAAGTCGAGTGTTTTGCTATCTACGAGTTTTACTTGCTTCATAATTCACTCCGGCTTTGCCACTTAGCTAATTGAATACGACTCCTCACTCCCATACCCAAAAACGGCTCTGGCGGATTCAGGCTAGGCATACCGGTTACTTGTTGAATGTCATCAAGAAGTTTGGAGGTCGCCCCTACTGCATAATCCGCAAGTAAAGTGCCGGAAACTGTTCCCCATGCGGCCCCAACGCCATTGTCACAAGCACTGGCATACACCCCTTTGTCGAGTTGACCAAAGAAATTGGTGAAATTTCGGGAGATGGCATAAACACCGCCCCACGTGTGAGTAAAAGGTACATCGGCAAGTTCTGGGTAACGGGCCAAGAACACTTGACGATGATCTTCTTGAATACTCTGCCTCATTTTGTCACTCACACTTGAGCCATACTTAGGTACGTGTTTGTAAGTATTACGAATCAGTATTCGGCGATCCGCTGTCATACGAAGCGTCGTCCCCGCATGGTCAGCCGGAGTCAGCCCCCAGTTCAGTTCACCACCATAACGCTGCATTTCGGCGTCCGTCAGAGGACGAGTCCAACTCGCGAACGTCATCACCGGAAGCAGTCGATTTTTCAGGTAGCCAAACTCTCGAGTAAAAATGCTGGTTCCTAGTAACAATTCTGGTGTGCGAACTGAGCCTTTATCGCCATGCAACACCCAATTGTCATTCTCTTTACTCAAGCGGCGAATAGGAGAGTTTTCTAGCACTTCTACGTTATCAGGCAAGCTCTCACCCAAGCCGTGAACTAGTGCTGCTGGCTGCATTAAATAGCCACCTGGAGTGTAAATGGCTCGGCTGTAATAATTTGTACCGAGCACTTTTGCAAGTTCTGCTCGATCTACGTGGAAATATGGTTCGCCCAAGTCTTTCATCAAGTGCTCAAAGTGATCGAGATAAGCCTCGCCCCTTTCTCCAACCGCGCCCTGATATTTACCTTTTGCTGACCACTGGCAATCGATATTGTATTTGCTGATCAAACAATCTAATTGACCGATCGCAGAACGGTTTAACGCCAGTAACTTCTGCTTGTGAGCTGGGTCCGGATGCTCTAAAGAAAACTTATGCGGTAAGTCGATCACAAATCCAGAATTTCTCCCGGAGGCTCCCTGACCTATGCGCTGCGCATCAATCAAGAGAATTCGTGCATCAGGTTCATGCTCAGCTAAACGTCTCGCCATCGCAAGACCCGCAAACCCAGCGCCCAATACCACGTAATCTGCATTTATATTCCCTTGCAACGAAGGTTTTGCTGGCGTTTTTGGTAGCGCGTGATACCAGCCACATGTTGCATCATCGTTTGGTAAATGAATCATTATCGGCCTCCGTTACGCCGCAGATTGTTTTAGTGATAATTGTTCGAGCCAAGGCGAGCGCAGAGACTGGACTTTTCGGCCTAGTAGCGCAAATCCAATCATTGAACCTTCCACCGAGTAACACGCTGCTGTTAATTCCTCACCCTGCTTTTCTATGTGCCACTGTCCTTGTGCATTAGGTGAGACAGGGAAGATGGTCAACGGAAGAATCGGTGTTTTCACAATCACTGGTGTTGGCGTTAACGTAATAGGCGTCATTTCACCCAATAGGCTCTTCGCCAGAGACGGAATCATTTGGTTGATAGGCGCAATATATGGCTGCCAGCCTTGTTCGGTTTCAACACAGTCCCCTAACGAGTAAATGTTTTCATCACTTGTCTGGGCAAATTGGTTTACTTTAATGCCGCGGCCAATTTCCAGCCCTGCTTGCTCAGCCAGAGAAACATTAGGTTTAAGCCCCACAGCACTAAGGACCAAGTCCGCGGTGATCTTTTTCCCGCTCGTCAGGTGGAGTTCCGCGCTGGTGTCAGCCATTGGCTCAATTTTCGCAATGCTGTCTTGCAGTAACCACTGTACGCCACGTTCACTTAGGGCATTTTGTAGTGATTCGCCCAACTGCTGTGGGATCATGCGCTCCATTGGCCACTGCCCTAAACCAATGACACTGACTTCAACACCACTTTCAATCAGGTCGTTAGCAAACTCACAGCCAATTAAGCCATCACCCAGAATAGCGATGCGCTTTTTGCCTTGAAGTTGAGATCTAAAACGACGGTAATCGACCAGATCATTGACGCTAACCATGTACGAACGGTCACCTTCAATAGGAATTTCAATAGGTGATGCTCCCGTCGCTAGCACCAGGCGGCTATAACGGTACTGACCAATCGATGTGTGTAATGTTGAGTTAGCGCGATCAATATGCTCGACACGGGTATGTGGGTAAACTCGAATATTTAAACGATGCTCCCACTCCAATGCACTTTCCGTTTGCAATGCATCACCGTTTTTGCCCATTGCCAGAGCATTCGAAAGCGCTGGTTTACTGTACAGAGCACCGTCATCACAGGTAAAGACGGTAATTGGAACATTGGCAGACTGGGCTCGAAGCGCCGAAGCCAACTGATAACCACTATGTCCACTGCCAATAATGACAATAGGATCCGTCGAAAAGACTGGCTGGCTCACTGCAGGAGGAAGTGGTTGATCCAATGGCGTTGAACCCGTACCCGATAAAACAGGCGCAACAGCCTCTTCGTCAATCACATCACCCGTGATTTCAATCATTTCGAAATCAGCCTTTCCAACCAAGCAATCTGGGCATAACCAATCATCCGGCACATCTTCCCATGCCGTTCCTGGTGCAATCCCATCAGCAGGCCAACCTTGGGCTTCATCGTAAATTAAGCCACAAATAATACAGAGCCACTTTTTCATCACTTTTTCTCCAACTACCTTGTTCCAATTTCCCTTGCCTGTTCACTACTTACTCATAGAAAAGTGAAAGTTTCATCGCACTCACACCATCTTGTGGTCTGAAATCCAAGAAGGTGTGAGGCGAAGAAATCAGTTACACGTCGGCTAAGCGTCGCTCTATTGCTGCAAACGAATAGCGATGTTGCGCGTATGGACATAGCTATAAATCGCTTCTTGCCCTTTTTCTCGTCCAAAACCGGACAGCCCAACACCGCCAAATGGGGTTTCTATGCCACCAGCAAACCACTCGTTAATGAACACTTGTCCGCCACGTAGCTGTTGAGCAACGCGCAAGGTTTGATTCATGCTCTCACCAAATACGCCAGCAACTAAGCCAAACTCTGTACCATTGGCCATTGCCACAGCTTCTTGCTCGGTTTCAAATGGCATGACCACCAGTACAGGACCAAACACTTCTTCCTGCGCAATACGCATGTCTGGTGTGGCTTCAATGACTGTCGGCGCGACAAAGTAGCCAGACAAATCTGGTGCATAACCACCTGTAAGGATGTTCGCGCCATCTGCTCGTGCTTGCTCGATCATTTCCAGCACTCGTACTTGCTGATCAGCAGAAACCAACGGTGTGATATCAGGCTGGCTTTCGCCTTGACCAATTGAAAGTCCTTCAGCCATTGATACCACTGCGGCTTTCACTTCTTCATAGCGGTCTTTGTGAACCAGCAATCGAGACATAGCCGAACAAACCTGACCGGCATTAAAGTAGATACCGACCTGAACGCTTTTCAGTAGTAAGTCCAGATTGACATCTTTCAGCGCGATAGCCGCAGATTTACCACCCAGTTCCATTACCGATGGCGTTGCTCTGTGCGCCGAATCTTTTAGAATTCGCTGGCCAGTTGGAACCGAACCAGTAAAGACGATTTGGTCGACCTCCTGGTGCTGCACTAAGTGACTACCAATCACAGAGCCTTTACCACAAAGCAAGTTGATGGTGCCTTTCGGAAAACCGGCTTTTTCGATGGCTTTTATCAGTAAGGTCATTGCCAGTGGTGAAATCTCTGGCGATTTAATCACTACTGCGTTACCGGCAGCTAAAGCGGGCGCGAGCGAACGCGCACAAATGGATACCGGAAAATTCCAAGGAACTATCTGTACACTTACGCCAAACGGCACATATTGAGTGAAGTCGACATAATCTTTCCCCAGTGGGATTGAAGTGCCTTCTAGTTTGTCCGCCATGCCTGCGTAGTATTCGAAGTAACGTGCCGATTCGATGAATTCATCTTTCGCATCTTGTAGTGATTTGCCATTTTCACGACATGCCACTAACCCGCCTTCATCGACCATTTCACGAATAGCCGCCGCCGCTTTTAGCATCCACTCAGTTCTTACTGCTGGACGAACATCCGAAAGGAGCCCTTGATTCACAACTCGACGAGCTGCTGCCATCGCACGATCAGCGTCAGCAATATTAGCTTCAGCTATCGTCGCGTACGGTTCCGCTGTACCTGGGTTGATAACCGTGAGGGTTTGCTCTGAGTCACACCACTCACCATCAATGTAATTTAGGTAATGAGTCATACTACTGCTCCATTGCCGACTTAACTTGTTTTGCTAACCATGTTTGGAAGAAGTGAGTTGGGACATCCATTTCTGGAGAAAACACACCGCCACCAAACCCTGGTGAATGACGACCTTGCTGCATACCTTCAACAGCACCGATGTCCTCGCCGAATACCACACGCCAAGATTCAACCGTGGCAGTACGGCAAGCTGCAAATTCGTCTTTGGTTGCTTCATCACCGACATAGAAAACACGCAGATGCTCAATGCTCTTACCAGCGCTAATTGGTTCAATCATCATCGCAAACGCGTGATCAGCCTGAATGCCTAACAACACGTTCGGGAATAGTGCAACGTATTCTGCATGGCGAAGTTTGTCTTCTGGCCAGCTAGGGAACTTAGGCAAATGCGTACCAGCAGTATCCGACAGGTTGTAAGCAAGACTGCCTTGGCCTGCAAATCGCTCTTCAAACATGATGTTGTAGTGATCTTCCAGGCGCGAGTAGCTGTTCAAGCTCGGGTGAACCCAAGGCAAATGGTAAGCTTCACAGTAGTTTTCTACTG
Organism: Vibrio sp. EJY3; assembly: GCF_000241385.1. Lineage (NCBI taxonomy): Bacteria > Pseudomonadati > Pseudomonadota > Gammaproteobacteria > Vibrionales > Vibrionaceae > Vibrio > Vibrio sp. EJY3. The sequence continues at coordinate 1,677,646 of NC_016614.1, forward strand.
CCAGCTTCCAGTTACTGTTTACTTCGATCTCTAGATTGCCGCCCATGTTCACACGGCGCAAAAGGCCCATACCGTCTTCGCCTAAAAATGGTTTCCAACGCTCCTCTAGCGGTGCGATATGTTCTTCAAAACTTGGCGCATCACCTGAAAGGTTTACGAACACCATGTCCATCCAAATTGCTGAACGCAGTGGCTTCAACCCGTGCTTTTCGCACTTGAAGCGGTCATCTTTGTGCTGTGCGATACCACCAATATGCGGCGTACCTTTCAGGTTACCGTCTAGATCGTAAGTCCATGAGTGGTAAGGACAACGAATCATGCCCTGCACTTCACCTGCCTCATGTACCAGCTTCATGCCACGGTGACTACACACATTATGAAAGACCTGAACTTCACCCTGACGATTTCTCATCATTAGCAGCGGTAGGTTCATAAAGTCTATCGGCATCACGTAACCGTCTTTAAGAAGGTCAGAGGCAAAACCAATACACACCCATGTGTTACCAAATACCTGATCACGTTCAAACGTAAAGTAGTCTTCATTTATGTAGGCATCGTTTGGCATCCCAGTCGCTTCACTGATTGGGTTAAGAACCTTATCGACGAGTTCAACAGGAATTAGGGTTTGGTTGACATTGCTCATATTCTTATCTCCGAAAGTCGAGTTGCATCCATTGCGGACAACATCGTGTTGTGTCAATGGAGCTGATTCTGATTAACAAACCAGCAACAAACAAACGACTTTTTTGGAGGGTATGGATGAGTTTTTATCATTCATGCATTGATCTGGGACAAGAATGCATCTTTAAAAATTGCACAAATATTAATGGCATGACTAAAAATCATTAATTGATGAGTATTAATCAGTTGAAACAACGCATAGCTCTCTCTAATCTCCCAGAAAAATTAACAATAAAACAACAAACGATAACGCTGCATACAAAAAACACTGTGAGGGACGCCTATGAGAGCAACAACAGGGATACTAAAAGGACTCAATCCGACTGTGACGATCGCATCTAAGATCATCGTCATCGGTTTTGTACTTTTCTGCGCCATTCTAGCTAACCAAGCGGGTCAATATTTCGAATCTATTTCCGGTATTCTGTTGCAGAATATGAAATGGTTTTATATCGGACTCGTTTCTTTAGTCGTCGGTTTTCTGCTCTATTTGATGATTAGCCGCTATGGGCATATTCGATTAGGTAAGGACGACGAAAAGCCCGAGTTCAGTTACCTGTCATGGGTATCTATGCTGTTTTCTGGCGGTATGGGGATTGGTTTGATCTTCTGGTCAGTCGCTGAGCCAATGTGGCACTACGCGGACAACCCTTTCACGCAGGGTTTAACCAATGAGGCTGCCACGACATCGATGAAACTGACTTTCTTCCATTGGGGACTACACCCTTGGTCAGTTTTTATTATTGTTGCGCTTGCTCTGGCCTACTTTTCTTACCGTAAAGATCTGCCGTTTACCTTACGATCTATTCTGTATCCCCTTATTGGCAACCGTATTTATGGTCCAATCGGCCATACTGTCGATATTCTTACTGTCGCAGTCACGGCCTTTGGTATCTCCCAGACACTTGGTATGGGCGTGATTCAAATCAACTCAGGGCTAAATCAAACATTTGGTTTAGATATCGGGTTAGGCACACAGCTGATCATTATCGTTTCTTTATGTACCTGTGCGGTAGCCTCGGTTCTGTCTGGCGTCGGTAAAGGAATTCGTCGCCTTTCTGAATGGAATATGTTGCTCTCTTTGCTGCTGGTACTTGTTGTGCTTTACATTGGTCCAACACGCTACATTCTGAACACACTTTTAGAGAGCACCGGTCTTTACGTGCAAAATATTGTTGGCATGAGCTTATGGAGTGACGCCCAAAATGACTCAGGTTGGCAAAACTGGTGGACAGCATACTACTGGCCATGGTGGATGACTTGGGCGCCATTTGTTGGCATGTTCATCGCGCGAATTTCTAAAGGGAGAACGATCCGTGAACTGATAGGTGGCGCTTTAATCGTACCAACACTAATCACTTTCTTATGGATCTCAGTTTTCGGTGGTGCCGCACTGAAAGTTGAGCAAGATGCTCGCGTAGTGTATGAAACTCAAGTGGTTGCAGCTCAAGAAACTGGCCAAACGCCACCAGACGCATTTACGGGCGGAGTCATTCTCGAAGCAACGAAAGCGGATACCACTCGCGCATTATTTACGTTGTTCGATAACCTAGATACCGGTCTGTTTGGCAAAATACTGAGTGTATTAGCGTGTTTGCTGCTGGGTACCTATTTCATTACCTCCGCTGACTCAGGAACTTTGGTTCTTTGTACCTTAGATGCGGCAGGTGACAGTGAACCTCCCAAATCCATTCGTGTACTTTGGGGAATAATGATCGCCGCGATAGCTGGTGTACTGCTGTACGCAGGCGGACTGAAAGCAATGCAAACTGCGTCAATCATTGCAGGCTTTCCAATTGCAATATTTATTGCGGTAATGAGTTTGACGCTATTTCATAGTATTCGACGTGAACCGAAACCATGGGCGATGTTGCCAGAACACGTCCACCCGGAAGAGACCAAGCTTGATGGCCCAGTAGAGCCACTTGTAGAAAGTAAGACAGCGATTCAGCAAACCATAACCGCTGATTCAACGGCTGCTAAAAATCCAACGCTTGATCAGAAACCAGCGTTAACGTAGCAAAGTCGGTTTAATGATAACCACCTACTCAAGTAGGTGGTTTAGAGCTGAAAATAAAAAGTGGGAGTTACGCTCCCACTTTTTATATCTACTACTTTTTGTCTCTAAGAATTGGACGATTCGACTGTTTCGGCTAATCCGCGATCACCGACTTCATCCGGTAATTGCTGCAACAACCAACCGCGAAAGCGTTTCACACTCGCTGGGATTAAGCCTCTGTCTTTAGGCTCCAACATACAGAAATTCGATGGTGTTGCCAGAACATGCTCGACAGGCCTTACCAACGCACCGCTTTGCAAATAGTCATCAACTAATGAGCCCCAAGCTAAGGCAATACCCTGACCATTAATGGCTGCTTGCAACAACATAGGGTAGTTATTAATGTTCATTCGATTACGAGGCACAATATTCGGTAAATTTACGCCTGCAAACCACTCTTCCCAATTGACCCAATCCCTTTGCGACTCTTCGAGATAAAGAAGCGTTTTATTAAAAACCTCTTCAGCCTCAGTCGGTTGACCAATCTTTTCTAAATACAGTGGGCTGCAAACCGGAAAAACTTCTTCCGAGAAAAGTGTCGTCACTTCCATTTCGGCGGGTGGTGTTTTGCAGTAAAACAGTGCGATATCGCAATCTAGGCGTCTTAAATCCAGTACGTTATCAGACGCCAGAATTCGTATATCGATATCATCATGCTCATTTTGAAACTCCGCCACTTTTGGCAATAGCCACAGAGCAGCCATTGCATTAGTCGTAGCGACGGTAATTTTCTGCTCCCCTTGCCACTTTTTCACTTCTCCGGTGATTTGCGCGATATCGAGTAAAGACTGACTGATCGATTGATAATATTGCAGACCTGTCGGCGTTAGGTTGATGCTGCGATTGGCACGGGTGAACATCGCTTTACCTAAATACTCTTCTAATTGTCTAATTTGTCGGCTGATTGCGCCTTGAGTCACATTGAGCTCTTCAGCTGCGAGCGTAAAGCTCAAATGTCGAGCCGACGCTTCAAACGCCACTAGGCTGTTTAAAGGTGGGAGGGGTTTGATTTTCATGTTTCTTCCAGTATGGCAGCATTGTAATTATTGTTATTCCCGGCAATCTTCTGTTGCACGTGGATAACCGCCATTGTGGACAACCATCGTCAAACGACAATTTATAAATAATAAAAAATAGAGATGAATCATAAATTGCTCCACCTCAGCGGGATATATAGTGTGCGACTGCATGTTTGTTGGAATAAAAAAGGGAAGCCTGCGCTTCCCCTTTTAACCCGAGATTGATGTGATTCCAGATCAACCAATATTACTCTGTCAGAAAGCCACCGGTCTGGTGTTTCCACAACTGAGCATAAACCCCGTTAAGTTTTAATAGTTCCTGATGCGAGCCTTGTTCGATAACCTGACCATCATCCATCACGATTAAACGGTCCATCGCAGCGATCGTCGATAAGCGGTGAGCAATAGCAATCACCGTCTTCCCTTCCATCAATACTTCAAGGTTTTCTTGAATCGCAGACTCCACTTCAGAATCCAGCGCAGACGTTGCTTCATCCATAATGAGAATCGGCGCATTTTTAAGAAGTACACGCGCAATAGCGACACGTTGACGCTGGCCGCCAGACAGTTTTACACCACGCTCACCAACTTCAACATCGTAGCCAACATTACCTTGCTCATCTTTCAGAGTCTGAATAAATTCGTGCGCATGTGCCTTCTCAGCCGCAGCTATAACGGATTCCATAGAGGCTGCTGGATCACCATATAGAATGTTTTCTTTGATTGAGCGGTGCAGCAAAGAGGTATCCTGAGTGATCATTCCAATGTGTTGACGCAAAGACTCTTGCTCTACCTGTGAGATGTCCTGTCCATCAATGCAGATTTTACCGGAATTCACATCGTAAAAACGCAATAGTAAGTTAACCAGTGTTGACTTACCCGCACCAGAACGCCCAACAATGCCGACTTTTTCGCCCGGTTTAATCGTCATGTTCAGATTGTCAAATACGGCTTTTTCTTCGCTGTAGTTGAAACCAACGTGATCGAAGCAGATTTCACCTTGTCGAATTTGCAACGGCTTTGCATTCGGTACGTCTTTCACTTCAACGTCGTTCGAAATAGTGCTGATACCATCTACAACGGTACCAATATTTTCAAACAGTGTACTGACTTCCCACATGATCCATTTCGACATGCCCTGTACACGCAGCGCAATGCTGATACCGATAGCAATCGCACCAATCGTTACTGCCGCATCCAGCCACAAATAAACGGAAATCACGCCAATAGACAACAGCAGTAAGTAGTTGATCGCATCGACACTAAACAGCAAGCAAGTCACCATTCGCATCTGACGGTATACCGTAACCAAGAACTGCTTCATGCTGCTTTCTGCATACTCAAGTTCGCGCTGAGAATGGGCAAACAACTTGACCGTAGAGATGTTGGTGTAAGAATCGACAATACGTCCTGTCATCACAGAGCGTGCATCCGCCTGCTCAGTCGCCACGCGCTTCATTTTCGGAATGAAGTAGAGCTGGATCAGTACATACAATGCAAGCCAGATAACGATAGGTAGCATGAGCAAACCGTCTGCCTCACCCATCATCCATATCATCGACACAAAATAAACGCTGATGTAGACCAGTACATCCAGCAGCTTCATCACCGTTTCTCGAACTGCCAACGCACTTTGCATCACTTTTGTTGCAACACGGCCTGCAAAATCTCGCTGGAAGAATCCAACTGCTTGCTTAAGTAAATAACGGTGAATCAGCCAGCGAATCGACATTGGGTAGTTACCCAGCAGTGTTTGGTGCATCACCATCGAATGTACAAAGCCTAATGCCGGCATGACGACGACAACCAGAAAAAGCATCATCAACATCTGATCGCCCTGATCTTGCCAGAAAGTAGCACGATCCTGGTTAGACAATATATCGACTAGCTCACCCATGTAGCGCAACAGGGTGACTTCAGTGATCGCAATCAGCGCACTGAACACCGCCATGATAATAAGCGGCACTTCAAATCCACGCGTATAGAAACGACAAAAGCCAAACAAGGTCTTGGGTGGCTTTTCGGTTTCATGCAGGGGAAACGGTTGGGTTAGTTTTTCAAACCAATTAAACATAACAACTACTTTGGTTAGATCGATCAAATTTGCAGACGTTTTACTATCTTTTGATGCAAAAGTCAGTAAAATACGTAAACAATAGTTTAAATGATAATAATTACAATTAAGCTTTTTGTTTAAAATAATTGTCGGGAATGTATTAATGACAAATCATAACTCTCTCACCATCGCTGTTCGTAAAGCGTTGGTTTGTGCTATCGCGCCCGCTGCAGTGGTTTCGTTTATGGCTCACGCACAAGATGATTCAACTGAGATGGAAACCATCACAGTCACCGCACAAGCACTTAAAGTCGAAACGCCAGCCAAAGAAACACCACGCAGCGTTTCCATTATCTCTGAAGATGAATTGCGCGTCCGCGCACCACAAAAGCTAGATGAAGCGTTGCGTTATACATCTGGTGTCACGTCTCAGCCGTATGGCGCTGATAACGACACAGATTGGTTTAAAGTACGTGGCTTCGATGCCGCAACTTACTTGAATGGCAACCGTTTGTTCCGTGACGGCTACTACACCTGGCTCGTTGAACCATACGGTTTGGAAAGCGTTGAAGTCGTAAAAGGCCCATCAGCCATACTATTCGGTGAATCGGCACCAGGTGGCGTAGTAAACGCCGTTCAGAAAAAGCCAACGTTCACACCACAAGGTGAAGTAAAGGTTGAAGTCGGCAACAACAATCATCAGTCAATAGGCTTTGACATTGCTGACGAAGCTAATGATTCAGGTACGATGCGTTACCGCTTGGTTGGCTTGATGACCAGTCAGGATGGTGAATTGGACGATACAGAAAATGAACGTTTCTACATCGCTCCGAGCCTGGAAATCGATGTTTCAGATCGTACCATGCTGACCCTGATGGCGACCTATCTAAAAGATGATGGTGTGCCAACTAACCCATTCTTCCCAGCTGCAGGTACGCTCGTCGACTCGGAATACGGCAAGATCGATCCATCAACTAACTTAGGTGAGCCAGATTACGACAAGTATGAACGTACTCAAATCTCACTTGGTTACTTGCTTGAACACGATATAAACGACACTTGGACATTCTCACAGAACGCAAACTACGGTTCTAACGAGCTCTTTCTGCGTAGCGTTTACAGCATGCCATCTCCAGGCTGGGATTTAAACGACGACTCGCTTTACTATCGTGGAATTGTATTCCGTGACGGCAAAAACCAAAGTTTCACCTTCGACAACAATGCGGTTGGTAACTGGATGACGGACAATGCCGAGCATACAGTTTTAGTCGGTGTTGATCTGCAATATCACAACACGAAGGGTGACGAACAAGACAACTATTCATTTGGTACCGTAAACCCATTTAATCCAAGCTACGGAAACTACACACCACTGGACTCCGCGGACAACATCAAGCGCGAGATCGACAAGTATCAGGCCAGTGTGTACTCGCAATACCAACTTAAATTCCACGAACAATGGATTGGTAATGTTGGCGCCCGTTACGATTGGGTGAAAACAGAAAACAGTGGTAAAGGAGCAAGCGTCGATCAGAATGAGTCTCGCGATGATGGCGAACTGTCTCTGAGCGCAGGCCTAATGTACCTTGCGGACAACGGTCTTTCTCCATACGCCAACTACTCTCAATCGTTTGAAGTGATCAGCACCATCGACACAGCAACCGGTAAGCTCTACAAACCACTTGAGGGTGAGCAAGTTGAAGTGGGTGTGAAATATGAACCAAGCTTTATGGATGGCTTTGTTAACATCGCATGGTTCGATATCACGCAGAAAAATGCACTGGTAACTAACCCATCAACTTGGGTGGCAACTCAGACTGGTGAAGTGACATCAACTGGTGTCGAAGTTGAAGGTACTGCTCAGTTAACTGACGACGTTAAATTACTGGCTAGCTACACCTACACTAAAGCAGAAACTGACGAGACTTATGGCAAGGGCACGCAACAAGCAGGGCTTATTCCTAAACATCAGGCGTCTGCGTGGGTAGATTACAGCGCATACCGCCTAATTCCTGGCCTGAACGTTGGAACAGGTGTTCGTTACGTGGGTGAATCTAAAGACAACCCGGCGAGCTCGGATCTAACGGTTCCATCTGTGACACTTTGGGACGCATCTGTGACTTATGACATTTCTTCACAATGGCAGGCACAGCTTAATGTGAACAACATTCTGGACAAAGAGTTTATCTCTGGCTGCGATTACTACTGTTACTTCGGTCAGTCTCGCTCTGTGATGCTAAACGCTAACTACCGCTGGTAATTGTTCTTCCAACTCCCCTCTTATGAGGGGAGTATCATCTTGAGACCTATCCATGTTTCAACTATCTAATATTCAGATCGTTCGAGGTGGACGTCAAATCCTCGGTATCGATCAACTCAATATCCCAACCAATGAACTCACCGTGGTGCTGGGGCATAACGGCTCAGGGAAATCGACCTTGGTTAACTTGCTTTCCGGGCAAATGTCACCAGATAAAGGCTCTGTCGAGCTCAACGGTCAAAACCTCTCATCTCTCAAAACCAAAGAACTGGCAAAACAAATCGCCTACTTACCGCAAAAACTTCCGGCTTCGGCAGGGTTAACGGTAGAAGAATTGGTTCGTTTGGGGCGTTTCCCATGGCGCGGGGCGCTCGGTCGCTGGAACGCGGAAGATAAACAGATCATCTCTCAAGCGATGCAGCGTACAGGGGTCACGCCGTTCGCTCAGGCTCTGGCAGATGATTTATCCGGTGGTGAGCGTCAACGCGCTTGGGTATCCATGTTGCTTGCTCAGCAATCACCGATTTTGATTCTCGATGAACCGACTTCTGCGCTAGATGTGCACCATCAGTTTCAGTTGATGGCATTACTGTCAGAGTTAAATAAGACGGAGAATGTCGGGATCATTGTTATTTTGCATGACTTGAACCTGGCCCTTCGCTACGCCACTCACATCGTTGCTCTGAAAAAAGGGCAAATCGCTTTTGAAGGTAAAGCAGACATGCTTCTCGATGAAGCACGTTTGTCGGAACTCTATGAGTCACCAATCACACTGATCGATCATCCGACTCCGGCGGACACCCTTGCCAGCCGTAAGGTAGCCGTTGTATGCGCTTAGTCAGACGTTTACTTCAGCGCCTTGCTGCCATTGCCATTCTTGTCGGGGGAATGCTTTCTCAAGCTCATGCTGCCATTACCATTAGTGACGATTATGGCAGTCACTCTTTTGCGCAAACACCGCAACGGGTGGTCGCATTAAACTGGGATATACTCGAGCAGGTTCTTGCGCTAGACGTTGAGCCGATAGCTGCACCGAACTTATCGGGCTATCGTCAGTGGGTAGTCAATCCCTATGCGCCAGAAACCATTGAAGATATTGGCACTCGCGCTGAACCGAATTTAGAAAAAATCGCCAGCTTGAACCCTGATGTCATTTTGGCTGCGTCACCACAGCAGGATCTCATTCCATTATTGTCTCAAATAGCGCCTGTGATTTATCTACCAAACTTTTCAGAAAACGAAGCGGCCGCTGAAACGGCAATCCGTCATTTTCGTACGTTGGGAAAACTGTTGGATAAGCAAGATCTTGTCGAAAAAAAACTAACCGCTTTAGATCAATCGTTTGACCAAATGCGTTTACGCATCCACCAGCATTATCCCGATCCGCTTGAAGTACTCGTCATGCGCTTTTCCACTCCGAATACGGTGTTTCTGTCTACGGAAAACTCAACCACAGATTACGTGGTTAAACACCTGGGCTTAAACAACCCGATACATGAGTCACCTAAAGCTTGGGGCGTGAAACAAGATCGCATTAATCGTCTGCAGAATCTTGAAGACAGCTACATCTTATATGTGCAGCCGTTTCCACAAGAAGACAAGTTAAAGGACTCCCCTCTTTGGCAAGCCATGCCTTTTGTGAAAAAGCACAGAGTTAATTCAGTCAGAGCCGTTTGGGCATATGGTGGGGCAATGTCTTTACAATACATGGCTGAAGCCATCACTGATAGTTTAATTGAGTTGGCACCAGAACAATGAGAATAAAACATTACATCGGTTACTTAGCACTGATTCTGTTGCTCAGTATTTTTAGCCTGCAATTAGACACAAGCTTGTCATTAGGCGCGCAGTGGGGGCTACTGATTCAAGCAGATCTCGCCAGTGAGTTTCGTGACGTTTTCTTTCTTCAGTCTCAACTGCCGAGGCTATGTATCACCCTACTCGTCGGAGCAATGCTTGGACTAACCGGCAGTTTGATGCAACAGCTAACGCAGAACCACTTAACCTCTCCTCTGACACTAGGCACCTCCTCTGGTGCCTGGCTAGCATTGGTCGTGGTGAATATCTGGTTTGTAGATTGGGTGGCAGATTACTCCGCTTTAGCCGCAATGGCAGGCGCACTTATCGCGTTTGGATTGATCATTTCTATCGCGGGTATTCGAAATATGACCGGCTTACCGCTCGTGGTATCAGGCATGGTCATTAACATACTGCTTGGGTCCGTCGCGACCGCGATTATCATCCTAAATGCTCAGTTCGCGCAAAATATCTTCATGTGGGGTGCCGGGGATCTTTCTCAATACAGTTGGGAATGGTTTGAGTGGTTGCTGCCACGTTCTGCAATCGCACTCATTATTGTTCTGATTGCACCGCGAATATTAACACTCTTAAAACTCGGCCAGGAAGGTGCTGCCGCACGAGGGCTAGCCGTACTCCCAGCATTTGGCGCTTTAATGGTCATGGGAATCTGGCTCGTATCAGTGTCCATTACCGCTGTCGGCATCATCAGCTTTATTGGTTTACTGACCCCGAATATTGCTCGTGCGATGGGCGCAAGAACGCCTCGTGACGAACTGATAAGTAGCCTGTTATTGGGCGCAACGCTGTTACTTGTTACCGATTCACTCGCCATCTCATTAAGCTTATGGCTGGAAGAAACAATTCCGAGTGGCGTTGCAGCTGCCGCAATCGGAGCACCTGCTTTAATTTGGTTTACTCGTAAAAAGCTCACCGCAACGGATCAGCTCAACCTTTCGATGAGTCAGGGCAAAGCGCAGCTATCAAAAGTCACGGTCGCGAGCTTAATCATCATGAGCTTTGCTGGAATGCTGGTCTACTCACTGATTACTCATGGAGCGAATGGTATTCAAGTTGCACTACCAGGAGAGTTTCAATGGCAACTGCGCTGGCCTCGCATGATTACTGCGCTCGCTGTCGGCATCGCGCTCTCGGTTGCGGGAATCATTTTACAGCGTATTGTCTATAACCCGTTAGCCAGCCCAGATATTCTCGGTGTTTCTTCTGGTGCGACATTTGCGATCATAATCACTGGCGTAATTTCCGGATCATTGCTTGCGTCATTCAACTGGGGCGTGGCTTTTTTAGGTAGTTTGACGGTCTTGCTGTTGTTGCTTCTAATTGGTAAAAGAAGCCAGTTTAACCCTTCGAACTTCGTATTGTCGGGTATTGCGCTTTCTGCTCTGCTAGAAGCGTTAGTTCAATTTGCTTTGGCTCAAGGCTCTGGTGAAAGCTATAAGATCCTGCTGTGGTTAACAGGTTCGATTTATCGTGTTACCTCCCAGACGGCGGTCATGTTGACCATCGCGGTCATGATCCTTTTCGCCGGTGTATTCGCAATTTCACGCTGGTTAACACTCATTTCTATTGGCCGCGCCTTTTCTAATGCTAGAGGACTTAACCCTTCAGTTGCCAATACGATAATGCTGACCATTGTGGCCCTACTTTGCGCATTTTCAACGGCTACAGTCGGCCCCGTTTCTTTTGTTGGTCTGGTCGCTCCTCACATGGCGATGATGCTGGGCGCCAGAAAGGTAAAAGAGCAATTGCTGGTCGGAAGTTTAATTGGTGCGACACTAATGCTTTGGGCTGATTGGCTGGGCCAGATAGCCATCTATCCTAGCCAAGTCGCCGCCGGCACTTTAGTCGCAATTATAGGTAGTACTTACTTCTTATTCCTGATGCTTAAAAGTAAGTTCAACTAAATAAACAAAACCCGCTATCAAAGTAGCGGGTTTTGTTTTCGTTTTTATTGGTAAACAGCGCTTAAAAAGCTATTGAGTTTCTACCGGGAAGCGTTGTTCATAAAGGTCCATAAAGTCCTGACGAATCAAATGTTCCAAGTGATTCGCTTTATCCGTTGGACAAAAAATCATGACGTGAACAATCTGCTCACCAGTCGCATTGCTAGAAATATGAATATGCGGCTCTGCACCCGGCAGGTCGACACCAGCGTGTTTTTCAATCATCGCGTTATAACGATGTGCAACGTCGCTGAAGTAACTGCAATGTTCGTCAATTTTCTCTGTTAATGGCGTTAAAAGTGGATATAAGTTAACAAAGTCCCTCACAACAACCGAGAAATTATGATAAACATACCGCTTCATAAAATTCAGGTTCTTTACCGGATAAGTAAAAAACATACTGTTTGGCAAAGTGGCCGTTTTCCCGGTGTAATGATACTGACCATGATGAAGGTCAATCTCTTGGATTACGGTAGCCATCATATTGTGGTCAATCACTTCACCACATAATTTCCCGACTTCTATCCAGTCCCCCACGCGAAAAGAGCGTGAGCTGGCACGCTGAATAGACCCCGTAAAACAAAGAATGATCTCCTTTGAGGCCACGACTATCGCCACCGCAATCGCAGTCACACTTAATGCAAACTCACTGATTTCAGACTGCCAAAGAACGAACAGAATCAACAGCGTGATGGTAAAGGTGCCATTTTTCGTTCTCGACATCCAACTACGCTGCTTCTCAGAAAGGAGCGTGTGATCACCACGAATCATAGAGAGAATGGTCCGACGCGTTAACCACGCGGCAATAAGAATTAATGTGGTAAACAGCATTTTATGGGCCAGTAGAAAACTGACGACCAACTGCACTTTTTCCATTCTCAACTTCCTGCTATTGAACTACTGATAAATCTTTCTCGGAGCAGGCAACAATAGCAAAAAAATCTACAACTTGTCCGACTCAGCCTCTCTAAATGATACAAAAACAGCAAGGATTCGGAACAGACTGGCCGAATCCTAACCAGTTTGAAGTCAAAACGTCTTTTTACGGTACTTAATCTTCTCGAAATGCTCTATTCATACTATCTGTGATAGGTTTAACGAGATAGCTTAGCGGTGTGCGCGGCTCAGAGAGAATAAGAACTTCTGCATTCATCCCCGAGGTTAAGTGGTATTTTGCGACGTCATCTTGAGAAACAGCAATTCTGGCCAGATAGAAATCTTCGCGATCTTGCTGTGTGAGCTTGTCGGCAGAGATGGTCAGAACCGTTCCGTCCAGAGGTGCTAAGTTTCTCGCATTTAATGCGGTTACTCTGATACGAGCTTGCTGGCCTGGGTTCACTAAATCGATATCCTGCGGATTCACTCTCGCTTCTACCAGTAATTGGTCATTTTGAGGTACCAGTTCTAGCAGCGTTTCTCCCGAACCGATAACCCCCCTTTCGGTAAAGACCTGCATATTGACCACACGGCCTGAGATTGGTGCATTGATAGACGTTCTGGTTACCACGTCCTGTGCAGAGCGGTACTCTTCTCGAATGCTGACAATTTCTTTCTGGGTGTCTCTTAACTCTTCAACGACTTCATTCAGCCGTTCCAATTTTAACTCTTCTACCTGAGATTGGTTTTCTTCTAGCCGTTTATTCACCGTAAGAGACTGTCGATCCAATTGACTAAGCGTACTTCTCACTTCGGCCGCGAGACGCTTTAGCTGGAGCAAAGTTGACTTGCCGGAGAAGCCTTTCTGTACCAAGGCTTGATTACTCGCAATCTCTTCCTCAATAAAGTTTAATCTTTCTCTTTCAATCACTTTAGTTTGCTGAAGGTTTTGCAGTTCTAAATTTGCACCGGAAATACTTTGTTCAATGATCCCTAGCTGACTTTGAAAGTAACGCTGTCTGGCTTCAAATATTTTACTTTGCACCAGCTGTGCTTCTCGAACGATTTCAACACGAGGTAGATTGTTAAGATCGTCAGACCATACAATTGAAGGCAGTTCATCCAACTCTGCGCTCAGACGATTCTCTTTAGCGAGTGTGTGGATAAACTGTCCGCTCAATGAGTCTAATCTTGCCATTGCCTGATGTTTGGACAGTTGAATCAGTGGCTGACCCTTTTGAACCAAATCACCTTCCTGAACAAACAGCTTTTCGATGATCCCGCCCTCTAAATGCTGGATGGCTTGTCGGTTACTCAGCACCGAAAAATCCCCATAGGCGATGGCTGCACTTTCCAGTTTCGCTGTTGCTGCCCAAAAACCGACACCGCCTAAAAATACGCAAGTGGCAATAACGGCCAGCAGAATAGGTTTTTTGAAACTCAGTTGGAGCTCGGGAGAAAAGCGATAAACACTGTCAGTGGATGGTCTATTGACTGTTGGCAGTTGATTGCTCATTTGTCACCCTCGGTATATCCGTTTTGTCTTTACCCATTAAGCGTTTCAGTACTTCATCCCGAGCGCCGTATAACTTCACTCTCCCATCCGACAAATAAAGTAACCGATCCATCTGCCTTAGCGTACTCGCATTGTGAGCGATCACGATAATGCTCGTTCCTTGCTGTTTTAAATGTGCTATCAGGCGTTGAAATGCGGCCTCACCTTCTCCATCTAGGTTCGCATTAGCTTCATCAAATACCACAATAGAAGGCTCACCATATATGGCCCGAGCAAGTGCTATTCTTTGACGTTCACCTCCGGATAAACCACGGCCACGCTCTCCGATAACAAAGTCATAGCCTTTGTTCTTTTTGAGGATCAACTCATGGCATCCGGCCAGTTGTGCAGCGCGAATCACTTTGGCTGGGTCTTCATCTTTAAAACGCGCGATATTCTCCCTGATGGTCCCGGGGAATAACTCGACTTCTTGCGCCAGGTATCCGAAATGAGCACCGCGATCTTCCGCCGCCCAGGTGGATACCTCCATACCATCTAACGTTACCTTGCCTGCAGAAGGTTTGATGTTTCCGAGCATCAACCGCGCTAACGTCGACTTACCCGTTCCGGAAGGACCAATCAAGCCAACAGAAACACCTGCGGGAATAGACAATGAAACCGCCGAAAGTACTGGTTCAGTTGCGCCAAAGTGCCGGTAAGTTAGCCCGATGAGTTCATAGTTCCCTTGCGGTTTAGGTAATGGCATATCAGACTCATCGAGCTTGATGACAGCGTCGATATCCTTTAAACGTTGATAGGAGTTTCTGGCAGACATCGCGCCCCGCCACGTGCCAATCGCTTGTTCCATCGGCGCTAACGCTCGGCTCATCAGAATAGAGCTGGCGATCATTGCTCCGGCGGTAATTTCATGTTGAATCACCAACCATGCTCCACCACCAAGTAGCGAAACCTGTAATGTGCTACGCACGAATTTGGACAAGTTACTTATATAAATGGTTTTTCCTGCCACGTTCTCTTCTAACGAGTTGACGTGAGTCATACGTGATTGCCATTTTTCTAAAAACGCATTCATCATGCCCATCGCAAGGATCGAATTAGAGTTTTGTGTTGCCAGCTCGGCATCATTGATTTGGGAGAGCGCTTTCACTTCACTTTCTTGAATTACTTTTCTGGCTAAAACTTCATTGAGAATGCCCAGCCCCAAAAGCACAATCGACCCGACTAATGCGATGTGACCCAACAAAGGGTGTAACAGATAAACAAATAAGATAAAGAGTGGCGTCCAAGGGGCATCCAACAGAGGATAAGGCGCTTGACTGCTTAAAAAGCCTTTAATGTTTTGAATATCTCTGAGTACTTGAGAAGTAAAACTTGTGCCAGTATGAGACTGATATTGGATACTGCGCTTGAGCATAAACACAGACAGTTTGGTATCCATCCAGTAACCAAAAGATTTGCTTACTTGTGCTCGGGCAATATCAACAATAGACATCGTAAAAAGTGCAGCAACCACAATGACGGTGAGCAAAACGAGTGTATCTATTGAGTATGATGAGAGGACACGGTTATACACTTGCAGCATGTACAAGGGTATAGAAAGAATGAGTAAGTTGATGAAGAGGCTAAACCCAACCAACAAGCCTATAAGCGCGAATAGCTTTTGTCGCACCTCTTTGAAAACCGTTTTCTGCACGATAACTTCCGTTTAATCAAAAACGCAGGCACTAGACGACGTCGCCTAGCACCTGGCTTGACTGCCTATTTAGTATTTAGATAATAAATAAATCTGCACCATAAGTAGTGATGTCTGTTTCAGTAACACCAATAAGCTTAACGGTTAAATCAGCGCCATCGGTAAAGACGGCATTACCTGCCGCATCGTAACTAAAGGTCAAATCAGCGAAATCGGTCACTGTAGAGCTATTAATACGAATCATATCTTCACCGATAGTAAAGTCGGCAATTTTTGCCTCGCCGTGACCATCAAACTTATCGGTAAATAGAAATAAGTCACTGCCTTCACCACCAACCATGAAGTTGTCACCAGAGCCAGCAACTAATACGTCATTACCGGTACTACCATTTAGCGTGTTATTGCCCTGCAGCCCGAGGAGGATATCATCCCCAAAGCCACCGCCGAGATAGTCATCACCGGTACCCGCTTTAAGAACATCATTACCAGCGCCGCCGATTAGGCGATCATTACCAGCACCACCGATTATGAAGTCGCTACCGCCACCGCCAACAATAAAGTCATCGCCACCGTATCCAATGAACAGATCATAAGTGCCATCAAAATCGGAGAGCTCATCTGCCCCTGGTGTACCATTATAAATAGTCATTTTTCTCACTCCCTTTGCTTTGGCTAAACAATTGAGCACATCAATTAATTATCTCTATTGTTTTCGGCCTGATTAGATTATTTCCAGACACCGAAAGTCTAGTAGGCATGCATGTGTTTAAGAGTTTGAATAAGGAGTGATATTAAAATCTAATACTAATTTAATAAAATATCAGATGCAGTCACCTAATCAGTATGAGAAAAAACTAATATTGAATCAGATTACAATTCAATATTACTATAGATTCCTTTTAGCCCAGCTTGTCGCTTGAGTTCTATTCTTTACATCTAACTTTCTAAAAATATTATATAAATGAGATTTAATGGTATGTTCGCTGATAAATAATGAATCAGCGATTTCCATGTTTGAGCCACCGTCTTTTAACATTGTCAAAACTTGTATCTCGCGTCTGGTGAGTTCGACCTCTATCGCTGGTTCTACAATAGGTATCAATTCTTTTTCTTTGTAGTATCTCACCATTTGCTCTAGCAGCCTACGAGGTAACCAGTTATCTCCATTCATAATGGCAATAAGGCCATCGCACACCTTCTCCATCGAATCTCTGGGTCCAAATATACCTTTTACCGCAGGCCAAGCCGCTAATTCTTCGATATTGAGCTCATGTCCTTGGTTGATCATTATTGTACCTAGCACTTTATTACTACTCTTTAAGTAATCTAAAGTTTCGGAGTTCATATCCACCGAAAAATCCACCAATAAAAAATACCGAGTTGGAATGCATTCATGATAACTTGGGTTTCTAGAGTCTAAGATCGTTATTTTTGTTTCGGTGTTTTTAGAAAGCATTTCCTTAAAGTTTTCACTTTGTAAGCTTTGCTGCGTGATCATTAGGACTTCTGGCTTTTCCATATGCTGTTCCATAATGTTTCTCATACTTTCATTGACTTAATGTTTATGAATTAGTAGTTACTCACTAGCGATATAATTCACCCCTAAGTATTAAGAATGATAGATTACGGCTATTTTTCTTTTTTTAAAATTATAAAATAAATAAAAATATAAACAAAAAAAGTGTTTCTCATAAAAGAAACACTTTTCTCATTATTTAAATTACACCCAATAAATATAAGTCATCACTAAATTAGGACGTTGATGTTTTTATCTATTTAGACAGACATCGAATACTCGGTAATATTTTCTTTGGCCCAGATAAGCGCCTGAACTCTATTTTTCACTTCAATCTTCTTAAAGATGTTGTGTAAATGAGTCTTCACTGTATTTTCGCTCACAAACAATTGTTCCGCGATTTCTTGATTCGACGCTCCCATTGCAAGAAAAGTGATTATTTGCATCTCTCTTCTCGTTAAAATGCTTGGGGCATGCTTGTATACTGGCTTGCTGTTCTGACGAAGGTGAGTAATGTACTGCTGGGAAAACTTGCGGCTAAACCACATGTCACCTTGCAAGATCTTATCTATACCGACTTGCAGAGTTTGGACGTCATCTGAAGTATAAAAAATGCCGACTAAACTATTCCAGATGAAGAGATCTTCTGTAGAAATGGCTCTGTCACAGTTAATCAGGATTTCCTGGACACTCTTAAGTTGTGACTCTTTGAAGTCTCGATATAGCGATAACGTTTCTTCTGTCAGAATACTAAAGTCTAAAATAATGGCTGAAATGGGCAGACCTTTAAGAGATCGGCTGGTAAGGTTTTCTGGAATTATCAAAATAACGCTTATACCGAGTTCCGTTTCCAACACATCCTTCAACAACGATGATTGTAGACTTCTCTCAGTAATTAAAATGATATCCCCTGTAGTGTGATACTCCATTCCCTAAACATTCCTCTAGCCGTATAGATTGAACTACACAATAGATTTGGTTAGAGCGTCAAAAATGTCAAGTATGAAAATGACTAATACGAGCCACCTAACATATTGATATAGAATGGTTTTAGTTGCAAATTGGCGGCTAAGCATGAAAAAGGGAGTAAACACTCCCTTTTCCCAGAGAATTTAGTGAATTGGCACGGCATTCTTTTGATTAAACTTGCCGAAATACTGCTCTAGAATCTCAGGAGTCAGTTTGCCTTCCGCTTCCAGCTTCTTAAGCTCAGCTGCAATCGCCTTCTGCTCTTCCAGCGAAGGTAGCTTCACTTCTTCTTCCTGAGAGACCTCTTGAGACATTTGCTCTAGCTCTTGTTCGAAATCATTCATAGTACTTACCTAAATATATTCATTGAACTATTAACTGTCTTTATTCTATCTAAGTCTACGGCTTCACGCTACCAAGCATCTCATTACCGCCATTCCTCTGCACGGCTAACCCAGCTTAAAGCTTGTAATACTTGTCAATGACCCAATATTGAAAAGATAAGTTTCAAGGTCTTACTGGGAACTTTTTCTACAAAGTAAATGACCAATACTGATAATCAACTCAAATGGATATCGAGAGTCCACAACATGCATAAATCTAACTTCGAAACGCTTCAACGATACCTCGAGTCTCAAATCATTGGCCAACAGGACTTGGTTAAACAGCTGTTGATTGCCCTGCTCGCTGACGGGCACATTTTGGTTGAAGGGCCTCCAGGGCTCGCGAAAACCCGAGCAGTCAAATCATTGTCCGACTGCGTAGAAGGTGATTTCCACCGTATTCAGTTCACCCCAGATTTGTTGCCTGCCGATTTAACCGGCACTGATATCTTCCGACCAGAAACTGGAGAATTTACGTTTCAGTCTGGTCCTATCTTCAACTCACTCATTCTGGCCGACGAGATTAACCGTGCGCCCGCAAAAGTTCAGGCCGCCATGCTTGAAGCCATGGCCGAGAAACAAGTAACCGCCGGGCGCCACACCTATGCTTTGCCTGAACTATTCTTAGTCATGGCAACGCAGAACCCGATCGAACAAGAAGGGACTTACCCACTTCCGGAAGCCCAGTTAGACCGATTCTTATTGCATCTGGAAGTGAATTATCCGGATGCCGAACACGAACTGGCAATATTGCGTATCAACCGTGGGGAAGCAAAAGGCGAAGCCGCAATCGAACGTCCAAGTATTAGCCAACAAGATATCTTCACCGCGCGTAAAGAGGTGCTCGATATTCATATGGCAGAAACCATCGAGCAATACATCGTGCGTCTGGTAATGGCGACACGTCAAGCCAGCGAGTATGACAGCGAACTGGATAAGTGGTTAGCGATGGGTGTCAGCCCCCGAGCAACGATTGCGTTAGACCGATGTGCTCGTGCTCATGCATGGTTAAAAGGACGAGACTTTGTTTCTCCCGAAGACGTACAAACGATGGCATACCCAGTGCTGCGTCACCGTTTGCTACTGAGCTACCACGCACAAGCCGAAGGCATAAGTGCCAATCAGGTCATTGATAAGCTACTTAACCTTGTTGGCAGCGCATAAAGTTGGGTGAGTAATATGTCAGCAAAAGAACCATTGCCACCCCATGCGAATGGAGTGACATTAACCTTAGAAGAACTGCTGCATCATCGGACCCAATCGATCCGATGGTTACCACCAGCGCAAAGTATTTGGTCACAGATGAGCGGTAGCCATACCAGTCGACAGAAAGGTCGTGGTATGGACTTTATGGAAGTACGCCAATATCAAGCCGGAGATGACATTCGCAGTATTGATTGGCGTGTCACCGCACGCACTGGCAAAGCGCACACTAAATTGTTCGCCGAAGACAAAGAGCAAGCGGTGATTTTATACATCGACTTGAGCTCAAGTCTTTATTTTGGCTCAAAGTATGTACTGAAGTCCGTTCAACTGGCCCATTTTGCCAGTGTATTAATCTGGCTAACGCTGGCGAAGAAAGACCGCATTGGGGCTGTCATTGATGACGGGCATCAATGCCTGGAGTTTCGTCCGTCTTCCCTACAAAAACAGGGCTTGCGGATCCTTCATGCCATTCTAAACATACATAATGAACAGCTGTCGCTCTTAGAAGAAAATGGAAGCCGTTCGATGCCTTATTCACAAGTATTCGAAACACTCCACACGCTCACACCTAAAGGCAGTGAGCTAATTTTGCTGAGTGATTTCTCACAAACGGGTGAAAAAGAACTGACTCAATTGCGTCGGCTGAAACAACACAACTCTGTTCGAGCCATTCAGTTTTTTGACCCATTAGAAAAGGGAGAAACGGACTTCCGAGGGCAAGTAAAAGCGTCTGATGGTCGTCGTAGTCAGTGGTTCAACTTTGGTTCCAAAGGAGAGAGAAGTGAGCTCGAATCGCACTTTACTGCTCATCAGGAATTCATCAAACAACTATGCCATTCGATGGCGATTCCATTTAACAGCCTCTCTAGTGGCTCTCCATTAATCCAGCAACTAAGCTAGCAGCCTTCTTCTAATAGCAGTAATAACAATGACAACAAATAACCAAAGCTTAAACCTAGAACCTTTAATTTTACCTAATGCGCCGGATTGGTTGCCACTCGCTTGGGGGTGGTGGGCACTGATGACAGGTATTATGTTAACGATTTTGGGCGTATATCTCTATTTCAAATGGCGTACTAAGCGTCTGCTCGCTAAACGAACAGCACTGAAGCTTCTGACAAACTCAGTCACGCCTCATACCCCATCTTCTGCTTTAGAGATCTTACGTCAAGCAGCATTGAGTTACTTTCCTCGCGAAGATATTGCACCGCTCACTGGCGCAGCTTGGTATGAATTTCTTGATAACCATACCGAAGAGAGTCGATTCTTAGATAAACAACAACAGTGGCAGGCCGCCTTATATCAGAAATCCCCTCAGGGAGAGCACCAGGATTTAATTGAAGACTGTGTTTTCTGGGTCAGCCACGCTTTGCCACCGAAGAAAAAGGCCAACACCCGTGACTGAGCAAACCTTAGCAACCGGCCTTAGCCAATGGTTGAATATTGAATTCGTCTGGTGGTGGGCACTGATTTTACTGCCCCTACCTTTGCTTGTTTACAAGCTGCTGCCACGAGAAAGCCAGCAAGCAGAGATTAAACTGGCTTATTTACCAGACAATACACACAGCAACAAGCCGAAACAAAAGCTGCAAAAGACCTTGTCCATTGCTATATGGACGTTACTAATCATTGCCTGTGCACGACCAGTTTGGTTTGGCGATCCAATAGAGTTTCAACCGAAATATCGAGACTTAATGTTGGTCGTTGACCTTTCAGGTTCAATGCAAAAAGAAGACATGAATTTGGACGGTGAGTTTACCGACCGGCTTACCGCTGTAAAAAAAGTCTTATCTGATTTCGTCGCGAAGCGTAAAGGCGATCGCTTGGGTGTTGTATTGTTTGGCGATCATGCCTATTTACAAACACCCCTTACCGCAGATCGACAAGCAGTCATACAACAAATCAACCAAACCGTTATTGGATTAGTTGGGCAAAGCACCGCAATGGGTGACGGCATTGGTTTAGGGACCAAAACATTTGTCGATAGTAACGCACCTCAGCGCGTGATGGTTTTGCTCAGTGACGGCGGAAATACCGCAGGCGTATTAGACCCTATTGAGGCGGCGGAAATCGCCAAGAAATACAACGCGACGATTTATACCGTGGGCGTGGGTGCGGGTGAAATGATGGTCAAAGAGTTTTTTATGACTCGAAAAGTCGATACCGCAGCCGATCTCGATGAAAAGACCCTGACCCAAATTGCCGAAGTCACGGGTGGTCAATACTTCCGCGCAAGAGATACAGAACAGCTAGAAAACATCTACGAAACCATTAACCAATTAGAACCTGTCTCCAGCGACACACAAACGTGGCGTCCTCAATCCGAATGGTTCCGCTACCCACTGAGCGCAGCATTGGGACTATCTGTGTTGTTATTCTTGCTAAGGAGAAAACATGGCTGAGTTTATTTTCCTCCACCCACTTTGGCTGACTGGACTGATCGCGATCCCCATCGCGCTCACGCTAAATAAAAAATTGACGGACAAAAGAACAACGCTTATTGCTCCTCATTTAGCGAAAGTGTTGGGAAACGCTGTGCAATCAAAGCACACCTTTACCGTTTGGGGAGTCACCTGGGCCATAGCTTGTATTGCACTGGCAGGCCCAAGTTGGCAATCGAATGAACGCCCAAGCTTTAAATTGAGTCAAAACCGCATTTTGGTTCTCGATATGTCGCGATCCATGTATGCAACGGATGTCAAACCAGACCGATTAGCGCAAACTCGCTATAAAGCTCTAGACTTGCTGCCTAACTGGAAAGAAGGTGCAACTGGGCTTGTCGCCTACGCTGGTGATGCGTACAGCTTGAGCCCGCTCACAACCGACTCAAACACGTTAGCTGGCATTATCGAGAACTTATCCCCTGACTTGATGCCTTTTCAAGGGTCTAACCTGCCATCTGCAATTCAGTTGGCGTTAAATCAGTTTTCGCAAGCAGGAACCAATCAAGGTGACATTATTGTATTAGCCGACGATCTTGACGATGCTGAACTAACCAACTCACTTAACCTGCTAAAAGGTAAAAAATTCCGTGTATCTGTCCTTGCAATAGGCACAGCAAATGGTGCACCAATTGCGCTGCCAAATGGCTCCCTACTCAAGAATAGCCAAGGGACAACGGTAGTCGCAAAAACAAATTTAAAAAACCTGCAGACGCTCGCCAATCAAACTGGTGGACTATTTATTCCGATTCAATATAACAACCGGGATGTCGAAACTATCGCTGATTTTACCAATCAAATGGGCAATAGCTTTGCCGCGAAACAAAACGACGAGGTGCAAACTGGCTCGAGAATGAATAATGGTTTTTGGTTATTGCCGTTGCTGTTACTTCCTGCGGCTCTGCTTTTCCGTCGCGGCGTCATTTGGCTATTTATCGCCGGACTTACGCCGTTGACCTGGACTGCTAAGGTTGAAGCAAACCCCTTCTTAAATGAAAACCAGCAAGGTGCCGAGCTCTATCAAAAAGGCGAATTTGAGAAGGCCAAAAGCGTGTTTACCGATCCAAATTGGAAAGGTGCAGCGAGTTACCAAAGCGGAGATTATGAAATGGCAATCAAAGCGTTTTCTGACAATCCATCATTTGAAGGGCGTTATAACCTCGCGAATGCTCTGGCGCAAAATGGTCAGCTCGAAGAAGCTGCGGACCTATACAAAGAATTGATCAAAGAAAAACCCGATTTCGACTCAGCGAAGAAAAACCTCTCGGTAGTAGAGGAGAAATTGAAGCAACAGCAGCAACAGCAGCAACAGCAGCAACAGCAGCAACAGCAGCAACAGCAGCAACAGCAGCAGCAACAGCAACAGCAACAGCAACAGCAACAGCAACAGCAACAGCAACAGCAACAGCAACAGCAACAGTCTCAAAATGATCAGGATCAGGAGCAAGGACAACAATCACAAAATCGTCAAGAGACTGAAAATAAAAAGAAAAGCCAACAAAAAGAGTCAAAAAGCGACCATCAAAAAGACGACAATACGTCTGAGCAAGACGGTCAGCCGATGAAGGTACAGGCTCAACCAGACCAATCAAAACATGATGATCCTGAATTCCGCCGCCTGGAGGCAGTAGAAAGCGCGCGCGATCCAAGCTTTCTGATTCGTGCACAAATGCAGCTGCAAGCGCAGCAAAAACAACGTCCGCAACAATCGCAAAAGGAGTGGTAAGCCTGTGATGAAAAAAGGCGTAATGCTGGTTTTTATTTTTTTGACCAGCCTGTTATCGAGTATTTCAGCAATGGCTCAAAGTCTCGAAGCGAGTGTCAACAAAACTCAAGCCGTGAAAAACGAAGTCATCAACCTGAGAATCATGGCTGACACGGAGTTGAGTTCCGATGCGATCGATTTCAGTGTATTAGATAAAGACTTTTTCTTAGGGCAACCTCGCTACGGCCGCTCCAGCAATAATATTAATGGTCGTAAATATTTACGTACCGAGTGGAGCATCTCTATCGCTCCGATGAAAGAAGGAGTGTTAACCATTCCTAGCTTTACCGTGGACGGAATGAGTACTGAGCCAATTAAATTGCGAGTAACCGCGAGTCAAACGGAGCCTGATCTCGACGATCTGTTCAGCTTCTCAATGAGCGTCGACAACCATACTTTATACCCGCAGCAATCGGCGAACTTACGTATGCGGCTCATTATCAAAGCGGATACTCGTCGCTTGGACAACCCTAAGATCATTCCTCCTAGCATTGACGGGATGAAACTCGAACCCGTTGGAGAAATGCAACAAGGTCAGCAAGTCATGGATGGGCTTGAAGTGACGGTTGTAGAGCAATCTTTTCGTTTGACCGCGGATACTGCCGGCACTTACACGTTAAATGGTCCACAGCTGACAGGTTCGTACATTTACGGTGATAGCCTGACGGGTTCGACCCAGGTCATGCCAATCAAAACCAACATTGAACAAATGCCGATTACGATCAAAGCCATTCCTGCGGAGTTTCAGGGGAAATGGTTGCCAGCCTCAGCGTTAGAGATGACGCAAAGTTGGCAAGACGACCAGGGTAACAAGTTATCGCCAAATGAACTGAATAAAGTAAAGCAAGGCTCTTCCATCACTCGCACTATTCAAATCAAGGCGCGTGGAACCCAAGCAGAGTTCTTACCTCGAATTGATATGGATTACCCAACGTCACTGCGTGTGTATCCAGAACAGCCGCAGTTTGCAACGACGCGAGATGGCACTCTGGTCATGACGGTGAAACAAGTGATCATACCAACGGAAGTAGGCACTTATTCCCTGCCCGGTTATACACTAAACTGGTGGAACAGCATTCAGGACGAAGCCAAAAAGGCGACGATAGAAGCCATTGAACTGGATGTAGAGCAAAGTGATATGGGCTTGATCACCTTGCCAGAAACGACTCTGCCACAAACGCCAGCAACGACAGCGACTCCTCCTGATCAAGGTGGCGTCAGTGAACTATGGCGAGTGCTCACTTTTGTCTTCGCAGGACTGTGGGTAATAACATCTATCATCACGATTGTGGTTTGGAAAAAGCGCCCTTACGAAAGTAAAAATCAAGAGATAAATTCTCAAACTCAATTGAACGTTGACGGGCTTAAGGCTGTTATCAAGCAAGGCGATGCCGCCAAAATCGAAAGAGCCATTAACGAATATTTAGATGCAAACCGTGAATCGTTGAATTCAGAAGTCGTGGAAGCAGTGAAGCACGATCTAGAAGTGATGAATCAAGCCCGCTTCAGTGCCGAGCAGCAACCTTGGAATTCAGATTCTTTACTCGACAATATTAATAAGCTGTCAAAGGCGAAAAAAATTCAATCTAGCCCTCAGCTTGAAAAGCTATAAAAAAAGCCCCTCATATAGAGGGGCAAAGTTACCATCGCTTATAGTTATGTATTTATGCCAATAAATATTGTTGATTAACCGAAGTCACCGTTTACGTAACCTTGAGTTCGGTCATCTTGTGGGCTGCTGAAGATCACTTGCGTATCGTTGTGCTCAACCAGTTCTCCCATCAGGAAGAACGCAGTGCGGTCAGAAATACGACGCGCCTGTTGCATTGAGTGAGTCACGATAACGATGGTGTAGTTCTTCTTCAGCTCTTCCATCAATTCTTCGATTTTGTGCGTTGCAATTGGGTCAAGTGCTGAAGTTGGCTCGTCCATCAGGATCACATCAGGTTCCATCGCGATCGTGCGTGCGATACACAGGCGCTGTTGCTGACCACCAGAAAGACCAAAAGCGTGCGACTTAAGACGATCTTTCACTTCATCCCAAAGTGCTGCGCCACGCAGTGAACGCTCAACCACTTCATCAATGTACTTTTTGTCTTTAACACCTTGAGCACGTAAGCCATAAGCCACGTTCTCGTAAATGCTCATTGGGAATGGATTTGGCTTCTGGAATACCATACCGACTTTAATACGAAGATCCGCGACATCAATATTGCCGTAGATGTCTTCACCATCCATCGCCAGCTTACCAGTAATGGTTACGCCTTCAATCAGGTCGTTCATACGGTTCAAACAACGCAGAAGTGTTGACTTACCACAACCTGACGGGCCGATTAGTGCCGTTACCTGACGAACTGGAATAGGCAGGTTGATTGATTTCAGTGCTTGGTTTTCACCGTAAAATAGGTCTAGGTTTTCAATATCAAACTTGTTCATGTTCTTAATCTCTTAAATCTTAAATTCGTGTCTTTTAACGTGCGTTCTTAATTTGTTTTGTTAGTAAGTTGCAGTGTTAAAACGTCTTGCAATCAGTTTAGTCACCATGTTGATCAAAAGAACAACCACAATAAGCACCGTTGCCGTACCGTAAGCCTGATTCCATTCCTCAACGGTAAACAGTTCGGTAGTGAGTTTGTAAAGGTGAACGGTTAGCGTACGACCTGAATCGAGTAAAGAATCAGGAATACGAGCCACCATACCTGCTGTCAGGAATACTGGAGCAGACTCACCAATGACACGACCAATACTAAGAATGACCGAGGTTAAGATACCTGGCATTGCGCTCGGAAGAATCAAACGCCAGATAGTGTAAATTTTAGAAGCGCCAAGGCCGTACGAGCCTTCACGATACGTTTGTGGCACTGCCATTAGCGCTTCTTCCGTGGTACGGATGATAACTGGAAGAATCAGAATACTTAGTGTCAGTGCACCCGATAGAATCGAGAAACCAAGACCAAGAATTGCCACGAAGAAAGTCATACCAAACAGACCGAAGATGATCGACGGGATACCTGCCAGGGATTCAGTACAGAATCGAATCACTTTCACCAAACGGCTACCGACTTTTGCGTATTCAGTCAGATAGATTGCCGTCATGATACCGAGTGGCGCAGCCACAGCGATAGATGCGATAACCATATAGATGGTTGACACGATCATCGGGAAGATACCGTGTTCATCACCTGTACGAGTGTAGTTATCAGTAATGAATTTCCAATCTACGTGTTGCAGACCGTTTGATAGGATGTACCAGATAATCCAGAACAAAAAACCTACCGTTAATCCTGCCGAGATCCAAACGAAAGCGTTAAAGACGTTATCTTTGAACTGGCGAGCTTGTTTTAGTTTTGCGCGATCCATAATTGTCACCTTTAACGAGCGATTACTTCGCTTTTTCTCGGTTTAGGTAAAGAAGTACAGCGTTCAACGACATGATGAAGACCAGCAGTACCACACCAGTAGCGTAAAGTGCGTTCGCGTGAACACCACTTGCGTAAGACATCTCAATAGCAATGTTCGCGGTTAGCGTACGTGCAGAGTCCAGAATGCCTTCTGGCATTGCCGGTGCGTTACCCATCACCATGATGATTGCCATCGTCTCACCCAAAGCACGACCGATACCAAGAATCACACCGGTCATAATCCCTGAACGAGCCGCAGGAACGAGCAATTTGAAAATCGTGTAGATTTTAGATGCGCCTAGAGCCAGTGAGCCCTCTTTGTAAGCACGAGGTACAGCACGGATAGACGTTTCAGATACGGTAATTACCGTTGGTAGAATCATAACACCAAGAACGATGATACCCGCAAGAATCGTGTTACCTGCTGGTACGTTAAAGATGTTTTGGATCAAAGGTACGATGATAACCAAACCAAAGAAACCATATACCACCGAAGGGATACCCGCCAACAGCTCTACAGCCGGACGAATGACGTCAGCTAAACGCTTAGGCGCGATTTCAGCGATAAAGATTGCAGTCAAAACACCAACCGGAACACCAACCATTACTGCGCCAGCTGTCGAAACAACGGAAGCAACAATCATGGTTGCAACACCGTAAAGTGCAGGTGGTAGCCAGTTTTGACCTAAAACAATGCCCGAGACCCCAACTTCTTGAAATGCAGGAATACTCTCTCGAACAATAAAGTAAGCAATTACTGCCAATGATACGATGCCGATAACGGCACTGGTGAGGAACAAGCCGTGGAAGATACGCTCTTTCCAGTCTACACGACGTTTCTCGCGCAGGCCTGGCTTGCTGATAGCTTTAGCGTCAGTATTCATAAGCTTTTCACTATTTGTTGCGATGGTCATTTAAAAATCTCACGGTTCTGGTTGTTAGCCAATGAACGCTATGGATGAAAAGGCTCAGCCCTAAACAGTG
This sequence comes from Vibrio sp. EJY3, assembly GCF_000241385.1. NCBI lineage: Bacteria > Pseudomonadati > Pseudomonadota > Gammaproteobacteria > Vibrionales > Vibrionaceae > Vibrio > Vibrio sp. EJY3. The sequence continues at coordinate 1,706,232 of NC_016614.1, forward strand.
GGCTGAGCAAACTTAAGTGTCACGATAAGATTAGTGAACTGAGATGTAACCGTTTTGGTCAACTAGCTTTTGAGCATCTTCAGTTAGCATCCAATCTAGGAATTTTTGCGTTTCAGCAGATGGTTTGCCTTCTTTGTAAAGAACAAGGAATGGGCGAGCTACTTTGTAAGAACCGTTTTTAACGTTAGCAACTGTTGCATCTACACTGTCGATTGCTAGTGCGTGAACTGTGTTGTCTACAGTACCTAGTGAGATGTAGCCGATTGCGTATGGGTTAGAAGCAACCATAGTTTTTAGTGCGCCGTTACCGTTAGCAACTTGAGCACGTTGAGAGATAGCAGAAACTTTCTTACCAGAAACTTTCATTTTTAGAGACATGATGTCTTCGAATGCACCACGAGTACCAGAAGCTGTATCACGAGTGATTGCAACGATTGGCTTGTCTTCGCCACCAACTTCTTTCCAGTTTGATACTTCGCCTTTGTAGATTGCAGTTACTTGCTCAGCAGTTAGACCTGCTAGCTTGTTTTGTGGGTTAACAACAACCGCGATACCGTCACGAGCAACAACTTCTTCGATAAGAGTTGGTTCTTTTTCTGAGTCTTTTAGGTTACGAGAAGACATACCTAGGTCAGCCGAACCATTTTTTGCTGCTTTAACACCAGCAGAAGAACCAGGACCCTGAACTTCGATAAATACTTCAGGGTTCGTCTTCATGTATGTTTCAGAGAAAACTTCCATCAGTGGAGTTACGCTGCTAGAACCCACTGCAGAGATAGTTTCTTTAGCAGAAACAGGAGTCACTGCCATTGCGCCTAGAAGTGCGATTGCACCGATTACTGTCTTTTTCATCACAATTTCCTTAAAGTGGCTTTATTGCCGTTGTGTTTCACTTGAACGGTGCTCACTTTAGAACTCAAATGTGACAGTTGTGTTTCACTTAATTGAAGCCTCTATGACAGATTATCCATTTCGTAGGGGAAATGAACGATTAATCTGGCGCTTACATGCACCTCTGATTCATCTTTACCAATTACCTACATTTTAATTACCAATTGAATAATTATTTCTAACTTAAACTTTTCTTATAGCATTAAGGCATAGATAAAAACCACTAACCTATTGATTTCAAAAAGATAGCAATTAGAATCCAAATCTAATAATAAAAAACATAATAATTCATTCAGATTGAGGGTAATTATGCGTCAATTTCTAAGCACGCTATCTATTAAGTTACAGGTATTTTTACCTGTTTTATTTACTGTTGTTTTACTTGTTGTAGGACTCACTGTCGGGATAAGTAAGCTAGATCAAGCATTTAATAAGGTTTCGACGTCCACACACTCTCTTATCGTTCATAAAGATGACCTGAGCGCCATTGTCGATAACACCTATGCAATGCGCATTAAAGCCATTTACAGCCTATTTCGTGCAGAAGATGTTCAATCCCTTAATCAAGAGTTGTCGCAGCGACAGGCTGAAAGCCGTGAATTCTTAGATTCCATTAATGATCTGCCGGGAGTGCAGTCAGAAGTGAACGCCATGCGCGAAGCCATGAACCATTATGTGGATTTCACACGTCTCACTATGACGCCATTACTTACCCAAAAGCACGCGAGCCAATACACCACTGCCGAGTTCAACCAGAATTTCGAAGCAGCCATGGTAAATTATCGCGTCGCGGGTGAAGAGATGATCAACGCCATCGACAACCTTTCAGAAAAGCTCAATCAGACCGTAATCAGCGACGTCCAAGCCAACGGAAAGGTGCATTCTGACACCTTAACTCAAAGTGCCATTTCCATCGCATTGATACTGTTAGTCGCATCTCTGATTAGCTGGATCTTAGCCAACTATATTGTGACACCAATTCGTAACTTGCAAAACACGATGCGTGAAGTAGCAAAAGGCAACCTGCTCGTAAACGCTGAGGAAATTGGCAACAACGAAGTATCCCAGCTTGCTCAAGATGTGAATCAGACTATCGAACAGCTGCGTAACACGGTCAGATCACTAGTGCGTATCAGCGAAGATGTCGCTTCCGCATCTACCGAGCTAGCCACGGTCATGACACAAAGCAGTGTCAATTCCGATCATGAAAAGCAGGAAGTCGAACAAGTGGCCTCAGCGATTAACCAATTGGAATCGGCGGCGACTGAAGTATCCAACAATGCCCAGTCGGCTGACACCGCGTCAACAGAAGCTCGACAGCTTGCCACAGAAAGCTTAAACATGTTCGAAGAGAGCACGCGTGCAAGCGCAAAAATGGCTGAACAACTCAATGCTGCAGCAGTAGTTGTCACTTCGTTAAAAGAACAGTCAGAGCAAATTGGACGCGTTATAGAGGTAATAGAAGGCATTTCTGAGCAAACGAATTTACTGGCACTAAATGCCGCGATAGAAGCCGCTCGTGCAGGGGCAAGTGGACGTGGTTTTGCAGTCGTGGCGGATGAAGTGCGAATGCTCGCGGCCAGAACTCAAGAATCCACCAAAGAAATCCAGGTCATCATTGAGGAACTTCAGCAACAATCCGGGACAGCAAACGAAAGCATGCACTCTAGCCTGGCTATGTTAAAAGACAACCAAGCTATCGCTGAAGAAGTCAGCCTATCATTAAATAACATCAGTCAGTCTATCTCTGAACTGAACACCATTAACACGCACGTAGCGACAGCCTCAGAAGAACAGAAACAGGTTACAACAGACATCAACAATAACCTGTCAAACATCTATCAGCTGGTCAGCGAGAACGTCACAGGCATTACTCAGTCAGCGGCAGCGGCGCAAGAGCTGTCTGGCTTAGCAGAAAAGCAGCAACAGGAACTGAAACAATTCCAGATCTAGGCACTGATGCTTTCAAATTCGTAATATCAAAAAGCTCCGCGATTGCGGAGCTTTTTCTTGCTTAAAACAGCATTAAGAATCTAGAAATTAATCTTCTGCTTTAGGTTCTGCTGGCTTCTTTTTAGGGATGAAAACATCATCACCAACAGACACAGTTTTATAGAAAGTCTTGTCGCGCTTAACTGGCTTCTTCGCAACTTTCTTAGCTTGAGGACGTGCTTTTTTCGTCGCGCCTTTCTTATTACGCATATCAGGCTTGCGTGGCTTCAGCCCTTTGAACTTGCCTTTTAAGTCTTCGAAAACGGAGAACGACAAATCTTGCTGCAGGTATGCTTCAACACGTTTAAAGCTATCCCAGTCTTTTGGACCAACAAGAGAAATCGCATCACCTTTATTACCTGCACGGCCAGTACGGCCAACACGGTGAACGTATTCTTCCGTGTGCTTCGGCATATCAAAGTTAATAACGTGCGTCACTGTCGCAATGTCCAAACCACGAGAGGCTACGTCAGTGGTGACAAGAATCTTAAACACCGCGCGCTCAAACTGGCTCATAATGGTATTACGTTGCGTCTGGTTTAAGTTGCCGCTCAGTGCTACTGCCTTAAGTTTTTTCTCGTTCAGCTTCGCTGTAAGACGCTCAGTATCATCTCGTGTTGCGGTAAAGATGATGACCTGACGGTATTCGGCTTCAGCAAGGACACGTTCAAGAATCGCTTCTTTATGATCTAGGTGATCACACAAGTAGAATTTCTGCGTGATATCTTTGTGCTCTTCGTTAGAAACACCGATAGAAATACGTTTTGGTGCATTCAGCATCTCAGAGGCAATGCTGTTTACTTCCGCGTGATCGAGCGTAGCCGAGAACATCAAAGTCTGACGACGACGGTGTTTAGCGGCATTATGAATACGACGAAGCTCTGGTGCGAAGCCCAGATCCAACATACGGTCCGCTTCATCCAGAATCAGGGTTTCTAAACCTTCAAGGTATAAAGAACGGTGCTCTAAGTGGTCAGCTAAACGCCCTGGTGTTGCCACGATGAATTTAGGGTAACGACGCAGCGCTTTCACCTGATCGTTAAAGTTTTCGCCACCAAGAATTAAGGCTGCTTCGTAAGACAAGCCAGCAAGCATCGAGCGAAGCTCACCATATACTTGTTTAGCCAATTCACGCGTTGGCGCCAGAATGACAGCTCGAGGGTCTTTCGCAGAAAATGATTTTGTCTTAAGTGACTTGTGAAGCATCGGCAATACAAACGCCAAAGTCTTGCCCGAACCCGTTTTCGAAGATGCCAATAGATCCTTGCCTGCAATCGCAACAGGAATTGCTTGCTGTTGGATCTCAGTCGCTTTTTTGAAATCGTAGTGTTTTAGGTTCTTCAACAATCGGTTGTCTAGGCCTAGATCTTTAAATTGCAAAGTATTCTCCAATAAATCAGTCAATATGAGCGCTCTGTAATGTCATTCCGCTCTAACGTAGCAATAAATAAAAGCCCTCTATAATACCGCAAATCATAGGAGTATAGATAGAGATCACACAAACTAATTATTGAAGAAAAAATAGAGTTACTTTTGAGACTCATTCAAGTTCGGGCGGCACAGCTTCAATCTATGCCCTAAACTTATGTTCATCAATATACGGCTGTCATGGCGAATACGCGGATTATTAAGGCTTATCCATGCATATTGCGTTTATTTGCGGAGAGAAGCTTTCATTTGCGTCAATATCGTCTAAATTATTGATATCAGGAACGTGGCAAAAATACCTGCCATGAAGACTGTTGTTGGAGTCAATGAAGGGTTGAATACTGCCTTTTGTTAGGCTCAGGTAAAAGTTAACGTCAGGTACTCCATGAAATTCTTGGATTTTTTTGACTTTTGCTACATCATGTACTGATACAATGTATCCACATTTAACCTCGCCTCTAACAAAAACTATGGAGCGAGACTTTCACTATAAGCAAGGAGTTCTTATATGAACAAAACGTTGATCGCAGCTGCAGCAACTTCAGTACTTCTACTAGCAGGTTGTGCTTCTTCTGATGACGCAACTACAGCTAAACTAGACGAACTAAGCAATCAAGTTAGCATGCTAAGCCAAGACGTACAAACTCTTCAATCTGACGTTCAAATGTCTAAAGACGCAGCAATGTCTGCTCAAGAAGAAGCTGCACGTGCTAATGAGCGTATCGACAACATCGCTCAATCTTACACTAAGTAAGTTATAGTGTTATGCCGCGCCTCACGGCGCGGTTATTTCTACTGGTACTCCATTCTGCGCGGCAATCACTGCTTTTGCCTTCACATCCTTCATACCAAATTCACTTAACCACCAACCTAACTCTTTCGGTAGTTCCAATTCATCTTTCTTACCGTTGCTGCGAGTTAATGGTTCGTGAGCTTCAATAAAGACACTTCTGTCTGGTTCTAACGCCACTTTAACCGGTTGGTTAATGACTGTGACTTTTTCGCCTCGACGTACTTGTTCAAACAGCCATTCAATGTCGCTTGGCTCCATACGGATACAACCTGCGCTGACACGCATACCAATACCAAAATCTTTGTTGGTACCATGAATAAGGTACTCGCCGTTCCCGTAAGCTAAACGCAATGCAAACATACCCAACGGGTTATCAGGGCCAGAAGGGACAACTGCGGGTAAGTTAATGCCTTTTGCTTTGTATTCAGCACGAATAGAAGCCGGTGGTGTCCACGTCGGATTAGGACGCTTCTGACTGACACTGGTTGACATCACCGGAGTGTCACGCCCTATACGTCCAATCCCAACCGGGAATACGTGCACGACGTTCTCGTTAGCCGGGAAATAGTACAGGCGTAACTCGGCCAGATTGATAACGATACCTTGGTGAGCAACGTCCGGAAGAATGAGTTGGGTAGGAACCGTCAGAACATGCCCTTCTTGAGGAAGAAAAGGGTCTACGCCTTTATTCGCGGCCATTAAACCCAGCATACCGACGTCATATAACTTAGCAATATTGGCCATGGTTTCCCCGTTTTGCACAACGTGGTTTTCAATACGACCAATAAGACGACTGCTGTCTGAAGGTAACTCATACATCTTAGCGAATGACAATCCACTCACTAATGACAATGAGACTGATAACAGGGTTCGTTTCGCGATACTCATCGACCGCTTCTTGCTAAGCATTTCACTCTATTCCTTGGCACTTTTAAAGAGCCGTAAGGTTATCTCTCTTTCTGCTTTATGATCAACCATCGGAGTGTGATAATCCAGTAAAGAAAAGCCTTCCCAAGTCCATGGTTTATGGAGGAACTTGTTCGGTACGCTCTTTATTTCTGGCACCCAATGACGCACAAAGCATCCATCAGCATCGAACTTTTCTCCCTGACTAACAGGATTAAAAATTCGGAAATAAGGCTGACCATCACAACCGGTCGACGCAGACCATTGCCACCCTCCATTATTGGCTGCAAAATCACCATCTACAAGCTGACTCATGAAGTACTTTTCACCCCAGCGCCAATCAATGTGAAGATCTTTGGTCAGGAAGCTCGCGACTATCATGCGTAAGCGATTGTGCATCCAGCCAGTTTGGTTCAACTGACGCATTGCGGCGTCGACAATTGGGTAACCTGTAGTGCCGGTCTTCCAGCGCTCAAACGCCTTCTCGTCGTAAGACCACTGAATCTTGTCTTCCCAATCAATAAACCCTTTGCCTTTGACAAGCTTTGGTTCAAACACCAACAAGTGTTGGTAGAACTCACGCCAAATAATTTCACTTAACCATGTTGCTTTGCCTTCGGTTAAATCCGATTGCTCATTCTCAGCAAACAATCTGGCAATACATTGTCTCGGAGATAAAGCGCCAATGGCCAAATAAGGGGAGAGTTGACTGGTGCCATCAGTGGCCGGGAAGTCACGCTGTTCGCGGTATTCATCACTTCGCTCACGAGCAAACGTTCTTAACTGATTCAGTATGTCACTCGTTGAAGCAAACCAATGCTCGCTAGATTCACGTGGGTAATTGAACGTAAAATCATCATCAAAACACTCACCCTCTATCTCTTTCAATACTTGCGGTGAAAGCGGTGATTGGGGATAAGGTTTTGCAACTCTTGGTAATTGAAACTTCTGCAACCAGGCTCGTTTGAAGGGACTGAACACCTTAAAGTAGTCGCCCTGCTTGTTCAAAACCGTCGTTGGTGCATGAACGCACTTATCATGGAACAACTCAAAGCGCACACCTGATTGGTTTAATGCATCAGAGACTTCTCGATCAAGCTCCTGCTCGTTCACTTCATAATGGATATTTGCCATGACGCTCGTGGCATTTAGGGCTTTCACCCAACGGCCGATCACGGCGCTGCAACCGGAGAAATTGTCGACTTCTGCATACAAAAACGGAATGTTAAGCTCTGCTAGCTCTTGATTCAGGTGCTCTAAGCGACGAGCAATCAAATCCGCCTGCATCGGAGCCATATCGTGCGATTGCCACTGCTGAGGCGTCGCAATAAAACAGGCGACAACAGGCTGCCCAGAGTCCAGGGCCGCTTGCAAAGCCGTGTGGTCTAACGTTCTTACATCACGTCGAAACCATACCAGAATCATGATGTCTCCTTAGCTATTCTCTGCCTGTTCAAAATGAAGCTTCTCTATGACTTCTGAACATTGAATCTGGTGGGGGAATTGCGTTCGCATCGCTTTTAACACCTCAACCTGTTTGGCTGGTAGTGCTTTATTAGAAAACAAAAATATACGTTGATAACGATCGACAACCTGATGTTCTGCCAAGCCTGAAATGTCATTAACGTTAGCAATTAAGGTTGTGTGATAACCTTGCTCACAACGTATTGCGGCTTGAATCCAACTCTCTGCTTCTCGGGTTTGTTCAAAGCAAACCAGCAAACACTTTCCTTTTGAAGATGCCTTGTTTTCAGAGTCAACGATAAGGGCCAACCGTTTGATCAGGCATGTCTGGAACAACCCCATCTGTATTGAGCGCAGCGATCCTTTCACGAGATCTAATGCTTCAAATACCGGCTCAATAAACTGCTCAACGACTAAATTGAGAGGATATTCCTTCATTACCGATGACAGTACACTCTCCGTCTTGGCATGATTCAGATCAGATAATGCAGACAGCAGCGTTTCCACTTCTTCCAAAGTCGCAGGTTCAGCGCTCATGTCTAACTCATCGGCTTTGCCCAGCAGGCCTTTCACCTTGCCAATTGCGATGCCTTTCGCCAGCCAACTTTGTATCTCTTTAATCGTGTCAATATCCTGCTGGCGATACAAACGATGTCCTTTATCTGTCCGCTGCGGCTGAATCAAATTGTATCGCCTTTGCCAAGCTCGCAAAGTGACGGGCTTTACTCCGGTTATCTCTGCAACATCTCTAATTGCGTACAGTTTTCCTTCTGAACTACAAACCATAACGTAATCTCATCTCCTGCGGGTGCGGCTCTAAAAATTTTTGTTTCTGTAAATACTCGTCTGGGTAAGTATTTAAATAGTGTTTAATCAGTGTTAGCGGTGCGAGCAAAGGCAATAGGCCCGTGCGATAATCGTGAATAACCGTCGCTAACTCTTCTTTTTCGTCTTTTGTTAAGGCACGTTTAAAGTAACCCTGAAGGTGCATCAATACGTTAGTGTTATTTTTTCGACTGGCACGGTTTGAAAGTGCTTTCATTAGCCCCAAACGATACCCTGCATAAAAATCTTCAATCTCGTAGTTGGCAACTTCTGCCACTAAACGGCCCAACGCTCGGTATGATTCTGGGTGATGGGCCATTAGCGTTAACTTATAACGAGAGTGGAAATCAATAATTTTGCCACGGGTCGGCTCACCGGCCATGGATTGATAAAAGTCATTCAGGCAGTAAACGCGAGTGATAAAATTCTCTTTAAGCACAGGATCATTTAAGCGGCCATCTTCTTCAACTGGCAACCATGGCATCTTTTGCATCAGCGTTTGCGTGTAAAGCCCCACCCCTTCCTTAGAAGCATTATTCTTGCTGTAAACTTTAACTCGCTCCATGCCACAAGTCGGCGACTTGGCACACACAATGTAGCCACATAGCTGCTGCTCCTGTAACTCATCCACTTTATTAGCCGAATACGCCAGCATGTTGTCCGTGTGGTCATTCTCAGGATTTTTTGTTTCAACCAACGCGACTCGTTCTGCATCAGAAATCAGACGAATAGTAGGTCGAGGTACAGGCATGCCAACGCCAACTTCTGGACAAACAGAAACGAAATCGAAGTAATTGCTGAGCTCTTTAGTCACAAAGTTGCTGACCTTATGGCCAGAATCAAAACGAACACGCTCACCAAGTACACAAGAACTAATACCAACTTTGATTGAAGATTCCATAATAGCGCCATCCCTATACAAAAGGTTTTGTTGTATAACTTATAGCAAGTTAGTTTTCATTGTACAAGAAAATAAATTGTACAATTTAATCGTTTTACTTGGCTAATTTGAATTTCGATCACCGAGAATCAAAAAAGAATTTCCGCTCAAACCAGCAATTCTGTGTGCGCCGTCAACAAACCTGCGTCAAGCAAATCGATTGCCTTTTTGCTTTCAACAGATTTAGTTATAATGATTGATGCTGGCTTCCATAAGGGCGCTTTTTGTGACCAACCTCTCAAGGGTAAGGTGTACTCCCCGATATTATTGCCTCAACGAAAACGAACGAATTCAACAGAATTGGTAACAGGCATCTATACTAGGGTCTGTTTTATCAAACAAAACTTTGGAGAGCACTTATGGCAACCCCACACATCAACGCACAACCAGGTGATTTCGCTGAAACAGTTCTAATGCCTGGCGATCCTTTGCGAGCTAAATACATTGCAGAAACGTTCCTGGAAGATGTGAAGCAAGTTTGTGACGTTCGAAACATGTTCGGCTTCACTGGCACTTACAAAGGCAAAAAAGTATCAGTTATGGGCCACGGTATGGGTATCCCATCATGCTGCATCTACGTACACGAGTTGATCGCTGAGTACGGCGTGAAAAACGTTATCCGTGTTGGTAGCTGTGGTGCTGTCCGTGACGATGTAAACCTGATGGACGTTGTTATCGGTATGGGTGCTTCTACAGACTCAAAAGTTAACCGTATCCGTTTCAACAACCACGACTTCGCGGCAATTGCTGACTACGGTCTGCTAGAAGAAGCGGTAAAACAAGCTCGCCAGCAAGAAGTTCCAGTTAAAGTGGGTAACGTGTTCTCTGCTGACCTGTTCTACACACCAGAAGCAGACATCTTCGAGAAGATGGAAAAACTGGGTATCCTAGGTGTAGATATGGAAGCGGCAGGTATCTACGGCGTAGCTGCTGATTTAGGTGCTAAAGCACTGACTATCCTAACGGTTTCTGACCACATCATCCGTGGTGAAAAACTAAGTTCTGAAGAGCGTCAAAAGTCATTCAACGACATGATGAAAGTTGCACTAGAAACCGCAATCAACATCTAAGTCATTTGTTATTTGCAGCCAGTGCCTGACTGGCTGCCCGAATTACCCAGAGGGGGCGATCGTGTCTAACGGCGAACTGCCAAAAGATGCAGATGGGTTACAACTCAACTTTTGTAAAACATTGGCGTGTGACAACTTTGGATTGAGTGATGCAAAACGTTACGTTCTGCAACATGCTAACCCCAAGCGTCCGGCGATGGTATGCCGTGAATGTGGAGCTTTCCCCCCCTTACTTAACAATCGCGATGTCGTGAACGAACTTCATCGTCTGCGGCACGTTCATAGTGACGGCCTACCTGCTTGTCGCAATAATGACTGCGATAACTTCGGGCTATCTGTCCATACTCATAAACACCTCTACCACGCGTTCGGTTACAGTGGCGATCGCCAGCGTTACCGTTGTAAAGCGTGTCAAAGTACGTTCGTCGATAAGTGGTCCGGTGCGAACAAAAAGCTACAGTTCCAAGAGAACCTGATGGCGCTGCTATTCACAGGTTACTCTGTCCGCGAAATTTGCCGCAAACTCAGTATCAACCCGAAAACGTTTTATGATCATGTAGATCATATTGCGAGTCGCTGTCGCCGTAAATTAGCGACGATTGATGCACGCTGGGTAAACCATGCAAATCGCTACGAATTAGCGTCAAATTACATCGCTTTGCAGCCGAAGAGTAACAACGGCGTATACTGGATCGTCTCCGGTGAAGCGCATTCCGGTTATATTCTCTGCCAACACGTTAACTACGCTTCTGATGAAGAGCCAACGGGCAGCGTTGATCATAACCCGTACGATCAGGTATCTCGTTTTGTCTCACAAGAGTACACGGCAGAAGCCAGCGAGCCACCAGCTGCGCCCTCAAGCAAACTTCGTGAACGCATCGACCAGAAATATCAGACCATTTTGGCTCGCGGTAATGTGGAAGATCCGCTGGGGAATCTGGCCGTATTTCATTACCCATCAAAAGGCGCGATTATTCGACCACCTTATACTTCGTACGCGCATTATTTACATGTCCTCGATATGTGCAGCCCAAGCAAACGCGTGTCTATCTACATGCCTCAGGATCCGCTACTTCGCTCTGCGGCATTGAGCGTCTGTTTGTCTCGCATTAAAGAAAAAAATATCGATTTAATGTACGTCGACGAAGATCCGGCATGGGACATGCGATTACCATTCGGTAAAATTGATATTGCTTATATGAGTTGGTGGCGAGACCGTTGGGCTATCTCAAACCAAGGAGATAACAGCAAGGGCATTTGTTACCTCGCAGGTGATCATAATGAGCCTGAAAAATGGTTCAATGTTGCAACAACACGACAAGTGCAATTCTACCAAAATCGATTCCAGCTACTTTTTGAAAGCTTCATCAACGAGCCGCGTCGCAAATTAAGACCTGGAGGTCTATTACCTCTTTTAGACATCTTCAGAGCTTGGCATAATTTGTGCTATCAAGATAAAGAAGGTCTCACAGCGGCACAAAGGCTCGAAGTTACTGACGCTCCTTTGACGATTAAACAGCTCCTATCCTAACCATCTAAATCATTAGGAGTGCTTACGATATCAATGAGATCTCCTGATGATTTATGAAGTAGTACTTGATCTGCTCTCGTAATGAAATGCGCACCTAGCGATAAAGTTAAGGTGTAAATTCCTGCTCGATGGTCATGGATGTAAACGTTGGATAGAAGCAAAACTCAGCTAGCATGTGAGCTAGCACTGCTTAAAGAGCAAGTTAGTTCTCAACCCAAATCCACTCTGCGTAAAGCTGAGCAGTTTCGCGTTACCGCGGAACAAATGCTGTTTAGCGAAGGCGAAATCCAAGCCTTACTTATCATGTCACACTGTTGCTGGTGTGCTATGGATTATCGTCAAGGGCTTAAGCTTATAAAGACCGCTTACGATAAGCAGAGCCAGCTTGAAAACGACGACCACCTTCCAGAGATTCTTCACACCTTTGCGCTTCAGTACTGGGGGCAAGCCAAATATTTCTCAGCTCAGAAATACTGGATTAATGCACTCGAACAGTCCGTCCTGAACAATAACATCGAAGTCCAACTTGAATCTCTGATTGGGCTCGGTAACGTTTGGCGTATCACCAATCAACACAAACTTGCCACATCAACGCATGAGCTAGCCGTAAAAGTGGCGAACAATGTCCGTATCTCCAGCCTGGAAGGAAAAGCCCGTATCTTACTAGCATGGGATTACTACCTGCAGAAGGATTACGTCAAGATGTTAACTGTGCTTGATGGCGCAGCCGAAGTGCTAAAAGATCATCAAGACTCGACTTGGCATGCAGAAATATGGGACTTCAAAGGGCTGGCTTTACTTGGGTTAGAGAGATTAGATGCCGCAGAAGTTGCAACGAAAAAAGCGCATCAGATAGCTATGGAGCATGATCTAACCTGGATGAAAGCCCATTCGTCCATTAGCAGAGCTCGTCTGGAACTTCTGCATAACAATACCGAAAATGCGACAAGATTGTTAATTGCCGCCGAAGAGTCCGCCCGGCATTTTGATAAGGGTGAGTTACTTAGTCAGATTTGCTACCAGCAATCACGCGTTGCAGAAGAACAAGGTCAGTTTGAAGCCGCATTCCACGCTTTCCAAAAATACCGGAAACACTCGCTTCAAACGATAAAAGATCAAAGGCATCAACTCAGTCAGGATAAAGCGCACAGCTCCAAGCGCAAACTTGAACAGCGGGCTCGTAAACTGATCAATCATATTCGTTCTCAACATGAATACGATCCTGAAAAGAATCTTTCTAACGTTGTCTCTGAAACCTACTGGTGGGAGCAACTCGTTCTGTTCAAAAGTGAACTTACACAGTCTAATCACGCGATTATCATGATTCATCACTCCAATCCGGCTTTTTTGGATGCCTGTACTGAACTCGTTCACTCTTTAACCGCACCAACCGATTTAGTATCCCGGCTTTCTACTGACAGGCTCGCCATGTTAATAGCGGACAAAGGTCAGGCGGCCGAATCGCTATATAAAACGGTCCAGTCCATGATGAACCTTTACCCATGGGAGAGACGAGGTCTGAAAGGACCAACGCCCACCCTATATTTACAAGATATTCTGACTTTCCCGTTCACATTAGAGCAATTAGAAGAAAGCCATGCAGAGGTAGTAGAAAATGGAACAATTGCTTAATAAAGTGACTCAGGCTGGCATTGACCCTTCATCGGTGACTGGTGAAGATGCGATAGCACTGTGGAAACATATTCGAGATCACATCGCCGAAAACCCTCTCGAAAAAGCACATTGTTATATTATCAGTGCAGAGTATCGCCAAGAGATAAGACAGCTAAGCGACAGTATTGCCGAGCTCAGACAAGCCTTGGAACATCTCACCCTACCTGCGAATGCTGAAGATATTTTGTCGGTTAAGTCGAGTTTATGTGAACATCTGGTTGATGTCGGTGATTATGATTCAGCGATGATCGAGTATATTAAATCAACAAATATCGCGGTTGATTACGGTTTTATAGACGAGTATGTATTAGCGATAGTCGGTATGGGTAACTTGTGTGATGCCTATGGTGATCACGAACGTGCGCTGCGTTTTTATAAAAAAATCGAGGCAATAGACCATGCGATCAGCAGCCGTTCCTTGCGTTTACGCTACAAGCTATACATGCTCGCGTGTTACATCAGTCTAAAATACACAGATGATGCTATGGAGCTACTCACTGAATGTGAAGAGCTCAGTATTCTGGTCAGCGATAAAAACCTCGCTGGTCAAATTCACCTTTACCGAGCCAAACTGCATCAATTGAACCATGACTATTCAAACGCTTTACTTGCACTTTCTAGTGTTCAGTATACGTCGGGCAGCTCCACAACGTTTTGGTTGTCTGCGATGGTCAAAATGGAGACGGCATACTGTCTGAATGGGAGTGGCAATACCGCTTTAGCCAACTTAATTATGGATTCCGTTGCTAAGCGAATTAAGAAACACTCTTCCGCGATGCTTGCCCGCACATTTTATAATATGATGAGTAACATTAGTGCTTCTCAAGGTCAGTTTGAGCTCGCACTTGATTGCGAAAAACGTGCATTTAATATTGAGTCTGAACTGGTTAGGCAAATACCTATCAGTGAGCTAGGTTCTGCTCAGTTACATCGTCTGGATCGCTTTGAATTACAGCTCAAACTTATCTTGTCAGAGATCGAGAACAAAGAGCTCAAAGAGACGACAAAACAACACAAGAATACCGTTGCTCAATTGCAGCAGGATGTTTTTACCGACCCCTTAACGTCTTTACACAATCGTCGCTGGTTAGAAGTGAAGCTGAAAGACTTGCTGCTTCGCGATACAACTTTTGCTCTTATGGTGATTGATATTGACCACTTCAAATCCATCAATGATGAACTGAGCCATTTAGTCGGTGACAAAGCAATCCAGAGCGTTTCAACACATTTATCCAACTACTTTAACTTTTCAGGCGCTTCATGCATCCGCTTTGGTGGTGAAGAGTTTCTCGTCATACTTGAAAACGACAAACTAGAACATGCCGAGATACACGCAGACCATTACCGGGAGCAAATTTATCACTACAACTGGCGTGATATTTTAGGTGAGCGCGGCCTCACGGTTTCTATCGGTATTACTGTTCACCGAGAGGGTGAAAATACACAGCGTACTTTTTACCGTGCCGATAAAGCGCTTTACCGCGCGAAAGCCAATGGCCGCAACCAAGTTTGTACCGAGTTATAAATGATCCCAAGCTTTTGAGCGACAAAACGGTTAACGTTTAAGTAATCGCCAGCATAGCAGCAGTAATTTTCTCTGCTGCTTCTCCTAAGTACTGCAATTCGTTTCCATTCCTTCCCATATAGGTCTATTACTTAACTATTCAGGGGCCAAGTTGTTTTAAACAGCCGGCGTATAAAAAGGCTGTAATTCTTCCAGACAATTGATGAATGCAATCCCTATGTAATAGGACAAAAACTTTAAACTACTTTGTCTCTCAATGTGCACTATTTGAGACAGAACAAAGCATCTTGGAAGTAGCGGAGCATAAGCGTCAAAAATACTTGATTCATTTATAATTGTATCAAATACTTAAGCAACTCATTTACGTAACTTTTTTCATATAGCAACAAGCACGGGTAAATAAGATGTTTCTAGACTATTTTGCACTTGGGATACTCATTTTCGTTGCTTTGGTTATTTTCTACGGAATCATCGTCATTCACGATATTCCCTATGAAATTGCTAAAGAACGTGAACACCCACATCAAGATGCGATTCATTACGCTGGCTGGGTAAGTTTGTTCACACTTCACGCTTTGTGGCCTTTCCTGTGGATTTGGGCAACATTATGGCGCAAAGAGCGAGGCTGGGGCTTTAAACAACTGGAACAAGAAACACACGATATTCATCATCGTCTTGAAGAGCTCATTGACGAAGTAAACGAGCTAAAAAATGAAGTATCAGTATTAAAGAAACAAACTCAGCAAAATCCTACCGCTGACCTAAGTAAAGAGGAAAAATAATGGATTTATTGTTGATCCTGACTTACACAGCCTTTTGTATCGCGATTTTCAAAATTTTTAAGATCCCTCTTAACAAATGGTCGGTTCCAACCGCTGTCCTTGGTGGCGTTGTACTGATAGGCACGCTCGTGCTTCTTATGAACTACAACCATCCCTTTACTCAGATAGGTAATCAGATTTACCCGACCACACCTATCGTTTCTGGTGTTCGTGGCCGTGTAATCGAAGTGCCGGTACAACCAAACGAACCATTAAAGACGGGCGATATACTATTTAGAATCGATCCGACACCTTTTGAGGCCGAAGTTGCGCGTCTTGAAGCAAAAGTAAAAGAAGCGAGCCAAGGGGCTTTAGGTTTAGAATCTGGGGTTCAAGAGGCACAGGCAGGCATTATCAAGGCGCAAGCAGAACGAGATAAAGCGAAGCGAGAGTTCGACCGCTACCAACGAGGGTTTGATCGTGGCGCATTTACTGAACAAGACCTAGATACTCGTCGTCAGGCTTACAAAGCGGCAGAAGCCACGCTAGAAGTCGCATTGCAACAAAGAGAACAAGCCCAAATTGCGCTAGATTCAGAAGTAGGCGGAGAGAATACCCAAGTTGCTCAATTGCTTGCCGAATTACGCAAAGCTGAGTTCAATTTAGATCAAACGGTGGTTCGTGCTCCGACCGACGGCTACGTGACCCAACTTGCTTTACGTCCTGGCGTGATGGCGGTACCTCTACCACTGGCTCCGGCAATGACCTTTGTTCATACAGAAGCCAACCAGTTCTACACAGCGGCCTTCCGACAAAACTCACTACAACGACTAGAGCCTGGCTTTGAAGCTGAATTCATGTTCCGTGCGATCCCAGGCCGAGTATTCCGTGGTGAAGTGGTTGAAGTTATCCCAGCAATCGGTGAAAGCCAATTCCAGGCACGTGGGTCTCTGTTAGGCACAGACGCACTTCGTACGAGTGGACGAGTGTTTGTCAAACTCAAAATTACCGATGACTTGAGTGAGTTCCATCTTCCGATGGGTACAGCTGTTGAAGTCGCGGTTTATTCAGACAGCTTCCACCATGTTTCTATCATGCGTAAAGTACTTATCCGCATGAAGAGCTGGCAAAACTATCTGTACTTAGACCATTAATACATGGACTTTGCTACATACTCACAAAGGGGCGGATATCCGCTCCTTTTTTGTTTCTGCACCCTTCGTATACGTGAGTTTTATCACACACTGTTTTCAAACCGACCTCGTCCAAAGCCCAATCAATTGGGTTACTGCTAAGCTGTAATAAACAGCAAAATTATCGATAATTCAAAGTAATGTAAGTGAACGATATTCAACGCTGACTATTAAGCAGAGGCTATCTATGAATCTTTTCGGCAAAACTCTCATCGTTATCGCTAGCGGCGCTTTACTCTACGGTATCGGCGGCCTTCCTATGTTTGGCGTCCCTGTCTTTGCTAACACAACCCTAAAACCAGCCATGGCGATACTAGCCGTGTACTCGGTGTTATTCGGCCCTATTGTCGGTTTTTTGGTGGGCATTATCGGCCACTGGATCACGGATCAGTTCGCGGGTTGGGGCTTATGGTTAACTTGGGTGGCGGGTTCTGGCGTTGTCGGCCTGATTATGGGACTCTTCCCCTACCTGACTCGTCACCGCTTAGACGACGGAGGCTTCGACAGGCAAGACGTTATACTTTTCGTGGTACTCGCACTGATTGGTAATATTCTGGGCTATGGCTGCTCAGCCTATCTTGACACCATCTTTTATGCTGAACCTTTTAATAAAGTCCTAACGCAGATGCTCATCATCGCCACAGGCAACACGGTACTTATTTCTATTATTGGCTACTTCATCATCCGAACTATAGCTAAACGCAATAAGGGCAGCGACAAGCTAACAGAGACTTAATCACACTAGCACTAAGCTTTATATCGTTCTATTCGGACACAAAAATGGGATGCCAGTGCATCCCATTGTTAAATCAGATCATCGTGAGCAGATGACTTAATAAATCTTAACTCCATCTCAGCACACGAGTTTCATTGCCTTCTTCTGGCTTGGCAGGAATGTTGAGCGAAAACAACAAACTCACTGCCGCCATACCAGCACCAATGTAGAAAACACTTGAAGGTGAAACCAGCCAGATAACACCAAACGTAACTGGAATGACAACCGCAGCAATATGGTTGATGGTGAATGCTACGCCCGCCGTCGATGCCATATCCGCCGGATCAGCTATCTTTTGGAAGTACGTTTTAATCGCTAGTGCCAAAGCGAAGAACAGATGATCAACCACGTATAGCGCTGCTGCCCATTCCGCAGTTTGAACTAATCCGTAGCCAACAAACACAAAGATCAAACCGACGTATTCAAACATCAACGCCTTACGCTCTCCGACAACACCAATAAATCGGCCAATTCGTTTAGCAAACAGGAAATTAAATAAGTAGTTAATCAAAAACAGTAAGGTGATATCCGCCGCTGAATAACCGAACTTCTCCACCATTAAGAACCCTGCAAAAACGGTGAAGATCTGACGACGAGCACCACTCATAAACGTCAACGCGTAGTAGAGCCAATAGCGTTTACGCAATACCAACTTCTTGTTCTGCGGTACTGTAGATTTAAACTGAGGGAAAGCAAATGCCATCACCAAGATAAGCACAAAGCCTATCCCTCCCATAACCATATAAACCGTTTTAAAATCCAGTTTTAGTTGCTCTAGCATCACCCACAACGCGCCATAGGTAACCAGAGAGGCCAACGCACCTACCGAAATGAACTTACCTAGCATTTCTGGGGCTTCGTCTTTAGACAACCACTGTAACGAGAGAGACTGTTTCAGCGTTTCGAAATAATGGAATCCGGTGGACATTAACAAGGTCGTAAAAAGTAAACCGTACAGAGTGGGAAAATAACCTGTTATTGCCGTACCCAATGTCAGCATGGCCAGAGAGACCAGCATGAAGCGTTGCTCGCGAATAAACAGCAGCACAAATACGGCGGTAAACGACAAAAAGCCCGGCACTTCACGTACACTTTGTAACAAACCGATGTCTGAGCCATCAAAGTTTGCTTTTTCAATAACGAAATTGTTAAGCAGCGCCATCCAAGTTGAAAAGGCGATAGGCACAATAATGGAGATGAGCAATAAGAAGTTTTGCGGTGTTCTCCAGCCTTGAGATGAGGTATTCATGATGCATCCTTTAGATATGAAGGCATCATCATAGCCCTAAATGTAACAAATTCGCAATATCATTCTAATTTGACGCAAAAGTAAAATAACGCTTAATCGATATTCTTTACGCTCAGGCGATTTTTAAATTCAAAGACGTGTTCCGGACACACATCCAAACAACGTCCGCAGCTGATGCAGTTTTGATCCATCACCCGGCGATCCCCTTCTTTTAACGGTAACCTCAAAACTTCTGGTTCTGGGCAGACGTAAAAACAATCCATGCATTTGGTGCAAGCTTCTCGTCGTACAGCGGTAACTCTGAGAATACTCTTTCTGCCGATGACACCGTAGGTTGCTCCTAAAGGACACAGGTGACCACACCACCCATGCTCCACCAGTAACAGATCCAGAACAAAAACGAGCCCAACTAAAACCCACCCCGCTCCCATGCCAAACACAAGCCCTCGGTGCAACGCGGCCACTGGGTCTATCCATGTCCAGAGAATCGTGCCTGAGAATGCACTGCCTAACATCAAAACTGGAATTAACCAGTAGCGCAGTGATGGAGACCAGCGATAACTCGCTTTAATATTCAGTTTTCGCCGCAGCCAGGCAGCAAAGTCTGTCACCACATTCAAAGGACAAACCCATGCGCAAAACGCTCGTGGCGCAAGAATCGCATAAAACACAATAACGATGGCTACCCCTAACAAGACATTAAACTCCGGTACATGCCCAGTAGCCAATGCCTGCAATACGATCAGCGGATCGCTCATGGGAACCGTATCGAGCAACATGCTAGAGGAAAGATTACCCGAAAAAACACCTAGCGTTGGCCCAGCCATAAATAGCGCGATAATGGTAAGTTGACAAAGCCTGCGTAAGATTAGGAATCGGTGTGCTCGCCACCAGCCAAGCTTTTCTATTGCCTCTTTGCCTGCATCTTGAGCTAAGTTTTTAGCCATTACTTACCTCCTTTTAGAGACTCAAGTGCACCTGTCGGTACAGGGTTCTCTTCTGGAAGCACGTTCTCTAAAGGTTTATCTATTTCCTGCCAACCGAAGTTGTAATGGCTGCCCACTTTGCCTTTAGCTAAGTCCGTAGGCACAACCTTAATTGCAGAAACATCCAGTACACATGCCTGCTCACATTTACCACAGCCTGTACAGACCTCAGAATTAACGGTTGGGATTAGCTTGGCGTGGTAGCCTGTGCGGTCGTTGTGAATTTTTTCTAGAGTAATTGCCTCGTCAATAAGAGGACAGACTCGATAGCATACATCACAACGTAGGCCTTGCCAGTTAAGGCACGTTTCGTGATCGATGAGGACGGCGGTTCCCATGCGAGCATCATCAATGTTGGTTAATTCAGGATCGAGAGCCCCACTCGGACACGCGACCACACACGGAATGTCATCACACATTTCGCAGGGTATGTCGCGTGCAGTGAAATACGGTGAGCCAGTAGCGACTGGAGACAGTAACGTGGCAAGTTTTAACGTATCGTATGGGCATGCTTGTACGCACAACCCACAACGTATGCAGGCAGATTCAAAGTCGCCCTCTGGCAGAGCACCCGGTGGCCTGATTGGGACCCCTTTGGTTTCGCGAGCTTGACTTTGCAAGGACTGTAGCCCCAATACACAGGCTGCAGCACCAACGCCCATTGCTGTTCGAGCAGTATCACGCAAAAATCGGCGACGACTTTGGGACATTTTTGACGGGAAAGATTTCATCACGTTTCCTCAAAGAAGCTCCTTTATCAAGTTAAGCATAAATAGCCCGAAACGTACGTCTTCCCCATACCTCATAAGAGGTAACTCCAACCTCTCTTGATTCAAATCAACTCTAGACGGCTACCCACTTCACAGTTTGAAAACCCTCTTTCTCCGCTAAAAACGAATTCACCACAATTGCCTATAAACGCGTAAAGTTTCAGTATAAAAATCCAACACATTTTCAATCTTGTCGGTATTTTCTGCCCTAAAACACTATATAAACTCAAAACACCACTAACATAACCCACTAATTTTAAAAGTATAAATTCACTAAATTCTAAAAAATGCTATTCAAAAACCAAAACAGTGGTTAGATTAAGGTAAAACAAATACATAGGAGAGAAGCATGGAAATAATCGTACGTCCAACCATGGTTGAAGACGCAGCAGCGCTCGTTGAAATCTATTCCCAGCCTAAAGCGCAACGTGAAACCCTGCAGCTCCCTAACCCGTCTGTTGCCATGTGGGTGGAAAGGTTATCTAACATGCCTGCTGGCGTTTACAGCTATGTCGCTGAAGTTGATGGCAAAGTGGTCGGCAATATCGGCTTTCATCACTCACAACGTCCAAGAACGTCACATACGGCTTCTTTTGGGATTGGTGTTCACGACCATTTTCACGGCCTTGGTGTCGGCAGTAAGTTGATTGAGGCAGTGACAGAGTTAGCCGATAACTGGCTCAACGTGAGACGCATTCAAATAGAGGTGAACGCCGACAACGACGCAGCCATCGGCCTGTACAAAAAGCATGGCTTCGAGATCGAAGGCGAAGCAATTGATGGTTCCTTCCGCGATGGTGAGTTCATCAATACCTATTACATGGCACGTATAAGACCGAGTAAGAATTAGAATTTAGCCTCCACATGGAGGCTTTTTCATTCAGATTGGCCTTTCAGATAAGCAATCGCTCTCGCGGTCAGCGCTTCAGTGTAGGGATTAATTTTCCAATGCTTTGGGCTCCAGCCTTTTACAAAACGCTGAAAGTCAGCCCAGGCGACAGGAAACAACGGACGCCACTCTTGCTCGACCGCTTTTGCATCAAGCTGTGGCTGGTAGATTTGAAGAGCATGCCTAAGTTCTACGAAGTAGATATCAAGAACCCAACTTTCCATTTCTGAACACGCTTCTGGCTCGACCGCACTGCTCATAAACAGCGCCACGTCCTTCATCGCACAGCCATGGCCAACATATTGAAAATCGACTGCGGCAACTAATGACTCTGTGTCATCAAAACAAAAGTTGGCTAATTTAGCATCGCCATGAACAAGAGTTTGATATTTTGCGCAGGTAAGTGTGCTATCAATTAACGAAGCAGCTTGTTTTAACGCTTTATCTTCTAACGCGTCCAGTTCATCTGGCCTCGTTGCCAAATGCCAATACGTTCCAATATCCCATAGCTGATGGTGGTAAACCCCGATATAGCGGGCATGAAAATGCGCCAACCAAGAAAGACAAGCCCGTAAATGTTTTTTGGACGCTTGAGCCATCACTTTAGTGAACCCTGCTTCGGCGAGATCTTCCATAACGATCAACCATTCATTGTCCGTTTGAAAGCATTTTAACCCTTTCGGTATCCGACAATGTTCGTCGACAGATTGGCTAAAGTGTTCATACCAACTGACCTCAACCTGATAAGAGTGCAGTTTACGTTGATGGGATCGATCGGTATTCCAGCCTCTTGGGTGTTCAGATGGTTTGGGAAGCGTCACATGTTTTACAATGATTGAGCGCTTAGAGAACTTCACTCGCACCAGTTCACCGTAACCTCCCCAAAGTGATTGAATCACTTCGACTGAAGCAAGATTACCCAGATCTAGCTCATTGCCAATGTTCACATAGAGAGGGTTGATCATTTGTCCCCCTACGCCAAAAGATGTGCCCACTGTTTATTTTTATCAATATAGTGCCCGACATAAGGACAAACCGGGACGATTTTGTAGCCCAATGATTCAATTTCTGGCAGTACGGCTTCCATCATCACCTTTCCGCAACCCTTACCTCTTAGTTCTTCAGGAACCACGGTCGACGTGATATGCATTGCGTCATCTTGCAGTTGATACACAACTTTAGCGCTAAAGCCTTGCTCAAGTTCAACCCAAAAGATGCCACTTTCACTGTCGTGCGTCACTTTTTGCATAACTTACTTCCTTATTTTCGGTTAACTTATTGAATCGAACTATATCACTGAATAAAATCAATACCACGCTAGGAAGCCCAGTCATTTCATATCAGTCCCTTTTCAGGTTCGACCATAATAATGAGAAATATGATAATTAGTGCCGGAGATGGCAAGCGACCTTCTCAAAGTAAGAGGGAACCAGAACGTCAGGCGACAATACTCAACAGCACCGATGCAATGGCAATGGTGGAACACGGAAGCGAAGTTTCTTTAAACGTGACGACGCCCGTAGGAACTAAGTTTATAACCACCAGCACCTTTATTGGCTGTCACTCCAACCATACCGCGTTGGTAGAGCTACCAAATATTTCGGAAGAAGATCTCAAGTTCTACTTTCAAGAAGGATTCTGGATCAACATCAAAGCGTACTCTCAGCGTGGTGAAGGTGCGATTATTCCTTTTAGAGCGCAAATCCAGCATCGCTTGGGTGAACCTTATCCATTATTGGTTCTCAACCTGCCAAATACGATGCAAGTGTACCAGCTCAGGAAAGAAGTCCGTTACGAAGTCAATTTGAAAGCTCATGTACGCTTCGAAACATATCGCAACGAATGTGAGATAAGAGACATTTCTCGAAGTGGCTGTCGTTTCGTGACCTCTCCAATGAGTCGTCCGCTGCAGATTGGTGACCTCATTTCGTTAGATGTAACTATGCCGGAAGATAGCCGCATGCTAGCCCCACTCAACGGCCGCATTTGTAACCTGCAAAAATCGACTCATTACTCCCGTTACGGCGTGGAGTTTGATGACGTAGGCAAATCCAATGCAAAGCGCTTACTGAGCAATCTCAAATTTGACGGAACCAAACTGAAGTTAAAGTAGTTCGGCATTTGTCTCATCATTTTTCTTAAAACACAAGAATAGAAAAAGGCACTGAATGTGCCTTTTTGTTTTTTGATTCAGTCAGATACTGAATCTCTTTTCCGCGAGATTTGGTCTACTTTCTCAATGCATTAAGCTTAGCTTGAGCGATACCAAAAATCGTATCGATCGGATAAGAGCCTTCTTCTGTTGGTTCCCCTGCTACTTTTCCGGTAAACAGTTCAATCGCTTCGGTGACATGGTCTATCGCCCAAATATGAAACTCGCCTTTTTCTACCGCTGTGACGATATCGGATCGCAACATCAGGTTATGAGCATTCGACGCCGGAATGATTACCCCTTGACCGTTATGACGACCTTTAATGACACACACGTCATAAAAGCCTTCAATCTTTTCGTTTACACCGCCAATAGGTTGCGCTTCACCAAACTGGTTCATCGAGCCTGTGATGGCGATATCCTGACGGTTTGGCTGTTTTGAAAACGCAGAAGCAACCGCACACAGCTCGGCCATACTGGCACTGTCTCCATCGACCCCGCCGTAAGACTGCTCAAAGGTAATCGTAGTCGTAAGCGGAACACGTGCATTTTTACCAAACACAGACGACAAATACGCCGATAAGATCATGACCCCTTTGGAGTGAATGCTACCACCGAGATCAACACTGCGTTCAATATCAATCACCTCACCGTCACCATAGCAAGTGGTCGCGGTAATGCGGTTTGGTGCACCAAACATATAATCGCTGGTACTCAACACCGACAATGCATTAACTTGCCCGACTGCGGAACCTTCAGTGCGTATCAGCGTAGTACCATTGACATAGGACTCCATCACACTGTCACGCAAGCGGCTCACACGCATTTCTTGATTCTTCAGCGCTTCCTGTACATGCCCGGTTCGAATCATGTTGGAGTTGGCCTGACGAGCAACGTAGTTTGATTCTCGGAGCAAGTTAGCAATATTGGCAGAGTGCAGCGACAGCTTGGACTGGTCCCCAGACAAACGTGAGCTGTATTCGATAATACGGGCAATGGCTTTCTTGTCGCAGTGCAGCATGTTGTTATCGTGGACGACACTGGAAATAAAGCGCGCGTAGTGCAGCTCAGACTCAGGCGTTCGGCTCATTTCATCTTCGAAATCGGCCGTAACACGGAATAGCTCGCTAAATTCTGGATCGTAGTGCTGTAACAATTGATAAGTTCGGTAATCACCAAACAGGATAATTTTGATATCTAACGGAATCGGCTCTGGATCGAGTGAAACCGCACCGGTTAACGTTACTTCTTTCTCTAGTGAGGTAAAGCTTAACTGACGCGATCGAATCGCACGCTTTAGGCCATCCCATACATAAGGCTGCTCCAGCACTTTCTGTGCATCCATCAAAAGGACGCCGCCATTGGCTTTGTGCAAACTACCTGCCCGGATAAGCGAGAAATCGGTAAACACTGTGCCTTTAAACGTTGCCGTTTCAATAGAACCAAATAGCGAGTGATAATTCGGGTTCTCTTCGACCACAATTGGGAAATCACTGTTACAACGACTGACCAGTACATTCACTTTGTAGCGGCGAGGTAACTTCTTATCTAAAGACGCGGTCGCGATTTCGCCTTGTTCACCACTTTGGTCAAGAAAGATATCGGCGTTCTCGACAATGTCTTTTTGTAGTTCAGTAAGATAGGTTTTGATCTCTGGATATTCAGAGTAATCAACCTTAAGCGTTTTAATGAAGTGAGTAATCACATCCAGTGTTACTTCATCATTAAGCTTTTTGATCTTATCACTAAAGGTCTCTTCCCACTCAGTGAGCTCACGTACCATAGAGCGCAACGCCACTTCCAACTCATCAATGGCATCACTGAATTGTTCTTGCTCTTTTTTGCTCAGTGCATCAAACGACTCTTCGGTATGCAGCTCATCACCATCCATCGCAACGAACTGGTAGTCACCTTGCGTTGTGATCGTCAGGCTAATGCCTTTATCTTTCGCTTCTTTGCTAATACGATCCAACTCATTTTGTTGCTTGTTAGCTAGTTGGTTTTTTAACCGATCAGCACGGCTAAAGTACATTTCGTTATCAAATGCCAATGGTAATGCATTGAGCAACTTGCCCATTAAGGCTTCAATATCAACTCGTAACTTATTACCGATACCACAAGGCAATTTCAATACTTTAGGTGTGCGAGTGTCTTCAAAATTCGCGACATAACACCAATCAAATAACGCTTCTACATCGTGTTGATGACGATTTAAGTAACGTAAAATCATGGTACGTTTACCTAAACCATTCTGACCGATTGCGTAAATATTGTACCCTTTCTCCTTGATTGACATCGCAAACTCAACTGCCTTTTGAGCGCGCTCCTGCCCCACGATTTCATCAATAGGAGGTAATTCCTTGGTAGACTTACATGGCATATTCTCTAGATCAGCTACAGAATACAACTGCTTAGGTTCTAGCCTTAGTATTGCCATATCCGCTTCCTTTTTCTTATTGTGTTCAATTGAGTGTAGAGATTATTTGTTTAATTTTAAGTGATTTACATTACATCGCGGTCTAACCGAACACTTTATGAGCAACTAAACCACAAAAAATGACAACAATACACACTTGCAATTGATAACTATTTTCATTTAATATCATATTCAATCTAATTTGGGGAGTTGGACATGGATATCGAGCAATGCTGGATGCGCTACATGAAAGCTGGGCAATTAATACAACAGGGTCACTGGCCTGAAGCGCATCGTTTATATGAAGATGTACTCAATCATTTACCCAATCACATCCACTCAGCGTTAGAAAACGAACAAACCAAACCCTGCCAATTTATTTGTCTTATTAGCGGACTACGTGATGCTAGCGTGGCACAGTCAGAGATTCTCAATAGACTCGGTTCGCAACGTGCAGCTTTTTCAGCACTCAACCAAACTTATGCATTATTTCAGTTCTTACAATTGGAAAGCCATGATCTGATTGAGCGCTTAAGTCGTCACCTGCTCGCGCAGCAAAGTGAAGACTTACTTGCACACATGGCAGCATTTTGTACCGCGCAACGTAACGCGGAATGGATGATTGAATTACAACACGTGACTCATGCACACGAACAATTTTTGCATTTGCAGGCAATGATATCTGGCGAATTAGCCAATATGCGTCTCTATAATTAAGCCTCAGCCCCCTGATTCTGAAGCGATGCTAAATTGGCAAGAAAACTTTTGAATTACTGAAAATGGGCATAGCTGCCTTTCGGTTTGGCCGCCGAGACTGGTTGGTTCAACGAGTCAGACTTAGTCAATCTGATTCAATATACTGTTAACAGTATGACTTGAGTTCCCCCAACCATGAAAAATGCCGCGATTCTGTCGCGGCATTTTTTATTCTTCTAACTCATCGGTCGTTACACAGACTCAATGCCCATATTGTATAGGGTGAACGCATAGATATCGGTTGTAAGATCGATTTGTTTACTGAGCGGCATGCCCGCACCATGTCCTGCATTCACATCGATTCGAATCAATACCGGATTTTCGCCCTGATGTTTATCTTGCAGTTCGGCAATGAATTTGTAGGAGTGAGCAGGCACCACACGATCATCATGATCGGCAGTGGTCACCAGCGTTGCAGGGTATTGCACGCCCTCTTTCACATTATGTACAGGCGAGTAACCAAGCAGATACTGGAACATCTCTTCACTTTGCGCAGACGTACCAAAGTCGTACTTCCAGCCTTCTCCAGAAGTGAATGTATGGTATCGAAGCATATCAAGCACTCCCACAGCAGGCAGTGCCACTTTGAACAGCTCTGGACGTTGAGTCATACACGCACCGACCAACAACCCGCCATTCGAACCACCACGAATCGCCAAGCGTTCTGAACTTGTGTAGTCGTTCTCGATCAAATATTCAGCTGCAGCGATAAAGTCGTCAAACACGTTCTGCTTTTGCAACTGGGTTCCGGCATTGTGCCATGCCTTTCCATATTCACCACCGCCTCGCATATTCGCTACGGCATAAATGCCCCCTAACTCGAGCCAGTTGGCTACATTACCAGAGAACATTGGCGTCAGGCTGATATTAAAACCACCATAACCGTAAAGCATGGTCGGCGCAGTACCGTCGAACTTGGTGCCTTTTTTATAGGAGATGATCATCGGTACTTGTGTACCGTCTTTTGAGGTGTAGAAAACCTGCTTCGACTCATAGTCATTGCGATCAAATGGCGCTTTAGATTCTTGATAAAGCTGTGATTCACCAGTTTCCACATCAAAAGAGAAAATCGTCGGAGGCGTGACGTAATTGGTGAAAGTGTAGTAAAGCGTGGTTTCTTCTTTCTTCCCTGCTAAACCATATGCCGTGCCTTCGCTCGGTAATTCAACATCACGAATCCATTCGCCTTGGTAGTTGTACTGCTGTACTTTCGACAGAACATCAACCATGTAAGTAGCAAACAGATACCCGCCGCCTTTGCCCACTTCTAACGGCTGCTCTTGCTCTGCAATAACCTCTGCCCATTGTGAGGTTTGCGTGTTGTAACTGACGACTTTGCCATTTGGCGCATCGAGGTTGGTGTAAAACAGCAGAGTTGCATCTTGATTATCAATAAGGTGCGTATCGCCTTGTGTAGTTTCGCGTAACGTCACAATCTCTTGTGCTGCTGAGTTCAGGTCGATATAAAACAAGCGGTTGCCAGAAGTTGATTCCGCACCAGAGATAATTAAGTAGCGATCATCCGTTGTCGTCGTAGCGAATACATAGCGATGTGTCTGAGAGTCCAATGCGCCAAACACGACTTTATCTTCAGCTTGTGAAGTCCCTAGCTCATGATAGTAAAGTTTATGCTGCTCAGTACGCGCTGACAGTTCACTGCCTTCTGGCTTATCGTAGCTGGAATAGTAGAAGCCTTTGCTGCCCAACCAGGAAATGGAGGTAAATTTCGCATCGACAATTTCAGGCTCCAACTGTGCTTTGGTTTCCGCATCAATCACAAAGATCTTACGCCAGTCACTGCCACCTTCAGAGATAGAATACGCGACTAAACGGTTGTCTTTTGAAAAGCTCACTTCACCAAGAGAAGTGGTCCCCTCTTCAGAAAAAGTATTAGGATCTAAAAATACTTCTGTCTCACCCTCTCCTTTACGACGGTAAAGTACGCTTTGGTTTTGCAAACCATCATTTTTATAAAAATAGGTGTAATCACCGCGCACAAATGGCTGTGAGTATTTCTCATAGTTTTGGCTGCTAGCGACCAGATCGCGAATTTTCTGACGATAAGGGACCTGACCCAGTAAATCAAAAGTCACTGAGTTTTGGCTTGAGACCCAGTTTGCCGTTTCTTCACTACGATCATCTTCTAACCAGCGATAAGGATCGGCGATATCGTGTCCGAAGTAGCGGTCCACGACAGAATCTTTGCGAGTTTTTGGGTAATGCATAACGTCCGTGTTACTCCACTTTAATTTTGTTTTAGTTTTAATTGAGACTAATTCTCAACACATACCTTAGGGCGCTAACGTTTGATTTCAACTAAAAGATTGAAACATTTATTAAATTGATACTTAACACGCAATTTGCATCGAAGACGGCATGAAGTCCAAGCCGCTAAAAATAGTGTGAAATCGTTAAGTAACGATCACGGATGTGCTCAATTAATAATTTTACTTTATTCGGTGGCTGGCGAGTAAATGGATACACCGCATAAATACCCAGTTTTTTGCCAACCAATTCAGGAAAAATATCCACCAGCTGGCCATTACGAATATCGTGATACACCAAGCACCTTGGTACGTAGGCGATACCATGGCCACCCAGCGCCGCTTTGCGAAGCGCGGTGGCGTTATCAGTAGAGAAACTGCCCGACACTTTAACAATGTAGTTGCCTTCATCACTCTTAAACTCCCAATCGGAAGCACCTGTGGTTTGATAGGCATACTGAAAACAGTTATGACGCGTCAAATCGATCGGTTCTACTGGTTTGCCATTTTTGGCTATATAAGAAGGAGAAGCACACACCACCCATTGAGAATCGAGAATATGCCTTGCAATTAAGCTGGAGTCTTCAAGATACCCCGTTCGAATCACGAGATCATAACCATCAGCCACAAGGTCAACGAAGCGATTATCGAGCGACATGTCGACGGTTAAGCCCGGATGAAGGTTACAAAATTCGGCTACTGCATCAGCAAGAATCAAGTCTCCAGAAATAGATGGCACAGACATCTTAATATGTCCGCTTACATTCTCTCCAAAGCCTGCAACTGCATCCATAGCCTCCTGAGTGGCTTGCTTCACATTTTTAGCACTATGTAATAACACCTTCCCCGCTTCCGTCAGGGTCAATTTACGTGTTGTTCGATATAATAGCTGCGCGCCGATTTCTTCTTCCAACCTGGCGATTCTTTTACTAACTACCGAATTTGTAAGGTTATTTGCCTCAGCAACCTTACTAAAACTGCCCAGTTCCATTACCTGAGAAAATAGGATTAAGTCGTCTGCTCTCATTTGATTATGTCACTTTTGGAATTAATTATTTTCATTATTTCCCTATATCTAAAAAAAATAAAGGAGTAGATTCACGCCAAATTAACAAAACCATTACAACAAAAAGTCGCCTCTACAACGGAAACATACCGTTCAAAAAAGTCTGCGAACGAAGGATGTACAAATGAGTGAAACCCTACTTGCCCTCGTGGCGTTTTCGCCAATTGTTGTGGCCGCCATTTTATTGGTTGGTCTCAACTGGCCTGCTAAAAAAGCTATGCCTGTTGCTTTCGGTCTTACCGTCGCTATCGCCCTAATGTTTTGGGATATGTCAGCTACTCGCGTACTGGCATCCGTATTCCAAGGCCTAGGAATTACCGTATCTGTTCTCTGGATTGTGTTTGGCGCCATCTTCTTGCTCAACACTTTAAAACACACCGGAGCGATCACAACTATCCGTAACGGCTTTACCGATATCTCTGCCGACCGTCGTGTTCAAACTATCATCATTGCATGGTGTTTTGGCTCGTTCATCGAAGGGGCATCTGGTTTCGGTACGCCTGCTGCGATTGCTGCGCCGCTACTCGTTGCGATTGGCTTCCCAGCAATGGCAGCCGTGCTTATGGGCATGATGATTCAGTCTACACCTGTGTCATTTGGTGCTGTAGGCACGCCGATCATTGTCGGTGTCAATAAAGGACTGGATTCACATAACATTACCGAGACATTGGTAACACAAGGTTCTTCATGGGAAGCATACCTACAGGACATTACTGCTCACGTAGCGGTTATCCACGCGGTTGTTGGTACTATGATTCCAGTGTTAATGGCTGTGATGTTAACACGATTCTTCGGTAAAAACAGAAGCTGGACAGAAGGTCTCGATATCCTGCCATTCGCTCTGTTTGCTGGTATCGCATTTACGGTTCCTTACGCATTAACTGGCGTATTCTTAGGTGCTGAGTTCCCATCTCTGATTGGTGGCCTTGTTGGTCTAGCAATTGTGGTGACCGCAGCGAAGAAAGGCTTCCTGGTACCAAAAACTAAATGGGACTTTGAAAGCGAAGATAAATGGCCAGCCGAGTGGTTAGGTTCTCTGAAAATCAACATTCAAGAGAAATCTGGTAAGCCAATGAGCCTGGTAATGGCTTGGGTTCCTTACGTATTGTTGGCTGTGATCCTTGTTGCTAGCCGTGTAAGCGCTGAATTCAAGAGCTTCCTGCAAAGCATCAGCTTGTCTTTCAGCAATATTCTTGGAGAAGCGGGCGTTAGTGCAGCAATCCAACCGCTATACCTGCCTGGTGGCATCCTGGTGTTTGTTGCGCTACTTGCGGCACTACTGCAAAGCGGCAGCGCGAAACCACTTCGTGAAGCATTCGGCGAATCAAGCAAAACACTGATTGGTGCTGGCTTCGTACTGGTATTCACCATTCCAATGGTACGAATCTTCATTAACTCAGGTGTTAATGGTGCAGACCTTGCGAGTATGCCAGTAACAACCGCGAACTTTGCCTCAGACCTTGTAGGCTCTGCATTCCCGGCATTGAGCGCAACGGTTGGTGCACTAGGCGCGTTCATCGCGGGTTCGAACACGGTATCAAACATGATGTTCAGCCAATTCCAGTTTGAAGTTGCTCAAACGCTGTCTATCTCAAGTGTGATTGTCGTTTCACTTCAAGCGGTAGGTGCAGCAGCGGGTAACATGATTGCGATTCACAACGTAGTAGCAGCATCAGCAACAGTAGGTCTGCTGGGACGTGAAGGTGCGACGCTGCGTAAAACCGTTATCCCAACGTTCTACTACCTTGTTATGACAGGCATTATCGGTTTGGTACTGATATACGGATTCAACATGACAGATGCTTTGATGAAGTAAATAAAAGCGCAGGGTGTCAACGCCCTGCACGGTTTTGACACAGCTATTAGCAACACTACCTGCATAGGTTATTTGACCTGCAAATCTCCCCCGGTAGCTGTGTCACCTTCAATCACTTTATATAACTGATTGAATAATTGGACTGATTGTTCAATCAATTATGTAAATTGGTTACTAGAATTACTCTATCTGATAGTTGTACTTCTTTGTTAACCCGTATTCTGATGTCGTCAGCTACTCCGTAGCGATGAGAAACCACGCTCCACAACTTTGCTTAGAATAAACGCTAGGACACAATTATGATTATATCTGCTTCTACCGATTACCGCGCAGCCGCTAAAGCCAAGCTACCTCCATTTTTATTCCACTATATTGATGGCGGCTCTTACGATGAACGTACTCTGAAGCGCAATACTGACGATTTAGGTGATGTCGCTCTTCGTCAACGCGTCCTACGTGATATGGCTGATTTAAGCCTGGAAACCGAGATCTTTGGTGAGAAACTCGCCATGCCTATCGCACTTGCTCCTGTTGGTTTGACGGGCATGTACGCACGCCGTGGCGAAGTGCAGGCAGCAAAAGCAGCAGAGAAAAAAGGCATTCCTTTCACAATGTCTACGGTTTCCGTTTGTCCGATTGAAGAAGTCGCTCCTGCCATTGAACGCCCAATGTGGTTCCAGCTATACGTGCTAAAAGACCGCGGCTTTATGAAAAACGTTCTTGAGCGCGCAAAAGCGGCTGGAGTAACGACGCTTGTGTTTACCGTAGATATGCCAGTACCAGGCGCACGCTACCGCGACATGCACTCAGGTATGAGTGGTCCTAATGCAGCAATGCGCCGCGTATTTCAGGCAATGCGTCACCCGAGCTGGGCACTGGATGTAGGCATGCTGGGTAAACCTCACGACTTGGGTAATATTTCCACTTACCGTGGTGAACCAACGAAGTTAGAAGATTACATTGGTTGGCTAGGCGCAAACTTTGACCCTTCAATTTCTTGGAAAGATCTAGAGTGGATTCGTGACTTTTGGGATGGCCCAATGGTAATCAAAGGCATTCTGGATGAAGAAGACGCAAAAGACGCGGTACGCTTTGGTGCCGATGGTATCGTCGTATCTAACCACGGTGGTCGTCAGCTGGACGGTGTGCTTTCTACCGCTAAAGCTCTGCCAAGTATCGCAGACGCGGTTAAAGGTGACCTGAAGATTTTTGCTGACTCTGGTATTCGAACTGGATTGGATGTGGTTCGCATGCTTGCTCTTGGCGCGGACTGTACGCTTCTTGGTCGTTCTTTTGTCTACGCACTGGCTGCACAAGGTGGTACTGGTGTAGAGAACCTGCTTGACCTTTACGACAAAGAAATGCGTGTAGCGATGACGTTAACCGGTGCTAAAACGATTGCCGACCTTTCACAAGACTCATTAGTGAAAATCCCGAGCTAATCCGATACATCAATAAAAAACGAGCCATCAAAGGCTCGTTTTTTATAGCTAATTAGCTAAGGGCTGGAGAGCGTAGTCGTCGTTCAAATAGTGATTGAGACCGGGCTACGAAAACTAGCTCACTTGATGCACGTATTCGATCACCACCTGATTGCCTTCGATAAATACGTTGCTAATATCGCCATCCACCGTTACTCGGCTTTGCAGTTGTACAGAACCTATAGCAGACATTTCTCGCTCATTTAGAGTCGGAATCACTTGACTAGGGCGCACATGTAGCTGCTCGCATAGCTGTTTTACAAAACCCAATGTCAGGGGTGAACTACCACGTAATAGGCCAGAAAACTCATGCAAGCTCACACCGAGGCGCTTCGCCATATCCATTTGAGTGATGTGCATTTTGGCTTTTTGTGACATCCAAGTGTTATAGAGCGCAATTCTATCCTGCTCTTTAAATTCCATATCTGCCTCCGCTAATTTTAAGTGGCAATACCCTCTCACACTTGCCACCGCTTAATGTTAGCGATAAGTCAAAGAACTTATAATTAAACGTTCAAGCCCTGTAAGGTAATGTTACTCACTCTACTGACAATAACGCCGGTGCTATACAATATTTGTTAAATTTCTGGGGTGAGCGTTTAATATCTGCTACCTTTCTCACCAAGACTCATTCGAAATAAAGTTACTTATGTCACAGTGGTTTACCGATCTTCAAAACTATATTCTTACCAACGGTGAAGAATGGAACAGCAGCGTTCTATTTATCACTCTCGCCAGTTTTATTGCATGGATCGCTTGGCGATTAATTCGCTCACGTTTAGCCATCCTGGTAGAGAAAACGCCATTCCATTGGGATGACATGTTGCTTGAGGCTCTCAAAGCGCCGGTGAGTACACTCATCTGGTGTTGGCCCGCCACCGTATCTCTCGGCATTATTTTAGAAAGCGAGCTAAACGATAAGATAGATTGGCTGAGCACACTCAAGCTCATTTTGATCATAAGCATCTTGGTCTGGACCTTGATGCGGCTAATCACCAATGTAGAAGAATACGTACTCGAACACCAAAAACGCGACGAAACGACGGTGCAGGCTATCGCGAAAGTGGCTCGCTTGTTCTTCGCCACATTGGGCGTTCTGACTATCATGCAGGCGTTTGGCCTTTCTCTGTCAGGTCTGCTCACCTTTGGTGGTGTGGGTGGTTTGATTGTGGGTTTAGCCGCGAAAGATTTGTTGTCTAACTTCTTTGGTGGTTTGATGATCTATTTCGACCGTCCCTTCAAAGTTGGCGACTGGGTTCGCTCTCCCGACAGAGAGATCGAAGGCACAGTTGAACGCATCGGGTGGCGCATGACGATTATTCGCACGTTTGATAAACGCCCGCTTTACGTTCCCAACTCGGTTTTTAGCAGCATTGTGGTAGAAAACCCGTCACGAATGCTCAACCGACGCATTTATGAAAAAATTGGCCTTCGCTATGACGACGCAGAAAAAGTGCCGGAGCTCATCAATGCAATCAAGGAAATGCTGAAGGCTCACAAAGACATCGACGCTCGTCAAACGCTCATCGTTAACTTCGATTCTTTCGGGCCATCATCGTTGAACTTCTTTATCTATACCTTCACAAAGACGGTTAACTGGGTGCGCTACCATGAGGTAAAGCAGGATGTCTTACTGCAAGTGATCACTATCATTAAAGAGCACAACGCAGACATTGCCTTCCCAACTCAAACGCTTAAGTTGGATCCGATTCAAATGGCCAATCAGACAGAACCAGACGAAAACGGCTTTTAACATTACATAAAGCGAAGCCCACTCAATTGAGTGGGCTTTTTCATTATGGTTTAGCAAGCGTTATTGCTTGGTTAAAATCAGACGCGCATTCAACGGCTGAACTGGACGATTATTTTCACCCATGGCTTGTTCAAATGTCGCGATTTGTTCTGCTGAAATCGTCTGAGGATCTTTAAGTACTAGCCAACGCACCCCTTCCGAGCATGGAGGCGTGGTCAAAGATCCATTAAATCGATAGTAATCCTTCTCACTCGGGATCAGAGCACTGGCATCAAATGGCACACTGATTGTCACGTTACTGTCTTTTGCTGGGACTTTATCTAATAGCTTATCCAAAGCAGGGTTTGCATCCCCTTCTTCGAAGAATACCGCGACTACCGCAAGATTACCTTGCTCATCTGCGTGAACATAATGCGCCTCTAACGGATAGGATTTACCATCTACATGGTTTTCTGATGGCGTATGGAAGTGGAATTGCTTGAGGTTAAATGACTTGCCGTCAACAAGCAGGTTGTTGTCGCCTTCTAGACTCGTTTGTAGCGTATGACCATTGTTTGTCAGTGCAATAGCTTTACCATTGTAATCTAATTCCAGCTTGGCCAATTCCGCCTGAACCGCTGATTGAATATCAATTGGGCTCTGGTTTTTACCCTGAGCACATTCAGAAGCAAATTCCCCCCAATGCTCCGGCCCATGGTTACCCTCATATCCCCAATTTGCAGCATGCGCTGTACCAACTAATGCTAGAGATAAACCTAGCGCTGTAAGTGACTTATTCATAGTTTTACCTTATTCCATCAAGCGAAGTATTTTTAACCTCGCTATACTAATCTCAGAAGATCCTGTCGGAATAGTCCGAAAACTATGATTGCAAATAAACTTTGGGAGCAAGACCTCTTGTTATGTAATTGATAGTTCTCCCACCAGCTTCTGTTTCACAGAAAGTCACAAAAAGACAAGCATCGAAGTCTTCGCATCCATCACATCAGGCGTAAAATGACGTCGAGTAATTCAGACACAACCTCACCATATTGGTCTGTTTTTGTGGGGATACAGGCCCTTGCTTGAAGCCCTGCCGGTATTTGGTAGAATCGCGGCATTATTCATGAGCGAGAACCAATGAGTGGCAAAACGTACTCCAGTTATAGAAATGACATCCTACGGTATTTATTCCCACTGGGATGCAAAAGCCAAAGAGTTGCCTCAAATTAAAGCGTTCACCCAAACGGTTACTGCCGATGAAGGGGTTGAATTTGGCTTTACCGTCAATATTAAGAAAGCGAAAGGACAACTTTTACAGTTTTGCATCCATCATCCGGGCATTATCAATAAAAAGGGTAAAGTACTCGCGCCTTTTGATGGAGAAGTGTATGTACGAAGTAATGATTGGCACTTCTATCTTGGCGATACCATTCAGCTACTGTGTCCGATTAACGGATTAGAGAGCAACTTAGGTGAATGGCGAATGACGCTAGAAATGCAAGGTAAAACAATCGCTGAAAAAACATTCAACGTTGTTGCTCGTGACGAAGGACAGTTCTGGAAAAGCCGAGGGTTTTAACCTGACTTATGCTTAAAAAACACTAAAAGCAGACTCATAGCGACACTTAATGAGCCTGCTTACTTTTCAATACTCAGTTATATAGGCTTAACATTAGTCGCACACGGACCTTTTTGCCCTTGCCCTACTTCATATTCTACTTTCTGGCCATCCGCCAGCGACTTATAACCACTCATTTTAATTTCCGAATGGTGGACGAATAAATCTTTACTGCCATCATCCGGTGTAATAAAGCCAAATCCTTTATCTCCATTGAACCACTTAACTATTCCTGTACTCATATTCTCAATCTTCATCTTTGGTGAACTATGGATGACTTACTTGTTATCACCATTACAAGAGCCATTTTGTTTTAAAGTTTTATATTGAATTAAAAGTAAGCCAATTAATAAAAACAAATAAAACTATAAGTAACCATTAGCTCAATATAGGCAATAGACAAGAAATTGCAGAAAATATTTAGGCTAACCTGTGTAAAAATCCAGCAGAAATCCACCATCAACCTACCGCTGCCAACTTTATCTAACCACCTATTTAACATTGAATTATGGGGTACACATCACACCAAAAAACAAAAACTCGAAGTAATCTCATGCATATAACTAAGTTTCATACCCAGGTGGGTATGAATAAATTTTTTGTCCGTTCGTCAGTAGGCTAATTTATATGCAACTTTATGGGATGTGCCCTTCGTGTAAGAAGAGTACGGTGTTTAATCGAATACACCGGACATTCATAGAAAAAGTATTCCGGAAAAAATACTTCAAATATGAGTGTATCAATTGTTCAGCAGAAGTTTTTTCTCACCAAACTCAAAGAGATATAGTTCTCCATCGAAATGGGAGCTTAAATGAACAATAACATCAGTTCTATGGATCAAGCTGAAGGTTTACGTCGTCTTGTTAAATCTCCAACTGGCTTAGATAAATTAAAGGCTCTACAGGTCGAATTACGTAGTGCCATCATCGCAGGGAAATACAAAGATGCGGACAGGCTAATGGCTTTGCTAGACAAAGCTCAAAAAGAGCTAGAAGAAACGCATTGGAGATAAACTGGCGCTCGATCTGCTAAACAAAACTCTACTTGGTTAGGACTTTGGGGGATTAATTCCAGACGTTTACTGGTTATTCATGTTCCCTAAAACAAAAAACGCCCCTTTCGGAGCGTTTTTCTTACTTAGAATGGTTATTCCCAATCAAGGATAACTTTGCCAGACTGACCGCTACGCATAACGTCGAAGCCTTCTTGGAAGTCATCAATCTTGTAGTGGTGCGTGATGATTGGCGACAGATCCAGACCCGATTGGATCAGGCTTGCCATCTTGTACCAAGTTTCGAACATCTCACGTCCGTAGATACCTTTGATAACCAGACCTTTGAAGATCACTTGGTTCCAGTCGATACCCATGTCTGATGGTGGAATACCTAGCAGAGCAATACGACCGCCATGGTTCATGGTTGTTAGCATTGAGTTGAACGCTGCAGGGTTGCCAGACATTTCAAGGCCAACATCGAAGCCCTCTGTCATGTTCAACTCTGCCATTACATCTTCTAGCTTCTCTTCTGCTACGTTTACTGCGCGAGTTACACCCATCTTACGAGCAAGTTCCAGACGGTACTCGTTGACGTCTGTAATGACTACGTGACGTGCACCAACGTGTTTTGCAACTGCAGCTGCCATGATGCCGATTGGACCAGCGCCCGTGATCAGCACATCTTCACCAACTAGGTCGAAAGAGAGTGCGGTGTGTACTGCGTTACCAAACGGGTCGAAGATCGATGCTAGATCGTCAGAAATCTCATCTGGGATCTTAAACGCGTTGAACGCTGGGATAACCAAGTATTCTGCAAATGCACCTTCACGGTTTACACCTACACCTATGGTATTGCGACAAAGGTGTGTACGACCACCACGACAGTTACGACAGTGACCACAAGTAATGTGACCTTCGCCAGATACGCGATCACCAATTTCAAAGCCACGAACTTCCTGACCAATCGCTACAACTTCACCCACGTATTCGTGGCCCACAACCATAGGTACTGGAATGGTTTTTTGTGACCACTCGTCCCAGTTGTAGATGTGTACGTCTGTACCACAGATAGCCGTTTTCTTAATTTTGATCAGAATGTCGTTATGGCCAACCTCAGGTTTTTCCACCTCAGTCATCCAGATGCCTTCTTCAGGCTTTAGCTTTGATAATGCTTTAATTTTCATAGTATTCACCAAATATTGCTCCGCTCAGTGCGCAACAAAAAATTCTCTATAACTTTCATTATCACTCAACAGCGTGGGTGAAAAGGCTTAACCCAATGAGCCTTCTCCAAGGGAGATTTGGGCAAGCCTTTGTCATAAACCCACGTGAAACACGAGCGATACAGAAACTTAAATAATACCCATGTCCTTACCAACCTGGATGAACGCATCAATCGCACGATCCAGTTGCTCACGAGAGTGCGCCGCTGACATTTGAGTGCGGATACGCGCCTGACCCTTTGGTACAACAGGGAATGAGAAGCCGATTACGTAGATGCCTTTTTCTAGTGCACGCTCAGCGAACTCAGCCGCAACTTTCGCGTCACCAAGCATGATTGGGATGATTGCGTGATCAGCACCACCCATCGTGAAGCCAGCCGCTTCCATACGTGCACGGAAATGCGCTGCGTTTTCCCACAGGCGGTCACGTAAGTTGCCACTTTCTTCTAGCAGGTCTAGAACTCGGATAGAGGCATTTACGATTGCTGGTGCAACCGAGTTTGAGAATAGGTACGGACGAGAACGCTGACGTAGCCAGTCGATCACTTCTGCTTTACCTGATGTATAGCCGCCTGAAGCGCCGCCCATTGCTTTACCAAGCGTACCAGTGATGATGTCGATACGGTCAACCACGTTGTGGTGCTCGTGCGTGCCTGCACCGGTTTTACCCATAAAGCCAACCGCGTGAGAGTCATCAACCATAGTTAACGCGCCGTATTTTTCCGCCAGGTCACAGATAGCTGGAAGGTTCGCAACCACGCCGTCCATCGAGAACACACCATCCGTTACGATAAGAATGTGGCGAGCACCCGCTTCTTTTGCCGCAATCAGTTGTTGCTCTAGCTCTTCCATGTTGTTGTTTGAGTAACGGAAGCGCATTGCTTTACACAGGCGAACACCATCAATGATAGACGCATGGTTTAGTGCGTCAGAGATAATTGCATCTTCTTTACCAAGAATGGTTTCAAACAGACCTGCGTTTGCGTCAAAGCAAGAGGTGTAAAGAATCGTGTCTTCTTTACCCAGGAACTTAGACAGTTTCTGCTCTAGCTCTTTGTGGATGTCTTGAGTACCACAAATGAAGCGTACTGACGCCATACCAAAACCATGCTCATCCATACCCACTTTACCTGCTTCAATCAGTGCAGGGTGATTAGCAAGGCCTAAGTAGTTATTTGCACAGAAGTTCAGTACTTCTTCACCGGTTGAGATTTTCACAGCAGCTTGCTGTTGAGACGTAATAATACGTTCTGCTTTGTAAAGACCTTCAGCCTTCACTTCTTCAATTTGCTGTTGAATCTGTTGGTAAAATGCAGAAGACATTCGCAATTCCTTCTTGATTACGTTGGCGAGTTTTCACTCGTTTTGAATTTGGTTTAGCCTTTGTGTGACGGGCGTCACCGGCGATCACTTATCAATTAATTGTAGTGTAATTCAAAGCAGGAAGAGGGATTATCCCTTGAGGTGGAAAAGCATTGATGAACTTGAGGCACAAATATCATCAATGCTTAGCTATGACATTGTATTAAAAGGATTTACAACCAGCTTGGTTGCTTAAGTAAGGCGTCGAACTCCTCTGCGGGTACTGGGCGGCTATAGTAGAAACCTTGTCCAAACTCACAGTTTAGGTTGTTGAGATAATCGACATGTCGGCGCTCTTCGATTCCTTCAGCAACAATTTTGAGATTGAGTGCTTTTGCCATCGCGACAATTACACTGACCAGTTCTTGATCCGACTCATTTTCAAACACGTTTTGCATGAAAGCTCTATCGATTTTCAGACGATCAAATGGGAATTTCTGCAAGTAACTCAGTGCCGAATAGCCCGTACCAAAATCATCAATGGTCAGTTTGGTTCCCAATGAACGCAAGTTGTTCAGCATGTCCAATAACTCTTGGTCATGGTTGAACAGTAAACTTTCCGTCACTTCGACATCAAACTTATCGGCTGGGAGCCCCGATTCACTTAAGTTTTGAGTTATCAAATCAAGTAATTTTTCACAATAACGGAACTGAACACTAGAGAAGTTGACCGACATAAATAAAGGTGTAATTGATTGCCACTGCGCTGCTCGCAGACAAGCTTGCTGGATGGCAAACTCACCCACTTGGTGAATCAATCCATTTTTCTCAGCGATGGAGATAAACTCTTCAGGATTAACAAATCCGTATTTTTCATCTTTCCAGCGCATTAATGCTTCTGCACCAACAATCTCGCCTGTTTTTAGCTCAACAATAGGCTGGTAATACAATTCCAACAATTGATTAGAAATTGCGTGACGCAATCGGCTTTCCAAATCAAGATAGCGTTGCAGATCCTGGTTCATGTTCTGGTCATAAAAACAGAAAGCATCTCGGCCATCTTGCTTAACGCGATACATTGCCATATCAGCACTTGCCAATAACTGCTCCGCAGTTTCACCATCATCAGGGAACACTGACATCCCAATACTACTGGTGAGGAAAAACTCATGGTTGTTCCACATCAACGGCGCATCAAAAGCAGTGAGTACACTAGATGCGACACGTTTGGCTGTGTCACCATCAGGCAAGTCAGGCACCACTAATAAAAATTCGTCACCGCCTATTCTGGCTAGTAAGTCGGTTTTTCTCGCGACACCGTGTAAACGTTGCGCACTAAGCTTAAGGATTTCATCACCAACAAAGTGGCCCATGGAATCATTGATCTGTTTAAAATGATCCAAATCGATAAACATAACCAACACTTTAGAGCCACTACGAGCAGCGCGGATCAATTCCAACGCCAATCGCTCTGAACCGTAACTACGATTTGGCAAGTTGGTTAAGGTGTCATATTTCGCTTGGAATTCGAGCTCTTTTTCTGATGCGATACGACGTTCTATTTCATTAGTAAGCTTTTGGTTTTGTTTAGAAAGAATATCCTTACGCTTTTTCTCTTCTTCAAGCTTTATTTTTAATTCAATTCTATTATTATTCGCGATGAAAGCGTAACAAAGACCGCTAACAATCATTACAGCAAGAATACTCAAGCCAATAATAAATAATCGAGAGGTAAGAACATCACTTTCACTTAAAGGCTCAAACCAGGCTCTCAATTTAAAGTGATAGCGTTCAACTGGCACTTCAAAATATATTTTACTTGTCAGTTCTTTAGGTTCTAGGGAACTCTCGTGTTGATTATCTATAGAATTCTTTGTTATTGAATCCCAAACAACCATCTCAACGTTTTTAACATTGAGAACCATCCGGCTATAGCTATCTTCGTGCTCTTGATTGGTTAATTGCTCAATCACGACACTTGTGTTGATGTCTGCAACAATAAAAGCGACTTGTTTTCCTGAAAACTGTACTTTTTTGACCACTTGAATGAGTGTGCCATCACCCTCATCAGACGCGTAGACTTCCTCTGTGTGATTATGATCGATCATCAGTTTATGAACATCAACTGACTGTAACCTCTCAGGATTTGTAGAGATGATAATCGTTCCATCACCGCCCACCAGCGTTAACTTGTCATAAATATGGCTGTTATTTATTTTTTTACTGGCGATTTTACTGTCAAAACGATGCTTCAGATTGATCAGGCTCGCACCCAGTCCATACTCCATAGACATACCAGACGCCAAATTGGCAAAAAATGTTTGGACGGTCTTATCACTGGATAAATTTTCAATGTCTTCACTTGCAATCGTAAATAAGTTATCAAGTGTACTTGCATAACTTTTTACTTTTAAGTCTAGCTCTCTATGTTGTGATTCTTTTAATTTATTTTGGCCAAGACTTGTAACAACAATAAGCATCGCCAAATAAACCGACACTAATATTGCGCTTATTGTT
The DNA here is from genome assembly GCF_000241385.1 of Vibrio sp. EJY3. Taxonomy (NCBI): domain Bacteria; kingdom Pseudomonadati; phylum Pseudomonadota; class Gammaproteobacteria; order Vibrionales; family Vibrionaceae; genus Vibrio; species Vibrio sp. EJY3. The sequence goes on from NC_016614.1 coordinate 1,749,234, forward strand.
ATTATTTTTCTGCTGGATATTTTTTTAACAGCCTTTTTCATTAATTTTTCTTACTTTCTTCTATGAAGTAATCATTATAAAAGTAGTAGATCGATGGATAATATTTCTTCACTAGCATTTCGTACGTTCCATCTTCCTTAATCGCGTCCAAATAACGATCAAAGGCTTCGCGTAATTCTGGTGAATTTTTTCGGAATGCTACCGCCATCTTTTGATTTTCTGATATTGGACCGATCACTTTTATTTCACCAGGCCATTTTTCAAGCGCGATGAGAGTATCTGCAACATCTAACAAAGTGCTTTCCGCATCATTCTTCATAATTGCTGGCACCATCTCGTTGAGAAGGCGGTGACCATCAGGAAGAATCACTTTTGCTCCAGTGTCATACAAGTCATAAAGATTGGGGTCAAGACATGAGTGTTCCAAGGCTAGTACCTCTCGACCATCTATGAGATCTTTCACTATGCCGATGTCTTCATCAATGGAGCCAGTTGGCTTAATTGGAGACAGCGACGAATCCGTTCTGGATACTAACCAAACACCAGAAGGAAAGTAGTCCTTCGAAAAATCAACAACCTCAGTTCTCCAGTCGAGGATGGTCACACCATTTGCAATCAAGTCGCCTTCAATAGGTGTTGTTTCACCCAAAACGGCTCGTTTATCTTGGTAATGAACATGTTGGCCAATGAGCTTGCCGATCATATTGCTCCACTGAGCAGGCACGTATTCATAACGCACGCCCAAAGACTGAGCAAATCCTCTCACTATGTCGACATCAAACCCGGTGAGTGTTTCCATTTCACCTTGTTCGATATAAGAAACAAAATTGGCATAAGGAACACCGATATGGCGCAGGACTCCACTCTCGCGGATCTCTTGGAGATCACTTGACCAAACTGAAGAAGACATAACGGTGGCCGTTATTATCCCCATCGCGGCTATGGTTCGTTTAAGTATCTTGACTGACATAGTGCTTAACCTTTTTCACAAAGCGCCCAAAACTGGACGCTTACGTGATCAATAACAATCTTAGAATGAGTAGTACAAGTCTGTAATTGCTTGAACTAACCCTTCTACATCTTGCTCATCATGGAACAAGTGTGTAGAGATACGCAGCGCATACGTATTGTGTGAATCATCTTTCTTCAACTTGAAATCCGTTGTACGGATGATATAGCCATACTCCTCGCGCAAGCGATCCCGGAACAGCGTGAGAGCTTCACCGTTCGTCTCATCTGCAAGTGGGTTAAACGTCGTGATACCACTGGTTAAACCCTCTACGTTTGGTGAGAAGATCTTTGCTTGTGGTAAAGCTTCAGCAAGCAACTCTTTACACAGACTACCTAAGCCAAGGACACGCTCTTCAATTCGATCTCGGCCAATCTCATCCCACATTTTACAGCTGTCAGTTAACGCTTGTTTCGCTGGGAAGTTATCGTTACCAATGTACTGAAACTGAGTCTGTTGGGACATACCAGTATGAGCAAGTGATGAGTTAATCAACCAAAGCGGGTTTTCAAGTTCCCGCTCCCAGTACTCGCTTAAACGATCACCCTTCCTTACGTATAAAATACCAGTCGCGCCAGCACCACACTGCCACTTATGACCAGAACCTGCATAAAAGTCACAGTCTATGTCATGGAAGTCGAGATTTAACATACCAATGGTGTGAGCACCGTCGATCATCGTAGGGATGCTGTTCTCATTCGCAAGTTTACAAATCGCCTTGGCTGGAAGTGCCGTACCTGTTTTGTAAGTGATATGAGAGAAAACGATCAGTCGGACGTTCTTACCAGCGTTAAGATTATCTTCAATCGCCTTACTGAACACGTCGACATAAGCTTCTTCAGAGACCTCTTCGGTACCAGTAAACACCGGAAGTTGAATTTGAATCACCTCAGCTTTAAAACGCTCTGCTGCCACGTGAAGAGGCGAAAGAGCTGCTGCATGTTCATGGTGCGTTGTGAGGATAACGTCACCTTCTTCGAAATCCAGTCCGTTGATGATTGTACATAAGCCATCAGTGGTGTTACGACTAAGAATGATCTCTTCCGCATCTGCACCAAAGCCCGCAGCAATTTCCGCGGCCATATTGGTAACTTGTGGCCAAGAACCAAACTTGCCTTGCATATCCCATGGGTATGTTGCTACTAGCTTGTTATTGTCTGCGTAGTTTTCCAGTACATGCTTAGGCATAGAGCCTGTCGTGCCAATGTTCATGTACGTCGTTTTTTTGTCTAGAACAAACTGCTTTTGAACTTTACGCCAAAATTGTCTATCGTTTTTACTACCTAGACCTTGGCTGCCCCAGTTAATTTTCTGCTCACCTGCTTGTGCAAGGCCTGAGAAGGCAGATGCACTCACACCAGCAACAACGGCACCCGTTGCTCCTTTCAGAAAATTACGGCGGCTGCGATCAGTCTGAGTAGATTCCTTGTTGCTCATCTTTTTCATTCCTTGTCGAAATTAGCCATCTTATTGTTAATTAAATACACGTAACTATTTGTTACTAAAACATTATTACTTATTCAAACCAAACTTGAATTTTTTTCAACGTTGTTAAGTGATCTTTGTTCCATTTTTCTAACAAAATGATGACATATTAGACACCCAAACTATCATTTATATTCACCCAAACTCATATTAAAATAGTAGTTAAATTAGAGCGATTTAGTAGGGAAAATTTAATTTATTCGCTCGAGTAAAACCGATTCGTTCATTCGCTTTTAGTTCTACACATCTGTTTTTCTTCATGGTTTCGAACAAGTTTGCCGTTGACTCTCCGCTTATCACGGTGATTCTTATGTCAAATATGTCTGATGTGCTACGTTTTATTAGGGTCAGAATATACGGTTCTGGCTTTAGAACTTTCCCCAGTTCACGTCAAAAGTTGTTTGAAGAGCATGACGCTACGCGTGTCTCTTTCCGACACTCGCACATCGAACTTACTACCATCCGAATAGTTATATGGAAGGGCAAACCATGTTAAAAGGATTACTGCGGATTTCTGCACCCGTAACATTGATTGGAATGATCGCACCTGCCGCTATCGCTCAATCGATCACCATGACTGATCTCAATACCAACAAAAGCGTTGGTACGGTTGAGCTATCAGAGAGTCAATACGGCGTTGTATTTTCGCCTCAATTGACCAGTATCCCTGCAGGGCTACATGGCTTTCACGTGCATGTAAACCCATCTTGTGAAAGTGCAGAAAAAGACGGAAAAAACGTCTTAGGCGGTGCAGCTGGCGGCCATTATGATCCACAAAATACCGGAAAACATGGGTATCCGTGGACAGACGATAACCACCTTGGCGATCTTCCTCCCTTGTATGCGGATATGGAAGGAAATGCCGTTTCACCCGTCGTTGCACCACGCCTAAAACTGTCCGATTTGAAAGGCCGAGCCCTGATGATACATGCAGGTGGGGATAACCATTCCGATCAACCAGCGAAACTCGGTGGTGGTGGGGCCCGCATTGTTTGTGGCGTAATTGAGTAACGAGTCAAATCCTTGACTCATTCACACTTCTCTCATACTGCGGGAAGTGTGAATCGTTGGGTAAATCGTGACGCTGTCATAGCAGTTTCTAAGTAACTGTGATGCAACATTAAAATGGACTGCACAATTTTAGTTCCGATACCTAATGAACCTTGGTGAGACTCTGACGCAATGTGGTTGGAAAGCGTAAAGTGGGCACTGGCTCTGTCATCACTGAGATTGATTCGACAAACGACGGTCGACCCTGACGGACTATGGCGTAACGCGTTTTCCAACAAGTTCAGCAGCATCCTTTCCAGCAACCCTTTATCTCCAATGGTCTGTATTTGCTCTTCCATCTCTACACTCAGCGTCACTTCCTTGTTCTGAAATTGACCTTGCATCGTTTCAGCACACTCTGTTACCAACTCAGCCAAATCTACGGGAAGATATTCGTAGCTCGGTAGCGTGGCTTCTTTTTTCGCCTCTTCGAGTAATGCATGCAGTTGTCTGGAAAGTTTTTCTCCATTTCGAAAAGCCACATCAATAAGAGGATCCGATTCAGGATGTTGTAATCGCCACGTTTCTAAATACCCCAATACACTTGAAAGCGGCGTCTTTAAATCGTGACTTAATTGCACAAGACTTTGACGACGCTGAGAAGATTGATATTCGAGGTGTAAGAATTGCTGCTGGATGTGCTTTGCCATCAATTGGTAAGAATGAGCCACGGGTATTAACTCTGGAACCTGACGAGTAAACTCTGGATGCAGACGAAAATCATGTTCCGCCTGCTGTTGCAATTGATCGGTCACTCGCTCGATAGGATTAAGAAGACTGCGCTTCACCAACATATAAGCACCGAAAGCGAAGCCTAATATGGAGAGTAATACCAGCCCAGCGAGTGCGAGGTAAGGCGTATCAACTTGCGCGTTAGCAATCGCTGTGTGACGGGAGCTGCCGATCACAACATAAAGATAACCTACCGTTGAGCCAAGCTCTTCAATCGCCGCGACGGAAAACACTTTATGTCGCTCACTATTTCGCGGATCGTCGCCTAAAATCGGAAAAGTATCACCGCGTAAAAACTGTTTGATCGGAGCAAGATCCACCGACTTCAACAGCTTTGTCCCATCCGGAGCGGCATGTGTGGTGATATTCCCCTGACTATCAAGAAAATAGATTTCGAAGTCGGGCCCAATCAACATTAAAGTATGGAAGATCGATTTTAGCGCTTTCGGGTTGTAATCTGTCCCTATCATCAACGGATTATCATCGCGCATATGACTGGCGAGTTCTTTGTGTAAACTCTGCTGAGTGCGAAGTTCGATGGTCTCTTTCTGCCAGTTATAAGTCAGCGCAATGGCAGCGGCAGCCAAACAAAACCATACCGTGGTAAACACAACCAAACGAGACTTGAAGCTCATCCTTTCGCCTCCTAACTGGCTCATTGGTGCGACTGAAATTTGTAACCCACACCCCAAACTGTCTGGATAAAATGATGCTCAGAATCCGAGAGCATCAACTTAGAGCGCAAGCGATTAATAGTGCTACAAACCGTGTGATGATATCCGGCGTGATTGGTATTCCAGACATGATCGAGCAGTTCATCTTTGCTATATACCCTGCCGGGGCGAGTCGCGAGAAACTGTAACAACGAGAATTCCATCGCCGTCAGCGAAACATCTTTATTGTTGAGCGAAACCTGATGCAACGCCGGAACAATCTTTAACGCGCCAAAATTCAAAGCGTCTTCGGTCTCTCTGGCCTTGTTATCTGTCGTTTGATTTGCTCGGCGTAATACATTCCTCACTCGAGCTTGAAACTCCAGCACACTAAAGGGTTTCGTTATGTAGTCGTCAACATCTGCCTCTAAACCATCGACTTTGTCCATTTCACTGTCTCTCGCAGTCAGCACCAGAACTGGCGTCCAATCTTGCTGCTGACGCAAGTAATGGCAAAGTTCTAAACCATCACCATCTGGTAGCCCCCTGTCGAGGATAACCAGGTCAAAAGTCTGTCGCTGATACTCAGCTTTGCCCTTTTCGATGCTAACGACTCGCGTGACATGATGCCCTTGAAACTTAAGGTGCATTTGAACCAGCTCGGCTAAATCATTATCGTCTTCTATCAACAAAATGTTCGCTGCTAAATTGATTGCTGGGTTAACTGCTGAGTTAATAGATTGCTGCGCCATGATCCTTTCCCTGCGAATGACTTGCCCTATCTTGAGATAGCCTCATTCTGCACATGACCGGATCAAAGCACGCTTTCTTTCAATAAAAGGCTCCGGCGGTAGAAGCAAGAGAATTAAGCTTAGCCGCCGGAAGCTCTGTTTACTCTATTCGCGTGATCGTCACCTTCGCGCCAGGGTTTAGAAATCGGTGATTCGCAGCCAAGGTAGAATTCGTCAGCCCATCATCGTGGCTAATAACGCCAGCATGGAAGGCGACCATGTCGGCGTTGTCATTACGCTCTGCATTGAAACCTTCTCCGCCACCAGCCGGGCCTGGAATCGTCGCAGCGAGTTCATCATTGAGCTCGGTTCCGGAATCCCACACGTTCATGTTCATTTCGTAGCTGTCACCAACCGCGAGCGATTTAAGTGACAAGCCGGTCTCGCCAACAAAGGCATCGTTAGTGTTTACCAACATAGATGCCACCGACAAAAAACCATAGCGATGTGGGTTAAGGGTAATCGTCACTTCGTCAGAAGCCCCCGGAAGTAACAATCCATTCCCCGATACCCCCTGATAAACATTGCTGTCGCTGTTCATCATCGCAAGCAACTCGGCATTACTGCCACCTTCAGCTAAGTGTTCTAAGGCGACCGAAGCACTTAGACCAATTTCAAATAAGCGGAAGTCACTATTATGAGTAAGTACCGCCAGTGGAGACATAGGCTGATTTGCAGTGAGGTTCACCACATTTACCGTATATCGGAATGACGTTACCTCGTCGTTGTCATCATTATTACAACCTGCGAGTAGAGCGACTGACGCAGCCACTAGTAAGATTCTGTATTTCATACGTCCCCCTTACTTCACTACGATGGTGATGGTAGCTACGGGGTTTAACCAACGGTGACTGCTACTGTCTAGGTCGCTCATACCACCGAGCGAATCACTGTCACCCAAATTCCCCGGATGTACATGAACTTTGTCATTTGAGACCACAGTTTCAACACCCGTCCCGCCACTTCCGAAAGTAATAAAAGGCGGATTGGGTATGCTTGCCACTAACTCGTCATTGGCTTCTGTGCCTGCATCGTAGCTGTTCAATGCTGCTTTATAAGTACCTGCTGCCGTAGGAATTTCCCAGCTATCTAAACCAACAAATCCATCATTGGTCGGCAACAGCATTGCGCTGAGAGAAAGATAACCATGATCGCCACTGTCAAAGGTAAACGTGGTTGCAGTCCCCGGATTAAGGAAGCCACCTGCCGGATTTTCTAATACAGTGCCCCCAGCGTTACCAATCACGCTGGATAAACCGGAAATGTCGCCTTGTTCAGCCATCGCTTCTAACTCCGACGTCGCGGCTTCACCCACTCTGAACATATGCAGATTAGCGCCATGTGCGGCCACAATGAGCGGAGTAAAATAGATGCCTTTGGTAGCGTTGGTTACGGTAATTTCTAATTCTGCTGCGCTCACCGATGCTCCGCCAAACGTCAGAGCGACAGAAGCCATGGCGAGACTAAGTTGGGTACGTTTTTTCATTGTGAGTCCATCCTTTAATGAGAGTGGTATCCAAGCCCGTTAACTCATCGTCTTACGGCTGCCTGGGTAAAGTTACGATCGAACGCCTTCCGTTCTGCTTCTAAGCATGGCGAGTAGATCTATCGGCAACTTCATCAAATTCTCATAAAATTCTCACAACTTCTGGTTCGGTTGATGACACGTAGAAATGGCCCTCTTCTAATCGGTTGAGCGCACTCTGATTACTGAACAAAACAAGCGATACATGCTTTCTGACGAAAATATCGTGAAAGCGAGACTGATACACTTGAACTCAGCCATGTCGTGCCAGAGAATACCGTCATTACGCGCTACAGAACCAAAATCTATGGTTAATACTAAACTTATCGCCCTCCTTCCTGATCTTGCCTCGTTTATCTTGGTAGTAAATGAAGGGAGTTTTACTGCCGCAGCGAAAAAACTCGGGGTTACACCTTCAGCTTTGAGCAAACTGATCACGAGATTGGAGCATGCGCTTTCGGTAAAATTATTCGAACGCACCACTCGTAAGCTGCTCATCACTCAAGCTGGTCAAAAAGTATATGACCAAAGCATTGCGATGGTTAACGCTGCGCAGCAAGCTGTCGAACTCTCAGCAGAAGATCATACTGAGCCAAAAGGTGCACTTACCGTTGCGGCACCAGAGGCGTTTTTAAACTCGGTACTTCAGCCTTTTGTTTTACCCTTCTTACAGCGCTACCCAAAGATTCAGTTAAAGCTGCGCGCTGCAGATGGAGAAATCGATTTGTTTCGTCAAGGCATCGACGTCGCTTTCAAATTGACTGACAAGCCCGACGAGAATTTGGTATTAAAAGAGATAAGTAAAACCAACCTGGTGTTGTGTGCGTCACCGGACTACCTCGCTAAGCAGGGCACGCCAGACCACCCAACTCAGCTTGAACAGCATGACTGTATTTATCTGGCAGAAAACGATAAAGACAACATTTGGTCATTTTTTAAAGAAGAAGCCTTTCACTCTGTTGCCGTAAATGGTCGCTACGCGGTAAACCACTCACAAATGCGCTTAAATGGCGTTAAAGCAGGGCTAGGTATTGGAATCTTTCACGACTTTGTCGTCAAAGAAGCGCTAGAAACAGGGGAAGTCGTTGAAGTGCTTGCAGATTGGATGATCAAGAGTAACTACCATGGTGCAATAGCCATGCAGTACCCTCAAACGAAGTACATGCCCGCGCGCTTGCGTGTGTTTATCGATTTCGTCAATGAACACTTGATCTCAAAGGAACCTAATCATGTTTAATGCGATTCATCACGTCGCCATCATTTGTAGTGATTACCCAACGTCAAAGCATTTTTATACGGAAATATTAGGCCTGTCCGTTATTGCAGAAAATTACCGTGCAACGCGTGATTCTTATAAGCTCGACCTTGCGCTTCCTGATGGTAGCCAGATTGAATTATTCAGTTTTCCCGATGTACCTGAGCGCCCAAGCTTTCCGGAAGCCCAGGGCTTACGACACCTGGCGTTTCAAGTTGATGATATTGAGGAAGTAAAAACCTACCTTGAATCGAAAAACATCGCAGTTGAACCTATTCGAATTGATGAATTCACTGGTAAAGCGTTCACTTTCTTTCAGGATCCGGATCGGCTGCCTTTGGAGTTATATCAAAAGTAAACCGTGAAGATGGAAAGCGTAGGGGTATTTGAGGTGCTCGGTTGGAAGGTAAAGGGATTCAGAAAACGTTAAGTGCTTGATTAGGCTATGGCTGGGGGCGCCCTTGGAACTGGTGTTTCAAATCGCACACTTAGAGCCAAAAAAGTGTAGCTGTCAGAAAGAACCGAGCTCAGTCGTAAAAGTAAAGGTGTAGTTGGAAGTGAGTCGTGATGAAAGGGTGAAAAGTAACTGAATGGGCAGGGTTTCCCCTTATGTGTTACCGCATTGTCTCCCTCTTCAACCTGTACCAGTTCAAAACCATTAAGCGTACAAAGCGTTGCCCACACGCCCATGCTGTTACCATGAGCATTAATAACAGGCATTAGTGTTACCAGCGCCCAACTCAGGGCACTAACAAACAGCATGGAGCGATAAAAAGGAATTAATCTACGCATAACGGTGACTTAACAAATTTCATACAGCGTAACCAATTCTAAGTACAAGCTCAATAAAGGATTTCAGGCGTAGTTCTATTTTCCATCAGAAACAAAAGACCCGCAGAGTTGCGGGTCTTGAAATCGTTGGGGGTTGTTCATATCCATCCCAAATCAGCCAAACAGCTTGCTCCAGATGCTTGGGTTACGTTTGTCGTGGTATTCTTCACGAAGACTATCGATTTCGCGCAGTTGCGCTTTTGCTTCGGTAAGATTACCCGCATCTAAGTCCGCTTCGATGCTGTCTAGTGTCACTGACAACTTGTTGAAGCCTTCAAGAAACGTATCAAACTTTTCTGGTGGGTAGTTACCACGCTTAGATTGCTCCACGATAGCTTGTAAGCTATCAATGGCCGTTTTCATGGTTTCAACATCCGACGCTTCGGCCGCTTGTTTGAAATCCATCTTCATTTGTTTCATGTTCTGTTTTAGATCGACAGCTTCTGCCATTGCGTAGCTTGAGCCCAACGCAATCGCACACCCTAAAACTAAAGGACGTAACATCTTCACTTCTCCATTTTTAGTGCCGAATTCTTTGTCGGCTTTGTTTATCACGATCACCCCTCATTAAGGATGATTCGGATAGTTGAGCTTCGCAGTGTAAAGGAAACGCGCTTGGGGTGCATTCCCAAAATGTAATCAAGTTTATGCGTTAAGCATTTCGTCATATTCTGCAATTGGCTCTCGTCCACGAAGCGCCAGGAACGACAAAAACTGCTCAGCCGAGTGAGTAATGACGTTCTCACTCTTAATACCGACTCTGTCCATCAGTTCACCCACCAGATCGAGATTACCGACATCATGGCAAAAATGTGCATCACTGCCTGTGGTAAAGAAAACCCCCACTTCTTTACCTATTTGAGCGATATCATGACAACGTTCAACACTACCCACACGGCTGTTGCCTTTCAGGGTTGTATTGTTTATCTCAATAGCAACGTTATGTTGTTGCGCACATTTTAAAACCGTCTCGAAATCAAAGTCATAATTAGGGTTACCCAGATGCCCGAGTGCATCAACGCGACCACTTTGGATCACATTAAGTAGTGCTTCGGTATGGGTTTCTTTATTGGATGGAACAAAGACTGGCTCATGAAAACTGGCAATGACCCAATCAAGGTTCCGGTCAACGCTCAAAGGGATATCAATATCGCCCTCGATATTAAGAATGTTGGCTTCAACGCCACGAATGATGGCAACACCGTTGAGGTAACGAGGCAGAATCTTTTGGTTGGAGAAAAACCAATAATGAGGTGCACCCGGCATTGACTCTGCGTGATCGGTGGTGCAGAACATTTCGAGCCCGTTCTCTTTTGCCGACTGAGCGTTTTCAATCAACGTACTGTAAGCGTGACCGCTGGCATACGTATGTGTGTGGGTATCAACCTTAAATTCCATCATTTACTCTCTTTGGTTTGCAGGTTTTCAGCCATTGTATACCCAAACGTTGTCAGGATGCAGGACATAAAACCTCAATTCCCCCTATCCACACTTGCCAGCATGCCTCTTTTCCTGACCAAGCCCCTTCATCGAGTATGAATAATGAGACTGGATAGAAGCAATGTTGTACTTGTTGGAGTCTTGACTAAAGTAAATGTAATAACAAATCTAACAATAAGGATAAGGTTATGAGGTTACATCATGCTTTGCTCGGGACTTTCCTCATTTTGCCTATAACGACTTTAGCGGATACAGATACCAATCTATCACCACAAGATATATCTGTTGCTATCATTGGTGGTGAGCCTACCACTTTGAATCAATTACCATTTTTTGCTCGCTTGATACTACACAAAACTGGGTCTAGTGAATTCGCTAACCTTTGCGGTGGTTCTATCGTGAATGATCGCTACATTTTAACCGCCGCACACTGTGTGGAGTCAGAGGTATTCACAAACGGATGGAACACTGATGATTTACGTGTGTTAGTGAAAAACCCGACCATGGATGACGTTTATACCTCCGAATTTAAAGATGTTCGTAGAATTACGATTCACCCAGGCTATGCGCCCTACAACTTATGGATTAATGATCTGGCAGTGCTAGAACTTGCCCGACCAATCACTGATAACGTGCAATCCATTACTTTGCCACAAGATTTCGGAGATTACAGTGACGCATCGGCTTATCAAATATTTGGCTTGGGGCAGACCTCAACCACTGACACTTCAGTGCCAAATTATTTGCGCTGGGCAGAAGTCGACCCACTGACTGACGCAGAGTGTGCTTCGTTAGTGACAGGCTTCAACTCTGAAGAAAGTTTATGTGCAAATGGCTTTGAGGGCAGAGATTATACGGGTATATGCCGTGGCGATTCCGGCGGCCCGCTCACCTACGTAGACAGCAACGGCATGTATCAACAGATTGGTATTGTCAGTTATGGTTCATCCATTTGTGAATCTGCCGCCATACCGAGTGTGTTTACCGAAGTTCTGAACTACACCACTTGGATTGAACTGCAAACCAGCGCTGGCGTAAAAACCAGTTATGACGCTGAGTTAGCCGCAACGGAAGATTACCATAGTGAAGGTGACTCTCGGATCTTTGAAGACAGCAGTGATGATGGAGGCAGTGGTGACAGTGGTGGTAGTGGTGGCGCTGTCGGGACTGGCTTGTTGATGATAGCGGGATGGCTGGGTTGGATACGCAGACGCCAATCTAACAACAAATGTGAGTTGAGTTAGAAACAGCTCAGGCTATAGCGGCTCACCCGCTGTGTCTTACGATAAGAAAACAGCCTCCAAGACACGCAATACGTCATTGGACGGCTGTTTTTCTTCTAGCGACGAATGTAAATCGCGGTTGTACCGGCGGCTTTGCCTTCAGGAATACGAAAGCCCACTTTTAACATGGTATTGTGCAGTACTTTGTTAAATAACTCGAACTCCACCGTTTCTTTGACTTGGTTGAGGTGCTGCGTTTTTAACTCCGGGAATCGCATTAGTGCTTCTTTTCGTATATTTTTCAATTCTTCAGTATTAATGCTTTGTTTACTCAGCAGTTTATTACCGATGAAGCTTTCATAAGCACGCGCGCATTTCATCAATCGCAAAACAAATTCATTCATTGTAGTCTTTCTTTTTCGTTATAGCCTGACGTTAAGAACACATGTTTATATTGATTGTGTTCCAGCCTTCGGAAAAGATAGCAAGAAGTATCACAAGATAGGTGTAGGAAAAATCCTAACAGAGCGAAAGAAATTACGGACTATTCCTTTCTATTCAAATATTTAACAAAAGCCCTACAATTTGTAAAATTAAATTATTTAGTGATGATTTTATCATTAGTCAAATGATCATCAGCTAGCTCCCCAGGCAGCAAAAGACAACCGGTATAACTAATCACTTAATCAACTAATTGAATAAATCACTTTGCCGCTACACTCATTCTATGCACCCAATTTAAGGATTGAAGATGTTTACTTTTTTGCTGACCGTTGTTGTGATGCTCGCCTTTGCCGCCAATTCACTGTTATGTCGTGCAGCGTTGGTAGATGGACTGAGCGATGCGGGAAGCTTCACGATAATCCGGTTGATCTCCGGGGCGACGACGCTGGTGTTTTTTCTCCTTATCACCGGAACTTGGCACTCTGAAAAACCAACAAGTCGCTTTAAAGTTCTCGCCGGTGTGACATTGTTTGGCTATGCGGTACTGATTTCTTACGCGTATTTGAATATGGATGCAGGAACAGGCGCCCTACTCTTATTTGGGGCAGTACAGTTGACGCTTCTGACTTTACATTGGTGGCAAGGCGAACGATTTAAAACTTTAGAAGTGATTGGTATCGCCGTCTCCATTCTGGGTTTCGCTTGGTTGATGCTTCCATCAGCGACTCGTCCTGATATTTGGTCGACACTTCTTATCGTGATATCTGGCGTTTGCTGGGCGCTCTTTACTGCACTTGGTAAGCATGCTCCTTCACCAAGTAGCGGAATCGCATGGGGTTTTATTGCAGCCTCGGTAATCAGTTTACTGGTCTCCCCTTTTCTTCTCTCTTCGGTCAATCTCACCATTGAAGGCATCTCACTCGCGATCACCTCCGGTGTGCTTGCATCAGGGATTGGTTATTTACTGTGGTATCACGTAATCCAGCAACTGACTCTACTGCAAGCTGCGGTAAGCCAGCTTTCGGTACCCGTAATTGCCCTAGTACTTGGGTCTATTCTGCTTGGTGAATCCCTTTCAATTCATTCCGTCCTCACTAGCACAATCATTTTAGGTGGCATCGCGCTGGTTTTTTTATCTCGCTCCCAAAATGCAAATAAAGAATAGTAAAAACTCTACAACTTAATAAAAAATAAAACTTTTCCTCTCAAAATCCCATTCATCATCTATGCTTTTTAAAGGTGTGGCATAGATGACACCAAACAAATGCCCCCTATTTAGTATCAGGCGATTTATAGATTTAAAGAAATCTTGGCTAGGAAAAACCAGTAAATCTGTTTCATAAATAAGACCACGTAAAAGTAGTGGTTTTGAGCATTTACCCAATGCCCCTAGTAATGACAAGGGATACAGGTAAATTGATCGCTTTATATGCATTTAGTTTTGACACAAGATTTACAATCTGCTCCTTTTTGCTCGCTATATTCCGCCAACCAAAATATAGTTGGAACTGCAACCCTAAACCAACTTTTTATTAACAAATTCATCAACTTGAAACGATAAGCCTGAGCAAACTTTGACTATGAACGACAAAATTAAATTTGCTATAAAAGTATCGCTTAGCCTCACCCTGGCTTATCTGATCCCCTTTGCTATGGGGTGGCCGCAGGCGTCTACCGCAGCGACAACGGTGATGCTGATTGCCACAACAGGCAGTCGTCGAGAGTCTCTCGCAAAAGGCACATTGCGCGTTCTCGGTACCCTAGTCGGGGCAGTTGTCGGCTTGTTGCTGGTTGGACTCTTCGCACAAGATCGCCTGCTGTATATGCTGAGCGTGTCGCTCGTCGTTTCATTCATCTTTTATTTTCGTAACGCTTACCAAAAAGACCCTACGCTGCTGATGCTTACCGGGGTGATGACGTTAATGATGTCCAATGGTGGTGATGCGGACGGCGCTTTTCTTTACGGTGTTGATCGCGCCTACATGACTGTTTTTGGCGTGGTTGTCTATACATTGGTCGGTACTTTTCTATTCCCAGTCAAAACCGAACAAAATCTGCGTCAGCTAATTGAGCAGTTAAATCAAACTCAGCAAGCGTTATTCGCTACGATTGTGCATAGTTTTGAGCAAAGTCATGAATCACACCCTGACTCTGCCGATGGTTCAGAATCACCAGAGGAATCAGAACACAGAGCCTCACAACTCAATATCGACAAGCTCACCGAAGAAATGTTTGCTGCGCAAAATAGTCTGGAGCAACGATTTGCAACTGTGAGTGTTGAGTGCAGTGACGTCTCCGCGTATTTAAAAGAGTGGCGCTTGGCGGTTCACCTGAGCAAACAAATTACTCAGCAATTATCGGTTGCCGTGCATAGCCATTTTAGCCTTGAAGAAGATCGTCAGTGCATCACTAACTTTGACGAAACGATCGCGGAAATAGAACAGTTATTCCATACCTGTCAGCAGGTTTGGGAAGACAATGAACACGTTTACCGCACTAAAGAATTTAAGGTTGAATACAATCAAGAATTGCTAGATTCGGTACCACACCTGACTAAAGGCTCGGCAATCACTTTAGGGTTTCTGCTGGAATCCATGCATCAGAACCTCTCACGCCTGGCTGAAAGCATTAGCTGTATTGACTCGGTGACGAACAATGTCTCGTTCAACATTGAACTGCCAGAATCGAAAGGCAAGTTCTTGTGGTGGGATGCAGAAAACTTCAAAACAGCAGTCAAAACCTTCGTAACCTACTGGGTTGCAGGGCTCATCTGGATCTATTTTAACCCTCCGGGTGGCTACTCATTTGTGATTTTCTCGACCATGTTCATGTCTTTGTTGTCGTTTGTTCCTGTGCATCCAATTTTACTATTGGTGTTATTCACCTTTGGTTTCCTGTTTGCGGTGCCATCTTATTTATTCATTTTGCCGCAACTGGATCTCGGTCTGGAGCTAGGCCTGTTTATCTTTATCTACACATTTATTGGTTTTTACTTGTTCAACGGACCGATAACAATTTTCTACATGGTCGGCCTATTTGTACTTGGGCTGGACAATAATATGTTCTACCACTTCGGGATCTTAATGACGATCATGACACTGTTTTACTTGGTCGTATTCATGATTATTTTTGCTCATTATTTTCCGTTCAGTTCAAGACCCGAGCACCTATTCTTAACCATAAAAGAACGCTATTTCCGGCATACACGAGCTCTGTTTGTCACCTATCAAAAACAGTCTGAATCCTTTTTCACGCCACTTAAGCGTGCTTTGCACATAGTCACATTGAACGTGTCTGCGAAAAAACTCAAAGTGTGGGGTTCCAAAATCAATCACAAACATTTTGACCAAACGACACCAGAGGCGATCGGTGCATTCAGCAAAGCTTGTGACGTGCTATGCAGCCACATAAACGTGCTCATGGTTGCAGAGAAAAAATTGTTGTCTAACCCTTTGATAAACAAGCTCCGTCAACAACATCGTGACTCCATCATTCCTTTGATGGCGGGTGCATTAGCCAGCCACCAGGTAACAGAAGAACTCGACTCCGTATTTAATCAATACAGTCAGGATTACCAATCCTTCGAAGATAAGCTGGAAGATTTTTTTAATGAATTGGATTTATCTGACTACGCTTATTCAGAGATAGCTGGTTTTTATATCTTGCTGAATTTAAAACGGAACGTGTTCGAAGCAATTAAACATTGCAAGCAAACCTACGAGGATATCGATTGGGTGAACTTACAACAGAAGCGGTTTTAAAGGTAGGGGTATGATGCTTCAAAAACTAACGAAACCAAGCCTCGCCATAATGACTCTGATTGGGCTCAGTGCGTGTACAACTGTGGGGCCAGACTATGTCCATCCCCAGCAATCTGCTTTACCAAGTGATTGGTCATTGCAAAACGCAGTACAGGATACCGAGCAATCTGAGCAAAAGGTACAGCAGTGGTGGCAACAATTTAATGACCCAACACTGAATCAACTGGTTGAGTTGGCGAGCCAGCAAAACCTTGATTTAGAAGCCGCTGGGTTGCGTATTGTCCAAGCCCGTGCCTTAGTTGGCGTTGCATCAGGCTTGCAGTATCCACAGGTACAAACCGTATCCGGTAATTTGGCACGTGCTTACGTCAACGATCAAGGGTTCAACAATGCTGCGCTCTCATTTGATGCAGCTTGGGAGATGGATATTTGGGGTAAATATGCTCGCGGGATTGAATCGGTAGAAGCGGGTTACTATGCAACGATCGCGTCTTACCACGATATTATGGTAACCATCACGTCAGAAGTGGTGCGCAATTACATCAACTATCGAACCTACCAAGAACGTATTCTGCTCTCTAAACGAAACATCGAGATCCAAGAGCGCGTGGTCAATATTACTCAAGTCCAATTCGACTCAGGTAACGTGACCGAGCTCGACGTTCAACAAGCACAAAACCAGTTGTACACCACAAGAGCCGCCCAGCCCAGCCTTGAAATTGCGATGAAGCAGTCACGCTCCGCGATTGCACTTCTGTTAGGCTTGTTGCCAGAAGAAGTCGACACCATTCTGGCATCAAATGGTCTATCCGAGCGTATCGCCGAATACGAAGCACAATTTAAATCAACAGGTAGAAAAACGGCGTTATCTGGCAATGACGAAAACTCGATTGTCCCGCGTCCACCATTGTTAGAGACACAAATCGACGCCAACTTGGTCATGCGCCGACCAGACTTGCAAGTGTCTGAGATGCAAGCTCGCGCGCAAAGCGCCCAAATTGGTGTGGCAGAAGCGGCCTTGTATCCAAGTTTTTCTCTGTTTGGCTCGATTGGTATCGACAGTACCGTACCGGATGGCAGTAGCTTTAGTTTCAGTGACTCACTCACGATGGTCGCAGGCCCAGCGTTTAGTTGGAACATTTTCCAATATGGACGTGTGAAAAATAACATTCGCTACGAAGATGCCAGCTTTCAGGAAACCTTAACCAACTACAACAAAAAAGTACTGCAGGCCGTCAATGAAGTCACCAACGCGTTAGAAGCTTACGACCTGTATTTAGAACAAAAATCGCTACGTTTGCAGTCGGTAAACTCTTCGATTCGTGCCTTCAACATTTCGATGACTCAATACGAAAACGGCCAAATCTCCTTTGAGCGTCTACTGAACTCAGTAGAGAAAATGACGCGAGCAGAAGATAACTACGCCTCTATCAAAGGCAATGTTGCCAACCAGGTCGTCGCTCTTTACAAGTCCCTTGGTGGGGGTTGGCAAGCACAAACCGGTAAGCCGTTTTTATCTGACGAGATTGCGAAACAGATGGTCGAACGCACCGACTGGGACGGGTATTTAGACCAAGAAAACCGAGTTCTACCGCCACTTCCTATTGAACGGGCTGGTGACAAACCGCCTAAAGGGGAGGAGCCATAATGCCTTATGAACTCTCTTGGGGTGATGTGTACTTTTCCCCGTTACTGCTGGTGCTGTTTCTTGCGGTCACCGCAACGTGGATAACCGTCATCCTGTTAAACAAGACTCGCTTATCTCGTTTTATCGCTTTTCCGTCGCTGACTTTCATCGCCATCATGGTCTGTTATGTGGTGGCGATAGACAGCTTTTATATTCAATTTTAGGTGCCAAACAAGATGAAAAAACTATTCGTAATTGCACTCAATCTTGTCATTCTTGGTGGCGCAGCTTGGCTCGGCTATCAAAAGTATGAAGAGTATTTCAATAATCCCTGGACGCGAGATGGTCAGGTACGTGCCAATGTCATCAAAGTTGCGCCTCGCGTATCCGGTCCAATTGTGAACGTTGCGATACAAGACAACCAAGAAGTCAAAACTGGCGATTTATTGTTTGAGATCGACCCAACCACCTACGAGGTTGCATTGTCGCAAGCAGAAGTGGGACTGGAAAAGTCCATCGTCAGCTCTCGCGGTAAGAAAATCGAGTACGACCGTTTAACGGATATCCGGGCGAAAGATCGCGGCGCAGTATCCCACAAAGATCTTATCCGCCGTGAGATTGCCTATGAAGAATCTCTACTACAAATCAAGGCGGCAGAAGAGCAGTTAAAGTCTGCGAAATTGAATCTTAGCTATACCAAGGTTTATGCGACCGTCGACGGTTTTGTTTCTAACCTGGATATCCGCAACGGTACTCAAGCGGTTGCCAACCAGCCTCTGCTTGCGCTTATCGACAAACACAGCTTTTGGGTATTTGGTTTCTTCCGTGAGAACCAGTTACAGCAAATCGAGCCTGGCAGCAAAGCACAAGTGACGCTGATGTCTCATCCAGAGACACCTATTGACGCAACCGTCGATTCTATCGGCTGGGGTATCGCGCCACGAGACGGTACCGTCGGTTATAACCTGCTGCCAAATGTTAACCCTGTCTTCCAGTGGATTCGTCTGGCACAGCGCATTCCTGTGCGTATTGCCATTAAAGAACTGCCAGAAGATATCGAGCTTCGATTTGGCCTTTCCGCTTCCATCATGGTGATGAAAGACTCATCAGAAAACAATGAATAGTTACTAAGTGAGAGAACAACTATGGTCATTGGAAAAAAACTCAAAAACATTAATGAAGAAAATAACTTCTTCTATCTCACACTGTCACTCATCGTTTTGTTGATTGGCGGAGCATCTGCTCAGGTGGTGGATGAAGGGGCAATCGAGCATATTTTACAGGCGTTTACGATAATCACGTTCATCGTGTGTTTTGCTAGTCTACGATTCGATAAAACCTGGTCTCGGTTCCTCTATACTCTTTTCGCAGTATGGGTGTTGGTCATCGTGATAAAAACGATTTTTCATATCAAAGAAATGAACGTCGTGATGCTCGCGTTAACCTTTGCGTTTTTCTTTGGCACCTTTAAATCTATTGCAAGACAAATCCTGTTTACTGGTCACGTCAACAGTAACAAAGTCATTGGGTCTGTTGCGTTATTCCTGTTGCTGGGTTTGATGTGGGCCATCGCCTACCTCATTTTACTGGAGTTTTCACCACAGGCTTTCACCGGTATGGAGGCGATATCCTGGGGGCAAAACTTCTCCAATGCGGCATATTTCAGTTTCGTCACCCTGACCACTCTTGGTTATGGCGATATCAGTCCTCTGACTCCGTTGGCTCAAGTCATCGTTTATTTAGAGGCCATTACAGGTGTGTTTTATATGGCTATTGTGGTTTCTAGCCTCGTCAGTTCCAACATTGATCATCAGGTAAATAAAAATGGATAAATCATCGGAAAGAAATGAAAGTAAGATTTTCATCAGTAATATGGTGGAATCGTCAATACGAATTGGCTTGATCTTCGTATTGTTTATGTTTACTTACGACATCATCAGGCCTTTCATCCTTCCCGTTATTTGGGGGGCGATCATTGCAGTGGCACTTTTACCCGTCACTAAAAGGCTTCAGCGAGCCTATGGTGGCAGGCGTGGTTTGGCAGCAACCACCATCGCTTTGCTTGGTATCGCGCTGTTAGTGACACCGCTTGTGATGGTTTCTGGTTCCATTTACGACGGTGCAACCCATGCACTGCAAGTACTCCAGAGCGGTGATGTCAAAATACCTGGGCCGAAGCCATCGGTTGCAGACTGGCCACTTGTCGGTGGTAAGCTCTACGACACCTGGACACTTTTCTCGACGAATTTAGAACAAGCAATTCAAACCTTTATGCCTCAGATTAAGTCAGCATTGACTTCCCTGCTTGGCATGATGGGTGGCGCTCTGGGTAGTGTATTGCTTTCTATTCTGTCTTTGGCGATTGCCGCTGGCTTTATGACTTACTCAGAATCATTGGCATCTGGCCTAACCACCATTGCCATTCGTACCGCAGGTGACAATGCAAAAAGCTGGGCGACGCTCATTGCAGCAACCATTAAAAGCGTTTTACTTGGCGTTGTCGGTGTCGCTGCGATTCAAGCGTTGCTGATTGGTGCGGGTTTCTTCGTATTTGGCGTGCCTGCAGCTGGCTTGCTTACTCTAATACTGATGATTTTGTGTATCGCTCAGTTACCAGCTCTTCTTGCAGTGCTACCTGTGATTGGCTACATGTACATGACTCAAGACAGCACGACTGCAACCTTGTTTACCGTATGGGCGGTCGTTGGTGCGCTTTCTGAAAACTTGCTCAAGCCAATGCTGATGGGTCGAGGCGTGGACACTCCGATGCCAATTATCCTGATTGGTGCCATCGGCGGTATGCTTGTCTACGGTATCGTAGGCCTCTTCCTTGGCGCGGTTATTCTTTCAATTTGGTATGAGCTATTCGTTTGGTGGCTAAGCATTGAGAAAGCCCAACAGCAAGAGGAATTGGGCGACTTGCTGGAGGAAGCAAAAGACCAAAGTGAATCTGGCAACGGAGCAGGTATTTAAGCTCACCAAGCCTTAATCCGATACTCACAATCTTTCAAACCGTTGCATTGCAGCGGTTTGTTTTTATTGGTGTCACATTTTCATCTCAATAACGATGAAAAATGAAACTAATGTTAAATTTTCAAACTAATGACACTTGATTGTTGCAATCAAACGCATAACGATGCACTCTCGATGCTCACTAATAAATAGTGCTTAGGATAAAAACAATGAAATTGATCAAGCCTTTAACTTGCGCGCTCGCTCTGGCAATGAGTAGCATGGCATTCGCTGACGTAACGGTTAGTGTTCCTGACGACGTTTCGGTACTCGCAGCAAACGGTGAAAAAGTGAAGCTGGATGGCGGCTTCTTTGCCTCAGAAAGAACACTAACGTTACCTGATGGCGTTAACCAGGTCGTATTCCGATTTACTCCGTTTTTCAACAAAGGCAATGACCGTGTCAGTGTTGAAAGCGACGTGATTGTCACCAGCTTTACGTCTTCAGATTCTAAACTGGCACTTCAACTTCCAGAGTACCGCAACTTGAATGATGCAGAAGACAATATCAAAGACTTAGACTGGAAACTGGTTGATGCATCTGGCAACGCGATTGCCGTTAAGCAAGACAAGCTTATCAAAGAAGGTATGCAGATTGGCCGTGACTATGTTCGTGAAGTAGAAGATTACAATCGAACTGGTGGCGTGGCAGCAATTGCTGTCGCAGGAGCGATGGTTCAGCCAATGACGTTACCCGCTGAAATCCCTGAAGATATGAAGCAAGCACGTGCGGCAGTAAAAGCAGATTCAACCGCAGAAGAAATGCTGCACTTCTGGTACCAAAAAGCGGATGCTGAAACCAAAGCTCGCTTTAAAGCGTACATCAACCAACAATAAGTTTGGTCTTTCTGAGTTTAAAAGCCACATTTAATGTGGCTTTTTTCGTACTGTAATAACCTCAACAACTGCTGAGCTTTAATGGTTCCGATTTACCAGTAACGCTCGTAAATGATGTTACCACCAGTATTGACTCGAAACTTCTCTAAACCGCGTTCTTGCAATACTGGCAATGTGTCTTTAATCATTGCTGGATTGCCACACAACATCACAAAACTACTGCAAGGTGAGAACTGCACATCCGCTCGATTAGACAGCTCTCCTGAGGCAATAAAGTCGGGAATACGGCCTTGTAACTTACCTTCCACTGCTTCTCGGCTAACAATAGGCACGTACTTTAATCGGCCTTCATAGCGCTGCTCTAAGTGCTCAATTAAGTACTTATACACCAGGTCTTTCTCATAGCGAACACCATGAACCAAAACAATCTTTTCGTTATGAGGAAGCAGGTTAATGTCATCTAACAATGACAAAAATGGCCCGATACCGGTACCAGTTGAAAGCAACCAAAGGTCATGTGCTTGTTTGGGAATCGAATCATGGATCAAATCTCCGTGTGCCGTTTCACCAACATAGATACTGTCACCAGTCTTTAACTTTTGCAGTTTTGGCGACAATTGTCCCTGAGGGTCCGCAACAATCAAAAACTCCAGCCAGTCAAACTGTTCGCTCGGAGCATTCACCACGGAATAGGCACGGCTGATTGGGTTGCCATTCTCGTCTAACAACGCGAGTTTGGTAAATTGACCAGCTTTAAAGGAAAGTGGAGCGCCAGATACTCTTAAGCTGAACAGCTCGCCTGTCCAGTCTATTCGCTTCTCAACTCTGGCGAGATTGAAATTTTTCAGTTCTGCCATGAGACATCTCCCTTTTAGCCACTCTCAAATAAACTTACGCTTACAACGTTACTATGTAAAGATTAAACTTTACATAAACAACCAGTTTATTTCACACTTCAGGAACAATTTTATTACATTCTAAATAATTACATCTAGAATAAATACTCAGATTAATAAGTGGCTTCACAATTTGTGGCAACGTTGATGAAAAAGGAACAAAGAAAATGGACACACTACTAAAAGACTTCCCCGTCGTTACTGAGATCAGAGTAGCTTGGGGAGAAATGGATGCCTTGCAACACGTCAACAACGTCGTCTACTTTCGTTACTTCGAAACCGCACGTCTGGACTATTTTGAAGCGATTAATTTGCTCGTCGACCTGCAAACCTCGCAAATTAGCC
The DNA here is from genome assembly GCF_000241385.1 of Vibrio sp. EJY3. Taxonomy (NCBI): domain Bacteria; kingdom Pseudomonadati; phylum Pseudomonadota; class Gammaproteobacteria; order Vibrionales; family Vibrionaceae; genus Vibrio; species Vibrio sp. EJY3. The sequence continues at coordinate 1,772,149 of NC_016614.1, forward strand.
CTGTTCTGAGTGAGACTCAGTGTCGTTATAAATTGCCAGTGACTTACCCGGACACGCTTCTGATTGGCGCTCGAGTGATCGACATGCAAGGCGATCGCATGACAATGGAATATCAGGTGTTTAGCAAAAAGTGGGGAAAAGTGGTCACCGTCGCGACGGCAACGGGTGTGATGTTTGATTTTAAAAATAACACTAAGACTGAGATTCCAGACAACGTCCGCAAGTCGATTCTGGAACTGGAAGCGACTGTGGGCAACACTCACCACCTGGAGTAATCATCGAGTTTAAATTCCCGGCGGCACACAATCGTGCTTTCGGGAATAATTGCTTTTTCGGCAGCTTAACAGAAAGTTTCGATGTACAGCGCTTCAACTTTATCTCGTGCCCATTGCGTCTTACGAAGAAACTTTAACGACGACTTAATAGACGGGTCTTTTTTAAAACAGTTAACACGAACACGTTCATACATACCATTCCACCCAAAGTGCTCAACCAAACGGGTGACGATTTTTTCTAAACTCAACCCGTGCAGAGGGTTATTCGGTTGTTCGTTGCTCATGATTTCAATCCAACAATTTATAGGGCGATTTGGCGGGCTAATCTAACTGAAACAAACCTGATTCCCAACTGTTATTTACATCAGAATAAAAACAGCCCGAAGGTAAACGGGCTGTTATTCGATTCATCGTTTAGTCAGTTAACCTGAGTCGGGGTTAAAAAAACGATTTCACCCATAAAACGATGCTGTCCCAGATTTGGCCAATCCATGACGCGGGTTCAACCGCTTGATTGCTGACCAGTGGGTAGCTGGCGACGGTTTCATCGTTATTTTTCCACACGACTTTACCAACCACTTCCCCTTGCTCAATCGGTGCCATTAAAGGTTCTTTCATTTCGACACTCTTATCTAAGCCAGCTGTCATACTACGAGGTAGGGTCAAATAGGCATCTTGCGGGAAGCTCGCTTCTATTTCACTCACCTTGCCTTTCCAGACCTTAACCTTTGATTCCACCTGTCCCTGTGTAGCCACCTTCTTAGTGTCATAAAAACGGAAACCATAGCTGAGCAAGTTTTTAGACTGACTGATGCGTGCTTGCGCGCTAGGTGTTCCCATCACGACAGAGATCAAACGCATTTTACCTTCAGTCGCTGAACTGACGAGACTATATCCCGCATTGCTGGTGTAACCTGTTTTGCCACCGTCCACTTTAATAGACTTATCCCACAACAACTTATTACGGTTGTATTGGGTAATATCGTTCCACTTAAACACCTTTTCGTTGTAGAGCGCATAAACATCAGGTACGTCATTGATGATCGATTTCATCAACGTCGCCATATCCAAAGGAGAAGTTTGGATGCCTTCACTATCCAGCCCATGAGAGTTCACAAAGTAAGTATCTTGAAGCCCGAGCTTTTCGGCCCAGCCATTCATCAACGCCACAAATCCATGTTCACTGCCTGCCACATGTTCCGCCAGAGCGACACATGCGTCATTTCCCGATTGGATAATGACACCGCGCATCAAGTTCGCAACGCTGATTTCATCTTTCGGTTTGATGAACATTTTGGAGGAACCGGGGAATTTTTCTGACCACGCATTTTCGCTGACAGTCACTAAATCATCCCAATTTAATCGACCTGCTTTGATTTCCTGACCCACGACATAAGCCGTCATGAGTTTGGTTAAACTGGCAGGGGCTAATCCGGCTCTCCCGTTCTGTTCTGCGATAATAGCTCCCGACTGAAAGTCCATTAACACGTACCCTTTTGCCTGTAACTCAGGTGGGCTTGGCGTGACCACCGCAAATGCGGGCACGCTAACTAAACAAGTCACGATAATCCATTGAGCCAGTGACACTTTCATTCAACATCCTCCACAATTCACACTCACTTTGTCGTCGCTCTAATGAGCATAGCTCATTCAACCAGTTGCACCAGTCGCTAATCGTTTCATTTTCTTGAACTTACGTTGATTTTACAAAAGAGATTAAACGGCTTAGATGTGACTTGCTCTACTTCGGATTCTTGGTTAAACCCTGATTTCGAAGTAAAGTAGCGAGCGTAAGGTCTACTAGATGCTGAACCCAACAAGGATATAAATAAAACAATGAATGCTCTATCATTTATCGACGCAGGATTGCACTACACTCCCCACACATTTAATGTCCCTTTGAATTACCAGGAAGAGAGCAAAGGCACTATTGAAGTCTTTGCCCGTTCGGTATGTTTAGTGGGAGACGAAGACTCAACCAAACCATGGCTTGTGTACTTTCAAGGTGGTCCTGGCTTCCCTTCTCCACGTCAAAATGGCCATAACGGCTGGATAAAACGAGCACTTCAAGAGTACCGAGTATTACTGCTCGACCAGCGCGGCACCGGAAACAGTTCGGTGATCAACCACCAAACGCTGGCGCACCTAACGCCACACCAGCAGGCAGAATACCTGAGCCATTTCCGAGCAGACAATATTGTTCGCGATGCTGAATTTATACGTCAGCAATTTGGTGTAGAAAAGTGGGCGATTTTAGGCCAAAGCTTCGGTGGTTTTTGCTCTCTGACGTATTTGTCGTTGTTCCCAGAAAGCCTGACCCGAAGCTACATTACTGGTGGCGTGCCGTCTGTTTCACGTCATCCCGACGATGTGTATAAAGCAACGTTTAAACGTACAATGGATAAGAATCAGGCGTTCTTCCAGCAATTTCCTAAAGCGCAGCAACTTTGCCAGACCATTGCTGATCACCTGTTAGAAAATGAAGAGTTTCTGCCAAACGGGCAACGCTTTACCGTTGAGCAATTCCAACAGATTGGGATTAATTTTGGGGTCAGCGATACCTTCTTGCCAACGTATTACTGGCTGGAAAGCGCACTCATAGAAGTAAACGGAAAAACGCAGCTTCGTTACGAGTTTTTAAGTGACATGCTGGCTCAGCAAAACTTCCAAACCAACCCTATTTACGCCATTTTGCACGAGTCTATATACTGCCAGGGCTTTGCTTCCAATTGGAGTGCACACCGAGTACGTCAGTCAAACCCGGCGTTTAACTATGAAAAAGGCCAACCTTTCTACTTTACCGGGGAAATGGTTTTCCCATGGATGTTTGACCAATACACCAACCTAAAGCCACTGAAAGAAGCTGCTGAAATACTGGCAAGCAAAGAGGACTGGTCACCCCTTTATGACCAAAACCAACTGGCGTTGAACAAAGTTCCGGTAAGCTGTGCGGTTTACGCCGACGATATGTTTGTGGAAATGGACATCAGCCGAGAAACATTAGCGTCCATGCCGAACTCAAAAGCGTGGATCACCAACGAATATGAACACAATGGTCTGCGTGCTGACGGCGAACGCATTCTGGATACCTTAATTGCGATGGGTAACCAGACTGCGGCGACTTTGGTTTAATAAGACACCCGTTTTGCATACCGACGCCTTTTCACCATGAAAAGGCGTTTTGCTATCCAATACCGAGCATCACGCAAGTCGATTAATCTTTGATCCTTTTTATCATGGACTTAGTGATCACTCGATAGCCCATCTTGTGATAAAAATCTTCGCCTTCGTGGTTAAAAGAACCAACGGACAATCCGATTTCCTCTGCGCCCAAGCTGCAAAGCGCACTTTCAATTCTATCCATTAACGACAAGCCTATTCCCAAGTTTCGATGGCTTTCCGCAACAACGAGTTCATTGATAAAGCCAACGTATTTCTCTGGTGAAATGATGGAGTTAACTTCACCGGTGGTTCCCGAAATAAACCCCACAATGTTTCGATTTGAACAAGCTACAAATGCAGTGATACTGCCATCGAAGTATTTTTCAAAGATATTACGGCTATCCCTAATCTCAGCCATTTCTTGTGGTGAACGATAAAAGTCTGGCTCAGCTTGATAGTGAGAAGTATCGAGCTCAACTAAAAGAAGTTTGAGAAGCGGTATATCCTCTTCTCTGAGTCGCCTGATATGAAACTGCTGCATGTCTTACTAACCATTCCGTTGAATTAATTTTTGTTTTTTTATCTTGCTGTACTGTGCTGAGTGCATTTACGAGTAACGAGCACTCAACCAATTAACCGTACAAATTTCACACAAACCTGTCGAGGTTAACCTCGTCAATTAACTTAGATTTTTGTTGATAATTTGAAGACCTACAAGGTTTGCGGGGAAGCAGCTATCCATTCTGCATCCTCATTTTGTCACTAACCAATCAACATGCATGTTTCCTGTCCGACGGGTTTACCTGTATACCTGACCGTTTTAGTCGGGTATACTCCGGGCCGTTATAATTTAATGGTCGTCGACCACTTGTTTTATTAAAGCCTGTTTTTTTAAAGGAAATCTCATGAGTCAGTATGTTGTCTGTGCGCTGTACAAGTTTGTGGAACTAGGTAACTATCAAGAGCTACGCGAACCATTGCTTGCACTGATGGAAAAGAACCAGATTCGTGGCACCCTTCTGCTGGCAAGTGAAGGTATCAACGGTACCGTTGCTGCGGACCGCGCGGGTATTGATACCCTGCTTGAATGGCTAAATGCAGAGCCACGTCTTGCGGGCACTGTTTATAAAGAGTCGCTTGCTGAGACACAGCCTTTTAACCGCACTAAAGTAAAACTCAAGAAAGAGATCGTAACTTTAGGTGTTGAAGGTATCGATCCTCGTCATGTGGTTGGCACTTATGTGAAACCAAAAGACTGGAACGATCTTATTGCGGATCCAGAAGTGTTTGTTGTCGATACACGTAATGATTACGAAATCGAAATCGGTACTTTTAAAGGTGCGGTAAACCCGAACACTGAAACTTTCCGTGAATTTCCAGACTACGTGAAAGAAAATATGGACCCGGCCAAGCATAAGAAAGTGGCAATGTTCTGTACTGGTGGTATCCGTTGTGAGAAATCGACCGCTTACATGAAAGAGCAAGGCTTTGACGAAGTTTATCACCTTGAAGGCGGCATCCTAAAATATCTGGAAGAAGTGCCACAAGAAGAGAGCATGTGGGAAGGTGATTGCTACGTATTCGATGGTCGTGTTGCTGTAAACCACCAGCTAGAGAAAGCGGACTACGACTTATGTAACGCTTGTCGTTTGCCAATCACAGAAGAAGACAAACAGTCAGACCTTTACGAGCAAGGTGTAAGCTGCCCTAAATGTCACGGTACGCATTCAGAAGAGCAGATTGCTCGATTCCGCGAACGTGAAAAGCAGATTTCTTTAGCGGATCAACGTGGTGAACAACACGTTGGCGGTGAAAGCGCGAAGCAACGTGAAGAGCGACGTGCGGCTAAGATTGCTCAAAAAGAAGCACAGCGTAAACAAGCCTAACGCTTATTGGCGAACCATATACCATGGTTCGCCAATTTACATATTTACGAGTGACGAAAGGTTAAGCGTCGCTGCGCTAAATACAGAAGTGACAGTTCTCTCGATCCAGGCCATGAGCACCAGCAAGATTTTTCAGGTGCGCTCTGCCCTCTGCAAGCCCCATCTCATAACCTTCAAGCAACACAGACTGACGCATTGATAAACGCTGTACATGAAAATTATCAGGCGGAGCAATAACGCGGATACGCGCGTCTTCCGGCGGGTTACGAATAAACGCCAACGATTCGTTATAGTTCTCTGTTCGGTGCAACATTGCTTCGACCATTTTAGGATGCTCGGCAAATAGCTTCTTAGTGAGCCAGGTTGTTTTGGCTGGCTTCTTCGAGTAATTCAGCGGGTGGGATAACACCACAGTAATGTCTCTCGCGCCTCTTCGGTAAGCTTCGCGAACCGGAATTGAATCCGCCACGCCTCCGTCGGTGTAACAGCCACCAGAAAAGCAAGGGGTATGTTTGTATGCGATAGGCAAAGCAGTCGTCGCTTCTAGCGCGTGATGGAAGTTATCACGATTGACTCGATAATAGTCTGCCTTACCTGTATCAACATTGGTTGTGGTCGCAAAAAATGGAATACCATCAAACAACTTCTTTTCATCAACTGGATATAAACGGTTAGACTCTTCAAATAACCATTTAACGTCAATAAGGTCACCGCCCTTTATAAAGCGGGTTGGATCGAAGAAACGTTTACAGGTTGCAAGCTTGGTGATGATATTAATGCTGCGATGTGGGTAATCAGTTAAGTAACCAATCAGATTCGATGCACCTGCTGATACACCAATTGCAAAATCAAACGGCTTGTAATTTTGCTCCATGAACGCATCTAGCACGCCACTAGCGAAGACGCCTCGCATCGCACCACCTTCAACCACAATTGCTTTTTTTACCATGTTTCCTCCCCAATACTGTGTTTAAAAATAGTATTGAAAGTAAGGCAATAGAAACAATTGGTTATTCTTATTATTTAGATAGGTGATTCCTATACTCAAGTAAGATTTCGCTACAGAGTACAACCTGTGACCATGCCTACACCTTACATAAGCCTAGTAGGGTTAAGAGAAAACGTTCTTATACGCTTCTGCAGCCCCATCAATGAGCATTTGAGTGCCGATGACCGCCAATATCAGCCCCATCATTTTGGTCACAACATTGAGCGCACTAGGACCAACGGCTTTCACTAATCTATCGCCAAATAAAAACAAGATGTACGTGATAATACAGAGCACAGCAAAAGAAACGATGGTAATGATTGTTTGATCAAACCCACCAGCGGTCGCAAAGTTCATCGCCGTTGCGATAGTGCCAGGACCAGCCAATATTGGCATCGCGAGAGGGGAAACCGCGATACTTAACGCCGCTTGTTGCTGGGCAGGGGAGTAAGCCTTTTCTTTGGTCTTTTGATGGGTAGTATCACCTTGTAGCATGTTGTAACCAATCAAAAAGACCAGAATTCCGCCAGTAATACGCAGCGCATAAAGCGTAATCCCAAATAAATCGAAAATCAGTTTTCCCGCAATTGAAAACACCGCAACGATGATAAAAGCAATAAACACCGAACGCAGTGCTATGGAGCGAACCGTCTCTTTATCTTCATCCGCAGTTAAGCTCAAGAATATGGGAATATTCGCGATAGGGTTCATGATGGCGAAGAAACCCATAAATACCGTTACTGTGTGAACGATCAGTTCTTTCATCTTTTTACCGCATGTAATTCATTGATTTTAAGACAGTATATACCCATATCTTAAAGCGTGCCTGATAACTGGCTTTCTCTAGTAAAACTTATGGTTTAAGGCTCACTTTTTTCGTTTGAGCTTTTCTTTTGAGCTTTTTTCTTTGGAGAAAGTTTACCCAGCCATCAAATGCCGATAAGGTGAGTTCCACGAAATATGAAAACAATAACAAAGGATGTTAAAGCATCATGAACAGTACGATTGAAACTATAATGAGCCACCGCTCGATTAGAAAATTCAGCCCGCAACCAATAGATAAAGCTCAACTGGACACGATTATTCAAGCTGGCCTAGCCGCATCTTCTTCCAGTATGCTGCAAGTCGTTTCCATCATCCGAGTCACGGATCCAGAAAAACGCGCTCAATTAGCGCAATACGCAGGTAACCAAGCTTACGTTGCGAGTGCGGCGGAGTTTTTAGTGTTTTGCATTGATTATCAGCGTCACTCGGCTATTAACCCTCAAGTACAAGCAGACTTCACCGAGTTAACACTGATTGGTGCCGTTGATTCCGGCATCATGGCGCAAAACTGTCTGTTGGCAGCAGAATCGATGGGATTGGGTGGCGTATACATTGGTGGCTTGAGAAATAATGCCCAAGGTGTTGATGAGTTGCTCGGCCTCCCTGCCAATACTGCCATTTTGTTTGGTATGTGTCTTGGCCATCCAGAGCAAGACCCAGAAGTTAAACCTCGCTTACCAGCAAAAGTGATCGTGCACGAAAATCAGTACCAAGCTTTAAATATTGAAGACATAAAAGCTTACGACCAAACCATGCACGATTACTACGCCACTCGTTCAAGTAATCAAAAGCAAAGCACCTGGTCTGAGGAAGTGACAACGAAATTGGCTGGAGAGTCTCGCCCGCATATTCTGCCTTATTTACATGGCAAAGGATTAGCAAAGCGCTAAATTGTATTGAACGATAGCCCTGCCAGGTTAGGTGGGGCTTTGTTTTTATTAACTATTCCTTCTCTGAACCCTGATTTTCGGTTGCCAGTCATTCAGCCGTCGCCTATGATATACGAGCTCACGCCTAAAGCACCCAACACTCGCGGAAAGAACTCGGTTCACGGCAATTTGGCTTCCCTGCATTTCCAGCAGGTACAATCTGTTTTTACCTTCTTAAAGCTTCTGTTCAGGCGAGTGTGGAAGAGAATAAGAAAGGTGAAAAATGCAACCTCACAACAGCTTCTCAATTAATCTCAATCAGCAAAAAGTCATTGCTAAAAAGCGTTTAAAGGCAATTCGTCAACGTGACTTCAATACGCTGGATCTCGTTAAACAGTTTCACTCCCAACCCGACACTCTATCTTTTGAATCTATTCAGCTTGCTGATGTTCAACATGCTTTAGCAAGAGAGCTCGGCTTACCGAGTTGGAACAAACTAAAAGCTCACGTGGAACGTTTAGAATCGCATAAGAACGCTATCGCTAAACGAGAAAAAGCGTTAGACAGTGGCCTGAGTACGCTCCATGTTCGTTGTGGACATGATATTCAGGAAAAACTTAAAGAGAGCGGCTTTGAAGGCCAGTTTCTCCCAATGATTGATCCACTATGCATGGGCCCTATTCCTAAAGCTGAGCAATCATTTTTAGCCATACGCGCTCAGTTCGTTGTTGATACGATGCTGCCCGTTATGGGGCATAAAGAATCTGTTCAAAACATCGCTCAGCAAGAGCAGCGTAACGTAGAGACTCTGCTAGACGATAAGTTTGAGCGCATCGTATTTTGGGTGGAGCATGATAGCTATGATCAACTTATGTTGATCCGTTGCCTGACTTATCTTGAGAACGTAAAAGCTAAAGTCATTGAGATCATTGAATTGAACCAATTCCCCGGTACAGAACGTTTTATCGGTTTTGGACAATTACCCGCAGAGGCGATTCGTTCATGCTGGCATGATCGCAAGCCGATAAACGCAAGATTAATGAGCCAGGCCAGTCGGTGTTGGCAAGCTCTCACAGAAGAAACGCCAGATTCTATTGTCTCTCTATTAGAACAACATGAGTTGGATTGCTTGCCAAATATGAGTGCGGTTCTTATACGGCATTTGCGCGAGCTCCCCCATTCAATATCAGGGTTGAGCTTCACTCAGCGTCTCGCACTCGATGCACTAAAGGAACAAAACAACGCGATTTCAGTGAGTAAGTGGTTTCAGCTTTATCAGCAGAGCGAACCTTTGCCCTACCTGGGTGATGTGATGTTCTACGCACTGGTCCTTCCTTTAGCAACCAATGGGAAACCACTGATAACAGTAGACTCGTTAGAAAAAAACTGGTGGGAGCAACAAGTGTGTATAACCGAGCATGGAATACAGTGCTTAAACGGTAATGTTAAATTTGAGCAACAATATTGGGTTGGTGGAATTCCAAACAACAACAAAAGCCGTTGGGAGTGGGATCATCTACAGCTATCTAGCCTGTCCAATGTACAATGTTGATATGGAGCTGAATTTACCAACTTAGTAGCTAAAGATAACAGAGCGATGCGAATAGTGAGATAAATGTATTGCTCTAATTATCGACTACTAATGCGTATTATATAAACAAGTTTTAGTTGCATATTTAGTCCCACATTAATCAGAGGTGAATAATTACGAGTTCAATATGCAACCAAAACATAGAACACCAAAGTGTAACAATAGGTGAACATTAGTTTTATACTCGATAAAAGTGTTAAAAAACAGCCGTTACAACCAGCCTTAAAGTTAAATAACTGTTAAAATAATATTTTTTATGGTGACCGTGGTCACATCTACCGACCAAGATTAGGTTTTTTCTTTCGTGTTTTTTCACTCCGCTGCTAACCTGCACGCCACTTTGAAGTGAACTCAGAGTGCATAACTATAAGGAGTGTTCTCATGAATACCAAGAAACCGATGTCGCTTACCAGCCGTGTTATTTTCGGTATGGTGGCGGGTATCTTGACAGGATTTGCAATTCGCACACTTTTTGCCGACAACGGATTTGTCGACGCATACATTGTTAATGGACTATTTGAAGTTGGTGGGCAGATCTTTGTCGCCAGCTTGAAGATGCTAGTAGTACCTTTGGTATTTGTATCACTCGTTTGTGGTACTAGCTCTCTTAAAGACCTATCTACTTTAGGTCGCATGGGTGGTAAAACCCTCGCTTTATACATTGCAACAACGGCTGTCGCTATCACACTTGCTCTGACTATGGGCACCGTGTTCCAGCCAGGCGCTGGCGCTGATCTTACTGCGGTAAGCTCATTTAAGTCAGCAGAAGCACCGTCTTTGGGTCAGGTGATCATTGATATGTTCCCGACTAACCCAATCAGTGCAATGGCTGAAGGTAAAACACTTCAAGTTATCGTGTTTGCCGTTTTATTTGGTATTGCGATCAGTGCTGCTGGTAAACCAGGCGAGCGTATCGCTGCATTCTTCTCAGACTTGAATGAAGTGATCATGAAACTGGTTGCTATTTTGATGAACCTGGCACCATTTGGTGTGTTCTTCCTGATGGCGAAGCTGTTTACTGGTTTGGGCTTGGGTGCAATCCTAAACCTTGCCGAGTACTTTATCGTTCTAGCTGGCACACTGCTGCTACACGGTCTGGTAACGTACAGCCTAATGTTGAAAGGGTTTACTGGTCTTAGCCCAATTACCTTCCTGCGTAAAATGGAAGATGCTGTGATGTTTGCGTTCTCTACTGCATCATCAAACGCAACCATTCCGGTTACTATGGAAACAGCAAAACACCGCATGGGCGTAGAAAACCGTGTGTCTTCGTTCACTGTACCACTTGGTGCAACCGTGAACATGGACGGAACGGCGATCATGCAAGGTGTCGCTACCGCGTTTATCGCACAGGCATTCAACATTGATTTAACCATGGGTGACTACCTGATGGTTATCATGACGGCGACTCTGGCATCTATCGGTACTGCTGGTGTTCCTGGTGTTGGCCTTGTCATGCTAGCGATGGTACTAAACCAAGTAGGCTTGCCTCTGGAAGGTATCGCTCTGATTATGGGTGTTGACCGTCTACTGGATATGATTCGTACCGCAGTAAACATTACTGGTGATAGCGCAGTAACGGTTATTGTTGCTAAATCAGAAGGTGCATTGGATGAAGCTCGCTTCAACGATCCAATGGCCGGCGCAGCCGAAGAAGAAGTGCATCTTAAACGCGCTGACGCTTAAACCGTTTACGGTTATCCTGTCTAGAACAAAGCCCCGATGGAAACATCGGGGCTTTGTTTATTGAGAAAGATTGATTAAGCAATCTTAAAGACTTTTAGTCATTAGCCATTAAATTCAGTTTCGCTCTGGCTTGTTCTTCATGCTCTGGCGTAATAGCGTTGCCAACCGTGTTCGCAGCCAATGTAAGCGCTGCCATATCATCAGTGAATCCAACGCCAGCCAGCACATCGGGCACCATATCCGTTGGGAGAACGAAATACGCTAATGCCCCACCAAGAATCGCTTTATGGCGCACGGAGGTATTGGCGTCTGTCATCGCGAGCCAGGATTTAATTCCCATCACAGCAAGCTCTTCACCCGCTTTTCTTACCGAGTTTTTCATCTTGCGCCAAAACGTTTTCTCATCTGGCGCTTTTAGTGTTTCTTCAACGGCGTCATTAGGCGCCGACTTTAAAGACATGGCTGTAGTCATCGTTGCCTCCGATAGTTGTGACGATTGCAATAATAGTAATGATCAAATCTGAACGTAACATTAATGGGTGCTTCTTTGCTGAACTTAAAAATACGATGAATAAAAACAAAGCCCCCAAACCTAAGTCTGAGGGCTATGACTTTTAAAATCTGGATTAAAACCCAGAATGAGCTTTTTGAACTAGTGATTTACGGTTTCTCTCGGCCGACAAAAGCAACCACTACCTTGTCACCAGCAAGAGTACGAGAGAAGACGTACGCTCCTTCCTGAGCGATTACGTGATGCTTACCTGCTCCAATCGCAGGGTGTGCTTTTCGGAACTGCCCTAGAGTCTGCCAATGTTTCAGCAACGATTGTTTCTCGTCAGTAAGCTTCCAGACCATGTCAGAACGAGTCCCTTGGTGGAAGTCGTCTGCATATGGGCCAATGTTACGCCCCACTTCATCGCCATAGTAAACCTGAACAGCGCCTGGGCTTAACAACAGCGCATTCGCTGCGTTACGCTGCATGGCGTAGTCTTTAAAGCGTGAGAAGAATAGCTCGGTGTCGTGAGAGGACATATAGCTGACCGGGTTAAAGTCTTTCTCATTGGCGATGGTATCGGCATAGCTTTGGTAGGTTTCAGCCATTTGGCTAAAACAGGCTGCGCCTTTATCGAGTTTCTTCTGCATATCAAAGTTAATCAGCGCGTCGAAGCCATCGTCAAAGTAAGGGCTACGATATGCGGTGTGTCCCCAGACTTCGCCCATCATCCAAAACGGTTGACCGGATCTACCGTTTTCTTTACGCCACTGCTCTAAGCTTTGAGAGGCTTCTTGCTTCAAACGTTTCCACACGTCACCTTCGACGTGTTTTACGGTGTCGACGCGATATCCATCAATGCCAAAGCGCTTCACCCAATCCGTTTGCCATTCAATTAAATAATCCGACACGGTGAAATTGTCTCGCGCCTTAACACGCGTACCCGGATTGTCTAGCAGCCACTTAGGTGGTGTTACCGCTTTATCAGATTCGGTGACAAAGTCCGGCAACCCAGCGAGCGACATAGTGATATCGCTGCTGCCCGGCTCAGGATAGCCCGGTAAACCTGCTCTTACCCAATCACCACCCCACCAGTTAGCCCAGTTCGGACTTTGGTAATCAATATAATGGTGGTAGCTGTGCCAGTTTTCACCACTCTTTGGTTGCCAGTTCGCCCATTTCTCTGGCAAATCAGCGCCCGGTTTGAGCACTTCGATACCATCAAACTGTAAATCGGCAAGTGTGGAGTAACCGGTGTGGTTGATGACGGCATCCATCAGCACTTTTAACCCGCGTTTGTGCGCTTCTTCCACTAGCGTCTTTAAGTCAGCTTCACTGCCGAAGTTTTCGTCGATCTTAGTAAAATCACGCGTCCAGTAACCGTGATAAGCATAAAATGGGAACGAGCCACTGTCGCCACCGCCAACAAAACCGTGTACCTGCTCAACAATCGGCGATAACCAAATGGCATCTGTCCCCAAGCTTTTGATGTAGTCCAGCTTATCAATCACTCCTTTGAGGTCGCCACCATGGAAGGTGCCGATTTCTTCTTTCCCGTCTTTTTTACGCCCATAGCTAGCGTCATTGCTGCTATCTGCGTTGTTGAATCTATCAACCATCACAAAGTAGATATTGGCATTTCGGTAGTTAAACGGAATTGCTTGCTTGGTTTTCTTCATCGGCTCAAGAAGTACGATTCCACCTGACGCTTGGTCTGGCACCAAAGAGACTTGTTGATTTTTCACTTCGACTACCTGCCCTGAGTAAGCATCCCGCAATTTGGTTCCATCGGGGAAACTATCACCCAATGCAATGGACACTTCGCCACCTTGATAAACTTCACACTGGACTTTTGGGATCGGGCGTTTGAACTCGGTTTTCGCCGCTTTCTTTGGTTCTCGCTTAAACAGAAGTGTTTTTGCCTGCTCATCATAGGCAAACGAGTAGTCACCGGTAAAACGTATTTTCAGCGCAAGTTCTGTCGGCTCTCCACAGTTCAGTGAAATGGGTGTATTGAACTTTACGTTTTGTCCGTCGGGCGCGGTACAACTTCCATCAATACCGGTTATTTTTAGTGTGTAGCCATCTTTGGTAAGCGGCACGACTAAAGGTTGCTCGGCACTGAGTGGAAAATCGCGGCTGTTCGTTGTGGTAGATATGGTGATATTGGGTTCAGCAATAGCACTTGCCGAGGCGAGTAATAATGTCGTCGTGATCAGATTCAGTTTCATCGTTCTATCCATTGATTGCGTATGTAACCTACGCAAATTTATTAGTTTTATTCACACTAATAGTAAATGGATGAAAATTTGAGCACATCATTCTAATAGACTACGCCCTAAAGCTTGGATTAACTCACATTTTTGCTTTATCAGGGCGTAGTTTGAAATTTCTACAAATGAACGCTGCCTAGATTTCGCATTTGATTCATCGCCCATCTGGTGCGGCGCTGAGTATAGTCGCTTTGTGGGTAAACTTTTATACGATAAGGATTAGGCAACACCACGGCTAATTGCGCCGCTTGCCACTTCGACAATCTATCTGAGCTTACGCCAAAGTAGTTCTGAGCAGCCGCTTCTGTACCATAGATACCCGGACCAAACTCAACCACATTCAGGTAGACTTCCAGAATGCGCTCTTTGCTCCACATCGCTTCCATCAGCAGTGCAAAGTAAAGCTCATAGGCCTTACGCACATAAGAATGGGCAGGAAACAAAAACACATTCTTGGCGGTTTGTTGGGTAATCGTGCTTGCTCCGCGGGATGGGCCATTTTCGTCCGCATTCGCTATCACATTAAACAGAGACTCAAAATCGACGCCATAGTGCGTCGGGAATTTTTGGTCTTCTGTTGCAATCACAGCAAGCTGCATGTTTTTGGAGATTTGCGACAAAGGCACCCATTCATGCTGACTGTGATCAGGATAGTTTGTTGGAGGTGAGACAAGGCGACTGAGTTTCCAGCCCCAAATTGGAGGATCGATAAACTTTACCGCCCCGACCATAACAATAGGAGCAAGCAACAGTACCAACACGACTTTAATTAGAAATGACTTTAGCCTTTTGATCATTCTCAGTATCCCGACAACGCTCCGCTTTAAAAGCAAGCGAGCAAGATTGCCGTATTCTGCAAAGAACAACAAGTTTCTGAGGTTAAAGTTTGGTCAAAAAAAGCCCGATTTACATTGTAAAGCGGGCTTGATGTTTTCAGTGGCGCTTATTTAGCAAGCTTGTAGAACACCGTTGATAAAGGTGGGATGCGCAATCCAAGAGATTGTGGGAGCGACTCGCTTTCGATCGCTTCAGTTTCGACACTCTTGTGAACCTTGAAGCCACTGCCACCGTATTTGCTGTCATCGGTGTTAAGCAGAAGATCGTATCGGCCTTCATTCGGAACGCCTAAGCGGAACTTCTCATGTGGTACTGGCGTAAAGTTGGTGATAACCAAAATACGCTCACCGTCCTCACTAATACGCTCATGAGCCAGAATACTCGCATCGGCTTCATCTTGAAGACGCCATTCGAAACCAGCAGGAATACAATCCTGATCGTGCATAGCTGGTTCAGTTCGGTATAGATGGTTTAAGTCACGAGTCAGATCTTGAACCCCTTTGTGACGTTCAAACTCCAATAAGAACCACTGTAGTTGATCATCATGGTTCCATTCCGCTGTCTGACCTAATTCTGCGCCCATAAAGTTAAGCTTTTTACCTGGCTGACCGTACATATGGCCGTAGTAAGCACGCAAGTTAGCGGTTTGTTGCCACTCATCACCAGGCATTTTGTTGTGGATAGAGGCCTTGCCATACACCACTTCATCGTGCGACAACGACAATACATAGTTCTCACTGTGTGCATAAATAAGCGGGAACGTGATGGTATTGTGGTGGTATTTGCGATGAACCGGATCTTCTTTCATGTAAGAAAGACTGTCGTGCATCCAACCCATATTCCACTTGAATCCGAAGCCCAATCCGCCCATGAATGTTGGCGCAGACACACCTGGGAATGCCGTCGACTCTTCAGCAATCGTCATAGCATTCGGGAAGTGTTTGTACACCTCCTCGTTCATCCATTTTAGTGTCGCAATCGCTTCATAGTTTTCGTTGCCACCATCGACATTCGGAATCCACTGATCATGACTGCGTGAGTAGTCAAGGTAGATCATGGACGCAACAGCATCGACTCGAATACCATCGATATGGAATTGTTCGAACCAGTACAAGGCATTCGCGACTAGGAAGCGACGGACGTGCTCGCGGCCGACATCATAGATATACGAGTTCCAGTCTTGGTGCCAGCCGCGACGTGGGTCTGGATCGTGGAACAGAGGTGTGCCATCGAAGTTTTCCAGACCATGGTCATCGGATGGGAAGTGCGCTGGTACCCAATCGAGAACCACGCCAATACCCGCTTGGTGACAAGCATCAACAAAGTATTTGAAGTCATCTGGCGATCCATAACGACTGGTTGGAGCAAACAGCCCCACTGGCTGGTAACCCCAAGAACCGTAGAATGGATGTTCAGAAACTGGCATCAGTTCAACGTGGGTGTACTCCATGTCGACCAAATATGGCACTAAGTGTTCAGCCAGTTCACGGTAGTTAAGAAACTCACCCTGCTCATTGCGTTTCCAGGAGCCAGCGTGTAGCTCATAGAAAGACAACGCTTCACTGCGCTTTTCCGTTACTGGACGACTTTGCCATTGCGTATCCTGCCATTGGTAACGGTTGTGGTCGTAAGTGATGGATGCGAATGACGGGTACTGCTCTGAATAAAAGCCCCATGGGTCTTGCTTATGAGGCAACCCTTCTCCATGTGGACCTTTTAGTTCGTATTTGTATTGTACACCTTCTTCTAAGCCAGGAACGAACAAGCCCCAAATACCGTAATCGAGGCGTTGCATTGGCTGACGACGGCCATCCCACTGGTTAAATCCGCCGATCAAACTCACGGCTGACGCATGTGGTGCATAAACTAGGAAACGAACGCCAGAGATATGTTTACCTCCACGTTCTAGAGTGACAAAGTGCGAACCCATGTAGTGATACATGTCTTTCGGTGTGTGCAGGTGTTCGTACTCTTGGTAAATATTGTGGTATTGGTACGGGTCGTCAATGATTTGTTCAACGCCATTCCAATCTACAGCTAAGCGGTAATGTGTAAGGTGTAAATCGCGTTTTTCTTTGAGAATAAAACCGCTGTCACCTTCGCGTTCAAGGGCAACTCTTGGCTCCCCTTCAACCAATAATTCAACTTTATCTGCGCCTGGCATCCAGACTCTTAGGGAACCTTCACCATCATCAATAAATGGCCCCAGCGTCGCAAACGGATCCGAGTAAGAAGCCTGAGCTAGCAGTTCATAGGCACGTTCATACTTTTTCTTTGTTCTCTTTATTTTATTTGTTTTCGTGTTTTTCAAACCTTTCTCCCTAAAACCAATATCCACCTTAAACACACCGAGTTTAAGAAAATATTGGCTTGCACAGCCAACATTGTAAACTTACTAAAAAGCACTGCTTCGAACGTCAATGTTTGCAAGCAGCATCAAAAAACGAAAATGCCCGCTATTATTGCGGGCATAATAACAGTACTCCATCCTAACGGATTGTTTTTATAGAATGAGTGACGTAGATGGAAATTTCTTACCTAAGAGCAAACAAATTTATAATCAGCTCGCTTTCTCACTCATTCTATTCGTCCTTACTTGCTTGCCTGAGCGCGGACTTCCGTTAAACGTTTTGCAATTCGATTCACATCTTCACGACTGAAAATTTCATCAAGGTTCATCGACAGCTTACGACGCCAGTTTGGATACTCATCAACAGTACCAGGGATATTGACCGGTTGATCCATCTCTAGCCAGTCTTCCAGCTGAACACTAAGCAGTGCAGAATCACCTGCTGCAACATGCAGTTGAAGCGCTTCGCTTAAGTACGAATCCATAGGTACGAACTGCGCATCATGGCCAATGCCTTCAGGCAGATAACCATGCCAGCGAACGCTATCCAGAATACCTTGCTTGCACTTAAGACGATCAGCAAACAGACCTTCTAGTTGCTCTTCGTCTGGGTACAGACCAATCTCACGACCCATTTTCAAGTCATCACAGTGCCAGAAACCGCGTAGCGTTGGCATATCGTGCGTACACAGTGCCGCCATAGATTGCTCAGCATAATGCTTAGGAGAAATGAAGCCGCCGTCGTCTTTTGAGGTTTCAAAGAAAAACACTTTGTATGAGTGCACACCAGCATCGCGAAGAATATCTACGATTTCATCTGGCACCGTACCTAAGTCTTCACCAATAACTGAACATTGATGACGATGTGACTCAAGCGCTAAGATTGCCAGCATGTCTTCTACTGGGTAGTACAGGTAAGCCCCTTCTGTTGCCTTTTCGCCTTTTGGAATCCACCACAGACGCAGCAGACCGAGTACATGGTCAATACGTAGCGAACCACAATGCTTCATGTTGGCACGCAGCAGTTGGATGTAAGCGTCGTAACCCGTTGCTTCAAGCACTTGTGGGTTTAGTGGGGGCAGCCCCCAGTTTTGACCTAGTGGGCCCAGTACATCTGGTGGCGCACCAATACTTGCGTCCAGAACAAGGTTACCTTCGTCAGCCCAAGTTTCACTGCCAGAATCCGCTACGCCTACTGCAAGGTCACGGTACAGACCTACAGACATGCCTTTTTCTTCTGCAAGTGCTTGAGCTTCTTTGATTTGATCATCAGCGATCCACTGTAAGTACATGTACAGGTGAACGCGGTCTTTTTGATCTTTAATGTATTTCTGCGTTCCAGCCGACTCGAATGTACGGTATTTTTCAGGGAACGCTGGCCAACCCCACACGTTGGCATCTTCTGCGTGCAGATAGGCATGAAGTGCGTCAAAGGCAGCTTGATGTAACAAGCTGTCGCCGCCTTTCTCTACGAATTCTAAGAATGCACGTGCACGGTCTGTATTCTTGTCCAGATGACGCGCTTTGAACTCGCTAAACAGTAAAGGCAGTACGCTCATTTTAAGAGCTGAGACTTCGGTGTAATTAACCCAATGAGAATCACGAGCTTTTTGTAGACGCTGCTGGAATTCAGCACTGCCAACTTGTTGCTGCGCTTCTGCACTCAGAGCGAATTCCGGTACGGATACCACATCAATATACATGATGTTCAACCAGCGGCGAGAAGACGGGCTGTATGGGCTCGCACCTTCTGGGTTTGCCGGGAACAACGAGTGAATTGGGTTCAGGCCAATGAAGTCTCCGCCACGCGAAGCAATGTCACTAACCAGTTGCTTAAGGTCTCCGAAATCACCGATACCCCAGTTATGCTGAGTACGCAATGTGTAAAGCTGAATACTCGGGCCCCAAAGCTTTTTGTGTTCGTTAAGCGCATCTTGTTTGTAACAAGCTTTTGGAGTGATGATCAGCGACATTTCATAAGGCGTTTTACGACGCTTACGACTGATGATCAGTTTGTGATAACCCCATGCCAAGTTCTTTGGCAATGCAAACACTAGAGGGCCACCCTCAGCACGTTCATCACGAACAATTTGAGACTGAAGATAGCCTTCAAGTACCTCTCCTTGCTCTGTTTCTAAACGCCAGCTGAATTCACTCTCACGAGCACTCGTACCTAGGTTTAGTTCCACTTCGACAGGCTCGCCGTCGCGTAAAACAAGAACAGGGGCTAGTACGTCTTTCTTATGCTTCTTCTCAGCAGAAGCCAATAGTTTTTCATCGCTGCTAGTATCGTAGCCAAGTGAAGCGAGCAAACGGCGCAGAGTCTCATCAGACACTTTAGCCTCATCTCCCCATGCACTGACGTAACTGTCAGCCAATCTCGCCATTTCCGCGACTTTCTTTAATGCTGTTAGTTCTTTCATCGCTTTCTCCGAAGGTAATGCAAACACCTTCCATGTAGGGTTTTATTGTTATCAATAACTTATATTTGAAAATAACCAAAGGTAGCGCAGGGCTACCTTGGTTTTTACTTGTCTTATTAACGGTGAACCGGTTCTAGTTTCCAGATGTTGTTCACATAGTCTCGAATTGAGCGGTCTGACGTGAACTTGCCAACGAGGGCGGTATTAAGGATGGCTTTCTTAGCCCAACCAGCCTGGTCTTTGTATTGCTCGCCCATATCTTCATGCGCTTTCACGTAAGACGCGAAGTCTGCAAGACATAGGTACGGGTCACCGCCATCAAGCAGGCTGTCGTACGTTGCACGCAATAGACCCGGCTGACCTGGTGTGAATTCTTCACCGACAAGAAGATCCATTGACGCTTTTAGTAGATGGTCCGCATTGTAGTAATCAAACGGGTTGTAGCCTTGAGCTTTCAGCGCTTTCACACCTTCAACATCCAGACCGAAGATGTAGATGTTCTCGTCACCCACTTCTTCACGAATCTCAACGTTCGCACCATCCATTGTACCGATAGTAAGAGCACCGTTTAGCGCCATCTTCATGTTACCAGTACCTGACGCTTCTTTACCTGCTAGCGAGATTTGTTGTGATACGTCCGCCGCAGGAATGATGATTTCTGCCATGCTCACGCGGTAGTCAGGAATGAATACCACTTTAAGCTTGTTACCGATGCGAGGGTCGCTGTTGATCTTCTCTGCAATTTTGTTGATTGCGAAGATGATTTCTTTCGCTAGGTGGTAACCCGGTGCTGCTTTCGCTGCGAAGAATACAACACGTGGTACACAATCAAACCCAGGCTCGTTAAGGATGCGATGGTACAGAGACAACACGTGTAGCAAATCTAGGTGCTGACGCTTGTACTCGTGTAGACGCTTGATTTGAACATCGAAGATCGCATTGGTATCCAGCTCGATACCCATGTTTTCTTTCACCCAGTGAGCCAGGCGTTCTTTGTTCTCTTTCTTCACTGCCATGAATTCTTTTTGGAATTTCTCGTCAGTGGCGTATTTCGCGATGCCTTCTAACAACTCCAGTTTCGCTGGCCATTCGCCACCGATTTTGTCAGTAATTAACTGAGACAGACCTGGGTTACAGAACTTCAACCAACGACGAGGAGTAATACCGTTCGTTACATTGTGTAGACGAGTCGGGTACAGCTCATGGAACTCAGGGAACAGGTCTTTCTTAACCAATTCAGAGTGAAGTGCTGCTACACCATTAACCGCGTATGAACCAATTACACTCAGGTTAGCCATACGTACCATGCGGTGGAAACCGTCTTCGATGATCGAAAGTTTTTGCTGTTTCGCAACATCACCAGGCCACTTAGCACGAACTTCTTGCAGGAAGCGGTGGTTGATTTCGTAAATGATTTCCATGTGACGTGGAAGCAAGTGCTGAATTAGCGACTCTGGCCATGTCTCTAGTGCTTCTGGAAGTAATGTGTGGTTTGTGTACGCGAATGTGTGCGAACAGATTTCCCACGCCGCTTCCCAAGACAGACCTTTCTCATCAACAAGGATGCGCATTAACTCAGGAATAGCGATAGTTGGGTGCGTATCGTTAAGCTGGATAGTCTCTTGCTTTGGCAGTTCTTCTAGTGAGTAGCCTGCTGCTTCGTGGCGGCGAAGAATATCGCGTACTGACGCTGCAGAGTGGAAGTACTGTTGCATTAGACGAAGTGTTTTACCTTTCTCGTGGTTGTCATTCGGGTAAAGCACTTTAGTGATGTTGCCTGCGTCGATCAGCGCATGCTGAGCTTCGAAGTAGTTACCATTGTTAAAGCTAGCCAGTGAGAATGGAGCAATTGCCTGACATTCCCAAAGACGCAGTGGGTAAACCGTTTCTGATTCGTAGCCTACGATTGGTAGATCCCAAGGCATCGCTTTTACTGTCATGCCTGGAACCCATTTACGAATTTCTTTACCGTTCTCGTTGACCACTTCAACATGACCGTAGAAGCCGATTTCTTGAGCAAGCTCTGGACGAGCCACTTCCCAAGGGTAACCTTCTACGCCACACCATGCATCTGGCGCTTCTTGTTGACGGCCATCTTTGAAAGATTGCTTAAATAGACCGTATTCGTAGTGTAGGCCGTAACCCACTGTTGGGTATTCTTGCGCGGCACATGAATCCATGAAACAAGCTGCCAGACGGCCAAGACCGCCGTTACCCAATGAAGGATCGCGTTCTTCTTCAAGAAGGTCAGTTACGCTATGACCCAATTCAGCCATTGCTTCTGTTACTTGCTCGTACAGACCCATGCTGATTAAGTTATTGCCCGTTAAACGGCCAATTAGGAATTCTAGAGAAAGGTAGTTAACGCTCTTAGCACCTTTGATTCGAGGATCTTCTTCAGTAGCAAGCAAATCAAAAGTAGTGATCTCCGCTAGTGCACGACCCATTGCTAGGTACCATGCGCGGCTATCTGCGTTTTCAACAGTATGTGCGTAAGTTACTGATAGGTGTTTCTTTACGCTGTCTTGGAACGACTTTTTATCAAATTTTTTCTGTTGTGTAGGTTTCATTAAGAAATTCTCACGTCTTTTAGTAATTCATCTGCCATATATCGTGCATTTACCGGTGTGAATAAACATCCTCCTGTTTCTCCTCCTTTGAAGGAGGAGGAATGAGGGCGTAGAGGGGGGTACAACCGATCAGTTAGTGATCTGAATCGCAACAAAGCTTTTTACGCTCCGCTTCTTAGTGATTTCGATCACAGGCGAATATGAGAAAAGGCTAAAATTTACTCATAAAGTTTTTAAGACACTGTCGAAGCATGATGTAAATTTTGTCTTAGCGATCACACTCCCCTTGTTCACAAACACAAAAATTACATATTCATCGTGCAATAATTCCTACAAGGAATAACAAACCAGCCTAAAAAAGTGATTAAACTCACAAATAAAGGGCGTAGTTGGTGCCATTTAGCTCATCTCGTGAGAATTAGGAAGTGGATCAAAGTAAGGTGTAATAGCGATGTCGTAACATCCCACTCGATTTATATTTTTGTTTACTTTTTAAACAGATTAAAATTTGGTGACGAAAACCGTTTTCAGATTTCGCTAGCTTACATAAATTAAGGACATAACGAATAATGTGGATTCCATCTAAGCTCACTCGCCCAGGCCGGTTACATAACGCCATTGTGCGTCCAAGAGTGCTGGACTTACTGCAACAAGCGCCTTATTACAAATTGGTTTTGTTTCGCTCACCTGCCGGTTACGGTAAAACAACAATGGCAGCGCAGTGGCTGTCGGATAAGCCTAATGTTGGTTGGTACAGTATTGATGACAGCGATAATGACGGCTTCCGTTTTGTCAATTACCTGTTGCAGGCCTTAAACAAAGCAACAAACTTCAGTTGTTCTAATGCACAGAAACTGGCGGAAAAACGCCAAATATCCTCTTTACGCTCATTGTATAGCGAGCTGTTTGCCGAAATGGCTGACTTTCATCAGGAATGTTACGTGGTACTCGATGACTATCACTTAATCACCAATGATGAAATTCATGAATCAATGCGCTTCTTTTTAAAGCACATGCCAGACAACTTAACCGTCGTCGTCACAAGCCGTGCGACACCGCCATTAGGTACTGCAAACCTGCGTGTGCGTGACTTGATGATCGAAATCGGCAACGACATGTTGGCCTTCGACACAGAAGAAACGACCCGCTTCTTTAACCAGCGCATCGCTGACGGTATTGATGAAGACATGGCAAACAGTCTGAGAACTTATGTTGAAGGCTGGCCCTCTGCATTACAACTTATCGCTCTTCAGGCACAGCATCAAAACCGCACCTTGGCGCAGACGGTAGAGTCTGTTTCACAGTTCAACCATGCACATCTTTGGGATTACTTGGTAGAGGAAGTATTTGATCTACTCGATCATGAAACCCGCCAATTCCTGATGCAGGTTTCGGTTCTGGATCATTTTAACGACGAGTTGGTATTCGCGTTAACTCAGCGTGAAGATGCGCTCGGTATGATTGAATCTTTGAATCGCTACGGGTTGTTTATTTACCCTCTCGAGGGCGAACATAACTGGTTCCGATTCCACAACCTGTTCGGTGAGTTTTTGTCTCATGAACGCCAGGCTCGCATTCCTCAGCAAGAAAAAGATCTACATCGCAATGCTGCATTAGCTTGGTTACAACAAAAATCGCCTCACCAAGCGATTCACCACGCTCAGAAATCTGACGATAAAGATTTAGTGGTTGAAATTCTTAACGAATTTGGCTGGAAAATGTTTAACCAAGGCGAGTTGAGCACCTTGGAAAATGCCATTCATCAGCTGGATTCAGAATTGCTATTTAGTCATCCAAAACTGACGATGTTACGCGCATGGCTGGCTCAAAGTCAGCACCGTTACAATCAGGTTGGTCAGTTACTTGAAGAGGCAGAAGCGGAGCACCAAAAGCGAGATATTGAGCTAGATGTCCACTATCAAGGTCAGGCCAATGCGCTACTTGCTCAGGTTGCGATTAACAGTAACCAGCCAGAAAAAGCACTCGAGTTGGCAGAGCTCGCACTCAGTGAGTTAGACCACACTATCTATCGCAGCCGAATCGTGGCGACCTCAGTCGTTGGTGAAGTCAATCACGTACTGGGTAAGCTCGATCGTGCATTACCGATGATGCAGCAAACCGAAAAACTGGCTCGCCAGTATCAAGTTTACCATCAGGCGTTATGGGCGATTCTACAACAAAGTGAAATATTGATTGCCCAAGGCTATGTTCAGGCTGCCTTTGAACTGCAAGATTCGGGCTTCCGTCTGATAGAAGAGCACCAGCTTCAGCACGTGCCTTTGCATGAGTTTTTACTTCGTATTCGTGCGCAAGTGCTTTGGTGCTGGAATCGTCTGGATGAAGCCGAAGAGTGTGCTTATAAGGGATTACAGATCTTAGAAAGCCATTCGCCAAGCAAGCACTTACATAGCTATTCTATGCTTGCACGTATCGCTGTTGGACGTGGAGAGCTCGACAAAGCAGGTAAGTTTATAGAGCATATTCAACACTTGATGAAACAGTCGACCTACCATGTCGACTGGACGGCGAATGCATCATTGTCCCTCATCTTATTTTGGCAAGCTCGCGGCAATATGGATGCAATACAAGAATGGCTCAACAGTGCAGTTCGTCCAGAATCTGCGTGTAACCACTTCTGTCAATTGCAGTGGCGTAATATTGTTCGTGCGCACATTAATCTTGGTCAATATGACGAAGCTCGCCAAGCGTTGAATTTTCTACAAAGCGAAGCGCATCGCAGTAACTTAGTCACTGACACGAACCGCAACTTAGTTGTTGAAGCGGTATTAGCCGCGCGTCAGAAAGATGAAGAACAAGCGAAAGCCTTACTTAAAGAAGCATTAGTAATGACCAACCAGACAGGTATGGTTGGAAACTTCTTGATTGATGGCGCAACCATTGGCGGTTTGTTAGAGAAGCTTAGCCTGCGCCATGAGTTGGGCGATTTAGAGCGTCACCGCGCACAGCAATTGATGAAAGACATTTCATCAAATCAGCGTAGCCGTTCAATTCACTTCGATGAAGACTTTATTGAGAACTTGGTAAACCACCCGAACGTACCAGAGTTAGTACGTACTAGCCCGCTCACTCAACGAGAGTGGCAGGTGCTTGGGTTGATTTACTCGGGCTTCAGTAATGAACAAATTGCTCAGGAGCTTGATGTCGCCGGAACAACCATTAAAACCCACATCCGTAACCTGTATCAGAAACTGAACATTGCGAACCGTAAGGAAGCGATTATCACGGCAGAAAACTTACTGCAATTGATGGGTTACTAGAAGAGATAAACCACTGAGTAGCTTAAAACGAAGGGTTGGCGTGACAGCGTCAGCCCTTTTTATTTAGCTTGTGCTTTCAGCATTGCACTTAGTAGCCTGAGCTGCGGTTGAGCAGAAATAGCCTTTTATTCAGACAAAAAAATAGCCAATCGCAATAATCGCGATTGGCTGATATTTAATGTGAACAATCTGTATTCACTAACAACGTCAGTTGGCTAGGTGACCCTCGGCTTAAGAAGGGTCGCGGCGTATTATGCATAAACCATGCCATAATTGAAAGCTTTATTTTTGACTCAATATCTCATATGAAAGCGTTCTAAAACATTATCTGTAGCAAAACGAAAAACGTCGTTGCATTTAGCAAATGCAATTTGCAAATAATACACTCCAAACACAATTATTGAGTGATACCTTAATACTTAGACAAAACATCTAAACTTAGAACAATAATCAACCGGTTAGAACGGAATTTATCTCGTAATAACAATACTATTTCATACTTTTTTACCAGTAATGTTTGTATACTCTGCCCCATCATCAGAAATCAACAGTATGAAAATGAACTATCTAATTACTTTCTTTAAAGGAATGGCAATGGGTGCAGCCGATGTGGTTCCCGGCGTCTCTGGCGGCACTATCGCTTTTATTACAGGCATTTACGATACCTTGCTAGAGAGCATTCGACGCATCAACCCAAGGCTTTTATCCATCTGGAAAAGAGAGGGAACGAAAGCGGCGTTTAACCATATCAATGGTTTTTTCCTTATCGCGCTGTTTTCCGGTATTTTCGTTAGCATTGCAACCCTCGCGAAACTGATCACCTGGCTTTTGAACACGCACCCTATTCCAATCTGGTCATTCTTTTTTGGGCTGATTTTGGTTTCGGTTTACCACATCGTGCGTCAGGTAGAAAAACGCGACGCTATTCGCTTCATTACCTTATTAGTTGGCGTTGCATTCGCTTACAGCATTACGGTGCTTAAGCCACTGCATATGGAACCGACAATGGTGAATACGCTGATAGCTGGCTCTATCGCTATTTGCGCCATGATTCTGCCGGGCATTTCAGGCAGCTTCATTTTGCTGCTCATCGGCATGTACACTCCCGTATTAGCGGCAGTAAAAGGCTTCCAAGTAGACATTTTGGCGCTGTTTTTAGCAGGTTGTGTTATCGGCTTACTGACGTTCTCACATTTGCTTTCTTGGTTATTGCGCCACTTTAGAGACGCAACATTGATGTTCCTAACCGGGTTGATGATTGGCACACTGCCTAAAATCTGGCCATGGAAAGAAACATTAACCTGGCGCACAAACTCAAAAGGTGAACAAGTTCCGTTACTTCAGCACAACTTGACGCCGTTTGAGTATGAACACATAACTTCTCAGCCATCACAACTGGTTATCGCCATTGTCATGATGCTGGCCGCGATAGCGCTAGTACTTAGCTTGGAAAAGTTCGCAGATTCAAGTAAATAGATGTCTTTATTTCATTACGGAGCCGATGGCTCCGTTTTTTTCTAATCTACTAAGGTAAATACATTTTCTCGGAACTTGTCTCGTTGAGCATCGCCCAGGTGTGCTACGATGCAGTTCTTATTAAGTCATAACTGCTGAACCTTAATGAAACTGTTGAATATCACTGGTGTCGCTGTGGCACTGGTCGCGGGGTTTTACGCCCCGACGCTACTTAAAAGTTTGTCGACCTCCTCTGAACTCAAACCGCTTGATGAATATTGTTTTCTATCTACGGCGGCTTGCGTCCAACAAGACGTAACCATGACACTTAATGTCGATAACACTCAGCCCTTAGTCCCTGCACTGCTGACCGTAGAATGGTCTGACAGCGAAGCGGAACAACTCGTATTGAGCTTGTCAGGACGAGAAATGGAAATGGGTGAGCCTAAGTTTTTATTAAACAAAGTGTCTCCAGGAAAATACATGGGTGAAGTGGTCTTGCCGGTCTGTACTCAAGAGTCAATGACTTGGGTCGGAGAGCTCACCGACGGACAAGACACCATTTATCCCGCCATCAAAATGCAAAGGTAAGGAATCATTATGAGCCGCAACTGGTCCCTATTTCTCGTGGTCGCTTTCGTACTCGGATTTGGCGCTAAAAGCTATTTGGACAGCCAAGAAGCGATCCCAACCGAACAAACTGAGCCAGCTAAGTCAGAGCAGACGGTGTTATTTGGCGAAAATGACCAGCCAGTTAACATTTTCGACGTTAATGACCCTCGTATTCGTATTGTTTACTTCGGTTTCACACGCTGTCCTGACGTTTGTCCAACCTCGCTGGCCATGCTAGCAGGCGCACTCAACCAAATTGACGAAACACAAAAGGCCCAACTACGCCCAATGTTTATCTCTCTCGATCCTGAGCGCGATGAAGCGGATGCATCGGCAAAATACGCACACTACTTCCATCCTATGATTGAGGGGCTATCTGCGCCGCTAGACATCACGACTCCGCTGGCACACAGCTATGGCGTTATTTTCCGCAAAACAGAATTAGAAGGCTCTGAGCTGAAATACACACTGGACCACAGCTCCTACTTCTACTTCTTGAAACCTGACGGAACCTTGATCACCAAAGTTCCTCACACGCTGACGCCCGCACCGATCGTCGAGGCAATCTCACAACTCACCTCAAACGATACGTCGACGAAAAGCTAGTCAAGTCACAGAACTCCTGGTAACGACGCAACACTGCAACGATTAAGCGATAGAGGCTCCTCAATGGGAGCCTCATTTATCTCGCTCTATTCTTACTGGCTATTTGTTTCAAAATATAATTCTGTGCTATACCCCTCAAATGTATAGGTGCATTTACGCTATACATTAGTCTCCAAGTTCCAGAGGTAGACAACAACATGCTTAAAGGTTTCAAACGTCTTTTAAAATTCCTGACTCAGGTAAATCCAAATATGGATCAGGATGTCGACACGATTATTGCCGCAATTGGTGGTATCGAGAATGTCGTTGAAACAGGCGCTTGCGCCACACGTTTGAGGTTGACTCTGAAATCAACGGCAGTCGTTGATCAAAAAGCGTTGAAACAACATGGCGCTCACGGCGTAGTGGTTTTAGATGATAAACATATCCAAATCATCTACGGGCTGAAGGCAAATAGCTATTCACAGATAATGGAAGAGCGAATGAGCAGCCAAAGTTAGCTCTGGCAGCATGAGTTTCTCTACCGCAAACGAATGAGAGCGGCTATACTCTCCCCGTCTTATTAACGAACCCAATTATCAACCAACTAAAGAGGACACAAAATGATTGTAATGCAAAACACACACTGGGCATCGCAAGGGTAAACGTCCAAAAGTTCAATTGGTGGCTTAGCCACAACCTCCCTTCTCTGCCCGGTTTTCTCCGGGGTCAAATCTATCCGAATTAGACCCTAATGCAATTTGTATTAAGGCGCTTTGTTGCGTCTGGGATAATTCAACAATGAATAAAACACACACTTTATTTGCAACACTGACTTCAACCAGCAACCCACTCAAGCGTTTAGGTTGGAAACCGTTCTTTCAGCAGCAGCTGACTTTAGACGATTATGAAAACACGCAATTTGCGCGAGTGATTGCACATCATCGCAGTGGCTACTTATTGGCCAGCGAGAACGGTAACATCCATCTCAATGCTCACTCATCGTTACCCAGTATGACGGTTGGTGACTGGGTCGTCTTAGATCAGAACCAACAGTTTGTTCGCTTACTTGAACGACGCAGCCTGTTCAGTCGTAAAGCGGCAGGTGACAAAGTGGCAGAGCAACTTATCGCCGCGAACGTTGATACGGTATTTATTGTTTGTTCACTGAATGACGACTTCAACTTAAGCCGTATTGAGAGGTATTTGGCGCTAGCACATGAAGCCATGGTAGAACCGGTCATCGTTCTGACTAAAAAGGACCTATGCGATAACCATGATGAGATAACAAGCCAAGTACAGAAATTGGATCACCTTTTAGCTATCGAGGCCGTAAACGGTTTAGACCCAGACAGTGTTGCTAAGCTAATGAACTGGTGTCATGAAGGGCAAACAGTCGCGTTTATTGGATCGTCTGGCGTTGGCAAATCGACGCTCGTGAATGCATTGCTTGGGCAGGAGGAGCAAGCAACCAGTCATATCCGTGAAGATGACAGTAAAGGCCGACACACCACAACGTCTCGCTCAATACACCTTTTGCCATCTGGTGGTATTTTAATTGATACCCCTGGAATGCGTGAACTTCAGTTGGCAGATTGCGAAGCAGGGGTCAGTGAAACATTTTCTGACATCACCCAGCTAGCTGAACATTGTCGCTTTGGCGATTGTCACCACGATTCAGAACCGGGCTGCGCCGTTCAAGCCGCCATCGAAAATGGGACACTGGAACAACGTCGCTTAAAAAACTACCAAAAGCTATTGAGGGAACAAAGAAATAACGGAGCGACTCTAGCCGAGCAAAGAGCTAGAAACAGACAGTTTGGAAAAATGGTTCGCAATACGATGAGTGAGAAGCGTAAACGCTATCAAGATTACTAACGCTTTGACTTTCGTCGGTCAATTCAATTTAAGGAGACATTTGTCTCCTTTTTAATAACTTTGTTAAAAAGCATCATTCATAACCACCAAATTATTGCAACACAAACAACTTAATTTAATAACATTCAGCAAACATTTAATCCAAAAACAAACTAAAACTAGACACAAAATATTACCAAGTTAAGATATGGGCGGTTCAGTCAGAGAATGACTGACTATATAAAAACAGGATAATTGATAATCATGTGTCTTAGTGACCAGAAGCAATGCTCACCCCTTATTTAATAAGGGCATTATCGCCGTGTAATGTGTAGTTATTATTCAATCACTTAGGCATAACATTGCAGGAATGATGTATGCAACATAACAGCCTCGTTGCCCGATATGCTCGTGGTAACCTCGTTCTCCAGATCCTTGTCGGTATTGTCTTTGGTGTTTTACTTGCAACAGTTTCACCAAGTCACGCTCAAAGCGCTGGAATGATTGGTAGCCTTTTTGTTGGAGCGCTTAAAGCGATTGCTCCAATCCTAGTATTTATTTTGGTTGCTGCGTCTATCGCAAACCAAAAGAAAAACCAACACACTTATATGCGTCCGATCGTTGTGCTTTACCTATTGGGCACATTCTTCGCAGCGCTATCTGCCGTGGTTCTAAGCTTCCTTTTCCCAACCACTTTAACGCTTGTAACCGGCGCTGAGGGTGCTACCCCACCACAAGGTATTGCAGAAGTTCTACACACACTACTATTTAAAGTGGTAGATAACCCAGTAAACGCTCTAGTAGAAGCAAACTACATCGGTATTCTTGCTTGGGGTGTTGGTCTTGGTCTGGCGCTGCATCACGCTTCAGCTACTACTAAAGCGGTTTTCGAAGATCTAAGCCACAGTGTGTCTCACATCGTACGCTTTATTATTCGTCTAGCACCATTTGGTATCTTCGGCTTGGTAGCTTCAACGTTCGCAACAACAGGTTTCAGCGCGCTAGCGAGCTACGCTCACCTGCTAGCAGTACTGTTAGGTGCAATGTTTATCATCGCATTGGTAGTAAACCCTGCGATCGTTTACTTCAAAACCAAACAAAACCCATACCCATTGGTTTTCCAATGTCTGCGTGAAAGTGGTGTAACAGCATTCTTCACTCGTTCAAGTGCGGCAAACATCCCTGTGAACATGGCGTTGTGTGAGAAGCTAAAACTGGATGAAGACACTTACTCAGTTTCTATCCCTCTAGGCGCAACCATCAACATGGCGGGTGCTGCAATCACTATCACAACACTAACGTTGGCTGCAGTTCACACTATGGGTATTGAAATTGACCTATTGACTGCATTGCTTCTGAGTATCGTCGCAGCGGTATCTGCATGTGGCGCTTCTGGTGTTGCAGGTGGTTCTCTACTACTTATCCCTCTTGCTTGTGGCCTATTCGGTATCTCGAATGACGTAGCAATGCAGGTGGTAGCGGTCGGCTTTATCATCGGCGTTATTCAAGACTCAGCAGAGACTGCTCTAAACAGTTCTACAGACGTTGTCTTCACTGCCGCAGTTTGCCGTTCAGAGCATCAAAAAGAACAGCAATAATCGAATTACGATTCAATAGACAAATAAAATGGGGAGCCGATTGGCTCCCCATTTTTTTATATCAACTTTGATTACACAGTGGCTAAGGCCACTTCTTCAATTTGGAAATGTTTAGCTGGCTCGACAAACTCTTGCTGAGCGGCGATTGTTTGTAATTCCCACTCACCAGCATGGAAAGTTGCACTTAGTACGCCATAACATGCATCATGACAGTGCTGGAAAGCCTGTTTCGGGCTCCAGCCCTTAAGTAGCCCTGCAGTAAAAATCGCTGAGATAAGATCACCCACGCCAACAGGTTGTTTGGCAAATTCAAAATGCGGGCGTTTTGCCAGATAAATACCATCTTGCGTAGCCAGTAGCATGTTGAAGCTGCCGTTATCCAGACAGTAAAGGTGTTTGACCAATACAACTTTCGGACCTTTCGCTAACGCTCGCTGACAGGCGGTAATAGCCTCTTCCAACGTATGAATTTCCATTTCTGCAAACTGGCTGAGTTCGAACTGATTTGGCACGATCACATCTGCCATTGGCATCAGACGCGTTAACAGGTTTTCAGCAATCCCCGGAGCAACAATACAGCCTTTATCAGGTGCTCCCATCACTGGGTCACATACATAAATTGCGTCTGGATTCTTACTCTTAACTTGAGTGACCGTCTGTTCCACTGCTAGGCACTGTTCTGCACTTCCTTGGTAACCAGTTAATACCGCCTGGCATTTTTCCAGAGCGCCAATGTTACCTAAACCACGAACAAGCTCACTGATGTCATCGGCTGAAAACGCTCGACCTGTCCAACCCTCTGCATATTGGGTGTGATTGGAAAACTGCACGGTATGAATAGGCCACACTTCAAAACCCATACGCTGCATCGGAAAGACAGCGCTGCTGTTACCGGCATGACCAAAAGAAACGTGTGATTGTATAGAGAGGATACCCTGCATTGTAGCTGTCCTTTTATTTTTGTTATCGATAGTTCAAAGACTGCGGCAAGCGCCAGTTTTGCGAAGCCGCTAGTGTATCCGACTAGCACAGATTGTTTAACTCAATTCTTAACCGTCCCTTACCGATGTCCGTATTTGGCCTTCATAACCTTGTGCCCGCTTAACTGTGTTGTATAAATATGAGTTTGCAGGCTGTTAAAGTAAAAGCCTCAAGTGTGAGGCTTATTCAATTATTACGGCTGGAGGAAGTTCTGGGTAAAATCGAGCGCAGCTTTGGAAGGCTGAGAGGAGAACGATGATTTTGGTGTTGTATCCACCTCATCTGTTATTGACGCATGACAAGAGTTGGTCGTGTATCCTTCGATTGACTGGTCTTGCTCTGGATTAGGCTCATCAGCGATGACATCTTTTAACTCATCTTCATTAGGGAAGTACGCCTCACGTTTATAAACCTTGTTTAACGCACGAATGATAGAGTGCTTTTTTACCACGCCAGATGCCAGCATTCTTTGCAGCGGTTTGGCTATCACCTGTAAGCCCACCACCACATCAACGCCGATATTACCCGCGACTTTATCCCGTAATATTCGAGCTGCTTCGAACCCCATGCTTGCAGAGAGAAACAACCAAATGTAGGCAATAGCGTTGCCAGTTTTGCTCGAATCTTTCCAAGCTTCCCCTGCATAATACATGGCTTCTGCACTGCCGAGCTCTGCAGCACTTTCCAGCCAATAACGGCCTTTCAGCATGCTTTTTTCAGTACCAATACCTTTGGTGTAACACAGTCCTACCTGAATTTTTCCAGCGATACTGTCTTTCTCTGCAGCCTTCATAAACCAATAGAGTGCGTCGGCACTGTGACCCGACGTATTTTCCGGGGATAACTGCCACTCACCCATATACAGCATCGCATCGACACAACCCTCGTCGGCCGCTTCTTCGATCAGTTCATGTCCTTTGGCGACGTTTTGTTCCACACCTCGGCCAAAAACCAGCGCTTTTCCGGTGATAAATTTCGCTTCCAGATCACCTTCTACGCCAGCGATCGCAGTGCGCCAAAAGTTTGCCTGCTCTTTTAGAACCACATCTTCACGCATACGCTCACTCATGCGAACAATGCCGTACATGCCACTGATGTTGTCTAGCTTCGCCGCTTTATCGTACCAATACAAAGCCTGCTTGATATTGTTTCTTTCCGCTTCTTTCGCCAGAAATAAAATCGTCGGTATGTGCCCGGTTTCAGCCTTAAATTCCCGCTCTTTAAGCTCTTGCTCACGAGCTTTTTTCATTGCCTTGCGATATGCCGCCTCACGAGCCTGCCGCTCTACTTCCAGACGTTGTTTTCGCATCGACAGCGAGATCATCCATACAAATATCAGGACAAGTGAAAGGCCAGTTGCCGCAATGGCAATACCCATGCTACTCATAAACCGCCTCTTGTTCTCCATGATATAAATTGACGTTCCCCCATAGGGAAACCCTTAAATTGCTTTTGTCTGAATAGTTTCAGCACTTGGACTTTATATCGGCTACCCGATGAAAATCTGAAGTTGAGAAGTAAAGAATGACGTGATTAAAACTCAGACGCCTTAACTTATTTTTTATCGAAAATTATTGATTGGTTTTTTATAGAAGGTAGTCACGCTTTTGGGGCTGAGACATTCTCCTCCCCTGTCATCCCCCCTTCCTACTCCTATCAAAATTAACATTTTGAGTGTGTGTCACTCCTCTCACTATGCGTCCGTTTTATTAGTTAATTTGTGAACCAAATCCACTGTGTAAGAAAATTTTCATTTGTAAAAAACTAAACAGTCCGTTCTCACATTTTGCTGATGAGTCAGTGTATTAGCATTTCTTTGAACATTTCCTTTCGGCATTTGCACCAGATAGGACGTATGGTTCTTCCGTTCTTTGAGCCGAAGACCTGACGCGTTCTTTATATCAATTCAATAAAAATGGATTTGTAAACGTGGACAAAAAAACATTTAAATTATCAATAATTGCCAAAACCGTACTGCCTTTGATCTCCGTCGCGGTGATCAGCGGTTGTGGTAGTGACAGCACCGACGACAATACCACCAGCCCGAGTGCAGGACTGTACCCTGCGGGAGAGAATGAAGTTGTTGTTTACTATAAACGTGATGTTGCCTCAGCATCTTCAGCAAGCGGCTACGAGGGCTGGGGTCTGCACCTATGGAACGGCGAAGGCTGTACCAGTACTGATTTAGATGCCATGGGCATTACAAGCGGTGGTACTGATTGGGCATCGCCTCGCGAATATGACGGTATCAGCGAAACCTACGGTGCGTACTACGTACTTAAAGTCGATCCTGACGCCGCTGACCCATACGAATGTATGAACTTCATCTTACACAATGGTGATGACAAAGCCTTCGGCAGTGCAAACTCGAAAGTCGAGCTGACGAAGATAGGCGAATCTAAAGGGGTATTTGGCTTCCACGGCAGTAGCGAACTGTTCTACGAACCAATCGAAGAGCGACCAGTCGACGTTGATGGCCAGAAAGCACATTGGTTAGATGCAAACACTATTGCTTGGGAAGCGGCAGCAAACGCTGACTCAATGAAGCTTTACTACAGCCTGACTAACGACATCCAAATGGATGAAGACAAACAGATTACCGGTGGCACGGCGGTAGAGCTAAGCAAAGCAGGTGATTTGTCTGATGATCTGAAATCTCGCTTCCGTCACTTATCTAGCCTGCAAGCTGCTGGCATTGATGTGGATGACGCTACACTGCGTACGATTCTAAAATCACAAATCGTAATGGTAGCTTACAACGCTGATGGTGATATCATTTCTGCAACTGAAGTGCAAAAACCAGGCGTACTGGATGCGGTATTCGCTGATGCCGATGCGGGTAACGCGATCGGTCAGGAACTGGGCGCGATTGTTGAAGGCGGCGCTGCAACCTTCAAGTTATGGGCTCCAACGGCTCAAGACGTTTCTCTGATTATCTACGATGAGAATCTGCAAGAAGAATCAACCGTTACAATGACGGAAGACAGCGTAACGGGTATTTGGGTTTCCGAGCCACAAAGTAACGTAGTAAACAAGTTCTACCGCTATCAGGTGAAGGTTTACCATCCAACCACAGGTGTTGTGGAAACGCGTATGGTCACTGACCCATACTCATTAAGCTTGTCTCTAAACTCTCTTTACTCACAAGTTGTCGACCTGAACGACGCTAGCTTAATGCCACAAGACTGGAACAATTACGACCGTCCAACCGTTGAAAAAGACGAAGATCACGTATTGTACGAATCACATTTGCGTGATTTCAGTTTCAATGACAGCCAAGGCACACCAGCATATAACGGCAAATACTTAGCGCTAACAGAGCCTGAACGTGAGTCTGTTTCTCACCTACAAGCTCTGAAAGATGCAGGTTTAACAACGCTACACATTCTACCTGCATTTGATATCGCTACCGTCGATGAGAACGTAGACAACCGCGTCGACATCAACGATACCGTTGGCAAACTATGTGGCATTAAACCTGACGCTTCTGTCTGTGAATCAGAAGATGATGCGAAAATCATTGAAGATGTTCTGAACGGTTACGATCCTGCATCTGGGTCTGCACAGAAACTGATGAACGATCTGCGTATGCTAGACAGCTTCAACTGGGGTTACGACCCATTCCATTACACTGTACCAGAAGGCAGCTACGCAACGAACCCGAATGGCACACAGCGTATTCTGGAATTCCGTGAGATGGTTCAGGCAACGCATAAGATGGAACTTAAGTTGGTGATGGACGTGGTTTACAACCATACCAACGCATCTGGCATCAATGACAAATCTGTTCTGGATAAGATCGTTCCGGGATACTACCACCGTCTAAACGTGAATACTGGTGGTGTAGAAAACTCTACCTGTTGTGACAACACCGCAACTGAAAACCTGATGATGGGTAAACTGATGGTTGACTCACTGAAGGTTTGGGCGAAAGACTACAAAGTTGACGGCTTCCGTTTTGACTTGATGGGTCACCAGCCAAAAGATGTCATGGTTTACGCTTTAGAGCAAATCCGTGAGATTGACCCGAACACACTATTCTACGGCGAAGGTTGGGACTTTGGTGAGGTGGCTAACGACGCACGCTTCGATCAAGCGACTCAGCTAAACATGGCTGGTACAGAGATCGGTACCTTCTCAGATCGCCTACGTGATGCTGTTCGTGGTGGTGGTCCATTCGATGGTGGTGTCGATTCAGATGGTAAACACTCACTTCGTTACAATCAGGGTTTTGGTAACGCGGCATACGCAAATGAAGAAACCAAAACAGATACTGACGCAGTAAATGGTCGTCTGCACAACCAAGATATCGTTCGTCTGGGTATGGCAGGTAACTTGGCAGATTACATCCTTGTCGATTACACCGGCGAAACCAAGCTTGGTAAGAATGTAGACTACAACGGTGCTCCTGCTGGCTATACTAAGATGCCTTCAGAGAACATCTCTTACGTTTCTAAGCACGATAACCAAACGCTTTGGGATAACAACGCGTACAAGATTGCGACAGGCATCAGCTCGGCTGATCGTGCTCGTATGCAAAGCGTATCACTTTCAACCGTGATGCTGGGACAAGGTATTCCGTTCATTCACATGGGCTCTGAACTCCTTCGTTCAAAATCAATGCAGCGCGACTCTTACGATTCTGGCGACTGGTTCAACCGTGTATTCTTTGACGGTAGCGACAACAACTGGAACGTCGGTCTGCCTCGTGAAGACAAAGATGGCGATAACTGGGATCTTATCAAAACGATCATCAGTGACAGCACAGCGAAACCTGATACAACTGACATTGAGCTAACCAAGCAGCAATTCCTCGAGCTACTAAAAATCCGTAGTTCAAGTGAACTGTTCCGTCTGGATACCGCTCAAGAAGTGATGAATCGTGTCGACTTCCGCAACGTTGGTCAAGATCAAGTTGCTGGTCTGATTGTTATGTCTATTGATGACGGTGTCTCTGCAGGTCAGGATCTGGATCCAAACAACGACGCGATTGTCGCAGTAGTTAACTCATCATCTGAGGCACAATCGTTTACCATAGCTGGCGCGAGCGGTTTCGAACTTCATACCGTGCAGCAAAACTCTGCGGATACTGTTGTTCAAGGAGCAAGCTTCTCTGGAGAAACCTTCA
This sequence comes from Vibrio sp. EJY3, assembly GCF_000241385.1. Classification (NCBI taxonomy): domain Bacteria; kingdom Pseudomonadati; phylum Pseudomonadota; class Gammaproteobacteria; order Vibrionales; family Vibrionaceae; genus Vibrio; species Vibrio sp. EJY3. The sequence goes on from NC_016614.1 coordinate 1,809,871, forward strand.
CTGTACCAGCGCTGACGACGGCAGTATTTGTACAGCCTCAAGCTGGCGCGCAAGGTGCGGGTTTGCCTGTGAATACGTCAAATAAAGATGTATCAAGCATCCCTCCTTACGGTGAAACGGTTGTTTACGTGAAAGGAACAATGAACGGTTGGGCAGATAGCTCAGACTGGGCAATGACCTTCATTGGTAACGGTATGTACTCTGTAACAGGTGTATTGGAAGCTGGTGACCATGAGTTCAAATTTGCAGACACTGGTTGGTCGAACCCAAATATTGGTTGTAGCGCAGCGGATCAGGCAAGTGATTCCCTTGACTTGGGAACAGGTGACAACTGTGCACTGACTGTGACTGAAACTGGGAAATACACCTTCATCCTTAATGCACTTAACGTTCAAGATGACAGCGTAGAAAAACCAGTTGTTTCGGTAACAAAATCAGCAGACGCACCAACGTTTGGCGAAACTGCACTTTACCTACGCGGTGATGTGACAGACGCTAACTGGGCAGCGATTGAAAGCGCGAAGTTCAGCTATGTCGCAAACGATGTTTACTCATTAGACATCAACCTGACTGCGGGCTCGTTTGAAATGAAGATTGCCAGCTCAGATTGGGCTGACGCCACTAACTTTGGTGGTCAGGGCGCAATTGAATTCGGTACACCATTAACGATGGAGTCTGGTGGCGGTAACATCAGTATCACGGTACCAGCCGACGGAAGCTATAACTTCCACTTCAATGCCGCTGATACAACAGCACCAATTGTGACAGTGACGCAAAACTAAGTCATTTACGATACAAAAAGGGGAAGCCATGCTTCCCCTTTTTTTGTGTTTTTATAAGCCCATATAACCCATTGTTTATTTGGCTGGGATTCCCACTTGAGCAGTCAATTAAAAAGCCAAGGGTGCCTTTTCAGATAGGCAATCGCACTTGGCTTCAGAGAAAAGCGTCCAGAAATTTTATTCAGAGACGGTAAAGAATCGAGCTTGTAACGGCGACATCGGGATTAGATACTGGCCATTGCTTGACGTAATGGTCTCGTTGGTTAACAGATCCACCAGAGCACTATTACTCCCTACCGATTCCTCACTTAGTATTACGTTTTTTGCACTTTCTAGCGTGTTCAACGCAAACAATACCTGATCGGTACCAGCTGTCTTTAAGTCGACATAGCTGCCGTTACTCGACAACAGGTTAGCGCGTGAACCTTCATATAACGCAGGGTGCGCAGCACGAATTGTCATCAGAGATTGAACATAACTTTTAAGATCAGCCTGATTAGCATCTAAAGTTGCGGTAATACCTTCAATTTTCGCGCTGCTTCTGGCAACGTGGTCATCACATAATCCCGCCAAAGCACAAGTATTGATGTCTTCTTTTGCAGCAAAACCATCGACTTGGTCGCCAATTTCGTCTCCGTAATATAAAGTGATCGGTCCCGAGTAAGCTGCCTGGAAAGCAAATGCCGCTTTATGGCGTAACCAATATTCTGCATCGTTCACATCTGCAATCCCACCCCGTTGCAATAGATCACCAAAACGCACTAAATCATGGTTGCCTATCATTAAGTTAGGTTGTGCATGACTTGGGTATTGTTGATGAGTAAGGTAACCATTATCCAGCCAGTCTGCCCCTCTGCCGCCTACACCACTTTCGTTTACGGCTAACGTTTCGACAATGCGGTAACGCATTGGAAAATCAAAAGCAGAACACAAGGCAGGATCACTTTCTGTGCCATAGGCTTCATCTGCTATATCTGATTCCCCTTTCCAGATTTCCGCCACCATGTAGCCAAGAGGGTTCACCTGCTCACCGTCACTGTTGGTGTATGTCACGTTTTGCGAGGCTTGATTCACCGCTTTACGCAGTTGTGTCCAGGCGTCGGTCGGGACCTGATACGCCTGATCTAAACGCCATCCGTCTATCTTGAGCTCGTTGATCCAATAAGTCGCCACTTCTTTATAAAATTCGAGGCTCTGTGGATAATCAACAGGGTTATTTGATCCAGATGGTAGCAAGCCGGATGGAGAAGGTTTAATTAACCCCGCTTTATGGTGACCAAACACACCATCAAAAAAGACATACAAGCCTCGTCTGTGTGCTTCTTCCACCAGCGTTCTTGCGGTTTCTAAATCACCAAAGTGTGGATCTATCGTAAAGTAATCCGTCGCATAGTACCCCGTGGCATCCAGACGATCAGCCCAGTCATCTTGCCCATCAATGGCTTCAGACTCAAAAATCGGCGTTAGCCAAATTGCATTCATCCCCAAGCTTTGGATGTAGTCCAGTGAATCAATAATACCTTGCAGATCACCATTGTGATGACTGGTGCCATATCCCGTGGAATAACCAATACTCGTATCGCCATCGACAAAGCTTTCAACCATGATCTGATAAGTCCGAAGCTGATTACTTTGCTCGAATACATTTGTCTGGCAAGCATAGTTACTGACTTCGGGTAAAGTTGCTCCGTTATCACCATCAGATGAATTGCAGCCCGATAGAACGCCTGTTACGGCTAAGGCCAGTAAAGACCGATATAGTCGTTTATTCACGTATAATCTCCCAAAAAATTAGCCCCAGCATTTTTCACATGCAGGGGCTAATCAAATAAAAATCAAAATTAAACTAACTTAATAGAATATTACTGGCACTTATTTACCATGACATGAAGAGGTTTACCTTCCCCTTCAAACTGAAGGCTCCAGACATATTTCCCGTCTTCTTTAATATCAACTGAAGTATCTGTACCGTAACCACCAAATGTTAATGGCGTTAATTCGCCAACATTCATTCGATTGCCTTTAGCCGTAAACTGAGGGAACCATAACTCTGTTGCATACTGCATTTTAAATGAGCCTGATTTTTCTTGAGTCACAGCTTGGTAGATATTATTTCCTTTGTAATTATATTGGCGCTGAGGCACATGTTTCCAGTCAGAATCTGCAAATGTACCAACGACAAATAACGGTTTCTTAATTGGTCCTTTGTCTGCACTATCTGGGTTATCACAAGCCTGCATGAATGCAATCGCTTCCGCATCAGACATATTCATAACAGGCTGCGCAGCCGTTTCAGACTCAGAGGTAGATTGACAACCAACTAAAGCAACAAGTAAGGCAGCAGCAAGAGAAGTCTTCATCATCTTCATATTCACGTAATTCCTTTTTAATTAGTAAAGCTCGTTAGAACAGAGAGAGTTTAATATTGAGATTCCCTCATGCATGAGGAAATAAACTTTATCCTGCTGAGCTTATTTACTTGGATAGGTATATTCCCCTGAGCATAAAGTCAGGTTAGGAATATTGTTTAATTATTACTCTAATTAGTATTAAAAACAAAAGGATAAAAATAAATATGTGAATGAGGTAACTGTATGTAGGGGTAAATATTTAAACGTTAATTTATTATTTAAAAGGCCAGCCTTGCACTGGCCTTTTTTATTCGATTATTTGCTATTTACCGCTTTAACAAATACATCTTGCGCGCCTTCTATACCTAACTCTTTCGCTTCATCGAGTAAGGTTAAGGCTTTAGGAATATTGTCTTCGGCTACTGCTCTTTCAATTGCACGGTGGTAGTAACCGGTTAATTCCGCACCTTCTGGAATATTATCGTTTTTCGCGACAATCTTAGTCGTAACGATATCATTTGCAGTTACCGATAGACGGAACTGACCAAGAGGGCTGTGCTTTGCAAATGGATCAGCAATATCTGGCGGCTGAGTATGACGCGCTTTAGCATAGGCTTTCGCCGGATGCAGAATCTGAGTACTTCCTTTCAAATCTTCGGAAGTGGTGTAAATCAACACATGAAGGTCATTACCACTCATGTCAGGAATAACATTGAGATCGAGTACGAATTTGTCGTTATCCAACATTTTTGCAGGTACGTACTCAAACTTTGAAAAATCTGCTGAATAAACGGTTTTTCCGTCCGCATTAACCACGATTACATTTGGAGCGTAAAATTGAAGATCAGTGCTAACGAATGTCTCTAGTTGTAAATCGAGACTGCCACGGTTTCCCGGAAGTGCAAATGCGGCGATAGCACCTGCACTGTTACCATCCAGTAGCATTTGGCTTTTATCAGTCAAAGCAAAATCAGTAACCACAGGTACATCAAGCGGTACCCATTGAATATCACCAGACTGGGTGATCACCTGTTGCTGGTCATTAGAAGTCATCTCTACTTGTTCTACAGACGCACAGCCAGACGCCAACATGCCCAGCAGTACGGGAGCAAGCCATTTTCTCATTACTGTCTACCTCGACTTTTTTATTGTTTTTGAAATAAATACAGCCAGATAGGTTCTGGCTGTATCATTCTAGGACAATTTAGGACTTAGTGGCTAGATGATTACCACCAAGCTTCAGCTTGTACACCAAATTGGAATGTATCGTCTGAACGACCGCCGTCAAATTTTTGCGTATCGTTGTCGTCGTCAGCTGTTAGGTAAGTCGCGTATAGACGGATTTCTGGACGTGCCCAGAAGCTAGAGCCAGCAGACCAAGCTTGAGCAACAGTCATCTTACCGTAAGTGCTTTCGAAACCATCGTTATCGTCGATTGCGTAACCCGCTTCGAAGATAGTCTTGTTGTTTTCATCCCATTTGAACATTGGGCGAGCAACTACAGAGAATGTTTCCCACTTGTCTTGACCATCCCACATGTCGTTACCAACACCGTACACTAACTGGTGACCAAGTTCCCAGTTGTCGCCTAGGCCAATTACACCCCAGTTGATGATACGGTAGCCGTCTGCACCGTCGTTAGCTTCTGCACCGTACCAGCTACCATCGCCGTAGAATGCGAATGCTTTAGAGTAACCTTCAGTACCGTATTGGAATACTGTTTTGTTAAAGCCAGAGTCTAGACCTTGAGTCAACTCAGCAGTAACCATAACGCCGTTTTTCGCATCTTTAGTGCTGTTAGACGCATCTTCAGTTTCGTTTACGATTGCGTAATCCAGACCCATTTCTAGAGACGCATTTGACCATAGAGAAAGGCCTGCGTAGCGAAGGTCTAGCGTGTTAACGTTTGCTGCATCGCCGTCGTTACCTTCATCAGTGATGTCTGAACGGTCGTTACGAACCCATGCGAAAGATAGTTTACCAGGGCCAGCTTCGATACCTTCGATACCCGCGCCAGCACCAGAGATGTTCCAGTAGTAGAAGTCAGAGATATGAACGTCGTGACGTTGGTAGAAACGCTTACCTGCCCAAAGTGTTGCTTCAGGAGCGAAGTTTAGCAGGCCTTTTGCTTGAACGTTGAACTGACGTAGAGCGAACTGTGCATCATCAACACACTCAACTGCGTCGCCAGCGTCGTTTAAACCACAGTTAGTAGAAGTACTTTCCCAGTCATTAGAGCCGTTAGAAGTCATTGCAACCATAGAGTCTACGTAGAACGTTTTACCGTTGTTGTTGTAAACTTCTTGGCCTAGTTGTACTTCACCGTAGATATCGCCTTCGTTACCAAGACGACCAATTTTGTTCTTTTCAAATGTTACTTGTTGGCCACCGTCACCACTCACGCCAACACCAGCACGCATGTAACCATGAAAATCCACTGCGAATGCAGAGCCAGCAGCTAAAGAAGCAGCCACTGCTGCAGCAATTACACTTACTTTTTTCATTCTTAACTCCATTAAGGGTATTTATAATTCTGTCTTCCCTGCTCGCTCTAAAGATGAATAAAAGGCAGTTTAACTTCACCTAGAGAAAGAGAGGTAAGATGGGAACAAGTCCCCGTTTGTTTCAACAGAATCGAGATTACCCGAGGCGTACAAGGATGACTTCCTCCGCCCTAAACTAAATTAAGGGGGATGAGAAAGGCGTAGAAAATATACCGTATGGCGTTTCATCTAGCTATATCACGGATATAGGGCGTAGTCCGTAAGTATTTTTATTTATGGACTCGTACAAAATGATAGGAGGATCAAATTTTAAACACAAAAGTGAATATTTAAAGTAATTAAATTACATGAATATTTTATCTTGTTTTGTAATTAAGGCTGTTGACCTTAGTAAGACAAAGTTTTTAACTTATAGTTTCCTATAGGTAGCAATAATTATTAAATAAAGAATCTCAGATGACGCAATTTCGATCTCGCCCATACCCCTTGGGTGCAACATTGAATAAAGAAGGCTGTAACTTCTCTATTCACTCGCCCGAGAATAAAGACATAAAACTGGCGTTGTTTTCCGACGACGACAAGTACACGCTGCACGACCTACCAGGCGAATACGCCGGTATACGGCACACCTTTATTCCAAAAGTTAAGGCTGGTCAGAAGTACGGCTACATCGTCTCCCATAATGATGAACCGCTGCTCATCTCGGACCCTTACGCGAAGTCAATCGATAAGGCGCTCCATTACCAACCTCCTTACTCTGCAAAGAAAAGCTTTGATATGCCAAAGTGTGTGGTTATCAAAGATGATTTTGACTGGCAGAAAACGGAACACCCGCGAATCCCAAGAGAAGAAATGGTGCTATTCGAGACCCACGTAAAAGGTCTCACTCAACTTCACCCCAAAGTTGATGCCGCCAAGAAAGGACATTATCTCGGTTTGTCTACCCCAGAGATGTTGGCTTTCTATAAGCAGCAGAACATTAACACGTTGCAGTTGCTACCTGTCGCCGCGTGTATGCACGAGCCCCATTTACTCGAAATGAAGAAAGCGAACTACTGGGGCTATAATCCCTACCTGTTCATGACCCCCGATCCCCGCTATGCGAAAAAGGACGCGGTGACAGAGCTAAAAACAACCATTCGTGAGCTTCATAAAAACGGGATCGAAGTCATTCTTGATGTGGTCTATAACCACACCGCTGAGGGCGGCGAAGGCCCAACAATTTTCAACCTCAAAGCCCTAGATTCACGTTTTTACATTAAGCATGGCACCCACTTTGCTAACTATACCGGGTGTGGCAATACCGTCGATCTCACTTATCAACCGGCTCTAAACTTAGTGATGGATACGCTTCGTTACTGGGTTAGTGAGTTCAAAGTGGATGGTTTCCGCTTCGATTTGGCCGCCACACTTGGCCGTCAGGGAGACAATTACAACCCTGAAGCGGCATTTTTCAAAGCGGTGGCACAGGATCCTATTCTTCGTGAAACCAAGTTAATCGCAGAGCCTTGGGATATCGGCCCTAACGGCTACCAAGTGGGTAACTTTCCCTTTGGCTGGAATGAATGTAACGATAAGCTGCGTGACATCTCTCGTAGCTTCTGGCGCGGCGATCAAGGCTACTTAAAAGAGTTTGCGACTCGCCTGATGGGTTCGCGAGATATCTATAGCGCTGCAAACTGGCCTTACAAGCTGACCGTCAACTACATCACTTATCATGACGGCTTCACTCTGCAAGACCTGGTGTCCTACAAACACAAGCACAATGAAGCCAATGGCGAAGAGAACCGCGATGGACACGGTGATAACCGCTCAGAAAACTACGGTGTAGAAGGTGAGACGGAAAACTTGATGATCATTGCGACTCGCGAAAAGCAGAAACGTAATCTGATCGCGAGCTTGTTGTTTTCATTCGGCATTCCTCACATCCTAACCGCTGATGTGCTGTCTCATACACAGGGAGGTAATAACAATGCCTACTGTCAGGACAACGAAACCAGTTGGTTAAACTGGAGCCAAACAGAGCGTAAGCAACATTTCAAAGTCTGGATGTCGCAAATGGTTGCCAATCGTAAGAAATATATGGTGCCATTTATTCGTTCGTTCAGTGGTGACAGCCGCAATAACAATCGCATCTTCTGGCGAAGAACTGATGGCCACTTAATGGAGCATGATGACTGGAACCGCCTTAGCTCTGTGGCACTTCACCTTGGGATCGGCAAAGACGGACAAGAGTTGGTGTACTTAATCAACCAAACCAATGCGACTGCGCGCTTTAAGTTGCCAAATGATCGCAAGCAAAATTGGATAACGATTTGTGATACCAATGTACGCAACTTAAATCCAGGCCACGCTGAAGGCGAAGTACTGCTTTCACCGACGTCAATGGTGATATTACATTACCAGCCGAACTCGAAAGCTAAACCTTCAGCAGAATAAGCGTTTCTTCAGGATAGATATAGCATTAAAAAAACCGATGCATTGAATGGCATCGGTTTTTTATTTTCAGCTTAGGGGAACGTTCCCTAAAAGGATGTTTCCATCTAGCACGTTTCACGTTCGATGTTTTGGAACGTCAGCACCACTTTGCTCATCTCTTCACCACGGCCTTCAATACGTTCAAGCAACATTTTCGCGGCATTTTCCCCTGCTTTATCAAAGGCATAGTTGAAAGTAGATAAGCTCGGAATACTGATGCTCGAAAGTTCATCATTACCAACACCCAGTACACGTACTTGTTCACCGACCTTTATACCCATTTCACGCAGTGCCTTAACAGCGCCAACGGCGATACGGTCAGTCGCACAAAACAGTCCATCAACTTCTGGATAGTTTTTTATCAACTCTTGCGCTTGCTGATAGCCTGACTCTATGGTGAAGTCGCCTCTGGCATGGACGAGCAATGATTGTTGATGAAAGGCTAAAGCCTGCTCAAGTCCCTGCGAACGCTGTGCATCAACCGCGATGTCATCGCCCTGAACACCAATGAAAGCGACATGCTGACAACCTGCTGCAATCAAGCGGTTACCCGCTTCAAAACCAACACGTACATCGTCATGGACAACACTTGGTACATTATGCAGAGAGCCATCTTGCCCCACCAGAACAACAGGTACATTAGACTGTTGAATTGCTTTCACTAGTTTCGCATCTAGGTGCGTTGCATAGAGTATGATTCCTTCGACCCTTTTTTGATTAAAGATCTGAATATACTCAACTTCTTTTTCATAAATCTGATGTGTATTGGCTAACAAGACGTGTTTTCCGGACCGTTCAATAACAGCGGTTAACCCATCAACGCCCTGAGAAATAGCATGAGAAGACACGCGCGGTACGATCACGCCAATAAGGTTTGTCTTCTGCGATTTGAGATCCTTAGCAACCTGATTCACTACGTAACCACAATCTTCCACCGCTTTACGTACTTTCACTTTGGTGGCTTCTTTTACCCCATACTCGTTGTTTATCACGCGAGATACGGTGGATTTCGACACACCAGCCAAACGCGCAACGTCGTGCAAACTTGCCATATTGCCCCTATTCCACTTATTTATTGGGATTGTTTGCAGAAAGCGCTCTGTATCCCTAGTCAATTAACGTGATTTTACCCTCGTTAAGCGGAATTTTGTTGACGAATATGGGGATCACACTCACACATTTCAGTCTTTTGTTTTGACCGCTTGTGAATAATCATCAAAAATCCATTTTGCAAACGTTCCCAAAAATACAAAAACGATAAAGCAGGTGCAGATAGGTACTCAGACCACAAACTTAAGCGGGCTTGAGTATTATAAAGTCAAACATCCCCTCGATAACGAGTGGTAAAACAGGTGATTCGGTAACAATGATCAATCTGTAATATTGGCGATAGCACTTGGATACATTTTAAATTTCAGTAATACCAATCGGGGTGTGCAATGAACTATCCAGTCATAGCAAAACAATTACTAGAGCACTTAGGCGGTAAAGATAACCTACAAGCCCTTGCTCACTGCGCTACGCGTCTACGCTTAGCGCTAAAAGACGAAGAAAAAGTCAATGAAGAAGCCATAGGCGAATTAGACGGGGTTAAAGGTCAGTTCAAAGTTGCTGGTCAGTATCAAATTATTTTCGGCTCTGGCATTGTAAATCAGGTATACGCCGAGATGGCGAAACAGACTGGCCTGGCCGAAATGTCTACCAACGACGTCGCGTCAGCAGGTGCTCAGAAACAAAATATCGTTCAACGTGCCGTGAAAGGACTGTCGGATATTTTTGTTCCAATCATCCCCGCGATCGTTGCCGGCGGTCTGCTTATGGGTCTTTTCAATCTGCTTACCGCACAAGGCTTGTTTATTGAAGGTCAGTCGATCATCGAAGCGTACCCAGGCCTGGCAGACCTAGCGAGCATGATCAACACATTCGCCAACGCGCCTTTTGTTTATTTACCTGTTTTATTGGCGTTTTCTGCTTCGAAGAAATTTGGTGGTAACCCATTCTTGGGTGCTGCACTAGGCATGCTGATGGTTCACCCAGACTTACTGAATGGTTGGGGCTTCGGCAGTGCATCGGTTTCGGGCACGGTCCCAACTTGGAACATTCTGGGCTTGGAGATCCAAAAAGTCGGCTACCAAGGCTCAGTACTCCCTGTTTTGGTGTCTGCGTTTATTCTGGCAAAAGTCGAACTTGGCCTGCGTAAAATTATCCCGTCCGTATTGGATAACTTGCTAACCCCAATGCTGGCCATCTTTATTACTGGCTTTGTGACGTTCACTTTGGTAGGTCCGTTTACTCGTGACCTTGGCTTTATGCTGGGTGATGGTCTGAACTGGCTATACGATTCGGCTGGTTTTGTTGGTGGCGCTCTCTTTGGCTTTATCTACGCACCGTTTGTAATTACCGGTATGCACCACAGCTTCATCGCAATTGAAACTCAGCTATTGGCAGACATCGCAACCACCGGCGGTACATTTATTTTCCCTATTGCTGCCATGTCGAATGTCGCTCAAGGCGCAGCTGCATTAGCGGTAGGTTTCACAACGCGCGATACGAAAATGAAAGGCATCGCTGTCCCATCTGGTATCACTGGGTTATTGGGTATTACCGAGCCAGCAATGTTCGGTGTGAACCTGAAGCTTCGCTACCCGTTCTTAGCAGCAATCGTAGGCTCAGCCGTTGCGAGTGCGTTTATCACCCTATTTAACGTGAAAGCGCAAGCACTTGGTGCAGCTGGCTTACCTGGCATTATTTCTATCTCGCCAGACAAAATAAGCTACTACATCATTGGCATGATTATCTCTTTCATCACCGCATTTGCCCTGACCGTCGTATTGGGCATGCGTGAAAAGGCAAAACAGAATAAGCAAGCAACCGCTTAAACGTTTCGTCTCTTAGTTAACCACTGCCCTATCTCATTTCTCGCCCCAGAGAAATGAGGAGATAGATAAGATGAAATACGGCCCCCCTGCCATTAGGTTTTAATACCAAGCCAGTCAAAAGTTTTTTGACTGGCTTTTTTTATTTCTGCTGGTTTCCTTATCTTTGGTTCATTTGGTGTTGTAAGTATTAATGAACCAGCGTATATTTATGAACCATTACATTATATGAACCAATTTATTTACGAGGCAAACCATCATGACAACCTACCTCTATTCTCGCTATTCGCCTCGAAATCGTGCTTACAGCGAGAACCTATCAATTTTGAAAGCGGCGGCTCCTGACGCGCAACATTTTGAAGACAAAGCGCGTGGCTGCATACCACCGACCGAGCGTGAGTCATTCCAACAATTACTCGAAATCATCAAACCTGGCGATACCATCATCATTTGGTGGCTAACGACTTTTGGACGTGATTTCAGTCAGTCACTCAATACCATCGAGCTATTACTAAATAAAAACGTGACACTGAAAACGGTGTGCGAGCCACTTTGTTTCGAGCCAGGATCGGTTGAAACCAAGACCTTGACCACCTTGCTGTCTGGTTACGGAAAAGTACAAACCCAGCATCGCTTGTTTGCCGCAGAGCAAGGTCGACGTGCGATTAAAGGTGAGCCCGATAGATGGAAACAAAAATTTCGCGGTCGCCCTGCAGACAAAGCCAAGCATCAACAAATCGCAACACTACTGCTTGAAGGTAACACGCTACACAGTGTTGCTCAGCAGTGTGATGTCAGCTTATCGACAGTAAAACGCGTCAAAGCCAAACTGAATGAGTTTGACGATGAGGGCGGAATGAGAACACGTGGAAGATCTGGTCTTTCAAATGGTGAATCATCATGAAGAATGCCATTAACTTTCGTTCCATTTTACTCGCCTGCCTGATTATCAGTGTCGGTCAGCTGAGTATGGGATTGGTGATGCCATCTTTGCCATGGATAGCAAAGGACTTCTCGATTTCACTCGACCAAGCTCAGCTATTAGTAAGTATTTACTTACTTGGTTTTGGCCCGTCCCAGTTTATCTATGGCCCCATATCCGATGCTTTAGGCAGAAAAAAAGTCTTGTTAACCGGACTGCTGATTGCCATGTCAGGGCTACTGATGATCATATTTATGAGCCAGACTTTTACTGGCATGGTCATGGGGCGTTTTCTGCAAGGATTAGGTACTGGCTGCTGCGCTGTATTAGCCCGAGCTTCTACCCGTGATCGCTTTAGCGGTAGCGAACTTCCGGTCGCGATGTCTTACATTGCGATGGCAGCTTCTATCACACCTCTGATGGCACCCGTTATTGGTGGTTTTATCAACTTCCATTTCGGCTGGAGTATGGTGTTTATTTCGTTGTTAGGTTATGTGTCGATCGCCTGGGTAATCATTGCATTTCGCTTCACCGAGACAATTTCAAAGCGTTCTTCCATTCCGTCACCTAAGACGATGTTACGCCAGTACCGAAATCTACTCACCTCACGTTACTTCATGAGCTTTGCTAGCATAAGTTGGCTTAACTTCAGTTTGATGATCACAACCGTGTCTGTCATGCCGTTTATTATGCAGGATCAAATCGGTATGACTTCCGATGAATACGCGATGTGGGCACTTATTCCCGCTCTGGGTATGCTGGGCGGAACAACCATTTGTAACCGCGCCCGCCCGGTCATTGGCAACAAAAAGATGCTGCTATGTACGCCGGTGTTGCATATAAGTGCGGCGATATGGTTGTTCTTCTGTCCGGTAGAGCCGTTGTATTTGATGCTGGGGCAACTACTGATGATATTGGGTAACGGTATTGCTTTGCCGTGTGCTCAGGCTTTGGTCATGCAACCTTATAAGGAACAAGCAGGAACGGCCGCAGCAATGTCCGGTGGTGGCCAAATGATCGCTTCTTCTCTGGTGAGTTTGACGTTAGTCCAGTTCGGTTTGAGTGAGGCGTGGCACCTGTCACTGGTCATCGCACTGTTTACTGCAATTACATTGATGAATATCCTGCGAGGATTCAGTTCATCCCTACCTACAGAGCACATAGCCGATGAAGTAACTCAGGCTAGTTAATATCTGAATAGGAAAAGAAAAGGGGCGTCACAGTGCAAACTGCGACGCCCCTTTATCATTTGAGTTTCTGGTTAGAAATCTGCTGTCATACCAACATAGTAAGTACGTGGCGCTTCAACATAACCAATGTCTTCAAGCTCTTTCGACACACTCTCATCAGTTAGATTGGTGATACCCGCGCGAATGCGCAGTGAATCGTTCACATGATATACCGTACCCATATCTAACGTTGTGTAAGAGTCTTGAGTCAGCTCAGAGTCAATCTTACGTTCACCACGGTAACGAGCGCTCGCAAACAGATCCAAGTCTTTGGTTGGGTACCAGTTCAGGCGAGCAAATGCCGAGTGCTTGTAGCGCTCATTCAGCTCTTCACCGGTCGACTTGTCTTCTGTATCCAGGTACGTGTAGTTACCCGACATTGCCCACTGATCAGAAAGCTGAATGTTGCCTGACAGCTCAACCCCTTGGATAACGGCTTTTGAGACGTTTTTAAATGACTTGTATGGGTTAGAAAGCTCACGATCAATTGGGTCACCATTCTCGTCGATACAACTCATAACAGAGCTTGACCACGTTCCTGTTTCACAGAACACATCGGTTTGCTCAATCAGGTTTTCAACCTCGTTACGGAATAACGCCGTTTCAATATCCCAGTTACGAGCACTGTACAGTGCAGAAAGCTCATAGTTGATGCTGGTCTCTGCTTCCAGGTCTTCATTACCCTGAATGTCACAGTTACCTTTACAGCTGATCAACTTAAAGTCTGGGTTATTTTGTGTCATGGTTGGCGCTTTAAATGCTTTGCCTACTCCACCTTTTAGAACCAGTGAATCTGTGGTTTGGTGTACCAGGTAAACACGCGGGCTGAACTCTTCACCGAATTGCTCATGCTTGTCCAAACGGCCACCAATGGTTGCGGTTAAAGTATCCGTCATTTCCCACTGGTCCTGAGCAAACACAGCGCCTTGGTAAGCTTCTGCTTTGTTGCCCACGAGGTTTTCTGGGTTAGTCAGCTCACTGTTTTGGTAGTCCATACCAAACGTGAACGTATGACTATCGCCAAAATACGTTGTTGCCGATGCTTCCACAATTTGTGTCAGTTCTTCGATGGAATCCACACCGTCATTTGCCGCATCGATATTCTCTACGTTTTCGCGTGAATAACGTACTTGTGTGTCACCCCAAGACCATAAGCCAGTATGTGAAATTGCCTGGCTATCACGTCGAACTCGAGAGTTTGAAGACAAGACCGTCGTTGCGCTTTCAGCAACCGTGTCACGCTCGTCATTACTGTAACCTAAGTCTAAATCAATAAACTGAGTGTCGGATAAGTGCCATGACAATGTACCAAACATCGCTAACGTATCGCGCCCTTCTAAAGCCGTGATATCCGAACGATCATATTCAACGCCTCGCGCAGTCTTAGTGCCTGAATAGGGCTGCCACGCATCACGACTGGTTTGAGAAACGGAAAAACGCGCGAACAATGTGTCATCAATTAAGGCACCTGATGTGGTTAAACCAACCGTATATTTCTGCCCGCCGTTGCCGTCATTTGGTGTCGCGTTATCCAGACTTAACTGAGAACTCCAGTCATTTTCCGGCGACTTAGTGATGATGTTGATCGTACCACCCATGCCATCTGAACCGTAAAGTGCAGACATAGGACCACGGATGATTTCAACACGTTCGATTGAGTCCATTGGAATCGCAGAGAGATCGAAATCGTTACCACGGACAATCGCACTCGCAGAACTCATACGACGCCCATTCACCATAATGAGGGTGTATTTTGAATCCATACCACGAATAGAAATCTGCTGACGCCCAGCTCGCGTACTGTCGTAATCAGCTTCCACACTGGTTTGGTTCGCCACGATATCCGCTAACGTAATGCCTGGATCATTCTCGATGTCTTCTGCCGTAATCACAGACATAGACGCAGGTGCGCTTTTCAGCTCCATCTGCGTACGTGTTGCCGTCACAACCATTTGTTCATCGACTTTGGTTGGGGTTGTATCAGCAAAAACTGACATTGAGGCGCATAGTGCACCGATCGCCACTGCTAATGGTTTTGGTGCTGCCAGAGTAGTTTTAGACATATTAAAACCTGTTATTATTATTGAAAGTTATAATGATAATGGTTCGCATTAAATAGGTTTTATTTTGCTAAAACAAGTCTCCCCGTATACAGACAGTAAATTACCACTATGCAAAAAATGAATAACTAAAAATTTAATCATTCACTTTCGATGGACCCGTATATTTCTTTAAACAAGGACTTAACCCAGTTACACATCGGATCATTGTGGTAGCGCTTATGCCAATAGAGATAAACCGATTCACTATCAAGACGAATTTCTTCGGGTACCGTTTTCGTGATCAGCTTACGTCCAACACATGCCCCTTCCGCAAATGGGGTCGGCAAATGGAAGATCACATCCGTCTCTTCAGCAATGGCTGGGGCTGCATTAAAATTGGAAAGCTGTATGGGTATCGACAAACTTCGGCTCTTATCCACTACACCAAGTTCGGCAAACCGATGGTAAATAGACAGCGTTTTGCCGCCCTGAAGAGAAATCTGGCCAAAGTTGCATTCAAGTAACATGTCTATCGTCAAATCTTCAACATCCGCTAACGGATGGGACTCGCTCATCAAGAATCGATAGTCGCGGCTTGCAACTTTCATGCGATACAAGTTTTGCTCAGAACTAGGGGGCGAAGCGGTAGAAAGCACAAAATGCACATCCCCCGTAATCAAACCATCAAAATGCCTTTTAGGAATAGAGTCGACATCGACAATCATATTGGGTGCTTCTTGGCGAATGCGTGAAATCACACTAGGCAATAACATGGTCACTTGAGGGACTAAACCATAGAAGCGTATCGTACCTTTACTCTTCTCCGGAACAAAAGACTGACCATGCATTAACTTCTCTAAACCCGTTAGCACAGTGGTTAGATCTTGTTTGATGACTTCGGCTTTGGGAGTCAACTCATAGCCATGAGCGGTTCTCACAAGTAGCTCGTCGTTAAACAAATTTCTCAGCTTTTGTAAAGACCGACTGACGGATGGTTGGCTCATATTCAGCAAAACTGCGGTATTGGATACGTGCTTCTCTTCAAGTAAGCTCTTGAGAATAAACAGTAAGTTTAAATCTACCTGGGCTAAATTCACTTTTTGAATACTCACTATTCTGACAATTCAGTTGCTGGTTATAACCTATCTGATAACGTGTCTGCAATCAATAATCATTCTTATTTGATTTTAATCAACTTAAGTTTCAGTACTTTCAGATCATCTTTTGCTCTGTTTTCTTTTTTAAACGCTTTCCAGTTAGATGACTGACTTATAGACCTTTTTGGGAATCATTATGTTTGGTAAAACTTCTCTTCGTGTAGCAACAAGTGCGCTACTACTGGCATTAGCGCCTATCGGGGCATTCGCAAAAACCTACCAACACAGCATGGGCTCGGTAGAAATTAATGAAGTACCGAAACGCGTAGTCGTTCTCGGCTACGGCAGCCTTGATTACGTCGATGCTCTGGGTGTTACACCAATTGGCGTACCAAAGACACTACTTCCAACCACACTGGAAAAGTACAAAGGCGACTCTGTGGAAAACACAGGCAGCGTGAAAGAAGTGAATTTTGAAACCTTGTTTACGTTGAAACCTGATCTGATCATTGCAGAAGCGCGCATGGCGACCATCTATAAAGATCTAAAAGACATCGCACCAACGTACATGTTCGAGATTGATACCAAAGACTACTGGAAAACCACACAAAAACACTGGCGTACACTAGGCGAAATCTTCGAAAAGAGCGATAGAGCGGATCAATTGATCAAAGACGTTCAAGGTCAAATAGATACGCTTCACAGTAAAGTGGCACAACATCCTCCTCGCGCTTTAACTGTTTCGAACAGCGGCAATAGCCTAGCTATGTTTGGCGAAAAGAGCCGTTTCTCGTTTGTATATGATGAAGCTGGTTTCGCGCCATCAACGTCTCAAAACGTAGAATCCGTCTCCGGTAATCACGGCAACCTGATCTCATTTGAATACATTGCCGATGCACAACCAGAAGTTCTGTTGGTTTTAGATCGTGAGCAGGCTATTGGCCAGAGCAACGGTAAAGCGAAAGCATTGTTTGATAACGACCTCGTCAAATCAACACCAGCAGCGAAAAATGGTCGCGTGATGTTTATTGACCCGGCGGCCTGGTACTTGACTGCTGGCGGTTACCACTCAACTCAAACCATGATTAAAGAGCTAAACCAAGTCGTTGTTAACTAATAAGCGCACGTTAATCACCCTATAAAAATGACCTTTCCGCTTATGGCGTGAAAGGTCATTGTCGTATTTATAAACCTAAATCTTCACTATGAAATTACATCATATTTTGGCGTTTGCTTTGCTCATCAGCCTCGCTGGCATCTCATTGCTAGTCGGGGTAGCGAACGTATCTCTCTCGCAAATTTTGGCTGGTGACAGTCACAGTTTGAACATCTTGTTAGTCAGTCGACTGCCGCGATTAATTGCCATTGTTTTAGCCGGCGCAGGTTTGAGTATTGCTGGACTGATAATGCAACAAATCGTTCAGAACCGCTTCGCTGCTCCGTCAACAACTGGCACTGTGGACTGGGCAATGTTCGGTTACATCATCGCTTTAATCTTCTTTGCCGATATGAGCAGCTGGGTTCACCTCATTACCATCTTCGCTTTTTCTGTGCTTGGTACGGTGATTTTTGTTCGCTTTCTACAGCGTTTGAAGTTCAAAAACACAGTTTTAGTACCACTGATAGGCATCATGTATGGCAATGTCGTCTCTTCTATGACGACCTTTGTCGCGTATAAATATGATCTAGTGCAGACACTTGGCTCCTGGACGGTCGCGAACTTCGCTTCTGTTTTACAGGGTAACTACGAGTTTTTATATTTGGCGCTCCCTGTATCGGTGCTAGCTTACGCTTATGCCAACCGCTTTAGTGCTGCCAGCGTTGGTGAGAGTTTCGCGAAAAACATCGGCTTAAACTACCAGCGCATCGTACTTATTGGCGTTATCTTGGTCGCGGTGTTGTCCTCGTCTGTCGTGATGATCGTGGGGATGATTCCGTTCCTGGGTCTTATCGTGCCGAACCTTGTGTCGATATTTATCGGCGATAACATGCGTCGCAACTTGCCTTGGACTGCCTATGCAGGCGTCATTCTGGTACTGACCTGTGACATTTTAGGCCGTTTGATTATCTTCCCTTATGAAATCCCTATTTCGATGATCATCAGCATCTTAGGCGGTTCTGTTTTCATTTACCTGGTATTGAGAGACAAAGCGAATGCGTGATTCCATTAAAGTCATCGTACTCGCGGCTGTCGCAGTACTGATATGCGCCGTATTTATCGGCAAAGGTTTAACACCGGACAACTACCAATTTTTCTTGTCCCGTCGTGTGCCTAAAGTTCTGGCGATTGTATTGGCAGCAATTGCCATTGCTTCATCGTCATTGATTTTCCAGACCATCACCAATAACCGAATCCTCACTCCTTCAATTCTCGGTTTTGACTCCCTGTACGTGATGATTCAGGTGGTATTGGTGGTAATGTTTGGTGGCCTGAGTGTTTGGGTCATCAACAGCAAACTCAATTTCGTCCTGTCTACAGGCATCATGATTGTGTGTGCCATGACCCTATTCAGCTTCTACTTCAGAGGCCGTCAACGCAACATCTTCACCCTGTTATTGATTGGTATCGTGCTTAGCAGCTTGTTCAGCAGTATTACTGGCTTCTTCACTATGGTGACGGACCCAGATGAGTTTAACTTCATTCAGGGTTCCATGTTTGCCAGCTTTAACAACATCAACGGTGAACTGGTTTACTGGTGTGTCGCTCCGATGTTGCTTTGCGGCGCTTATTTAATTCGTATCTCACATAAGTTGGATGTGATGTGGCTGGGTGTGGACAACGCCAAGAGTTTGGGTATCGACACACACAAGCTGACTATGCAGGTGATGTTCATCATCACGTTGATGGTGTCTATCTCCACCGCGTTGATTGGTCCAATCCTATTCTTTGGTTTAATTGTTGTCGCTCTGACGCGTCAAATTTTCACTGGTTACCAGCATCGCCTGCTGATCGTCGCCAGCTCTGTACTGTCTGTTGTATTGCTGTCTGGTGGCCAGTGGGTCGTTGAAAACCTATTCGATTTCGATACCACCATCAGTGTCATCATCAACTTTTTTGGCGGCGGTTACTTCCTAGTTCTACTTATGAAAAATAAATTCGATTAAAGGTGTATCACATGATCCGTATTCAAGGTTTAAGTAAAAAATACAATGAAAAATACGTGGTGAAAAATGCTGATGCTCTTTTCCCTCTTGGCAAAGTGACCAGCATTATTGGCCCAAATGGCGCAGGTAAAAGTACCCTGCTTTCCATGGCAAGTCGCCTGACAGAAAGCGATGCGGGTACTGTCGTGATAGGTGACAAACCGCTCGACCAGTGGAACACGGAAGATTTGGCCAAGCGCCTTTCCGTGCTGCGTCAGTCCAACAATATCAATATGCGTTTTACTGTGCGTGATTTAGTCGCATTCGGGCGCTTCCCATACTCTCAGGGGCGCTTAACAGAACAAGACCATCGCATCATTGAAGAGTCTATGCAGCACCTTGAAATCGACCATTTGCAAGATCGCTTTATTGACCAACTGTCCGGTGGTCAGAGACAAATGGCGTTTATTGCGATGGTCGTCGCACAAGACACCGATTACATTTTTCTTGATGAGCCACTCAATAACCTCGATATCAAGCACTCCGTCGATATCATGAGTACACTGCACAAGTTAGCTAAACTGAAGAACAAAGCCGTGGTGATCGTAATTCACGATATAAACTTTGCTTCTTGCTACTCTGACCATATTGTCGCAATGAAGTTGGGTGAAGTCATTAAGGCGGGCACTGTAGACGAAGTCATTGATGAAGCGGTACTAAGCGATATTTATGAGATTCGTTTTGTCGTTCAGGAAATCGATGGAAATCGTATTTCTTTGTACTATCGACGTTAAAATAGCACTTTACGAAATGGCGACATCAGGTCGCCATTTTTGTACTGCAAGACAAAAAGATGTGTCTCTCCTAGACAATAGTGGTACTGTACTGAACAGTCTGATTTAAGCTAGGTTTTGTTATGCGCGCGTCCACTCAACAAAAAAGAATTCGCATCATCGAAGTAGCCACTGAGCTTTTTATTACGCAAGGTTACAAAGAAACGTCATTGGACCAAATAGTTGCCATTTGTGGTGGTTCAAAGCAAACCTTATACCGATATTTTTCCAATAAAGAAGGGCTATTTACAGAAGTGTTGGCGCACAACACTCAAACCAGTTTAGAGTCGGCTTTCCAGCTTTCTGCTCAACAAAATGAGTCGCTACAACAAACATTAGAAGACTTCGCCAAGAAGTATCTACGCGGAATTTGTTCCAACCCTGTTCTGTCACTTTACCGAATTATTTCTGCCGATTTTTATCAGCACGACTCAATACCAAAGCAGTTTTGGCAAACGAGTCCGATGCGGATTCATCAACACTTAATTGAGTTTTTAAAGACAGACGTTGTCAGCCAACAATTAGACATCGACGATCCAGATCTCGCGTGCGGGCAACTCCTCGCTCTAATCAAACTCGATTACCAGACCAAGGCGCTATTAGGGTTTGAGTTACCCGGTGATGCAGAGTTGGATACTCATGCTCGTAAAGCCGTCACCGCTTTTCTCTCACTCTATCAGAAACAATCAGCGTAACTCCTTATTAAAGGCAGAAGCCGCCTCCGAACTGGAAGTCGGCTTATTCCTCAACTTAAAAGAACCCTAGTTTGGACTCGCTTCTCGTTTTGCTACCAGTTTCTTGCCGATAAGGAGCACTGGAGCCAGCGCCAAAATCGAGAAAATAAACATAATCAATGAATTACTTAATGCCAAAGTCGTGGCTTGCTCTTTGACGACAGCAACCACTTGGCCCGCCCCCATGGAGGAATTAGGCAAATGCCCATGAGTGAGAATCGTACTGGTAAGTGCCTGTTCATAAGCAGAAAAGGCATGGCTCGATTGCTCTAACGTTCGTCCTATTTCACCCGATGCTTGTGCACTATGGGTCTGAATTACGCCAGAAAAAAATCCACCGCCGATAACACTGCCCATGGTTCGGAACAAGTAGAAGTTACAAATCCCCTCAAGGCGCTCATGATTTTTAAAATAGGTTAACACGGCAATGGTTACCGACACGTTCAGCATCCCTACCCCAAAGCCACGCAAAAGCATAGGTAAAAGCAACGATTCTGGCCCGGCCTCACTTGGTAGAAGACTAAAACGATATACAGAGAGCAAGATCATTAAAACACCTAATGGCACAACCGCATCAACCAGCGTTCGTCTTAGGTAAAACACCATCACACTCAGCAGCATGCCCACAATCATCGCATAGAAGAATGGCAACTGCGCATAACCAGCGTTCAAATGATTGTAGTTCAACGCCATTTTAAGGAAATTTCCAAACAGTGCAGAACTCGCCATTACCGCAAAACCCGCCAAAAAGGCGTTATACATAAAGACATTGGTTTTCAGCGTATTATGCAATTGCGATGACGCGGTATTTAAACGCCGTCTTTTAACTAAGAGGTAAATCAGGCTTAGCCCTAATGTGGTCGTGATCAGCGTAAGTTGAATAAACGCCTCTGAATCTAACCAGTTATAGTAACGGCCTCGCATTAACAGATAAACGACCAAACCTGTCGCTAACGCTGCAATAGTATAAACACCAACATGCGATTTATGCTTTTCGACAATGTTAACTGGTTCAGGTTTGTAAATACTCACAAGAATAAGCGCTGAAAAGTACAACCATGCCGATAGAACACAAAATAGCGACCAGTCAAATCGCTCCAATACATGTGCCATTAACCAAGGATACAAACCCATCGGCACCAACGTCGAGAAGACTAAAGTCAAAGCAATGATTACGGGCAACCAACGTTGCTCAAACACATCGAGCAAAAAGAGATTAACCACCACCAGCAATACACTCATGAAAAAGCCAACGAACAGCCAAGTCAGTTTGAATAACCATGGGCTCGGCAGTTGCCAGTATAAGATCATACTTGCCGTTATCTCTATGAGCAGAGCAGTGATCAAAATCCGGTAAGCACACCAGTGACGAACCAACTTCGGTGCCCAGATAAAGCCCAACACTTGGGCAATCATAAATCCGATTTTAACCAGCTCTGTTTCATCAAGAGACAAACCTATAGTCGCCGCCATTTCATACGAAAGCTCACTAAACATCACGGAGTTAATACCAAATGCCGCAAGCGCGAATAACACCCAAGTCAATAAACGGATACGTGACTTCATGGTAATTTAACCTTGTTTATCGATTTTAATCGCTACCTCGACAGACAGGCCCGGATAGATACGCTGTCTCAGCTCTTGGGGAATATCTAACTCAATTCGCACTGGCACGCGCTGAACGACTTTGACAAAGTTACCCGTCGCATTTTGTGGCGGGAGCAAACTAAACTGCGCACCCGTTGCAGGTGTAATCGAAGCAACTCTGCCATGCAGTGGCTTGTCAGGGAACATATCCAAAACGACTTCAACGTTCTGTCCTTCAATGACATTTTCTAACTGAGTTTCTTTAAAATTGGCTTCTACCCAAACATAGTCCGGAACCATCACGATGAGCCCCATACCAGGCTGAACAAACTTACCAACCTGCACTTGTCTGTCTGCAATAAAACCATCAAATGGCGCTTTTACCACCGTTCTCGCTAGCGCAATTTTAGCAAGTTTCAGATTTGCCTGAGCTCGTTTCTGTTGTGCAATAAGCTGCTTTTTCTCGGTTTTTAATGCCTCATATTGCTTTTGCTCTGCGCTTAACGCCAATTTAACCGATTCTAAATGACTGCGCGATTCGATGGCTCGCGTTCTTTGCGCTTCAAATTGGTTCTTACTGACTGATTGCTTTTGTACCAGACGTGACAAGCGCTCTAACTCCGCAGCCTGATGATCGGAATTAGCTCTTGCGCTAGTAATGCTTTGCTTCGCCTGTTCAATTTTGACTAATTGCATTTCCGTTTTGGTCTGGTTCGCTGTGATTGCTGCGTTGGCGACGTCTAAAGCCGATTCTGCGATCTCCAGATTTGCGATGAAATCCTCGTCGTCAATTGAAAACAAAGGCGTACCTTTGCTCACCCATTGGTTGTCTTTGACGAATAGCTGGCTAACTTGTCCTGCGACTTCTGGTGAAACCGCTGTCACGTCAGAATGGACGTAAGCGTTGTCTGTCTTAACTATGTTCGGCTGATACAAGCTGTAACCAACGCCGAATAATGATCCAAAAACAAGCAATAATGCGATGGCTTTCTTTTTCATACTGAACACCTCAACTAATGATTCGCCAAACTGTACTGTACGGTACAGTTTTAGTAAAGCAACTTTTGATCATTTTGAAAAGTGAGGATCTAAGGGGATGAGTTGAACGATCTTCTGGGAAAATATGGAGCGCCACGCAGCTTGTTGATAATTGGAGTAGATATTAATGTGTGGTTGCTCCAGTTTAAGCAGATTGAACACTGGAGGCCGTGTCAGCAACTCAACTCTTTTCAATCAAACTGTTTGTAATGCCTCGTTTGTATGCCTCAAAAAAGAACAAGTACGTTTCACAATGGTGCACCACCTCTACATCACCAGAAGGGATAAAAGGTAATTTCATTACAAAACAATTAGATATAAGTTGGTCTGTATTTTGCTAAACGAATATCGAATCGATGCTTCGATATAGATGCATCAACCATCAGTAACTTAAAAACGTTCGCGTTGTTTTAGGTTGCTTAGTTAGATTGTTTTGTTTACTTAGTTCTATCAAGGTGACTTAGTATGTTGTCTACAAACCATATCGCTAATTGGATAACCCTCGATTTTAAAATCGCCTTCTTTTTCCCTGCGCAATAACACTTCTTATTGGGCGCACAGCAATGTGCTCTGTACTGCTATTTGTTTAAACAAGCAGTACCACTCGATTAGCCCAAACCAAATATCAAGCATACAGAACAGTAAATCAGAGACTTATTTTGTTCGATAACTCCCCTCTGGTGTTGATAAAGCCATAAGTCAGGTATTTACCGCAGTGCGTTTATTTCTGAATTTTAGATTTGGGAAGGCACTGTTTTATTTCAATCCATCTGTATGCCTTAAAAATATTCAAAAAATGATCTTTTAGGGAAAATAAAATGGAAAACTTTAAACATTTACCAGAGCCGTTTCGTATTCGCGTTATTGAACCAGTAAAACGCACTACACGTGAATATAGAGAACAAGCGATTCTAAAAGCGGGTATGAACCCTTTTCTTCTGGATAGCGAAGATGTGTTTATCGACCTTCTTACCGATAGTGGTACAGGCGCTATTACGCAAGAGATGCAAGCAGCCATGTTGCGCGGCGATGAAGCATACAGCGGCAGCCGAAGCTACCATGCACTTCAACAGGCCGTTGAGGATATCTTTGGCTACCAATACACCATCCCAACTCACCAAGGACGTGGTGCAGAGCAAATTTACATTCCGGTTCTGATTAAAAAACGTGAGAAAGAGAAAGGATTAGACAGAAGCAAGATGGTGGCGTTGTCGAATTACTTTTTTGACACCACACAAGGCCATACACAGTTAAACTGCTGTGTTGCGAAAAACGTTTATACCGAAGAAGCATTCGACACTTCGATCGAAGCAGACTTTAAAGGCAACTTTGATCTGGAGAAACTAGAACAGGCAATCCTAGAAGCTGGCGCAGCAAATGTACCTTATATTGTCAGCACCATCACATGTAACTCTGCCGGCGGTCAGCCAGTAGCGCTTGCTAACCTAAAAGCGGTTTATGAAATTGGTCAGAAATACGATATTCCAGTGATCATGGATTCGGCTCGTTTTGCCGAGAATGCTTACTTCATTCAACAACGCGAACCTGGCTACGCTGACTGGTCAATCGAAGCAATCACCAAAGAAAGCTACAAATACGCAGATGGTCTGGCGATGTCAGCTAAGAAAGATGCCATGGTTCAAATGGGCGGCTTACTTTGCTTTAAAGACGACTCGTTAATGGACGTGTACACAGAATGTCGCACGCTGTGTGTTGTTCAAGAAGGCTTCCCGACCTATGGTGGCCTAGAAGGTGGCGCTATGGAGCGTCTTGCCGTGGGACTTTATGATGGTATGCGTCAGGACTGGCTGGCATACCGAATCGGTCAGGTTCAGTACCTGGTTGATAAGCTGGAAGCAATTGGCATCGTTTGTCAGCAAGCAGGTGGCCATGCTGCCTTCGTTGACGCAAGCAAACTCCTGCCGCACATTCCTGCAGAGCAATTCCCGGCACATGCACTGGCGTGCGAGCTCTATAAAGTCGCTGGTATTCGAGCGGTAGAAATAGGCTCCCTTCTATTGGGCCGAGATCCTGCGACAGGTAAACAACACCCGTGTCCGGCTGAACTGCTTCGCCTTACCATTCCTCGCGCTACCTACACACAAACGCATATGGATTTCATTGTCGAAGCATTCCAGGCGGTAAAAGAAAATGCAGCCAATGTAAAAGGTCTGGACTTTACTTATGAGCCGGAAGTTTTACGTCACTTCACCGCGCGTCTAAAAGAGGTTGAGTCAGAGATTCAAACTCCATCCATCACGACAGCAGAAACAGTATAAAAACTAAAAATTTAAGCGCAGCGTGGAAGGTTGCGCTTTTTATTTATTTTGATAAAGGAATAGCATCATGAATAAAAACCCATCTTTAGTCGGTGGCTCCTGCATTATTGCCAGTGTCTGTGTTGGTGCAGGTATGCTTGGTTTGCCAAGTGCCAGTGCAGGTGCCTGGACAGTGTGGTCCATTCTCGCGATTTTATTGACCATGGTCGTGATGACAATATCGGGCTGGATGTTGTTAGAAGCGTTTAAAGAATATGATTTAAAAGTTTCCTTTAATACCGTAACCAAAGAGCTACTGGGTAAAAAAGTTAACTTTATTAATAACCTGACCGTCTATTTTGTCGGCGGTATTTTACTTTATGCCTATATTACGTCTTCTGGGTTAATTATTCAGAACTTGCTCGATATCGATACCAAAAGCGCTTCTGTTATTTTTGTGGCCGTATTTTCTGCTTTCGTATGGCATTCAACGAGAGCGGTAGACCGAATTTCAGTTCTGTTGATTCTGTTCATGATACTTAGCTTCGTGTTTGGTGTTTCGGGGCTGGCAGCCAATATAGACACCTCTATTCTGCTAGACACCATCAGTCAGGAATCACAGTACGCACCCTACGCAATGGCAATTTTACCTGTGGCTCTGACGTCATTTGGTTACCACCACTCCGTAGCTTCTATGCGCGCCTACTACGGTGAAGAAAACAAAGCTAAAAATGCAATTTTGGGCGGCACAGTGATCGCTTCTGTTCTGTATTTATTATGGCTGACAAGCATCTTTGGTAATTTGCCTCGCGTTGATTTTGGCCCGGTCATTGAACAAGGGGGTAACGTAGATGTGCTGCTAAGTTCACTTGGCTCTGTGATTGAATCAGAAAAAGTGAGCCAGGCAATTAACAGCTTTTCAATGGCCGCGATTCTTTCTTCTTTTATTGGTGTGGGTTTAGGCGTGTTTGATTTTCTGGCTGACCTATTTAAATTTGAAGACAACCGCACAGGTCGAGCGAAAACATGGGCCGTAACTTTTGTCCCACCTCTGGTTTTATCTGTGCTGTTTCCATTTGGATTTGTTAGCGCCATTGGTTATGCCGGAGCCGCTGCAACTGTATGGACCTGCATCATTCCAGCACTGTTAGTGAGAAAAGCGCGCAAAACATCCGGCACGAAAGACGGGTTTAGGGCTCCTGGTGGGCAACCAATGCTCATGGGCGTCATCTTCTTTGGTGTCGTGACTGCCGCCTTCCATTTTATGAACATGATGGGAATACTGCCGACGTATTCTGGCTAGATGTCATGACTTACGGCTCGACATTCACGGTATGCTTACAGGAACGTCAGCAAAAACATAACAAAAGTACGAAATGATTGGTCAACAAGAAACGATCACTGTTACGAAAGGCTGATTTTGTTAATATTCATGTTGAGTCGAAGCTGACGACTACACCAACCTAATTAAATTGGCTTATTAAGTCACGATGTTAGGTTGGTTTATCATAACTATCACTAAATCCTAAAAAAAGCAGTAAAAAGGAAAACAATGACAATTGAAAGAATAGAATCCACAGAGCGTATGAGCCGTATTGTTAAACACAACGGTACTATTTATCTTTGTGGCCAGACAGCTGGTGATGCGGCTTGGGATATTACCGAGCAAACAGAGCGCTGCCTCGCTAAGATTGATGCCTTACTAGAAACAGCAGGCAGCCATCGCGATAAGCTCCTATCCGTTACCATCTACCTTCGCGATATGAAAGACTTCGCCGAGATGAACAAAGTGTGGGATGCATGGGTTGCGAACGGAGAAAAACCTGCGCGCGCATGTGTTGAAGCTCGCATGGCAAGAGATGTTATTCTGGTAGAAATGTCCGTGACGGCCGCTCAATAGTCTGTAAATGCTTAGTTAGTACTTAGCAAGACATTTCAACGCCACCTATTCTAAGGTGGCGTTTGTCCTTCTTCATCCAGTTTTAAATACCGAATCACTTTGTAAGCCAACCATTCAGGATTATCCAAAGGAATATCGTGCCCGTCACTATGGTTGTAGATAATAGGCATGTTCCAAGCCTTAGCAGGGGCTTCTGTCGCGGTATGACTGACGAGATTATCTTCGAGAGACGAGATAAATAGGATTTCGTTTACCGGTTTGTTCGCCCTGAACGTCATGGCCGCGAGTAATTGCCGAAAAAAGTTCGACGCCGTGGTTGGGTAGAGTCTATTCAACATAACCCAATCATCGATTACCGCTTCGCTTATCGGCTTATTCGATACCATGGAGTAAATGATCGACTCTTTTTGCTCTGGGCGCGAAAACAACGCTTTCATGATTTTGAGATAGTTCACGGGCTTTAATCGCTGATAAAAAGGACTAAATCCCCGGCTGCTGGTATTAATACAAACAACCCGCCTCACCTGATTGGGGTACAGCTCTGCCCACTTCAGCGCAATCATTCCTCCCATTGAAATCGCGACGATATCAACCTGAGCATTGGTTGCCAGCTGAAAACGTATACTCTCAACCATTTCCTCTATTGAGCATGGTGATTTCTCATCCGACAGAGCACCAGTACCGGGAATATCTACAGCGATAACTCTCTGGTTTGGAAGGAGTTCACTCAGCAGCAGTGAAAACTCGCCCCAATGGTACTGACCACGAAAAAGCCCTCTAATTAAGACGATGTCATTACTCATGAAGCTTTACTCACGGCTCGTTTATTCGGGTTGATTGGCATCAACTAAAGGGCTAACCTCGACTTCAGAGCATGCATTGTGTGCTGTTAACCATTGTTCAACGGCGACACGGTCATCTTCTGAAGCTGAATCATACCTACGCTCAGGAACCACAAAACCATCAAAGCTAGAGAGATCAGCACCACCACCCATGACTAAACCTCGCCCCTCTAAAAACGACAAGAAGTCATTGATAAGAAGATCGCACTCCTCTTCATTCGTTAAGTTCAAATGACAAAAAAATGAAAACCCCAACACTTTAAACTCGTCGACATACAGCTTTTTTCTTAATC
Organism: Vibrio sp. EJY3; assembly: GCF_000241385.1. Lineage (NCBI taxonomy): Bacteria > Pseudomonadati > Pseudomonadota > Gammaproteobacteria > Vibrionales > Vibrionaceae > Vibrio > Vibrio sp. EJY3. The sequence goes on from NC_016614.1 coordinate 1,838,721, forward strand.
TTCTCGATCGTTTAGTCGCCATAATATTGCCTCAAACACTATTAAACGGGAGTACAAGAATTTACTTTTATACAGTGTAGTAGCCTGATTAAAACGGGGGATTAATATTTTGAGCTAAAGATACGCGGTGAAAGGTATGAAGCTAAGAAAGAGGCAGACTCAAATTACGCCGTCATTGTGATAATGCCAAGGACTAAACAGATCAGATTAATAAAAATAAAGCCGGGTATTTCCCGGCTTTATCAAGAGTATTAGGAGTAAATAATTACTGTGCGTCAGGCTTTAATGCGTACTTGCCTGAACCAAGAAACATAATTGCAATTGAAGCAAACAAATAAACACCAATGCCTTCAACCGCCCATGCGCCAAACTTATTTAAAGCGAACAAATCTCCCATGTTTAAGAGATAGATAACCATTAAACAAGTGCCAGCGACAACAACAGAAGCCAAGCGAGTGTATAAGCCAATAATCATTAGGATTGGGGCAACCACTTCACCTAAGTAAACCCCGTAGGCTACAAATGCAGGCAGACCATGGTCGACCAACAAGCCTTGTATAAACTCGGTTCCGCCAATCACTTTATGGATGCCGTGCAATAAAAATAGGAATGCAAAACTGACACGTAACACCAATTTACCCAGATCGGGTTTTGCCAATATTCTATCGATAAAATTTAATAGTTCACCCATAACCACTGCCCTTTTTATGTCTAATAATTAACACTATAGAGGTCTGGAAAGGCGATTATCAGCTTAAAAGATTAACTGACTTCATCAATTTTTCCGAACAACATCATTGACATAAATCAATTAGGCCACCAGCACATTGGGGTATGAAAAGTGTCGTTGAGAAGGACTTAAGTAGTCGGTGTGAATATCTGTTTGAGTTCGTCAAATAACCACTGAAATACCGGCCCATGTATTCTTCCCTTTTTAAAGACTAAATCGACAGGTGCATTCCAGGGCTTGTGGTCGAATGCCACTTTAATTTTATGTAGTTCACCAGACTTTATTGAGTCGTTGACCAAAAATGATGGCAAATAAGCCCAGCCAACCTGCTGTTTAACGAGCTCTAACGCGCTGTAATGGCTTGAACTCCACCAAACTTTAGGTGCGATGCTGATCAAAGCCTGCGATTCTACTTTTGATTTTCCTCGGATCGCCAATTGTCGAAACGGTGCCAGATCAGATTGCAGCTCGACATCAATATCTGCAAGCGGATAATTCGGATGACAAACAGGAAGGTAATCAATGCTTCCGACATAACAGAAGTCGACTTGCTTTAACTGTTCAAACTCGGTGAACATCACTCCGATATCAACATCACCATTTACCACTTCAGCAGAAATATCGCCAGACGCTAAACTCAGCACATCGATTTGAATCGTAGGAAATTGATTATCCAAACGCTTAAACAAATCGGCGAACTTTGGATTATACACGCCGTCGTCAATGGCTATCGTCAACTGGCTTTCTTCCGATCGTTCAATGGATTGAGCAATTTTTTCGAATTCGTCTGCCTGCGCCAACAAGTTTTTCGCACTGCGTATCAAACGTTCACCAGCGGGGGTTAACTTGGGGCTTCTGGCCGAACGATCAAACAATTCGATGCCTAAATCAATCTCTAAGGTACTGATACCATGACTAACCGCAGATTGAACCTTGCCCATTTTCCTTGCACAGGCAGAAAATGACCCTAGCTCCGCAGAGAGTACCAACATCCTAACTTGTTCCAAACTCAACATATGAAAAAATTCGATAGTTATTAACTTTTATCCATCATAATAATCGATACCATAGCCTGCAAATGTTTTTCCTTTATCTAATTAGGTGGAAATTATGAGCTGGTTATATTTAGTTTTAGCTGGTCTTACGGAAATTGGATGGCCGGTTGGATTGAAAGTTGCTCAGTCTGGGCACAAGGTGTTAGGGATAACAATGGCAGTGGTATTCATGGCGATAAGCGGCGCGTTGCTATTTGCAGCGCAGCGAGCGATCCCGATGGGTACCGCATACGCAGTTTGGACAGGCATTGGCGCAGCCGGAACATTTCTTGTCGGCGTTTATTTCTACGGAGACCCGACTTCCATGGTTCGCTACATCGGCATCATGCTGATTTTGTCTGGCGTGGTCATGTTGAAGCTTGGTCACTAAATGAGAAAAAGCATTAACGCAGCCTTATATCGCAAGCGTTAATGCTTATCTAAACATCAAATAGCGTCCTTTCTACAACCAAAGTTCTTTACTCAATCAAAGAAAAGTCAGCGATAGTCAGGTCGAACGAGCTGAGCAGTGGGTGCGGCGTTACTCCAGAAACTAACACAATGTCGACCGCAGGCAACGGTGGCATATCATCTAGAATCTGTAGATCGTTTGTTACACTTAACCGTCCCATTGCACCAATAGCCAGCCCCTCTCGAACTATTGCCCTTTGCGCTGACGCGGTATTACAACACGCTAACAGCTGGTAAGAGATACCTCTTTTAGTTAGACCATCGATTGCAGCAGCGTGGTATTTACAATCCGGCTGGAAAAGTGCCAATGGTAAAGGCTTAGTCTTATCCGTTTGGTAATCCTGACTGGCAATCCACACCCCTTTATCGTGAGCAAGCCAATGCCCTTCTTCACTTCCAGCGGAGCGCGTGAGTATAGCGGCGTCTAATTTGCCTTCATCCAGCCATTCTCTCAGTGTGACGCTGGGTTGACTAAACACTTGAATAGAACAGGTTGGTTCCGCCTTTTTTAGAATCGCGATGACTTTCGGCAAAATGGCATCGTTGTAGTCTTCCGGACAGCCTAACCTTAGTGGCAGCTTATCGTGATAACGGCGTACCTGTGTCACCGCTTTGTTGTGTAAAGCGACCAGTTGCTCAGCATGAGCTCGTAACGCAAGGCCAGCTTCGCTGAGCACCAGATTACGTCCTTCTTTTTCAAACAGGCGAATATTCAGTTCATCTTCCAATTTACGCATCTGAGCACTGAATGCCGACTGGGTTCGATTAATCTGCTTCGCTGCTCGCGTAAAACTGCCTGTTTCTGCAAATGCCAGAAGGCTTCTTAAAGCATCAATATCCATACTAAGCTTATCTATCGGTTTTATTAATGTGTCCCATCAAAACTATCCGTTAGTTTTCGATAAAACAATCTATTACCGTAAATGTTCCAAACCATCACTCAGAAATAAGGAAACATGGATGAAACTTTATATCGGCAATCAAAACTACTCGAGCTGGTCTCTCAGAGCATGGCTTATCTTCATGCAATACGACATCGACGTTGAGATCGAGAAAATCAAACTGTTTACGGACGAATTTTACAACACACTGGAGGACATTACACCAACCGCCAAGGTGCCTACTTTGGTTTGCAATGATGTTACCGTGTGGGACTCGCTGGCGATTCTCGAGTACGTAAACGAAGCTTTCTTAGACGATAAGGCGTGGCCACAATCTCTTACTGAGCGAGCCAAAGCAAGAGCTATATCAGCTGAAATGCATTCAGGATTTATGGCACTACGTAACGAGATGCCAATGAACTGCCGTGCTAAGAGATCGGTAGCTTTGAGCAAAGACGCGCTTAAAGACATCGAGCGTATTGATCAAATCTGGTCACTGCAAATGGAACAATACCCTGATGGTTGGCTATTTGGAGAATGGTCGATTGCGGACGCGATGTATGCACCTGTGGTACTGCGCACGCTTACTTACGGCATCAAGCTATCAGAAAAGGCTACGCAATATCAGCAGAAAGTCCTGAATAGCGACACCATGCAGCGTTGGCTAACGGAAGCCAGCCTTGAAACGGACATCGTCGAAGAAGATGAAGCGGGTGAACCGATCTAGCCTGCTTATCACCTATCCCCGAACTAAAAAGCCAGGGGATAGGTAAATAACCAAGAAAATTAACGCTATTTATTACTTGTTACTTGGAAATGCAAATTGCGCCGCTTCGTTGGTTTGCGGCTTTGGCCATTTCTGAGTAATGGATTTACGGCGAGTGTAGAAGCGCACGCCGTCAGGGCCATACGCGTGGAGATCGCCAAACAACGAACGTTTCCAGCCACCAAAGCTATGGTAAGCCACCGGGACAGGAAGCGGTACATTGACACCAACCATGCCAGCTTCCACTTCATCACAGAATATCTCAGCCGTTTCACCATCGCGTGTAAAGATGCAAGTCCCGTTACCAAACTCATGCTGGTTAATAAGCTCAATCCCCTCTTCAAGGGACTTAACACGGACCACACACAACACAGGGCCAAAGATTTCGTCGGTGTAAATCTTCATTTCTGGTGTCACTCTATCGAACAAGCTGCCACCGATAAAGTAGCCAGCAGAGAAATCAGGAACCGAAAGACCACGGCCATCCACAACTAATTCCGCACCGGCCTCAACACCGCTTTCAATATAACCGGAAATCTTCTCTAAATGCTCTTTCGCAATCACTGGTCCCATGTCCACCGAGTTCTGAGTAAAGGCTCCGACTCGCAATTCTTGGATAAGCGGGGTCAATTCTTTCACCAAGTTATCTGCGACTTCATCACCCACACACACCGCAACTGAAATCGCCATACAGCGTTCACCACAAGAACCAAATGCCGCACCCATCAGTGAGTTGATGGTGCTCGAAACTTCAGCATCCGGCATGATGATCGCATGGTTCTTCGCGCCACCAAGTGCCTGTACTCGTTTACCGCGCTTAGTGCCTTCCGAATAAATATATTCCGCGACAGGCGTCGAACCCACGAAGCTCATCGCTTTCACTTCCGGAGCTTCGATCAACGCGTCAACAACCTCTTTGCCGCCATTTACCACGCTTAATACGCCATTTGGCAACCCTGCCTTATGCAATAACTCAACAATAAATAACGTTGAAGCCGGTACCTTCTCTGACGGCTTGAGGATAAAACAGTTACCGCAAACAACCGCAAGTGGATACATCCAAAGCGGCACCATTGCAGGGAAGTTAAATGGTGTAATACCAGCGACGATGCCGACAGGTTTGTGATCACTCCACGCGTTAATGCCCGGTCCGGTTCCTCGGGTGTATTCGCCTTTTAATAACTCTGGTGCACCACAAGCGTATTCCACATTCTCGATACCACGCTGCAGTTCGCCGAGAGAATCTTCTATCGTTTTACCATGCTCTTCACTGATCAAACGCGCAATCTGATCTTGATTCGCTTCCAAAAGATCCTTGAACGCAAACATGATACGCGCTCGTTTTAGCGGCGGTGTTTTGCTCCAGGCTGGATAGGCACGTTTCGCCGATTCTATTGCCTGAATCACAGTTTCAGACGTACCCATTTCTACTTGGCGAATCGGCTCACCTGTCGCCGGGTTGTAAACATCAATCGTCGAACCTGAGTGTGAGAACTTGTCTCCGTCAATAAAGTGCGAAATAACTTCCATGATCTGACTTCCTTCCTTAATTTTTTTAATTTAGTTGATTCAATGTCTCGTAAACCGCGTCGAATAAGCGCTCTAGATCTTCAGCTTTGGCATTAAAATTTGGACCGAATTGAATCGTGTCGCCACCAGAGCGCACATAGAATCCTTTTTCCCACAGGTCTAATGTACATTCGAACGGCCTAATCGTTTGATCATTGTCTCTCGGTGCGATCTGAATCGCTCCGGCTAAGCCGCAATTTCTGATGTCAAGAACGTGGTTTGCACCTTTTATCGCATGCAGTTTATTTTCAAAAATCGGTGCCAGCTCGCTCGACTGTTGGATTAACGCGTCTTTTTCCAACAGGTCTAATGTTGCCAACCCTGCGGCACACGCGACGGGATGAGCGGAATAAGTATAGCCGTGAGCAAACTCGATCATATGAGGAGGTAAATCCTGCTCCATAAATGCCTGATAGATTTCATGAGACGTAATCACTGCGCCCATTGGGATTGCACCATTGGTAAGCTGCTTCGCGGTGTTCATAATATCTGGCGTCACGCCAAAATACTCAGCACCAGTCCAGCATCCCATACGTCCGTATGCCGTAATGACTTCATCGAAGATCAGCAAGATGTCGTGCTGGTCACAGATTTCGCGCAGACGCTGTAGGTAACCTTTCGGCGGCACAATCACGCCCGCAGAGCCCGACATTGGCTCTACAATAATTGCGGCAATATTGGATGCGTCATGAAGTTCAATGAGCTTCAAAAACTCATTCGCAAGTTCCACACCACCCGTTTCTGCGCAACCTTTTGTAAAGGCTAAATCAGGTTGCAGGGTGTGAGGAATATGGTCGGCATCAAACAGCTGACCGAATGTCTTTCTATTGCCGCCAATGCCACCCAGACTGGTGCCGCCAACGTTAACGCCATGGTAGCCACGGGCGCGACCAATCAGCTTAGTTTTCGACGCTTTGCCTTTGACACGCCAATAAGCTCTTGCCAACTTAAGTGAGGTGTCAGCACATTCCGAACCAGAGCCAGTAAACAGCACATGATCGAGCCCTTGTGGCATCTTCTCGACGATTTTATCTGCCAGTTTAAAGGAGAGTTCGTGACCAAATTGAAACGCAGGTGAGTAATCGAGAGTCCCTAACTGCTCTGCTACCGCTTTTTGAATCTCTTGGCGACCATGCCCGGCACCACATGTCCAGAGCCCAGACAATGAGTCATAGATATCACGACCATTGGCATCTTTGAGCCAAGCGCCTTGAGCTTGAGTGATGATGCGGGGATTTTGGTGAAAGCTGCGATTGGAAGTAAATACCATCCAATGAGCAGAAAGATCTGTATCGATTCCATCTTGTGCAAATTTGTAGTTACTCATCGCTATATCATCCTTGTAGTGACCAGGGTCTGTTGACCTTTCGCGGTTAATTTTTGTTCGAGATAAAAGCGTTTTAATCGCGGCGAGAGGTTTGTAGCCTAGTCATTCTAAGCAAACACCTCTCAACAAAGAGTAAAACGCTTTTAGCCGAACCCTTCGGGCAGCGTTTGTGGGTCCTTTCTACTGTGTTATCGGCTTATCAGGTAGGTCAACTACATTTCAAAGCCTCTGCCTTGTATAAAGAACCCACAAACTGCTGCAAAAATCAGCTCGAAAGGTCAACAGACCCTTTATTTATTTTTAGCACATGAGTATGTTAAGTAGATTATAAATTTACTTTACGTTAGTTATGAAAAAGCTCAACAATAAAAACCGAAGCATCATTAATCAGATCACCGACTTTGATATCAAACTGATCCGCCTGTTTAAAACCGTTGTCGAGTGCGGCAGTTATACCGCTGCTGAGCCCGTTCTTGGCATTACAAAATCAGCCATATCGTTACAAATGAGTGATCTTGAAAAACGGCTAAATATGAAGCTTTGTCATCGAGGGCGAGGTGGTATTACCCTGACTGACGAAGGCGAAGCAGTATTAGAATCCGCCGATATTCTGCTTGCTTCGATTGAGCAGTTTCGCAATGACGTAAACCAAATCAATAATGAGCTGCGTGGCGAGCTCAATATCGCGCTAGTCAATAATTTAGTTACTCAACCACACATGAAGATAACCCGCGCGCTAAAGCATATTCGGAAGATGAGTGAAAAGATTAATATCAACATCACGATGTCGACACCAGCAGATATCGAAAAAGGCCTGATCGACGGACGGTTTCATGTCGGCGCATTCCCTGCCAATAACAAAAGTAACAACTTTGATTACCGCACTTTGTACAACGAAAATTACTTCCTCTACTGCAGCAATGAGCACCCATTGTTTATGGAAAGTGATCAGAATATAGAGCGCCTTAAACAGACCAATTCGGTCATCACAAGACACCGAATGTCTCCCGAAGTCACCGATCTGTATCAAAAGCTAAAATGCTCGGCGACGGCGTCCGATCACGAAGGTATCGCTTTCCTTATATTGACAGGGACTTACATCGGGTTTCTACCGCAGCATTACGCCGATTATTGGTGTAATAAAGGCCAAATGCGTCCTCTATTTACCGATACGTTTCACTTCAGTTCAGACATATCCTTGGTGACCAGAAGCGGGTTAAAACACAACCAAATACTAGATAAATTCTTAGAAATCATAGAGTAAACATTAATTAATAAATGTTATCCTGACGATAAAAAACTTGTTCTTTATTTGCTGTATTTTTTATTGCGCGTGAAAACTTATGACCTTAATATCGCGCTGCTTCTTGATGATAGCCAATCCGAGTACATCACAGCAGTTTTGTGGCAAGGCGATAGAGCAACTATCCAAGAGTTTCTTTGACGGCGGTAATCCCGCTCTTATTGACGCTCCACTTTTCATCACAATGCACATGAAAAGTGTCTACTTAACTTTGGAGGTTTGCGATGGCTCATTCTGCGTCTGTACTCGGTTTTCAATCTTTTTCTTCTCCGGCTTTACCAGCGGAGACGGTCGATCTTATTCAAACATCTGTTGAACAATTTGGCGCGCCATTGTTAATGCTCGACTGCGATATGATTCGTAAAAATTACAGAGCACTAAGCCAAGCATTACCGAATGTTACTCTGCACTTTGCATTGAAGCCATTGCCTCATCCAACGGTGGTTAAAACCCTATTGGAAGAAGGTGCAAGTTTCGATTTGGCAACATCAGGTGAAGTTGACCTGGTAAAACAGCAAGGTGTGCCTGCAGATCGTACGATTCATACTCACCCTATTAAACGTGACCGTGATATTCGTGATGCATTAGCGTATGGCTGCAATGTGTTTGTTGTTGATAACCTGAACGAGCTAGAAAAGTTCAAAGCGTACAGCCACAAAGTAGAACTACTTGTGCGTTTGAGCTTCCGTAACTCAGACGTGTTTGCCGACTTATCGAAAAAATTCGGTTGTACGCCAGAACAGGCACTCAACATCATCGAAACGGCGAAAGAGTGGAATATTCGTATTAAGGGACTGTCGTTCCATGTTGGTTCACAAACGATGAACCCACAGAAATACGTTGATGCAATCCGTACTTGTAAGCAAGTGATGGACTTAGTTGTGGCTCGCGGTTTACCTGCATTGAGCACACTGGATATTGGTGGTGGCTTCCCGGTTTCTTACTCAGAAAAAGTGATGCCAATTGATGAATTCTGCGTACCGATTAACGAAGCGTTAAACGAGTTGCCAGAAACAGTACAGGTCATTGCAGAACCAGGTCGCTTTATTGTTGCTGAGTCAGTTACCAGCGTGGCATCAGTAATGGGTCAAGCAGAGCGTGACGGCCAAATGTGGTACTACCTGGATGATGGTATCTACGGCTCATTCAGCGGTTTGATGTTTGATGACGCGCAATACCCATTGGTGACGTTGAAGCACGAAGGCGAGTACTTACCAAGTGTGTTGTCTGGCCCAACTTGCGACAGCATTGATGTGATCGCAGAAAACGTAATGCTACCAAAACTAGAAAACGGCGACTTGATCATTGGCCGTATGATGGGCGCTTACACCAGCGCAACAGCAACGGATTTTAATTTCTTCAAACGTGCTCAAACGATTGTGATTAACGAGCGTGATGAGCGCAGCGAACGTCTGTTTGGTTAATTAAAAGCAAATAGAGATAGAACACAAAAGCTCCCAACTCTGGGAGCTTTTTTCTTTGATAAAACAGCAAATTAATCCTTCGCCACAAGCAACATCTAAACGCTCCGATATCACCCTAGCGCATTTTACTTACACACATCGACAAACCACTCGACAAAAGACATCACGTCTTTGGATGCATCTTTCCTTTTGCAGATGTTGTAAAACTTATCGGTATTACTCGCGATATCAAAAAGAGTAACTAAATCGCCTCTTTTGATTTCTTCCCGGAAGGCATCAATAGGGCAAAGTGCGACGCCATGGCCTGCGATAGCGGAAATCACGAGTAAGTTAAAATCGGCATAAGTGTTACCTGGAAGCCCTCCCTCCACATCGACTCCCGCCAATTTGAACCACTCTGTCCAACCATCTTTGTTTTCATCGTGAATCACCTCGGAACGGAGTAAGTCTTTGGGTTCATCAAACGGGCCATATTCTTCCAAAAACTTCGGGCTACAGACTGCGTAGGTGTTCCTTGAGATGAATGGAATTTCAATCACATCATCCGATTCCTGCTCGATGTAGGTGATGAGTACATCATAGGTACTTCCCGCCAGTTGATCCCGCATATCCACGTATAGAACCTGCACTTCAACTTCTGGGTAGAGCTTGGTAAAACTTTTCAGATTTGGAACCAGCCACCGAGTTGCAATCGAAGGAATACACCCGACGACTAACGAACTTTTCCTGCCTCTGACTTTAAAATCCGTCGCTATATCCGCAAGCTCATCAAAAACACGCCCGGTTCTATGCTTAAGCTCATGTCCGGTTTGGGTCAGCATCACGCTCCTGCCCTTTTTCTTGAATAACTCAACTCCAAACCACTCTTCGAGGTTTGATATCTGATGGCTGATAGCCGTACTCGTGACGTGTAACTCCTCGGCGGCTTTAGAAAAATTCTCATATTTTGCTGCACAATTAAATGCTTTTAGAGCATTAAGAGGAGGTACTAAAAACCCTTTATTTATACTCATCAATAGTCAACTTTTTCTCATCATTTAATCTAGATTTCATCATTTGTTTACAAAAAACTCAAGTGATAGCATTGTTTTCGTAGTAAAAACTAGCCAAAGCCAACAGGATTGGTGAATTAATTTCATAAGGAAAACACATGTTTGTAAGAAGTTTAAAAGACGTAGCGACGAGTGATTACTTTGTTGATTGGGGTAACGGTACGAGCCACCGACTGCTTACTGAGCAAGATGGCATGGGATTTACCGTATGCCACACCGTTGTTGCACAAGGTTCAGAGTCAATCCTTGAATACAAAAACCATCTAGAAGCATGTTACTGCATTGCTGGCGATGGCGAAGTTGAAGACATGGAAGGCAATGTCTACAAAATCTCTCAAGGCGATATTTATGTTTTGGATAAGCATGATAAGCACTACCTGCGAGCTTCAGAGAAAAACGACATGATTCTAGTCTCTGTGTTTAACCCACCACTAAAAGGCACAGAAAGACACAATCTTTCTGGAGATGGCTCATCAAGCTACTAATCTCAGCGCCCCTTAAATAACAAACAACTACATTCAGGGAGGAATGTCTATGGGTTATCTATATACAGCCTTCATTCTCTATTTACTGGGAATGCTGGCCATTGGGTACTACTTCTACAGAAAAACGAATACGGTATCCGATTACATATTAGGTTCTCGTAATCTACCACCAAGTGTTGCGGCATTAAGCTCAGGGGCTTCTGATCTGAGTGGTTGGGCGTTGATGGGTTTACCGGGGGCGCTTTATGCCGGCGGCCTCGGATCCGTATGGATTATTGTATTTACCCTGATGGGTGTTTATCTCAACTGGAAGCTGATCGCACCTAGGCTGCGTTTAGAGACGGAAAGACTAAACGATGCTCAGACGATTCCAGAATATTTACACTACCGCTTTAAAGACAATACCAATGTTCTTCAACTTACGTCCTCGCTCGTCACTTTGCTATTTTTTACCCTTTACGTAGCAGCAGGACTCAGTGGCGGAGCGGTTCTCTTTGAAAGTACGTTCGGCTTAAGTTACGAATCAGCCCTAATTATTGGCTCAATTGTTATCGTCTCTTACACCTTCATGGGAGGTTACCTTGCGGTATGCTGGACGGACTTTTTCCAAGGGTTAATGATGGCGCTATCGCTGTTCATTACCGCTTTAAGTTTGTTCTTCCTGTTTAGTGCACCAGAGCAAGGCGTAAGCTACAGCCAAATCATGAGTGAGATTTCACTGGAAAGCTTAAAACCATCTAATGGCTGGTTCTTGGGTCTTCTATCTCTCAGTGGCTGGTGTATTGGTTACTTAGGTCAACCTCACGTGCTCGTCCGTTTTATGAGCGTACGCAGCGTAGAAGACGTGAAAGTTTCTCGCCGAATTGCCATGGTCTGGTCAACCATAACCATGATGTCTGCAGTCGTTGTTGGCGTGCTCGGGTCATACTATTTTGAGCCAAAGCTTGATAATGCTGAAACGGTATTTATTGCATTGGCACAGGCATTTTATCATCCACTGGTTGCTGGACTGATTATTGCGGGTGTGCTGGCAGCAATTATGAGCACCATAGACTCGCAGCTGCTTGTGTGTTCAACCACTATCTCTGAAGACTTATACAAAACCTATTTGCGCAAAAATGCATCTGACAAAGAAGTGTTACTGGTTGCACGCCTTGGTGTCATTGCCGTCGCACTAATTGGCCTTGCGCTGGCATTCAACAAAGCGGATCAAACACTATTAAGCATGGTTGCCTTCGCTTGGGGTGGATTTGGTGCAGCCTTTGGTCCTGTCATCTTACTGAGCTTGTTCTGGCCAGCGATGACCAAAGCGGCCGCTATTTTCGGAATGATAACAGGTGCAGCCATTGCATTAGTTTGGGAAATTTTGGACGGAGGTATTTTTGATATCTTTGGTGTCGTGCCAGGATTCCTGATGTCCACACTCGTGATTGTTGTATCAACGTTGTTGTCAGCCAAAAACGACGGTAAAGAAAGCGAGACATCATTGCAGTTCAAGTAAAGCAATAAGGCTGCTTTTGAGTCTCTAGAAAACTACCTTCAGACGAAGGTAGTTTTTTATTACAGGAAGACTCCGACCACACAGTGGATCAATTTACAAAACTCCCAGTCCCAGAACGTATAAACCGTCCCAAAAAAAGACGGATTACTCTTTCCTGTATAACAAAGAGGCGAGTACACGACTCGCCTCTTAGAGCTGTAGGAATTTGTTTTAGTTCAACGTGATCTGAACAGAACGCTCAAGTTGTGCGTTACTACCATTCGTTAAAGGCTGTTGATTTGCAACACCAGAAGTGTGGATGCGTTCAGCGTCAATACCTTGATCGATCATGTATTGGGCAACATGCTCTGCACGCTGCGTTGAAACACGTTCATTGGTAGCAGCAGAACCAGTCGCATCCGTACGGCCTACGATTTCAGCAGTCAACTCAGGGTTGCTGCGCATTGTCGTGATCACTTCATCAAGGTTGTAACGACCGTAGTCATTTACATCAACCTGGCCCACTTGGTAAGGCAGTGTGTAAGTAGAGCGAGAAGTCTGCGTCACTTCTTTTACGACTTCTACTGGCACTTCAACTTGCTCTTCAACGACTAGAGGCGTTTCAGGTTGGCCGAATTTGTACGTCATGCCCCAGTACACTTGACTAAGATCTAAATCGTGGCCATTTTTCGCTTCAAGATTGTTGTAGTAGTCGTAACCGATTTTTGTCGTTACAGCATTAGTCAGTTGGTATTCAAGACCCACACCTGCAGTACCACTAAAGCTGTCAGTTTTTAGTTCGCTACCATCAGCAAAGATGTACGTTGCACCAAGCTTACCGAACATCGACAAGTTGTCAGTGAAGTACAGATTTCCTTTCACGCCTAATGTGCCAAGGTGCAGTTCTGCATCGCTTAGGTTATGCATGTAATCGTACCTGCCGTAAAGACCAAAATGCTTGCCGAAATCGTAACCCATTTCAAGTTTAGGGCTCAGTACTTCGCTTTCTCCAGCATCAGTATCAGATAGACCCATACCAGCTGCTGCACCCAGCCAAAATCCAGATTTATCGATATTTTGATCTAAGTCCGCTGCATTTGCAGCCGAAATCCCCCCAGCCACAATAATTGCTAGCGTTGCTACTTTTAGTTTCATATATTTTTCTGCCTTTATTCAATTATTCGATATAAAATTAAAATCGATAGTTATCGAAATAAAATAATCAATTAACTGAGTTAATAATGTGTAATTTAATTAAAACAAGGAACAACTAGTAATAAGAATGAAATTACATTTTATATGAATGCTGTTTTTTAATTAACAACTCAAATTTATCTCTGTCATAAATGACATTTATAGAATCCAGTCACATTACACTTGCTAATTAATTTCAACATCATTAATTCACGAGGCGCATAAAAGCATACCATTTCGCTCAAAAATCAAACTAAATTAACAAATTACCTCTCTATAGAAAGAGAACGCCTCATTTTTGTAATCATAAATTCCATACTTGTAACTACATGTTTTTCAGATAGTTCTTACAAAACCGATAAATCGAAGATTATTATTCATCCGTATGTATTTTAACAGTGAGTTTTATACGTTATATCTGATGAAAATTAACAATCCTTTTCTTTTCCTGAGAAATTAATCCATTAATGGTTTTAATAAGATTGATGTTTTTAATTATGTTGATGAAAAGCTAATCTCAGTCGGTTAGTCAGCCATCATCATTGTTGTTTGGTCTCATAAAATATAGTTCAGATGAAATTTCTACGTAATTTGTAAAAGTGTCTTTAAATAACCAAAAGGACGCATTACTTGCGTCCTTCTATTCTTAATTCACTTTTATACACTTAACGTTTAAACGCTAGGTTTCGCTATTTCATGTCTGGTTCAAACAATTTACGTTTCATGTAAAACTTCACCCAAACAGCACTTATCGCTATCACTAAAGCCAAAATGCCTCCAGTAATGGTGTAAACCAGCGATGTCATCTCCGGTGAAGGTGAGTTATTCAGCGCGACATAACCCATCCCGATAATCCCTAAGATCTGCGGCAGCGGGTAGAAAGGCGTTTTGTACGGACGCTTGTGTTCTGGCATACGTTTACGCAATACGATGACATTGATATGAGCCACCATGTAAGCCAGTAACCAGCTTGTGGTTGCCGCAATCACCAACACAATCAGTGAGTCGATATCGAGAAACAAAAACGGAATAGAGGTACAACCAGCCATCACTACGATGCCTACCCAAGGCACATCAAAGCGATTAAGCGCTTTAAACTGCGGGAATGCCTGATCTTGCATCGCCATTCCGTGCAGCATTCTAGGGATAGAGGCTAAAATAGTATTTACCGTGCTGCAGGTTGCGGCCAGCGCCATCACTGTTGCAATCACTAAACCAGCTTGCCCGAAGACAGCATTGATGTAATCAAGATATGGGATTGGTGAGCTCACTAACGTATCCACGTTGAGATAAAGGCTGGCTCCGTAGGCAAAAGCGAGAAATATTAGGAAGATCAACAACAAAGAAAGGTGCATAGAACGGGGGATATTCTTAACAGGATTTTTCACCTCTTTGATCATCGGGCAAATAAACTCGACGCCGACCATCAGCCACATTGCGAGTGCAATCAAGCCGACAAAACTACCATCAATGACACCACCAAAGCTCCAATCCACCGTTGTGCCTGATAACTCGGGATGCGGTTCACTTAATCCGGTGATCGCACACAATCCGACAAGAATAAGCGCTGCGACCAGAATAAATGCCAGCAGGTTTTGAACTCGAGCAAAGACATCCGCGCCAACCATGTTTGTAACACTGAGCAAAACAAGGATACCTAAAGGCACCACTTTTTCAGGTAGCATACCGGGCAATAGCTCACTTAGCATGGCGTCGACTAAGAACAACTCAACCGGCAGTGCCAGCACGGACACCACGACATAGCCAGCAAATACCGCGACAATAGCAGGAAAGTGGCCGATGGCTTTTTGTGTGTAGGTCGCAAGCGACCCCTCCTGCGGAAACATCAAAGACAGTTCCGCAAAGCTCATCGCATTAAACTGGGCGAGGATAAAGGCGGCGAACATAGCGGCAACAAACGCCATACCACCGAGGCCAATGCCCTGAGTCGCCGAAATCATGGCACCCTGAACAATAACCAGGCCGATACAAATCGCCATCATTGTTCCAAGCCCAATCTTTAACTTTTGATTCTTAGTCGCTGATCCTTCAGCTATATGAATGTTGTTAGTGTTGACTACATCGTTCATATTTCTATTCCTTAGATTCGTTAAATCAAGATAACCAACTACAATCGGTCAAATCGGTATGGCTCGGGATTAATAAGTGGTGTCGTGCCACTTATCAGATCGGCCGCGAGCATCCCTGCGGCTGGCCCTGTACCAAACCCATGACCCGAAAACCCGGTAGCAATAGTCAACCCAGGTATCGCGTCCAGTGTGTCGATAACGGGTTTGGAATCTGGTGTAATATCAATCAGCCCTCCCCACTCTTCAGCAATTTCAGCTTGCTCAAAGTCAGGCCATGCTTTGCGCAGATTTCTCAGTGCTTCTTGGTTTAATCCAGAGTTATGATCCGGGTTCATTACGCGAATTTGTTCGAACATGGAAGATTTGTTGCGTGACCAGCGTTTCGAAGCTTTAAGATCTTCAATGAAATGTCGCCCGACCGAAATTCTCAGCGCATCGCGTTGCTGTTTCAGCTGCCCTAAATAACGGTGTCCAATCAGGAAGTGATCGAGTGTCAGGCGTGCTTCTATCGCGCCGCGCTGCATGATGACAAAGCCGCCATCCAAGTGTTTACGAAATGAAAAATCTGGTCCCGCAACGGCGATGTCCGTCGGGCCGTTCATCGGCTTGGAACGCATCACGGAACAAATCAAAGGCAACGAAGGCAAAGATACACCGTGGTGACTCAAGAAAGCTTTAGACCACGCACCACCAGCCAGCAGTACTTGCTCACAACGAATCTCACCCTTTTCAGTCACCACGCCGCTGACTTTCCCTCCTGACAAAGACAAATTGCGCACCGCACAGTTCTGAATAATGACCGCACCTTTCTCAATCGCAGCTCTCGCCATCGCACTGGTGGCGATGGAAGGTTCAGCTCTGCCGTCCGAGGCGGTATAGATTCCACCCAGCCATTTGCCTTCACCGCCTGGCACCATCGCTTTGATTTCTTCAGCACTCAAAAGTTTGGAGTCCAGAGAAAGCGACTTAACCGATTCAAGCCACGACTCATAAGCGCCCATCTGCTTTTCGTTATCAGCCAGGAACATAATGCCGCTTTGCTTGTAATCCACATCACGGTTGATTCTTTCTGACATACCCGCCCATAGCTGGTCAGAAGCGAGTGCCAAAGGAACATCGTCCGCATGACGATTGGTTTTACGTATCCAACCCAGGTTGCGTGAAGATTGCTCCGCGCCAACAAAGCCTTTTTCAATCACAACAACTGGAATGTTTCTCTCAGCTAATGTCAGTGCCGCATTAATACCAACAATGCCGCCACCAATAATCACGACGCTGGTCGATGCTGGTAGCTCGTTTAGTGTCTCTACAAATTCGAGTGTTTTTATCATGTCTACATCCCTTTAGTAACCTGAACTCGAACCATCAAAAACTCAGCGATTTGCTTGTTCCAAGCTCAGGTTAAAATGATAAGAATCTGCCTTGTTAGCCGATAATCCGATGTTCGGTATCGCTCTTAGAAGCGCCTCGGTAAGCCGTCACTTCCAACTCAACTTTGTAAATACTTGAGCCCAGAGGAGGACACGTGACCGTGGTCGTAGGATCGATTCCTTTAAACTTACTGCCGATGTGTTCCATCACAGCGCCGACGTCGTCTGGATTTTGAATGAACACTTTTGACGTCACGACATCGCCCAAGCTCGCGTCTACAGCTGCAAGAGCCCGCTCAATGTTGAGAAACACCTGATCAGTTTGCTCGAACACATCGTCTGGCATTTCGTTGGTTTCCGGATTTCTTCCCGCAGTGTTGGAGACGAATATCCAGTTATCGACAGTCACGACACGTGAGTAACTCGCAATCTCTTCGAATCGGGAGCCGGTTTTTACCTTGATTATTTTTGCCATCTCTACATTTCCTTTGTTCTGTTATGCCACTCGATTTAGCTAAGTACTGGCTCATCCCATAAATTCAGCGAAACACCAATGCCTTTCTCAACAGCGTTGCGGTAAATTTTGGTTGCCCAAGCCACATCTTCGACTGGCATGCCACCCACTGACATCACGATGATTTCTTCGTCGTTTTTGCGCCCCGGAGTAACACCTGCGACAATCTCACCCAGATCTTCCAGTTCACTTGCAGACATTTTTTCAGCGTCGATCATGTCCATAAAGCGCATTCCAACCAGAGGGATGATGTTGTGAGTCGGCTTGGGTACCTCTTCAAACCACGCCTCATACAGCCCTTTGTTATCCATTACTTTGCGAACATCAGACTGTTCCATCCCTTCATCGAGACGACAGCTGGCTGGCATCGCAAGAAATGCCCCCGGTTTTACCCACTCGCGTTTCACTTCCGGATAAGTAGACGGATCACCGGTCTCTCCTGAGTTGCAATAAGTCACCAGATCGGAATCTCGAACCGCCTCTTCTACGGTATCGACAATCTGAACATTGGTGATTTGAGGGTAAGAAGCGGCGAGCCAAGTCATAAAGCTGTCCAGGCTCTTTTTGCCACGACCTTTAATTTTGATGGTATCGACCTGCGGGCAGGCTGCGATAAAGGCGGCGACGGTGGTTTTGCCCATGACACCAGGGCCAAGCAAACCAATCACTTTGGCATCTTTTCTCGCAAGGTGGCGCGCGCCCACTCCGGGTACTGCGCCTGTGCGATACGCAGAAAGCAAGTTTGCAGACATATAGGCAAGTGGAGCACTGGTTTCAATATCGTTGAGGATGAACATCAGGATTGAACGCGGCAGGCCTTTCTCTCGGTTGGCGATGTTCGAGCCATACCACTTCACGCCGCAAGTCTGGAAATCACCGCCCAGGTATGCAGGCATCGCCATAAGACGTCGGTCAGCCGTGGGTTTAGGCATGTTCGGGAAAGGGGACTCATCAGGAAATGTCACCATTGCGCCGTGCGAATCATTGTTCGCACCTGCCATTCGGTAGTCACCTTTTTGGAGCAGTGAGAACATCTCTTCCATTGTGTCGACACATGCAGGCATATCCGTTACACCCGCTTTAATCATGTCCTGCTCTGAAAGGTAGATAAAATCAATTTTTGTGCTGTCTGACATAACGCCACCTATATCCATATAGTTTTTTGTTTGCTGCTTCATGCATTCATCAATGTGCTCAAGAAATCCGTTATATGTGAATCAGGCAGTTTCCGTCTTGAGCCATTGCTTTCGATACTATTGAGCAATGTTCTTGGCGTATTGAATTTTTGCGACATTGGGGAACACGGGGCTTCGCGGAAAAATATGGCACCTTGCTTGCTTTACTTGCTTACTTTGGCGGCTTATCGCTGAGCAGTGAGGAGAAGTGAATGGTGGCTTCATCAATGATGTTCAATATTTCGGGGATTCACTCAAAACAGCCTTGGTTTGTTTTGAGTTCAGAGCAGTTTCTTACGCGTCTATCAACCAGCAACCCCGAAGTGTCTCACTTCTACAGCTTTAAAGCCGGAAGTTCAGAATCCCCAACGACTGCCATTCCAGATGGGTGTATCGATATCGTCTTTGACTGCGATGCAGACACATCTGGCGCATTAGTCTGCGGTACGAGATTAGAGGCTTCGTCGGTACTATTTGAACGGGGCCATCGCTATTTCGGTGTCCGCTTTAACCCAGGAGTTAAGCCCGATTTTTTACAGGCCTCAGCAGGCGAACTCACGAACAAAGAATATTGTTTACAAGATGTTATGCCTCACTCCAATGAACTCATTGATTACGTCTTAGCAGCAAAAGATTTTTCGAAGCAAGTTGACGCAGTAAGTCAGTTTCTCACTAGGAAAAGCCCGCGAGATTCGACGAACGTGACCCGACAAATCGTAGCCAAAATTTGCCAGCACAAAGGGAATATCCAAGTTCAGGAACTGGAGAGGTTTTCAGGATATACCTGCCGGACTTTGCAGCGTATGTTTAAAAATGATATTGGACTAACACCGAAAGGCTTTAGCCGCGCTATTCGTTGCCAGTCAGCCGTTTACGATATAAATCACAGCAACAATCTCACGTTTTCTAACCTAGCGACAGATTTAGGTTTCAGCGACCAACCCCACTTCCTTCGAGAGTTTAAGAAGCTAGTGAATGTTACCCCGCTCGAGTATCAAAACAGAGTAAAAGAAAAGACTTATCTAGAGCGAATTCATTGCTACTAAAAGCACTTTAATGGTGCGCTTTGCTCTAAATTTGTACACTTCTGCGTTGTTTTTCTCACAATAAGAGTCACTCCTAAACGAGAATAAACAGTGGTAATCGAAATTTCAGCACTTAGAATGCAAGGACTGAAACCTATTACCAAACTAGAGTGATTTTATGCTTCGTGATTACACCTTCGATTGCCTTGTAACCATGCCTCGTCATGAGCTGGAAGAGTTTAGTGCTCGCATGATCAGCAAAATGGTGCCAGAAGACGTGATGAATGAGCTGTTTACTTTTGATCAAGAAGAAGTGGATAGTGAAGACCGCATGCTGTCTGCCCGCCTCGATGCGATGCTGCGTATGACGGCTATTGCGCTGAGTGAAGTTCAACAAGCTTTTTATGACTCCGAGAACGCGAAGCAAAACAGCGAGAGAATGACACGCCTGATCCTTTGGCATTTCTATGCGATCTCATTCCGTTTGGAAGAAGCCATCACACTTGAAACCCATTGTGAGCAAGTAGAAAAGCTGCTTGAAAACACCCCGACGGATGTATTTGTGTGGGTTAAGACGCTGACAGAGCTCCTGCACACTTATGCTGAGATCAATGCCAAACAAGCCCCGCAAGATTAAGTTCGTTTTACTATCTTCAGGTTAATTGGAACAAGGTGGAGCATCGGTCCACCTTTTTACAACGCTATTCTTAGACGCTGGCAGTGTAATCAGGACTGCCTCTACTTAGCTAGAAAATAGCGTATAGTTGAGGAATCCATTCCCCCAAACACACTCGAATAATCACCTGCTTTCAACAAAAAAATCAGATAAATTTTTTCGTATTATAACAATCTGAGCAAACAGAAAATTAATCACGATAGTGATACTATTTTCATATTAGATGCGAGCAGTCTGGAATCACGCAAAAAGTTAAACAAACCTCTACACACTCACCAATATGCAACTTCGTGCATTTAAAAACTCTCATTTTAACAACTAGCAATTACTTAAAAAATATCTTTTATTTTTACGTCGCCTCATTGTTAGTGAGTATTTACATACTTAATCAATATTATCGTTCTTAACCGCTCATTTTAGCTTGTTTTCAACGCCTCTTCTGTCTTGCCAAATTAGGCTGTAGCCCTTGCTGTATTTGACTTGCCGATTGTCTTGACTAAAGTTTTATGCACGTAGTTGAGTAAAGTATAAATAAGAAGAGTTTGAGACATCTCTGCCAATGCAGGGACAGTTGGAGTAGTAACGTGAATCTTACAAGACATGTTCTTATTTCAGGCTGAATCAGCTGCTTCATTTGGTAACGAGCTTGCCCTTGTAAGCACGTGCTATCGTTCTGGCCAAGCAGTTAAAAGATAACCAGAAATCGAACGTAATATAATGGCAAAAGGAATTTATATTATGTGTAGAGACTTATGTATTATGCCTCCGGACCCGGATCTGCATAACAAGATAGACAAGTCCAAGGATGCTTTCTTACACGGTAGCCTACTGGACCAGGTCGATCAGGTCGACTTGCTTGATATGCGTACTTATACGCTTATCACCGGACGCCCGGCAAAAACCCGCTCTCATAACCACACTCTTGAGTCGGCTCCGGTAACCGGAGTGCGACGGGCGCTGGTGTTGCTCGTCGACTTTTCAGATAAAACCGCCACGCAACCACAGAGTCACTTTAATAACCTGCTGTTTTCACTCGGTGGCAACAGTATGCGTGAATACTATCGCGAAGTGTCCTACAACAAGTTAGATGTACAGGGCCAAGTATCCGGCAGCGGTCCAACAGCCGGATGGTATAGAGCGCCGCAGCCAAAAAGTTATTACACCAACAACGATTTTGGCTTTGGTAGCTACCCTCGCAACGCTCAAAAACTGGCAGAGGATGTGATTGATCTGGCTGCACCTCATGTCAACTTCGCCAACTACGACAACAACGGAAATGGCAAAGTAGAAGCTTTGGTGATCATTTGTGCGGGCATCGGCGGCGAACAATCTGGTGATAAAGATGACATATGGTCACATAAATGGAGCATCTCACCCAAGAACGTAGATGGAGTGGTGGTCGATCGTTATTTTATGGCACCAGAAAATGGCCGGGTCGGCGTCATGTCGCACGAATTAGGGCATCTGCTAATGGGATGGCCAGATCTATACGACACCGACTATTCAAGTCGCGGTACTGGTAGCTGGGATTTAATGGCGGGCGGCAGCTGGAACAATGGCGGTAATACCCCAGCGCACCCGACCGCTTGGTGTAAGGTACAAGCTGGGTGGGTCACACCTGGGGTGATCTTCAACAGTGCTCAGGCTATTAACCTCAACCCCTACAGCGACAACGCACAGGTTTACAAGCTTCCGATTGGTAGTGTCAACAGCAAGGAGTACTTCCTGCTCAGCAACCGTCAAAAAAGCGGTTACGATCAATACTTACCCGGAGAGGGGATGATCATCGAGCATGTCGATGAAAACAAAACAAACAACACCGACGAAAGCCATTATCTGGTCGATATTGAGCAAGCTGATGGGCAACGCCATCTCAATACCAACGCTAACTCAGGCGACAGTAACGACCCGTATCCATCGGGCAGCAATAATCGCTTCTCCAATACCTCGACACCCAACAGCAAAAGCTACAGCGGTGCCGACTCCAAGGTAACCGTCAGCGATATTACTCGCGTGAGCAACAATATCACGGCTAACGTCAATGTCGGCGGTGCAGCGGCGAAAGAATGGAAGCACAACGTCGCGGTTTCACGCACGTATGCCACCGTTCATACGAACAATTGCTGGGCCTACCTCGCCGGAATCGGCTGGCGGAAAATAGATGGTATCAGCAATGATGGCGTCAGTAATGTATTCAATCTATTGGTAAACGCGCGAGCCTTCGATAGACCCGTCTCGGTACAAATCGACGGTAGTAAAATTTATGCCGCATACATGAATTAGGAGAAATACTCATGAACTTTTCCAACAAAAAAATTCTTCGTACCTATTCGACTCCACACTCAAAAAATGTCTGGGGGTATATCGATACCATCGGCTGGCGGAAAATTAAGCCTAGCAATACCGATAGCTCAACTAATATGTTTATGATGCTCAATGCCGCAAAAGGCAGCGGTAAAACTGTATCCGGCACCATTGAAGACAGTACCAGTCAAATCACCATCCTTTATTTCTAGGGGGCTGCTATGGCACAGACTATTAATATCAATATTACTGAGTCACAACCTGATGTTCAGACATCGGCTCAGGCATTCGTCACAGACGACGGTCCTCCCCCTACAGGCGTTGAAGAAGTTGCAGAGAGTCACGATGAGCTGAGTGCACCGGCACCCAACGGTTCTGCTGAGTTCAACGAAGCGGCTGCGTTTGACGACGTGCCCGCACCAGGTCCTGAAGACTTCTTTCACGAAGAAATAAGCGACCTAAGTGTGGCTCCGCGACCGGATATGGTTGAAATGGCATTTTCCGACTCGCTCGATGAGCATGTACCCATGCCTGACGATTTCATGGATGCAGAGTTGACCAGTGACGCCATCCCCGAACCGAAAGAACAACCGGTCGCTGAGAAGAAAAAATCCACCCGAGCGAAGAAGTAGAATTGAACGGGTACTTAACAAGCCGATGCACACCTTCTACACTGCTGGTGTGCATCTTGTTATTTTTTACGGAGCCAACTATGAGCGGAGTTTCGGCAGCCCCCAATCAATCCACCCTAACCGGTCAGGTGCTGGTAATTAGCCCGAATGAAAATGGTAAGCATCGGGTACGTTTACTCATCGAGCAGGTCGATCGTCAGTTTGGCCCTTGCTTTACAGAGCCTGGCTCCCATTTAGACTGTTTCACCTTTGACAACGTCGACGAGCTAACGGTCGGCAGCCAAATTCGGGGACAGGCAGAGTTTATCGGCGGGCCACATCATCAGGAATGTCTACTGAGCGATATCAGTGTCGATTTTCATTAGTCTCTAGACGATTAGGTTAAGCTGAGGATTACGCCAAAGGTCACAGCAGAATCGGACTCAGAAAAGTACTTTCCTAGCCCTCTAATAATTCCTTAAAGGTAGACTTACCTGAGAGCTCCCCTTTACCTTCCCCCAAGGGTAACCATTATCATCAGATCGACATTTCTCAGTAATAGAGGACCAACCATGAGCTGCTGTAATAAACCCCCACGTGGTGGTAGTAATGATCTTGGATTAATGATGAAGTTTTTTCTGGTTATGCTGGCTGTTATTTTTGCGTTAGCCTTAATTGCCGGAATGTTTTAGTTAGTCGGTTTAGCGACTCTGAGGCAAATATGAACAAATTATGGCAAGCCATCACGCCCTTTTAGCTTGCCAAATTAAACTCTTATTTCTTCGCTCCCTCACTAGAGTAACGCTGAATCGGAGTAACCTTCAGTGGCGTAAGTTCTAGGTTACGGAGTACGGTGGTGCCTCCAACAGATACCGCCGTAAGATCATTGGCGTCCTGAGTTCCAAATATCAGATTAGACAGCGACATCTCACCATCGTTAACAAAGACCTCGATGGAGAACGTATCGACAATGATGTCTAGTTTTACGACACCGTTCTGGGCACGAACTACCGTTTTACGTTCCTCACGATATACATCAGGCATTGAGCTTGCTATTGCGTCCCTATCGCGTCTGATAAACACCGTTTCGTGTTCGAAGTCATACCCTACAATGGCAAAATGACCGTCCTTTCCTTTGAGTTGTAACTGGAACTCGCTGGCGTCGGAGTGTGCGTCAAGATCGATTTTAAGGCGGTAAGCGTCAGATATCGGCTTAGGGAAACTTGTGTTCGATGACTCTAATACTTCAACGGCCGAGCGAGTATAAGGATCGCCTTCAAGCCCTGCTATTGCCTCAATCGGCTGGGAGAAAAGGACAGGGTTTCCATCTACAGAACGCAGTTTTATTTGACGAACAATAGAACTCGCGGCTCCATGCCATGCTTTAGTGGGCAACTCGTTGGCATAACCCCAATTGTTAAGCCAGCCAATCGCGTAGCGAGATTCAAGACGCTGGTCAGCACCTAAATTGGAATCTTGCCACGACACCATCGCATAAAAATCGGCTCCTGCGTCCAGCCATTGTGGTTCTTCACTTTCTGGTATAAAGCGCTTTCCATCCCAGCTTCCAATCCAGTAAGCCGTGCCCGTCGTTTTTCCTGTTCTGAAACCATTCGCGCCGGATGCAAGCACCCAGCGAATATTATTAGGATCACCATCAAGCGAGAGTTGAAACAGATCAGGACACTCGAGAAGACCAAGATCATCACGCTGGAAATCGGATTGATATGTCCAGTGTTTAAGGTCTGAAGAGGTATAGAAGCCAATTTTGTGCCCTTCCGCAAGCGCCATTACCCATTGACTGTTCTCCTCATCCCAAATGACCTTGGGATCACGCCAATGTTCAGCCCCGGGATTATCCATAATTGGGTTATCGTCATACTCTTTAAAGTGATAGCCACCATCGGTTGAGACAAAGAGTGACTGACGCTGTACTCCGTCATGTTGCTGAGTTGCAATAGCAATAATCGCTCCGGCACCAAAGCCCGCTGTATTTTTGGTATCAACGACGACGCTCCCCGTTTGAATATCGCCAAGACCATTTTTATATTTGTGAATAGCTACACCATGTTCCTGCCAATGGACGAGGTCTTTTGATGTCATGTGATACCACGCCGTCCCATTCCCATTTGGGTAATCAGCGTTATAGAGATAGTAGAAATGCCAGACACCATCGATAAAGAAAGGACGCTGAGGATCATTCATCCAATGTCTGTTGGGAGTAATATGTATAGCTGGCCGATAAGGGGACCATTCTGAAGGGCGAGTAAATTGAGACGAGCTGGCAGACGCTAATTCAACGCCAGAAAGTGAGAGACTGGCAGTAAACAATGCAAATGAAGCACAGGCAACAGTGACAAGTGGCATGCCCGTCAGTGAGTTAAGTTTAAAGCGCATAATCCTTCTTATTATCATAGAGGGGCGGAATGCCCGCCCCTCTGATTTATGACATGTACAACTTCAGGAATTCTATTTAAGCGTTTTCTGGATCACACCGCTTGGATTAACGTTTATATTTGCAGGGATATCTGCCCAGCCACCTAGCCCACTCGTCCCGTAAGAGTAATCGACTTCAGTAGTGTCACCATCAATCAGGACTTTCACTGTTGGAGCCAAAGTACCACCACGTCGGAAGTTTTCTTTAACGCCGATAGTATCGATAAAGGATTGAATCAACCCATCAGGCATCACATAGTGTGAGTAAGACTGGAAGTGACCTGCTGGCTGGTTGTAGTCTGGGTCGTAAGGCGTTCCTGGGTAGAAGTTCAGGTTGGTTGGGTTACCAAGTACAAGACCTGAACCTTGGTTCAGTGGTTGGTAATCACTACGGATACCATCACCTACAAAGCCATACACCCCTTCCGGACCAGTGATACCACTTGCAAACGTCGTGCTGTGGCTGATAGTGAATAGGTAGTATTTACCATCTTTTTGATAGATCTGAGGGCGTTCGGTCTGGTCAGTAACACAGTTCGCCGAAAGGATCGGTGGTAAAAACTCCCACTCGGTAAGGTCATCATTCGTCGCTCGCGCTAAACCAACGTTACCAATCTGGAATGTCGCACCCGATGCATTCACATCTCTGACTGTTTCAGCGTACGGGTCACCATCCTGATAACCTAGATCTTCCTCGGAACACTTCGCCGAGCCCCTTTCCATTGCTGAGTTACCTTCAAAGACCATGAAGGTTTCGCCTGGATGAGCAGTATCTTCGAACGTAAACGGGTCACGGAAGTTAAAGTAAGGGTTTTGTTCAGCCGTCTGATAGTAGGTACCGTCAGCTTCCAGAAGATTAATCACCTTATCGAATCCGGTGAATTTTACGCCATTTTTATTCGCGTGTATCTTACCGACACTGAGTGCAATGCGTGGGTCATATGGCTTGATGTCATTGCCGTTTGAGTCACGATAGAACGCAACATCGGTAAAGAAAAGTTTCACTTCACCACCTGGGAAAATTCGGGCAGAGCCAGACCATTGTGTCTGATGACTGTATGACTGATCCTCAAAGATTTGTCCGGTGACACCTTCGTCAAAAACAAGGCCACCATAAGTCCAGCCACCGTTTTCTGGGCGTTCCTCTGCTGGAATACCCGCTGGACGATAGAAGTAGCCGATCTTCGCATACTGGTGTCGTTCATCAAAACCTAGGCTTCTATCCGCAACAAGAGAGAAAATAATCTCCTGTCCGTTCACGCTATATTGGTTGGCATCCGCATCAGTCAGTGGCCATGAATCCCATACCCATACCTGCTCATTAGACATGTCAGGAAAATCCTGAGGGACGCTAGGCATCGTGTACTCTTGTGGCATAGAGTTCTCACGTGACCCAGCCATTGGATCAGACATACGCTTGAGCTGACGAGCATCAGCACGGGTCCATTTAGCCGTAAAATTACTCTCAGGAGCGTAAGCTTCTTGAGTGTGTAACGTTGGCTCTGGACCAGGTTGAAGCTGTGCTGCAAAAGCTAACTGACTTGCCGCTGTTCCCATTAAAATCCCTAAAATAGGGACTCCCGTTTTCATTTTTGTCGAACGCATTTTACTTACCTCTGTTAATAAAATTCTCAAAATATTCAATTTTCCAGAAGTGGTTAACCCTCAGAAATGTCACAAACTATCAACGGCATAACCCATTCGAAATCATCTAAAAATCACACTAATTTCGGTAACGTTCCCGAAATTAGGTAAAACTTAGCCATTCACAGACAAACAGAATCAACAAATGGCTGAATGCACCCGTGAATGTAAATATCAGACCAAAGAGTTTGATACTAAAAATCGAACGAATTTAATAAGTCGAAATACAAAACTGGCGGTCCCGCTATCATAGGAAATGTCCGTTAGATCGGAGACTTTGCGTCACCCCCTTTCGGAGGTTTTGCCTTTTCAGTCATGCATCCTACAAGAGAAGAGATGATGAACTGAGTGTGGGTAAGCCTTTGCTAACCACGCGAAAAAGCATAACAACGAAAAATGACAATTCAAGATCAATAAGATTAAGGATATAAAACTCTGACAATAGCCAGACATCCTAATGCCTTTATATATGAATACGCGTATCTAACAAACCCTTAATGAAACTGACTTGGATCCGGTTACAATAAAATTGTTTAGATACATTAACGCCCCCTTCATAAACAACTGATTTATTAACTAAAAACTGTCATTTTTATGACAATAATTTTAGTAATTTAAATATCGATCAAATTTCATACACAACAACGAACTCACATTGGTTTAACTTAGAATAAAAAGGGAACGTTACCAATTATTCAAAAAGTGTATTTGGGTAAGATAAAGCGATACATATCTGCCGTTACAATTTTCATTCAAGCAACGTTATGCAAATAAAAAATGTCTGGCATGGATTCGCAAAAAAGCCAGCAGCGATGCTGCTGGCTTTTAAACACGAACACTGATTACTCATCAGTCTGTATTTGACAGAATTAGTTCGTTAAACCAAATCGAACCTGTCAGCATTCATCACTTTCGTCCAGACAGCGATGAAGTCTTTGACAAACTTCTCTTGGTTATCGTCCTGAGCATACACCTCAGCGTAAGAGCGCAAGATAGAGTTTGAACCAAACACAAGATCCGCGCGAGTTGCAGTGAACTTCACTTCACCCGTTTTGCGATCACAAATCTCATAAGAGTTGCGGCCTGTTGGTTTCCAGCTGTATGCCATATCAGTTAGGTTGACGAAGAAGTCATTCGTTAATACACCAACGCGGTCAGTGAATACCCCATGCTTGCTACCACCATGGTTTGTACCAAGTACACGCATTCCACCAATCAGGACTGTCATTTCTGACGCGGTTAAACCAAGTAGTTGTGCGCGGTCTAGCATCATCTCTTCTGGAGTAACCGTGTAGTGCGTCTTCTGCCAGTTACGGAAAGCATCTGCCAGCGGCTCCAAAACGTCGAATGACTCTGCGTCAGTTTGCTCTGCTGTCGCATCACCACGGCCAGCGTAAAATGGCACGTCAAAGTCAAATCCTGCTGCTTTCACCGCTTGTTCAATACCGACGTTACCCGCAAGAACAATCGCGTCTGCAACACTGATACCAAATTCTTCCGCCACTTTCGTTAACTCTCCCAGCACTCGCGCCAGACGTTCTGGTTCGTTACCTTGCCAAGCATTTTGCGGGGCCAAGCGGATTCGCGCACCATTTGCTCCACCACGAAGATCCGAACGACGGAATGTGCGAGCGCTATCCCAAGCTGTCGCAACCAAATCAGAAACACTCAGGCCAGTTGCGGCAATCTTCGCTTTAACCGCTTCGATATCGTATTCGGTATTACCCGCTGGAATTGGGTCTTGCCAGATTAAGTCTTCAGCCGGCACATCAGGGCCAACAT
Organism: Vibrio sp. EJY3; assembly: GCF_000241385.1. Lineage (NCBI taxonomy): Bacteria > Pseudomonadati > Pseudomonadota > Gammaproteobacteria > Vibrionales > Vibrionaceae > Vibrio > Vibrio sp. EJY3. Next base: position 1,868,064 of record NC_016614.1, read on the forward strand.
ACCGAGCTTTAGGGCCTAAATCACGGTGAGTCAGTTTGAACCAAGCACGAGCGAAGACTTCATTGAAATAAGCTGGGTCTTGGTAGAAACGCTCTGAAATCTTACGGTAGTCAGGATCGACTTTAAGCGCCATGTCGGCGTCCGTCATCATAGGGTTGTAACGGATTGAGAAGTCTTCAACATCGACTGGTTTATCTTCTTCGGCAATTTCTACTGGTTCATATTGCCAAGCACCTGCCGGGCTTTTTGTCAGCTTCCATTCGTGCTCAAGCAGCATTTTGAAGAAACCGTTATCCCATTGTGTAGGATGAGTGGTCCACGCGCCCTCAATACCGCTGGTCACCGTATCACGGCCGATGCCACGCGATGTATGGTTGTTCCAGCCAAGGCCTTGCTCTTCAATATCTGCAGCTTCTGGCTCTGGCCCCAATTCCGCAGCATCACCATTACCGTGCGCTTTACCGACCGTATGGCCACCAGCAGTTAGTGCTACCGTCTCTTCATCATTCATCGCCATGCGAGCAAAGGTCACGCGCATATCAGCTGCCGTTTTTAACGGGTCCGGATTGCCATCGACACCTTCTGGGTTCACGTAAATCAAACCCATCATTACAGCTGCTAGAGGGTTTTCTAGGTCTCGCTCGCCAGAATAACGACTCCCCTCAACACCTGAAGGCGCTAACCACTCTTTCTCCGAACCCCAGTAGGTATCTTTTTCTGGGTGCCAGATATCTTCACGACCGAATGCAAAACCAAAGGTTTTAAGACCCATTGATTCGTACGCCATGTTACCCGCCAGAATCATTAGGTCAGCCCAGCTGATTTTATTGCCGTATTTTTTCTTGATTGGCCACAGTAAGCGGCGTGCTTTGTCTAAGTTACCGTTATCAGGCCACGAGTTTAGTGGCGCAAAGCGCAGATTACCGGTAGATGCACCGCCTCGACCATCAGCAGTACGATAACTGCCTGCTGAGTGCCACGCCATGCGGATCATCAAACCACCGTAATGACCCCAATCCGCTGGCCACCACTCTTGGCTATCTGTCATCAGATCTTTTAGATCATTTTTCAGCGCTTCTACATCCAGCGTTTTCAATGCTTCACGATAGTTAAAACTTTCACCCAGAGGGTTGGTCTTTTTATCGTGCTGATGAAGAATATCTAGGTTTAGGGCATTCGGCCACCAATCCATAACAGTAGAACCCGTAGATGTCATACCGCCATGCATCACCGGGCACTTCCCCGCAGAATGGTTATCTTTACTCATAAAGTTTTCCTTAAAGAGATAAATATCTTTTTGTAAGTGAATCTCATTTATCGCTAAGTTAGCATAAGCTCTAGGCTAATTTTCAAACACTTACCCCTTTAATCATGGTTTAAGAACTGTATGACAAATTGGTCAGAAAGGTATGACACACGCATACAGATCATCCTCACAAAACTTCAGTTCCCGATATGCGCCTTAAAACTCAGCCTCTTAGTTTATGAAGTAAGGAGGATTTACAAACTGACACTCTTGATAAAATAATCAGAATCAATAGGAAGATGGGCATTCACATGGACAAACGTCAAAAGCAGCAGATGCAATTTGAAAAGAGCGGAGAAAATCTCATCGTTGGCAATATTGACGATTGTCCGATATCTCCGGAACAATTGGCTCGAACGACGGAGGCTTCTCCTTATGTGGTGGAAGCTTTTCAAAGTGGATTAACGGCTGAAGTATTTCGGGTTCAGTTTGATGGAAAAGACTACACTCTGAAAAAGAAGCGCCCTGAAGCCAAGGTGCAAAATCTTAATGGACAGTTGTCGTTCCTGAATGAAGTGCAGCGTCGTTCTGATTTGCAAAAGCAGAAAGATTCTACGCACACCTCCGTGGACTTCGAATGCATCGTGCCGACGGTGTACGCTGATTATCGCTTAGGCATCATTCTTTCTGAGTGGATAGAAGGGAAACCCATCAGCGATGTATCTTCCTCATTGCTTTACCAGCTATTCTCAACCTTATCTGCGTGTGAAAAAATTGGCCTGTTCGAGTGGGACTTGTGCAGCGGCAATCTGCTCGTAGATGACGACCATAAGCTCTGGCTGTTCGATTTCGGTTACATGTACCCCTTCGACCCGCTAACGGAGCTCAACAGTGACGGCCTTAATGCGCCTATCTTTCAGTTTTGTGAGCGCTTTGAAACTCGATTCCTTTCGGGCTGGCTTGTGCAGCAAGGTTATTCTCATCAAGAATCATTAGCTCTGTTCAAAAACGTTAAACATGAAGCACTTAGCGTCTTACTTGAGCAATGCAAGTGGCTACGTCTTAACCACGCCAGTTCAGCCGTTTTAAACCACAAAGAAGCGCAAGTGACCAAATACCAAACCGCCCTTCAGAATGAAAAAACCTTAGAGGACTTATTCATTGTTGAGATGTTCCGCTCGCATGTTTTGGATATCGAAGATGATATTGATGGGAAAAGTTGTACTGCAACGACGCTAAAGCGCGTTAATACGGTTCTTGAGATGGTAAACGAGCATTATGATTTCCTCCGCGAACAAGGTGCACTGTTCTACCAAAATGAAGGGAAATCAAAGCAAGAACTTATGGACTCCTACCGCGAAAAACTTGCTTTGGTGAAGGAATATCAGCTCAGTAAAAACCACCAGTAACCACTTAATAGCCCAAGTAAAATGTCCATCTTCTCACTTGGGCTAAGTGACAATTGTGCTACTTCTTAATCGGATTAAGAATGATCGTTGTGCGTTTTGCTTTCGGTCCAAATACTGCTCGCGCACGCGACTTAACCTCTTCCAAAGTGATGCTTTTAGCCGTTTGTTCCACATTCAGCAACAGATCCAGCCCATAGTCATGCACCAGATAACGACCATATGCCCATGCTCGCTGGCTAGGTCTGTCTTCCACTCCCTGCATGGCGACCACCAATTGTTTCGCTGCGATATCGACCTCTTTCTGGGTAATGTCTTTCGCCAGGTCATCAAAAATTTTATTTAACTGACTGTCCATGACCGACACATCTTTTGGGTCGACTTGCGATTCAAAGATCCAATCCGAGACTTGCTCACGATCCTGTATCATCGGGTAAATACTCGGACTGTAATCCAAACTCAGATCTTCACGTAATTGAGCCATTACGCGTCCGGCACTGATGCGCTGTAAGATGTCGACAACCATAGTGTCCCTCGCGCTTTGGGTAACATCATTGGCGTTGGTCAAACGCTGTAAATAAAGTGAAGACGGCTCATGACCATCCGTCATAACAGAGCGACCAGATGCCTGCGGATTCAAAGCCACGTGGTAATCAATAGGCTCACCAGGTGTCATTTCGATAGAAGCAACAAACTTGGTCAACAGGGGTTCAAGTTGCTCTGGTTCTATGTCCGCAACCACCACCATTTTGAAGCCGTTATTGAACTTAAATAAACGCTTGTGTACGGCAAGTATCTGTTCTGCGGTAACGCTCTCGACACCATCGCTATCCAAAATACGATGGCGACTTTCCGGCAGATAAGCATTTTGATTGGCTTCCTGAACCAGCTTTCCCATTGGTGATTCAAAAAACGCGCGACGCTGCTGTTTAAATTCTTGCTTTACCGCTGTCAGTTGGCGCTCATCGACCTTAATTTCTGTGCTCAGGTTGTAAATTGCATTCAATGCACTTTCTAACTGTGCTTTTTGTGTGGTGACTTTTACGCCGTGACTGGTGGTATCTAACATCGGAACAATAGAAGTATTATTGCTACGCAAGTAACTGTCTAACTTCGAACCTGAAAAGTACCCGAGCCCGCTTCTTACCGCTGCCATGGTGGCTATCTCATAAGCTGGGTAAAGCGGCTTATCTACTGCCGCTTTACCGCCTTGGCTTGCAAAGTAAATGTAAGCGCGCCCACCCGCTTTTTCGTCCTTTTGGAACCATACATCGACGCCATTAGAGAGTGTATATACCTCAAACCCTCCCGCCTCTTTGCGAGCACTGATAATGCTGCCTTCCTTAACTGGCTGAAGGAAACCACCCGCTCTCGCTTCCATCGACAATGGTTTTTCTCCGGGTTGGAAATAAGCCGTATTTAGAGATGAGAATACATCGGGAAACTGCGCGCGCGTTTCGTTTTTGCTCATCCCGATAGAAAAGCTCGGCGGCAAAGATAACAGCTCTGTAATGTGGGCATTCACACTGGCTAACGTGGCGTTGTCGAGAAACGTTGCCAGGCTCTGAGCGTAACTTGATTTGGACTGGCTGACGCTGTTTTGCTCTAACTGGAATACACGCGCATCTGCGTAGCTATTGGGTTTACGCTTGCTCCAGTCAGAATCCAGATTGGTGAGTTCACCTTGCCAGTTAGCCATAACACTGTCTAATTCTGCTTGGGTGACGCCATAACTCCGAAGCGAAGTTAACGTGCTGATAAACAGGCGGTGCATTTTTTCGCGGCGCTCTGGCGCAAACGCAATACCGGCAGACATCATCCGGTGGTAGTTAGAATAGTAAGGTTGAGCGTACGCATACTGGAAAGGAACGGCAGCATCATTGAGATCCGTGATCAGTCTCTGCTGGATCAATTGTCCAGCGACTTCATCCAGCCATTCTTGATGCTGATGTTCGACGGTTTGGCGTCCTATCGCGCCTCGTTCAACAACAAGATGCAGGCTGGGTGACTCAATGGAATTACTTGGCAGGATTTCATTATTGATGTTAACGCGAATATCGCGGCGTTTTTTAATCACCACATCTGACGAGCTTTTCCAGCTGGAAAAGGTCTTGTTAATGTCTTCCGCAAGAGCGTCGACATTAACATTGCCGGTCACGATAAGCTCGGCGTACTGCGGCTGGTACCACTGTTGATAAAAGCTTTTCAGCGTAACTGGCGTCGCCTTTTCTATCGAATCTCGAGTACCAATAGGATCATGCTCGCCATAAAGTGTACCTTCTACCGAAGCTTGATACGCATTTAAAGCAAAAGGCTTATCATCCGGGTTCGCACGACGCCACTCACCTAAGATCACGCCTTTTTCTTTTTCCACTTGGGTTGGTGAAAAGGTCAGCCCGTCGCCAATATCGCGCATCCAGATTAGTGCGTCTTGCAATTGACTTGAGTCCGCGAGCTCCAGTTTATATCCCGTCTGCTGATAGGTCGTGAAAGCATTGATGTCCGCGCCAAAACTCCCTCCGGACTGCTCGAATAATCTTATCGCCTCATTACCAGAAAAGTGCGTACTGCCATTAAATGCCATGTGCTCAACAAAATGCGCATAACCTTTTTGGCTTGTTTGCTCTTGGAACGAACCAATGTTCATCACCATACGCACAGAGATCTCTTGGTCTTGTGTCGGGTAAATATGATATTTCAAACCATTCGGTAACTGATTAACATACCAGTTGGTGTCAGCCTGAATCTTTGTCGAGTTAGGGGTAACAACACAGCCCGACAATATTAAGGTCGAGGCTAACAAACTATAGCGCATAGCAATGATCCGAGATGATGACCATGCAATTCAAACCCTTTCTAGTCGCATAGCCTTAATATAAGTGATGGGGTCTTCGGCTTAAATCCATACTCCAGACCCCGCTTTAGCGATGGCTTATATCCAATTGAAGTCCAGGTGCAAGACTCAAAGCGTAGCCACCAGCTCAAGTTAAAGAAAACTAATGCAAGTGTAGGTCAAAACGAACACTCTCTCCGAGTCGATCAAGCTTGTCGGAAGTCTCGACAAAAAATCGATGACTCTCCCCTTTAGAGTGAAGATCTAAGTTGACTCTATCCCCTCTTCCAGGCGTTGATACGGCAAACTGAAAACCTGTCTGTGTTTTCTCACAAAGCAATAAACACGGCTTATCGACCTCTAAAGTTACACCTTCTTGCGTATCAGACTCAGGTATTTCAATACGCCCCGGATGACGAAAAACACAACCAATATGGCCTTGATAAACCACCGCCTGAAGCGCAGGCGTATTCTCCAATACCTTAACATAAGGTTGAGCGGCATAACGTTTCGTCTCTGCTAATGAAGACCCAGGTAACAGCGTGTATTCATAACAGGCATTTTTAGGTTGAACACCATGGTCAATTGACAATTTAAACACCCTGCCACTCACTTTGTCTGCACTCAAGTGGGCATTAATTCGCTGCCCACTGCCTTGTTGTATGTGACTATGTAAGTGAGCATTCACATTACCTAGCACGTAACCCACATTTGCATGATGCAACCAACTTTTGGCTTTAACCAGCGTAGACTCACCATTATGGTATGCATCATTTACACACGCTGGGAAATCATAGTGGCACTGGTTAATCGTGGTCATTACCGGCTCAGGGTGCGTCGAACTTATCCCCGCACCAAGAGCGATAATCGCCCCCTCACAAAAGAACCACGATTTTAGCCCCTGGGTTTGCATCACATCCAGCTCGAAACTGGTGATGCCCCAACGGCGATTGCTGACGCCGCCCGTCCAGTCGGTTTGTTGTTCTATTCTTCCCCATTCGTGGGCTGGCATTACAATTTGTGGACAAGTCACACCCGGAATCTTAGCCCAATCCCAATAAGGATAAATATCGTGGTACTCGTTACCCGTCACCCCAATATTCATACTGCCAAAGCCCAACCAAAAACCCGTCAGATTTTCCTGATTACCAGTTTCAATCGGCGTGATTCGACAAGAATTGGCTTTCACAGACACAGCGTATTTATTATTAGCCATAACCGCGTAATCAGAACGCCAGAAGTGTTTAAACCCAGAAAAAGGGTAGTCATGCCCCTGAAGGTGTTCGAGATATCTTTGCAGCTGAAGGCGATAATCAGGGAACAAAGCCAACAACATCTTCGCTTGAGTTGTCAGCATGGTTCGACAATGCGGTTTTTCCAAATCAGGTTTGGCGATAGCCCGGCCACAAGCGTTGTAGTCCCAGCGCCCGGTCCGAGTCATCCATACCGAGCCTTGGAGATAGTAAGTCAATAACAAACGTTGTTGCTGTGATGAAAAACGGAATCGAGTCTGCGCGCAAACATAAGCCCAGGGAAGCGCAACATTGATAAACGATTCACCATAGCCACCATTTTGTAATTGCGGACCGTGCTGTTGATAGGAGAAATCAGCCTGTATGCCCTCTTCCTGAGTGATGGCAATCGTTTCTGCTATCGCTTCCATCGCCTTTGCAAAAAGTGATTCATCGCTTTCTAACAACCCACGATAGGCTATTCCATTGGCAAGATCGACACGATTGGCGCCTGTCATTGACGCGTTATTGGGCAGATCTTCTATCAACTGCTTGATTAACGTTTCACTAAGCTCTTCACTGAGCAACAGAGCGATTGGCCCCATCAGTCGTTGCTTGCCGATTTGGTTCCACCACCAGTTCCAGTTAGTTGGATTTATTTGATACCAATACGCCAAGGCCTGTTCAGCAATAGTATGCGCGTTTAAACAGCGCTGACGTTTAAATTGGCAAGCGAGAACCAGCACACGCTGTAAATAAGCATGGATGATTTGTCCATCCTGCACGGCGTCTGCCAACTGGAGATCGGGCCAACCAGAATGAGGAGAAAAAGTGGCTTGCCACTGCGCTACTTGCCGTTGCCAGACTTGTTGTGTTTGAAGAGACAATTGCTGATCAACAATTGTTTGTGACACCTTATGTCGGATCTGCATCAAATGTTGTGAATACACGATGCGAGTAACTCCTTAATTCAGCCAGAAAGGGGGATGCAACAGTCAACCTTGTTCACTGTCAGAAAATAAAAAAAGAAGGTGCTCTCACACCTTCTTTGACTTGATTAGTTATCGAACCAACTCCACTCATATGGCTGTAATGCCAATTGTTGTGGTTCACCTTGTGTATTGAATACCGTGACCTGCTGAGCTTGATCCGTGAAGTTCACGGCCGTGGCTTTGTTGGTCTCAGGATAAAAAGCAACATCGACGTACGGGTTGTTAGACAACCATGCGTGAGAAACCGCTTCCTGCTGGGTCAGCCACAACAGAATGTGTTGTAGCAAACGCGCGTTTTCCATACTGAATGGCAAGTTACCCAGATACACAGCTCGACCAGCACCGTATCCGCGCGCGGTTAACGCCAAATGTTGTCCCTGCGCTGCCAATACCGTCAAGTCATCCGCTTGTGGATACACATAGCTTGGGTTACCGAAGTCCTCGTCACCCTTAATGAACTGACTTAAGTAATGGTTTTCCGCGATTTGCAGTGGCATCGCGACGCGTCCCATCGTCAGAGAGGTTTCTTTCTCTAAACCAAATACATCGCCAAGCTGGAAGTAACGGCCATTTTTCTGCCATGCAGAAGGCTCAGACACACCCAGTAAGCCACCGCCTTCAGCAACAAACTGACGCAGTGCAACGATGACTTTTGGATCGTTCCAACACTCACCACCACTCCATGCAGAGTTCGCATCACCCGTGTTGATGATAACTTTGATCTCCGGATCGATGCCTTTTTCTGCAATGTCATCAAAGCTGATGAACTCAACGTCAAACGGCAAACCAGACAGACACTCAAGGATGTTGTTACCTACCAGTTCCATCACATCAGGGCGAGGTGGAACGTAGAAACGCTGGTCTCGAGCCTGGTTTTGCAGCCAGCTACGTGCCGCGCCCCATGCGCTTAACACGGCAACTTTTCCTGCTACTTTCTTCGATTCACTGCGTTGTGTGAACTCAAGGTAGTCACCGAACTGACTTGAGATTTCCGTCACATGGTCAATAAAGTGCGGGAACTGGTTCGCAAGTGACAAGTAGCCGCCATAGCCAATACGGTCCAACGGTTTTTGCAACATCGCACGGCGAATCTTGGTCCAGTTAGACATAGACTCAACCACAGGATCATTTCCCTCGCGGAATACATCCGGGAAGAAGTAAGGATAAAAACGCGCTTCACGAATCTGATCACCGCCCGAATCCGTTAAACGACGCAGAGCTACGCCATCTTCTACCGCGCCGACATTGATATCGATGCCAATCTTTTGGTAGCTCTCAAGGAACGGTTCTGTGCCAATCCAGTGATCACCCTGGAACATCGCGGTCTTTTTGCCTGCTTGATGAGCCATGTTGACTAACTCTGCAGCAAACTCCACAACGAATTCCTGGACAAAGGTCATCCAATCTTGGTACTGCTTAGAAGGCACTTTATAGGTACCGTTGTAGTAACCGGCATCAACAAAATCTTCTGGAGACAACTTGTAGCCAAAACGCTTTTCAAAATCTTCCAGCGCTCGTGGGCTCACGGTTTCGCCATAGCCCGTCCAATCTCGATAGATGTCTTGGTTCTTTTCACCCGTATCGATAACAAACAAAAACGCAAAGGTGGTGAATCGAACCACTGTGGTATTTGGGTGCGTTTCCAACCAGTGTGCAAAATGGTTTAACAAATGTGCACGACATTCCGGATGGTATGGGTCAAGACTCTTAATACGAGGGCCTTTCCAATCGTTAGTCAGCGCGTTGTACATAGAAACGCTGTCCCAAACCTGGCGCGCCATAAAGGTAATGGTGTACTCGTGATAAGGGATCGCATCAAAGATTTCAATACGTTGATGTTCCGCATCAAATTCCCACTTGTCAGCCGGAATCACTTCGTTCAAGGTACGGTTTCTTACTTCCCACCAAAGCTTCGGCTCACTGTCATCATCCAGTTCATATTTGTCTTTGCTGTAACCATTGAGTGGGTAAATCTCAACGCGATCACTCATCGCCGTCACAGGGAACGACATCAGATATTTACGATGTAAATACTCTGGATGTTGGTTAGCGTATTCCTGATCAGCACGAACAAGGCACATCACTGAATAGATGTCGCTGTCTTGTTCAGCTAATGAATCTGGCATGGTTGTACCATCGCTGTCGCGAAGTGCATCCGCTTGCCAACGCTGATATAAATCCAGTACTACTTCTTCCTGCCCTTCTTCGACAGGCAGGGTCATATGACCTTTACGAGAGGCAAATTGGGTCATGATAGGCTCCAAAAAGTTGGGAGAGACAGGGGGCTTTCATCCCCCTGAATGGATATTCGAGTGTGCTTACCAGAAGAACTTCTGATAACCGTTTGCGCGCATCAAAGCTTCTAGATAGTAGTAATCACCGTACGGCAACATGTTGTCGCACAGACCAACTTTGACAAACGAAGCGCCATGCGCAAGCAAGCCAAGCGCAGATTCATCGCCCGTTAAATCACAGCTGTTCATCAGACCTTGCAACAGGAAGTTACCCCAATCTCGGTACTGCTTCGCTTCTTCTGGATCTTGAATACACTGCGAAATCAACAGTAAGCCCGCAGCAGTAATTGCGCCTGCTGAACTGTCTTTGTACTGAATTTCGTCACTTGGTAGCGAGTAATCCCAAACAGGAACGCCATCGTCTGTGATTTGCTCTACAGCGTAGCGGGCTAGCTTCTTCGCCAGCGTTAGGAATTTCTCGTCTTGAGTGTACAGATAAGTTTGAGCGAAACCGTGGATTGCCCATGACTGTCCGCGAGCCCAACAGGAATCATCCGCGTAACCTTGGAACGTCTCACCTTTGATCGGCTCCTGAGTGACCGGATGGAAGTTAAATGAGTGATACGTTGAGTAATCCTCACGCACAATATGCTTCGCTAGCGTCTCGCTGTGTCGAGTTGCGGCTTGCGCATAAACAGGAGAACCCGTCACTTTTGACGCCCAAAATAGTAACGCAGTATTTTGCAGAGAATCGATGATCGATTTGCCTTGCGTAATTTCAGGGCCAAGAGGATGCGTGTCATTCCACGCAACGATATAACCACCAATCTTTCTGAAACGATGGATAAGGTGATCAGCGGCGCGAATTGCCATCATTTTTGATTCTTCATCGCCCGTCAATTTGTAATCGGCCACGCAGCTTAAGCTGTATTGGAAACCTAAGTCGTGATCTAACCAGAATGGGTCAAGCAACATGTCGGCAAAATATTGTTTGCGCAACTTGGCACTGTTTTTAAACTGCTGATCAGCCGTCATTTGGTAGCAGAGCCATAACTCTCCAGTCCAAAAAGACGATACCCAATCAAACTGGTCACAGTAATCCCATTGGTGATCCGACGTACCAATTTTTGGATTACGCTCACCAATTTTAGGAATATTACGCTTAATCGCTTCTACTACCGTGGTTAGATGGTTCACCACTTTTGTTTCGTCCAGTGTGCCTGGCAACGGACGCAAAGTAATCGTTTCACTCATACCGAAATTCTCTTAAAACCTTTGTAATGCAAACTCAGGGTTATGCTCGATGATATATCTATAGTTTACAGTGATACTTTTCTATAAACGCATAACTCGCTCACATTTTTAAAACATCATTTCATTTTAAATATTAATTTCAAAAAAAAGCTGATCTTCAGCTTTCTATTACAGCGAATGGTCAAACTCGCCAACCGCCAACTACCTTTATGATTCAGCGGTTCGGAGAAGCGTTTCTTCTCCGAACGTCGCAAAACTAGTCTTGCTGCTTGTAGTGCGTCTCTGAAGCGTTGCGTAGACGCTCTGCCGCTTGCTCAGGCGTTAGGTCACGCTGGCTCTCTGCTAGCATTTCATACCCAACCATGAACTTACGTACTGTGGCACTGCGTAGTAATGGTGGTAAAAAGCTCGCATGTACTTGCCAATAAGCGTCGGGATTTCCGCCGATAAACGGTGCTCCATGCCAGCCCATTGAGTAAGGGAAAGAGCACTGAAAAAGGTTATCGTACTTAGTGGTTAACAACTTAATTGTCTTGGCGAGATCAGCCTGGATCTCTTGAGTCATTTCCGTCAGTCGACTTAGCTTAATTTTTGGCAATACCAAAGTTTCGAATGGCCAAGCTGCCCAGTAAGGAACCAAGGCCACCCAATAATCACTTTCGACAACAATACGCTCGCCAGACGCCACTTCACGCTGAACATAATCCAGTAACAGAGGACTATGGTACTGCGCAAAATAGCGCTGCTGCTGCTGGTCTTTTTTGGCTACCAAGGTAGGCACAAAACTGTTTGCCCAAATTTGACCATGCGGGTGAGGTTGAGAGCAGCCCATGCTTTCACCCTTGTTTTCAAACACCTGCACCCAAGGATAACGCTGGCTCAGTTCTTCCGTTTGTTCTATCCAAGTAGTAATCACATGTCCAATTTCTTCCACGCTCAACTCTGGCAAAGTGCGGCTGTGATCAGGCGAGAAGCAGATCACTCGGCTTTCCCCTTTGGCACTATGAAGTTGAAAAAGAGGATCATCGCTCACTGGTGAATCAGGGGTTTGCTCTGTAAGGGCGGCAAAGTCGTTCTTAAACACGAACGTACCTTGATAATTCGGATTCACATCACCGCTGATTCTAGTATTTGTTGGGCACAAAAAGCATGAGTCATCATAACTCGGCAGGCTTTCAATATTGAGGGTTTCTTGTTGCCCTTGCCATGGTCTTTTCGCGCGATGAGGCGACACCAGCACCCACTCACCCGTAAGAGGATTAAAACGACGGTGAGGATGCTCTGCAACATCAAATGATTGAGACATTATGTTTCCTTAAAGAATTAAGATTGGTAACCATTCGGATTGCGCTGCTGCCAGTTCCAACTGTGCTCAACCATATCCATTAAATCGTGATTCGCGCTCCAACCGAGCTCTTTCTCAGCCTTATCCACTTCGGCAAAACACTGCGCAATATCACCAGCTCTTCGTGGCTCGATACGCACTGGTAACTCTCGGCCGAGTACCTTATTCATCGCCGCAACCATATCTAATACGCTGACGCCATTACCCGTCCCGAGGTTATAAACATGTAGCCCACTGACATTGCCTCGCTCTTCCAGTGCCGCCACATGGCCTTCGACGAGATCTTGAACATGAATGTAGTCACGTACGCCAGTGCCATCATGCGTTGGGTAGTCGTTACCGAAAATAGAGAGCGTGTCGCGTCGTCCAATCGCCACTTGAGTAATAAACGGCATCAGGTTATTGGGGATACCGGTTGGGTCTTCACCAATTAAACCGCTAGGATGAGCCCCGATCGGGTTGAAATAACGTAACAGCGTGATGCTCCAGTCCGGGTTGGCAGCAGAGAAATCTCTCAAACAACTTTCGACCATATGTTTACTCGTACCATATGGGTTGGTCGTAGCGCCGGTTTGGGCTGTTTCAGAAATAGGAACCGTTAGAGGATCGCCATAGACCGTCGCCGATGAACTGAAGATCAAACGGTAAACATGTGCGGCTCTCATCGCTGCCAGTAAATTCAGCGTGCCTGAGAGGTTGTTATCGTAGTATTCGAGGGGTTTGGCCACTGATTCGCCTACTGCTTTTAACCCGGCGAAATGCATCACGGCACCGATTCTGTGCTGTTCGAAAATGCAATCAAGCACGAGTCGGTCGCGAATGTCGCCCTGATAAACAACCAATGGACGCCCAATCAACTTCTCAATACGAACCACGGCCTTAGGGTTACTGTTGCTGAAGTTATCCAGCACAATCGGTTCATGTCCTGCAGCAACCAATGCAACACAGGCGTGACTGCCGATATAGCCGCAGCCACCCGTCACTAATACTTTCATGAATTACCTCTTACAAATGAGCTTTAACAATGGCGTCAATCGATCGGAAAAATGTTCTTCTCGTACCGACGTTGCGCCATTTAATAGTGATGCTTTGGCGTTCGCTTTAAAGCGACAGAAATAGACGCTCCGCCCGCTGGTTGACACGTAGTCATCGAGCATCTGTACGCCAAGGTGGTCAATGAAGTTGATCCCTCTTCCTAAGATAATCAGTTGCTTAGAACTGATCTTCTGCAACTCTTGGTGGAGGTATTGAACGCAACCAAAGAAAATCGAACCATTGATGCGGATAACCGCGATATCTTGCTGCTCATCAATATTCAGCTCGTCGCAATTGAGTAATTCAATGGTAGGACGCGACGTTCTACGCAGGTAAAAGAAGAGAGAAGCTGCAACGCCAACATAGATAGAAAGTTCAAGGTGAAGAAAAATCGCGGCTAGGCTGGTCACTGCCAAAATAAAGATTTCTTTACCATCATGTTTTGCAATCACTTTAATGTGATGAACATCCACTAGGTTCCAGGCAACAACCAGCAACAAACCACCCATACCTGCAATCGGTATATAGGCTGCGTACGGAGCAAACAGCACCATGATGATTAATAAGAATAAGCCAGCGAACACCGCGGCTAGTGGGGTTTGTGCGCCGCTACTGTAATTCACGCCGCTGCGGGTGAAAGAGCCCGAGGAGACATAACAAGAGAAGAACGAGCCAACCATGTTTGAAATTCCCTGGCCGATAAACTCTTGATTACTATCAAGCTGTTGGCGAGATTTCATCGCAACTGAGCGGCTAATTGAAATCGCTTCAACCAGACCCAACATCGCAACCGCAAAAATGCCGTCAAGCATGGTAGATATATGGCTAAAACCAACAAAAGGAGAAGACAGGCTTAAATAGTTACTGCTTACTTGGCTCACCATCAAAACCTCGTTACCGGCATGATTCATCCAAGTCGCAAACCCCATCGCCACCAAGGTCGCGAATAACATGTGGGGTAGTTTTGGCCAAATGCGTTTACACAACACACAAACTGCGATGGTAACAATGCCCACTAATAGCTCTTTACTATTTAATGCATTGATATTACTGACTAGCAGTATGATATTTTCAACCGCCGTTTCGCCTGAGTCATATTGTAAGCCCAATACATGTTTAAGCTGGCTGACCCCAATAACAATCGCCGCACCTAAAGTGAACCCAAGCACCACCGAGTGAGACACAAAATTGACCACAACGCCAAAACGCAACAGTCCAAAAAGCAGTTGAATAATCCCGGCACACAAGGTCAACGTAAAACACAGTTGGATGTAAAGAGGCGTTCCCGGATCAGCGAATTGACTTATGGTGGTAAAGACAATCACCGAAAGAGCCGCTGTCGGGCCCGAAATCAAATGATGCGATGAGCCAAACAGTGATGCCAAAATAGCGGGAATAATTGCTGTATACAGACCAAACTCAGGTGGCAAACCTGCAATTATGGCATAAGCAATACCTTGGGGGAGCACGATAATTGCTCCTGTAAGTCCGGCTAAGATATCCGCTTTAAGAGTTTGAGAGTTTACCTTGGAAGACCAGCTTAAAAACGGAAACAGAAGGGACAACTTGCGATGTTCAACAGCGCGCATCACGATTCCTCTAACAACAGTCGATTTATGACGGGAAGATGATCACCTCGCTTTCCTGTACTCACCCAGAAACTAAAAATTCATACAGAAGCAAAATGAGCACAAAAACTATAAACAATCGCCCCGATGCAATCAACATTAAATGAAACATCATTTCATTTTTAATTTTTATCAATTTCAATTATGTGACACAGATTATAAAACATCGTTTCAAAATTGATTTATCACTCCATAGTGATACTATCTAGCTGTGAACGCTAGTTAGCTATTAGCTGTTCTTATTTTATGAAATATTTCTTCACTATCAGATTAATATTTTAATCCAAAGATATTGAATATGAGTCATTTAAAATACGATGGTTTTAATGAGGTTAAGTTAGCAGCATTTGAAACTTAAAGTCTTTGATAGCTCAAAGTAAGTTTTAACTGGTATTGGCCCTACGAAAGTAGTTACTGGTTGAAATAAGATATAGCTTTATATTTCCTAAGATATTGTTTGCATACTAAAAGAGCCCTTATGGGCTCTTTCTTTTTTATAAACAAAATCAAACAATTAACTTATTCATCACCACTTACACTTTCTATTAACAACCCATTTCGCCCCAATAAAAATATAAGACAAAATAATATTCCTTTATTTTTTCGACCTTGTTAATTAATAAATAAAGCGACAATTGAGTTTACACATTCGTAAATACCAACAATCACGCGATTAAATGGAACAATAGTAAACTTGGTTAACTTTGTAGTGTGATTTTGGATTCAAAACTGTTCTAAATTGAATTTTAAGGCGTTGATATAATACCGCGGTCTAAGTAACAGCATTAGGAACAACACATGGCATCACAGATAGAAAAGACACGTTGCCTGTCACAACTCATTCACCACAAGCCAATTCACTCACTTGATTGTCAGCGTGATTTTTCTCATTCTGGATTTTTCTCTATGCCAGCTCCGTCTCGTCACGTTTTTGATTTCAATGGGGGCTGGCTGTTCTACAAGGGTGATCCTGTAAACGCCAATCAACTTATTTGCGATGATAATAACTGGACATCAGTTTCTCTCCCACATTGTGTGGAATTGTTACCTGAAGATGCCAGTGGCACCATTAACTACCAAGGCGTCGTTTGGTACCGGAAGCACTTTCTTATCCCGGAGAATTTAAAAGATCAAAGAATAGTCATTGATTTTGAAGCGATTCAAGGTAAATCAGAAGTGTGGATTAACGGAGAGCTGATTGCCTCGCGTAAAGAAGGCTTTCTACCGCTTGTTATTGATATAACGTCATTCCTGAACTTTGATTCAACCAATATTATTGCGGTCAAAGCAGATAATAGCGATGACTCAAGCTTCCCTGCAGGAAAAAATCAATACGAGCTTGATTTTACTTACGTTGGCGGTATTTATCGCGATGTGTGGCTTTTTTCCACACAAAAGATGATGCATTTTGGCCATGAAGGAATCGCTAACACTCCAACCCCTAATACCAAACATTCTGGATTAAGAGTTCGCTATCGCAACGTTTCAGAACAAAGTGCCACCATTGATCTTGGCATGCAGATCATTAATCAAACGAATAATACGCAGCCAGTCACTATTGAGTGCCAACTGAGCTCTTGCCAAACTGGATACGTTACTACCAAGCAGTCGTTGAATGTTTCGATAGAATCTAGTGATCAGCATGTCAGCTGTAAAATGCAAGTAGAGCAGCCAGAACTTTGGCACCCCGACTCACCTAATTTGTACTGGCTAGACTGCCGACTCTTCGACAATTCTGGCGAACAGATTGATAGCGTGCGATTGAGAATTGGCATTCGCACTCTCGAACTTAAAGGAAAAGATGGCCTTTACATTAACGGCAAAGCCTACGAAGAAAAGTTAATCGGTGTTAACCGCCATCAGTACTACGCACACATCGGCACTGCATTGAGCAATAGTCAGCATTGGAATGATGTAAAGAAACTCAAAGATGCTGGCTTATCGGTGATCCGCACTGCGCACTACCCGCAAGACCCAGCCTTTCTTGATGCCGCTGATCAATTAGGAGTATTAATTATTCAGCCTTCTATTGGTTGGCAATTCTGGAATGAAGAGACTCAGTTTGTTGAACAAGCCAAGCAAAACGTACGCGAAAAAATTCGTCGCGATCGCAACCACGCATGCATTTGGATGTTTGAACCCGCTCTAAATGAAACCCATCAGCCGAACTGGTTTTTAAAAGAGTTACACCAAATTGTTCATCAGGAAATGGATGAAACGACTTGGGTTCCACTCGATAGCTATATTGATTGCCCTGAAGCAAGAGAAGTGATGTATGCACACCCTAACCAAGTCAAAGCAGGTGAAACGGATGAAGGGCAATTGATTTATCCTGCGGAATTTGACGTTCCCGTATTTACGCGCGAATGGGGAGATAACGTCGACGACTGGAATTCTCACAACTCTAACAGCCGAGTTCATCGTAGCTGGGGTGAACAAGCACAAATCATTCAAGCGCTGCACTACGCTACAGGCTCCGATAGTTCCGGCCATGAATATGCCACCAATCTCAACGTATTACATCAAACACCACGGCAGCATATTGGCGGCACTTTATGGCATGGTTTTGATCACCAACGCGGTTATCATCCTGAGCAGTTTTGGGGTGGTATTATGGATGCGTTTCGCCAAGATAAATACAGCTACCATGTATTCATGGCGCAGCGTAACCCAAACAAAACCCATCCTATTTGCCAATCGGGTTACCATTTAAAAATACTCCACGAAGCTACGCCTATTTCTGGTTCAGATATCGTGGTGGTGAGCAATGTGGATAGAGTTGAACTGAGTGTCGCGGGTCAATATTTCGGTACGCAAGTTGTCAAAAATCCGAGAAAAGGCATTCCGTTTTTGCCTGCTATATTCAAAGGCGCTTTTGATTTTATGGACTTTAAGAATCTACACCGCGAAGAAAGGTTCACCGAAGCCTGCATTATTGCCAAAGGCTTTGTGGGTGACGAATGTGTGATCACCGAAATCAAGTATCCGGCAAAACGACCAACACGTCTGCGCCTTAGTATCGACAACTCATCGCTCATCGCTAATGGTTCTGATATTGGTACCATCGTTTCTGAAGTCACTGATGAAGATGGAAATGTAAAACGTTTGGCCCGACATCACATAAAGTTTGAGGTTTATGGTGAAGCGAGCCTAATCGAAGCCGACAACATTTTTGCGAACCCAAGGGCGACGGAATGGGGGAGCGCACCAGCGTTGATTCGTACCACGCAAACGGCCGGCAAGATACTGGTGATTGCCCGTCCGGTAAATGAAGGGATGAATACGCTTGTACCCGCTATTTTGGAATTAGATACCAAGCCTAATACGCTTCCTATTCTGCAATCGGAGCTACCAACTCAATCATCCGATAGCATTGCGCGATTAGCCGAAATTAAACACTCTTTTGTTGAGGAAGTTGATAATAGAATCGCTCGCAACGCCTATATAAGAGCCAAGCATCGAGGTGTTGAACTGCAACAATCAGATTGTGGCGAATTTCATTTCTAATCTAACGCGCCAACTCAGTTGGCGCATTTTTCTCAGCCAAAAATCTTGGGTACTAAACTTACCCCGACTCTAAATACCTAGGTGTTAATCAATAATGCTCAGGCTAATTTAAGCTTTTCTCAATAAATAGATACGCTAACCCCTTAAGTTGTTGAGAAGTCGATAATTCACCAAAAATAACTTGAGTTTGATGCTGAGTCAGCTCGTCGTTGTCATTGAATGGGTGTGAGGCAATTGCTTCGCGAATACTGCTTAACCAAGCGTCACCCAACTCACATAAAGGGCCATACAGTAAAATTTGCTCAATGCCGACTAAATTTAAGCAATTACTTAACGTTCGGCCAATCACATTGACTGCATTTTCACTCAAACGTATGGCACTTGGATGATTCGCTAATACCGCATCAATAAAATGTGCATTCCCTATACACCCTTTCTGTAAAACCTTGTCCCACTCACTTTGTAATGCCGATAACGAGGCAACCGTCTCCAGGCACCCTCTCTGGCCACAGCCACACTGCTTGCCATGAATATCCACCAAAGTGTGTCCAATTTCGCCATTCGCATGAGAACGACTAAAAAAGACTTGCTCATCGATGATAAAAGCCGAGCCAATTCCATAGTCTAAATTCACTACACAAAAGTGCTCAGGGCGTTCACTTTGCCACTTTTCTGCCAATGCCAATCCGACACAATCGTTTTCAACAATGACCTCTGTATCAAGCCGTTGCGCTAACAAATATCGACATTCAAAGCCGCCTTTCCACTTGGCAAGAGGCATATGTAAAGATGCCCCACTGTGCCTGGATACTTGACCGTGCAAGCCGATAGCGACACGTAGTTTGCGCTGTTTACTGGCGTTTCGTGCGTTATCATATACGTCACAGACCGCGTCAATTAACGCTTCTGGTGTTTCGACATTGATCTCGGTCTCTGAGGCTTCGAATAGCAACTCCAGGTCTGCAGTAACAACGAGTGCCGCGATTTTGTTTGGTGATACATTTAAACAAAGAATGGGGCTGAGTTTATTACTAAGTGCATAGATCCCCGCACTGTTACCGCGGCGTTGAACAGGTCCGGGGAAAAGCATGATTTTTGATTCAGCATCCAATTCCGACAGTATCTTGCTCACAGCAGGTATCGAAAGCTGAGTGCGGGACGCCAACTCTGATTTACTCAAGGGACCACTTTTCGCCAAATGCATTAAGATGGAACGCTTGTTGTGAACTCGAATCGCTTTATTGGACAAACCTAATCCTTGACGCATCTCCATCACTCACCCCAGCTTATAGTGCTCAATCAATTTAAGTTGCTCTATCGACAGCTCTTGCAACTTCTGTCCGTTTGCTGCCACTTCCACAGCGCCTTTTGAATTCGATGACGCGATGTCTGAGATTCGACTGATGTTTTTTGCTATGTCTATCGCGGTGTTTTGTTGCTGTTCTGTCGCCGAAGCGATATGTGCTCCCAACTGAGCAAGTTCAGAAATTGAAGCTTGAATACCTTGCATTACCATGCTGGTTTGATTGGATGATTCGCGCGAGTGCTGCATATAAAAATGGCATTGTTCCACTTGCTGGACCGCCTGCTCAACCGATTTATGCAACAATTGAGTCATTGTATGGATCTCTTGGGTTGAACGACCTGTACGACCAGCGAGTTCCCTAACTTCGTCCGCAACCACAGCAAAGCCGCGCCCCATGCTTCCAGCTCTTGCGGCCTCGATGGCGGCATTAAGCGCGAGTAAATTGGTTTGATCCGCTATGGCTTGAATCACTTCGAGTACCCGGCCTATCTCTGTGCTTACATCACTCACTCGCGATATGGCATCTGCGGACTCTTTGAGAGCTTGTGAAAGCTGATGTTGAGCCTCAAGGTTGTCAGTGGTTTGTTTTTGTCCTTTCACGACCGAACGCTCAATATCGTTTAACTGAGTTTGGCTGGTACGTGTGGCTTGGGAGACCTCCGCGACCGAGCTTTCCATTTCGCTCATCGCCGCTGCGACACTTTCGGTTTCGATGCGCTGTGACTCCAGCGATTTTTGACTTTTAGAGGCAGTGACTTGATTGTGATTAGCAAGCTGGTTTTGCTGATGGGATACCGACTGTACCAATGCCACCAAGTGCTTGAGTGTATTGATCATTTGATCTATCGAGTTAGACAATTCGCCAAACTCATTCTTGCTTTTAATGCCGGTAGTTAACGTCAGATCGCCATTTTCTATACGATTTAACGACGCTTTAAGCATGTATAACGCGTTACGAATCGTCCGGCTTAGTGTCACAGCAACCATTGACACGATTAAGAAAGAGAATAACGTAACCAAAATGATCAGTTTTTCTCCCCTGGCTTGCATCACATTGACTTCAGTAACTTGCTGTTCAGACAGTTGTCGAAGCTGTTCAGACTGATGGACAAACAGATCGATCAACTGTGCCGTATCTGACTGAACCTCGGCGAGGAGTTCGAAAACTTCGGCCTGTTGCAACATGGCGTGATAATGTTTGACCAACACGCCTTGCTCGTCCGTCGCATGATCGATCACAGTCTTCAGGAGTTTTTGATCGCGCGTTGTATAACTGCGTGTTTTTTCCGCGAGAGACTGGCTGGTTTTAATAATCCGCTCGGCGACGGCGCGATTCTTTTTAATCAGTCCATCGATAACGTCTGCCGAACTCGAATTTAAGCCTTGGTTGGTATTAAAAATAAGTGAATCAATAGTGGCTGCTAGATTGTTTGCCATAAAGCTGGCATTCATATCATCAACCGAGCCAGACAAGCTATAAGCGGCACGTTTCATTTTGGTGCTGTCTAAAACAAACTGCCTAGTCCGACCCTCTACCCATTGCTCTGTGTCGACAACTTGTTGATACCATTTGAACAAATCGTGTGTTTGAGAAAATAGGGCGATGTCATGTGGAGTTTCTAACAAATCAATTTGGTGTTCGTTGAGTTGGGTGAACAACGCATCCAACTCCAACAATTTTTCATCATAGCGCTGATGGTTTTTTAAAAACTGAGATTCGATTGTTGTATATATGTCGGCATCCAACGGTGTGAAATAAGAGTTAGCCAAGGCTTGGCTAGTGAGCAGATGCACTGTCACTCGATTCAACTCAACCATATAAGGAGAAATCACTTCAGTCACGATATGGGTACGCTCAGACTGCAAGTTACCCTGGAGCAAACTCACGCCCGCAATCGAAATCATCGCCAGCAGCAACAAGGTAAAGCCAATGTAGATACGTCTAACAATGGACAGATCTTGCCAAAACTTCATAGGAACCTTTTAATATTTTTATAATTTACGAATTGTGAAAATAAAAAAGGCCGCATAACGCGGCCTTTTAAAGACAACTTAAAGTCACCCTGAGTTAGAGTAACCAGTGAACTTTACGCCACTTCTTTAGGTAGTTCGGCAACAGGAACCGCTGCAATCAATTTTTGAGTGTATGGTTCTTGTGGGTTATGAATTACCTGCTCGATGGTACCCTGCTCCATTATCGTGCCGTGTTGCAGTACGATCACTCGATCACAGAAGTACTTCACGGTTGCAATGTCATGGGTGATTAAGATGAACGATGTGCCAAATTCGTTTTGGAATTCAATCAATAGGTCCAAAACCTGTGCACGCAATGATACGTCCAATGCTGCCGTCGCCTCATCTGCAATGATCAGTTTAGGGATCGTCACCAGTGCGCGAGCAATAACAATTCGCTGGCGCTGCCCGCCAGAGAATGCGTGTGGATAGCGGCTTGAGAACTCCGCAGGCAAACCCACTCGACGCATCATATTACGTACGCGATCTTTACGTTCTTGCGCGCTCATCTCTGTGCGAAGCAGTTTCAGCGGCTCTTCAATGATATCCGCAACTGTCATACGTGGATTTAAAGAGGACCATGGGTCCTGGAAAATCAAACGTAGATCGGCAAACAAAGGATCGCGTTTAACACGCTTGTAGTCAGCAAGCTCAAGCTCGACGTCACTACTTTCGTCTACGTAACGAATGTTACCTGACGTTGCTGGCTGCATACCTAAAATCGCTCGACCTAAGGTACTCTTACCAGAACCGGACTCACCAACAATTCCCAAAGATTCGCCTGGGTGCAGCGTCAACGTCGCGTTGTTCACCGCCGTCATAAATTGTTTTTTCTCGAACATCTTGCCCGGTTTTTCAAACACTTTAGTGACGTTGTTTACATCTAAAAGTGGCGTTTGCCCTGTGTAAACAAACGGTTTTTTCACCTCAGAAGGTAGCTCAAGCGCACGCGTCGCATTCATCAGCTTAATCGTATATGGGTGCTCAGGTCGCTCGAAGATTTGGCGCACATCACCTTGCTCGACAACCACACCTTTTTCCATAACGACGACACGGTCCGAGATTTGTGCCACTACCCCTAAATCATGAGTAATGAACAAAATAGCCATGCCTATCTCTTGCTGCAGTTTGGCAAACAACTCCAAAATTTCAGCCTGAGTGGTCACATCTAACGCCGTTGTTGGCTCGTCGGCAATTAATACATCCGGACGACTGGCAATCGCCATCGCGATGACAACTCGTTGACGCTGACCACCAGATAACTGGAACGAGTACTTGTTAATCAAACTTTCCGGCTCAGGCATTTGTACCTGAGTCAAAAGTTCAATTGCACGTTCATGAGCCACTTGTTTCGTGATGCCTGGATCAACAAGACAAAGCACTTCTTTAATTTGATCGCCAACCGTATGAACAGGGCTCAGTGCTGCCATTGGCTCTTGCGATACCAATGAGAAGTTAAAGCGACGCAAATTACGCATTTCTTCACTACGCGGATGCAACGTGGTGATATCCACCTTGGATCCATCGGTATAATAAAGAATTTCCCCTGAATCAATGCGTCCTGGTTTGTCCAGCAGTTGAAGAATCGCGCTGGTTGTCACAGACTTACCAGAACCCGATTCACCGATGACTGACAAGGTTTCCCCACGATTTAAATGAAACGATACGTTTTTAACAGCGTGGAAGGTTTCCATCGTTGTCGGGAAGCTGACGTTCAGATCTTTAACTTCAAGAATTTTATCCGCCATTTTAAATACCTTATTTTGCACCTTGTTCATGGTAAGGGTCGCAGGCGTCACGTAAACCGTCACCTACAAAGTTCATCGCTAGAATGGCAATAACCACACTTGCTGCTGGAATTAACAGCCAGATTGCATCCGCTAGTGCACGGATGTTTTGAGCTTCTTGTAACAATACACCCCAACTCACCATAGGTGGTTGAAGGCCTAGACCTAAGAAGCTAAGCGCCGTTTCGCCCAAAATCATGCTCGGAATCGCTAGCGTAACCACTGCGATGATATGACTCAGGAAGTTTGGCACCATGTAACGGCGGATAATTTCAAATGGCGAGTTGCCATCTAACCATGCCGCTGCAACATACTCTTCGCTCTTCAATGACATGAAGCGGCTGCGGACAACGCGAGCCATATCAGGCCATGCAACCAAACCTAAGATAATGGTGATCAGGAAGTAACGCTGCAACGAGCTCCAGTCATTAGGTAATGACGCACCTAGCGCCATCCAAAGTGGAAGCGTTGGTACCGATTTAACAATTTCCATGGTGCGCTGGATGAAGTTATCCACTCTGCCACCAAAGTAACCGGAGATACCACCCACCAAAATACCGATGAAAAAGGTAAAAAATACACCAATCAGACCAACCGACAACGAGATACGCGCACCATGAATTAGTCGCGATAACATATCGCGTCCCATTCGGTCAGAACCGAGGATGAAGAAAGGATCACGTTTATTCTTAGGTACAAGTAACTTGTACTTCATCGGAATGAAGCCCGCTAGCGTGTACGGTTCTACCTCACCAAAAAATTCAAAGTAAACTTTCTTCTCTGGATTCTCGGTGTAATGACGTTTTAGCGAACGAGGGTCGGTTTTCACTGTGTAGCCGATTAAATGTGGCGCCCAATCCCAACCTTCGTTGGTTTTCTCAAACAGGTTTACCTGTTGCGGCGGCGCGTAAGTGTATCGACGCCAGTTGTCACTTGAGTTAAACGGTGCAAAAAACTCCGCGAATGCAGCGACAAAATAGATTAGAGCTAAGAACCACATACTGTACCAAGCCAGTTTGTGACGTCTTAATTTAAGACCAATCAATTGCCAGGCGGTTGCTTCCGTTAGGTCAATCTGTTTTTTCTTTCGCTTCCATACTCGAGCAAATATGCTATTGGCAGGAGCAGTTTGAATATTAGCTGTCATGATGATTACTCCTCGGTTAAAGACCAGCGCGTACGCGAGGGTCTACCCAATACATGATGAGGTCAGAAATGATGGTGCCGATAATGGTTAAGGTAGACATCAGCAATAGAATGTCGCCAGCCAGGTACATATCTTGGTTACGCAATGCGCTAAGCATGGTTGGTCCCATTGTCGGGATGTTCAACACCTGGCTTACAATCACGTCTGCACTGATAAGAAGTGGTAACTGCCAACCAATCGTCGCAGCAAGTGGTAGACACGCGACACGAATAGGGTATTTAACTAAGAGCGTAAATTCTTTTTGGCCTTTCGCTCGTGCGGTTTTTACATAAGGCTTTGTTAATTCATCGAGTAAGTTGGCACGCATAATACGAATGATACCCGCCATACCTGCAGTACCCGCAACGAGAATATACAACCAGCTACGACTAACACCGTCCATGAATTTGTCGAAACTCATAGGTTGAGAGATATACTCTGGCGAGTAAAGACCAGACAGCATCACGTCAAAAGAGTGATAACCAATTAGCAAGGCAACAATCGCAATAACAAAGTTAGGCGTTGCCATACCAATGAAGCCAAATATGGTTGCGATGTAATCGCCAAATGAGTATTGACGCAGAGCAGAGTAAACACCGATTGGAATAGCCAACGTAAATTTGAAAACCAGTACGGCACAGGCTAAAAGAATGGTAGGTAACAGTGTAGGCTGAATGTTATCCCAAACTGGTTTATTGTTAACCAGAGAAAGCCCGAGATCACCTGTAAGTAGACCTCCCATCCAACTTATGTAACGCTCATGCAACGGTTTATCCAAACCAAACATTTCACGCAAAACAAGTATCTGCTCTGGGTCGACATCTTGACCCATAGCGGCCATTTCTGCGATTTTTGCAGAAGCAAAATCACCTGGTGGTAAATCAATAACGACAAAAACTAAAATAGACACGACCAGCAAAGTGGTAAATACCGCCGCTAATCTTTGTCCTATATACAGAAAAAAACTGCTCATAATTATTCCTACATTTGCAACTTCGCAAACAGTTAAAACAAAAGGTTCGTTAGCCGCAGCTGCTAGTGACTGCGGCTAACAGGTCTGGTTTAACCATACCTAGTTCAACGAAATTACTTTGATTCCTTCCAAAGTTGAGCGGTACGCATTGGACCTGGCGAAGCGATACTGTATGAGTTTGGAACCTCAGTATCAGCGTTGCGAACGCCTTTACGAATGATCACACCTTCATCCAGAGGCTGAACCGTACCAATCACATAGAAGTTTTCTTTCGCAATATCAATAATTTGTTGCATCAGCTTAGACTGTTCTTCATGAGAAGACGTTTTACCCATAGCTTGGTAAAGCTCAATTTGCTTCTTAACATGTGCAGGTGGCTCAACAGCATTAGCGTGTGAAGTATCTGTCATCCAGTAGTAGTAGCCTAAGCCCCAGGTAGACTCTGGGTTTTGAGGTGCATAGCTGCGGAAAGTATCCAACACACCGATACCACCATCACCTTTCGCTGGCGCTAAATCATATTCATTCGCCAAACGTTGAGTTTGCAGGTAAGAACCTTCAACGATACGGATATCCAGGAATACGCCCACGTCTTTCCAATCGTTTTTCACAAGCTCAAGAATGTCTGTGGTTTCACCAACGTGCTGTTGGTTAACCAACGCTTCAATACGCAGGCGGTTGCCATTTTTATCCAGGCGGTAGCCATCGTCGTCTTTCTTGTTCAGGCCGACTTTGTCTAACAGTTGGTTGGCAAGTTCTGGGTTGAACTCTGTGTATTGAGTTGCAAATTCCTCATCGTAGAATGCACTACCCTCTGAAGGCGCTGCTTGGTATGGCGCAACGACACCAGAGAAAATAGTCTCACTAATACCTTCACGATCAATTGCGTGAGAAAGTGCTACACGGAAATCTTTGTTAGAAAATAGTTCACGCTTAACTGGATCTTTGTGTGTTTGGTTTAAGCCAAGGATCTGCGCGTTCATGCTAGTACTTGGACGAGTCGCGTAAGTGTAGTCACCCTTCTTCTCGTTTTCGATGAGCATTGGACGGTACTTAGCTACGCCAATATGGCGAGTTTGGAAGTCTGTCTCACCAGCGGCAGCGCGAAGAACCATCTCTTCTTTATTCTCAGAGTAAGAGAAGTAAACCGTATCTAGGTAAGGTAATTGGTTACCCGCCGTATCGACTTGCCAATAGTATGGATTGCGTTCCCAAATTGCATATTGCGTTTGCGGACCTGGAGCGACTTTTACTTTCCAGGCGTTTACTGTAGGACGGTCTGGGTTTTGGTAACTTTCTTGGAAGTAAATCGCACGACACTTAGTTTGGAAGTATTGCTGCCAGCTATCAAAGCCAGCGGCTTTTGCTTCTTCAGTCACTTTAGCGTTTACTTCAGGCAAAAATTGCTCACAGTAATGTTTCGGGAACTGAACGATGTTAGAACCATCCGTGTTCGCCAATTTACGAATGAACATACCATCGGCATTTTTTAGCGTGATTTTGATTGTGTGTTTGTCGACAACGGTACCGACTGCATCACCTGATTGACGAGCATAGAGTGGTTTGTTGCCAGACCAGTCTTCACGGTTAATTAAATCTAGGTAGAACTTGATGTCTTCCGCTGTAAACTCTGTTCCGTCAGACCATTTAACGCCTTTGCGCAAGCTGATCGTGTACTCTGTAAGCTCTGGGTTTACTGTGTAGCTAGTCGCTAGATTTGGCTCAATACCCGTGTAGTGACGGTTAAAGTTAAATAAGTTGTCGTACTTAAGCATACGCATACGGTGACCACGGTCCGCTTTTAAACCAAGCAGACGCAACTCACCACCGTATTGACCGATAGATTCAATCGGCTCAACAACAAGTGGGTTTTCAGGCAAACGCTCAGAAACAGGGGCTAGTTGCCCAGCTGCCACCAACTCTTTTAGCTGTGGGGCTTCGTTGTACGTATCCGCCAAAGCAGAAAAAGAGACAGAGGCTGCAACCGCGATAGCGACTTTGCCAAGTAGAGGTAAGCTATTCTTATAACTCATCAGTAACTCCCTGATTTGTATACAAATGTAAAGATTAATTCTTTCGCACTTCGCGTAGCCATTTAACTCAGCGAGGCACATTGCCAGCGTTCACGGCGACAATATACTGGTGTGTACCGGGTTCGATACGGCCAGTAATGGCAGGAACACTAGCTTGGGGATAAAGTAAATTGGTGTTGGGTGCGCATGGGTAGACTCGGGTTTTCCCCTCACCTTGCAATAAAATCAGTTCACTAAAGAGCCGCTCAGACTCCACTCGTGCAGGCTGAATCACCTGATGGCTAAACCAAGCTGACCAGCCATCTACGGCATACCCTGTCATCACAAATTCCAAAGCAAAGTCTGTGGTAATTTCATGGCTGCGAAGTTCACCCTGCTCAGTAAATTGTTGGCGCGTTTTCACCACACAACCTTCAAACGGCTGCCATAAAGAGACCAGTGCATCGCCTTCACGATAGCTATTGATATTTCGGGTGCGGCTAAACCATTGACGAGTCTGTGGATGAGCAAAAGCAAAAATATTGTCTCCCGCCCAACCCTGATCCAACCAATTAGTTGATTCAACACACAGTCCATGCGCGGAGCTATAGGCAAACTTGCTGTATTTGTCATTACAATTACGCAGCTCGTTTGCAGGTGCGCTATTGGTCAACAGATAACTACCCTGACGGCGGGTAATCAGGTGGCGATCACCAATCCACGTGGCGGGCATATTGCTCGATAATGGTTGTTCTTCTACCGTCCAAAATGGATGCTGTTCAGGCAGGTAGAGGGCGTTAAAGGCTTTAAGTGCCAACATCGGTGACGCGTAACTGGTATAGAATTCACTCACGAGCAAGTTAGGGTAAGCAAAGCCCGGTAACAACTGTGCCTGTTGATCCCATATCGGCTGATTCGCCCACCAGCGCATGGTTTGCATCCAGTAGCTTTTTGCCGTTGCGATATCAATATCAGGATGTTCAGTACGCGCCAATTCCGCCCAAAAAGCAGCACCAGCAAAGCGATAATTCAACGAGCGGCCGTAGCACAGAGGCTGACCATCTTCGCCAAACCAATATTGATAGCGATGAGAAAACTCTATTGCACGGTCAAGCAAAAGCTGACTGCCAGCACTCTGATAGTTGTCCCAGCGGGCGTACACCAATGCGTAAAGTTGGAAAGCAAACGGGTTGTAATAGTCCACCACACCTGTGAGACCATCCTGATACCACCCGTTTTTCAAATGCATTTCATCAATAAAAGCGAGGTCTTGTTCAAGCACCTGTTGCTGAATTTCCACACCCAGTAACGATAGTGCTTTTAAGATCAGAACCCTAAACCAGCGCCAGTTGTTTGGTGGCAACTCTAAATCGGAGACGGAATTTAACCAACTCACAAGATTGGTGCGTTGCTCGCGATCTAACGGCTGCCAGTAAAATTCGTTAGCATCGATCAACGCGACTGCAATCGATGACATCTCCACCACACGTTGGTCATAATTGCGTGGAAACTGCCAAAAGTCTTGGTGCATGGGATTGGTACCGTTGGCGATTAACTGGCGCAACTCGGCATGCTCATCTTTCAGCGCCTCTCCAGCTGGCACTGCACCCCACATCAAACGACAAACATGTTCGATACCCGCTACGCTTTCTGTATAGTGCGCCGCGCTATTAAAGTGCGGCACGTCTTGTGTTGTTCCACGAACAACATCCATTTGGCGCTCTACAATCGCTTTTAGCATTTTCAGCGTTTCAGAACGGCCTGTGCATCCTTGCGCCGTATTTGCCAAACAATTCAAACTTATTGCCACGGGTTACTCGCTTAACAACAAAATCATCAATGAATGAATTAAAACTCATAACCTATAATTATTGAAACGCTTTTTTATATTTTTGATATAAAGATCAAAACTACGTTTTATTTTTTTAGTTCAATGCCCACCTAGCTCACAAAATTGAACTACCAAAAACAATAAAATTAAAACGATGTTTCATTTATTAATAATTTGCTTTCTTAGCATAGATTAAACGGGTTCTGATGTGCTGGGCTGATAGGACTACGGAATTGTAAGCACGCTGAAATAGAAAAATTAGGCTATGACAGCATGCCCTTTAACAATGCCAGCAGAATTGCTCAAAGGATGGATGCGCACACCAGCCTAAGGATGGCGCATAAATCGAGCGTAATAGAGAGGTGGCAAGCCACGTTGCAAGCATCGCCCCATCGCATCAAGGTAAGGGCGAAGATGAGAGAAAAACTGATAATACCCGTCACACAGATAATGCTTTGCGGATATAGATAACTCCCCGTTTGCATCGATCCGCTGCGCAGGGCAAGCGCCATGACAAAGCGAACGTTGGTCACATCGCTGGCAATGGATTTGGCTACCAGTTGGCTTGCGGGTAGCAAATTGTTGCTGGATCGGTGTTTCTATCAAGTCAGGGTAATCTCGCTGGTTGATATTCCCCACTTTAAATTCTGGATAAACAAAATGGTCACAGCTATAGGCATCACCATTGTGCTCAATCACAAGATTCTCCCCACACTGAGGGGCATGTACACAAATAGAAGACGGCATACCCAAATGCATACCAAGCGCATTATCAAAATGGCTGACGTACACCTTACCAATGTCACCTTTGCGCCACTCTTCAAACACATCCACCATAAACTGACCAAACTGCGTCGGTGATACACTTCGCTCCGAAACACCTTTACCTTTTTCCGGTTCAACAATTGGAATGAACTGAATAAATGTCACCCCAAGTTGTGTCAGGTGCCGATATACTCGTTTACCATGATTGCCGTTGTGGTTTTGAATCACAGTCAGCACATTGGTATCGACCTGATACTTTTGTAGCGTCTGCAAACCTTGGATCACCTGACGATAAGAGCCCTTCCCACTGCGTGTTTTGCGGTAGTAGTCATGCAATTCTTCATCACCATCAATACTGATCCCAACCAAAAACTCATGCTGTTTAAGAAACTCGGCCCAACTGTCGTTAATCAGCACACCATTGGTTTGCAGCGTATTGATGATCTTCATTCCCGGGCGGGCATATTTTTTTTGCAGCGCCACTGCCTGGCGAAAAAACGCCAACCCTCTTAATGTCGGCTCCCCACCCTGCCAACCAAACGTCACTTCCGGACAACCAGCAGGCTGGCTCTCTATGTAGTTTTTTACGTGTGCCTCAAGTGTCGTGTCCCCCATATCAAACTGCTTGGTTTGCGGGTAATAGTCGGTTTTGTCGAGATAGAAGCAATAGTCGCAATCTAAATTGCACAAAGGTCCAATCGGTTTGGACAAAATATGAAACGGACGCTTTGCTTTCGCTTTACTGATGGGAATAATAAGTGACACCGTAACTACACCTTGTTATTAGTTGACGAATTATTTTAAAACGCCATTTTAATTTATCATCAATCCGTGATCGCAAACAACATTTATAAAACAATGTTTCAATATAATATTTCAAACCCTCTATTATTGTGAATCATGAAAAAACCCAATTTACTCTATGTATTCCCCGATCAATTTCGCCTGATGTCGTTAGGTATCTGGCAAAATCCTGACTATCGTGACTTAATTCCCGGTGTGGGGGACCCTGTCCATACACCCCACCTTGATGCGTTTATCCAACAATCAACGTTGCTGAACAACGCCGTAAGTAACTGCCCAGTTTGTAGCCCACACCGCGGTAGCTTGATGACCGGGCAATTCCCGTCACGCAGTGGTGTGCCACTGAACTGTAACTCAGACCGCGTTGATTCCGAGTTGCCAGAAACCGCGATTTGTTTCACTGATGTCCTGTCAATGTCAGGCTATCACGTCGGCTATATCGGTAAATGGCATTTGGATGTACCAACACCAAATGATCCAGTGCAGCCCGGTCATTACGTTGACCCGAATGTACCTGCCTGGGACTCGTACACCGAACCACAGCGCCGCCATGGAATCGATTATTGGTATGGATACGGCACGTTTGATGAACACAACAATCCCCACTACTACGACACCGATGGCCGCCGTCACGAACCAAAGGTATGGTCGGCAGAACATGAAACCGACAAGGCGATTGAGTATCTGAAGAACGAACAAGGCCAGCGCGACGCAAACAAACCTTTTGCGCTGTTTATGTCGATGAACCCGCCACACAGCCCATACGACAGCCTTGACGATTGCCGTATGGAAGATTGGTTACGTTACAAAGACACGCCTGTTGATGATCTTTTATTGCGCGAAAACGCTGATACGAGCCTCGAAAAAGCCAATAGCGCGCCTTATTACTTTGCCAATGTTACAGGCACCGACAGTGAGTTTGGCCGTCTGGTTGAGACACTGAAAGCGATGGGTGAATGGGACAATACCATCGTGGTATTTACCAGCGACCACGGAGAAACCTTGTGCAGCCAAGGCGTAAATGATGCCAAAAACTGCATCTATAACGAGGCATTTTCAGTACCTTTCATCGTAAAAGCTGCCGATCAGAGTCAGGCAAATCAACACCCAGCCTTTTTGAGCAGTGCTGATATTATGCCAACTGTCTTGGGATTGATGGGGCTTTCATCATCTTGCCCAACCAATATTCATGGCCGCAATCTCGATGAGATTTTCCGCTCAGGTTCGATGGATACCAGCCCAACTTACGCTCTCTATCTGAAGAACATGAATACCGCGCCAGGCGCAGACGGTAAAATCCGTGGCTATTTCGCTTCAGTTCGAGGCATTAAGACTGAGCGCTACTCCTTAGCACTACATATTGATGATTTCGGCCAAGTCGAAAAAACCCAATTTTTCGACAACATCCAAGATCCCTACCAAACCAATAATCTAGCTTTCGACCCTGAACAAGCGGACCTTCGTCGCCTATTACGCGCCATGGCAGAAGAATTGGTTCGAACCGACGATCCATGGGCTGACGGCCGAGTGCTTGATCACTTGCTTCCATATGACTTGTTCATTCAAAGTGGAACCGATAAGGAATTCTCATGAGTAACGATACACTCCCTAATGTAATTATTATGTATGCCGATGATCTCGGTTTCGGCGATTTGAGCTGTTACGGTGCCAACGACATTCCAACGCCTAACCTGGATAAACTGGCTGAAGAAGGGCTTAAATTCCATCAAGGTTATGCCACAGCGGCAACGTGTACGCCTTCGCGCTATAGTTTACTGACTGGCTCTTATCCTTGGCGTAACCCTAACGCAGCTGTTTTACCAGGCGATGCCCCGCAGATCATCACCATCTCTGATTTTACGATGCCAAAAATGTTCCAAAAGGCTGGCTATCGCACCGGCATCGTCGGTAAATGGCATTTAGGGCTCGGCGATGGTGAACTCGATTTCAATCAAGAAATTCAGGGAACACCAAACGATGTCGGTTTTGACGATTCCTACATTATGGCTGCGACCAATGACCGTGTTCCATGTGTCTACATCGACAATCGCCATGTTGATAACCTCGATCCTTCAGACCCGATTGAAGTGACCTACGATTGGGATCAAGCCTTTAATGACGTACCTACAGGCCGCCACAACCCAGAGCTTCTGGATGTCATGTACGATCATGGCCACGACGGCACGATCATCAATGGCGTTAGCCGTATCGGTCACATGCGCGGCGGTCAATCCGCAATCTGGGATGATGAAACCATGGGCGAAGTCTTTGCCGACAAAGCCATTGAGTTTATCGAGCAAAACCAAGATCAGCCGTTTTTCCTTTACTACGCCTTGCATCAACCGCACGTACCGCGTATTCCGAACCCTCGCTTTAGAGGCGTGACACCTCACGGTGTTCGCGGCGATGTAATCGTCGAAATGGATTGGTGCATTGGGCAGGTCCTCGATAAATTGGAAGAGCTGCAACTGGCTGATAATACGATCGTGATCTTCTCCAGCGACAACGGCCCTGTACTAAATGATGGCTATAAAGATCAAGCGGTTGAGTTCAACGGCGAACATCGAATGGCTGGCCCACTGCGCGGCGGAAAGTACAGCCTGTTTGAAGGTGGTACGCGAGTGCCATTTATTGTCCGCTGGCCAAACGGCGCTACCCGAGGAGAAACAGAAGCCTTGTTCAACCAAGTCGACCTTTATCACTGTTTTGCTCAGCTAACCGGCTCTGAACTGCAAGAGGAAGAAGCGCCAGACAGCCAACCGCTGCTGGACACGTTACTGGGTAAGGAACCTCAAGGCCGAGACAATATGGTGCTTGAAGGGATGCAATACAAAAAGGTATTCAGAGACCAGCGTTACGCTTATATTCCGCCACACGATGACGATTTTATCTGCCAATATACGGGGAATGAAAAAGGTAACCTCTCCAGCGCTCAGCTATTTGATTTACAGGATGATATTGGCCAAGTCGTTAATCTCGCCGAGCAGTATCCCGAAAAAGTTGAAGAGTTAGCAGCTCTGCTTGAAAAGAGTATTAAAGCACCACGCACTCGTTAATCGCTTCTCTTAGATGTACTGGTGATTGGAGACAGTTTACAAGCGATTTTTGGTACGCAGTCTGACTCAATTAAGTCAGAAGTGCACAGCGTACTTGCGACCTCCTGATCTTACCTCCCCCCATCTGGGTAAGATTTGCCAACCTCCTTGTGAGGTTGGCTTTTTCGTTTTTCCTCCATCGCAGGTTTTTGACCTGTGACGAATTAGGAGCGTTCCAAAAGCGCTTTAAGATTATGGGCGATCTCTTCAGCCGCCAGCATACCGCGGTTGAGTGACCACAGTTGCGGTGAAACCTCGATAACTTGTTGCTTTTTGACTGAAGTCAGCAATTTGAACAATGGATTTTTGCGCCATTCATCGACAACATTTGGGGTGGAATACAGCCCAATCAGTAACCAATCTGGGTTAGTTTTGAGAAGAAACTCAAAACTTGTCGGCAAATAAGCCGTTTGCGTTTTGTCGTCCAGAGGACTGTTTAGCCCCAGAGTCGTTAACACTCCACCAGCGTAAGACACCGGACTATGTAACCACATACCTTTGTCGGAAACGACGCCAAACTGTATAGTCTCTTGAGTAGTAAAGTGCTGTTTAAACTGCGCCATCGTTTGATGATGCTGCTCGACTCGCTGCATCATTTGATCTTGCTTTCCAATCGCGACACCAATTTTTAATGCAGACTCAAGATTCTCTTGGTACGTCTCACCACGACTTTTTAGCAACAATGTTGGCGCTATTCGCTGCAAATCCTCATAGATAGTACGATGACGTTCCGCGTCAGCAATGATGAGATCCGGCTTTAGCTGCGCAATCACTTCTAGGCTAGGCTGTGACCTAGCACCAACAGACTGCCAAGGTTCTACTTTCTCTCTAACGGCGGCAATGACGCGTGTTGGGTCTTTATCATCGGCAACACCAACTGGCGACACATCTACTGCGGCTAAGGCATCCACAAAAGAAAACTCTAAAACAACGACACGTTCTGGCGTCGTTTCTATCTCGAATGTGCCCTGCTCATCTTGAACGGTGCGCATCTGAGCCATGGCTGAAGATGAAGCAATGACAAGCATAAGCAACATTAGTGAACACACCAAAAAACGGTCAGTCGCCAATCTAGCTTTATTTTCCATAACAATATTCTCCAATACTATGATCGGCAAAGTCGCCAACTTAAGCCGACGACTTTTTTCTAGATCAGTAAATCAAGTTCAAAGCACTAAAACTGGTAGTTGAGATCAAGCGTGTATGAGCGTCCAGGTGCTGGGTAGCGACCAACAGGGCTAGTATCGATTCCGCGGAAGTAATAATCTTCATCAAACAGGTTGTTCACGGCGACATTCATGCGCAGCTTACCTTTTTCATCCTTGTATAAGTCCGTACCTAAGTTAAAGTTCCAGACCATATAAGACGGTACTTTACCAGTCGCTCCCGTACTATCCTCAGAGCTAGTGTTGGCGTTATCGGTATACGCATCGCTGAAATAGAAACCAGATAAAGTGGTATCTACGCCAGAGAAGACATAAGTCGCATCCCAGCCAAGTTGGTGCTTGGAAGAGAACGGTAGCTGATTGCCTTTGTTGTCACCATCTTCTTCGAGTGTGGCATCTAAGTAGTTGTAGCTTACGCCGAGGCTGAGTAACGGTAATGACTCGGGAACATATCGAGCTGACAGTTCAATACCCTGATGCAGCGTTTTACCAATGTTGTCAAAAGTTTGCGTCGCGCTTTGCCATTGCAGTTGATCCTCGAAATCAACGCGGTAAATTGCCGCGTTGAAACTTGTCTCGTTCTGAGTAAAACGCGCGCCCACTTCGTAGTTCCACGCCAACTCACTGCCCTCTTCACCCAAGCCTCGAATGTAAGCAATCTGAGGTGCACGCAGAGATTTTTGCGCATTTGCGTAGGTAACCCACTGTTCATTGAGACTATAAGCCAGCGTCAAACCGGGTAACCACTCTGTCACTTTATTATCTGCACTTTGCTCTTTTCCAAGATCGTCAAAGCTCATATCAACCGATTCAAAACGCAATCCAGGCGTGATTTTGAGTGTATCGTTGAATAGACCAATTTCATTGCTGATGTAACCCGCAAACGCGTCGGTATCTAAGTGCCAGTCACGCGGAACATTGGTGTTACCTCCAGAGAGAGGCGTTTGCGTAAGTTTGTAGTCGATATCTTCGTTTACGTAACGAGCACCAATAATCCAGTTTTGAGTAACGGACTGACCTTCACCAAAATACATTGCTAATTTCGGCTCGATACCATACACAGTAAATTCGCGAGGTGAGGTACGAATATCAGTGGACGGCAAAGCGGGATCAGCCCAGTGCCCACCAGCACTATTAAAGCCCCACTGGAAAAAACGCTCAGATTGATGACCAAAGGTGAGTAACTCAAGTTCAGCACTGTCTGCAAAGGCTAAATCGTGAATGTATTTTACGCTCCAACGCGTCGATTCACCCTGATACTCATCGTATTGGCGTTTCGACTGCTCACGGTCTTGCTGATAATCTTCAGGAGAAAGTGCACCCGGCATTTGAGTGTCTGCTTCATAACGTTGAATAAATGCCTGAAGCTCTTGCGTATCACTAAGTAACCACTGAACTTTGGCTTGGAAATTTTTCACATCCGTATCTGAATGTTCACGGAAGCTCTCACCTTTTAAAAAGTTACCTTCCAATTGCAAAGCGAAAGTATCACTTAACCACCCCCCAGTTCTCAGGTAGAAATCGTTGAGCGGTGTATCTCCGCCTTCAAATACTGTCAGACGATTACTGATCTCCGTCTGCCAAGTGTGGGGAATCGGTTTGGTGACTAAGTTGATCACGCCACCTACGTTGTTTGGTCCGTACTGAACCGCCGCTCCGCCGCGAACAATGTCAATTCGTTCAACCATGGACAACGTCGCTGGGAAAATAGACTGACCAGTATGGCCATATGGTGCGAGGGTTAGGGGAACACCATCCATGAGCATTTGAGCATGACCACTGCGACTCGCATTTAAACCACGCACTGAAATGTTGGGTAGGACTCCCGTTCCGGTTTCATCCTGAACTTTGATACCAGGAACACTTTGCAGCGCGCCATCAATCGAACTTGCCGCCGTTTTTTTGATTTGATCACTGGTGATGATGGTTCGTGCGCCTGGATATTCTTTAACATCTTCAATTTCAGAATTACCTATCACGCTACCCGTAACAACAACGGTTTCCATTGCTGTCGTATTGACTTCAGAAGGTGAAGCACTTGCCTGAGATACCATCGTTGTTGAAGCTAGCGAGGACACTATCGCAATAGCCAAAGGATGCAT
Source organism: Vibrio sp. EJY3 (assembly GCF_000241385.1). NCBI lineage: Bacteria > Pseudomonadati > Pseudomonadota > Gammaproteobacteria > Vibrionales > Vibrionaceae > Vibrio > Vibrio sp. EJY3. The sequence continues at coordinate 1,905,816 of NC_016614.1, forward strand.
GGTCAACATTTTGTTCATTCGTTCATTCCGTTTCATTATATATGACATACAAATACGAATGAGAACAAATATTAATTATGTTTTCAACATTAACTTGAAAAACATTTTTTATTTACCTTAAAAACACAGACGACAACAAAAAACTAACGCAACATCCTCTCTTCAAAAACAAAAAACCCGCATTCAAACCGGAATGCGGGTGGCTTTAAGTAAGGTAAAGCAGTGGATTATTAATAGAACTGGAAATTAGAACGAGTATTTCGCTACAAACTTAAGGCCGTAACCGTCTTTCTTCTCTTCGCCTTGCTTTTCTACAGAACCAGTTTGAACGACAAAGTCTGTTTTGAATGAATCTGTTACATCGTAGCCAAGACCTAGGTATGCAGTTTGCGCTTCTACAGCCGTACCTTGTAGGTCACCGTCTGCGTATTGAAGTGAACCGTAAACTTTGAAACAGTCAAATGTGTACGCTGCTGCTACAGAGTAAGTTTCACCGTCGTTTGGAGATTCAAGCTTAAGTTCTACACTGTCGCTAGCTTTCAAGCTCGCTGCGTTTTCGAAAGAAATGAATGCCGCGCCAAATTTGAAATCACCCAGTGTTACGTCACCTGCTAAACCGACAGAGTTAGCTTTGTCACCGTCAGAACCGTAAGCTACCGCTGCAGAGAAATCGTCTACTTTGTAGTTTAGAGATGTAGCAAAGTTTGCTTCGTTGTCTGAGTCACTGTCCGTTTCGTAGTTTGCTGAAAACTCAAGATCGTTGATTGTTTTCTTGTAACGGATACCTTGGCCATCTACACCACCTTGACCGATGATGTATAGGTTAGAACCTTCTCCTTGTTTCGCTTTTTCAACTGCACCGAATGAGTTACCTGTATCACCGAAAGAGAAGTTACCGTAAGTAGTGTGATCAAATTCTAATTTAATATCAGCGAATTCTGCATTACGGTTTTCTTTTGTCACACTGTCGCCAGCATTAATTGCGAAAGAACCGATTAGTTTCGCATCTTCATTCAATTGATGCGTACCTTTAACTTTTAGGTGTGCATCTGTAAATACGTGTGGTTCTTTCTTTTTATCATCAGCATTAACGTAGATTGCGATACCTTTTGCCCAACCTGACATTTCAACTGTATTTTCGTCTGATTTGTAAATTTCGCCAGCTGCTGCTGCACCAGTAAATAGAACAGAAATTGCAATAGCTAAAGGTTTGATGTTCATATCGTACTCCATGTGTTGCATAATTTTCATCGCAACTAATTGTATTAAAAGTATTTATAGGCTAAGAGATTACATTCTTATGCTGAATGTGCTTCTGGGATAATATTATCGAAATAAATTTAATTTAAAATTGAAATGTTATTTTATTTTTAATAAACAAGATCTAGATCATAATTAAACCTATATTTGCAAAGTCACGATATGCAGTTTCATGCATTTAAATTACTAGTTTACGGCGTATTTTATTGATTAAGATCAAACACAAGATCAATCATTATTGAGGTGGCGGGGTTTGATATATAAATATGTTTTAAAAACAAACAATACAGTGATAATAAAATCATGAAATAATAAAAATAAAAATTAGATATGAATCGCAAGTCTATTTATAGATATATTCATTATTATTTTAAAAATGCTAAGAGCGGGATCGGATATATAAATATATCTCTGAACATTGAAGATAATTGATTTCGCATCTTTGAGGATTATGATTTTCACATAATTGAGACGCTGGCTAAACAGCAGACAAGAGCCCTAAATCCAGCATGATGCTCGAGTGCTTGCGCGTATAATCGCTGTGTTCCAGGTTTCTGAGGGGTGGGATGTTATGATGAGTTCGTAAGCTTTGCAGATTCAACCAACCAGCAAGACTCAGTAGATCAATGGGTTTTAAGATAGACAAAATAAAAAGTCCCCTCATTACTGAAGGGACTCTTTCTAGTGATTTGTAGCGTTCTTAGGTCAGCAATTCATTTATGCTTTTGCTGTCTGTTTGTAGCGGTCAAAGATAACCGCTGCTAGTAGAATTAAACCACGAACAACGTATTGAGAAAACGGAGACATGTTCAGTAGGTTCATCGCGTTTTCTACAGTACCCAGAATTAATACACCAGCGATAACGTAAGAGACTTTACCGATACCGCCTTTTAGAGATACACCACCCAGAACACAAGCAGAGATAACCACCAGTTCAAAACCAACCGAAGTCATTGGCTGACCAGAAGTCATACGTGCAGCCAGAATAACACCCGCTAGTGCAGCCATGAAACCAGAGATGGTGTAGATCATCATCTTGGTCTTAACCACGTTTACACCTGCCAGACGTGCAGCTTCTTCGTTGCCACCAATCGCCAGTGTATTACGGCCATAAACGGTACGGTTCAGTAAGAATGTGAAGACAGCGAATGTAATCAGTGTTAGCCAAATTGGTGTCGGAATACCGATGAAAGAAGAATTACCTAACGCGAAGAAGCTCTCTTCTGTGATACCTACCGCTTTACCGTCAGATATGATGTAGCCTAGACCACGAGCGATCTGCATGGTTGCGAGCGTCGTGATCAGTGCGTTGATTTGCAGTTTGGCGATAACAAAGCCGTTTAACAGGCCAAATGCCACACCAGAAAGCAGGCCTGCACCCACACCCAGAACGACGCTGCTGGTCGCGTTGATAGCCACAGCGGTGACAACACCTGAACATGCGATTACTGAAGCAACAGAAAGGTCAAGGTCACCACAAGCAAGACAGAACAGCATGGCACATGCCACCATACCACTCATTGAGATTGCCAGGCCTAAGCCTTTCATGTTGATGAAGGTTGCAAAGTAGGGAACGAAAAGGCAGCAGAGTATAAACAGACCTGCAAACACCATTAGCATTCCGAATTTATCCCAGATTTTACCGAAGCTAAAGCTGCCAGTTTTTGGAGCTGACTCTATCGCTTTTGTAGGGTTAGAAGTAGACATAATGATATTCCTTAATTTTAAGCGGCTGCCGACTCTTCTTTATCTAGCATGGCCAGACGAAGCGCGGTTTGTTCATTAAATTCGTCGCGTTGTAGTTCACCGGTTACCGCGCCGTCTTTCATAACAAGTACACGGTCAGAGATACCCAACACTTCTGGTAAATCGCTGGAAACAACGAGTACCGTTACTCCGTTTTCTGCCAGCTTAAAAATGAGTTCGTAAATTTCAGATTTGGCGCCCACATCGATACCACGAGTAGGTTCATCCAGTAAGATGACGCTCATTGCCGTTGATAACCAACGACCAAGAATCACTTTCTGCTGGTTACCGCCTGATAGCTTGCCAATTGGCTGCTCCAGAGAAGAAGCTTTGACATTCAGCGCTTCTTTTTGCTTCGAGGCATTCTTCTTTTCCCAGTCGAAATCAATCAAGCTCTTGAATTTTAAATGCCAAGGGCGAGCACTGATGTTGGTGTTCTCTTGTACCGACATGATAGGAACGATGCCGTCTGCTTTGCGGTCTTCCGAACAAAGCGTAATGCCGTAACGAATCGCATCTTGCGGGTTTTTGACGCCAATTTTGACATCGTGTAAGTAAAGATCGCCGCCTGTCTTTTTATCTGCGCCGAAAATAAGACGAGTAAGCTCAGTACGACCTGCGCCAACCAATCCAAACAAACCAAGAACTTCACCTTGTTTGACATCCAGTGACACCGGTGCGGTTAACCCTGGGCCTTCGAAGTTTTCAATGCGTAAACCACTCTTACCATGTTCACGCGGGCGGTAGTTGAAGATGTCACTAATTTCACGGCCAACCATCAGTTCAACTAGACGATCGTTAGTCAGCTGAGAAAGGTCAGTAAATGACTGCACGTGCTGGCCATCTTTGAAGATAGTTAATGCATCACACAGGTCGAAGATCTCTTCCATACGGTGCGATACGTACATAATGATTTTGCCCGCATCACGCAGTTCACGGATAACCTTGAATAAGTTTTGAATTTCGCGCTGTGACAAACTACTGGTTGGCTCATCAAATGCGATAATTTGTGCGTTTCGGCTTAGTGCTTTGGCGATTTCCACCATCTGCCATTGGCCAATAGACAACTCTTTTAGCTGGCAAGATGGGTCGAATGTTTCACCTAAACGCTCCAACTGAACTCGTGCGTTCTTGTTGAGGGTTTCTGTATCCACTCGACCACCCTTGGTTGGTAGTTGACCAAGATAAATATTTTCCGCAACCGTCAACTCAGGAACCAAGTTGAGCTCTTGATAAATAATGGCAATACCGTGCTCAAGCGCATCATTGGTTGAATTCAGCGCTACTTCTTTACCATCAATAGCGATGTGACCTTCCGTAGGCTTATGAAAACCACTTAAGGTTTTGAGTAACGTTGATTTACCAGCACCATTTTCACCCATCAAAGCATGAACACTGCCCGCATCGGCGCGGAAGCTCACGTTGTTCAATGCCTTAACACCTGGGAAGTGCTTCGAGATGTTTCGAAACTCTATGTAAGAGGGGGACTTCGCCATGACATTCTCTCCGTTAAATCAGTTGGTGACGACCAAGCCGGCCGTCACCGAAAGTGAGCTTACAGCCCTTTTTTCGCCAGTTCGTCTTTGAAGTTGTCACGAGTGATAAGAACAACGTCCGTAACTTCAACAAATTTCTCTGGTTGAACGTCTTCTTTTACCCACTTGTATAGAGACTCGATACTCTTGTAGCCATGTACGTCCGGGCTAGGTAATAGTGAACCGTAGAAACCGGTCGGTTGAGATTTCGCAAGTTCGTTAACCGCATCCACACCGTTGATACCAATGCCGATTACGTTGTCTGAACCAAAGCCCTGACCTTCCGTTGCACGTACGCCGCCTAATACTGTGTTGTCGTTCATACCAACAATTAGCCATTGCTTAACTGTTGGGTATTGAACAAGTAGAGAGTTCGCAGCGTCCAGTGCTCCTGGAATATCATTGGTTTTGGTTGGTACGCGGTAAATTTGATCAGCTGGGAATCCAGATTGCTCCAGAGCCGAGATAGCACCGTCTACGCGACGACGCGCCGTATCAAGTTCGTCCGCAGTGATTGCCATAACGCCAGTTGTCGAAGCATCCCAGCCACGCTTCTGCATTTCTTTGTACAGCTCTGTACCTTGACGTTCACCGATAGCAGTCGCTGCCATCATAACCAATGGTACGTCTGTCATTGGCTCGCCTTTCGCGTTTAGGAACTGGTCATCAACAGTGACAACTTTTAGATCATAGCTTTTCGCTTTCGCCATGATTGCAGGACCTAATTTAGGGTCAGGAGTACAGATAACGAAGCCTTTCGCGCCTTGCGCCGCTAGAGTGTCGATAGCATTCAGGGTTTTTTCGCCATCTGGCACCGCCATTTTTACTACTTCAAAGCCTAAATCTTTACCGGCTTTTTCAGCAAATGACCATTCCGTTTGGAACCATGGCTCTTCAGGTTGCTTAACTAGGTAGCCTAGTCGGGTGTCATCATTTGAACCGAAAAATGCGTTGGCCGAAGCACTAAGCATAGTTACGCCAGATAGGGCAGCGATTGTGAGTAGTTTTTTTAGTTTCATTGTTATCCATCCACTGGTAGAGGTGAGTGTTCGCTATACATATTTGTGGATTTAGGGACATTTGTTAGTGACAAAAATCACAGCGGAAAAATGTAGCGAATTTGTCCATTCATTTAGCCAGTGTGGCTATGACACAGATCTCAATTATGCGACCAATGATCCAAATTCTCAGTAAGCAACCCAATACCAGCCTAATGCAAACGTTGAATTCGCTGGTTTCTTGCTTTTCCGACCTGACAGAAGAAGGTGTTAAAAAGAACACAAAAAATCGTCCATGACGTTTTTGTCCATAAAGTTAGCAGACCTCTTTATGGGATAACGTCCCTCCTCTAGCTATAACAACAAGTAGATTTAGTTTGCTGACCAAAAGCTGGAGCAGTCATGGACACATTAAACACACAACAACAGCATGTCATTGGTTTGGACTTCGGTTCAGACTCCGTACGTGCCCTTATCGTAAATGCACAAACAGGCAGTGAAGTATCTTCGTCTGTCGTCTATTACCCGCGATGGATGAAAGGGCTATATTGTCAGCCTGCTCAATCTCAATTCAGACATCACCCTCAAGACTATCTGGATGCAATGACCAGTGCGATCCAAGAAGTACTGACCACGGTTTCACCTGAATTGGCCTCTTCCATCGTTGGTATCGGTGTCGATACCACAGGCTCAACACCAGCCCCAATTGATGAAAACGGCAACATCCTGGCATTACTACCAGAGTTCGAGAACAACCCAAATGCGATGTTTGTCCTTTGGAAAGATCACACGTCGGTAACTAAGGCGGATCTGATCAACGAGCTTGCCCACTCAGGTGATTTCACCGATTACACCCGTTACATCGGTGGTATTTATTCATCGGAATGGTTCTGGGCTAAAGCCGCTTGGGTCAGCGAACAAGACGAACAAGTTGCTAAAAGCGCGTACAGCTGGGTAGAACTTTGTGACTGGATTCCAGCGATTCTCGCTGACGCTCAGCATCCGCAAAAACTGCGTCGCGGTATTTGTGCTGCCGGACATAAAGCCATGTGGCACGACAGCTGGGGCGGTCTGCCTGACCAAGCGTTTTTAAGCGCGATTTCTCCAACACTGGATGGCATACGCGATCGTATGTTCACAGAAGTATTCACTTCGGACCAAGCCGCTGGTTTCCTGTCAAAAGCATGGGCAGAAAAACTGGGCTTGCCAGAAGGCATTGCGATTGCAATTGGCGAGTTTGACTGTCACATGGGCGCGGTGGGTGCCGGTGCCGGTGCCAATGATTTGGTTAAAGTGATTGGTACCTCTACGTGTGACATCTTGATGGTTGAAGCCGATCAGGTTGGCGATCGCACCATTCACGGCATTTGTGGCCAGGTTGAAGGTAGTGCGATGCCAGAGCTACTGGCGCTAGAAGCAGGACAATCTGCGTTTGGTGATATGTACGCTTGGTTTAAGAACGTTCTGATGTGGCCATTGCAGGCTTACGCTGAGCGCAATCCAGACTTTGCAAAAACCGCTGACGAAATTGCGTCTGACTTATTGCCAATGCTTTCGCAAGCCGCGGAGCAGCAGGGTATCGACAAATACACACCTGTCGCGATGGACTGGCTCAATGGCCGACGCACACCATACGCCAACCAACGACTAAAAGGTGCTATCAGTGATTTGAACCTTGGCAGTGCTTCACCAGCCATCTTCTCAGCGTTGGTTGAGTCAACGGCTCACGGTGCCAAAGCGATTGTGGATTGCTTTATCGAGCAAGACGTCAAGGTTGAACGCGTGATTGCCATCGGTGGTATTGCGCAGAAATCCCCGTTCGTGATGCAGATGTGTGCGGATGTGATTGGTCGAGAAATCATCGTGGTTGAGTCGGATCAATGCTGTGCATTAGGGGCAGCGATATTTGCGGCAGTCGCGGCTGGCGTTTACCCAGACACCAAAGCAGCGCAAGACGTCATGGCAAGCCCTGTTCGTCAAACATACTCACCAAACCCACAAGTGCAAGCACTGCGAGCAGAGCGCTACGCCACTTACCGTCAACTCGGTCAACACATGGAACAAATGGCAGAGTTCCATCAATCTCAGGAGCGTGAAGATGTCTGAACAAACAACATGGAGTGACGTGGATTCATTCGCTGAACGCATGAAAACGCTTCGTCATCAGGTGTGGCAAGCGAACATGGATCTTCAGCGACACAACCTCGTGACCTTCACCTGGGGCAATGTTTCAGGCATCGATCGCGAATCCGGTTTAGTCGTGATTAAGCCAAGTGGCGTCGAATACAGCGAACTCAGTGCGGAAAACATGGTGGTTGTGGATCTGCAAGGCGAAATCATTGAAGGCAATCTTAAACCTTCTTCTGATACCGCGACGCATCTAGAGCTATACCGCCAGTTCCCGTCAATCGGCGGCATCGTGCATACCCATTCGTCTTATGCGACGTCATGGGCGCAAGCGGGCGCGGCGATTCCTGCATTCGGCACCACGCACGCGGACTATTTCTACGGTCATATTCCTTGCGCCCGCGCTTTGACTCAACAAGAGATAGAAAGCGATTACGAGCTGAATACCGGCAAAGTCATCGTTGAAACGATTGGCGCAACTGATCCAATGGCGATTCCCGGAATTTTGGTTCGCGAGCACGCGCCATTTACCTGGGGAACCGACCCACATAAAGCCGTACATAACGCCGTGGTGGTGGAAGAAGTGGCAAAAATGGCGTTCCGCACACTGTCTATCAACCCGAGCACGTTACCGATTCCACAGACCTTGCTGGATAAGCACTACTTACGCAAGCACGGTAAAGACGCGTACTACGGACAAAAATAATCAACAATTGTCGCCTGGCAAGTAGCGAGGCGACCAATGCGACACAGAATAACAGAGGCACTTATGAAAGATTTAACAAACAAATCTGTATGGTTTATCACCGGTTCACAGCACCTATACGGTCCTAAAGTATTGGAGCAAGTGGCAAAGAACAGCGAAGAGATCGTGGCTGGTTTCAACCAGAGCGACGATGTGTGCGTGCCTGTTGTATGTAAAGAAACAGTGAAGTCGCCAGAAGAAATCCTCAACGTATGCCAGCAAGCAAACAACGATGAAAACTGTCTGGGTGTAGTGCTATGGATGCACACTTTCTCGCCAGCAAAAATGTGGATTTCAGGTCTTAAGCAACTGAATAAACCGTTTGTTCATCTCCACACCCAGTTCAGCGAAGCGCTGCCTTGGGAAAGCATCGACATGAACTACATGAACCTGAACCAAAGTGCGCACGGTGACCGCGAATTTGGCTTTATCGGTACGCGCCTTGGCTTGGACCGCCGCGTTATCGTTGGTCACTGGCAGAAGCCTTCTGTACGTAAGCAGCTCGACCACTGGTGTCGCGCGGCAATTGGTTGGCACGAGAGCCATACTCTGCGTGTCGCTCGTTTTGGCGATAACATGCGCCAGGTAGCGGTAACTGAAGGTAACAAGGTTAGCGCACAAATCGAATTTGGCTTTGAAGTACACGCCTACGGTTTGGGTGAGCTGACTGAAGTCGTGAACAAAGTCGAAGACAGCGCAATCAATGCCCTGCTAGAAGAGTACCGCTCAACGTACCGAATCGCTCCGGAGATTTTTGAAACGCCAGAACAGTTGGAAATTCTTAAGAATGAAGCTCGCCTTGAACTAGGCATGGAAACCTTCCTGCAAGAGCGCGGCTGTATGGCGTTTGTGAACACGTTTGAAAACCTGACTGGTTTGACTAACCTACCTGGTTTGGCAACACAACGCCTAATGGAAAAAGGCTATGGTTACGGCGGCGAAGGCGACTGGAAAACGGCCGCGCTGACACGCATCATCAAAACCATGGGTCAAGGTCTACCTGGCGGCACGTCGTTCATGGAAGACTACACCTACAACCTAACAGGTGAAGGACAGGTACTGGGCGCGCACATGTTGGAAGTGTGCCCGACTATCGCCGCTGACAAACCATCGATTGAGATTCATCGCCATACTATCGGTAAAACTGACGATGTCGCACGTGCGATCTTCAGCGCCAAAGCGGGCCCGGCATTAGTGGCAACCCTGATTGATTTGGGTAACCGCTTCCGCTTGTTGGTGAATGAAATTGATACCGTGACACCGCCATCAGATCTACCAAACTTGCCAGTGGCACACGCGCTTTGGGAACCTCAGCCTAACCTGGAAGTATCTGCGGCTTCATGGATTCATGCGGGTGGCGCGCACCACAGCGTATACACGCAAAACGTCACTTTAGATATGCTAGAAGACTTCGCTGAGTTTGCTGGTATCGAGCTGGTTGTGATTGACAAGAACACCACCATCCGTGACTTCAAAACAGAGCTGAAACACAACAGTCTGTTCTACCGTTTTAGCAGCGGTATCTAAAAACACGCATGCACCTATTCGGCTGAGGGGGTCAGTCGAGTAGGTGTTTCGCTATATTTTGAACATCCAACTTCCCGCACATCATGCCACCCTCCCTATTAGCTTGAACAATTCCCTACCTCTCGTTTTCGTTACCTATTTTTTTACTGCGCAAAGTAATCGAGTAGAATTTGTGGGTTATGCGTATGCCAAACGAACAAGGATAGCAGTGCGGTCTGTGACAACTATACTGATAAATCCATGCTTAGCATGACAGGTTGTGGCGTAGCGATGTGATATGCGAACTAGGTGCCTGCCATCGCAACAACATAATGGCTGCAACCGATAATTATGGTGAAGCGTTAAAACAACGACTTAAACAACGCCTCCCACTCTGGTTTACTTTTTTGCCGCGCGATTTTGCGGCAAGTTTTAATGCTGTTATACGGAAAATAGAATGCAAAACGATCCCTTGAAACCTGGATATGACTTCAATGCTCATTTAGTTGCGGGTTTAACGCCAATCTCAAAAGGCAACGATCTAGACTTTGTTATTGACCGTCCTCATGGGATGAAGGGCTTTATCATCAATTTGACGGTAAAAGGTCAGGGCACCGTATTTCACGGTGACGAATCATTTACGGTTAATGAAGGCGATTTACTACTCTTTCCAACGGGTGTACCGCACTACTACCACCGCTCAGAAGAGGCTGAAGACTGGCATCATCGCTGGATCTATTTTCGCCCGCGAGCCTACTGGATAAACCGTCTCAAGTGGGAAAGCTGCATCAACGGTGTGTTTATCACTAAAGGTGTGCACATTGACGCTCAGGAAAAGCTCGAGCAGCTGTTTAAGCAGATTGAAGACCTGAGTAAAAAGGACGAGCCCTACAGCGATGAGTTGACGCTCAACTTGCTAGAGCAGCTATTGATACGCTGTAAAATGAACCAGCCGAACCTGATCAAGAAACTCGTTGATCCAAGAATCACCAACGTGTTGAATTACATGGCCAAACACCTCAATGAAGATTTCAGCAACGAAAAATTAGCCGATCTTGTGTGTTTGTCGCCCTCGAGATTGGGGCATTTATTCCGCGACGAAGTTGGGATGACGATAATCCAGTGGCGTGATGACCAACGAATTAGCCGAGCGAAACAGTTACTGGTGACATCGAACTATTCCATCAACCAAATTTCTCGCTTGATTGGCTATTCGGACCCACTCTATTTTTCGCGTGTGTTTAAGAACAAAGCCGGGTTAAGCCCGAAACTCTATCGTGAGAAAGTGATGTAAGTAACCTTAAGACGCTGAGTATACATGTCGGGCAGGAATCTCTCCTGCCCGAATTATTTATGATTATTGAAAGTTGAACTGGTAACTGGTTTGATGCTGATAGAACGACTTTTGAGTAATAAAGCGTTTGTTCGCCTCTGGCCATTCTGGGTGGTTTGGGCAATCCGGTAAGAACTGAGTTTCAAGCGCTAGGCCTTGATAATCGCGATACTCCCCATTGCGAGAAGGCGTTCCTGCCAAGAAGTTACCGCTGTAAAACTGAATCGCAGGTTTATCGGTAAACACTGACATCTCCACCAGCTTGTCTGAGCTAGTCAGGCGAGCGATAGTGCTAACGCCATCCGTTAACTCTTCGGTTAAGGTAAAAGCGTGGTCATAGCCTTTGGCTAGCTTCTGGTCTTCATCCTCTAACAATCGATCTCTGATTACCTGAGAGCGACCAAAGTCAAAACTGGTCCCTTGTACTGCTTTCAGCTCGCCAGTTGGTATGAGATCTTCATCAGTCGGCAGGTATTCGTTGGCCAGCAATTGCAGCTCATGATCGAGAATGGTCTTGCCAGATTCCGCGCCGTCTAAATTAAAGTAGGCGTGGTTGGTCAGGTTTATTGGACAGTCTTGGTCACAAATCGCCGAGTATTCGATGCATAGCTGATTGTTTTCCGTCAGTGTATAAGCCACTTCAGCAGTAAGGTTCCCCGGGAAGCCTTGGTCACCATCGGGAGACATCAAACAGTAAGTAATGTGTGAATCGCTTTTATCTTTCACTAGCCAGCGGCGTTTATCAAAACCTTCAATACCGCCATGTAGGCTATTGCCATTATTGTTGCGAGTAATGGAATAGGTTTGTCCGTTTAAGTTGAACTGCCCCTTAGCAATGCGGTTGGCGAACCGGCCAATGGTCGCACCTAAAAAAGCAGAATGAGACTGATAATCGTGCAGCGAGGTCATGCCGAGCAGAACTTCTCTTGGCCCAGAGGAAGTCGGAAGCTGACAACTTAGCCATGTGGCACCAATGTCCATAAAGGTAGCTGTCATGCCGTGATGATTACGTAATATATGAACCGTCGCAGGCTTACCATCGGTGAAAAGATCGTGCTCAATCGCAGCCTTGATCGAGTCGGGTGGGATAATGCTGTTGGGCATAGAGGCTCCTTTCAAAAACACAGTACCTGCAAATCGCAGGTACTGATATAACAGGATTAAATCGCTTCGCCGAAGAGTGGGAAACCATCTTTCCAAATGAGGCGTTTGATACGCGTATGGCGGTTAGGGTCCCAGAGTGGGTCGCCTTCAATTTCGGTGTAATCACGCGCATGATAAACCAATAGGTCGTGGCCTTCTTCATCAACGGTAAAGCTGTTGTGACCTGGCCCGTAAATCTTTTTCTCCCAGTTGGTTTTAAACACTGGTTGTTTGGCTTTCACCCAGCTTTTCGGGTCTAGCAGGTCACTATTTTCATCTGCATAGAGCAATCCCATGCAATAGTTTTCGTCGGTCGCACTGGCGGAATACGTCATCCAGAATTTACCATGGCGGTGAATTACCGATGGCCCTTCGTTAACCCAAAAGCCGATTTGCTCCCACTCAAACTCTGGAATCGTCAGGCACTGTGGCGCGGTACGCAGCTTGGTTGGCGTTTCCAATTCAGCAATGTACAAGTTTGAGTTGCCGCCGATGTTGTTGTCTTTTTGCGCCCACACGTAGTAGTTAACGCCATTGTGGCTGAACGAGGTCGCGTCTAAGCAGAAGGTATCCATACCAGTGTCGATTTGCCCTTCGAACGTCCATTCCGGTGTGATCGGATTCGGGTTCGAATTCGATATCGCGTACATACGGTGCTGGAACAAGCCATCGATGATTTCTCTAGACGGTGCGGCAGCAAAGTAGACATACCAAGCGTTATCGATAAAGTGCAGCTCTGGCGCCCAGATTAAATCACTGTATGGGCCTGTATCAGGCTTGTACCATGCGTTGATCAGTTCGCTGGTCGTGTCGAGCTCCGCGATGGTCTTTGCTCGACGAATCTCAATGCGATCGTATTCCGGTACCGAAGCGGTGAAATAGTAGTAGCCATCCGTGTGTTTGTAGATGTGCGGATCGGCACGCTGCTCGATAATAGGGTTTACGAAATCAGTCATACTGCTTACCTTAATTTGCGTAATTTGATTGTGGTTTTGAAGATTGAACGTCGCTTAGGTTTTTCTCTTCTTCCAGAATGTTCGTTGCCGTCATCGACTGGTAGTACTTATCGGTCACTTTGTATTTGAACATCAGTGAACCCATTAAGAAGTGGAAGAAACCAGGGATCACCGTCAGCATCAGTGCGATACCAGTCAGTGCGTAATCCGATTGCGCTTCATTTGGTACGTAGTTAAAGAATGTCAGTAGCCAACCTACCACTGCGCCGCCGATACCCATACCTAGTTTTTGGCTAAATGAGATGCCGCCAAACGCAAGGCCAGAAACACGTTGACCGGTTTTGTAAGCGCCGTAGTCGACCGCTTCTGCAATGGCTGACCAGAACACTGGCGCATGTAAATCCACCACGAACGAAACTAAGAAATACAACACGAAAGCCAACGCCAGATCATCACGACCAACGAAAACGTAAAGCATCGCGCTCAGTAACAGTACCGCGACCTGGCTATAACGGAACAGTTTAATTTTGCAGTACTTTTTAGTAATCCAAGTTGATGCCACCATCGCCAGAATCGCCGCACCGACACCCGTCGCAAGGAAGGCTGAAATTGTGCCTGCGTCACCACCAAGGTAGTACTTAGCGTAATACGCAGCCACTGAACCACGAATTACATAGCCGATAGTGCCCGTGACACATACCGCGCAAAGCACCAGCCATTGGTCGTTTTGCTTCAACAACTTAACCTGGTCTTTAAATGATTTTTTGTCGACCACGTGTTCAATACGTTCTTTGGTGGTCGCGAAACAGAACAAGAACAGCAGTGTGCCCATCAGTCCCATAAGCCCCATCGAGTATTGGTAACCCAATTGAATGTTGTCTTGACCCCAAGCTGCTGATAGCTGCGGTACGATAATGGTGACCAGAAACGCCGCGATTTTAGCGAAGAATAAGCGATAACCGTTCGCAGACAATCGCTCTTTCGGGTCATCGGTCATCACACTGATGAGGGAAATGTAAGGAATGGTCACCGCGGTAAACATGACTGTGACAAAGATGTACGTCGCGTAAGCGTAAACTAGCTTGGTGTTGTAATCGCCATCTGGCGTGCTGAAAGCTAGGTAAACCGAGATTCCGAAAGGAATGGCTAGAAAGAGCAGATACTGGCGGTAGCGGCCCCAACGAGAGGTAAACTTATCAGTAATCATACCCATTACCGGGTCGGTCACTGCGTCGATTAATCGAACTACGATAAATAGCATCGCTAAGTCTTCGGGTTTAATACCAAAAATATCCGTATAGAAGAAGGTAATGATTAACATCATTGATGAAATCACTACGTTGACCGCCATGTCACCGGCTCCGAAACCGATTTTCTCAAGGACAGGTAATTTATATTTATACATAGGGACGAATCCATTGTTTTCACGATGACAGGGATACTACTTAGGAATCAGAGGTCTGGCTGTTAGGAATCTCATAGATACATGGTGATAGCGATTTTGTGCATGCCTTCAGCCAATCTGTTTATGTGACAGGATGCGAATCAAGACATCAGGACGAATAAATTACGATAACTACGGCAGTACAAACTTATAAAAGACAATCAGTCACAGGTTGGAGTAAGGTTATCTTGAACACGACGCGGACACTGACTACAATGGCGCACTTTCTTTACGGAATCCAGGTCATAAAATGAACGACACTACTAAACCAGCTCTACCAGATCGCCTTGCAGGTAACCCTCGTAGCCCATTCTTCGTGAAAGAGTGCTTCGACCACCAAATCGGTATTCGTTTCAACGGCAAAGAACGTACTGACGTTGAAGAATACTGCGTGAGCGAAGGCTGGGTAAAAATCGCGTCTCCAAAAGCAAAAGACCGTTTCGGTAACCCAATGCTGATCAAATTGAAAGGCGAAGTTGAAGCGTACTACGTGTAAGCCTTCCTTTCTGCTCATAAAGCCTGGTTTATCCAGGCTTTATTGTTTCTAGAACCACGTGTCTGTGTTTCTATGTTATTTGGGAAATAGAAAAGTTTAGGACATAAAAAAGGCCAGCTTTGATAGCTGACCTCTTCGATAAAACTCATCCACTCGGCGCTTAATAACCCTTCCAAGGCACCAGTTTTTTCTCCAGATAACGCATAAACAAATCAAACGCGTAGGCAATCACACCGATAATAATAATGCCTGCGATCACAACGTCTGTGACAAGGAACTCTGCGGCATTGAGCACCATAAAGCCAATCCCCGCTTCTGCTGCCACCATTTCACTCGCCACCAGCGTGGTCCAGCCAAAGCCAATACCGATACGCAGACCCGTCAGAATTTCAGGCATCGCACTTTTGATGATGACGTGATAAAGCACCTGAGCTTTGGAAGCCCCCATGGAATACGCCGCCTGAATCTGTTCACTACGCGCTGAATTCACACCCGCTCGGGCACTCAATGCGATTGGCGCGAACATCGCCAGATAAATCAACGTCACTTTACTGGTTTCATCGATGCCAAGCCAGATGATCACCAAAGGCAGGTAAGCAAGTGGAGGTAAAGGGCGGTAAAACTCAATCAAGGGATCGAAGATGCCGCGAATCCACACATTAGAGCCGATAAGAATACCAATTGGCACAGCGGTAACAACGGCGAGGATAAACGCCCCAAATACGCGCCCTAAACTTGCGGCCAGATGCTCCGTGAGTGACACGCCAGAAAAACCATTGACCACCAAGTCACCAAAACGCTCTATCACTGCACTCGGAGCGGGCAAAAATAGCGGTTTTACCCAGCCCATTTCGGTGACCAGTGCCCATAGTGCGATAAAGAAAATACTCGCAATAACCGACACTAATCGAGAGTCGCCCTGCCCCGGCTCGCCATAATAGTTGCCCGGCACTAAAGTCTTCTTCTTTATTGCTTTGATAAGCGCATAAAAAGGGGGCGTTTTGTGAATCACACTATCTTGCTTGCGTTCTTCAACCGTCACTTGTTTGGTTTTGTCCTGTACGCGATCTTGTTTCACTTCCGTTTCTGCGGATGTTTCTGTAACCGCACCTGTTCCTGTAACCATAGCTGCTTGAGTCATTACGCCACCTCCGGTACTTCATCTTGGTGAATGATGGAAAGGATCTTTTCTCGCATCTCGATAAAATCAGGCATCGATTTAACGGCTCGTGCATCCCGACATTCCAAAAAGCGTTTGTTGAAGTCCAGGTCAAAGCTATGGGTAATACGCCCCGGTCTTGGCGACATCACGATGAGGCGAGATGCCATAAACAGAGCTTCTTCGACACTATGAGTGATAAAGAACATCATTTTGTTGGTGGTCTGCCACGCATCGAGAAGCAGCTCTTGTAAGGTCTCGCGGGTAAGCGCATCAAGTGCACCTAACGGCTCATCCAGCAACAGAATGCTCGGGTCGTTCGTCAGAGCTCGGGCTATCCCAACACGCTGCTGCATACCGCCAGAAAGTTGATACACCTTGTGCTGATGAAAATCTTCCAAACCAACTAATTTCAGGTATTTGGCTGCGCGTTCCAAGCGTTCTTCTTTGCTCACACCTCTAAGCTTTAAACCAAATGCTGTGTTTTCGATGACGTTAAGCCAAGGAAATAACGCATGTTTTTGAAACACCACGCCTCGGTCAGCGCTCGGGCCCACAATTTGGTCGCCAATATCACGCCCTAAAGCCACACGAGGTAATCCTTCCACCGATGAGTTGCCCAAGGTTAAATACCCTTCTGTTGGAGTGATAAAGCCAGCCATCAAATTCAATAGCGTCGTTTTGCCACAACCCGAAGCTCCGAGTGCAACGACCAGATCCCCTTGTTCTATCTCCAAATTAACCCCCGATAGAGCAAGGACGGGTTCTCCTCCCTGACGATCTTCATACACGACCGACACGTCTTCTATTTTCAGTGTTTTCTCTGTAGACATACGATACTTCCTTGTATTTGTAGATGTGATTACTGAGCTTTCGCTGCTTCGGCGTAACTTGGGTTAACAAATACGCTGTAATCTGGCATCAGTGCCGATATCTTCTTCTCTTTCAACAGAAAAGCAGACGTTGCTTCGAGCGCCTTGCTCGCGCCTCCCTCTTTACCACAACCCAGCCATTGACATGACAACTGAGTATCCACATCCAGAAATTCATACAGGCTCATCGCGTCAACTGCGCCTTCTGGTTCACCCCCAGCCAGTTTCGCGACTGAAACCGCCATTGGGTCTTTAGCGCTGAAGGTTTCTTTTCCAGCGCGGTATTGCTGATCAACACTCGCAACTACAGTGATAAATTTCGAAACGAAGTCACCGTTTTCAGCAGCAAACTGCTTGTTCGCAATCATTCCATCGAATGTCGGCTTGCCCCACGCGCTAAGTTGTTTTGAGCTAATAAGTACGCTGCCGTCTTGCTTGATCTTGCCCAAAGCAGGATCCCAGATAAACGCGCCGTCAATATCACCACGCTGCCAAGCCGCCATGATCGCATTCGGCTGCATGTTGATGAGCTTGACGTCTTTCTCGCTCAATCCAAATTGTTCTAGAGCAAATAGCATGTGAAAGTGGGTAGTAGAAACAAATGGAACCGCGATACGTTTACCTTTGAGATCGGCTGGCGAGTTAATACCACTGCCGTTTTTGACGACCAAGGCTTCTGCGTCTGCGATGTTTTCCATCACCCATACCAGTTCCATCTCAACGCCATTACTTGCCGCGCTCGCAATTGGGCTGGAGCCAGCAACAGTCATATCGACAGCACCTGCCGCCATAGCCGTAATTGCTTTTGCGCCAGAATCAAACTTGCGCCACTTGATGTCGTAACCCGTTTCTTTTTCAACCAGCTTTTGATCAATGGCATACTTCATCGGGTTGAACATTCCCTGGTAGCCGATCGTCACTTCTTTCGCTGCCCAAGTATTCATTGAACAAAGCAAAGTCCCCAGTAGTACCGTTTTGCTCGCCAACTTGTTTTTCAGTGATTTATTCATCAGTGCCTTCATATCCACGTCCTTATGTGCTGTATGACATCTTCACATTACGAGTTGCTGTTGTGGTTAGGTAGTACCAGAGCATTTCTTTATTGGTCCAGTTACGCACCAATTCAGTGCGCCATCTTAGTGCATTTATTATCGGGTTTAATAACGAGAAAAAGCGCCTTGGCAATCCACGAAGTATCACCAAGGCGCTGTTGATTTTTATTGGTTTTAAATAGACGTTAAACCACAGGTTCTGCGATTTTTTCGGCAATGGCCACGTCAATAACATTCACGATTTCATCGGCTTGCTCTAGGGTGAGAGTCAATGGTGGACTTAGACACAATGTGTTGTTGAGTCGTTCAAAGGATCGATTGGTACGCCCGATAAGCACACCTCGCTTCATACACTTAGCCACAATATCGGCAGCAACGGCCTCTTTGACAGGTTCTTTGCTTGTTTTGTCTTCTACCAATTCAATACCAAGAAATAACCCTTTGCCTCGCACATCACCGACCATTTCATATTTCGATTTCAAGCGCTGAAGCTGCGCCATCAAATAGTCACCAACGTGAGCGGCGTTATTGATCAGGTTTTCTTCTTCAATGATTTTTAAGTTCTCTAATGCGGCGGCGGGGCCAATAGTGCAGCCGCCGAAAGTACTGATGTCTCGGAAGTAGCTGTATTTATCCGAAGGATCGTCTTTGAACTGTTGGAAAACTTCCTCTGTTGTCACGGTACAAGAGATAGCAGCGTAAGCCGATGCAACCCCTTTCGCCATCGTCACGATGTCTGGCTTGATACCATAATGTTGGTAGCCGAACCATTTGCCAGTGCGACCAACACCACACACCACTTCGTCAACGTGAATTAAAATATCGTACTTTTTACAGATACGTTGGATCTCTTCGTAGTAGCCTTTCGGCGGGGTGATCACGCCACCCCCCGCCGTGATCGGCTCAACGACAATCGCACCTACGGTTTCTGGCCCTTCACGTAAAATCACCTCTTCTAATTGTTGTGCTGCTTTGATGCCGTAGTCATCGACACTGCCAAACTGAGAGCGATACTCACAGCAATGTGGAAATTCAACAAAGCCTGGGGTAAACGGGCCGTACTGTGCTCTGCGTTCTTCTTGCCCGGTGGAACTCAAGCAAGTGATGGTTGTGCCGTGATAGTCTCGCTCTCGGTAAAGGATCTTATGCTTTTTACCACCATACTTTTTGTGCGCAATCTGGCGTACGATTTTGTACGCTTTTTCATTCGCTTCAGAACCCGAGTTAGAAAAATAAACACGGCTCATACCCGGCATTTTTTCGATGAGTTTACTGGCAAACTCCGCCATCACTGGAGATCCAGCGGAACCTGCAAAGTAGTTCAATTGCAACGCTTGGTTTTTTATCACCTCGGCAATTCGCTCGCGTCCATAGCCGACATTGACACACCACACACCACCTGAGCTCGCGTCCAAATAGCGATTGCCTTTAATATCCCAAACATACTCGTCTTTACCATGGGACATGATAAGCGGTGACTGGCTTTCAAATGCGGCATGTTGTGTTAAGTGATGCCAAACATGCGCTTTATCCCACGCTTCGACCTGTTCAACATCGCGCTGGGCTGGCTGCTGTGCCAAATGTGTTTGTCCGTAATCCATAAACGCTCTCCTTCGGTTTTCTTTCACCTTAGACAAGCTCCCTGTCTGGCATATAGATCCAGTTGTAGCTTTTTATGGGGTCAACACACATTGCAGTAACTATTAAGTAAAAGGGAAGTTGGTACGGTTGATGCTTAGCGATTGTTAGTAGAATAAAACAGCACCGTTATAGGCGAGTTATGAAAAGTGAATATTTGATGCACATACAATTCTCTCCAGAGAGAAGCTTGCAAGAACAAATTAGGGAACACTTACTCGACGCAATGCGTAATGGCGTCTTCGAAGATAAAGCGTTACCTTCGTGCCGCAAGCTGGCATCAATGCTCAGAGTTTCTCGAAATACCGTTGTTCTCGTCTATGACAAACTGGTTGATGAAGGGTATTTAAAGTCGCAGGAGCGCAGTGGCTACTACCCAAATACAGAAGCATTACACGAAGATTTAAATATCGACGACACATCAACATCGCGTGATGAAGTCATTCTTGGTGCAAAACCTGCCCATTTTTGGACCAATCGAATTAAGAAAGATCTGCGTAATCAACGCAATATATCCAAGGCCAAAAACTGGCAAGATTACCCTTATCCGTTTTTGTTCGGACAACCTGACCACTCGATATTCCCTCTAAACCATTGGCGCGAATGCTGCCGCTTATCACAGCGTTCCGGTGTAGTAAAAGACTGGATATCAGACTCAATCGACAGTGATGACCCGGCACTTATCAAACAGCTACAAAGTAACGTGCTCACCAAGCGCGGTATAAAAGCCCATCAGGAAGAAATTCTTATCACGATAGGTACACAAAATTCGTTGTATCTGTTGGCAGAGCTGTTGGCAAATCAAGGAACGGCCATTGGTATTGAAGAGCCGGGCTACCCAGACGTGCGTAATATTTTTGCTTCTCGTGGCGCGCATATCGTACCTATTGGCATAGATTGCCAAGGGATTGAAATCAGTGACGAGTTAAAGCAGTGTGACTATGTCTACGTCACCCCGAGCCATCAAGTTCCCACCAATGTCACCATGTCGATGCAAAGGCGACAAGCACTGCTGGATGCCGCTGAAAAATATGACTTTGTGATCATAGAAGATGACTATGAGAGTGAAGTCAATGTGCTAAGTCAGGCGAGCCCATCACTCAAAAGTTTGGATACACATGGCCGAGTCATTTACATCGGTAGCTTATCCAAATCACTATCCCCAGGACTGAGATTAGGCTATATGGTCACTGAAAGGCCTTTGATTCAAGCAACACGTTCACTTCGACGCTTGATGTTCCGCCATCCACCAGCGAACAACCAACGCACCTGTGCACTGTTTATTTCGCTTGGTCATTACGACGCCTACCTGCGTAAGCTTAAAAATTGCTACCAAGAACGCTGGACTGAAATGCGCACTTCAATAGAAAAGCCCCTGCCGCAATGTGTGACCACAGAAACGATGGGGGGCAGCTCATTCTGGCTGAAATTGCCTCGACCTATCGACTGTGAAGCTTTCGCCAAAAAAGCTCAAGATGCAGGAGTATTGGTAGAACCTGGAACCATTCACTTCGCCCGTTTCCATCTAGATAGCCGTCGATACATAAGACTCGGCTTCTCCGCGATAGACAAAGGCAAGATAGACGCCGGGATCCAAAAACTCGCCTCACTATTGTAAATCCGCCCGAAAGAAAGAGTTTTACCGAACCAATAACCATACATTACGAACTTAACTCGTGATGGTTTTTTTATTAATTTTCATATCCTTACCTGTACCCATAAATAACCTCAACTGGTACTAAGGAATCCTTCCTAATCCAAGTAAATTAACGTTAAGCATTACGGTTGGTTGATTAGAAAGGAAGGTCGCCGTGTCAGAATTTATCATTATTTCTACATTGATTGTTGCAGGTTTCATCAGAGGCTATACCGGCTTCGGTTTCTCAGCCTTGGTTATCCTAGTCCTTTCTTCTATGTACCCTGTTGCCGAAATGGTGCCTGCGGTACTGCTATTAGACTTGCTAGTTTGCTTGCCTTTGGTCGCTTCCGCGTGGAACAAAACCGATTTCAAAACACTGACCCCACTGCTATGGGCAACGGGTCTTGGTGTACCTTTTGGTTACCTACTCTTACTCTACCTGCCAGATAGTCAGCTTAAAGTGATCGTTCCGGGCGCGATACTAGCCCTTGCTGCACTCAGTCACAGCAAGCATGCCCTGACATTACAGCTATCACGGTCACCGTTGTTGTGTGGGTTTATGTCAGGCTGGACAACCAGTGCTGTGTCCGCAGGGGGCGCACCCGTTGTGATTTACATGCGCTATAGCAAGATGCCCATTGACGTGCAGCGCAATAGCTTAATCAGCTACTTCTTTCTTACTACCTGTTTTGTTGTCGGCAGTAGCTATGTGATGACCAAACAGTGGTACTTCATGCCCGATCACCCATTAGGTTATGCACTAATTGCAATGACGGCATTGATGACAGGAAAACTGGCTTTTAAATACAAGAACTTAAACATCATTCATCAAGCGGCATTCTATCTGATGTTAATACTATCAGCTCTGGCGCTGCTCCGAGCAATTTGGATGCTCTAACGGAAAATGCTCTAACGGAAAAAGGACATTGGCTATGAATCTACCTACTGTGTTTATCACTGGCGCAACATCGGGCTTTGGCCAAGCGGCAGCAAGATGTTTTGGTCACGAAGGCTACCAATTGGTGTTAACTGGCAGGCGTAAAGAACGTTTGAACGCGCTCGCGGATGAATTATCTCAAGACTGTGACATCCATATTGCGACAATAGATGTACGAGACGCTGAAGATATAAAAGCGGTGATTGAACAATTACCAGAACAATTCAAGAACATCGAAATTTTGATTAACAACGCAGGCCTGGCATTAGGAGCAAGCCCCGCAAATGAAGCGTCACTCGATGATTGGCACACCATGATCGATACCAATGTCACTGGCCTGGTTAACGTCACGCACGCACTGTTGCCAATCCTGCTAGAGCAACCAAAAGCGACCATTATCAATTTAGCCAGTATTGCCTCCAACTGGTGTTATCCGGGCGCACACGTCTACGGTGCCAGCAAAGCATTTGTGGCTCAATTTTCGCGTAATTTGCGTTCGGATTTCGCAGGCACGGGGCTCCGTATCACCAGTTTAGAGCCGGGCTTGTCTGAAAGTGAGTTCAGTTTAGTGCGCTTTAATGGGGATCAGGACAAGTACAATCAAATATACGATGGCACTAACCCACTGCAGCCAGAGGACATCGCAGACATCATGCTGTGGATAGCAGAGCAGCCAAGCCACATCAACATTAACAGCTTAGAAGTGATGCCAACTAGCCAAGCTTGGGACAACTTCAAAATTGTGAAGGCACCTAGTATTAAAGCCTGCTGAAGAATGAGAAAAAACGAAACGCTCTAAATAACAACCGCCTACTCAAGTAGGTGGTTGAGATCGTAAACCCAAACTACCATCTCCCCGAACCACTCATCCATTCCCTTCTCTTTTGAGTACAAGTTGTCAGGAAGTCGACGTTAATCGCTATCGTTTTCAGTTTGTTTTACAGGGTCTGTTGACCTTTCGAGCTGATTTTTGCAGCAGTGTGTGGGTTCTTTATACAAGGCAGAGGCTTTGAAATGTAGTTACCCTACCTGATAAGCCGATAACACAGTAGAAAGGGCCCACAAACGCTGCCCGAAGGGTTCGAGCTGGACGCCCCCGCTAAAAGCGTTTTACTCTTTGTTGAGAGGTGTTTTGCTTAGAATGACTAAGCTACAAACAACTAGCCGTCCGCCTCTCGCCTCGATTAAAACGCTTTTATCTCGAACAAAAATTAACCACGAAAGATAAACAGACCCTAATCTTATAGATATACAACCGCCGAAAGAAACGGCTCAAGTTGTTGGATTACAGGGAGAGAAAATGGGAAATCCGCTTGTCACACTTAAAAGTGCCAGCAAAAGCTTTGTTGATGGCAACGAGAACCACCGTGTGCTGGAAGATGTCGACTTCACTCTGACAAACGGCGCAAGCGTGGCATTAACAGGGGCAAGTGGTAGCGGTAAAAGTACCCTACTCAATATCATTGCGGGTTTCGAACCTCTATCAAGTGGCGAACTATGGTTAGATGGAGAAAACACCACCGCTTGGAAAGACCCGCAATGGAGCCTTTTTCGACATCAAAAGCTTGGCGTCATCTTTCAACAATTCAACCTGTTAACGCCACTAAACGTTAAACAAAACATTGCCTTTCCACTAAATTTGAACCAGCTAAATTGGAACGAATGGTGTGACTATTTAGTGGAGACTCTGGCTATTAGTGATTTACTAAACAGGCATGTCTCTACCCTTTCTGGTGGTCAGCAACAACGTGTCGCCATAGCCAGAGCCTTAGCCCACAAACCCAAACTCTTACTCGCTGACGAACCTACTGGTAACCTTGACCAAAAAGCCGGTTTAGAGGTCATGAAGCTGCTGAGTGACATTACCACGCAAGGTAAAACCGCAGTGATATTGGTGACGCATAGCACTGAATGTGCCGAATTCATGCAAGCTCAACTGCGCTTGAAAAACGGTCACCTTGTCCGTGAGCTGGACAACCTCCGAGCCGCGCTATGAAAAAAACCAGGTTTGCGCACACCAAACTCGCACTTTACCTGTTTACCACTCATTATCGGCAAGCACCGCTGCAAGCCGCAGCAATTCTAGTTGGCATCGTACTCGCCGTTACGTTGTTTGTCGCCGTGCAAGCCATCAATCTCAATGCCAAGCGCAGCTACGCAGAATCTACAGAGCAGCTGAGTGCTCAAGCACAAAACCTGATTATCCCACCAGCTGGTCAACACTATTTGCCCGAATCGCTCTACTTTTCACTTAGGCAAAAGGGGTTAAGCGCCTCACTGCCGGTGATTGAAGGTCGGGTCAGGGATGAACAAGGTCGTCGGTGGTCAGTGCAGGGCAGTGACCTTATTGCTGCGATCACCTCTGGAACACGCTATGCCTCAGATTCTAGTAACGAACAAGATATTTCCCTGTTCGATAGCACACTCCCCCTGACTCAGCTATTGGCTGGTGAGCCAATTGTGATGATGAGTCAATCCCAACATCACAATCTAGGTGGCGCAGATTTCATGATTCTGGATGAGGTCAAAACGAAAGTCGTTGTTCTGCCGGATGACTGGCAACTGGGAAGCCGGATGTTGATGGATATTGGCTTCGCTCAGCAGTTACTCAATAAACCCGGGCAACTGAGCTATATCGCGGTTTTCAATAGTGAAGGCAATAACCTCGAGAAATGGCAAAGCTTAGTCGGAAAACAAGGACAATGGGTCGCCAACACACAAAGCACCGATCTTGGCTCACTAACGGACAGCTTCCACCTTAATCTTACTGCGATGAGTTTGTTGGCGTTTTTAGTCGGCCTGTTTATCGCCTATAACGGCGTGAAGTACAGCTTACTCAAACGTAATCGCCTGTTGGTACAAATTCAGCAGGCTGGCATCGCACCGATAAATGTGTTCTCTGCGCTATTAGTTGAATTGATGATTTTGGTGGCGTTCGGCGCGTCACTTGGCTTTGTCCTCGGTATGCAATTAAGTCATTGGTTACATCCAACGGTTGCCCTTACGCTTGAGCAACTCTACGGCGCAACGCTACTCCCCGGCACCTGGCAGTGGCAATGGTGGGCGCAGGCTCTGCTGCTGACGTTAGCGGCGGCTTTGCTCGCTTGTTGGCAGCACTTTAAACAGCGAGTCCATCAGCCGCTTTCTTCGCATAGTGGTCTTTATCAAGCACCAGAAACATCCAACCAGAATCAACTGTTCCTTGTCGGCTTGGTGCTCACCACGCTATCTCTGACAGGTTTATGGTTGAGTGACCATCATCGCCTGACCATGGCATGGCTTGGTGTGTTAGTGGTTTCAATTCCTTTATATCTACCGAAAACGCTCAGCGTATTAGCGTATTGGAGCGAGCAGCGAACCACACCTGGCTTGGTGCAATATCTGTTTGCTGAACTGCGTGAGCTGGTTTCTCCACTTTCTCTTGCGATGATGGCGCTGCTTCTTGCCGTGACCGCCAATATCGGTATGAACAATTTGGTCGGAAGCTTTGAATCCACCTTAAAGCAATGGCTCGAACAAAGGCTACATGCGGATATTTACGTCAGTCCATCGCAAGGTGAAATGGCGAATGTTGAGCATGCTCTGGAACACTTCGACAACGTAGAAAAGGTCTATAAACAGTATTATGTCGATGCGAACTTGCAGGGCTTACCTATCCGACTTGGCACCAAAGACAAAGACACTTTAGAACAAACCATGGTATTTAAGTCCCGTGTTGATGAATTCTGGCCGCGCTTTTATCAAGGAGAGGTCGTTGCGATCAGTGAACCTACCGCAGTGAAACTTGGCTTATCGCTTGGTAGTGACCTGAAGCTCGATGCGTTGAAAGGCGAGACTCTGACTGTCGGAGCCATTTTTCACGACTACGGTGCACCCAATGGCGAAGTATTACTTGCTCATAAATTGTGGCAAGAGCGCGGTTTTACAGACTTGCCGATTAGCCTTGGGATCAAAATCTCTGGCGACAAAAAATCCATGTATGACCAATTACAACAACAGTTGGCTCTGAATCCGAGTCAGCTCTACGATCAGGCTCACGTCAAATCAGTCGCGTTAGATATCTTTTCACAAACCTTTGCCATCACACGCACACTAAATGGCGTCACCTTAATGGTGGCTGTGATCGGTTTGTTCAGCGCTTGCTTTATGTTACTCGATGCGCGCAAAGCCGCCATTGCAAGGTTGTATGCGCTTGGCGTAAGTCGTCGAAAATTGATGGCGATGGTAGTTGGGCAAATCGTCGCTTTGGTTAGCTTTACGTTGGTTGTCGCCATACCACTTGGCGCAATGGTCGGCTATATACTGACTGACGTAGTAACCTTACGCGCTTTCGGCTGGAGCTTGAACTACCTATGGAGCTGGAGTGATGCACTCAGTATCTCCGTCATTACCATTTTAGTCGCGGTGATGGCTACCCTGATCCCACTGTGGCGCTTGGTGAGCAAACCTGTGGTATCCAGCTTACAAAGTGAGGTACTGTGATGAATCAAATTATAAAACATGTTGCACTAGTACTTGGTTGTTTATCTCTTATCGGCTGTGAAGAATCCAAGCAACAAAATGTGGGAATGCTATTAGGAGGAAGTGAAGTACCAGCCGAGGCCGAGCCGTTCACTCCCGTGATGAAAGGTGTTGAGATCACCTTCCCTGCCGATCATCAAGCGCACCTCGATTTTCGTCATGAATGGTGGTATTTAACGGCAAACTTAACCGATGAAAAAGGCAACCCTCTCGGTGTGCAATGGACACAATTTCGCTTCGCTGCGGTACCACAGAAAAACAAACCAGAAGAAACAAAGGCCGTATGGCAAAGCCATCAAATTTACATGGCGCACAGTGCCGTCACCACCAAAGACAAACATTACGCCGATGAAAAATGGTCACGGGATCACAGCGAGCTTGCCGGAGTGGAAACCTCACCATTTCGTGTTTATCTGGATGACTGGCAGTGGACATCGTCGACTGATGATTTGTTTCCCGCTACGCTCAATACCAACTCCAAGCAATTTGCTTACTCACTCAACTTAACCAGTAATGCACCCTATCAAAAGCAAGGCGAGCAAGGATACAGCACCAAAAGTGCCGATGGTCAGGCCGCTTCGCATTACTACAGTCAGCCGTTTATTGATGTAGAGGGAGAAGTCACCATCGATGGCGAAACTCATCAGATCTCGGGTAAAGGTTGGATCGACAGAGAGTGGAGTTCACAGTACTTACACGAGTCACAGCAAGGTTGGGATTGGTTTGCGCTAAGGCTGGGTGAGGAAACAAGCCTGATGGTGTTCCAACTTCGCGATGCAAAAACCGGAAAATCCAGTTACTCGCACGCTAAGTTGATGAACCAAGATGGCAGCGGAACCGCGATTCAACAAAACGAGCTCCGCTTAAAAGCTTCCCGAAAAACGACTATTCAAGGTCGTGACTATCCAACTGAGTGGCAGCTTTCGATCCCCAGTCAGCAAATTGAAATCACGATTATTGCACTCAATCCTAACGCACAAATGCCCCTGTCGGTAACCTATTGGGAGGGTCCGGTGACCATCGACGGGTCTCATTCAGGCACCGGCTATATGGAGCTGACAGGGTATTGAGCACCTTATTGTGTGCTTCGCTTACCAGTGTGAGGCTTAACCTATTGTTGAACAACAATATCTTTATTGAAAACAACCGACCGCGACGCATTTATCCAATAACAGCCTTGAAAGCTTGCCTTGTTACGATACGCTTTGAGCAAATCAAACAAGGATGAACCAATAATGCGCGTCGATTATCAAAAACGACTCGTTCCTGTTATTCGCTATCTGGAACAGCACTTTAACGAACCACTCAATCTACTCGAAGTGGCGGCGCTAGCGAACTTATCCCCCTATCACTTTCATCGTACTTTCAAAGCCGTGCAGGGCGAGACCTTAGCCGATTTCATCCGACGTTTAAGACTAGAAGCCGCAGCGGATGACCTGTTCAAATCCAAACAACCGGTGCTCAACATTGCTTTAGAGTACAGTTTTTCTAGCTCACAAAGCTTAGCCAAAGCCTTCAAACAACATTATGGGGTGACGCCAACGGCCTTTCGCGATTGTGAAAACTACCAACAGTTTTCTGAATTAGCGCGAAACAGCAAGATTGGACACACATTGCGCAAGAACGGAAACGAAGAAAATCCCAGCGATTCATATACTGGCTCTGAACTCACAACATGGAGCATTATTATGGAAACGCAACACTTTGACGCAACCAAACTGGCGTACATTCGCGTGAATGGTCCTTACGGCAAAGGCTATGAAGAGCCAGCAGGTCATCTATACCGATGGGCTGGCATGAAAGGTCTGGCGGGCAACACCTGCATCTTTATTTACCACGACAACCCAGAAATCACGCCGAACGAGAAATGTCGAACTGACATCTGTTTGATGGTGCCTGAAGACACCGAAGTTCCAAGTGGCATTGAGCTGCAAGACTTTCCTGGTGGTCAATACGCAGTCATGCGTCAACGCATCACCGAAAACGGCCAATACTCAAAAGCATGGGATGATTTGATGAGTAAAGTGATTGAGTCTGGCATTGAAAGCGATGATCGTCCTTGCTTCGAGCTTTACCATAGCTTTGACCCACAAACTCACCATGCAGATGTTAGTTTCTGCACTGCCATCAAATAGCCGAAAAGCCTGCGATTATGCAGGCTTTTTTATCTGATTAAGCATTCCAACTCAATTAAATCGCTTCGCCATTTACGGTGACTGCAACATCGATATTACCGCGCACCGCATTTGAGTATGGGCAAACCTGATGTGAAGTACGAGTCAGTTCAAGCGCCTGTTCTTGTGGTAAATCCAGCTCAACCGCCAGGCTCACTGTCAAAGCAAAACCACCGTTGCCGTTCTGACCAATACCGACTTCTGCGGTTACTGGCGCATGTTTGAGATTCACTTTAGCTTCACGCGCTACGTGTAAAATCGCGTTAGAAAAACACGCCGAGTATCCCGCAGCAAACAGTTGCTCTGGGTTTGTTGCTGCACCTGTGCCACCCATTTCTTTCGGGTATGCTAAGTCGAGAGACAATAGACCATCGTCAGTTTTCACTTGGCCATTACGACCAGCAAGAGCAGTTGCTTGAGTTTTGTATAACGTCGTCATACGAATATCCCCTTTCAATTAAAGTTGTGTACAATTTAATTGCTTGCAATCTTATATCGAAACAAACTTCACTTGCAACTATATTGTGCACAATTTATTTTCATAACCTCCATAGTGAACAGATAGGCCAAGCCCATGAGTCAGTGCTACACAGAAAACCCATTGAACGACGATGAGAAAATTTTGCTGGAAAATCAAGTGTGTTTTCCGCTCTATAGTGCAGCTAACGCCGTCATTCGCGCTTATCGTCCTCTACTGGATGAGCTGGAACTTACCTACTCTCAGTATCTGGTCATGATGGTTCTTTGGGAAAAAGACGGCGCAAGTGTCAAAGAATTAGGCTCACGTCTTCACTTGGACTCAGGCACACTGACGCCTCTGTTGAAACGACTAGAAGCAAAAGGGTTCGTTACTAGGGCGAGAAGCGAAAGCGATGAGCGTGTGAGAGTTTTGAACCTGACCAGCGAAGGAAAACAGTTAAAAACACGCGCTAAATCCGTTCCTAATGCCATAGCCTGCAAAATAACATTAGAACTGGATGAACTGATTACTTTAAAGAATTTGTGCAACAAGCTGTTGGACACACTTACGTAATTTACATTTATTTAACACCATAACAACAATAAACAAACCTAAAACTATTGGCTTGTGAAGCTTCTATCCAGGCACAACATGGTCATCGCAGAGTGAAAAACAAAAACCTATTAATAGTCAGTACAAATTAGGCGTAATAGGTTTTTTCTATTTAGGAAAATAGGAATCAGCTATCAATAAGATAGTTAAAAGCAATTTTATTTAACCTAACTCAGATGCGAATATACTTTCCGACAGCAAGATTTGCTAATCCAAAATAACCGAAAGGAAAGTAAAGTAATGATCAATACTAAAATCAAACCATTTACAGCTACAGCGTTTAAAGAAGGCGAATTCGTACAAGTAACAGAACAAGATGTTCTAGGTAAGTGGGCGGTATTCTTCTTCTACCCAGCTGACTTTACGTTCGTTTGTCCGACCGAGCTAGGTGACTTAGCAGACCACTACGCAGAGCTACAAAGCCGTGGCGTTGAAGTTTACTCAGTATCAACTGACACCCACTTCACTCACAAAGCATGGCACGACAGCTCTGAGACTATCGGCAAAATCAACTACTACATGCTTGGCGACCAAACTGGCAACATCACAAACAACTTCGGCGTGATGCGTGAAGGTCAAGGTCTTGCAGACCGTGCAACGTTCCTAATCGACCCAGAAGGTACTATCCAGGCAATGGAAATCACTGCAGAAGGCATCGGCCGTGACGCAGAAGACCTACTACGCAAAGTGAAAGCGGCTCAGTACGTAGCTGCACACCCAGGCGAAGTTTGCCCAGCTAAATGGAAAGAAGGCGAAGAAACGCTAGCTCCTTCTCTAGACCTAGTAGGCAAAATCTAATTCTAGATTAGCCAACACTGGTTCAATCTAAGAACCAAAACCTAATTAAAGAGAGCAATCCGGGTTAGATACCTTGACGACCTTCTTCCCGGTTTGCTCTCTCCTCATGTTTTTATCCAGAGTAACCACTCTTCTGTTTATTAAAAGGTAATAACAACTATGTTAGACCAAGCGATCCAACAACAACTCAAACAATATCTGGCTAATGTAAAAGAAGACGTACGTCTAGTGGTTAGCCTAGATGAAAGCAAAGCGGCAAATGATATTTTGTCTCTCGCTAATCAAATCGCAGAAATGAGCGAGCATATTTCTGTTGTTCGTGACGACGCAGCCAGTGACCGTAAACCAGTAATGGCGGTAACCAACCCGACTAAAGGAACAGCACTTAGCTTTGCTGGCCTGCCTATGGGCCATGAATTTACGTCACTAGTGCTTGCTCTGCTTCACTCTGGCGGTCACCCAATCAAGCTAGAGCCAGAAGTGATTGAACAAATCGCTGCGCTAGACAAAGAATTGGATGTAGAAATCTTTATTTCTCTGTCTTGTCAGAACTGCCCGGACGTCGTGCAAGCGTTCAACATGATGGCAGCGATTAACCCGAAAGTGAAAACAACCATGATCGACGGTGCTTTGTTCCAAGACGAAGTGAAACATCGCGATATCATGGCAGTACCAAGTGTATTCGTTAACGGTGAGCTGTTCGGCCAAGGCCGCATGTCTCTTACAGAAATTCTGAACAAAGTCGACGACAGCGCAAGCGAGAAAGCAGCCAAAGCACTGGATGAAAAAGAACCGTACGACGTACTCGTTGTAGGTGGCGGCCCTGGTGGTAGTGCAGCAGCGCTTTACGCAGCACGTAAAGGCATCCGCACTGGTGTTGTGGCTAAACGTTTTGGTGGTCAGGTTATGGACACCATGGCGATCGAAAACTTTGTCTCGGTGAAACGCACTGAAGGTCCTAAGCTGGCGGCTGATCTTGGCGAGCATTTGAAAGAGTACGACGTTGACGTTGTGACAGAGCAGCAAGCTAAAAAGCTAATGGGTGCAGCACATACTGAAGATGGTCTTATCCATATTCAGCTAGAAAGCGGCGCAACACTTAAGAGTCAGAGTGTCATTCTGAGCCCAGGTGCACGCTGGCGTGAAATGAATGTTCCTGGTGAGCAAGAGTACCGCAATAAAGGCGTTGCTTACTGTCCACACTGTGATGGTCCGCTATTCAAAGGTAAAAAGACGGCCGTTATCGGCGGTGGTAACTCAGGTATCGAAGCGGCAATCGACCTTGCAGGTATTGTGGAACATGTAACGGTTCTTGAATTTGCTGATGTTTTACGTGCTGACCAAGTACTGATCAACAAAGCGAACTCGCTACCAAACGTCGACATCATTACCATGGCACAAACAACGGAAGTTGTAGGTGACGGCAAGCGCGTGACTGGCCTGAAATACAAAGACCGCAACACAGATGAAATCAAAGAACTTGAGCTATCGGGTATCTTCGTTCAAATCGGTCTTGTTCCTAACACAGAGTGGCTGAAAGATTCAGATGTGAACTTGTCTCCACGTGGTGAAATTGAAGTAGGCAGTCACGGTGAAACCAGCCTGGAAGGTGTATTTGCTGCGGGTGACGCAACAACGGTACCTTACAAACAGATCATCATTGCGATGGGTGAAGGTGCAAAAGCAAGCTTAGGCGCGTTTGACTACCTGATTCGTAAGCAAGGTTTATCTCCAGAACTTCTGGAACAATAAAAAGAAAAGAAGCCCAAAGACTTTGCCAGCAGACCTCTATCTGCTGGCTTTTTTGTGCCTAAAGAAATAGTAAGTACTTACATCATAAAATAATCAGATTCTTCAAAATATCTAAAATCGTCATGCTGCCTTCACGTTACCTCTGTCTTAAAAACACGACTCGTTGAAAATATTTGCGACTCTAACGTGCCTCGCCTGCAAATATCCCAAAAAGATATTCAAACTCAAACCGAATGAAATCCTTGCACTATACTGATTTGGACAGTCAGTAGCATATGGAAATTAATCTATGAAAATCAAATCAATTGCAGCAATGATAGGAGCAGCTTTACCAGTAACGGCTCTGGCCGCTGAAAAGCCAAATATTGTGGTCATTTTTGGTGATGATATTGGTTGGCAAAACGTTAGTGCTTATGGCATGGGTACGATGGGATACAAAACACCGAACATCGACAGTATTGCCAATGAAGGCATCATGTTTACCGACCACTATGCCCAACCTAGCTCTACTGCAGGCCGTGCAGCATTTATTACCGGGCAATACCCGATTCGTTCGGGGATGACTACTGTGCAGATGCCCGGCGGTACTCTAGGGATTCAAAAAGGATCGCCTTCCCTGGCTGAGGTATTAAAAGAAGCAGGCTATGCGACCGGACAATTTGGTAAAAACCATCTGGGTGACCAAAACTTTTCCCTGCCAACTGTCCATGGTTTTGATGAGTTCTTCGGCAACTTATACCACTTAAACACCCAAGAAGAACACGAACAGAGAGATTTCCAAAACTTCGCCAAGGAATATTCAGGCTCAGTTGAAGAGTACGAGAAAAAATTTGGTACTCGTGGCGTGTTACATTGCTTCGCTACAGAAACCGAAGACAAAACGGTTGAGCCTAGGTTTGGGGCTGTTGGTAAACAAAAATGTACCGACACAGGCCCTCTGGGTCAGGAGCGTATGAAGAACTTTGACCGTGAAGAAATGCTGCCGGCGGCGGTCAACTTTATCGATAAATCCATAAAAGACAACAAGCCGTTCTTTACTTGGATAAACACCAGCCGAATGCACTTGTACACACGCTTAGATGAAAAATGGCGCTACGCAGCAGAGCATCTTACCAGTGAATATGATGTCTACGGCAGCGGCATGATGCAGCACGATGATGACATTGGTTTTTTACTGGAAGAACTTAAAAAAAGAGGCTTAACAGAGAACACCATCATCGTCTACTCAACAGATAATGGCCCAGAGCACTCATCGTGGCCTCATGGTGGTACGACACCATTCCGCGGTGAAAAAATGACCACCTATGAAGGTGGGGTTAGAGTACCGACCATGGTCAAATGGCCTGGCGTTATTCCTCCAGGGCAAGTACTGAATGGTATTCAAGGACACCAGGATCTCTTTACTACTTTAGCCTCTGCCGCGGGGGTTAAAGATGTTAAAGAGAAAATGATCAAAGAGAAAAAACAGTACATCGATGGTATTGATAACTTAGCGTACTGGAAGGGTGAGTCAGACAAATCGGCCCGCAACTCGATTTTTTACTATTTTGAAAGTCAGCTGTCAGCGATTCGCCTTGGTCCTTGGAAGTTCCACTTTGCCATTGCCGAACACTACTATGACAACTTATTACCTTTAGCTAAACCTAAAGTGTACAACTTACGTGCCGACCCATTCGAAAGTTATGATTCAGTAGACTCAAACGGTCACTTAGCTCAGAAAGTCTCTTGGATGCTTGCACCTGTAAGTGAAATGATGGCAGAACATGTCCAAAGCTTAGTGGACTATCCTCCGACACAAGGCGGTACGACTTTTGATATGTCTAAAGTGATAGAAGATGCAATGAGCGCTTCGCAGCAATAACATTCTCTGAATATCAACGCAAAGGGCGAACTATTTCCTGTTCGCCCTTTTTTATTCCCAAATTAACCTGTACACCAACGAATATGTGGCAGATAGAAACAGTTTCGCCAACCCTTCAAAAGGATTGGCGAAACGTTTAGAGCTAAATTAGTTAGTAAGTACTTACAGCATAGCTTGACGGCTTGGCAAGAAGACTTCACCCAGCATACAGCGAACAGAACCACCACCGATAGATTCGATTGTCGTCACATCAAACGGTAGCAATTTACCGTGCGTCGCTAACTGGTTTCTTTGTGCTGGTGAAAACGCATCGTATGCCGATTGAGACATCGCAATCACCTTGTCACCATTCACGGTTTCAAGTTGAAGGATGTTGCCGCAGAACTGATTCATCTGCTCAATCGAAATCGAGATCACTTGCTTGTCTTTCGCCAGTGATTTCAGCACAAAGCGACGCTCGAACTCAGGGATTACTTCGTCACAGATAACACAGAACTGTTCACCTACCGCCATCATTACATTGGTATGGTAAATTGGCGATCCTGAAGGCAAGCGTGTTTGGAAAGAAATCACGCGATCGTAGCCAATACGATTTGCATAATCTTCCAGAACTAAACGGTCACAGCGCTGAGAAAGTGCCGCATAAACTGTCTTGTTAAAATGATCAAAAATCATCACACCAGTACTTTCCAGATACGCCTGATCGTTAACGTATTCGGTTAAGCTAGCTTGCTGTGATACCTCTCGTCCCGCTTTCGCTAACGCGGCGACAAGAGCGTCTGGACGAACTTCTTTCTGACGGTTTTCACACGCCATCGGGAACGTATATAAGGTCCCATCACACGTTGTACTGAACCAGTTATTCGGGAATACCGCATCTGGCGTCGCAACATCTGACAGAGGATAATCAAACTCCACCACCTGAACGCCTTCCTGGCGCAAGGTTGCTACCATCGCAGCAAATTCAGCCATGGTTTTTTGAGAAACTTCTTTCTGGCTGAGTGACACCTGATTCTGAAACTCGTTGTCTCTCGCAGTTTCTTCGTTAAAGCGAAATTCTTTAGGTGGCACCATCACTACGCAGTTTGCGGTATGGCGCAGAGCACTTTGTGTGCTTTCTTCGTTCCCATTTGCAAATTGGGGTACTGATTCGTGTAATAGCATCCGATACATTCCTTCTCACTAGAATGAGGAGATTGTAAATACATTGTTACGTAAGGTTTTACTGTTTTCACGATTATTTCATCCTCCCAAAAGGAAAATTTACTGCCAAACCCCATAAACTCAGAAAATATAATTGCCACCTTACAGGCTTAATTTTTTGTGTTACACGGGTTACAAATCGGAAAAATCAGTGTTACGAACTCAAATTATAGCCAATTACACAGAGTTAGCTTAAAGATATGCAAGATTCATTATCAAAATTGCTTTAAACATCAGAAATCACAAACAGACAGATCAAAATAAAAAACCTTAAAATGTGAATATAAATTCAGCAAATAAAATGGCGAAACAAGATATTTTCAAAGAAAACACCGATCACCCCAAATTGAAGATATGGAGACAGGAATGATGCCAAAAGAGCCAAAGGCAGCTGTGGTTTTCGCATTATCTAGAGTAAGGATAATCATAGAGAGCGTATAGATTCTCGGATATGAAACAACACGACACGATAAAAGCCGTACTATTCTGCTACTATCTTGGCTCATTGCGTATCCACAGCGATGAACACCTTACAGAGTCTCTGACTGGATCATTTATCAAGCTACGTTTTGATAACCAGCTATACTCAACAGACGGCTGGTTCTACCCAAACCACGATAAGTGGTCGCAGGTAATTAAACTGATAATAAGGTAATTGGCTTATGTGTAAATGTGGTTCAATGCAGATCGTACAACTTAAACCGAGTTGGACTGACAAGCTATTTGGCTACTCAGAAAGATGGAAATGCCAACTTTGTTGTAAGATCTACCGCATCTAAAAATACAAAAATGACACTTAGATTTTCTAAGAAAAAGCAGTGACCCGACAATGATTGTCGGGTTTTATTTTTCTATCTCTCTAATAAATCTTCAAATCATTTCCACATCCTAGAACCAAGTCCTCCCCGCTGAATCTAGCATCTAGAGGTTATTTAGGTATAAAATCACGCCACTTAATTCACTGCTAATTTCTTACATAACTGGTCACTATGAACAAAAGTTTGTTAACGAATGTCCTCGCAATCATATTGATGGGTGCTGGCCATCAACTTCAAAACAACTATCTTTGGTATGCAGGTTTATTTGCCTTTTCTGGAGCTATCACCAACTGGCTAGCCATCCATATGCTGTTTGAAAAAGTACCCGGCTTATATGGTTCTGGTGTTATTCCGGCACGATTTGAAGAATTCAAACTCGCCATCAAGAACCTGATGATGGAGCAGTTCTTTACTGAAGCTAATATTGACCGATTCTTGAATAAAGAGATGGCGGGCGGCGCGAGCATCAACCTTCAGCCTGTGATTAATAAAGTGGATTTCAACCCTGCTTTTGATTCTTTGGTGGAGGTGATCGAAGGCTCTCAGTTTGGTGGAATGCTGGCGATGTTTGGCGGTTCAGAAGCGCTTCAGCCAATGAAACAACCCTTTGTAGAGAAGATGCAAGAATCCTTAGTTGAGCTAAGCCAAAGCGACTCAGTAAAAGAGGCGCTGAAAGAACAGTTTGAATCACCTGCGATGATGGATGAAATCAAACAAAACATCGAAAGCATTATCGATCAGCGCCTCAGCGAACTGACACCAGCGTTAGTAAAAGAGATGGTACAGAAAATGATTAAAGAACACTTGGGCTGGCTTGTTGTTTGGGGTGGTGTTTTTGGCGGCGTAATTGGTGTGATTACGACCTTCATCAGCGTCTAATCAGTTAACATTCTGAGCACAATTGACAAAGGAGCCAAATGGCTCCTTTTTTGATTGCATCAGATTAAGCTTAACCCAACAGCTCAGGGTTCACACCAAATCCGGTTTTATGTTCTTCTATGACCACTTCACTGCGTGTCTGAATCACTCCCGGCAGAGTACCAAGCTTGCTCGACATAAATTCCTGATACGCTTTCATGCTTTTGACGCGAACTTTAATCATGGTATCGAAATCCCCGGAGAGCGAATAACACTCCTCGATTTCAGGCATCAACTCAACCGCCTTGGCAAATTTCTCAAATATCGAGAAGCTGGTTTGATCTAGACGAATGTGAATGAACACTTGCACGTCCAGACCCAATTTTTCTGCATTCAGCTCCGCATGATAGCCATTGATATAGCCTTCTTTTTCTAGTCTTTTAACCCGATCAGAACAAGGCGACGTCGTTAGATTTATCTGCTTTGCTAGTTCAACAACTGGAATTCGGCCTCGTGAATGAAGCACTCTCAAAATATGCAGGTCAATCCTGTCCAATTGATAACTCATCAACCACACCCTAGTCATATCATATGGAGGCTCACCATAATCGTTAGTAAGGCATTTGCAAACTGGCAAATGACTAACGTGTGAAACCAGCTTTGTTTTTGTATTGGATACGCATAAAAAGCAGACGCTAATGCCCACTAGCCCACCGTCATTGATACCAATCACGGTGAATCTCTCATTTTAGCTCAGGTTAACTAAAAATAAGCGCAGGGAAAAAACGAAGAAAAAGCCTGAAGATGGATGAGAGACATTGTGGTTCATGCTTGGGAGAGCAAAACGGATTGCGCACGATTTGTCGATGCATAAAACAAAGGAACATGGCTTTGAAACACACGTATTGAGCCAGATTCAAAGAAACAACAGAGAGATAGAGGCTGCAACTTATTTAAACCGTTTGAGCGAGCCAAGAGCTCTACATCACCGTTTAACAAAGTCACAAAACTCTAGCACCTAAATGTACTCGCTATTACTGTTCGACTCGCATTTAGGGTCAGCGCACTTTAACGAAAAACCATCGACTCAACTACATAATTGCAGACGTTTGTCTTGTCGGATGTGACACCACTTCGCCAATCGCGCGGTGATTACAACGACGACAAAAATACTGAGGTTCCATCTCATAATAATGTTCACCCGAAACGAACTTCGCCATCAACTGTGTAAAGCTCAGAACTTTGCCAGTCAAGGTTTCAACTGGCTGCGACTCACAACGTCTCATGATGACCTTATGTTGAGTCGACTTTCTACAAGCTGAGCAATAAATATCCGGCATTTCTTTTTCTCCCAATTTTTTCTGTGCTACTGATAATTGACATATTTTGTTCAAAATAATTCCACATTAAAAAATACCCTTTTGAGTTTTGTGTCCTACCTCCAAAAAACAGGGTAATGTATTTATAAAATTGAGACATTGCTCAGATGTCAATTTTTGTTGTTATTTTGTGAAATTTAATGCCAATTACTGTCAGAACTTGATGAAACACACATAACCAATTGTTGAATATCACTATTTTTAAAACCATTCCTAAAGCTAACTGTTAGAAATCCCCCAATTAACGCTACTTTAAGTGGAAAATTCACGCGGTTAACTACATATTTAGCGCTAACTTTCACTTTTTATTCAATGATATAGAGCCTTTATGCTGCATCCTAAATTACTATCAAGATGTCAGCGAATGCCCTAGAAAAGGAAAAATACGGTTGCCGTTTGAGGAGGAGTTCTCAAAACATAAAAGGAAGGAAGAGTAAAAGTGTGGTGAGAATGTCTGGGTGTACATTTGCAAAATTCAGGCAAAAATAAAGCCCGCTTTGAAGCGAGCTTTATTGGTTTCATCTGTGACTAGAAATTAGTCCAAATCAATCAATTTCTGTTTGTATGACTTGTGTTGCTCCAATACGTCGTGCGCAGCACCACCAGTCATTTTACTCACTACAAAGATAGCCAGTGTAGAGAAGATGATTCCCGGTACGATTTCGTAAACATCGAACCAACCGCCTGATAGCTGTTTCCATAGAACGATGGTCACACCACCAACCAGAATACCTGCAAGCGCGCCGTTACGGTTCATACCGCTCCAGTAAAGGCTAAGTACTACTGCAGGGCCAAATGCGGCACCAAAGCCTGCCCAAGCGTAAGATACAAGTCCTAGTACTGAGCTGTCTGGTGTCATTGCCAAGAATAGAGCAAGCAGAGAAATCACGATCACGCCTACACGGCCAACCATTACGATTTCTTCTGAAGATGCGCCTGGTTTGAATACTTGCTTGTAGAAATCTTCTGCTAGTGCTGAAGAAGAAACAAGAAGCTGAGAGTCTGCTGTACTCATTACCGCTGCAAGAATCGCTGCAAGCAGGATACCTGCGATAACTGGGTGGAATACCGTGTTAACCAGTAGCATGAAGATTTTCTCTCCATCTTCTAGTTGAACACCAGTGTGATCGCCAACCCATACAAGGCCAACAAGACCTACAAGCATTGCACCCGCCATTGAAAGCGCTGTCCAACCAACTGCGATACGGCGTGCAGTCGTCAAATCTTTGTTTGAACGAGTCGCTTTAAAACGCGCCAGGATGTGAGGCTGACCGAAGTAACCCAGACCCCAAGCTGCCAGAGAGATGATCGCGATAGCCGATAGTGGCTCACCTTTCACATCACGCCAAAGCGTCAGTAGTTCAGGGTTGATGTTATGCATATCTGATGAAAGCTGGCCTAATCCACCGTCCATCACTGCAACAGGCACGATCATCAGTGCTGCAGCCATTAGCAGGCCTTGCACCAAGTCTGTCCAAGATACCGCCAGGAAGCCACCGAATAGTGTGTAAGAAACCACACACACCGTGCCAATAATAACCGCATAGGTGTAATCTAGACCAAATACTGTTTCAAACAGTTTGCCCCCTGCTACCAAGCCAGAGCTGGTGTAGAAAAGGAAAAATAGAAGAATGAAAAACGCAGAGATTGTCTGGATCAGTTTTGATTTGTCGTTGAAACGACGTGACAGGAACTCTGGCAATGTCAGCGCGTCAGTCTGGATACTGTAAGTACGTAGACGTTTTGCACTGATTAACCAGTTCGCCCATGTACCAACCAGCAGACCACCTGCTAGCCAAAATGCCTCGATACCCGCAGCATAAGCGTAACCTGGTAGACCAAGTAGCAGCCAGCCACTCATGTCTGAAGCACCTGCAGATAACGCAGCAGGCCACGGACCTAGGCTACGGCCACCTAGGAAGTAATCAGATGAGTTTGCAGTCCTTTTATAGGCGATAACGCCAATAGCAACCATGATTAATAAATACGCCACAAAAGTGGACGTGATAGCAATGCTATTTTCTATCATTAGATAGTCCTCGTTATAATTATTTCCTTCCTTGTCTTCTTTGATATTTTGCCATCTCAGCAATACAACAAAGCAAGAGACACCAACCTGAAACGGTTCTCAGGGGAGCTATTCCAAATTGGTGTCACAAGTCAGGTTAGTGAGTTTCGTTCCCCAGCTCGAGTAGAGTTGCGTTACCACCCACCGCGGTAATATTTATCGTTCGAGTACGCTCAGTAATAAAGCGTAACGACAGATGAGGATCATGAGCCAATTTCGGTGACTCTAAATCCGTTTCAGAAACTAAGCCGACGATGGCACCATCGCGCTTAGCCAGTTGAAGATTGAGCGCGTGCTCAACCTTAGAATGCCCAACATAACCCACACTACGTACATCACTCTCAAGCAACGGTGCTGAGGCGTCATACGCAACTACCTGGACTAAGTTAGATGGGAGGTTCGTCGACGATACCGCTTTTTTAACCAGTTGGTTTAGCTCGATATTGTCGCTGCAAATCACAACACTGTTACCAGCAATTAAGGCACAGGTGATCATTGCAAATGCACTGTATAACGCGTTAGTCGTATTTTCGGTGTTGTTTTCACAAATCACCAAAGCTACGCCACGACCTGCAGCATACAGCTCGTTAGTTTCACCAGTAGGCCCTACTAACTGATGAGTTTCTGCAAGAAGTGCTGACGCCTGTTGCAAGTGGTATGAAACCACTTTTGCTACTGTGGCATTGTGCCCTTCTAGTGCAGATTTAAATGCCAGCGCGTGCTCGCATTTGTAATCAAAATCGGTCAGATTCCACTGTTCCCACGCAGAAAATGCATCTTTAAAATATGTGATCTGATGAACCATAATGCGACTCCTTATGCGTTCTCTGCTTGAGCAACTATTTGTTGAGCAAGAACAGGTTGAGTAAAGCGGTACAAGTAGTGAGGACCACCAGCTTTAGGGCCAGTACCAGACAAGCCTTGACCACCAAAAGGTTGAACACCTACTACGGCACCAACTTGATCTCGGTTGATGTAGCAGTTACCAACACGAGCGTGTTTTTCAATCCAACGGTAAGTGGTTTCGTTACGACTATGGATACCCATGGTCAGACCAAAACCCGTTTGGTTGATTTGCTCAACAACGTTTGGTAATTCAGACGCTTTAAAGCGAACAATGTGTAGAATTGGGCCAAATTGCTCTTCTTTCAGCACATCAATGCCTGAGATTTCAAACGCACTTGGTGACACAAAATCACCGTACTGGCACGCTTCGTTAAGGTTCAACTCAGCCACTTTCTTCTGAGTTTTGCTCATTTGCTCAATGTGAGCCTGAAGTTTCTGCTTCGCATTTTGGTCGATAACCGGACCAACATCGGTTTCATGCAGATACGGCAAGCCAACTTTTAGCTCATTCATCGCACCTTGGATAAGCGTGATGATTCGATCCGCAACGTCTTCCTGCACAAACAGTACACGTAGTGCAGAACAACGTTGACCAGCTGATGCAAACGCAGAACGAATAACATCACGTACAACCTGTTCTGGCAGCGCCGTACTGTCGACAATCATCGCGTTCTGACCGCCTGTTTCTGCGATAAACGGAACAGGTTTCGCTGTGCGCTCTGCCAATGTCACGTTGATACGCTGTGCAGTTGCTGTCGAACCGGTAAATGCCACACCAGCAATCGCATCGTGAGAAGTCAGTGCATGACCGATTTCACCACCGCGACCAGGAAGCAACTGAATAACACCTGCTGGGAAGCCTGCTTCCAGCATCAGTTCAATTGCACGCGCTGCAATCAAGCTGGTTTGTTCAGCCGGTTTCGCTACCACTGTGTTACCAGCAACAAGTGCTGCTGTGACCTGACCAAGGAAAATCGCCAGAGGGAAGTTCCATGGGCTGATACAAACAAACACACCCAAACCTTCACGGCTCGAAATACGTTTAACGCCGTCAAAGCCTTCTAGCTCGAATGGTTTTAGATTTTGTGCTTGCTTCGCGTAGTAACGACAGAAATCCACCGCTTCACGAACTTCGTCGATGCTATCGTGAATCGTCTTACCTGCTTCCTTGTGACAAATCGCCACCAACTCAGCAAGATTCTCTTCCATCAAATCAGCAAGTGAGTCTAAGCACTGTGCTTTCTGCTCAATCGCCGTATCTTTCCACGCAGGGAAAGCACTTTGAGCCGCTTGAATTGCAGAGGACACATGATCAAGCGTAGCAAAAGCGACTTTACCTGCTTCGATACGACGATCGTATGGCGCAGTAACGATCTCTGCAGCGTTATCCTTGATCATGCTTTCAGCGAAAGACTCACCATTGATCACAGGACCAGCTGTCCATGTGTTGTTCAGGAAGCTTTCAACTTGGGTCTCAAATGGTTTAGCTTCACTTTCGATATCAACGTTTACGCCATAAGAGTTCTTGCGCTCTGGGAAAATACCCGATGGCAATGGAATCTTGTCGTTGTTCAACGTATCAA
Source organism: Vibrio sp. EJY3 (assembly GCF_000241385.1). NCBI lineage: Bacteria > Pseudomonadati > Pseudomonadota > Gammaproteobacteria > Vibrionales > Vibrionaceae > Vibrio > Vibrio sp. EJY3. Next base: position 1,949,335 of record NC_016614.1, read on the forward strand.
AACCAGTCAGCACATCCACAGGGTGATGCGTTAACTCGTAGATAGGGCAACGAGCGTCGACCAAACGGTGTACAAACGAGCTGTTTGCACCGTTTTCTAACAGACGGCGAACCAGATAAGGAAGCAGGTCAGCATGGCTACCAACTGGCGCGTAGATACGCACTGGCTGGCCGTATTTAGCCATCACATGGTTGTAAAGTGAGTCACCCATGCCGTGCAGGCGCTGGAACTCATAATCTTTGTGCTGCGCCATGACTGCAATTGCTGTCACAGTGTGCGCGTTGTGACTCGCAAACTGCGGGAAGATATTGCCACGTACGCCGTCACTCAATAGGAATCGAGCACAAGCTAGGTAGGCAACGTCCGTCGCTTCTTTACGAGTGTAAACTGGGTAGTTGTCGTAGCCAGCTTGCTGTGACCATTTAATTTCGCTGTCCCAGTAAGCGCCTTTAACCAAACGCAGTGGGATAAGATCGCCCTGCTCTTTCGCTAGCGCATTTATCCATACCAATACAGGAAGAGCACGCTTCGAGTACGCTTGAATTACCAGGCCAAACTTGCCCCAGCCTTTCACTAGGTCGCTGCGGTAGACTTTCTCAAATAGTTTTAAAGAAAGCTCAAGACGATCGGCTTCTTCTGCATCAATCGTAATCGCTACATCCACTTCAATCGCACGTTTTAGCAACTGCATTAACGAGTCGTACAACTCGGTCATGACACGCTCTTCATTTGCAACTTCATAGCGTGGGTGCAATGCAGAAAGCTTAATAGAAATAGAAGGTGCTGGGCTGGTCTCGCTGCCGTAAGTCTCTCGACCAACCGCTTCGATAGCCATTAGGTAATCTTTGAAGTATTTATTCGCGTCAGCTGTGGTCAGCGCCGCTTCACCCAACATATCAAATGAGTAAGTGAAACCTTTGTCGCGCATCGGGCGACCATTTTTTTGCGCTTCTTCAATTGTGCGGCCACGAACAAACTGATGACCCATGATCTTCATCGCCTGATACATGGCTTTACGAATCACAGGTTCAGAGAATTTGTTCACCAGACGGTTTACAGCCTGACTTGGGCTCTGGCTGCCTTTTTCACCAAGACCAACCACTTTACCCGTCAGCATAAGACCCCATGTTGACGCGTTAACGAAAACAGAGTCTGAATTTTTCAGGTGAGATTTCCAGTCCGCAACACTTAGCTTGTCTTTGATCAACGCATCAGCAGTCGCAGAATCAGGGATACGCATTAATGCTTCTGCAAGACACATCAACAAGATACCTTCTTGTGTATCTAAGCTGTATTCCAGCAGCAGGGCATCAATCATCTGGATTGACTTCTTATCGGCACGAATGGCTTCGATAAGTTGGGTCGTTTGGATAGTGATCGCCGATTTTTCTTCCTCTGTCGGCGTCGCTAGCGGCAATAATTGCTCTAGCCATTGAGACTCGTCCACCATATACAATGGCGAGATCAGTGACCACAACTTATCAAGCGGCTGCTCGATAAACTCCGGTGTCAACACGTTTGTAGCTGTAAACATGTGTGTTCCTCAATCTCACTCCTCGAAAACCGCTTCGAGGATCATCAATGGCTGGCAGTGTATTTTGAGGCCGACAAGAATACTTGTCAAAAACTACGGTATTTTTGCTAAAAACTCGCTTTTATAACAAAACATCCACACAATCACGCTCAAATAGGTAATATTTTGTATCGGAAATTTTAATTTTTCTGGCTTATTAACAACAAAAAACCAACGATATCAATAATATTGTTCGTAAGCCCGCGGTCCTAACGGAATAACTCAGGACAGAATGCTGCTTTAACGTACAACTTGATGAAAAATGAAGAGAAAAGAGATCTAAATCACACTAATACAAAACAAAAAACCATGCTAAAAGCATGGTCTTGAGTAAAAATCTTTGGAATTTATCCAATCTGTTTCTTATATTGTGAAGGCGATAATCCCTGAAGACGAGTAAAAGTATGGGTGAACGTACTTTGGTTAGAGAAACCTGTGAACTCCGCAATTTGCCCCAGCGATAGCTGTCCTTGATTAATTAACTCTCGCGCCATATCAATGCGTTTACCCAAAACATACTGATGCGGTGTAATTCCCATTTGCTCTTTGAATAAACAGTGGAACTGACTTTCACCTAAAAACACTCGACCAGCGAGTTGAGCAACACTGATCTTATGGCTTAAATGCTGCTCTATGTAGCGGTCGATTGCTTCCAGATCAAAACGGGACTCTTTGCGGCTGGTTTCAAAAGCGGAGATATGGCGCTGCATCAGTGCGATGACCGTATCGTTACAAGCACGGCTCAATAACAGATCTTCTGGGTGACTGCGCATCTCCTGAACCAGCATCTGTACCAGCTTCTGAATTTGACTATCTAGCTTGAAGTACAGGTGCGAACGCTCCAAATTGTTGAGTTTATCCAACATTTCAGGATCGTCATTGGTCGGTTTTGGCATATTGAGTACCAAAATATCTGACTGATTTATCACCCCTCCGAAAGCATGATCAGAGCAGGCGGTTACCACGCATCCCTGACCCGGTCCGACGAGATTTCCCTGCCCGCGCACTTCAAACTCAGCTTGTCCTTTCAACCCAATGACAATCTGAGTATAAGAATGATCATGGCATTCCATATAAGATGGAAGCGTGATCAGTTCTGCAGGGCGAGGCAGCATAATATCTTTATATAGCGGGGCTTTCGGGTTATCTGAATCAGTCATTTCACACAGTCATCTTAAGCGTGAGGCTTACAATCACGCATGATATACCTTCTAGGGAAGCTTGCAAATCTTCCACACATTAATCGGACAAGATCAAAACACGATGATCAACATGAATTACATGATCATCGTTCCGGAACGATGATCATGTTGGTTCAAACTACGGTTAACGACAAACCAATTTTGATAGTAAAAACGGATAGATAGCGAGCACTGTTGAATGTAACCACCATTATTAGTAAAGATCCTCACTTGCAATCGGACGCTTACGTAGACTCAATCTACTGAGCGAATAATCAATGATGAAGATTGTCTTAAATCATTGCTCATAGAGGGAATTCCCCCCTTACTTATATTCTACCGATTCAATACATTAGACCGAGAACTTTAGGGAACATCCCCCTTAAGATCTAGGTATCTCGTTGATACCTCTAATTTACCTAGCAGGCCCTCGCTACGTAAATTAGAACCTCTTCTACAAGTCAATAAGATTAATATCTTGTGTTGCCAGCCCGTCTTCAGGCTGGCTTTTTTTATATGAATGAAAACAATAGCATAAGCTGATATCATATTGACCACCTAACTGTATCCTCGCGTTAACTATCATTTTGAGAAATCTTAATCACGCCCGTCCCAGCGCCAACCCGTTTTAGCGACACGACGAAAGCATGATCAAGGGACACTCTTTATGTAAATCGGTAAAAACCGAGACGCGAGCTTATTAACCTGAAATTACTCAGTCAGAGAGTAGTGAGTCCTGTTGTGAATATCCCAGTCAATAGCATAGAACAGTCACTCCTTCGACAACTTCCCGGTTGTTGGGGGTGCAAAGATAAAGATTCCGTGTTCCGTTACGTTAATCAGGAGTATGCCGAGCTAATAGGCCATACCAGCCCCGAACATTGTATTGGTAAGACTGACTTCGACATGCTAAGCCCAACCACTGAGTGTGCAGAAGAGTTTCAACGTCAGGATAAATACGTTATGGAGACTGGTGAGTCGCTGAAAATTCTTGATATTCATCCCTACCCAGACGGACACTGGCGCGCCCACATTTTTACTAAAACGCCTTGGCGAGATGAACAGGGAAATACCTTGGGTACCATCTTTTATGGAAGAGAATTGACCGACACGGCAGTTATCGAAGTGGGCTATTGGGTTTGCCGAGCGGTCGAAACCGATCCGAATCAGCAATCCATATTCCGTTTCTCGAATCTAGACTCCAAGGCCGTGACACTCACCAAGCGTGAGCAAGAAACGCTTTTCTTATTACTTTACGGCAAGAAGCCGCAGTTCATTTCCCAAGTAATGGGGATTTCGACCAAAACGGTTGAAGGTCACGTCGCTCGCCTGCGCAACAAATTTGATGCGAACAGCAAAAATGAGTTGATTGATAAAGCGATGGAAGCTGGATACGGCTCTGTGGTACCGAAGACCTTACTGAAACATCAGCTTTCTGTTGTTCTCAATGGTGACAGATAAAAGTAGCAGATAGCAAAACACCGCCGAGGTGGCGGTGTCTTTCAGTCAAATAGCCTGATGTCGTGGACTATGGCGCTAAGCGATCGATGTCCCATTTACCGTCATGCTGCGAAAACAAGAAACGGTCATGCAGTCGATGTTCCCCACCTTGCCAAAACTCAATGCTTTGCGGTTTCACTCGGAATCCACCCCAAAATGACGGCACTGGAATTTCGCCTTTGGCAAACTTCTGTTTTAGCTCAAGGAACTTACCTTCGAGTACGCCACGAGCCGAAATACGACTGCTCTGCTTACTGGCAATGGCAGCAAGTTGACTTTCTTTAGGGCGAGAAGTGAAGTATTTCATGTTTTCCATCGCGGTGAGCTTTTCGGCAACGCCAGTGATGTGAACTTGTCGTTCAAGAGGGTGCCAAGGAAAATGCAGACTGATGTTGCTGTTATGCTCAAGTTGTTGAGCCTTACGGCTACCCAGGTTGGTGTAAAACACAAAGCCATTTTGATCGACATTTTTCAGCAGCACAATACGCTGAAACGGCATGCCATTCTCATCAACCGTTGCCACCGTCATTGCGGTAGGATCAGTTAACCCCGCTTCAACCGCTTGCTGCAGCCACAGGTTAAATTGATCAATAGGATCCGCCGCCAAATCTTTACGACGCAGACCACCTTTCGTGTATTCACGACGAATATCAGCAAGTTCCATCTTTACTCCTTCACTATTTTTTGTCGATTGTGCTCTCGATAATAAGGAAATACAAGGACATCAATGGTTATGTCTCGTAATCGCTGCGCCTCACAGCATCATCAGATACCTTCTGATAAACTAGGCCTCAAGTGACTTATTTACCTTAATAACTTTAAGATGTAGGGAATATATCGAGACTATCAGAATCAATTATGATTGATTCATTAATCCCGCGTCTGAACCCAAAAACTCTCGCCGCCCCAATTAGGGATAGCGTTATAACTGGTGAGCCAAACGTGAACTTACTCAATCCCAAAGCACTTCGCCACTTTTTATTACTCCTGTTTGCTGTTGGTCTCACAGGGCTTGCTCTTACTCATCATTACGCAACTCAGTATCAACATGATCAATGGCAGCATAAACTCGAAAACCAAGCCTCTCTGGTGTCGCAAGAAGTCGACTACGAGCTGGCTAAATTTGAGCAAATTCCTAATCTGTTAAGCCACGACCCAAGATTGCTCAAAGCGGTACAGCAAGGCACCGCATCTGATGAGCTCAATGTCTTACTGGAAAACTGGTTAAAACAAAGCTTAGCGGACACGATTTATGTGCACGACAGCACGGGGTTGGTCATTGCATCAAGCAACTATCAGCAATCGGATTCGTTTGTCGGTTCCAGTTTCAGTTATCGCCCCTATTTTCAAAATGCGCGACGCGGACAAACGGCTCAATATGTCGGTTTGGGCGTTCGCTCGAACAAACGCGGTTACTTTTTCTCGTCACCACTTTGGGTCGATGACCACGTCGCGGGCGTAATTACCGTTAAAGTGAATCTGGAACAGTTGGAAAAGCGACTCGCTCAAAACGGTACCGATGTTTTGATTGCAGATAAACATAATGTTGTCTTCATGAGTAACTTGCCCGAGTGGCGCTACAAAGCACTGTTCCCTTTGACCCCAGAAGCGATTGATGCGCTGACTCAAACCCGACAGTATGGTGATACCTTGCCGGAATACAACGGTTCACTTACTGCGCAAAGCAATGCCGCCAACTTCTCAGGCAACCAGCTCTTGTTGTCACCAAACTATCTCGCTTATGCGACCGAGCTGTTAGACAAAGGTTTTCGAGTTATCGCACTGATAAATCAAGATACCGTTCTTGCTGCTGTTCTACAGGCGGATGCCGTTTATCTGATCCTTTACGCTCTCATCGCTTTGATTGCACTTGCCTGGTTTCAAATGCTGGTCAACAAAGCCCATCTGGCCAATCTCAATGTCAGTTTGGAAGAAAAAGTCGTTCAACGAACGGTTGTGTTAAGCGAAGCGAATCAAAAACTGCAACAAACCATCCGCCAATATGAACAGAGCCAGCAAGAGCTTAAACAAACACAGCAGGAGTTGACCCAAGCGGCGAAACTGGCGTTATTGGGAGAGCTTTCTGCCAGCATTAATCATGAAATAAACCAGCCTTTAGCCGCATTGAGAACTTACACTGAGAACTCGCAACGTCTGCTGGCAATGGAACGCTATCCGATGGTCGCAGACAACTTGGAGAAGATGCTGACTTTGAATGACACCATTTCCGAAGTCATTGCTCGCCTCAAAGTCTTTACCCGTAAAACCGATCAAAACTCTTTCAGTGAAGTATCGATACTGCATGATGCTGTACACAACGCCACCAGCATCTTAAGTAACAAACTGATTAAACAGGGCGTCACGCTGAAAGTACCCGAGATCGATAGCAGTTTGCGTTTAGCCATTCACAGTGTTGAATTGGAGCAAGTCTTGATCAATATCTTTCACAACGCAGCGCAGGCAATGGATGGCTATTGTATCGATCCGCAAATTTCGATTGCCGTTCAATGCGATGACTCGAGCTGTGACATTCTGATTTCTGATAATGGTCCTGGTATGACCGACGAGGCATTAGCGAAAGTCTTCGACCCATTTTTTACCACTAAACCTGAGGGGTTAGGACTCGGTTTGACCATTTCTAAACGTATTTTAGAGAGCTATCAGGGTTCGCTCAGCGCCTTTAATCATAACAGCTCTACATCAGAGCAGCGCGGCGGTATGACCTTTGTGGTCAACATCCCGATGACCAAGCCATACACAACCACTCAATTAATGGAAAACGATCATGCATAACCCTGTTTTCTTCGTAGACGATGAACCTCATATTCGAGATGCGGTTTCTCAGGCCCTACTTATCGAAGGTATAGACGTCACATGTCTGCCAAATGCCGTCGAAGCGTTACGCGTGATCGATCCAAACTTCCCTGCCGTCATCATTACCGACATTCACATGCCAGTGATGGATGGTCTGGAGTTCATGCGAACTTTGCTGAGCAAAAACAAACACTTTCAGTTTATCGTGTTAACCGGTCACGGAGATGTCAAAACTGCAGTTGAAGCGATGAAAAGTGGTGCGTACGACTTTCTGGAAAAACCCTTTTCAACTGATCAGTTAATGAAATCGCTCAATAATGCCGACGATAAACTCAATCTACTGCAAGAAAACATCTGGCTGAAAAAAGAACTCGACATGCAAACGCATGTCGGTCCTAAAATGATCGGACACAGTAAAGCCATGGTTAATATTCGCCGGTTACTGATTAGCGTACCGACGAACCAACCATTGATATTCATTGGTGAAGATGGCACAGGACGCAGGCTTGCCACACAGTTTGCTCATGATATACACGCTACCGCCGACAGCGAATTAATCGCCGTCTCCGGAGAAGACTTACCAGAGCTTTCTGTCGATTCGTTAGATAAAACCATTCAACATTTAACCGAAGGGAAAAGCCATTGCAGCTTATATCTATACAATGCAGAAAACCTTTCTTTGGATCAGTGGCAGAGCCTATTTAACCACCCCAAACTCGAACGTGTCTTTGGTGCTGCGACACACGTAGAAAAAGACATCAAAAACATAGCAACGCTGATTCACTTACCCACCTTGGATGAGCGAAAAGAAGATATCGGCCCGCTGTACAAACACTTCGTACGCCATGCTGCCAGCCGTTATCAACTGCAACCACCACACATCAGCCTTGATGAAGTCAAATACATTACGGAATTGTCATGGCCTGAAAACATCAAACAATTGCGTCGATTTGCAGAATTGCGTGCACTCAAGCCTGATACCTTTCGTATCGAAGATTGGAATAGCGACAAAAGCATCGAAATTCAGAGTATGACCCAACGCACAGAACACTTTGAATATTGTCTATTAATTGATGCTTTACAGCGGCACAGAGGCAGACTTAAAGAGGTTCAACTAGAATTACAGGTATCACGCAAGACCTTGTACGACAAACTAAAAAAACATCAGTTGGACAAAACAAAGTTCAAGGCACTGTAAAGGCGAAAACAGCGCCCGTGCCACACGGAGAACGGTATAACGTTGGGTGATTAACGGGGGGAGGCAATCCCTACACATTGATTCAGTCGAAGCAAAACGAGAACAAACGCATAAGACTGAACAGTAATTAGATCAAAAATATAATGAGCCATTGTGATCAGGGAATGTGATGGGCCAAAACAACTACAGCAAACTCAGCACTGATGAACTGGATTTTGTCGACGATAAAACCGCAGCTTTGCTTCTTAATACCCCCAGTAGCGCACGCCTGATGCTTTGGGTGATGATGTTTTTTTTCATTGCCGCTATTGGATGGGCCTCTTGGGCAAAAATAGATAAAGTGACCGTTGGCCAGGGCAAGGTCATTCCTTCTTCTCAAATTCAGGTCGTCCAAAACCTAGAGGGCGGCTTGGTCAAAGAAATTTTGGTGAAAGAAGGTCAGCTGGTCGAAAAAGGTCAACAACTCCTGTTAATTGACGACACCCGATTTCGCTCCGATTTTCGTGAACGAGAGCAGCAGGTTGCGAACTTAACGGCTTCTGTTCTTCAGCTTTCAGCCTCGATCAGCAGTGTGGAAGTCAATCGAGATTTTGATACAGACAACTGGAAACAGAGTGTCGTGCTGGATTATGGCAAACTCACCTTTCCCCCCCTATTAGAAGAAAAACAACCACAATTGGCGCAGCGGCAAAAAGCGGAATACCGTGAAAACTTAGATAACCTGCGCAACCAACTTTCCGTTATCGATCAACAAGTCCAGCAAAAACAGCAAGATCTCGTCGAGATAGAAGCCCGCGTGAGAAACTTACGTCAAAGCTATCAATATGTGCGTAAAGAACTGGATATCACCAAACCTTTAGCAGACGAAGGCGTGGTACCGCGTATTGAACTACTTAAACTACAGCGTCAGGTTAATGATACTCGCCGTGAAATGACGTCTAGCGAACTGAAAATTCCGGTACTCAAGTCCGCGTTGAGAGAAGCCATGCTCAAGCGTATTGATGTCGCATTACAGTTCCGCTCAGAGCAACAAGAAAAACTCAATAATGCACAAGACCAACTTTCAGAGTTAGTTGAATCAGCCGTTGGCTTGGAAGACCGAGTCAATCGCACCGTGGTCAACTCGCCAGTGACTGGCAAAATAAAAACCCTTTACGTTAATACCGTTGGCGGTGTTATTCAGCCAGGAATGGATATCGTCGAGATTGTTCCAACTGAAGATACCCTTTTGGTTGAAGCCAAAATTGCCCCGAAAGATATCGCATTTCTGCGCCCGGACCTGCATGCCATTGTAAAATTTACCGCTTATGACTTTACCAAGTACGGTGGTTTGGAAGGCGAGCTCGAGCATATCAGCGCGGATACCACCCAGGATGACGAAGGCAACAGCTTTTATATTGTCCGGGTACGCACAGACAAAACTAACTTTGGCCAGGGTGCCGATTTACCGATTATTCCCGGCATGACCGCATCCGTCGATATCATTACCGGCAAGAGAACCGTTTTGGAATATTTGCTTGAGCCTATTTTGAAAGCCAAAACCAATGCGTTAAAGGAGTAGACGACACGTGGCACTCTGACTTCATACTGAATTTGCAACGATGAGTTTGTAAGTTGTTAAATAAAAAGTAATTATTTCTCACAGACGAACTCATTATAAGAGTACACTTGTGACGTAAATCTAATATGCAACCCATTTTTACACGTAAAGTCACATTACTATTTAGCTTAAGTTGTCTTTCGCTCCAAACAGGTGCGTTAAACAAAGAAGAGCAACAATGGGTCGATAGAGTCACGGCAGTGTACGGCCAACGAGCCGGAGTACGTGTCAATACGTGGAGAAACACGCTGACCGAACTAAGCCATGTGGATACCCGAGAGAAACTCGCAGGTGTTAACCGCTTTTTTAATCAATTGTATTTCGTTGATGACAAAAAGCTTTGGGGTACGTCGGATTACTGGGCAACGCCCCTCGAGTTCTTAGGAAGTAATGCTGGAGACTGTGAAGATTTTACCATTGCGAAGTATTTCTCATTACTTGAACTGGGTGTGCCTGACTCTAAGATGCGTTTGGTGTACGTTAAAGCCATAGAACTAAATCAGTTTCATATGGTGTTGGCCTATTACCCGACGGCCAGTGCAGAGCCGCTTATTCTCGACAACCTAAATGCAGAAATTGTCAGAGCCTCTAAGCGCCGCGACTTGCTACCGATTTACAGCTTTAATGGTACAAACCTGTGGTTAATAAAATCTTCTGCTGGAAACGGAGAACTGGCAGGGAAAGCCTCACGTTTGAGCCTTTGGAATGACTTACGCTCGCGCGAACGTAAGTTGCAGTTAAAAAAACCTAAAATTAAATATGACGAGTGAAAAACATGACCCTATATAAGAAGCTAGTAGTGGGAATGGTTACGGTCTTTGTGCTCTTGATGGCATCAGTACTCGTAATCGAATTCAATACTACTCGAACCAGCCTGGAGCAACAGCAGCGTTCAGAGGTCAACAACACCATCAATACTGTCGGTTTGGCATTAGCTCCTTACCTAAAAGACAAAGATAAGGTTGCCGTTGAGTCGGTCATTAATGCGCTGTTTGATGGCAGCACCTATTCCGTTGTTCGTCTGACATCGCTTGACTCAGATTACCAGATCGTACGTTCTTACCCAATCAAACCAAGCTCAGTGCCACAATGGTTTATCAACTTAAATCTCTTTAAAGCGATTCATGATAAACGTGTGGTGACCAGCGGTTGGATGCAGCTTGCCGAAGTTGAGATTATCAGCCACCCTGGCGCTGCCTATGAACAGCTATGGAAAGGATTCATTGGTCTGTTATCTGCATTCAGTCTTCTCTTTCTGGCAGGTTTGATTGCTATCTCCTACATTTTACGACGTTCACTCAGACCGTTAGCGGCAATCGTACAGAAAATGCATGACATCGCGAATAATCAGTTTGGAGAACCGCTTACCCGTCCTAAAACCAAAGACCTGATTGCTGTCGTTGATGGTATTAACACCATGTCGGCTCAAATTGAGCTGTCTTTTAAAGAACAGGCGAAAGAAGCACAGCGTTTACGCGCTCAGGCTTACCTCGATCCAATATCCAAGCTGGGTAATCGCTCGTTTTATATGAATCAAGTCGATCAATGGCTGGCAGAAGAAACACAAGGTGGTATCGCGCTACTCCATGCCGAATATATTGGCGATATTTACGAGACGAAAGATTACCAACGCGCTGATGCGCACGTAAAAGAGCTTTCTCAACGCCTGAAAAATACCATCGATGTTTCGGGAGCGACGATTGCTCGCCTATCGAGTGACGAATTCGGTCTTCTCTTCCCTCATATGGATGAAAGTGAACTTCGTCTTATGGCCGACAGCATCGTTAACTGTGTGAATGGGTTAAACACCGACCCGACTGGTCTTGCTAAACCGAAAGCAGCACTTGGTGTTGCCCATAGTAAAGAGCATAAAACTCACTCTGAAATTCTATCAATGGTCGATAATGCCCTGTCCAAGGCAAAAGCTCAGCCAGATAAGCCTTACGGATTTATCGGCAGCGATTCCCCATCTAACCTGATGGGTAAACAGCAGTGGAAAGCTCTGGTTGAAGAAGCGATTCACAGTGACTGGATCCAATTCCGTTTTCAGGCTGCTAAAAATACATGGGGTAAAGTATTCCACAGTGAAGTCTTTTCAAGTATTGAAAAAGATGGCGAAACGTTCCGTGCGAACCAATACTTATTCGCGCTTGAGCAGCTAGAAGCAACCAACATTTTCGACCAGTACGTGATCGAGTCAATGATCAACATGCTAGAGCGTGGAGACATCACCGATCCTGTCGCGATCAACATTGCGCAAAGTAGTTTATCTCAGCCTTCGTTTATTCGCTGGACAACGAGCATGCTGGAAAAACACCCTGAAGTCGCGCCTAAGCTACACTTTGAGATTCCAGAAGAGTGCTTTATTGAGAATCCTCACCATACCGCCCTGTTGTGTAATGCTATTCGCCAGGCGGGGGCAATATTCGGTGTGGATAATTACGGTCGAAATTTCCAGTCGCTGGAGTACATTCAGGAGTTCCGTCCAAATTACGTGAAACTCGATTACTTGTTTACGCATAATCTGCACGATGAAAAACAGAAATTTACGCTGACTTCGATCTCTCGTACCGCGCACAACTTAGGTATCACAACCATTGCGTCGCGTATCGAGACTCAAATCCAGTTGGATTTCCTTGCTGAACATTTTGTTGAAGTATTCCAAGGATTTATTGTCGACAAAGAATAGAAGGTTCAACTACGATGAAAGACCCTTTGCTGAATTCGCTGATCTACGTTAGCCGTTACTATGGATTAGCTAACTCGCCGGAAGCACTTGTTAACGGATTGCCGCTCTCTGAGGGCAGGCTGACTCCGTTTCTGCTTCCCAGAGCAGCAGAGAGAGCCGGGTTGGTCGCCAAAGAAAACCGTGGAGAGCTGGAGAATATCTCCAGCTTGATACTGCCAGCGATATTAGTTCTGAAAGGTGGAGATTCTTGTGTTTTAAACAGTCTGAACCCAGAGACAAAAGAAGCGGAAATCACCACCTTAGAAAGTGGAATGGTGCCTATCTCCATTTCATTACCAGACTTACTTCAGCAATACGCCGGGCGCTACTTCCTGGTCAAAAAACAGTTCCGTTTTGATGAACGCTCGCCAGAGGTACTCAAAACCAATCAAGGACACTGGTTTTGGTCGACTTTATGGCAATCAAAACGCATTTACCGTGATGTATTTATTGCCTCGCTACTGATCAATATTTTTGCCATCGCTGCACCAATGTTTACGCGCTTGGTGTATGACAAAGTGATCCCTAACCTTGCCTTTGAAACCCTATGGGTACTGGCAAGTGGTGTATTTGTTGTCTTCTTATTTGATTTTATTCTCAAGACATTACGTAACTACTTCATCGATGTCGCAGGTAAAAAATCTGACATTCTGATTTCCTCTAAACTGTTTAGCAAAGTGATGGGAATTCGAATGGAATCCAAACCTCCTTCGGTTGGCGCTTTTGCTCGCCATCTACAGGAATTTGAATCTATTCGTGAATTCTTCACATCAGCAACCGTTAGCGCCCTCATCGACTTACCTTTCGCAATTCTGTTCTTAGTCATCATTTGGTTAATGACAGGTAACCTCGTATTCGTCCCTTTGGTCGGTGTCATTATTTTAGTTATTCACTCGCTGATAATTCAAAAGCCGTTGAGACGCTCGATAGAAGAAGGGTCGCGACTCGCTTCGCAAAAATACGCCAACTTAATTGAAAGCCTCTCTGGTATCGAAACCGTCAAAATGCTCAGTGCGCAAAGCCAATTCCAATATCGTTGGGAAGAAGCCGTAGCACACATGGCAAACTGGAATATTAAAAGCCGCCGTATCACGGACAGTATTCAAAACTCAGCAAGCTTTGTGCAGCAAAGTAGTAATGTCGGTATGGTCATTCTCGGCGTTTACCTGATTGCAGAAGGAGAGTTAACCATGGGGGGCTTAATCGCAGCGACGATGCTGAGTGGACGCGCCATCAGCCCGATGATTCAGCTTTCTTTGCTATCAACACGCTACAATCAAGCGAAGTCTTCAATGACCATCATTAATCAGGTCATGGCGATGCCGGATGAGCAAGAAGAAGGAAAGCGTTACATCCACCGCCCTATTGTTCAGGGTAAAATTGAACTTGAACGTGTCACCTTCTACTACCCTAACTCGCCTGTCGCATCGATTCGTGATTTGAGCCTGACCATCAACCCTGGTGAGAAAGTCGCGATTATCGGGCGTATAGGCTCAGGTAAAACAACATTAGAACGTCTTATCATGGGGCTATATCAGCCTACAGAGGGGCATGTGCGCATTGATGACACCGATATTGCTCAGCTTCATCACGTCGATATAAGGCGCAATATCGGCTGCGTACCACAAGATCCAACTCTATTCTTTGGTTCGATACGCGATAACATTACGCTCGGACGCCCTCTCACCGATGACCGTGATGTTATGGATGCCGCTAATCGTGCTGGAGTGACCGCATTTACTCAGTCGGATCCGGCCGGTCTGGAGCGTCAGGTAGGTGAAGGTGGTGCAATGCTATCAGGTGGGCAACGTCAGGCCGTTACCATCGCCAGGGCTCTGTTAGGGCATCCTCCGGTCTTACTGATGGATGAACCGACCAGCGCCATGGACAACCGCTCTGAAATGCACATAAAGCATCAGTTAGCCCAGTTGAAAGAGAATGAGACGTTGATTTTTATCACTCACAAGACCGCAATGCTTGATATCGTCGATAGGGTTATCGTTTTAGAAAAAGGCAGCATTATTGCGGATGGTCCAAAAGCTCAGGTACTGAGCGATTTGAAACAAGGTAAAGTGCGTGCAGTAAGTTAACTTGCCAATACCGCCCCTTAAACCGACTGTTTACGGGCCTCGCTTTATCTGACCCCGAAATAGTTCACCTCTTCCAAGAATACCCAGATAAGCACGAAACCAACAATAACAGCCAACATCATAATCGCTTTTTCATCTTCTTCCATATGCCTCATCTTATTCCACCTCGCAGATCTAAGCACCCTCGCTTCGTTAATCAAGTGAGATAACTTGCTGTCATAACTAGGGTCTGTTGACCTTATTAGATTAGCAGTAGAAAAGCGCGAATTCCGGTTCTCAGTGTGCGCAATAGGCACATCAATTTAAGATATGCGAGATAAATCAAGTCATATTCAAGTACGAGACAAAGTTGACCAGCTAAGATAAAAAATTGTGATTACTTACAGTAAAAAATCAGCTATAACAGCCGTTTGTTAGTACCATCGAGTTGAAGAAAGGCGAGTTGAAGAAATGAATGATTGGATCCAATTAGATCAAGTGAACCAGTATTTCAACGAAGGCTCTCTTGGATATAAAGTGTTAATGGGCATCATTGTCTTGATCACTTATCGGATCCTGAAAAGAGTTGCCAACCGAGCCATCATAAACCTAGCCTCATCGAAAGGGGTAAAGAAGGCACGCTTAAGCTTTATTCAGCGTTGCTTTAACGTGGCACTGTTGTTTCTGACCGCATCCACTTTTGCGATTGTCACTGGCATCGGATACGGTGATGTATCGCTGTTCCTATCCTCCATATTTGCAGTCCTAGGGGTCGCGTTTATTGCCCAATGGTCGATACTGAGTAATATCACCGCAAGCTTTTTGATCTTCTTCGTATTTCCATATCGCGTCGGGGATCGGATCAAAGTCGTCGATAAAGATGAAGACATCAGCGGTGAGATTCAAGAGATCAGCATGTTCCATGTGTTGATCAAGCACGAAAACGGCAACCTTATCACTTATCCAAACAACCAAATATTACAGAAAGCGGTGTTAAAACTGGCCAAAAACAAGCCTGTCGCAACTAAAGCCAAGTCCCGAATTTACACCCGAAGAAAGTAACCCGGATCTCGAGTAAGTTGGTTTTAGACGTGGAAAGCAGATAGTCAGTCTGCGACAAAAAATAGTGTGATAAAAATTAAAGCCCCGAGAGTTCGCTCTACGGGGCTTTATTTTTACTTCTTAATGTACAGGTCTTTAGAGTAAATTCGACCTTCTACGTTGTTTTTAGCAAAGCCACCAACGTTGGGACGCACTAATCTCGCCTGCATGTAATAGTAAATTGGGGCGATAGGAACATCTGCCGCAATCAGTTTTTCGGCTTCGTCGTAGTACGCCTGACGTTTTTTATCGTCTGTGGTCGCGAGTGCGTTGTCCATCGCCTTGTCGTATTCAGGGCTTTGGTAACGCGCAAAGTTCCCTGAGGAATCCGATCTTAACAAACTCAAGAATGTCGATGCTTCATTGTAATCTCCACACCATGAGGCTCGCATTACATCAAAATTACCTTGCTTACGCGCCACTAAATAAGATTTCCATTCTTGGTTTTCCAACTCTACCTTCGCGTCTAAGTTTTCACTGAGCATAGAGGCAATAGCCACAGCAATGGCTTTATTCGACTCACTGGTATTGTAAAGAAGTTTAAAATCGAGCGGCTTATCTTTTCCATAACCCGCCTCTTCTAATAACTGACGAGCCTTTTCATCACGCTGTTGCTGTGTCCAGTTGCTGTAGTCCGGTTGAGTCGCATCAAAACCAGCCGTATATTGGTGAGCAAACGTGTATGCGGGTAAGTTACCAACCTGGGTAACGCCATTGGTAATGACGTCGCGCATGATTGAATAAGACACAGCCTGACGGACTCTCACATCATCAAACGGAGGACGGGTTGTATTGAACGCGTAATAATACGTACACAATAATGGCACTACTGTATACGCATCCTGATATTCTTGTTCTAGCTTCTGTGCCATATGTGTTGGTACATCAGAAGTGATGTCTACTTCGCCAACCACATAGCGATTAATCGAGGCATTTTGATTCTCAAACGGGATGTAAGTTACGTTGGTGAGATGCGTATTGTCTGCATCCCAATAATTAGGATTTTTCTTCAGTTCAATGCGTTCATTGACTACCCATTTATCAAGGACAAATGCGCCATTACCGACAAACTGTTTCGGATCGCTCCATGGTTTCCCACCCTGCTCCACTGTCGATTTATGAACAGGCATCATTGATGTGTGACCTGTCATTGCCACAAAGTACGGAACTTTACTTTCTAGCTCGAAACGAAGTGTGTATTTATCTAGAGCCTTAACACCTAACTCTTCAACTGGCAGCTTACCTTCAGCGACATCCACAATGTTCTTGATGCTTGTCATTTCAAGATACCAAACATTTGGTGACGCCAATTGAGGATCAACCGCCCTTCTTAACGCATACACAAAATCGTCTGCCGTTACTGGATCACCATTGGACCATTTTGCGTCTTTGCGTAAATGGAAGACAAACGTTTGGTTGTCTTTCGTTTCCCACGACTGGGCGACGCCAGGAACAATATTGCCATCACGATCTTGAATCACCAACCCTTCAAATAAGTCTCGCAATATATGCATTTCTGGCATCCCTTCGGCTTTTGCCGGATCGAGAGTGGCCGCTTCAGCATCATTCGCTCGCACTAAAACTTGCTCAGCGGCAAGTTGAACATCTTCAGGTATGACATCTGCAAACGCAGAAATCGTTACGACAGGGGTAAAAAGAGAGGAAATAAGCAATGTCTTTGAGAATTTTTTAATATCCATATCGTTTTTAGTTCTCCTAACTCGTCTTTTGAAGCCAACACCACAATTAACAATACAACCATTGACGAAATTTAACAGTTCGGTTTATCTAAGTAATTAAAATTAATATTACTTCATCTGGTTGGAGATTATGGTGAATCTAATTCCAAGAACGGAAAGAGCTGCATTTTTAATTAAGCCCAAAACCTACGGAAAGTCCGTTTTAGGTGCGCCTTTACTTTACTTCCCTGCTCAGGTGGAAAGCACATCACGTGGTTTGATATTAGCGGGAACACACGGAGATGAGACAGCTTCTATAACAGGTTTATCATGCGCGCTAAGAAGTTTGCCAGTAAACGGCTTACATCATGATGTGGTGTTATCGATGAACCCGGATGGTAACCAACTCGGTACCAGAGCAAACGCCAATCAAGTTGATCTTAATCGTGCCTTTCCAACTCAAAACTGGACTGAGCATGGCACTGTGTATCGTTGGAGTTCTCATACTCCGGTACGCGATGTAAAAGTAAAAACGGGTAATGCAAATCAACTTGAGCCTGAGGTGGCCGCGCTGATCAATCTTATCGAAGAAAGACGACCAACGTTTGTGGTCTCATTCCATGAACCGCTGGCCTTTGTGGATGACCCAAAATTTTCTCCCTTAGCAAAATGGCTCGGTAGCCAATTCGATCTCCCATTGGTCGAAGACGTGGATTACGAAACTCCCGGGTCATTTGGCACTTGGTGTAGTGAAAGAGAACTGCCGTGTGTCACTCTGGAATTACCAGCCGTGTCCTCTGATTTAACGATAGAGCAGTACCTACCCGCGATTATTGCACTGCTTCAGTATGAGCCTGTTAATTAAGATTTTACGATAGAAAAAGGCATTTCATATATGCTTTGAAAAAGAAAGACATAGGTATGCGATTTACAGTGTAAAACGCCATTATGTAGATAGAGAATCACCCTATCCAACGATTGAAGACTCAGTTTAGTACAACAGTCGATAAAGCCTGTTTGTGATTCCTATACGCTAACGGATTTGGAAACAAAAATTGGCCGTCTAAGCGATGATGGATTCTTGCTCGAGATTTGCCGACACATTGATTTCGTATTGATTAAATCGAAATGTGCAACCGCCGTGGTTGCGTTTGGTTGTCACTTGCTCGTTACCAAACTGAACGGTTACCCGAGAAAAAACGTGTTCTTTCGCTACCACCGTATTTTCTTTTAGCGCAAGTTCAAAGGCGATTTCGGTCTGATCAAGTTTGAGCTTTAACTCTTCCACTAGGCGGTTATTTTGGGATTTTAACGTTTCTATTTCCACACCTTCTTCTTGATTACGTTCTGCTTTGGGACGCTTTTTGAATTCTAACTCTTTGCGGATGATATCCATCGTTTCAGCTTGTGCGTTTTTATATTGTTCCTTTAAGTTGCCAATATGCTCCTTATACAAAGAATAGCCTGAGAACGCTTCGACCCTGGTTGCTGTATCTCCTTCAACGCCCAGTTGCAAACACAACACATTTTTGGCGACTTTAGCGTGACCACCACTCAGTGTGCCATTTTTACCACTCGCATCCAGAACTGTCAGGGTCTTACCGCAAGTGATTTCGTTATTCATGCTATGGACTGCGAGCTCAATGCCTTTACCTGCAGATAGTTCGCTATACTGCGCGTAACTAGCCCGAATAGAACCTTTGGTTTTCACACGACAACTTCTAGGTTGGCCATCACTAACGGTATGACCAATAATTCCTTTACCGACCAGAATGTCATCACGCGCTTGAACATCAGCGGACTCAATAAATCCACCTACAGTAATCGAGCCTGTCGCCTGAACAATCATGCCAGATTCAATGTTGCCACCAATAATCACGTTTCCTTTAAATTTAACGTGGCCAGTATTAACGCCAACATTGTTGAGGCACAGTGCGTTGTCGACTTCAATCGTATTGTTCTTTATTAGTGGCGTACCTGAAATTGAAGCAATGAGAAGATTTGGGTCACTTGGACAAACTTCACTACCTTTGCCCGGTTTGAGAGCGGTATCTTTGCCCGCATGCGCAGGTATAAGTCGACCTTGGACAGTGAAGCCGGAGATTCCCTTAGTAGCAGGAGTGCGGCGCATGACTTCATCACCAACATTGACAGAGATTGTTTCGCCAAGATTTCTCAAGTCTATTTTGTCGCTACTCGTTTGCCCCTGTTTTGGCTTGAGTATACGTTTGGTGATGTCTTTTACCAGAGGCGTAAAAATAGAGTCTTTACCTTTGATTGGCGGTTTACCAACAGCAACAGGTTGTGTGAACGTTTCTCCAGGCTTAAGTTGACTACTGACCAGCATTACTTTCTTTAAGGCGAGTTTGTTGATTCCCTTGGTAACCTTTGCTTGTGCTAGTGCCCTGACAATTTCTGCTCCACGTAATCCGCGTCCGCCATAAGCGCCGGTTACGGTAATACTTGCAAGCATATCGTTATTGGACAACTCCACAGCAATCTGTGCGTCTTTCTTCTGAGCGACCACGAGGCCTTTATAAGCTAGAGCGTCTCGAACTCTCACGCATTCAATAAATCGGCTGACCGCGTCATCTTCAACAAATAACGAATCGGCATTCATTAACGTAAGTTGCGCAAGTAACTCTTTTCTATCGAACTTACTTTCCAAATCCACATCTGGTGCAAGACGAGCGATTATCCTTGTTTTGTCCTCAGACCACTCAAGACACAGCTTCCACATAGCGATACCACTTTGCTGAACATCAACACCATCAGTCTAACTAAAAATATTTTCTCGACAAACTGTGCAGTCTTAATAATCAAGCTTATATCACTAATAGTGAGATAAATGTCAATTCCGCCAACTCAGTGAATAGTATCGTGAATTTAATCTAATCCAGCTCAAATAGGACAAATAAAAAAAGAGGCGATTTACAGTGTAAACCCCCTCTTCTTCGTTATTTTAATTTACAGTGTAAATCTACTTGATGCCTGCTTTACAGTGTAAATTCTTTTAGAAGCAACTGCACTTCCCGCCGAATTTCTTGTTCAACTTGCTTACGTCCAGTCAGTTTGAACTGTTTCGCACAGCTCTCCCAATCATGGTTAAGGAATAACTTGCAGATCATTAAATCGGAAACAGATACTAAGCCATTTTTCAATAGCCACTGTTTTAACCACACAAACACAGATTCGTAACTACCACCACCTAGAGCGTAATTGCGAATAAGCGTAAGTTGGCAAGGATGGAGTACGATCTCCATTCTTGGCGCACTGAGTAAACTTCGATATAAACTAGGCTCTAACTTCGAGTAAACCAGATTGGCGCTCATCGACATAAACTCACATAAAAGTAGCTCAGCTTCATCAATCCATTTCAGCGGTTTATTGGCCAACTGTCTGACCATCAATAGAGAGTAACAACCACTTGCGGCATCGCGCATTGTTCCAAGTCGAATCGTTTGATAACCGACACTATTCCAAAAGCGCAACAGTTCATCTGTCAAACCAAAGCTGGTGGAAAGATAATTGACATGAGAAGGTAGAGACTGCTCAAGTTGAGTAAGAATTCGCTTCCCGAGCCCTTTGTTTTGTAACTCAGGATGCACCGCGATACGCATAATACGGAGCGTTGAAAGCCGACCGACATCAGGCATGCCGAGTTGATTGATAATAGTAACAGGGGCTAGATGACCAGGTGGACGACGCCTCCCGAGTTGAATATCAGAAATAATCGTCTCATCTAAACTGCCCTCTTCAACCGTCATGACAACGCCGACTATTTTCTTTTCACTCGTTGCTACATAAATAGAACTACATTCATCTTGAAGTAAGTGCAGCAAATCATTCGGAGAAGTTTGATAGTGCGCATTCACCAAAAGAGCAAAACAGTCACGTAATAAACTAGGATTAGAAACCAATTCATGCTTTGCAATTTTTTTAAGTAGGAATTCTTGCGCAACCACGGATGGAGGGGCCATCAGTTCTGCATCCAATACAAATGCTTGATATAGCCAGGACTCAAGAATATCACCTTCGCTCCAGCGGATTGGTTGCTTAAGATGACAGGTTTTCATTCCGGCTCTTTGCTTTCTCAGCCAGTCAACAAACTTAAGCGTAAACCCGCGTCCACAGCCCTCGTAACCGTGAATGGTGCTAGAAAATACAAGGCGATGGAAATGAGCCGTCATCTGCTGCAGCATAGGAACTGGAATTGCAGCGGCTTCGTCGATAAGTAGTAAGTCACATTCGGGTAGTGACGCGAGTAACTCGTCCGGCGCGATAAATTGTATGCTCCCCTGCCCGGCTTCAAATCTGTCTTTTCTGATACGCTGGCCGCTTGGCAATATTCGTTCTGCGTGTAAGAAAACCGGTTCTACCGCTTTAATAGATGGTGCTGTCACTAACACTCGCAACGGCTTAGTTTGTAATAAGTTCGCACACGCGATCCCAAGGGCACTGCTTTTCCCACGGCCACGGTCTGCGGTTAACACTAAAGGGCGTTTTCGATGGCCTGTTACCACTTTTTCAATAGCAGCAACTGCCTGCTCTTGTTGCGTATATCTTTGGGCTTTACTGGAGGGTTCAAAACTTGGTAACTCAGGCACAGGTTGATGTTGCTCTAAGACAAATAACTTCTGCCACTGAGACGCCATCCACTGTTGAGCGCAGTTTGATGGCTCAACATTATCGGTAGCCACAATCAGAATTCCACCACCAACTAGTGAGCCCAATGCTGCAGAGAAACTGTTCGCATCAAAGTTTTTACGCGCATCATAAACGAGCACATCACATTCTCTTCCTAGCAACATATGCCCTTGTTTGCTAGATACTGAAAAGGCGTCGCCTAACGACCATTCACCGACACAAAACCAACGTAATTCTTGATGAGCTTTATAGAACGAAGCGATAAGTTCGTTTTGCCAGTCGCCATCACCCTGGATCGCGACGCCTACGCGTTGGAAAGACTGAAATGCCTTTTGTTGAAGTAAAGCGAGAAACTCAGTTTGTGTGTGCATGCTCTATACCCAAGGTTTAACCAACGCCATATTACCACAACTTAAACAGGCAACTGATCGGCAAGCAAAAACAACAGGCATAAAAAAACCGCCCGAAGGCGGTTGAAGTTTTGACTAACGTTATTGCAATTTGCTGTGAACAAAAGCAAGAATTTCTTCCATCAAACTGTCATCTACTTTTTTAAGGTTCAGTGCCAGATTACTGCCTTTGCGGCTGTAACTCGCGCGACCTTTTATCAAATCGACTTTGTCTACCTTTGGTGATGGTTTGGCTGGTGATAATTCAGTAATCCAACTTTCTAGGCTTTCTGTGACTTCTTTTGTTAGACGAGCAACACCTTGCGCTGTGCTACGCTGCCACAAGTATCCTTCTGTTGTACGACATTTATCTAACAACCCTTGCTGATGTTCAGGGCTTAGATTCGTAAACTGCTTGTGCAATTTAACAATGGTTGGGCGCCCAAGGTCGCCAACATTTGGATACGCTTGAAGCAACTCTAGTGGTAAAGAAGCCGCTTTTAACGCTCCACTTACCAATGCCTCACTGCATTGGAACATTTTCGCAAGCGCTTTCTGGTCTTCTGCTTCACCGCTGTCTAACTTGGCTTGCATCTCCTTGCCTTTTTCATAAAGAGAGAGAGGCTTGTGAGCGTTTGCCACATCAGACAGGAACTTAGCATGATTAGAGTTAATGTTGTCACCAACATAAACCAGAAAATCTTGCTCAGCCAGAATACAAGATTTACGACGACGACTACCGTCTAATACCTCAATCTTGCCATCTTCAGTGCGACGGCCGACGGCCGGATACTGCTGACCACGCTCTTTTAACGTAACCAATACATCGGATAAAGCATGCTCATTCAAGAAAGATTGTTCACGTGCGTTATCGACAAAGACTGTCGTTTCAGACTCTACCTTGTCAGCAGGAATGCGAACCAACTCGAATTGAACGGTATTCTCACCTGCGACCGCTAACTCAATGGTTTGCGTTTTTTCTTTTGCAGCGGTTTGCGCTTCTTGAGGCGTAGCCACGCGGCGTTTATTAGTTTTGCCAAATAATTTTGCGTTTAATTCAGACGTTTTCAAAGCCATTTACTTATTACCCCTGATTCAATGACGGCCAATTAGAGTGCAATACACGCTCTAGTTCAAGTGCGCTCTTATGAACGGCGTCTTGAGCGGTTGCGAGCGTTTTCTTACCACCTTCAAAATCACTCACAGTGAGATCAAATACCGTACTGTAGGTGTCAGCACAGGTTTCAAACGCTCGACTACGCGGAATGGTAGCCATCATAACTTGGTCACCTAGAAGATAGTTCATTTCAGTTAAAACAGAAACTTGCTTCTTATTGTCGTCTTCAAACATGGTTGGCATTAAGCGCACAAACTCAAGGCCATTCCAATCTTCTGGGAACATTTCATACACTGTCGGTAAGTGTTGGAAAAAGTTTACCGTTGAAGCCCAGTCAAGACGTTTGGCTGCACATGGAATCAGCAAGGCGTTAGAAGCATACATTGCATTCCAAACTAGCGGATCCACATGCGGGCCGGTATCAATCATGATGATATCGAAATCATCTGCAATAATGTCGATAAGCTGCTCTTTTAACAAACGCACGATATCTAAAGATGGGTCTTCAGATAAGGTTTGCCACGCTTCGGCATTAAACATCGCGTCTTCTGGGAAAGCAGAGATTGACTTCAAGTTTGGATATTGCGTAGGTAGCAATACATTCTTATGCAAAAACTCACTATCAATCTCAACACCGTCTGGTACGTTACCTAACATAATATCAACGGCAGAATAGATATTATCGTGTTCAGCGACACTGATTTGTGGGTTTAAGAATAGACGTAATGAGCCTTGTGGATCTAAGTCAATCAAACAAATACGGTAGCGTTTATCTAAGTTAAGCGCTAAACAGGCCGCTAAATGCACCGCCGACATCGATTTACCCGTACCACCCTTTTGGTTTTGTACGTTGATAATCCACGGCTTATTACCATTGTTTTTTTTACGCTCGTGGAATTTAGGCACCTCAGCCGCATCCATCAGCATATGTGCTTCTTCTAACGTAATGGAATAATGATTGGCGTTATTCTTTGTAAATTGATGGCCAGCGGCTTCCATTTTACCAATCGCGTCATCGAGTTTTCGACGAGTCAAACCCGATCGGGTTTCCATCATTGCCTTAGACATTGGAGGGAAGTAGTTGTCACTTCGCTCTTCCAAAACAATCTCAATACGGTCAGCTTGAACTTGTTGTGTGAGTTCTGCTAACTCATGAAGATTTTCAATCGTTTTTTCTCTTTTCATGCCAATTTCCGTTGAAAGGATATCTGATTGCAATTGTACAGCAGTGAACACCAATAACAACAAAAAGGTGCACAAACATTTTGAATAACAATCACATATAAAAACAATAAAATCGACTCTTTTATGAATTATGGTAAAAAATATATCAAAATATAATCAAACAAGTTCGCACAAACGCTTTGCTAACTCTATAAATTAAAAGTGTTACAGCGTCACACATTTAC